>CAVZEZ010000014.1:0-161698 GCA_963774425.1 uncultured delta proteobacterium | reverse complement strand
GAGCGCACTTTACCTGCGCCTCGTGCGGCCGTGAGGCAAACACCCTGGAATCTGTGCGACCTACCGGGCGTACAGGGCCAGTAGCGGCCTATGCTCTGCAATGTCATTGCCCTGAGTGCGAGGCTGAAGGCTATACTATGGGAGGCCGCTACTTCAAAGTGCCGGATGAATACGATTTAAAGCGGCTTATGGCATCAGAATTTGAATGGGCAACCCTATCAGAAGCAGATTTATCGGGATACTGGCCCCGTTCCATTCTTCCTTATGCCTGGAAAACAAGTCACTGGAGCATTCAAGAACACGGCTACACCCATTGGTGGAAGATGTTCAATTCACGTCAGCTTTTGGTCCATGCCCAGCTGCTAAGGACCATTATCGATTTGCCGGAAATATGCTTGGCCGCTGGATGTGCGGGAACAGGCACTTGGGACTTTTCAGCAATATCTAAGAAATCAGAATACGTTCATTTTCTGGAATATTCAGCGTGATACTCCTGAGCCTATGTTTTCAAACGCAAACTACCATCCCAAGATGCAGTTCATCGAAAACTGCGTTTTCAATGAACTTGGGCGGGGCAACTGGCAATCTTCATCAGCAAAATGTGTGGAAGGTATAAATTGGGTGAGAACACCATGGGAGTTGGTTGTTGCAGTCGATGAAAAAACAAAATCTGAAAAAGTATTTCTTGAAGACCCACTAATTCCTGGAAATGAGCCTTACTGTGGTTCTTCCACAGACTTGTCGATATTGGACAATGAGCAGTTCGATCTGGTGATCACCGACCCGCCCTTCGGCGACAACGTAAACTATGCCGACCTTGCTGATTTTTTCTACGTTTGGCTGCGGATTCCATTGCGAAAATGGTATGCTGGCCTGCCCGAGGCCGCTTATTTCGAAGCAGAATTCACGCCAAAGAGCCTTGAGGCAATTGATAATAAAGCCGAACACCCCGACGACCGGTTAGATTGCGAGAAAGAGCCTTTTATTGATCCGAGACACTTGGCCCGTATTATTGAACTGACTGGCAATCATACCCTTTCGGAGAAAAATCCAAACCCCCTTTATAGGCCCCAACCCTCCAGCGATTTCTACAGCCAAACACTTTCTGCTGTTTGGGCTGAAGCATGCTATCGTCTCAAAGATGGCGGCATCATGGCTTTTACCTTTCATCACAACGAGGATCAAGCATGGATAGATGTCCTTCGGGCTCTTTTTGAAGCTGGCTACTTATTAGTGGCGACTTATCCAGTAAGAAGTGATGAGTCAAAAGGCGAAAACGCATCATTCGGTTCACAAACAATCGAATATGATGTCATCCATGTCTGCCGGAAACGCCTTGCTGCGCCCGAGCCGGTAAGCTGGGCACGGATGCGGCGCTGGGTGAAAGACGAGACGGTGCGGTTAAAGGATTTATTGGAACACACGCACGGTAAAACCCTGCCCGAATCAGATCTGCGGGTGATCCTGCGTGGCAAGTCGCTGGAGTTCTATTCCCGCCATTATGGTCAGGTGTTCACTGGCGATGGGCAGGTACTGGCGGTGCGCGATGCGCTGCTCGGCATTAACCAACTTCTTGATGACTTGCTGGAAGATACCACCCAGACCGGCGGCCTCAGACCACCCGACAGCGCCGAACCCGCCAGCCGTCTCTATTTGCGCCTATTTAAAAACCGCACCGAAATGGAACGGGACGAACTGCACAAAACCCTGCGCGGCACCGGCATTGCCCAGGGCGACCTGGAAGCCAAAGGATGGATTCGGGTGGTGGGCCGGGCGGTCCATGTGGTGCCCATCCACGAGCGCTTTGCCTTCTTTACGGAACGCGGTCGCAACCGCAAGGTGATTAAAACCGACCTGGACCAGGCCCATTTCCTCATCGGCACCGCTTATCCCAACTCGGGTCTGAGAATTGATGTAGAACTCGACAACCCGAACTTTCCTATCAAAAGATCGGTGGATGAAATCCTGAAATGGTTTGCCGAGGTCGACCCGAATCCCGCCAACCGCATGGCAGCGAGAACGGCAGTCCAATTGGTCGAGCATTGGCGAACCCGCAAGGATCGTTCGGATAAACCAACTCAGCTTTCACTTTTCGAAATGTTGGATATGGAATAACGAGGTGCAAGATGCAGATTGAATCGATTCGACTGAAAAATTTTAAGGTCTTCCAAGATGTATCCATGACGAGCATTCCACCTTTTTGCGTGGTGGTGGGCGCGAATGGAACGGGGAAATCGACATTCTTTCAAGTGTTTGGATTCCTCAAAGACTGCCTGACCTACAATGTCGGTTCCGCCATTCAAAGCCGTGGTGGCTATCGCGAACTCGTAAGTCGAGGTCATGAACACGAAAACATTAGTATTGAATTGCAGTTTCGGATGGAAATCAGCAATGTGCAGCGCCTTGTGACCTATTACTTGGAGATCAGCTATAATAACAAGAAGGTGGAGGTGGCCAGGGAAATTCTTCGCTATAAGCGAGGGGCTGCCGGTTCACCGTTTCATTTTCTTGATTTTGCCCACGGCAAGGGCAAAGCGGTGGTCAATGAGGACGATTTCAATAAAACAGATGAAGAATTGACCAAAGAACAACAGGAACTTGATAAGGCCGACATCCTCGCTATTAAAGGATTGGGCCAATTCCAGAAATTCAAGGCCGCGAACGCATTCCGGCAATTGATTGAAAATTGGCATGTCTCCGACTTTCATATCAATCTTGCCCGTGGCAGCAAAGACATCGCCGGCTATGCTGATCACCTTTCCGTAACCGGTGACAATTTGCAACTGGTTGCCAATCGAATTTTTGAGGAACGAAAAGACATTTTCGACAAGATCATCGAATTGATGCGCTTACGTGTTCCGGGGATCAGTTCCATTGAACCCGAGCCGACAAAAGATGGCCGGTTGCTTCTAAAATTTCAGGATGGATCCTTTCAGGATCCTTTTATTGACAAATATGTATCCGACGGCACGATCAAGATGTTTGCCTATCTTCTTCTTTTGCATGATCCGTTGCCGCATCCCCTGTTGTGTGTCGAGGAGCCGGAAAATCAACTATATCCCAAGCTGCTGTGGGAACTTGCAGAGGAGTTCCGTTCCTATGCCAATCGGGGCGGCCAGGTGTTTGTATCAACGCACTCCCCGGATTTTCTGAATGCCACGCGACTTGAAGAAGTGTTCTGGCTGGTGAAAAAGAAAGGCTATGCTCAGGTCCGTCGCGCAAAAGATGATGAGCAGATTGCAGCCTTCATCCATGAAGGAGATCAGATGGGATATCTCTGGAAACACGGCTTTTTCCCGGAGGTTGATCCCCAATGAAGCGATTGATCTTTTTGCTGGAAGAACCATCGGCTGAAGAGATGTTGAAGGGTATTCTTCCCCAGGTATTACCCGGTGATGTATGTCCGGAGTTCAAGGTATTTGAAGGAAAACAGGATTTAGAAAAAGGGCTTTCTCGCACCTTAAAGGCTTGGCGCATTCCAGATTGCGCCTTTGTCATCCTCCGGGATCAGGACTCCGGCGACTGCCATGCCGTAAAACAAAAACTGGTGGATCTCTGTCGGCAGGGGCAGAGAGACGGTGTGCTGGTGCGGGTTGCTTGCCGCGAACTTGAAAGTTTCTTTCTTGGTGATCTGGCCGCCGTCGAAAAAGGATTGAAGGTAACCGGGCTTTCAAGAAAACAGGGTAATCGAAAGTACCGGGAGCCGGACAGACTCGGCAATCCTTCCCAGGAACTAACACGGCTGACAGCCGGTCGTTACCAAAAGGTGGCGGGCTCTCGTGCGATTGGGCCTCAGCTTAATATTGAGGACAACAAATCCCACAGTTTCAAAATTCTTATCACCGGAATCCGCAAACTCGTGGAGGCAGCATAATGGAGTCTATATCGAATTCAGTCTGGTATCGCAGAGGCTCGTGCATCATTTTCGATCAGAAAAGCCTGGGTTCATTCATCTCCGATGGTTCAGTGATCTCTTTGCGCCAGGCGCTGACCTGGTCCAAGGGGTTACCGGCCAATCCCCCAGTACCTGGCCGAACCATCCTCATCTCAGGCCTGGAGACGGTCATCGAAACCACTGAACCACAGGAGGCGGAAGATTTTCTCTCCTGCCGGATACGGCCCTTATTGATCCATCTGCAAAACCGATGGACCGATTGCGGTGTGGTGTTCGGGTTTACCTCTCATCACAAAGCGTTTGAGGAGACCGCATTGGAAGAAGAGGTGCTATTCCGCCGCCGCGACCGGAAGCAGATACGGCTGTCCGAGGGACTCTGGGATGGCAGCGCCACCGTCAATATGAAGCGCGTTGTTCGCGGAGGCGACCAGCCAAAAGAAGAAGTGATTGTAGGCTACTATGTCGCACGCATTTCATGAGATTCAACCCGGCCTGAAGATCAACCATCCCGAACTGGGGGATGGGGTCGTCGTCGGGCGTGAACCGACGGGGTATGTCAATGTCTTTTTTCGAGCTCACGGTGAAAGGCAGGTTCCGGCAGATTCTCTGCTGCCTGCGGCGGATCGGTTTGACCAGATCATTCAAGGTATGGTTCCAGCAACGCTGGAAAGACTTGAACAGCTCTGGCTGGCGGTCGAGGCTGAGGAACTACCGCTAATGGAAAGTGCCGCAACGTTGACCTCCGCCAAAGTCGATCTGCTCCCGCATCAGGTAGTGCTGGTTCACCGGGTGGCTAACACTCGTCCCAAGCGGTTCTTGGTGGCTGACGAGGTCGGTTTGGGCAAAACCATTGAAGCCGCCTTGATCCTTCGAGAATTGGCATCTCGGGGCGAACTGACCCGTGCGATTATGATTGTTCCCGCAGGGCTCGTGGAGAACTGGCGCAGGGAATTGAACGAAGTTTTTAACCTCGATTTTGAAGTGTTCGGCAGTGAGGGAGATGTAACCGACCGTAAATCCAACGCATTTGCCAAACACAACCGCCTGATTGTCTCGATCGATACACTTAAACGCCCGGCACGCGTTAAAAAACTGCTTTCCGCACCGCCGTGGGATCTTGTGGTTTTTGACGAAGCGCACCACCTGAGCGTCTATCGCAATGGCAACAAGGTCAAAAAGACGGAAAATTTTAAACTCGCCGAAGCCATCCGAGACCATTGTCGGGATCTGATTCTGCTTTCAGCAACGCCACACCAGGGCGATCATTTCCGCTTCTGGATGCTGATTCGTTTGCTCAGTCCCGGCCTATTCGAAAGCGATCAGGATATGGTCCATAACCGGCACCGCCTTAATGCGGTGGTGATCCGCCGCACAAAAGCCGACGCCTGCGCCCAGGATGGCAGCCCACTATTTGTTCGTCGCATGGTGCATACTGAAGGCTTTGAACTGTCTGAGAGGGAAAAAGAGTTTTACAACGCAATCCTGGACTACCTCAGAGACGGTTACAACTTGGCGGCCCAACAGGGTAATAAGGGCCGTGCCCTCGGCTTTGTGATGACCGTTTTCCAAAAAATCGCCGCCAGCAGCTTTGCCGCCATCCGTTCAACTCTTCAGCGCCGGTTGCTGATGCTGACCATCCAGGAAGGCATCGAGCGCGATGAACTGCTTGATGTAGATGGACGGAACCGGGTCTTTGAAGAAGCTCGGCAGATCATCCACCAAATCCATTCGATCCCCTTCAACGCGGTTGGGAATGCCCAGGCTGATCAGATCCTCGCCGACGCCAAATATCAACTGCTCAAGAAACGCAGCGAGACGCTATCCTTTGCGGGGGCGGCTGAGAGTTACTCCGACTCGGAATACGAGGCAGGTGCCGGTGAAGAGTCTGCCGCTTTGCTGGTAGCGGTTGCATTGCCTGAGGAGCGGCAACGCATCCTTGATCTTCTCGCTCATTTCCCCGACGGAATTGAGTCCAAGACCGCGATGCTATCTCATGCCTTGCGACAAATATGGCAGCAGAACCCAAACGAAAAGGTCGTTATTTTTGCCACCTACCTCGGCACCGTGGAGGCCATCAGAACGCAGCTGGGTCAAGAGTTCCCAGGCGCAGGCGTTGATGTCCTCAAAGGTGGCGACCATGGGGCGAAGACGGCTGCGCAAAGGAGATTCCGCCGTAAGGATGGCCCCAAGGTTCTGATCTGTACCGCTGCCGGTCGTGAAGGAATTAACCTACAATTTGCACGCATCCTTTTCAACTATGACCTGCCATGGAACCCCATGGATCTTGAACAGCGCATCGGCCGCATCCATCGCTATGGGCAGGAGTCCACCGCTCAGGTGTATAACCTCGTGGCTGCCGACACGATTGAGGGCCAGATATTTTTGCTTTTGGAGGAGAAGCTGGGCTACATCGCTCGAACCCTGGGCAAGGTGGATGAGCATGGGCAGATAGCCGAGGATTTGAGAACCCAGGTGCTGGGACAGCTCAGCAGCACCTTAAGTTATGACCGGCTCTATCAGGATGCCATCAGCGATCCCACTCTGAAAAGGTCCCGCCAGGAACTTGAGGTCGCCATATCGAATGCCAATCTGGCACGGCAGGTCGTTTTCGAACTCTTCCAGGAACTCGACCAGTTCAACCTCGGCGACTACAAGAAATTCGATGATCAGGGGCGTGGCATGCGGCGACTTGTAAGTTTTGTCGCCAGATCGGCGAAGCTTCTGGGATGGACCTTTCGCCAAGAGAGTGACAACAGGTGGGCACTGGTCAGGGATGGCGAACCCAACATATTGTTTACGACGGACCGTGATACTGCACTCCAGGAAGAAAACCTGCAGCTCATCGGATTAGAGCACCCCATTGTGAATCAGTTCATGCGTAAATATTCCGCTGCAGAGACAAGTACCCGTGCCCTGGCCGGAAAAGTCGAAGGTCATGTCGATGATGGTATGCTTACGCTCTGGAAAATCAGTACCTATGGAAAAGACGGCCAAGCCACTCACCATATCGTAAAAATTGGGATGAATCCTGATGGCGATCGAGCCCCATGGCTTGAAAGGCTGGGTGACAAGCTCTTGGGAATGCAGGCATCATCAACGTCGCCCGAACAATGGAAGATACACGCAGCTAATAAAAAATCCCGTCTCCAAGAGCTTTTGCACCGTGAATTGAGTTATTCGGGCATCATCAACGAAGAGATGTCTTACTCCGCCACGCCGCTGGCGGTATTGGGGATAGAAAAATAGAAAGAACCGTCATGAAATCTTGAAACGAAGCTTAAATGGCTCCAAATAGTAAGGATTAAAATTATGGTTAAATTTATCCACACCGCAGACATCCACCTCGATAGCCCCTTAAGAGGACTCGAAGCTCATGAAGATGCGCCTGTTGAGGAAATTCGTGGGGCGACACGTCGGGCGTTCGATAATCTAATTGACCTTGCCATTGATGAAGGGGTTGATTTTGTCCTTATAGCAGGCGACCTTTATGATGGTGATTGGAAGGACTACCAAACGGGCCTCTTTTTCACTGGCCGAATGGGCCGTTTGTTCAAGGCTGGGATCAAGGTTTTCATTGTTTCCGGCAATCACGATGCAGCCAGTCAAAGCACCAAAGCCATGCCATTACCTGGTAATGTGACCCTTTTCCCCTCCAAGAAACCGCGGTCCGTAAAACTGGATGAATTTGGCGTGATCATCCACGGCCAGAGTTACTCTCACCATTCTGTAACCGAGAATCTTGGCTCTCAATTTCCTCAGCGCGATTCTAACTATTTTAATATAGGCCTGCTGCATACATCCCTAATGGGTCGTGAGGGGCATGAGAATTATGCGCCATGTAATCAGGATGAACTGAAGTCCAAAGGCTATGACTATTGGGCCCTGGGGCATGTTCACAAGCGGGAAATCGTCTCGCAAGATCCTTGGATAGTTTTCCCTGGAAATGTCCAGGGCCGTCATATAAAAGAGACAGGCGCCAAGGGCGCCACATTGGTGACTGTGGAGGATGGACTCATCACTGAAGTTGAAGAGCATGAACTTGATGTGCTGCGTTGGGCCATCTGTCAGGTGGATGTGTCTCAATGCGAGACCTCTGACAGCGTTCATGATGCGGTTCGGCATGCCTTCGAAAAGGAGCTTGACCAGGCGGATGGCAAAACCTTGGCTCTGCGGCTGGTTTTAACTGGCAAATGCCCCATCCATGCCCAGCTGCTGGATCGGACAGCGCAATGGGCAGAGGAATTTCGAGGCATCGCCGTTGGATATGGTAATGTGTGGCTGGAAAAGGTCAAATTTAAGACCACCCGTAAGGTGAGCCTTGATGATACCCTGGACGAAGACACACCTATTGCGGGCCTGTTGCGATCTATCCAACATCTGGAATTGGATGGCGATACCCTCCTGGGATTGGTGCCGGAACTGTCTGCTTTGAAGACAAAATTGCCGATTGAGATTTTTAGCGGCGATGATCGTTTTCTTGATCAGTCTCCCGACAAAATCGCCGAGCTGCGTATTGAAGTCCAAGAACTTTTGATTGCCAAGCTTTTGCAGTATGGAGGTGCCAGATGAAGTTAAAACGCCTCGACCTGAAAGCCTTCGGTCCCTTCACTAACAAAACCCTGGAGTTTAACTCCGAGTGTCCGGGTCTCCATATCATTTTCGGGCCAAACGAGGCAGGGAAAAGCAGTGCACTGAGAGCCCTTAAGGCCTTGCTGTATGGATTTCATCAACAAACGCCTGATAATTTCATTCATAGCTACGATCAATTACTGGTTGGTGGTTGTCTTGAAAATAGCGCTGGCGAACAGATTATTTTCCAGCGCCGGAAAAAGCGTATTGGCGATGTTATCGATGAGCAGGGCAACCCTCTGGATTTGGGCATCTTGGCACCATTTCTCCTCGGGGTTGAACCGGAAATATTTGAATCCCTCTATGGCATAGATCATGACGCTTTGGTAAGCGGCGGCAAAGAAATACTTGCCCAGAAAGGTGCGGTGGGCCAAGCTTTATTTGCCGCTGGTGCGGGCATTTCCTCGCTTCGGGAAGTTATCGATCAGCTCGAAAATGAGGCGGCAGACCTTTTCAAATCGGCAGGGCAACTGCCTCAGATCAATAAGGCCATTAAATCCTTCAAGGAATTGCAAAAAGAGGTCAAGTTGGCCAGCCTTTCTTCCAAGGACTGGAAAAATCATCGAAAAAATCTGGAAAATGCTCAAGATGAGCGAGCCGGTTTAGAAAAAGAGCGGGATCATAAAAATAAAAAGCTATATCGCCTGGATCGTTTAGAGCAAGCTATCCCTGAACTGGCTTCTTTGAAATCCTGGCGTGACCAGCTGCTGGCCATGGGCGAGGTAGTCCTCCTGGACGCTGGTTTTGCCGTAAATTACCAACGTGTGAGCCAGGACATACGTGAAGCCAAAAAGCAACTGGAGAAAGATACGGAGCGTCAGGGGAAACTTGAAGAAAAGCTCAATTCCATCTCGTTCAATAAGGAAATTATCAACCAGGCAGAACATGTGGATGATTTTCATCAACGTCTTGGTGAATATCGCAAGGGCCAGAAGGACCGGCCAGAAAGAAATGGAATGCGGATCAGCCTGCGCAGAGAGGCGGCACAATTGCTTAAACAAGTCCGGCCGGATTTGGATTTAGAACAGGTGGAAACTTTGCGGCCGGTGCTATCTAAAAAAAGGACTGTGCAGACGTTAATTCCCCAATATGAGTTAATAAATCAGCGCCATACAACGGCCAAAAAACAGGGTAAGACAGCACGGCAGGAGATTGACGAGATAAAGGAATCCTTGGGCGCAATCCTTGATGTCAAGGAGCCTGAGGACCTTCTCCAGGCAGTTAAGATGGCACAAAGGGTTGGCAATATTGATGTACAGTTGGAAAAGAGCAGGAGTGATCTTGAGTTGAGAAAAAAGGGATGCCTTGCTGAGCTTAAGCGAATTGGCCTCTGGTCAGGTGAATTGGCGGCACTCATGGAACTCTCATTGCCCCTTTCTGAAACTGTGCAGCAGTATGAAAATAATTTCAGTGAGATAGCGGATGAAAGGCGCGAGATTGAAAAAGAACGTAAGAATGTTGAACAGGATCTGAAGAGCGCTCAGACTGAAATTAAAAAGCTGGAGTACGTTGGTGTAGTCCCTTCAGAGGAGGAATTGGTGCAGATCCGGGATAGAAGGGAGCAAGGATGGCAACTTGTACGAAGGCAGTGGCTTGACCTTGAGGATGTGACAGAAGAATGTAAGCTATATGATCCTGAACACCCATTGCCTGATGCTTATGAGGGCAATGTGGAGCAAGCGGATCTTTTTGCCGATCGTCTGCGTCGGGAGGCAGACCGAGTGGCTAATGCAGCTGCCTTGCGTGCGCAAATAGAGACTTTACAAGAATCCTTGGCACAGAATGACAAGGAAAAAGAGCTGTTTGATCTGCGAGCACGAGAACTTGATGAAGCCTGGAAACACGTGTGGAAACCATATGAAATCAATCCATTATCACCAAAAGAGATGAGGGGTTGGCTTGCTGAGATGGACAAGCTCCGTTTCAAGGTAGGGGATATCTTTTTGAAAGGTCAGGAGATCGAGCTGGCGGCCAAGCGACGGAAGGACCTTAGGCTGGCGGTTCAAAAAGAGCTGAATTCTATGGGAGAGAAAGAACTGCCTGCCGGTGAAGAGCTTAATCCGGTGTTGATTTTGGCGGAAACTGTCTTGGAGAGGATTGCCGGCCAGAAGAAAGAGCTTGAAAAACTGAGAGAGCGACAGGAAATTTCGGAAAAGGCATTTCACCAGGCCCAGGATGATATTGCTGCTTCCCAAGAAGCCCTGACCAAATGGCAGGATCAGTGGCAAAAGGCGCTTTTGGGTTTGGGATATGGGAGCGAAGTCCCTACTTTTGAAGCCCTTGATATAATGGAAAATGTGCAAAATTGTTTTGACAAACTGAAAGAGGCAGATGATCTTCAAAAACGCATTGACGGTATTGACCGCGATGCGGCTGAGCTTGAAGAAGAGGTTAAGACCCTGCTTGAGAAGGTTGCTCCAGACATATTGGCCTTGCCTATAGACCAAGCGATTGCCCATGTTGAGATCCAAACTCAGTCAAGCGCAGAAGGACGGCGCTCTATTTTACAAACTTTCTGAAGAGATAGACGCGCTGAAGGACGAAGTCTCAGGCTGCCCAAAAAACCTTGCAAAGCGCAAATGAGCAGATGGACGAGCTTCTTCGAATAGCCAAATGTGAAAAGCCAGAAGAGCTGCCGGCGATAATCAGCAAGTTTACGGAATATAACAGGCTGCAAGAGAAAATTTCTAATACTGAGGCGACCTTGGCAAAAATCGGGGCCGGTGCGCAGATTGAGGAGCTTGCCAGCCAAGCGGCTGAAGTTAATGCAGATGAGCTGCCTGGCATGATAGAGTCGCTGAAAAGGGATATTGAAGAGAGAATCAATCCTGAAATCAATCGAATTTCTCAAGTGATCGGGGAACAAACCACAAAGCTTGCCGCGATGGATGGCAGTGCTAAAGCAGCTGAGGCCGCGGAGGGAATGGAACAGGAACTGGCCAAGATACGTCGACTGGCTGAAAGGTATACGCTGTTAAAGCTGGCATCCAAGATTTTGAATCAAGAAATCGAACGCTACCGGGAGCAACACCAGGATCCGGTTCTGAAACTTGCCTCCAGATATTTCAACAATTTGACAACGGGATCCTTTGCAGGCCTGCGCACCGATGTGGATGATAAGGGTGAGCCTATCCTCGTCGGCGTACGGCCTGATAACTTGCGTCTCACAGTGGAAAAAATGAGTTCGGGAACCCGGGACCAGCTTTTTCTTGCTTTGCGCTTGGCCACCCTTGAATGGCGGCTTGAAACCAGTGAACCAATGCCTTTTATTGTGGATGACATTCTGATCAACTTTGATGATGACCGGTCAAAGGCGACCCTGAAGGTTCTGGCTGATTTATCAAAAAAGAACCAGGTGATTCTTTTTACGCACCATAGACAAATTGTAGAAGCGGCGAGTCTTATTAAAGAAGAGGGAACAATTCAAATCCACATGCTATGAATGGAAAATTTATAAGATTGAATTGGAGCA
Organism: uncultured delta proteobacterium; assembly: GCA_963774425.1. Lineage (GTDB taxonomy): Bacteria > Desulfobacterota > Desulfobacteria > Desulfobacterales > JAFDCJ01 > JAFDCJ01. The sequence goes on along the minus strand of CAVZEZ010000014.1, from coordinate 149,702 downwards.
ACAATGAACACAAGTGTCCACAATCCCGACCAATACATGGCGAGCTTGCGTCAGATAATTGCCCAAGGGCGTAAGCGGCTGGGTCTGTTGATCGGTGCCGGCGCGCCAGCGGGTATTTTCCCACCCGGTGCCGACAAGCCGATCATTCCTGCTGTCGCAGGTCTCACCGATATGGTGCTCGATGCCCTGAAAGACAAGTACAGAAAAACACTCGATGGCATACGGGCCGAGATCGACAACGCCAACATTGAGATGATTCTGTCTCGTGTGCGCAGCCTCGCTGGTGTCATCGGGAAATCGAAAGTCCATGATCTGGATGGGGAAGGTCACAAGGCTCTGAGCGAAGAGATTTGCAAACATATCGGTAACATCGTCAATCAAACCCTGCCGGCCGGCCCTTCACCCTACACCGAAATTGTGACGTGGATCAGTGGCACGGACCGCGACTATCCTGTCGAAATCTTCACCACGAACTACGACCTATTGATGGAGCAGGCATTAGAACGAATGCGTGCACCCTACTTTGACGGCTTCACAGGAGCTAGTGAGCCCTTCTTCGATCCCTCCTCAGTCGCAAGTAATGACCTACCGACAAGATGGACGCGCCTTTGGAAGCTACACGGTTCGATAGGTTGGACTGTAAACAAGCAGGGTGAAGTAATTCGCACCGGCCAACCGTGTTCAACACATCTCGTATTTCCCGAATATATGAAATACGACCAGACGCAGAAGGCTCCATATTCTGCATTTTTCGACCGGCTTAGGGCCTTCCTTATGACACCTGACACCTTGTTGGTTTCGACCGGGTTCTCTTTTGCCGACGCGCACATTTCAGCACGTATAGACGAATGCTTGGCGGCGAACCCATCAGCCAGCGTGTTTGCTTTCCAGTTTAAGCCAATTGACCAGGAAACGTACGCCTGCGAAATCGCAAGCCGACGAGCTAACATGAGCCTTTATTCGCCCGACAAGGCGATGATTAATGGCATCGTTGCGCCATGGGTGCCGGGCGATCTGCCAACGCGCGATTGGAGTGCAATTCGGGCGACCTACTGGGGCACCAATAAAAAAGCCGACGCAGCACATTTTCAACTCGGATACTTCGATCGGCTATCGCGATTCTTCGCATCCTCGCGAACGGCACAGCGCTTCCCATTACCAGTGCAAAGCGAGGAGAAACAGATCACGGAGCCAGGGGCGATAGATCCCAGCCCTGCGGTTCCACCAACAGCAGAGGGTGTAGCATGAACTCGAAGCCAACATTGCTCGGCCACGTCGGTGCAGTGACAGGCTCTGCCATCAGCATACGCCAATCGCCGAACGTTGCATCTGGCATTGCTATCATCGGTGGGAAGAGCTACCGTATTGGCCAGGTTGGCAGCTTCGTGCGAATCCCACAAGGATACCACGACCTATATGGCATTGTCGCAGAGGTCGGTGCCAGTGCAACGCCTGAAGCCGCGCGCGAATTACATGATCGTGGTGATCGATGGATGACGATCCAGCTTGTGGGTGAAATCGTCGGGACCTCGTTTGAGCGTGGAATCAGCCAATACCCCAACGTCAATGATGAAGTGCATCTGGTGACGGAGGAAGACCTATCGGTGATTTATGGCACAGTCGATGGCGGACAGGTAGTGATCGGTCGGTTGGCAAGCGCCGAAGGGATTCCAGTTCGGATTGATCTCGATAAACTCGTGACACGGCATAGCGTCGTGTTAGGCTCCACGGGGGCAGGCAAATCCACGACAGTGGCTAGTCTTGCTGCGCTCTATCGCCTTAAGCCAGACAGTTGAAAACGCTGGCCGTTTTCCGAGCGCGAGAATCCTGCTGACTGAGACATACACGGGGAATACGGGCGGGCGCTACGTTCAGTATCGACTGTATTCCGCGTCAACCCGAGCGCCGACGAGAAACCTCTACATATACCGTTCTGGGCGCTTGACCCAGTTGATCTTCTCACCTTCCTCATGGGAAAATTGGATGACAAGCCGTTGTCGCAGATTCTTGACCGGATCTACGGCTATAAGACAAAGCTGGTTATCGACACGTCTGTTGCTGGCATTGATCTGAGCTCAATGACGGCGGACAGTCCGATTCCCTTCAGCCTGAAGAAACTTTGGTTTGATTTGTTGGAACCGGAGATTAAAACATGGGCGGACCAGCCTCGAACAGTGCCAGCCTTGGTTGAGGCTGGCGATGCTGCAACTTTAAAAGCGCCGAAATATAAGCCCCACGGAGCTGGATCAGCAGCGCCTTTTATCAATCAGAGCGGCGTGCTCGGTATCCGCCGGCCCCTGGATCAGATGCGATCGCGTCTCCTCGACCGTCAGTATGAATTTCTTCTACATCCAGGTGCATGGGAACCCGATCTGGACGGCAACGCGACTAAAGACCTACCCGAGTTATTGCAGGCATGGCTGGGGCACGAGAGGCCAATCACTATCCTTGACCTGTCTGGTATACCGAGTGCAGTAGTAGCGCGTCTGATCGGAGCAATTCTCAAAATCATCTATGAGAGCCTTTTCTGGGGCCGCGAAAAGAGCGAAGGTGGTGTTGAGAGACCTCTGTTGGTTGTTATGGAAGAAGCGCATCGCTATCTCTCGAAAGACGCAGATGGACCGGCGAGAGCGATGGTTCAAAGGGTAGTGAAAGAAGGACGCAAATTTGGTATCGGCGCGATGATTGTCAGTCAACGCCCAACCGAAGTCGATGAAACCATCCTGTCTCAGTGTGGTACGTTCATCGCTTTGCGCCTGTCGAATTCCTCGGATCGCTCGAAAGTACAGTCGTCGCTGCCGGACAATCTATCGGGTGTCGTTGATAGCTTGCCGGTGCTCCGCGTCGGGGAGGCCATCATTACAGGTGAAGCGGCACGGCTGCCAATTCGTTGCCGTATCACCTTGCCTGACGAACAGAACCGCCCGAACAGCGAAGATCCCGTGGTCGCTAGGCAGTGGCAACGTGCTCGTCGACCTGAGAGTTATGAGAGGGTCGCGGCATCTTGGCGCTCACAAGACCCTATCTGGACCACATTACGCGTGCTGCGTACTCGACTTACTATGGAGGAAATCAGGAAAATGGAAAGAGATATGGTGGAGTCATCAGTAATTGTATCAGTTGGATATGAAGACAGTAGCGAAACGTTAGAAGTCGAATTCAAAAACGGCGGCGTGTATCAGTATTACAACGTGCCTGAACCGATTTATCAGGATTTCATGGGTTCGGACTCGAAAGGCACGTTCTTGAATGTATACATCAAACCCGCCTACCCGTGCTCGCGCGTATGAGTGAATGGATGGCTGAATCGGGTTAATGGAAACATAGCTTCTTTTTCATTTAGGACAATTAGCATATTTTTTTGTATATGGAAAAAACTCCAACTCGCTTTATTGTATTGTCCATTTTCGTAGCTTACATCGCAATGCCTAAGTCCTCGATTATGTGGCACTGCGCGGCATGCCACAACACAGCTCGGCATAGTATTTACACATCATAGGAAATTAATACCTATCATATTTGCCATGAATCACAGGTCTATCCAAACCTGTGATAAGAGAATAGTATCATGGTTCGCTTTAGCAGGTAACCAATAAGAATGCAGCGGGTTTGCGAGAATTGAAGAATCTATTCACTAAAAACCGCGAATTTCGAATTTAAAAAGAGGTGTTTTTGTTGATATTGAAACAGAAAATGTATGGCGCGGATCTTCGATGATTGAACAAACTTACGGAGACCTTTTGATGGCCGATGCAGAGGCCCTGGTCAATACGGTCAATTGTGTCGGGGTGATGGGCAAAGGAATTGCCTTTCAGTTCAAGAAGGCCTTCTTAGAGAATTTCAAGGCCTACAAAGCAGCATGCCGAAGGCGAGAGGTCAGGCCCGGCCGCATGTTCGTGTTTGAAACCGGACAGATGTTCAATCCGCGCTATATTATCAACTTTCCCACTAAGCGCCACTGGCGCGGAAAAAGCCGCTATGAGGATATCGAAAGCGGACTAAAAGACTTGATTCGCGAGGTACGTAAGCGGAAGATCCGATCCATTGCCATTCCGCCGTTGGGTTCCGGATTGGGTGGGCTGCAGTGGGGCCGGGTCAAAGGAATGATCGAGGCGGCGTTTGAGGAAATGCAGGATGTCCGGGTGAAGCTTTACGAACCCAAAGGCAGCCCGGATGCCAAGGATATGCCCAGGAGTAGACATGATGAATAGAAGCTATCTCAAAGTAATTTTTGGTCCAATCTCGGTGTCGTGTTGGGACCACAATTTAACTCCTCAACATAAATAATCAGGCTTGTGTGTTTCAGGTATGGATCACCTGTTACACTGGGATTACATTGAAAAAATGGGTACCGGCATAGAACGCATCCGTGCGGCGCTGGAAAGGGAAGGCTGCCCCCCGGTCAAGGTTCGTTCCGACCGCATGTTACCCTCGAATTTCCAAGGCCGACTTTCTCAGGAGAATCGCCCCCGCAAGTCACCCATCAAGTCACCCCGCAAGCCACCCCACAGGTCAGACGCCTACTGGCGGTCCTTCAGGGTGAAATGACGCGCGGGCAGCTTATGAAGAAACTGGGTCTGAATTCGCAAGCACTTTGGCAAAACGTATTTGGCACCTGCACCGGCGACAGACTACGTTGGTGTTTTACCTATTCCAATCCAGCCAGCAACTCGGTTGCCTTTTCACGGTAATAGGGATCGTCGGATGCCGCCGCCTTTTCCAGGTAGCCCTTGGCTTCGGCCTTGTTTTTATCGCCACCCATCTGGATCAGCAATTCTCCCACAAAAACGTGAGCCTCCATATTGTCGGCGAAATACTCGGTGGTCTGGTACTCTCGGTAATATTGCAAGGATTTCTTGCGGTCGCGCATGGGCCAGGGCAGTACCGCCCAGAAACGCCCCAGTGAGAGCATCGGTCCGGCGTTGTTGTACATTTTGAAAGATAGGCAAATAATTGTTAAATAAGCTTTTAAATCTTAATATTCTTTAAAATCATTGATTTAGAGCAAGTATAATAAAAAATCCTTGGAATTGATCTATATCAATTTAATTCTGTTTGATGTTCGCTATACATGATAATCAGAGCAATAAATTATCGGTGTAAAATTTTATTTCTTTGTTTCTTACTTCGAAAAAGGAGAAATACCATGAAAGTCATTAAGCTTACAGAAACAAAAGAATTCAAACCTGGGGCGATGAAACGTTTTTTCCTGGTTGAAACTTCAGAATTTTTCAAGATCATCAATTTCAACCTGGACGCCGGAGTAACTTTCCCGGTGCATTCCCATGACTTGGATGGTGAATTGTCCACCCAGGTCCTTGAAGGAAAGGGCTGGTTTTTAGGAGAAAATGATTCCAAAATTCCGGCGAATGAAGGTGATATATTGATTTCAGAGATCAGAGAACCTCATGGGGTTCTGGCTGATACTAAGATGCGGTTCGTCGTTACAATTGCTCCGCCAATTTGATGAAGCCGATTGACTGAAAGATAACAGATACCAGAAGGAAATCTTTTCATGGACCAAAAAGAGATTGAAAAAATACAAAATAGAATAGCTGAACTTGAAATACTGATCTCTGAAACCAAAAAGAGACTTCCTGCTCATTCAGTTAAGCCGCCTGTGATGCTGGATTTGTTGGAATATGAAGATGAATATGACCTGCTGCTTGAGAAGCTGAGCGTATTAAAAGCCGGGGACCGATGAAAGGTACACGGACACATAATCATTTGGATTTAGATCAATATTTACCACAGATCCGAAAGTTGGATATTGACACTGTCTTGACAGGATTATTGATTCAATAATAAAAAAATCCCGGTGTCACTGGACAATATCGCAGCTTTTCGCAAACCTGCGATAAGAAAATCATAAAATTCCTAGCATCGGAGCCACTGAACATGCCGCGCGTATCGGCGGCATTTATCGAAGTTTGAGTAATCCCCATGTACTTTATCTGGCCAGTGCCGCAGCAACGTGTGCATGATGTTTGTCAATCAAATCCGGCAAATATTTCGATTCTATCGGTCGACGACGAGACGTTCGATCGACAGGTTCCTATCGGAAGGTAAAATGCAACCGACTGATGTCACTGCGGTGATACCCATAGTAGTATTCAAAGGCGCGGCCGTCTGCCAGATAGGCACAGGACTCGATGCCCAGCAGGGGGATGCCGGGTGATATATTCAATAGCAGCGCCTGCTTTTCAGTCGGCAGAATGGCTTCGATCCATCGTTCGGAGGATGCCGGCGCCAGACCGTAACGTCTTCTCAGAAAATCGTAAATGGATCCATTGCCGATATTGACATTTTCAAAGCCTCCGACAAGATCGGCCGGAAATGACAAGTCAACCAGCAGCCGCGCCTGATTGTCAATGTACATCATCCGACGGATCTTGACGACTTTTTGATGCGCCGGGAGACGAAGCATTCTCGCCTCCCGCTCGCTGGGGTCCGCCAGGGACTGCTTGAGGATTTTGGACATCACCTTGCGGCCCTTGCCGACCATTTCACCGGAAAAACCGATATTGGAGCCGGCATAATCCTGTTCTTCCTTGTGACCGGATATAAAAGTTCCCTTGCCCTGGATGCGATAGACAAATCGGTCGTGCACCAATTCGCTCAGGGCTTCTCGAACCACTGTTCGCGACACCCCGTACATTTTGCACAATTCATGTTCCGAATAAAGCCGTGTATCCGGCAGAAGTTCTCCATTTTGGATTTGGCCCTGGAGAACCGATTTCAACTGCATCCATAGGGGTGCATTCGCACCCCTGTCGATCAAGCCTGCGTATTTCGATTCCTGCATTTCAATCTTTTACACAATTTATGATTGCTGGTGTTTTAACGTGTTGTACAGATCGAAGGCCTTTTGCGGGGTTTCGTTAGCGTGAACCACCGCCTTCACCGCCTGAATCATGGCAACCGCAGATTCCGATTGAAATATGTTGCGGCCCATATCGACGCCGGCAGCGCCCTGCTGGATGGCATTGTACGCCATGGTGAGCGCATCCAGCTCCGGAATCTTTTTGCCGCCCGCCATAACGATGGGCACCGGACAGGAAGCCGTTACCGTTTCAAAGCCTTCGTCGATATAGTACGACTTGACATAGTGGGCACCAAGTTCCGCGCAAATGCGGGTTGCCAAACGAAAATAGCGGGCATCACGGGCCATGTCTTTGCCGACGGCGGTTACCGCCAGGGTCGGAATCCCATAGCGGGTTCCCAGGTCGACCATCTTGGTCATGTTGATGATGGACTGCCGCTCATACTCACCGCCGATAAATACCTGCACGGCCATGGCACAAACATTCATGCGGATGGAATCCTCGATATCAACGGCAATTTCTTCATTGGATAGTTCTTTTAAAATGCTCGTCCCACCCGACACCCGCATGACGATCGATGGTGAAACCGATGGGGGGACAATCGTTCTCAGGATGCCCCGGGTCAGCATCAGGGTATCCGCATAAGGCACCAGGGGCAAAATGTTGATATCGATGCGCTCTAGACCGGTGGTCGGCCCCTGAAAATAGCCGTGATCGATGGCCAGCATTACGGTGCGCCCGGTTTTGGGGTTGAAGATGCGGCTGAGTCTGTTTTTCATGCCCCAGTCCAGGGAATTGGAACCTTTCAAAAAGAACCCTTCCGTTTTCTGGGGGATTTCCGTGTGGTATTTTTTCCCTTCTTTCAAATCATCGACATCAGGCATTGCTATCCTCCTTTTCTTTGGTTATAGTCTAGTTTCCATCCATAAATGGCCTTTTTGCCCAATTTCTGTGTCAATCTGCGTGCTTGCTTGTGCGGCGTAGCAAGCTACGCCTCCGCACAAGCGCTTGATTTCCTTGAACTTGGGCAAAAATTCGCATTTCTGGATTGGAAACACCATCCGGTGCCCATCATTTTAAAAACCCTTTATGGACGGGCACTATCCTAATAAAATGCCGGTTTTTGCATCTTCCAGGCCGATTCCCAGCCCGATCAATTGCGAAATAAGGACCGCCGGAATAATTTGAGACCTGTTTTGCGGAATGAATTCCGGTAGATTTTTTTGTTCGAACTGAATCTGACAATAAGTACAGGCGGTGCACACAAAATCAGCCCCGGCCTGTTTGGCATTCAGCAATTTTCTTTGCATCTGCTTCACAGCCAGTTTTCTGTTTTTGTCCCATTGCGGATTCCCGCAGCATTCCGTGCTCATTGACCAGAAAACACTCTCGGCACCCGTCAACTCCACCAGATCGTTTAAAATGCCGGGTGCCAGCGGATTGTCGAACCGGGTTACATTGCCGGGTCGCAGGGCATGGCAGCCGGTGTGGGCCGCCACTTTCAAGCCTTCAAACGAATGGACGATCGCCGCGCGCAGCGCCGGCACGCCGATATCCTCGTGCAAAACCGTCAATAGGTGCCTGACCTTGACAATACCCTCCCAGTACAGCCCTTCCTCGCGAAGCCCGGCATGGATCTGATCCTTTATTTCTTCGTGATGCTTCAAATAATGTTCGACAAATCGAAGACTCCCGAAGCAGCACTTGCAGGGGGTAACAATGTCGGTGCCCTTCTGCTCGGCAAGGGCCAGATTGCGGGCTCCTGCAAACAGAAATGCGTGAAAATCGATATCGCGCACGGGATAGCCGCAGCAATTAAACTCCAGCTCCTGAAGCGCGATGCCGAATCTGTCAAGCAAAGCCAAGGCTGAGGTGCCGTATTCCGGCAGAAAGTAAGGAACTTTACAGCCCGCGAAAAAACTATAAGGCATTTACGTGATCTTCCTTCGCTGTTTTGAGGTTGCTTAGGATCATAATTCAAATGAGTTGGTCTGATTCAGACGCATTCAATCCTTGTTCGAGCCCTGAGCCGGCGTTAATTCTCTATATCCTTTGTTTCTTAGCTCATACATCATTTCGGCAACCGGAATATTTTTGGGACAATGCTCCTGACATTTAAAACACATAAAACAATCCCAGGCCATCTTTGAATTCACCACCCGGTCGGTGATGCCAAGCCGAAAGGTATTCACGATTTGCTGGGGTGTTAAATCCAGGTAGCCTATCAGCTGCGGATCCTGCTGATAATTGGCGACCACCGGGCAAACATTGGTGCAGGTTCCGCACTGAATGCAGGCCGAAAACGATGCCGGGCGGTCTGAATAATTTAAAATACAGGGGGTGGGAGCCGCTGTGGGATTGGATTTTTGGCTGAATGGCAAGCCAGGCCGTCCGAATGTGATTCCGCCGCGCACTTGTTGATAGGGCGTCGACGGCCCGCTTGAAGACAGGTCGCCTTTAGACGCCAGCCACAGGTCCTGTAGATTTATTCCGGCCGGGCACTTCTGGGTGCAGCGATAACATTCGGTGCAAATAATACTGCCTTCATTGAAGTCGAACAAGGGCATACCGGTTGCCGATTTTTTCCCTGCAAATTGTTTTAATGACGCCAATTTGTAAGACGGTAAAATGTTCGGATTCTCAAGTGACCGGTTGATCGGTTCCACCGAACAATGCAGGCTGCATTGGCCGCAATTCATGCACGCATCCAGCGAAATGACACGGCGGGTGACGCGGTTGGCTGGACGCAAGCCGCCGTTAACCTCCAGGCTGCGTAACATCAAACTGAGCGGACTCGTAAAAAAATGCCAAAATTTGCTGAATGGCAAATAAGCCAGTATTGCAAAGCAGCATAGAAAATGAATCTGCCACAAGATGAGATCGAGCCGAATCGAATTTGCCCACACACCCGCCGTCTTAATTACCCGACTGATCGGATAGGACACGAATGCCGCGGTGGGTCTATCATGGCAGTCGGCGCAGTTTTCCTGATGAACCTCCTTGCCGGCTGCGAGGATGCCCGGGTCACTTAGATCGGGCGCATCGGCAAATACCACCCCGTAATGTTCGGCCCAGTAACTCTGCAAGGCTTCCAGAGCCTCGGAGTCATCCAGATTCGCGTAATTTTCGACCATTTGATCAAAAACGGGTTCGGAAACAATCTGGCCGGCTTCCAGAAAAAATCCGGAAAAAATTATAATTGCAAGCAGTACGAGGGCCAGGACGTCATGCGGCGTGGTTGCTTTTTTCAGCCCGCGTGAAGACAGGCGTCGGCCGCCGGCGATCACGATTCCCAGCAGCACCAGGGCGCCGAAAAAATTTCGTAAGAATAAATACGGATTAACGGTAGGATAGTAATCGGAAAACAGTTCGGCCGTAATCCAGCCATCCAACGCGTGGAAGACAAGCAGCAGCAGGACACCGGCATACAGACTGAAATGCATCAACCAGCGCAAAGGATCCTTTTTAAAAATGGGGGTCTGGAAAATGACCTCGAAGAAAAACACCCGGATTACCCGAAAGAGATTTTGGCTGAAAAGAATGGCTGCCAGGCTTTTTAGGGCGCGGGAGAGCCTGTTCAGGGTCCCATAGCGGTGCGCATCCGGTCCGATTTTAACCGTAAACCAACGGGCGAGCCGGTAAATGATTCCGCCAATGAAAATGGCAAGCGCCAAAATGAATGTTACCGTAAATAACATGGCAAATACCTGTATAGGGTGAACGGCAGTCATTCAGCCGGTCAATCTTGTGCTGACTTGTAATTACAAGATACTCAGAATAGATGTCAAGATATTTTTCAATTTTTTTAACTATTAAAATGGGGCACCCCTTCAATCAGGGCAATTCGGACCTATTAAACCCTGCTTTAAAATGGTTACGTTCGGGTTTGAATTTTAAATTACTAATTTTTTTTGGGTTGATTTGGTATCATTTGGCTTGACATATTTTTTTTAACCTTTTATGGTTGTCATTACAAGTTAACCAATCTTTAATCTTAATTACGGATGATCCACGATGACATTAAAGACACAAGTTCTGATTGTCGGCGGTGGGATAACCGGCACGGCGATCGCCCGCGACCTGGCGCTTCGCGGGGTCCACAGCGTTTTAATCGAGCGCAGCCATATCAACGCGGGCGCCTCGGGCGCCAATCACGGTGTCCTGCATTCCGGGGCGCGCTATATTGCCAGCGACCCGGAATCGTCGCGGGAATGCAAAGAGGAAAACGCACTGTTAAAAAAGATGGCGCCGCACTGCATCGAAGATACCGGCGGTCTGTACGTCGCCGTGAGGGAAGACGATGAAAAGTATCTGGCGGACTTTCAGAACTTATGCGCAAAATGCGGTGTTCCGTGTGACCCCTTGGATATCAGGGACGCCCTCGAGATGGAGCCCGCGCTTTCGAAGGATATCATTGCAGTCTATCGTACCCAGGATTCCAGTATCGATCCATTTCGTCTTTCCTTCGAGAACCTGTCTTACGCAATAAAGCGCGGACATGTTTTCATGCCTTATACCGAAATCAAACAGTTTGAAATCAGCAATAAAAAGATCCAGGTTGCACGGGTGAGGAACGTATCTACGGGGCAAGAACAGCGCGTTGAAGCAGAACAGATCATTAATGCCGCCGGTGCATGGGTCGGACAGGTTGCCGGTCTTGCCAACGCATCTATTGAAATTCTCTTCTCAAAGGGATCTCTCCTGGTCACCCACTCGAGGCTTGCGCAACACGTTCTGTTGCGGCTGCGTCCGCCTTCAGACGGTGATGTGCTGTGTCCCGGTGGAACCGTTTCTATTCTGGGGCCTTCATCGATTCGCCTCGCCTCCCCGGACGATATCAAACCGGCTGTGGAGGAAGTCGATAACATTATCGCTCAGGGGGTCCCGATCGTTCCGTCTTTAAAGAAGTGCCGCTATATTCGCGCCTTTTCGGGTGTTCGCCCGCTTATTGCCAAAAAAAAAGCCGCAGGTTCAACCGATGATCGCAAAATCAGCAGAGGGTTTGATTTGATCGATCATAGCGCCGATGGTGTCGAAAACTTTCTGACCGTCGTCGGCGGTAAGCTGTCGATTTTCCGCCTGATGGCCGAAAAAGCTTGCGACCGGATTTGCGCGCAATTAAAAATTGACGCGCCCTGCCGCACCCGGCATGAACCTCTGCCATCCACTCTGACCTGCGAGTGGACCGAGCCGGGGCTGTCGCCCAAAATCTGGTTGGAGAAACAGAAACCCGATGATATCATTCTGTGTGAATGTGAAATGGTGTCCAAATCTGCCGTCGAATCCATTGCTGAAAATCACACCTCGCTGACAGAACCGATTTTGCTTCACCATATCAGCGCCCGCAGTCGCATCGGCAAGGGCGCCTGCCAGGGAACCTATTGTGGGCTGCGCCTGACGGCCCACTTTTACGACCAGGGCACATTTGAGCAGAACCGGGGCATCGCCGATCTGGCGCATTTCACCAACTCGCGCTGGAAGGGGCAGCGCCCGGTGCTTTTCGGCGAGCAGCTCAAGCAGGCCGAATTGCAGGAAGCGCTGTATTGCGGGTTGTTTGACCTCGAACTCCCAAACCGAAGCGTTCAAAGAGACTACCAAAATGACTGATGCAGCCAACCAGAAGTACGATCTGGTCATCATCGGCACGGGGTTGGCGGGAATGGCAGCCGCTGTGTTTGCGGTCAACCGCGGAATTTCAACCGCCATTGTGGGATCGTTGGGCGAGTCCTGGTTTACCGGGGGCCTGATCGATCTGATGGGGGTTCATCCGATCGAATGCGGTAAAATTTGGCGTGATCCCTGGGCGGCAATCAAAGCGGTGGTTAAAGATGTCCCCGGGCATCCATATGCCCGCTTGAATCCGGCGGATATAAAGGCCGCGCTGCAGGAATTTTATGCCTTTTTAAACGATGCCGGCCTGCCCTATCGTTATCAGGAGGACCGCAATTCCAATTTGATCACCGCTTTCGGCACCGTAAAAACGACCTATGGCGTCCCGCAGACCATGTGGCCGGGTGTCACGGCATATTCGCGCAAAGCCGCCTGTCTGATGGTGGATCTGCAAGGCCTCAAGGGATTCAGTGCCCGTCTGCTGACCGAGCGATTAAAATCTGAATGGCCCGCGCTGCAGTCTTTAAGCATTCCTTCCCTATACGGCGGACAAACCCATGAGATCAGTCCGATACCCCTGGCCCAGGATCTTGAAATAGAAGCGCATCGCCAAAGATTAGCGGCCTTGATCAGGCCGCATGTGAAAGAGGTCGAATATGTCGGGCTGCCGGCTGTTCTGGGGATTCACCATTCCGACCGGGTGACTCAAGAGCTTGGCCAACTGCTGGGGAAATCTGTTTTCGAAATTCCGACCATGCCGCCATCCATTCCCGGGATGCGCCTCAAAGAAGCGTTTCTCCGGTTTTTACCGGCCAAGAAAGTTAGGTGTCTGTTTCAGAAGCATGTCTTAAGTGCAGTGCCGACAGGGGAGGGCGAATTTTTGTTAGCCATCGGTCGAACTCAACAAGAGACCACCATCAGAGCCGAAAGTGTCCTGCTTGCAACCGGCCGGTTTCTGAGCGGCGGATTGCAGTCCGACAATGCGGCCATAAAAGAAGGCCTTTTCGATCTCCCGGTATTTCAGCCAAAGGAGAGAAAAAACTGGCACAGCGATAGGTTTTTCGAGCCAGGCGGGCATGCGGTCAATCGGGCGGGTGTTGAAACCGACTCGATGCTTCGTCCCTTGGGCGTCGATGGGCGCCCTGCGTTCGACAAGCTTTTTGCCGCCGGCATCATTCTGGCGCATCAAGACTGGACCCGCATGAAGTGCGGATCCGGTCTCTCGGTGGCAACCGCCTATAGCGCCATCAGGTCATTTATCAGTTTGCGACCTTAGCGGATCCTATATCCATTCTAATATTCGTTGACGTTTTGATCATACGTCGGCGTGCCCCTTGAGTCGTCACCCCCCAAATCTTCGTTAAAGATTGACTTTTTCATGAGGTTGTCAATTGCTGATTTCGAATTTGCAGCATTGCGGCGTACATCATACCCTCTGGGCTTATCTTTTACATTCACCGTTCTTTTTTTAAGCATTTCATCAGGTATCCAAAGGGCGACACGCCTTTTTCCATCCCATCCGATATCCCGAATTATCCCTGAAATATAGCGGGGAATTGCTTTCATCAGGTTCCACCCGGACGGCGCTTCAATTTTTTTTACAACAACCATCAAATTCAGGCGAAATTTTACTTGACAGGAGGTTTGTGGGGATTTAATATGGAAAAAATTTTACACATAAAATAAATTATATATAAATATGGAAAAAATTTGCTAACTATTATGAGCAATTTCATCCAGCACCTTCAAGCCAATTATTCGAATCTGCGAAAATCAGAGAAAAAAATCGCCGACTACCTGCAGCAGCACGCCCAGGAGCGGCTTGACTTTTCAATAACGGAACTGGCCAAACGATTAAAGGTCAGTGAAACAACGGTCAGCCGATTTTGCAGGGCCATCGGCCTTCAGGGATTTCAAGACCTCAAGCTGTCGATGGCGGTATCTTTAAATCCAGCGGATGAGTTTAAAAACATACCCCCGACCATTCATGAAGGGGACGCCACTGCCGAAATCGGCCGCAAGCTTTCCGAATCCCTGTCCGGCTCCATTGCCAAGACCCAGCAAAGTTTAAATGTCGCCGACATGGACAACGCCATCGATGCCGTTGCCCGCGCCGGGCAAATCTATATTTACGGCATCGGCGGCTCGGCCATCATTGCCCGCGCAGCCCATCATTTGTTTACAAAAGCGGGCCTTAACTGCGTGATCTACACCGACGGCTATATGCAGACCGTTTCGGCTTCGATGATCAAACCCAAAATGGTGGCGTTCGGTGTCTCCAACACCGGCATCACCAAACATGTGGTCGATGCCCTTAAGATTGCAGCCGGAAAAGGCGCCATAACCATCGGCATGACCAGTGACCGGGAGTCCGCACTGGCCCGGGCATCCAAAATATGTCTGGCCACGCCGCTCGAATACAGGGACACCCCGTTGTATGGGGGCGCAATCGATGCCAAAGTGTGCCAGCTGTATATGGTGGATTTGTTGTACCTGGGAGTTTTGTTCAAACTGGGCCAACCGCTGAAACGCAATTTAAAGGCAACCGCCGATGCGCTCAGAACTTATTACAATCCCATCGGGATCCAGCTTTGACGGCAATAATCACATCAGCAAAAAGGATATCGTGAAATGAGCACAATTCCAATGTTACAATTTGCGCTGGACTTCATCACCCTGCCCCCGGCCATCGCCGTGGCCTCCAAAACGGCACCGCACGTCGATATTTTTGAAATCGGCACCCCTCTTTGCAAGGCAGCCGGATTGCAGGCCATCAGTGCCGTGCGGGAAGTTTGTCCGGACAACCTGATCCTGGCCGACTTTAAAACGCCCGACGTCGGTTGGCTGGAAGCCAAGATGGCCTTTGATGCGGGAGCCGACCTGATGACGGTCATTGGAGGCGCCCCCATGGCCACCGTCGAATCCGCTCTGAAGACCGCCAATGAGTATGGCAAGGAAATATTGATGGAGCTTACCGGTGTGCGGGACATTATCGCCCGGGCCAAGGAATGGCGGCAAGTCGGCATCGAGTGGATGGTTTATCATCGCGGCTGGGACGAGGAAGCCTCCAACCGTCAATGGTCTCAAAACGATCTGGACACCATTCAACGTCTGATCGACATGGGCTTCAAGGTCACGGTCACCGGCGGGATCACCCTGGAGTCCATTCCATTCTTTCAAAGCATTCCGGTCACCGCCATTATTACCGGCCGCGCCATTCACGCCGCCAAGGATCCGGTGTCTTCGGCCATGGAGATCCGTTCAACCATTGCCCGCCTGTGGGGGGCGTCTCGACCGGGCTCGGCCGCCCGGAAAACAGATGCTTCCGATTTTCAGGCGGCTGCCAAGGCCATCCGCTGGGGCATCGGTGAAATGGATTTGCTGCTGGCCACCGATGGAACCGATTGCCCCGGCTGCGACGCACCCGGTCATTTTTGCCAGGGAACCCGGACGGCCATTTTAACCCCCGCCGGCATCGATGTCGATGACCTCGTAAAGGGAATCGAGCGGATTTTCGGACCGAGCCATGCCTTCGGCAAGGTCAACCACGCCGAATTCTATCTCGACCCCGCCCAGATCGCCCAATTTTCGACGAATAAAGTCATTCAGCTATTGACGGCTGCCGGCAATGCGATGGCCGGACTTGGCCGCAGGGTTGATTTGAACTCCGCTCTGGCGACTGCCAGTCAGGTGCTTGGAAATTAATGTCAAATCTGAATAACAACCAACAATCAGGAGAATCGTTATGGAAAAACAGCATTTGCAAAAAACTGCTCTCGGCATGGTCGAAACCATCGGGCTGATTGCATCCATCGAAGCGGCGGATGCGATGGCCAAGGTCGCTAACGTCAGCATCACCTGTCAGGAGGAAATCGGGGGCGGATATGTGACGATTATGGTGCGCGGAGAAGTGGGTGCGGTTCAGGCCTCGGTAGATGCCGGTGTCGCGGCGGCCAAAAGGGCTGGTCAATTGATCGCAGGACATGTCATCGCACGTCCGCATCGATTTACCGAGGCAATCATTCCCGATGGCGACCGCAAGGTCGTTCGGTCACTGGCAGATTAATCAAATACTTGAAAAAAAATTGCAAAGGAATTGTAAAATGGAGCTTAGAACCTACATTTTGATAGACTCGATGCAACCGCAATTTGCCGCCCTTACCGGCATACTGCTGCAAGGAGATGTTCCGGTGGAAGGGATGGCGGAAGTATTTATGGAATTGGCGCCTGCCAGCGATGTGTACGAAGTCCTGGACACCGCTTTGAAAACCGCGGATGTCCGCCCCGGCCTGCTGCGAGTCGAAAGGGAGTACGGAACACTTGAAATTCACAGCGCATTTCAGGAGGCGGTCCAGGTGGCCGGGCGAAACGCGTTGGCGCGATTTGGCTTGACCGAAAACGACCGCATAAAGCCGGAGGTGGTCTCCGCCAAAATGGTTTCAAAGGTCAACCCGTACGAAGCCCAGTTGGTCAATCAAACCAGCCGCGGCGGTTTGCTCCTTGCCGGTCAGACACTTTGCGTGTTGGAAATCGCTCCGGCCGCTTACGTTTGGCTGGCAGCCAATGAAGCCGAAAAAGCGGCCGGCATCACCCTGGTAAATTACCAACCGTCGGGGCGCTACGGACGCTTGTATATCGCCGGCAGCGACTCGGAGGTAATGGTTGGCCGCGAGGCTGCGGTGCAGGCCATCAAAAGCATTTAACGTCAGGCAAAGGAGATCGTTTGAAATGAAAACTTTTTACTCGGCTGAAGACATTGAAAACTTTGCCGACAGGGGCCAGAGGGAAATCTGCATCGATGAAAACGTCGTTTTGACGGACCTTGCGAAACAGACCGCCCGCATGTTGGGTATAAGCATCGCGGAAAAGCCGTCAGGTGCTCCGGCCGATGCTGTAAATTCCGCCCGTCCCCAAACTTTCGGCAAGCCACTCGGCCCGGCCGGTAAACCCAAGGGATGCCAGAGACGGCCGGCAAACGATGGGGCACCGGTGTCCGGGATGACCGCCCGACCATCCCGGCAGGTTGTGGACAAGCTGGTCGAAAAAATTAAAGGCATCAACGGCAAATCGGGTTAATAACCGTTCAGGGTCTCAACGGCGGCCTTTATCGATAGATATTGAAAACTAACCTAAATAAATTAAAGAGGTCATCCATGATAATTGCTAAGGTTATGGGCACGGCGGTGGCATCCGCCAAGCACGCGGCGCTGAGCGCTACAAAAATTTTGATCATCTGCCCGGCTAACATCGAGGGGGACATCGATGGAGATCCTTTTCTAGCAGTTGACCTGGTGGGTTCAGGACCGGGGGAACTGGTCATGGTCAGCCAGGGCAGTTCGGCCCGCATGGCCGGAGATTATAAGAATTCACCGGCGGATGCCGCGATTGTGGGAATTTTAGATTCACTTCAATATGACGAAAAAATCAGATTCAGAAAGGAATAAATCATGGTTAAAAAAAGCCAGCAAAATGAAAACTCTCAAGGTGTTGACGCGTTGGATCCCGAAATGAGGGCGCTTGGAATGATCGAGACCAGAGGCTTGGTGGCGTGTATCGAGGCGGCGGATGCAATGGCCAAGGCCGCCAATATCGCTTTGACCCGGCGGCGGGCCATCGGTGGCGGCTATATGACGATCATGGTAAGGGGTGATGTGGGCGCGGTTCGCACCGCGCTTGAGGCCGGCGCCAAGGCGGCCAAACTGGTCGGTGAGGTTGAGTCGGTCAAGATGTTGCCGAACCCAAACCTTCTGGTTGAAGATATTCTTCCCGATATCGTCGCCTAAAGTTCACAAAAAAATGAGGATCGTCTAATGAATACTCGTCCTAAAATGACCATTGCAGGGCTTCGGAACAAAAAAAGGAACAGCCGGAAAATCACCCTGCTCACCGCCTATGACTTTCCAATGGCTTCGTTTGTGGATCAGGCCGGTATCGACATCGTCCTGGTGAGCGACGCTGTGGGAACCATCGGCAACGGCCGGCCCGAGGCGGTTTCGGTCACGGTCGATGAAATGGCCTACCACACTCGGGCGGTGAGAAACGGCGTCAAATCGGCTCTGGTTGTGACGACCCTGCCTTTCGGTTCGTACAACGGTATCACCGAAGCGGTCGGCAACGCCACCCGCATCATGAAAGAAGGCGGGGCAGATGCCGTCCACCTCGAAGGGACCGCCCAATCAGCAGAGACTGTCCGCAGCCTCGTCGATTCGGGTATTCCGGTGCTGGGCCACATCGGAGTCACCAAACAACGGATCGTGCTTTCCGGCAACATCAGCCTGCCCGCCAAGGATGCCGAATCTTCAAAAAATATGATCGACGACGCAGTGGCCATGGCCAAAAGCGGCGCCTTCGGCCTGATTGTCGAGTGCCTTCCGGTAAGCCTGGGAGAAATCATTACCAGAAGCCTCGATATCCCTGTGATCAGCATCGGGTCCGGTATTCACTGCGACGGACAGGGGCTGGTGACCCATGACATGCTGGGCCTGTTCAAAGCGCTGTCGCCACGGTTTCTGAAAGTGTACGCCGATCTGCAGCAGATTACCGTTTCATCGATCACCCAATTCCGCAAAGAAGTTGAATCCGGTCAATTTCCAACCGAGCAGCACAGTTACACCCTGGATGACCGGGAGCTTGACAAGTTGTTGAACCAGATCGGCTGAACCCAAAAAATGCAAATCTCCAAAGAGCGAATTATAAAAGGGGTCAGCCGGATTCAGCCGAAAGCTGTTCCAAAAAATCGAAGTCATCTTGCATAACCTTCAACGCATGGGCCACCTGGGAAAAAGTGCCGCTGGGCATCGTCAGTGAATAGAGTACAGGCGCCTGGTTCCGCAAAGTGTCCGATAAAGAATTTCCCGCACCAGACCGGGACCTAAGATTTGGGATTCTGCCTCTGACTGCAGACACTTGAGCAGCCTGTTTGTCGCATCCTCCATATCCTCATCCAAGACGGCCGGGCCGATCCCGCGAGGCAAGCCCTTTTCGCCGGCCTTGCCGATCTCTGGCTGAAGACCCAATCGGCGATCAGGTCGTGCAACTGGGTCATGTCGATATCGATGTAAAGACCCAACCCAGCAAGGGGTCTTTAGGGCTTGCAAAGGTCTCGCATTCAAACGGCATGGTTACCGAAATTACCAGATAGTTGTTGGCATCATATTGAAACACCTGGCCACCCTGGTAGCCGATCTTGTGGCCCCGGGCGACGATGCAAATACCAGGGCCATATACTTCCGGCCTGCTGGGGACAGGCTGTATTGATTTAAAAAAAAAACGCGCTCCTTTGAGCCGCGATTCAGAAGATCCGCCATCGGTTATCTTAAAGCTTTTTAAGCGGATGCGAACCACAGGTCAAAGGCCACATCCAGGCCAATCTTTATGTGGGCAAGGACCGCAGCAGGCTTATCGATGTCATCACGCAATTGTTGCCATTTATTGGCTATCCGCGCACACTCAACGCGCTGAAGGTCATTAACGAAGTCGCAGAAATGACAGAATAGGAGGATAATCATGCAGCATGTTGCCTTGAATAATGGTGTGGAAATGCCCATTTTGGGGGTTGAGGTCTATCGGATCGAAACGCATCCATTTTGTCAGCAGATTGAAACCCAAAAATTCCTGCAGGACAACAAGGTCCAGATTCAATCCTGGGGGCCGTTTGCGGAAGGCAAAAACAATATTTTCGAAAATGAACTTTTGAATTCTATCGCCGGAAAATATTGGAAGACACTCGCCCAGGTCGTTTTGCGCTGGCTGACACAAAGAGGGGTCGTTGTCATTCCCAAATCAGTTCATCGAGAAAGAATTGCTGAAAACTTTGCCATTTTCGATTTCAAGCTCAATCCTGAGGATATGGATGCGATCACCTCGTTGGATACGAAGTCGAGCAGTTTCTTCGATCATCGGGACCCGGAAATTGTGAAATGGTTAGGTAACGTAAAACTTGAGATTTAAAATCGCAACCGAACTATTTTACCATCGTTTACGATCGGATAACTGGCTTAAAAATAAAGCGGACACGGGCCCTTGACGCCTGGAAAGGAGACAAAAAATGCAAAAACGTCAACTGGGAAAAAGCGGCTTGGAAGTTTCGGCTCTCGGGTTGGGCTGTATGGGAATGAGTTTTGGCTACGGTCCGGCCGCGGACAAGCAGGAGATGATCTCACTGATTCACAAGGCCGTGGAAAGCGGTGTCACTTTCTTCGACACCGCCGAAGTCTACGGCCCGTTTACGAACGAAACGCTATTGGGGGAAGCTCTTTCTCCCTTTCGGGGACAAGTGGTGATTGCGACCAAGTTCGGTTTTAAACTTGACCCGAACGGCGGACCGAAATGGGTTGGGCTGGATAGCCGCCCCGAGCACATCAAGCAGGTTGCCGAGGCTTCGCTCAAACGACTTAGAACGGATGTCATCGATCTGTTCTATCAGCACCGTGTCGATCCGGACGTGCCCATCGAAGACGTGGCGGGGGCGGTTAAGGATCTGATCCAAGAAGGGAAAGTCAAGCACTTCGGTCTTTCCGAACCAGGCGTGCAGACCATCCGCCGCGCTCATGCCGTTCAGCCGGTCAGCGCAATCCAGAGCGAATATTCGCTGTGGTGGAGGCGCCCTGAAGCGGAATTGCTGCCGGCCCTCGAAGAACTCGGGATCGGTTTGGTTCCGTATAGTCCGCTGGGTAAGGGGTTTCTCACTGGCAAGATTGACGAAAACACGATATTTGACAGCTCCGACATCCGCAATATCGTTCCTCGCTTTACGCCGGAGGCCCGCAAGGCGAATCAGGCGTTGGTTGATCTGCTTAGTAGGATCGCGGAGCCACAGAAAGCGACGCCGGCTCAAATCGCCCTCGCCTGGCTGCTGGCCCAGAAACCTTGGATGGTTCCGATCCCGGGGACCACAAAACCGCAGCGCATGGAGGAAAACATCAAGGCCGCTGAAATCGAGCTTGCCCCCGACGATCTGCGTGAGATCGAAAGTGCCGCCTCAAAGATTACAGTGCATGGTGATCGGTATCCCGAAAACCTGGAGCAAATGACAAATCGTTAGCTCGGAGAGCTTTAGACCCTCAATGGTATCAAGATAGGGTAGATTCCACGTCAAACCGATTCACCGGAAAGTTGAAAAGCGGATAACACGCAGCCTAAGTTTCCTCTGAAATTGAGATAATTATCGGAGGAAAACAAAGGAGGATTTCATGGATCGTCGAGATTTCTTAAAAAAGACAATTGGAGGCGGTGTTGCAGCCGGCTCCGCGTTGGCTTTTGGAAGCTATACGAAACTATTGGCGGCATCCCCCACGTCTCCTGTGGCATACGATCTCGTCGCCGTTAAAGGTGGCGAGCCGGAGGTCATGTTTGATAAAGCCATCGACTCGCTTGGTGGGATGGAAAAGTTTGTGCCCAGGGGCAGCAAGGTTCTGGTAAAGCCGAATATCGGCTGGGATGTGGCACCGGAGCGCGGGGGCAACACGCACCCGAAACTCGTGGCGCGTATTATAGAGCGTTGTCTGAACGCCGGAGCGAAAGAAGTCTCTGTCTTCGATCATACCTGTGATCAATGGGCGCGATGTTACAAGAATAGCGGCATAGAGAGAGCAGTGAAAGATGCCGGTGGGAAAATTTTATCCGGCGACAGCGAGGGATATTATCAGAATGTCGCCGTGCCAAAAGGGAAGCGGCTCACCGAGACCAAGGTTCACGAACTTCTTTTGGGCTCGGATGTGTTCATCAACGTTCCGGTTTTGAAACATCACAGTTCTTCGATGCTGACGATCGGCATGAAAAACCTGATGGGCGTGGTGTGGGACCGCTGGTATTGGCACCGCAATGACCTGCATCAGTGCATCGCGGATTTTTCATCGTACCGCAAGCCCGACCTCACTGTTGTGGATGCCTACAATGTGATGAAGCGAAACGGCCCACGCGGGGTTTCTATTGACGATGTGGTTCAGATGAAATCGCAGATCGTTTCCACGGACTTCGTGGCTGCAGACGCCGCTGCAGCGAAAATTTTTGGCACTGATCCCAGCGATATCCGCCATATTCAACTCGCTGATCAAATGAATCTCGGCCGGATGGACTTGAAATCGCTGTCGATCAACCGCATCAAGCTGTGACACAATGAAGCTTCGCCGCCTTAAAAAGATCCGAGTTGGTGTATCCATTTTGTTTTTAGTGATGATTGCATTTTTATTTATGGATATTCGGAATTTCGGTGCGCAATCCGTCACGGGAGAGCTTTTGTATCTCCAGTTCGTCCCCTCGCTGTTGAAGTTTTTGAATGCAGCAGCCATCGGTGCAACCGGATTTATCGTGGTCCTGATTCTCACGGTTCTTTTCGGCCGTGTTTATTGCTCAACCATCTGTCCACTGGGAACACTCCAGGATGTGATTGGCTTTCTCCGCCGGAAGAATAGGAAACGACACAGCTTTCAATACACGGCTCCGCACAATGCCCTTAAATATGTCATTTTTGCCCTGACTGTCGTCTTGCTGACAGCAGGTAGTGGCTTTATGCTGAACCTTCTCGATCCTTTCAGCATTTTCGGCCGCATCTTTTCAAACCTGGTCCGCCCGGTTGTTCTCTCCATGAACAATGGGGCCGCAGTAGCACTTGAGCGGCTGGGAGTACATACCCTTTATCGCCTGCAATGGCCAGTGATAGCACCGATATCCGTCGGCATCTCCATGGTGATGCTGATCTTGGTTGCGTTGCTATCCGCTAAGCATGGCCGTCTTTATTGTAACACGGTCTGTCCTGTGGGCGCTCTGCTGGGCCTTATTTCCAAGTTTTCCTTGTTTCAGATTGGCATGGATCCAGATGCCTGCAGGGGATGCAAATTATGTGAAAGCCTCTGCAAGGCGGGTTGCATCGATATTCAAAACAAGACCGTTGATGTCGCTCGCTGCGTGAGTTGCTACAATTGCTTCGCCGTTTGCCGGAAAAACGGATTGCGATTTGAAAGCAGGTGGCACAGAATCTTTCCGGCTGTACAACCGGAACCTGAGCGACGGGGATTCATTCTTAACTCGGCAATTTGGTTCGCGGGAATCGCGGGGTTTGCTGAGCAAACGAAGAAAATTATCCAGAGCAAGCCGACGACGATTCCCGTTCGTGTGACCCACCCGGTCTCGCCGCCAGGCTCCAGGAGCATCGAGCATTTTACATCAATCTGCACGGCGTGCCACCTTTGCGTGAGCTCCTGTCCGTCGCGCGTGCTCGTACCTTCATTCCTCGAATTCGGTTTTTTTGGAATGATGCAGCCGCTGCTGAATTACCAAACCGGCCACTGCAACTATGACTGCACGGTCTGCATGGACGTTTGCCCAAGCGGCGCCATTCTACCGATAGGCTTGGAAAAAAAGAAGCTCACGCAGTTAGGCGTGGCAAAATTTATCAAAGAGAACTGCGTGGTTTATACGGACAAAACAAATTGCGGCGCGTGCTCCGAACACTGCCCGACGAAGGCGGTGAACATGGTGCCGTATTCGAATCCGTCAAACAAACGGCTCGTGATCCCGGAAGTGAAGACGCAATACTGCATCGGTTGCGGTGGATGCGAACACGCATGCCCCACGAAACCCTACAAAGCCATTTATGTCGACGGAAACCCGGTGCACAAGCCTGCGGAAAAACCGGTTGTAAAAAAAATCGATGAGAAGGTCGATTACAAGGAGGATTTTCCGTTCTGATGCCATTCCCTGAGTTGGCCGTGAAAGGATGTAGGCAAGTTTCAACTCGAAATGTGTAATTCGCATTGCGAAATTCAGCAATGGGTCGGATTTTACATAGCGGCTATGAATCAAACCCTTTGCGAAATTATGAATTAGGTTCATGTATAGGCCCTGTGTCCGTTTAATTCGGGCTCATAGCCGAAACGTCGTGAAATCCTCAACGCGAAATCCCCGATAATACCGCCAAATTCGTCAAAACGCTCGGGTTGCAGACGGTCGGACGGGCCCGTAATCCAAATCGAAGCGATCGGCTCCGGTTTATGATTGAAGATCGGGCAGGCCACACAATGCAGATTCATGATTTCTTCCGCCAAATCGGTTGCGTAACCCTTTTTTCTGACTTCCTTTAAATTTTCCACGAACTGTCTTTTGGTAATAATCGTACGCTCGGTGAAACGGGTATAGGTGATCGAATCGATGACCTTGGCCTGGTCTTCTTCCTTCATATAGGCGAGGATCGCCTTGGCAGGGGCGGCCGTGTGTAACGCGAAATTGTGGCCCGGGTCGACCATCACTTTCAGCGGTTGCGTGCTAAGGACCTGTTCCAAAATTACCCCCAGGTTGCCGACCAGGGTGCCCAGCAGAACCGTCTCGTTGACTTCATCCCTGAGCCCCCGCATAACATCGATGGCCTTCTCCACCATGTGGGCTTCGCCCACCGCGGAATAGCCGATCGCCAGAAATTTGGCGGAAAGCTGATATAGCCTGTCGGTTTCAATAATAAACCCCTTGGTCGCAAGGGTTTTCAAGATCCGAAATACGCTGTTTTTAGGATAGCCCATTTTGTCTGCAATTTCCGTAATCCCGCATCCCTTGGGCTGCTTTGCTAAAAATCCAATGATCTCAAGCGCTCTATCCAGACTTGGTATAATGTAGTTGTTTCCCATCCGATTTAACAATCCTTATTTAGTAGTTCCTGTTCGAATGGACCGGGCCTTTTTGCAGACTGCTTAGGCCATGCGAACTTCATCATAAAGAAATTTGTTTTATATACAATAAAACATTGTTTTTAATTTTTCAAGCTCCATCTTGAATGACAAAATAAAAATTCCGTACTGTCTGTTGGTTTAATATTCTTAAATAATACATTATTTAATAGTTTTATTTCTTTTATACGATCTGTTTCGAATGTCAACTTTAAAACTATAAAATATTTTTAAAAATTTTTATTGACACATATAAAATATCGTTCTATATATCAAAAAACATAAAAGATGTTAATCACACCGAATTGATAGGAGGTAATCATGCAATATCGAACCCTGGGAAAAACGAATCTTTCGGCGTCGACGGTCGCGCTCGGCACCTGGGCTATTGGTGGCGGTCCCTGGTGGGGTGATTCAGACGACAACCAGTCCATCAGAGCCATCCAGTCGGCTGTCGATGCAGGTGTGTCCCTGATTGACACCGCCCCCGCCTACGGCTGGGGCCACAGCGAAGAGATCGTGGGCAGGGCCGTCAAGGGCCGGCGGGAAAAAGTGATCATTTCCACCAAATGCGGCCTGTGGTGGAAGGATGAAAGAGGAACCTCCTTTTTTGAAATGGGAGACAAGCATGTCAGACGCTGCCTGCTGCCGGAAACGATCCGGCAAGAAACCGAGGACAGTCTCAAGCGGCTGGATACCGATTATATCGATTTGTACCATACCCACTGGCAGTCACTGGAACCGGACAAGTATCCGCTCGATGACGCGATGAATTGTCTGATGAGTCTGAAAGCGGAAGGCAAAATTCGCGCGATCGGCGCATCCAACGTGGACCTTGACCACATCAAGCAGTATCAGTCCGCCGGGATACTGGATGCCATACAGCCCAAATACAGCATGCTCGACCGGGAGGTCGAAAAAGAAATTCTGCCTTATTGTCATGCCAGCGGCATCAGCGCTCTGGCCTATTCCCCGCTCGAACAGGGGCTGTTGACGGGCAGAATCGGTCTGAACCAGACTTTTCCCGAAGGTTCCTATCGAAATAATATTCCTTGGTTTCTACCGGCGAACCGACCGAGAGTCCTCAACATGCTCGAGGGCTGGAGCGATCTGCTGGCAAAATATCAATGTTCGTTATCCCAGTTGGTGATTGCCTGGACGATGGCCCAGGAAGGCATCACTTTCGTGCTTTGCGGTGCCAGAAAGGAAGCGCACGTCACAGATAATGTCGGGGCCGCCAATCTTGAGCTCGCGGCGGCGGACCTCAGTCGCATGCGCCGGGATGTTGAAGCGCTCGGAGCGCCTGAGTTGTGACTCCTGCCTTGGCAATGACCCGGCGGAATCAATTCACAAATGTTGAAATACAGCTAAAAAAGGACCCGGCCGTTGGCGCCTGAATTTGCAGACAAGTGATTTCAAACCCATCAATCGACAATTGTCGGAAGGGAGGATGATATTAGGAAGGGACACATTCTTCAGTGAGTAGGTAACCACTAAAAACAATCTGAGCCTGGAAGGAGCAATAAAAATGAAAAAGATAATATTATTGACGCTCGTCATGTCGGTCTTTGCCATCAGCGCTTATGCAGATTCCGTAAAAATTGCCTATTTCGTATCCGACCTGAAAAACGGCTTCCATCAGGCCCAATCCTACTGGGCCAAAAAATATGCCAAAGAGAAATACGGCGCCGATGTCCAGGTCTTCGATGGAAAATCCGATGTGGCCACCATGACCGCCAATGTCGATCAAATGATTGCCCAGGGTATGGACATGGCCACCCTTCACATCTGGCAGGGAGACTCCGCCAAACCCGGGTTGGAGGAAGCCCTTGAAAAGGGCATTGTCCTGGCCAGCTACTTCGATCAAATGCCCATCGACATCCCTGTTGTAAGACCCGGCGAAGCCGAAATTTCATTTCAAATGGGCAAAATCGCCGCCGAGCAATGGATGAAAGTCCATCCCGACAAACCCATTGTGATGGTTCAACTGGGCTGGCCGGATAATGAAGCCGTGGCCGAGGGCCGCACGGTTCCGTTTGTCAAGGGTGTCTTATCGGTCGCCCCCGATGCCAAAAATCTGGGCTGCTTCGATTGCAGCCGGGGCCCGGATGTCGCCAAAAAAACCATCCAGGACTTGGTCCAGGCGCATCCGGACCTTTGCATCATCTACTCCGAGGCTGCCAACCTCACGGACGGCACCATGCCTGGTCTGAGAGCGATCGGCCGTGGAAAGATGAAAGACGGTGTCCCCCTGACTGAAATCGTCATCAGTGTAGACTGCCCGGAGAACGAACTGTATGAGGTCTTCGATCCAAGCTCTTCCCTGAAAATGTCCATGGGCCTGCCGCCGCGCGAAACCGGCATGGGACGGATCGACAACCTGTTTGCTATAAAAAATGGCGATATCAAGCAAAATGACCCGGCGAATCGCAACCCGATCTTTATTCCCAACTCCCTGGTCGGCTATTGGAGCATGCAGCCCGATGATGCTGTAAAATGGTACAATGAAGAATTTCAGGCCAATGCAAAAATGCCGGATTTCAAGTAACTGCGTCCATGCGTCTTTGAGTTGCGACGTAACGTAAGGCCCTTGCTGAATGGGAGAGTATTGGGCACAAAAGCGAAGTGAGTTTTCTTTTGGGGGAGGAAGCCGCTAAAGCCTCCTCCCCTTGGGACGAACGAACCGGGGAGCACAACCATGAGCGCTGTCCTGCTGGAAATAAGAGACCTGACCAAGGAGTTTCCGGGCGTGCGGGCCGTCGATGATGTCAGTTTCAATATCTACAAAAACACCGTTCACTGCCTTGTCGGGGAAAACGGAGCCGGCAAATCCACTTTGATCAAAATTCTCACCGGCGCGCTTGCCAGGACTTCCGGCGCCATCCTCCTGAACGGCCGGCGATATACAGCGCAAAATCCCAGAGATGCCAAACAAAAGGGCGTCAGCACCTTATTCCAGGAATTAAATGTCGTCGATCAGCTCACCGTTGAAGAAAATCTGACCCTCGGAATGGAAGACACCTGGTTCGGATTTTTGCGGAAAACCGACAAAATCAAGAAAATGGTCGCTGTTCTGAAAACCATCGAACCGTCGATTCGTCCCAAACAGCGGGTATCGGAGTTGAGCATCGCCCAGAAACAAATGGTCGAGATCGCCAGGGCCGTGGCCTCCGAATCGGAGGTTATCATTATGGATGAACCGACGGCGGCCATTTCGGAGGAAGAAATTCAGCGGCTGTTTGTTATTATAAAGGGTCTTAAGGCAAAAAATGTAACCGTTATTTATATCTCCCACCGGCTGGACGAAATTTTTGAATTGGGTGATAACGTCACGGTGATGCGAGACGGCAAGCATATCGAGACCAAACCGATCACCGAAGTTGAAAATCGGGCCGAGCTCATCAAACTTATGATCGGAAAGGCTGTCTATGAACAGTATGTTGCCAGGGATCTAACCGATGCCGAAAACCTGTTGGAAGTGAAAAATCTGAGCAACAAAAAACTCAAGGATATTTCCTTTGAGGTAAAGCGCGGCGAAATTGTGGGCTTTTACGGATTGGTGGGCGCCGGCAAGACCGAGCTGGCCCGGGCCATCTACGGTGCGGACACCTACAGCGGGGAGATCATTTTCAAAGGCAGACCGCTGGAGCATTTGCCCGACAAGGTAATCGGCGCCGGAATTGCAATGGTGCCCGAAGAAAGAAGATCCCAGGGTCTTTTCACACTGCTGACGATCAGAAGCAACATTCCCGTCATGAACATGGGCAAAATTTCCAAAGTCGGTTTTATAAACGCCCGAAAAGAAATGCAGGCCGCATTGGATTTCATCAAGAAGTTGGGCATTATAACCAGCAGCTCCGAGAAAGAAGTTGCCAAACTCTCGGGCGGGAACCAGCAAAAAGTGGTTTTTTCCAAATGCCTGTTTGCCGATGCGGATCTGCTGATCCTGGATGAACCGACCCGCGGGGTCGACGTGGGCGCCAAAAGTGAAATTTATAAAATAGTTCGCCAATTGTCACAGGAGGGCAAATCGATCATTTTCTGCTCTTCCGAGCTGCCGGAAATTCTGAATATGTGCGATCGGATCTTCCTGCTCTATGACGGAAACCTGAGAGCGGGACTGGCGAACTGCCGGGATATCGACAGTGAAAATCTGCTGCATATTTGTACGGGAGGCGCATAATGTCGGAAAAAACGACAGCCATCGGAAAAATGAGCAATGAATCGTTTATCGTCTTGTCCATGTTCGGTGTATTGATCATTTTTTTCATCGCGGCATCTATATTTGTGCCCCGGTTTTTCAATATCCATACAATCTCAAATCAGCTTTCACAGCAGGCGGAGCTGATTATTCTCTCCATTTTCGTGACATTTCTTTTAATCAGCGGCAATTTCGACCTGTCGGTGGGCGGCATCGTCGGCCTGGGGGCCGTCCTCTCGGCTTATTTCAGCCAGTCACCTGCCGGCGCCGGCATGGAACTGGCCCGAGGTCTTGGAATGCCATACGGTATCGCCATTGCAGCCACCCTTGCATGCTGCATGTTCATCGGGGCGATCAATGCCTTTTTTGTCACCCGATTAAAAGTCGCGTCTATTATCGTCACCCTGGGGACCATGTCGCTGGCGCGCGGCATTGCGCTGATTATCACCCAGGGCTCGCAACGCAACGCCGGCCTACCGTATGTATTCAAAAAATTCGGTGAATTCTCCCTGATCGGCACCATTAACGCTTCGGTTATTCTGATGCTCGTTCTGGTCGTTATCGGACTGATTATTGAGAAGAAGACCGTTTTCGGCCGCAGGACCTATTATATCGGTGCAAACCCCGTTGCCGCCAAACTCTCCGGGGTTAAGGTCGAAAAGCACGTCTCGATTCTCTACCTGTCCAGTGCGTTTCTGGCCGGATGGGTCGGTGTCATCATGGGCTCCATCCATAATGCAGGCATTTCCAGCCTCGGCGAGGGGTTTGAGTTCGATGCGCTGGTCATCACTCTGCTGGGGGGAACCAGTATTTTTGGCGGCTTCGGTTCCGTCATGTGCGCCGTCGTCGGTGCCTTTATCCTCGGCATCATGTCGACATCATTGAATATGCTGGGGCTGTCACCGGATATTCAGACGATCGTAAAAGGCGGTATCACGCTGATTGCCATTCTGTCGCAGCGTTTTGCACTGGACCGAAGAATAATCTGATGAAGCGGGATTTTATCCTCCGGAGTGGCTGATTATGGAAATGCAAAGCAAATTGACCTGGACGGCCTTCAAGAACATCTTTGTGTTTCTGGTGCTGGCGCTGATTGTCGTCGGATTCAGTGCGGTGTCGATCAATTTTTTGAATCCGGCCAATATCGTCAATATTCTGCGAATGTCCGTACCGATATTGCTGGTCAGTTGCGGCGCCACCCTCATAATGATCGCCGCCCAGATTGACCTGTCGGTGGGCAGCATGGTCAGCTTGAGCGGGGTCGTCTACTGCATTCTGCTGAAAAACGGCTTCGGATTCTTCTGGGGCACCCTGCTGACCATGGGACTGGGGGTCCTGATGGGTTATATCAACGGACTGCTGGTGATGAAGCTGCGCATTGTGCCCGTCATCGCCACTCTGGTCACACTGTATTTATTCCGGGGCATTGCCTGGACTCTGACGCCGCGACAGATCGGATTGATTAAAGGCAACATGCCGGCCGGCATCAATGATTTCGCCCGGGCCCCTGTGTTTCTGGGGTTGCCGGCAGCGTTTTACGTGGCAGTGGCGGTTATCGTCATTATGATCATCGTTCAAAAAAAGACGGTACTGGGAAAATATACCGCGGCCATCGGCGGCAACATGACCGCGGCGGAATTATCCGGTATCAATGTCGTCTGGACCATATGGATCCTGTATATAATTACCGGAATTTTATCTTCCATCGGCGGGATTGCCAGAGCGAGTTATTTGTCCATGGGGGATCCGATGACCGGCAATCTGATGGAGCTGGAAGTCATCATCGCGATTCTTCTGGGCGGCACCCGCTTTTACGGCGGCGAGGGGTCCGTATTGAAGACCGTCGTCGGCGCTCTGATCATTATGTGCGTATCGATCGGCATGACGGTTTTATGGATACCCCCCTACTGGCAGACATTCGCCAAAGGTATCGTGCTGATCGGAACGGTCGCGGTATACACGCTGATCACCAGAAAGGTGGAAGCGTAAATTCTGAAATTTGTTTAGGGGAGCAGCAGCCATGCTTGACGTGGAACATTACCTGTCCGTACAAAATGAACTGGGCGAAACCCCGATCTGGGCCCCGGAGGAAAGTTTACTGTACTGGGTCGATGCCTGCCGGCATATCATTTTCTGGATTGATGTGAAAACACATGATTATGAGTCATTTAAACCGGATATGCCCGTCAGGGGATTGTGCCGGAGAAGCTCAGGGGACTGGCTGCTGATCACCGATGCCGGCCTGGCGTTTTGGGATCGATCTTCCAATATGTGTGAGTTTATTGTCGATCCGTATGCCGATCAACCCGATTGTCAGTTCAACGACGGGGCGATAGACCGCCAGGGCAGGATGCTGGTCGGTTCCTTCAATTGTGCCCGACTCGATGCTCCCGACGGTTCCCTCTACCGGCTCGATGCCGACGGTACCTTGCACAAGCTCGACAATCACCTGGTCCTGTCCAACGGAATCGGCCTCAGCCCGGATGGTAAAACCGTGTATGTCTCCGAGATGTTCGCCCATAAAATAACGGCCTATGATTATGACATCAAATCGGGCGCAGTCGGCCATCGGCGGGTATTTGCCGACATACCGGAAGATGCCGGCATGCCGGACGGTCTTACGGTCGACAGTCACGGATTTGTCTGGGTTGCCCACTGGGGCGGCTGGCGGGTGACACGCTTTGATCCGGCCGGAAAACCGGAGCGGGAGATCCGCGTTCCGGTGGAATTGGTCACCTGCGTCGGATTTGGCGGCAAAAATCTGGATGAATTGTATATTACCACCGCCTGGTATAATCTAAGTGACCAACAACGAAAAAACCAGCCCCTGGCCGGCGACCTTTTCCGCGTTCAGACCGATATAAAAGGCATTCGGGAGCCGCTATTTAGAGGATAAAAACTCAATTTCCGGAGATCTCGGGACCGATGCTCCCCGGCATCACCACCGAGTTCAAAGTCTGGTTATTGACAATTGTAGCATGGCGTTCTAAATATCAAATTATTTCAGGCAAAATCCTAACCCCGGCTCGCGAGCACAGCGGAGATTTTTAAGCTGGAATAATCAGATTAAAAACGGACATGGATCGTCGTTCGCTTGTT
Source organism: uncultured delta proteobacterium (assembly GCA_963774425.1). Classification (GTDB taxonomy): domain Bacteria; phylum Desulfobacterota; class Desulfobacteria; order Desulfobacterales; family JAFDCJ01; genus JAFDCJ01. The sequence goes on along the minus strand of CAVZEZ010000014.1, from coordinate 117,312 downwards.
CGGCAAGACCATTCGCGCGATCCGGATAGTAAAAGGAGGTGATGCCAGTTTGACCACAGATGCGCGCTGTTAGGTGTTTTATTCCCAAGGAACAGGGATCGGAAATTAACCCTTCAACTGCGCCATTATTGACACATTTTGCTATCGATGCAAAGGCTATCGGGGAATTTAACTGACACCAAAGATGGGAGGAAGAAAATGAAAAGAACAGTAATCGGCATCCTGATCGTTTCTCTGATGATCTTCACCGCGGGGTCCACTTTCGCGGAAAAATCGCCCTTTGTGGGAGATGCGAGCGAAACCTATTACATGTGCGTCATGGTTTCCGGTGTAGAATACTGGTTTCCGGTCTATGAAATGTTCAAGCAGGCCGGACAGCAGCTGGGGGTAAAGACCGTGTACACCGGGACCCCCGAATACGACGTCAACAAGCAGCTGGCCGTTTTCGAGCAGATCCTGGCCAAGAAGCCGGCCGGTATTTTTCTGCACCCGATGAATCCGGATCCCTTCATCGAACCCATTAACCGAGCCTATGAAATGGGTGTTCCGGTGGTTACCTTTGCCGCGGATTCCCCGAACAGCAAACGCGTGTCTTATATCACTTCCGACAACGTTCGCGAAGGCTACTTTGCCGCTGACCAAATAGGTCAATTATTAGGGGGCAAGGGCGAAGTGGCAACCCTCCAGAATCCCGGTCAGGACAATCACGATCTGCGGGTCAAATCATTTATCAAACGCATTGAAACCAATTGGCCCGACATCAAAGTCGTCGCCGGCGCTGCATCCAACCAGGATGCCAACAAGGCCTACCAGGCCACGCTCACCATGGCCCAGGCCCACCCCGAGTTGGGCGCTATTTTCATGCCGGAAGCCACCTCCGCCATGGGAGCAGCCCAGGCCGCCCAGGAACTGGGCGGAAAAATCAAAGTACTATGCTGCGATGTCAACGAGAAGGTTCTGGACATGATTAAGGAAGGCGGGATCTGGGGCGCCCTGAACCCCAACCAGGGCGTGCAGGGGTATTTTGGTATGCTGTTTTTGTATCTGGCCAAGCATTCGGACATGATCGATCCGATGAACGACTACAAACGGGTGGGGTACAACCCGATGCAGATTCCCTATTGCGACAACGGCCTGGCGCTGGTCACCAAGCTCAATGCCGATGACTTTTACTGGGACAAATACCTGAAGCGACGCGGCACCAAGGGCATCAAAGAATAATAATTGCTGGTTTCAGGTGTCAGGTGTAGGTGTCAGGTGTCAAAAAATGGCGGTGTTAAACACTAAACCGTTAAAAGCAATATTGTGCAATATAGTGTAGTCAACCCCCTTATTTTTGACGATATGGGTGCGGACAGCCCTACGGCTCTGATTCGACCCATGCGGCTGACACCCGACACCTGACACCTGAAACCAATTTCGATCTACAATCTTCAATTTCCAATTCATCGGGGAGGTGATCCTCTTGACGGCAGAACTGGCTTTGGAAGTCATCGGGATTGACAAGTTTTTTCCCGGCACGCAGGCCCTGTCCAAGGTGAATTTTCAACTGCGTAAAGGTGAAATTCATGCAGTGGTGGGTGAAAACGGCGCTGGCAAATCCACTTTGATGAATGTCATTGACGGTGTTTATACTCCGGATGCCGGCGAGATTCACATCAATGGCCGCCAGGTGGAGATCAGAGATCCCCTGGCCGCCCAGAGGCTGGGTATCGGCTTTGTCCACCAGGAAATCGCGCTGTGTCCCGATGTCACCGTTGCCGAAAACTTATATATGGCATCAATCAATGCCTGCAAGGCTTTGCTGGTAAATTACAAGGAGCTGTATGCCAAGGCGGCCGAGGCCCTTCAATCCCTGCATCCCATAGACCCTCAAAAAAATGTCGGCGATTTGAGCATCTCCAATCAACAGGTCGTGGAGATCGCCAAGGCCCTGACATTGGACTGCCGCATATTGATCCTGGACGAACCCACGGCAGTGTTGACCGAGAGCGAAACGGACGCGCTGTTCCAGATCATGAAACGGCTCAGAGACCAGGGCATCAGCATCATTTACATCAGCCATCGCATGGCGGAAGTATTCACTCATTGCGACCGGGTGTCGGTTCTCAGAGACGGCAAACATATCGGCACCTATGATGTCACTCAGACGACCTCGACCGAAGTGGTCAATAAAATGGTGGGACGTGAAATCGGCGATCTATATCCGGCCAAAGCAAATCAGCCGGCCGGGACGACCGACGTTTTACTTGAAATTCGCGGCTTTTCAAACGAAGGCCGCTTTCACGACATCGGCTTCGAGCTCTATGCCGGCGAGATTCTCGGCTTTGCAGGGCTGGTGGGTGCCGGACGCAGCGAACTGGCAAAAGCCATTTGCGGGCTGTATCCCAAAAAATCCGGCAAGGTCATCTTCAAAGGGGACCTTCTGAATGTGCGCAATTATGAAGATGCCATCCAACAGGGGATCGTTTATCTGACTGAAGACCGCAAAATGGAGGGGTTGTTTCTGGAGATGCCGATCAGCGCCAACATCAGTGCGATGAATCTGAAGGAGGTCTCATCGCGAGGGGTCATCGACCGTAAACGAATCCGCGCGCTTTCCAACCGGCTGGCAGGTAAGCTGAACATTAAGTACCACAGCCTCATGCAGCTGGTTTCCTCGCTGAGCGGAGGCAACCAGCAAAAAGTCTTGATCGCCAAGCTGCTGTCGGTCAATCCGGCTATCATCATCATGGACGAACCCACCCGCGGCATCGATGTGGGCGCCAAATCCGAGATCCATCGTCTGTTGCGCGAGTTGGCCGGACAGGGCATCGGCGTTATCATGATTTCGTCGGAGCTGCCGGAAATCATCGGCATGTGTGATCGGGTGCTGGTGATGCACGAAGGCCGGCCGTGTGACATTATCAGCGGAAATCAGATTACCGAGGAGCGCATCATACAATTGGCTTCCGGAATTTGCATATGATCAGTTCAACCACGAAATCAGGGCCCGGGGGGACCGGCCTTCCGGATTGGAAACACCATCCGGTGGCCATCATACAAAGACCCTTTGATGGATGGGCACGAATTAGAATAAAAGGATAATCATCATGGACAGTGTCGACACGGCACATGCAGACAAACAGGCCAGCTTCAGCAACGTTTTCAGGGCTATCCGGGGGTTTCGGGAAGGGACACTGATACTGATAATTTTAGCGGTTTGTATCATCATGAGTTTTGTGTCACCCTATTTTTTTACCTGGCCCAACATCAAGGCCATTTTGCTGTCTTTTTCCACCGAGGGGATCGTGGTTGTGGGTATGACGCTGATCCTGGTGGTCGGCGGCTTTGATCTTTCGGTGGGCTCGGTGATGTGTCTGGCGATGGTCATCGGCGGGAAGCTCTTTTTAATGGGGGTCAATCCCTGGCTGGCCAGTCTGATCGGTATCGGCGTGTGCAGCATTATCGGTTTGACGATTGGCCTTTTCGTCACCAAAGTGGGGCTGAATTTTTTCATCACGACCCTGGCCTTTATGGGCATCGCGCGCGGATTGTGTTTTGTAATCACCCAGGGTACGCCGCTGTCGCTGTTCGCCCTGCCCAAGTCATTCAAGTTCATCGGCCAGGGGGCCGTCTACGGCACGCCCTTTACGATCTTCCTGTTTGCCGTCATCGTGATCATCAGCGACTATCTCATGCGCAAGTCGGCGCTGGCGCGCAAGGTGTTTTACACCGGCAGCAACGAGAAGGCTGCGATCTTTTCCGGCATTAAAACCCATCGGGTAAAGATTGTGACCTGCATTTTGTGCTCAACGCTGGCCGGGCTGGCCGGCATTATTTACATGTCCCGATTCGGGGCCTCGATTCCGGGCTTCGGCATCGGCCTGGAACTGAATGCCATTTCAGCCGTGGTTATCGGGGGAGCCAGTCTGACCGGGGGTGTGGGTACGATTCTGGGATCGATTTTAGGCATCGCCCTGCTGCAAACCATCACCGGTTCGATGGTCCTGCTGGATGTCTCCCCCTATTGGCAGGACCTGATTCGCGGCGGCATCCTGCTGGGAGCGGTATCTCTCGATCACATCCGCCATACCAGAAAGCGCGGTTGAATGGATCGTTTTTATTTTCTCATCAGGAGGACCTTAAATGTCTGAATATCTGCTGGGTATCGACAATGGCAACACGATCTCCAAAGCAGCGATTTTTGACTTGCAGGGCCGCGAAATCCAGGTGAGCAGCCAAAAGATCGAATCCCAGTATCCCAGGCCGGGCTGGACCGAAAGAAGCATGGAAGCCCTTTGGCGGGCTACGGCCACAACCATAAAAGAAGCCCTGGACACTGCCGGCGTCAAGGGCGAACAGATCATTGGGGTCGGTACCACCGGCCACGGCAACGGGCTATACCTGCTCGACAGCAAGGGGCTCCCCGCGCGGCCCGGCATCCAATCGCTGGATACCCGGGCAGCCGACATTATCGCTGAGTGGAATCGCAACGGTCTGCACTCTCAGGCTTTTCCGTTTACAACCCAGTCCTTCTGGCCCGCGCAGCCAAATGCCTTGCTGGCATGGATAAAGCGAAATGAACCCGAAGTTTATCAGCGGATCGGGGCCGTTTTGCTGGTCAAGGACTACATCAAATATTGCCTGACCGGTGAAATTTCCTCGGACTTCACCGATATGAGCGCCACCAGCCTGATGGATGTCCCTAATAAACGCTATTGCGAAGAGCTGCTGGAACTTTATGATTTAAAGGAGATGCGCCCGGCGCTGCCGCCACTGCTCAACAGCTTTGAAATCGCCGGTCGGATTACCCCGGATGCGGCCCGGGCCACCGGGCTGGCCGCCGGAACTCCGGTTGTCGGCGGCCTTTTTGACGTGGACGCCGGTGCGCTGGGTGCCGGAGTTTGTCAGCCGGGAAAGGTATGCATCATTGCCGGGACCTGGAGCATCAACGAAGTCGTGACTTCCGACCCCCTCATTGACCCCGGCTTGTTTATGACCACCATATATACGGTACCGGATTTATGGCTTACCGTGGAAGCCAGCGCAACATCGGCGACCAACCTGGAATGGTTTGTCAACCAGTTCTGTGGGGAAGAGAAGGCCGCCGCCGCCAAGCGCGGAATCTCGGTTTACGATATATGCAGTGAAATCGTCGACAGCCTGCCGCCGGGAGGCAGCGACATTATTTTCCATCCTTTTCTTTTCGGCTCCAACGTGCAGGCCAGCGCCCGTTCCGGATTTTACGGGATTGCCGGCTGGCACACCAAAGCCCACCTGCTGAGATCCCTGTACGAAGGGGTCGTATACAGCCATCTCAGCCATCTCGAAAAATTGCGCGAAGCCGGCGGCGGCAGCCTGCGCGTGGAATCGGCACGCTTGAGCGGAGGCGGCGCCCGCAGTCCGGTATGGACCCAGATATTTGCCGATACTTTGCAGCTGCCGATGGAGGTGCCGGAGGGAACCGAAATCGGTGCCCGCGGTGCGGCGCTGAGTGCCGGCGTTGGCGTCGGCGTGTATAAGGATCATGCGGAAGCGGTTTCCGCGGCCGTCCAGCTCAAACGGCGTCAGGAGCCCAACCCGGAGGCCACCCCCTTTTATCTGGCCCGTTATCGCGAATATCAACGTCTGTTGGAATGCATGCAGGAACCCTGGGACCATTTGAGCCGGCTATCGCAGGGATAGCCGGGGGATTTCCAAGGTATTTCGGAACTATGAACAAACCAAAAAAAACGGACAAGAAAAAAAGATGAAATTCATTGGAATCAATATCGCTATCGGGATCGATTTCGATAGCGATCCCGATTTCGATTTTGGAAGCCGAATCAACACCAAAATGCATTTAGAGCATGTTCTCCAGAGCTTGCCTCAAATTTACCTTTTTTTGGATCATAGAACCGTTTCTTAAATATTTAAGGGTTCAAGGCTAAAGGTTAACAGAGCACAGCCGGCAAGTGATAAATTCCAAATTTCAAGCACCAAATAACCAGCAAGCAATGCTCGAATCTCAACCTTAAGCTGTAGCTGAATTATAGGAGAAAATCGATGCTCATATTCGATTATGACGGTGTGCTGATGGATTCCGTTCGAGAGATTGCCGTCACCACTTATAATATGCTCACCGGCACCATCTTTACCCGGTTGGAGCAGCTGCCCCAAAATGCACTTTCTTTGTTTCTTCTTAACCGCTTTCATGTGCAACCAATCGGTGACGCACCGGCGCTGCTGAAATGGTGCCTTGAGACGCGTGACTCAAACCCTGATAAACTGCTGAGCCCGGATGAGTATGATGCCATCGTAAAACACGTGGAGGAACCGGTTGCGGCGCGAACAAACCGTTTTTTTGAAACGCGCAATCGGTTCAAAGCCCAGGACATAGAGGCCTGGATGGCTCTCAATGCGCCCGTTCAACCCCTCTGGCGCATCATGATTGAAAACGGGGCCGAGGATCTCGTCCTGCTGACCAACAAAAACCGTGAGGCCACCATCTCCCTCAGCAACCACTTCGGCCTTATCATCGACGATGAGAATATATACTCCGGGGACCATGGGACCACCAAAATTGAAAATATGACCCGAATCATGCAACGGTTTGAAAAGCCCGCCTATACCTTCATTGACGATTCCGTTAAAAATCTGCGGGAAATCGACGCGCATTTCAACGGAGATCAAAAAATCATTTCCCTTGTCTTTGCAACCTGGGGTTATACCGGGCCGGATGACGCCGCAACGGCAAGAGGTCACGGATATCAGGTCGTGGGCTTGGATGAATTTGCAGAATCGATGCGACAATAGGCATGATTTTCAAGCCCCGCGTAAGGGCTCACTCAAAAATAACTTCACATTTTATACGCTGATGCATTCTGCCTGGCCCAGATGTTGTGAAAGCTCGGCGTATCCAGAGGTTGCTGCGATTTCGCGCCTTGCCGGACAGACGCCTCTCAACGCTTAAATCCGTGAATTATTTTTTTGAACCCAAACTTTGATATTGGAATCGCCTGGTCAAACCGGATTTGTCGAACCGTTGGCTGCCGGATCCGCCATCCGGACGTAATCAATCGCCATACACTGGCGATAATCTGCGATCTGCTTTTTTCCTTGACAATCATGGTGATGTTGTAATAGCCAGAAGACGTGGATAGTCCACTTAGCCTCATCGTCTTTCCCCCACAAACGCAATAGTCAATCGGTTTAACTTGATCGGGAGGTCAAAAAATGGATTCTCTACTCGGAATCGATTTAGGGTCAACCTCAATTAAAGCCGTCGCCTATGACTTGAGAGGTAACATTGTCGCCTCGCACAGTGTGCCGGCGGAAATCAAGCATTTGGACTCGAATCATCCCGCCTGGGCTTTTTGGGATCCTGATATCGTCTGGAACGGCACGACTGCGGTCATAAAAAGTGTCCTGGGCCAAATCGGCAATGCCGCCGAAATCAAGGGAATTGCCGTGACCGGTCTGGGCATGGACGGCGTGCCGCTGGATCAAGACGGCCGCTGGCTCTACCCTTTTATTTCCTGGCAATGCACCCGCACGGTTCCCCAGAGCCAGGCCTTCAGCCGCAAATTCGGCGCGGAAAAAATATTTTCCATTACCGGAAAACAGGTGCTCCACATCGACAGCCTCTATCGTCTTCTGTGGATGAAAGAAAATCGACCGGAAGTAATCGATAAAACGGATAAATGGCTGCTTATAGAGGATTTTATAAACTTTCTGCTCTGCGGCCGCCGGGCAACCGATTACACCATGGCATCCTGTACATCTTTATTTGACCAGAAAAGGCTGGCTTGGTCTGATGAGCTGTTCCGAAATGCCGGTTTGGACAAAACGATTTTCCCGGAGGCATTGCCCAGTGGAACGGTTTTGGGCGGCGTCACCGAAGCGGCCGCTAAAAAAACCGGCTTAAAGGTGGGGACTCCGGTCATTCTGGGCGGGCATGACTACATATGTGCGGCTCTGGCAGTCGGCGCTTTTGTTCCGGATGCCATCATGGATGTCACGGGGACCTGGGAAATCATCGTCCGCTCTCTGCCCCGACTCCTCATGAATAAAGACATCTTTTCGGCCGGGATCAACGTCGAGGCCCATGTCGCCAAAAACACTTACCTGCTGGCGGGATATTCCCCATCCGCCCTGATGCTGGAATGGTTCCGGGACAATTACGGTTTCGAAGAAAAAGCGGTGGAAGGCAGCACCGGCAAGCCGGCCTGGGAGACACTTATGGAATCGGCCGCCAAAGCGCCGTGCGGTTCCAATGGCGCTTTTTTTCTGCCCCACCTTGCGGGGGCCGGGACGCCGGATATCGACAGCCGTTCGCTGGGCGCTTTCATCGGGTTGAGCGCCGCAACCGATAAAGGATGCATGCTGCGGGCAATTATTGAAGGGCTGGATTATCAATTCAAAGACATATTGCTTTCCTTCGAACGGGCCATGCCCGACAGCATTCAAAAAATCATTGTGGTGGGGGGCGCCGTTCGTAATCAGTTGTGGATGCAGAACAAAGCCGATGTGACCGGCAAAACCATTGAGGTTCCCGACCTGGAAGAGGCGACAACTCTGGGTGCGGCGCTTCTGGCCGGCATCGGACTCGGTCTTTACGAGGACGAACAGGATGCTTTTGAACAGACGCACAAAAAAGGCCGGATCTATGAACCGGATATTGGCCGGCAGAAGGCATACGAAGATTACTACCGGATTTTCAAAAAGCTGTACCCGAGCCTGAAAGAAGTGAATCACGATATTTTCAGCCGGTTCAAATCATAGGAGAGCGAGCATGTCACTGACATCCGAGGAGAGAATCCTGAAGACGCTGAGGCGCGAAGAAGTCGATCGCATCCCGACCTTTGAATGGTTTATAGATAAAAAGGTGATTGATGCCATATACCCGGGGGCAACCTACCAGGAATTCGTCTACAAAGCGGATCAGGATGCCATCTGCGTCGATTTGGATTATAAAAGCGAAGAACTCGAGGCGCATGTCTACCGGGATGAATGGGGAATTGTCAAAAAAGATACCGGGGAGTCTCATACCTATCCGATCGACGGACCGATCAAAACCATGCGGGATCTCGACAATTACGAGCCGCCGGACCCCCACGCCCCGGCGCGCTATGTGACGCTGGAATCCGAACTGAAAGCGCACCAAGGTAATAAAGCCGTTATTTTACACCTGAACGATGTATTTTCGATCCCGAGCCGGCTGATGGGCTTTGAGCATTTTTTGATAACCATCCTCGAGAACCCGAAACTGATCGAAGGCATCATCGATTTATGTGTCGCAGTCAATCTGAAAATGGCGGATGAAGCCGTCAAAAGAGGTACAAAAATTATTTACACCGGCGACGATTTTGCCCATAAGCTCGGTCCGATGATTTCGCCGTCGCATTTCAAGAAAATTTTTTTTCCGCCGCTTTGCAAGGTCATGGGGGGCTATAAAGATCGTGGTTTGTTCATCATCAAACATACGGACGGGGAAATCATGTCTCTGATCGATATGATTGTCGATTCGGGTATCGATTGCCTGGATCCCATCGACCCCACAGCGGGAATGGATTTAGCTGAGATCAAACGCAAATACGGCCACCGAATTGCGCTCAAAGGCAATGTGGATTGTGCTCAGACGCTCACTTTCGGCAGCGTCGAACAGACCATTGCGGAATCTGAAAAATGTATCCGGGTGGCCGGACCCGGCGGCGGCTACATTTTTTCATCCGGCAACAGCATCCATTCCGCCGTCAAACCCGAAAATTACATCGCGATGATGGAAACTCACAAGAGATATTGCAATTATCCAATTCAGCTTTAAGCGGGGAATGCCCCGGCGGTGGTTTTACCAGGGCTGAATCGCCGGTCAAGGGGATCGCTTAATCCCACCATTGCAGGGATAAGAGAGGAGGCGATGCTGCTCAGGTATTCATGGCGCCCTAATCAAATCGCATATTTTCCGATGCGCGGATCCGACACTCGCTCTAAAAACCCGCAATTCAGATGACGCATGTTGAATCAATCACCCAGCAAAAACAAGGAGCATGGCTATGAAAAAGACAGGTATTTCAATTTTGATCGTTCTTGTGGTCAGCCTCACGGCTTTGTCAGCCTATTGCGTCGAGCAAAAATCATTCCTCCAGGGCAGTGAAGACGAAGTATATTATATGGTGCCGTTTGTCTCCGGAGTGGAATACTGGTTTCCGGTTTATGAAATGTTCAAACAGGCCGGACAGCAGTTGGGGGTTAAAACGAAATATCTGGGCACACCCGAATATGACGTCAACAAACACCTGGAGGTCTTTGAGCAGGTATTGGCGCGCAAACCGGCCGGTATTTTTATCGCTCCGATCAATTCGGACGCGTTTATCGAACCGATCAACCGCGCCTATGAAATGGGTGTTCCGGTGGTTACCTTTGCCGCGGATTCACCGAACAGCAAACGGGTGTCATATATCACCTCGGATAATGCCCGTGAGGCTGTCTTCGCGGCCGATACACTGGCCAATGAATTGGGTGGCCAGGGGGAGGTGGCCGTGCTGGAAAATCCCGGTCAGGACAACCATGACCGCCGCACCCAAGGGTTTGTCGCCCGAATCGAGTCCAAGCATCCGGGTGTGAAAGTCGTGGCGCGTGCGGCGACCATGCAGGATCCGCAGAAAGCCTATCAGGCGGTTCTCACCATGGCCCAGGCGCATCCGAATCTTGGCGCGGTATTTATGCCCGAAGCCAGCTCCGCCATGGGTGCGGCGCAAGCCGCCAAGGAGCTTGGCGGCAAGATTAAAGTTCTCTGCTGCGACGTCAACGGAAAGGTTCTGGATATGATCAAGGAAGGCGACATTTGGGGCGCACTGAACCCCAACCAGGGGGTGCAGGGGTATTTCGGTATGCTGTTCTTGTATCTGGCCAAGCATTCGGATCTGATCGATCCGATGAACGACTACCAACGCATGGGATATAATCCGATGCAGATTCCCTACTGCGACAACGGTCTGGCACTGGTCACCAGGGAAAACGCCGATGACTTTTACTGGGATAAATACCTGAAAAGACGCGGTACAAAGGGTATCAAAGAGTAAGCTGTATCGGCGTGGCCGAAAAGAAGCGCCGGCCCGGTGGTGGCGCTTCTTTTCGGATTTTTAGGATGCTGCCTTTTTAAAATCAATTGAAATTTCGAATTTGGAAGATTCGGTAAGAATCGGTCCCCTGCGGTTATGCAGCTCAAAGGAATCACCGCGAAAAATAACATTGGCAATCCAAATCGGAATTTTTGCATCGTTGTAGCCGGTGACGTACATAAAAAACCCGGGTGCTTCGTTTTCAACATTCAGCAACCTGGATTCTTCTCCCCGAATCGTAGTCGATAGAATCGTTTCATCCACCCCGGTTATATTCAATCGGTAATCTTTGGTCATCAGATCGAAAAGGGAGCCCTTCAGGGCATCTTTTGTCAGCCCCGGGCAGAACCGTTGGCGAAGGTAATGGCTTTCCAGAATCAAAGGAATGTCATCGGAAAGCCGCAGTCGCTTCATGTAGTATAGTTTTTCACCCGGATCTAATTTCAGGTTTTCGGAAACTTCGTCGGCAACCTCCCGGCGACTGGTTGTTTTAAATTGCAGGACTTGAGTAGAGGGTTTTTTGCCGGACGCCAGCATTTTATGGGTGAAGCTGACCAGATGGCTGGCGGGAAAATGTTTGGGCTCGCCGCAGACGAAAGTGCCGATCCCTTTTCGCAACTCAAGCGTCCCCTCGTCAATCAGTTTCGACAGGGCCTTGTTAGCCGTCACCCGGCTGACATCAAATCGCTCACTGATCATACGCTCGGTTAGAAATTGATCGCCGAAACCGAACTGGCGGCTGCTAATGAGTTCACGCAGGATTGAACTCAGTTGTATGTACAGCGGATCTTTTACGAGCTGCGGTTTGGCCATTTATTTCTACCTGTCCATTCGGATGTGACCTTATCTTTGAATTGCCCGGTGCTAATCCACCAGGCAACCTACCCAATATATTTTCAAAATGTCAAGTTTTATCTGGCTGGCAGGGTTGCTGATGATTGAATAATCTCGGATATGCCGCAGTGCTTCGTAAACGCAAACTGGGCCTGGATGTTCGAATCAACGGCTGCGTATCTGCCTTCGATTAGGATTCGCTCTTTTTCAGGCCCGCGACCAGCGAGCACAGAACCGGTACCACCAGCAACGTGAGCAGAGTGGCAAAACCCAGGCCAAAGATGACGGCCACGGCCATGGGTCCCCACCACTGGGAAGACTCACCGCCGATATCCCAGGCCATTTTGCGGAAATCGAAACTGATGCCGGTCGCCATCGGTAAAAGCCCCAGGATGGTGGTGATCGCCGTCAGCATCACCGGCCGAAAACGGACCGCCCCGGCCCGCAGCAGGGCATCGTAGGTCGACAGCCCCTTGTCGATCAGTTGATTGTAGTAGTCGATCAGCACGATGGCGTTATTCACCACCACACCTGCCAGGCTGATGACACCGATGCCGGTCATGATAATCCCAAAAGCCGTACCGGTAGCCAGCAAGCCGATAAAAACCCCGACCAGGGAGAGTACCACCGAAGTTAAAATGATAAAAGGCGTGACAAAGCTGTTGAACTGGGTCAGAAGAATCAGCAATATGATTGCAATGGCGGCAAAAAAGGCCTTGCCGAGAAATGACTGGGCCTTGGCCTGCTCCTCCTGCTCGCCGGTGAACCGGTAACTGTATCCCCGCGGCCAGTCAATATTTTGCTGAAGCCGGCCGTTGATTTCTTTAATAACCTCGTTGGCCAAACGGCCGGAAACATCTCCGGAAATAGTAACCACCCGTTTTTGATCCAGCCGCATGATGGCGCCGATGCCGCTGCCCAGCGATACCTCCGCCAGGGTGGTCAGGGGAATGGGATCACCCTGGGGGCCGGATACCGTGATGCGTTTCAGATTTTCAATCGAATGCCGGTCGCGTTCCGGAAGCCGGGCGATGATATCGTATTCATCCTTGCCCTCGCGGTACACGCCTGCCTTGACGCCATTGATGGCGGCCTTGATGGTATAGGCAATCGTATAGGTATCCAGACCCAACAGGGCCGCTTTTTCCTTGTCGACCCGCACCCGGATTTCCGGCTTACCGCGGACGAAATTGTCCTTTAAATCGACCATTCCATCAATATCCCTGATTTCCTTGCGTACACGGTCGGCCAGCTCACCGAGGACCAGGATATCTTCACCGGAGATTTCAATGTTGATGGGGGCGCCGGTGGGCGGTCCCTCCTCTTCCTTTTCAACCTGGATCTCCGCCCCCCGGATGGTCGTCAAAATTCGTCGCCGCACTTCCCTGATGATTTCAGAAGAGGGCCGGGAGCGGTCGTGGAAATCCTTGAAATCCAGAACCACGCGGCTGATATGCGTTCCGGTCCCCCCCTGGGAAAACGGATCGCCGCCGGCGGCCCCGATATTGGAAATCACATACCGGATGTCTTCATATTCGGAAACAATCTTTTCCGCCTGGGCGACCAGATAGTCGGAAGTATCCAGATTGGTGCCTTCCGGTGCCTTGATGTTGATGTAGGCGCGTTTGGGTTCGGTTTCCGGGAAAAATTCCACACCTTTGCCGAATATTCCGTAAGCCGCCACAGACGCTATCAGCATGACGAAAGAAGCCAGCACCACGATTAAACGATGCTGCAGACTCCAGCGCAGTGCGGTCAGATAAATCCGTTTGATAAACGGTTCGCGGGGATGCAGGTTGTTTTGGGGATTGAGCGGTTTTACTTTTTGATAGCGCGCTGAAAGGACCGGGTTGATAATCAACGCCACAAACAAGGAGGCGGTCAGCGCCATGATCAGGGTAATCGGCAGATAACCCATGAATTCACCCATAATACCCGGCCAGAATATCATGGGCGAAAAGGCGCCCAGGGTCGTCAGGGTGGAGGTGATCACAGGCCAGGCCACCTGATCGGCGCCGATGCGGGCCGCCTCCTGCCGCGTTTTGCCCTCCTGCATATGGCGATAAATATTTTCCACAATGACGATACCGTTGTCCACCAGCATACCCAGAGCCAGGATCAGCGAAAAGAGCACCACCATGTTCAGGGATATGTTGAAGCCGGTTAACAGGGCAAAGGTGATAAACATCGAATAGGGAATCGCCAGGGCTACGAACACAGCCGATTGGCCGCCGATAAAAACAAAAATGACCACCAGGACGAGAATCAACCCCGAAATGATGTTGTTTTCGAGATCGGCCACCATCAGCCTCACGTCGTTGGACATATCCGCCGTGAGGTCTATTTTCAGGTTTTGCGGCAGCTTCGGCCGCATTTCGTTGACGATCCGTTTGACTTCATCGGTTACCCGAACGATGTTTTCGCCGCTGCGTTTGGAGACCGCGATCGTGACGCTCTTTTCACCGTTGATCCGGCTGCGGGTCAACGGATCCTTGAACGAATCCTTGATTTCGGCGACATCGCGCAGATAGACCGGCATGCCGTTCCGTACAAAGGCTACAATCGAATATATTTCGGATGGGTGTTTGAAATCCTCGGGCACCCGCACCAGGTACTTGGCCTCGCCGATATCCATGCTGCCGCCGGGCATGTTGACATTGCTGCGCGTCACGGAATTGATGATACTGGAAAACGGCACATTGTAGGCGCCCACCCGGTCCAGATCGAATTCCACATGGATTTCGCGCTCCAAACCGCCGCTGATGCGGGCTTCCAATACACCGGTGACGGACTCGATCTGATCCTGCAGGTCCTCGGCCAGATTTTGCAGCCGGCGCAGACTGAAGGGGCCCGACAGAACGACCCGGATGACGGGCAAATCGGAAAAATTGACTTCGGCGATGACCGGATCGTTCGCCAGATCGGCCGGCAAATCATTTTTGGCCTGATCCACCTTGTCCCGGACCTTCTGCACGGCGTCGTCGAGGTCCACTTCCGGCAGGAACTTGATGGCCACCGTGGAAATGCCTTCCGCCGAGGTGGATCGGATTTCCTCGACGCCGTCAATTCCCTTGAGCTTGCGCTCAATAGGAATGGTGATCAGCTGTTCCATGTCTTCGGGAGCTACGCCTTCATAGGTGGTGGTGACAAAAACATAGGGGACGGTAATGTCGGGGAAAGACTCGCGGGGCAGGGCGGCGTAACAGTAAATCCCGGCGATGACGATGATGACCAACAGCGCAAGAACCGTGACCTGCCGCTTGAGGGCCGTCTGATTTAAAATCATTTGACCGTCACCCTCATCCCGTCTTCAACTTCGGTATGCCCCTTGACGATCAGGTGGTCGCCGGGCTGGATACCATTGGTCACCTGCACCCGGTCGCCTTCAATCACGCCGATGGAAACCGTGCGCGCTTTGGCGATGCCGTCGGATTCGACGAAAACGAGCCGTTCTCCGCCTTTGTCGATAACAGCAAACAGGGGCACCGCGACGGCATCGGCGATGGTCCGGCGGACAAAGGCCACCCTGGCGATCATTCCCGGTCGGATGTCGTGGCCCGGATTGTCGATGACGGATCGCACCAAAAAGGTCTTGGTAGCCGGATCCGCTTTGAATGACACGAAATCAACGGTTCCGCCGAAAGCACGCTCCGGGAAGGCATCGATTTTAACCGGCGTCTTCTGGCCCTTTTGTACAAAACGAATGTCGAGTTCCGGCACCCGGACATTGATCTTGATTCTATCGATATTGACGATATCCGCGATGGGCTTGCCGGCATCTGCATATTCTCCGACATCCAAATACAAATAGTTGACGATTCCCGTTATCGGGGATTTGGGAAATCCGTGTTCGTACCTGACCTTGATTTGCTCCAGATCCGTTAATGCCAGTTTGAGTTGGGTTTCACTTTCGTCGAGCTCTTCCCTGGCGATGATTTTATTGGCAAATAGACGTCGGCGCCTTTTGCACAGGTCATTGGCCAGATTATAGGCCGCCTGGGCATGCTCCAGGGCCGCCTTGTGAACCGACACATCAATTTTGGCCAGCAGAGCCCCCTTTGCGACCGTCTGCCCCTCGCGGGGTCCGATCCATTCAACCCGGCCGGAAGCATTGGCAGCAACCTTGACATCCTCATAAGCTTCGGTTTCACCGGGCAGAAAGACCACATCCCGCAGGGATACCGGTTCGACAACCATTACCGAAACAGGTACCGCGGCGGGCGCGTGTGAGTCGCTTTCGGCCATGGCCATGCTCTCCTGATCCTTACACCCGCTTATAAACAAGACCGCCAGCAATACCAGCAGCAAGCCTGGAAAAATCGTATGGATTATCCTGATGAATTTCATTTTACATCGTTCTCCCGGCTCAAGCCTTGAAAGGCAAGCCGCAATAGGCGTTCGGGGCGCGAAGGATCCGCCAAATCGGGTTGGATCTTTTCCAGATTCAAGCTGAAATCAATCATACTCAACACCAGAAAGGTCACTTCATCCGCATCGGCTTTCCCAATTTCCCCCGTTGACAATCCTTCAACACACAGACGTTTCACAGCGTCGAACATCGGGCGTTGATAACTGCGAAAATCAAAATCCGGAGACCCTTGCGGCGGACCGTAAATAAGCCCGTGAACCATTTTGTACAGCCCTCTGTATCTTTGAATTTCCTCATAGACCCGACGATAGAGAAATGCAAATCGCTCCTGTACGGTCCCCGAAGCCTGTGAAACGTCATCGAGGATCCGTTGCTGGACTTCCACCCCCCACTTCAAAATTGCATAAAACAATCCCTCTTTGTTCTTGAAATAATAGTACAAGACCGGCTTGCTGACGCCGGCGCCGGCTACGATTTCGCGGACGGAGGTAGCGGCATATCCCTTCTCGGCAAATAAAAAAGAGGCGGTTTCCAGCAGTTTATAGGGGGTATCCGGCTGCAGCGAGTTGATTTTACCTTTGTATCTATCCTGTTCCCATGAGATATTCATTTTATAAAAAACCATTTTGGTTTATTTTTACTAATAATGAATTCGTAACACTCGGAAAACATCTTCCGTCATTGTGGCAAACGCCGAATTCCAGCTTTGACTTCCTCCGGATTTCGGCGTTCGCGGGAGTGACGAAAAAAAGACTTTTTTTGACGAACGGATTATGGGATAGAGAGCATTCCTACCTACCGTTCGGTATATAATAACACATATTGAAAAATTTCCAATAATTTATTACCAATGAGAATAATGGAAATCGGGAATTAAGGAACTCGGGGGCTTGCTTTACATCGGAATGTTGCCTCCAGCGCCACATCCTCCCGACTCGTCCGCAACTTGAAAATGGGGATATTGACACCGATTCTCAATTCTTGAATTCACTTTGAAATATAAGAGATCTGATAACCAAATCAAAACCAGGCGCAAAAGTATGGCAACAGGTACGGACACATACAGCTGTTTTGCTGAATTGAACCTTCATGAACAGCAAAATAAGGATTTCTCAATATCCATCGGTGATGTTGACTCGGCAATTACAATTATTGCGCCGCATGGCGGTAGAATTGAACCCGGAACTTCCGAGATCGCCCGCAAAATCGCTGGAGACATCTTCAATTTCTACTGTTTTGAAGGCTTTAAAAAGGAAAACAACGGCCGCCTGCATATCACCAGTCACAAGTTCGATGAACCGACAGGGCTCGAACTGGTTTCGCGGTCCCGGACCGTCGTTGCCGTCCATGCCTGTACCGGCAATGAAAAATATGTTTTTCTGGGGGGGTTGAACCGGACACTCAAGGCGCTTATAGCGGAGAAACTGAAATCCCGGGGAATCAACGCAATGCGTGGGTACGGCAGGTTCCGAGGATCGAATCCTGAAAATATCTGCAATCGCGGTGTAACCGGAAAGGGCGTCCAGCTTGAAATTACTCGCGGTTTACGGGATGATGGGACCCAACGAGACGCTATCGCTCAAGCAGTGAGCTCCGCCTTATTGATCCTGTGAACTTTGAGAAACGCGCAAAAAGTCAGATTTTCCCTTTTTGCGTCATTTGGTCGAATGCCGGAAACGAAGTGAAGCTTTAGCGCTATTCAGTAAATTCAATATGTTTTGGTTGTCGGATCAGGTTCGGCTTGACGCCATCCATACTTTTTACTCGATTGCCAGCTTTAGTTCGTTCTTAAATTCTGCATAAATTTCAGATTTTGTTTGCTTCTCTCGACCATTCTGGCCCAGACCTCGTCTTTTTCCAGTCCCATCAATATCTGGTAGGCATTGTATTTGGTCTTGCAAAAATAAATATCGAATGGGTCCAGTCGACCGTTCAACCGAAAGATCCGGATGCCCGGGATTTCATCTTTCTGGATATACTCATTTTCGGTGTTGATCAGCAGCGGCTCGACATCGTGCTTATTCAACCACGGGATACAGGCTCCCTCCATGCCAAGATCCGGATCCATGATCGATCGAACTTTTTCAGTCACCCCACCCACAGCCAGAATGATGTCCCCGGTAAGGGAGCCGGTCACCCCGTAGCGCTGATTCACCGGCTGTTTGATGTAATCAGACACCAGGGCGATGTCCATGGCCACTGAGGCGCTGTCGCCTTCCACCCCTCCGTGGGCCTGGATGTACTCCACATACATTTCATGCCCCACATATGGGGCGCCGATGTTTTCCAGCACCTTCTTGATAGAGGCCCTGACGTTTTGCGCGGCAGCCTTGGCGATATCGCCGATTTTGCCGGGCGCCACGACGTTATCGGCGTTGCCCACATTGATCTGGCAATGAATCGGCAGGGGCTGGCCGTACATCTGTCCGCTCGATTTGGCCTGAATCACCGCCAGGCCGACCACATAACCGATGGAGTCGGTCATGGAGCCGATGTATTTTTTCAGATATTTTTTCTGCTTGCCGATTTCCTTGGAAAGTCCCCCCTCCAGGCTCAGATGCTCTTCCAGGGCCGTGCGGACATGGTGCGGTTCGATCAGCGGGGCATTCTCCATCACCGCTTCGAATTCCGCCGATTTGATGATGCCGTTGATGGGACGCAGGATGCTGCTTAACTTGCCGTCCGAGGCACGGCAGCGAAGTTCCTTGACGATTTCCAGCACGGAGGCCTTGGAAAATTCCCGCACCGTCGGCCTGAAATCCGGCGGCAGCGCTCGGCCGTAGACATGTTCGCTTCTTTTCCTCACACTCTCAAAGCCTTCTTTTTCGATTATTTCCCCCCAGGCTTCTTGAAATTCCGCTGACAGGTTGGTTATTTCCTGTTTAACGTACTGGGCAACTTGTTTGACGTTTTCGTCGGTTTCCGCAACCGTGCTTTCCATCTGGATAATCTCACCCTTGTCCTCAATTCGGCTCAAAAAAGCGCCGTCGCCTTCCTGCTGCAGGTAAGCCAGGGTGTCATGGTTGCAGCAGGCGACGATAATATTGTCTGCTCTAAGATGATTTTCGGAGCGATCCGCAGCCCCGCTTCCGGTGCTGCGGCCGCCTTCGAGGATGTATTGTTTGTTTTGCATGATTTCCAGCAGATCGGCCATGTAGCCGACTTTAACCATGGTCTTTAATTCATCGATATAAATGATCGGGGATTTCGCATGGGCGCCCAGGTAGGCGCGCTTATGGGTCGGCGTCTGGAGATTGCCCGATTGATAAGGATCATGCCGGAACCCACCTTTCATGTTTCTGGCGCTGGGCTCCGAGATTCTCGCCATGAGATCCTTGTCCATGCGAGGATCATATAAAATTTCGGGCACCATGTCCTGAAGATGCTTGACATCGCTTTTTGTACCGGCATTGTTTTCCCGCTGTATTTTTTCCTGGGCACGGTGGTTGTTTTCCTGCATATACATGAAAATGGATCCCATGCCGGTCAGCCCGGCGGCAATAAACGCCGGAGGAAAGAAAAAGCCGGCGGCACCGCACAGACAGGTGGCCAGGATCAGACAAATTTTTACCCTCCTGGTCGATTGAATCTGATCGGCAAGGCTGAATTCGTCGATGTTGCTGCGGGCGATTTCGATGGCCGTGTGTACATCGGAGAGCACCTTGTCCATTCTGGGCGGCTTTTCGTAGGCCACCCGGATATGGTTCCGGTCTTTGCCCGGATAGGCCACGATGATATCTTTCGGCCGGAGATAGTCTCCCATGGATTTCATCAAAACCGCTTCAAACATTTTCGCCAGCATGGATTTGCCGGTGCCTGGCCGGCCCACCATGAGAATATGCCCCTTATTCTGAGCAATTTTCCTGACCGCCCGTTTGGCGCGATCCTGAAAAATGACCCGATCTATGGGGTCATCGGGCAACTGGATCTGGGATGTGTCCGCGAACTCGCCGAGACGTTTTTCCAGGATCATGGGGTAATCGAGCAGTTCCTTGATCCACAGGTAGTCATTTTCTCTGTAATCATTCATCATTGCTATAACCGTTTATGGAATCCAGCAGATAATACCTGCCGGCTTCTGATATCAAAGCCTGTTTCAACAATGCGGAATAAACCTGCGGAAGGTTCTTGCGCAGCGGTTCCAGCGCCCTGAAGTCATGGAAAACCGAAATGTGCGTATACATTCGATTGTCCTGGTCATCCTCCGGCAGGATATAATTCAGCGATACCCCAACTTGCAGGTAATTCAGGATCGGCTTTATCAGGCTGCTTTTATTGAGCCCTACATCCAGCGTCCTGAACACGTTCTGGTAGACAGTAGGCAGCGCGGTTTTGGCATAGTCGATTTCCAGTTTGTTGTTGAAAAACAACCGGACCGGCGTCGCCTCCCCTTCCACACATTGTTTAAATGCTTTGGCTATACTGGGATTTACCCGCAGTGATTGCTCAAGCAAATGCATGTGCTTGATGAGGTTGAAATCGTTCAGGTGGAAATCGACGGTGTTATACCGGCTCAGGACGCAGGCTTTTTGACTTCCATCGCCATTGTAGCTAATGAGGCGGTACGATTTTTCAGGTGTATATGATCCAAAATCATAGCCTCTCAGCTCAAACAATCCTTCGGCGATGTTTGCCCGGTTGAGAACGACACCGACGTCCTTGGAGAAGTTGTTTTCCAGGTATTTAATTTTTTCCTCGATGCTGCCCTTCAACTTCAAATAGGAATAGTTTTCTCCGAAATCTTCGCAAATTCCCACGATTTCCCGTATTTTGCCAGGGTCCAACAGGGCCAGCTTTTTAGGTACGGAATCATGGGATCTCAGCATCCCGAAAAATGATTTCAAATGCGCCTCGAACTCCGGATCCTTCATGGCAGGCATCCTCAGCTTATAGCGTGAGACGATCATCTGCGGCGCGGACAACGGTGCTTTTTCGCGTTGCTTTCTGGTATTCGGCAGGATTTTGCGAAAGGCCCTCCGGATTTTTTTAAAGGCTCCCAGCTTATAATGAATCTCTCCGCCGATCAGCCTTTTTTTGACCTCAATGGCATTGGGATTCAGCAGGTAGCGGCCGATATCAGAAATTGCGTATTCCTTGCAGGAACCGGCTACTTCACCCTCCGCAATCCGCTTCAGATCGATATCCGAATAGCGACCTTCTGAAATGATCCAAATTTTATTTGCATTCTGAACTGAATCGCTATCTTTGGCTAGCAAACCGTTAATCCTTTGTAGTGGGTTTATTTTATCTCCCTATATCGGTAATCTTACTACATTCTTGAAAAAGAAGCAGCAAAATTATCCTGGAAAAAATTGCGCGGAATATTCAGATTGAAAGCCAAGTCTGAAATATGGTACAAGATACTATGATTTTTTCTGCTGATCCTCTTGGAGGCTCTCGGAGGAAGCCACAGGGCCGGTGGGTCCAAATTTAAATGACTTGGGGCCATGACAATGACATCAATTCCAACATTTAACCGGGAATATAGCTGAATGGCAGAAATTAGGCCTTTCAGGGCCTGGAGGTACAACCAGGTTCTGGCGAGAAATATTAGCGAATTGACATCACCGCTTTTCGATGTGGCCACCGACAAGCAAAAGTCGGCGCTGTATGGGAATCCCTATAACAGTATCCATCTATCGATCCCGGTCGGAGAGCGCCCGGCGGAGAAGGCCTGCGAATTTTTTAAAAACTGGAAAGAATGCGGCTGCATCCAACGCGACCCCGACCCCGGTATTTACGTCTACTACCAATATTTCAGCTTTCCGGGAGATCCGGGCCGTTACTGCCGCCGGGGGTTCATCTGTAAGATAAGAATCTGCGACTGGGATCAAAATGTCATCCTGAGGCACGAAAACACCATGCCCGGCTCGGTTGCCGGGCAAATTGAATTGCTGGCGGCCACCCGCCTGAATGTCAGCCCGACGCATGGCCTTTATACCGATGACGCCTTTGAACTCGAAAAATACATGGATGAGAGCATGCAGCAACCCCTCTGCGAAGCAGAGGACTATCAAGGCATTCGGGACGTTTTAAGCGTCATACGCGACAAACGGATTATCGATCGTTTTGTGCGTCTGATGAATGATAAACAGGTGATCCTGGCGGATGGTCACCATCGCTACGCCGGGTCCCTGGCCTACATGCAGCAGCAAAGAGCCGCCAACAAGGCCTGCACGGGAAGGGAAGCATACGATTACCACATGATGTGGTTGACCAACACGGAATCCCGCGATCTGAAAATCCTGCCGACCCACCGGCTCATCAGGGGAATGGTTGATTTCGATGAGAGCACGATCCAAAAAAGGCTTGAGAAATATTTTTTTATCCGGCCGGTACCCAATCCCCAGGACATGACCGAAGTAATCGCGGGTAAAAAATGGACTTTCGGACTCATATTCCCGGACAGTGCTTTTGAAGTGCGGTTAAAACCCCAGGTTCATGATTTGCTGAAATGGAACTTTCCGGCCGAGATCCGATCCCTGGATCTGACCGTGATGCACTTTTTCATTATCCAGGAAGCCCTGGGTATAATAGGCGAGGACCAGAACACTACCGACTGGATCGAATATGAAAGGAGTTTCGCGACCTGCCTGACCCGAGTGTTCAGGGGCGATGCGCAGCTGGCCCTGATCACCAATGATATATCCATCGAGGATGTGAAGACCGTTTGCGCCACCGGCGGCACCCTGCCTCAAAAATCCACCCACTTCTGGCCGAAAGTTATTTGCGGTTTCGTTTTCAGTTCAATATAGTATGAGGTCCGATTTCTAATAAATTCCAATTTTTGTTCAAAGAACTCGTCGAACGGCGCCCGCCGGGGACTGGTCAACCCTTTAAAGTCATTCTGAATAAATAAATAGTGACCGTCTCGTTGTCGGAGCGCAGGGCCTTTTTCTGTACCCTGATGTTAAACACCATTTGCAGCTGCTCATAGAACTCCATGCTGGATTTCCGCATTTCACCGGCCAGAATCACTTCTCCTCCGGGTTTCAGGCAGGATTGAAGTAGACCCAACATGGGGCGGCAATCTTCCTTTCTATACATTACCTCCGAGGCGACGATAAAGTCGAATCGGCCTGCCAACCCCGGATGGCTCCAATCCAGGTCGATGATCGGCAGCCGCGGACAGCCATTTGTCAAGGCGTTGGCGCGCGCAAACTGCAGGGCGTGCTCGCTATGTTCGGACATCGTAATCCGGTGGCCGGAAAAAGCGGCAGCGATGCCTACCAATCCGATCCCGGCCCCGATCTCCAAAAACTGCTTCCGGTCATCCACGGGCATGGCCGCGAGATAATCTGCCAGCACCCAGGAAGCCGGCCAAATTTTAGCCCACAGCGGGAATTCCTGTAAGATATCCTGGGGCTTGATGAAACAATCCAGGGTTTTGGGGAGCAGAATCTGAAATTTATGCCCCCCAACAGCAACCTCGGTGGTTTCGGTTTCGTACGCTTTATGAAATAATTCCAGTGAAAACATTTCAGACATCTGATCGCTCCTGCACATACTGGGTGGAGGCCGGTGCGCGCCGGTTATCGGCAGAAACCCGGGCTGCCGATGCCAAGGCGAGGCCTCAAATGGCTCCGAAAACTACGGCAACAATATCTCATGCTTTTGGCACCGTGGCAATGAAACCTCCATATTATTTTGCTCTGACAGCCGGCTCAAAAAAAATTATCACAAAAAATAAAAATTTAGCATTTAAGGCGTGCCGAGGTTGTTTACCTCGATATCATTCACTATATTAGAAACTATCACAAAATGATCTTTTGGACCAATTTCAGCGAGGGTTCACACTTTAAGTCCTCCACCAACTTGCCGGGGACTGCGCCTTAATCTGTGTCCCCTCCCATGATTTTAAGCCAAAGTTTCTATATTAAAATAGCTTCAGTCCATTTGTATGTCAGCTATATTAGAGGAGGGTAAGGTATGTCACAATCTGAAGTGTACGATCTGATCATCATCGGTGGCGGTCCCGGAGGGCTGACAGCCGGAATTTATGGCATGCGAGCGGCATTAAAAACGGTCCTGATTGAAATGGGCGCCCCCGGCGGGCAAGTAAATAATTCCGATTCCGTCGAAAACTGGCCGGGGGATGAGCACGTCGGTGGAGCCGAACTGGCCATGAAATTTTCGAGCCACGCCCAATCTTACGGTTTGGAAATACGTTCAGAGGAGGTGACGGCCATTGAGCCGGGGCTTGATTTTCATTCCGTCCAACTGGCCGGCGGAGACGAGCTGCGCTCCCATGCGATTATCCTGGCCACCGGCGGCAATCCTCGCAAAATGGGGATTCCCGGGGAAGAAGAATTTTATGGCAAGGGCGTGTCCTATTGCGCGGTTTGTGACGGATTTTTTTTCCGCGGCAAAACCGTGGCGGTCATCGGGGGGGGCGACTCCGCCGCCGAAGAATCCCTGTATCTTGCCAAACTGGCAAAGAAGGTCTATATCATCCATCGTCGGGATGCCCTGCGGGCCGGAGCGTTGTTGCAGCAGCGGGTCAAGGCGGAATGCAATATCGAGATTCTCTGGAACACCGTGTCCACGGTTATCAAAGCCGATGACAATGGGGTCCGGGCCGTGGGGCTTCAGGACACCCGCACCGGCGAAAAGCGGGAGCTTGCCGCCGATGGCGTTTTCATATTTATCGGTTTCGATCCCAACAACAAACTGGTGCCGGCCGGAACGAACATGAATGCCAATGGATATGTGGTTACCGATGGTAAATGCGAGACCAATATCCCCGGGATATATGTTATCGGTGATTTGCGGCAAAAATATGCCAGACAAATCGTTTTGTCCGCCGCCGACGGCTGTACCTCGGCTCTGGCTGCGGCCCATTACGTCGAGAACCGCAAGGCATCCGAAAGCTGTGAATTGCCTGACGAGCTGCGCAGCGCGGCGTCATAGCGTGCCGGTTTAGCCGATTCCGTCGACCATTAATAGCGCCCTGAAATGCTTTTTTTGCTGAAATTATTAATTCTGGCGGCCATGCTGCTGGGTCTTCCGCTGATGGGAGTATACCTGGCCGGATATCCGATCGGCCGCTATTTGGAATTTCCACCGCCAACACGCTTTGCAGTACACACGCATTTCTCGTGGCCGGCCTTTATCGTTTTTGCCGGTATCATCCTGGCCGTCGTTCTAAAAGTGGCTGCCCTGGGGCATGATGGATATCAAACCAGCAAATCGGGGCATCCCGTTTCTGCTTCAGGGCCATTTCCGACGTGGGGATGGCTCGGGGTCTTCACGGGGTTTGCGGCCTGGATTCTGGCATGGACACGGTTTTCCTGGTTCCGCTCGTTTCAGCCGCATACCTTCAGTCCGCTGTGGTTGTCTTACATCATTGTGGTCAATGCCCTGTGCGTGCGCCAAAGCGGTCGCTGCCTGATGACGGACCGGCGTGGATTTTTCCTGCTGCTTTTTCCTGCAAGTGCCGCGTTCTGGTGGTTTTTCGAATACCTCAACCGCTTTGTGCTTAACTGGCATTACACCGGAGTCGAGTTCGGTCCGACGGCCTATTTCTGGTTTGCCACCTTATCCTTCAGCTCAGTGCTTCCCGCGGTGCTCAGCACTCAACGCTGGCTGCAGGGAACCCGGTGGCTGAATCAGGGATACGGCCATATTCAACCCTTCAGTCTACCTTGTCCCCGAACGGCGGCCGCCGGTGTTCTGATTTTGTCTGCCGGCGGGCTGGCCGGAATCGGTGTCTGGCCTGATTATCTCTTTTCCCTGGTGTGGGTAGCTCCTCTTCTGATCCTCACCTGCCTTCAGACCCTGACGAATGAGCCCCACCTTCTTTCGCAAACAGCCGCGGGTGACTGGCGAGATGCGGTATCAGCAGCTCTGGCGGCGCTGATTTGCGGCCTTTTCTGGGAAATGTGGAACTATTTCAGTCTGGCAAAATGGGAATACACCGTTCCCCTGGTGGATCGATTTCACATTTTTGAGATGCCGCTGCTGGGTTATGCGGGATACCTTCCCTTCGGATTGGAGTGCGCGCTCGTCGGCGATATCCTTGGAAAATGGATACTTGGGCGCCAGAACGGCTAAAGCGATTTCTTCGGTCGGCTAAACAATGATACTGGGTGGTATTTCTGCAGTTGTCATGAAAAAAAAAGTGATTAATTTAAGTTACTGATCGCACATAACAAAAGTGACGAGATTCTCGAGTTCCCCAAACGAAGAAGGAACATGGTGGAAGTCAACTATCAAATTGCTACCCGCCATTACTCCTATTCGGTGCTGCGAAACCAGCTGAATGCCATCATCAAATCATTTTTCGGCGATAATGCCGAAGTGCTTACTTCAGTACCAGCCCACCCCGAGTCTGAAGGGTATCTGTATATCTATCCACAGCTGGTCTTGTACAAGCACTATAACGCCAAGAGCGTCCACGGGCAACCTGACCCGATGGCACCGGAAGAGAATCCATGACCTTCATTAAAATGCCCGGGTTAAAGGGCAAGGTTTTCGTACCCCGGCAATCCGGATCCACGCCCAAGAAAATGCCGTGTAAAGACTGTTTTTCATGCCAGCAATGCAGCGACGATCGCTGCCGGGTATGCCGCGGCCAGGGGGATTGCGGCTGCCACCAGGGGGATTGCGGCTGCCACCGGCAATCGGTGGAGGACAATCGGAGGACATGATGGTGCACGGGGTGCAGCGCTGGCATTTTTCAGCACATCCGTCGGCTACCTAGTGCCCATCCATCAACGGGTCTTTTACAATGATGGGCACCGGATGGTGTTTCCAATCCAGAAATGCGAATTTTTGCCCAAGTTCAAGGAAATCAAGTCCTTACGCGGAGGCGTAGTTTACTACGCTGCACAAGCAAGGGCGCAGATTGACGCCGAAATTGGGCAAAAAGGCCATTTGTGGATGGAAGCTACCTAATCGCGGGTTCGATCGAAAAAGGCGCGCAGTCGCTCAATGCAGCGCGCAGCCCAGCGGAGAAAGAGCAATTTATAAATAATATTTGCGGCCGGCCATGAAATAAACTAATATAAACAGCATCGAATAATATTTGGTTTCATGAGAGAAAGGCCCGCATAAATGGAAAATGGAGTACAGCCCCGAAGCGGATGCCGTTCGGGCGACAGCCGCATCGTTTCTTCGGGTGTCCAAATCCAATCGCAATTGCCGATTGAAAATGCCGAGAATGGCAGCCGGGAAGACGTCTGCTGCGGATCACCTCCAGGGCCGCGCAGCAGTCCATTTGATAAACCAGGTTATCAACTGCTGCACTTTGTCGAAGGATTTATCGATATTCCCCTCGGACCGGTTCCCCGGGTTAAAACCAGACTCGTAACAAGCGATTTTCTGGGCACCTTGACGGCGCGTGTCGGTATTCGCAGAAATCAGTATAAAGTTGCTCCCGGCCTCTACGGTGTGGGAAATCCCGACCAGGATTCGCCGGTTCTGGTGACCGCCAACTATAAACTCTCCTTTGACGCGGTACGCAGGGAACTGACGGGCATAGATGCCTGGATTCTGGTTGTGGACACCCGCGGAATCAATGTCTGGTGTGCGGCCGGGAAGGCCCTTTTCGGCACCCGGGAAGTGGTGCTGCGTGTTGCCCAAACGAGGCTAAAAACGGTGGTGCGCCACAATCGGCTTATTCTGCCGCAACTGGGGGCCACCGGGGTTTCTGCGTTTCAAGTAAAAAAAGAAAGCGGCTTCACCGTATTGTGGGGTCCCATCCGGGCCCGGGATATCCGTCAGTTTCTTGTAAACGGCTGTCAAGCCGATAAGTCCATGCGACGCCTGACGTTTCCCATTGCGGAAAGAATCGTGCTAATTCCGGTTGAGCTTTCCCACCTTTTGAAACCCACCCTCTGGATTCTGCCGGCACTCTTTGTCGTTTCAGGCATCGGAGCGGATTTATTTGCAATCGGGGATGGTTTGCGCCGTGGGCTGATTCTTTTGAGTGCTTACATCGCCGGAATATTTTCCGGCGCGGTGGGGGTGCCGGTTCTTTTGCCCTGGATTCCAGTCCGCACTTTTGCCCTTAAAGGAATGTTGATCGGTCTCGTTGCAGGGCTGGCGGATGCAGGGGCCTTCTACGGCAGTACCAACTGGGCGGAAAAGGTCGTTTTGGTTCTCATCGCCATGGTGATAAGTTCCTTTCTGGCAATGAATTTTACCGGCTCCACGCCTTTCACCTCACCGTCGGGCGTCGAAAAGGAAATGCGCAAGGCCATCCCGATGCAGGCGGCCGTCGCTTTGATCGCGTTGGCAGCATGGGTGGGGGCGGCGTTTGCATGAACAGACGAAATAAGGTGTAAATAGGAAGAGGAACGAACAAAATGGAAAAATTTCGGTACTTAAGTGGTGTAACGACGCTTCTCTTAGATGATGCGGCCTGTGTAGGCTGCGGCATGTGTGCGGATGTCTGTCCCCATGGTGTTTTCGGGATGAATACCAAGAAGGCTCAGATCGAAGATCTCGACGGCTGCATGGAGTGCGGAGCATGCGCCCTGAACTGTCCGGTCGGCGCTATCCGGGTAACCCCCGGTGTGGGCTGTGCCTCCTATATTATCCAGACCTGGGTCAAAGGCAAAGATGCCGCCTCCTGTGGTGGCATTGAATGCTGCTGAGCGGCGGTTGAAGGCCAGCTTGTGTAAGAAACTACCTTGAAGGTGTCAGGTGTCAGGTGTCAGATGACCAGGAAAAGCGAACCGTAGAATATCGAATAACGAATAACGAATCACGAATATCGAAGGAAGGAAAAAATTCCGAATTTCAAGCACCAAATAACAATCCGCCTATCCGGAAAGCCGATCCCAGGAGGCTTTCGCCCGGGCTTCACGGTTGTCTGCCCCGGCATCGATTTTATGCCCCGTTGAAGGTCGGCCGCCGCGCAGACGTGCAATCCGTTCTTCCAACGGCGGGTGCGTCGAAAACAAATTCTGCATGCTTTTGCCGGATAACGGATTGACAATGAACATATGGGCCGTGGACGGGGTGGCGTTCATGGGCTGCTTTTTGGAGTAAGCTCCCAGTTTTTCCAGGGCCCGGGCAAGTCCTTCGGGGTTGCCCGCCAGGTTCGCTCCGGTTTCGTCAGCCAGATACTCCCGTGAGCGCGAAATAGCCATCTGAATAATCATCGCGGCGATGGGAGCGATGACAGACATTACGATCAATCCGATAAACCCGCCGCCGCTTTCATCATCGTTGTTTCCGACGCCGCCGAAAATAGCCGACCAGCGGGCCATGGAAGCCAGGACCATTATAGCACCGGCCATGGTCGCCGCGATACTGCCGACCAAAATGTCGCGCTCTTTCACATGGGCCAGTTCGTGCGCCAACACACCGGCCAGTTCGTCGGGGGACATGATATTCAGCAGTCCTTCGGTCACCGCGACGACGGCATGGGATGGATTTCGGCCGGTAGCAAACGCATTCGGAGCCTGCTGTGGAATGATGTAAAGTTTCGGCATGGGCAGACCGGCACCGCTGGTCAGACGCTGAACCGTATGATACAGTACCGGCGCCTGTGACTGAGTGACTTCCCGGGCGCGATACATCTTCAAGACCAGTTTATCGGAATACCAGTAGCTGAAAAAGTTCATACCGGCGGCGAATATAAGCGCAATAATCATTCCCTGTCGGCCGCCCAAAAGCTGACCCGCTGCAAGTATAAGAGCGGTCATCACCCCCAGCAGGATCGCGGTTCTAATCTGATTGCCCATTAAGCTACTCCTTTCCTCGTCGTTTCCGTTTCCCCAGGGAAACCGGGAGCAAACAATCCATCCGGTTCTGCTAAATGTCAAACCCGCCAACCGGTTCTGCTATTCCGTGACACGCCGGCCGGATGCGGAAGTGGATCGGCCATCTAAAAGACCCCTTGGAAATAAATATAAATCTGAATTTCGATCCAGGCAAGCGTCGGCGCCACGTCGCATGTTGGAGGCGATTTGGCTTTCAGTTAATGAATTGATGTCATCCAAGGCAAAGTCCATATCTGCCGAAAGATTATTTTTAGTGGAATATTTTGTTCATTCGGTAAACGATATTTATTAAATGAAATACTGTGCGTAAAGTTGTAAAATCAGTTAATAAATTATATTTATCGTATTATTTCAGTTTATTAGGAAATATGTGTTGACATAGGTGTGCGTGCATTGGTAAAAAAATACCGCACAGAAATAGTTATGTAGGTGCAAAAAACTACTAAATCAGGCTTCAATTTCAATCAGTCGGAAGCCCGTTTCCGGCCGCCCGATCTAAACGACGCCCACCCGTATTAATACTGCTATTACTGAACTAAATCGCCAGTGCATGAGGGTCAGATATGAGGATCGTCAGCAATAATTTGCAATCAAATAAAATAAACACTGAATTTGACAGTCGCAAGGCAGGACCTTCACCGAGGCCTGCAGATGACGGTGCCCCGACGACCGACAAAGCTGAACTTCTGTCTTTCCGAAGGGGTCAGTCTCTTGTTGAAAGCGGGAATACGGGCAAACGCGTCAACCGCATCCAACTCATTAACAAGCTGAATTTTATAAATTTCCAGGACGGTACCATTCTCATCAATCTAAAACACCGCCAATATGAAAAAGAAATTTTCCTCAAGGCGACTCCTCAGCCCTGCACCTGTGAATTCATCAATTGCCTCTGGTCGGACAGCAACTCGATAGAAAGAATAATCAAGTCCTATGATTTTGTCGGTTTTGTCATTCCAAACGGCCGGAAACTGGTGAAAGTCGAACCGGAATTGTTGAAGATCGATGAGACGGGCATCTGTCTTCTGCTTCCGGAATCCGGTACCGAGATCACTGCCCGCAAAGTCAGGCGGTACGACTGCCGCGGCATATCCGTACAGCTTATCCAAAACAGTTCCGTGTTTTCGGGCAGTCTCAAGGATTTCAACGGCTACTCGTTCAATGTCAATCTTAGAGCCGTCCCTCCTCAGACATTCGATTGGCTGAATCCCGGATATCCCGCAAATATCGTCCTGATGGATGGTGCGGTGACCTTGTATTCCGGGGAATGTGAAATCATTCGATATTTTCAGGACGCCAACAGCCGAAACTATATTCTCAGGCCGCTCAAGCAGGAAATCCAGCGATTCAAACAAAAAGAGTATCGCAGTGAACGATACAAACTGAATCCCTCGCCCAGTATAACCTTCCAGCATCCCTTTACGAAAAAAAGGGTTGACCTCAAGGTTGTGGATCTTTCCGGTTCCGGATTCTCCGTGGAAGAAGACGAGTGCAAGACAGCCTTGCTTCCGGGTATGATCCTACCCGAGCTTTCGATCAGCTTTGCAGATAACCATCGAATCAAGTGCAGTGCCCAGGTTGTTTTTCGTAAGCTGATTGAAGAATCCGACGGCGAAAAGTGGATCAAAAGCGGACTGGCGCTTCTGGACATGGACATACAGGACCATCTGAAGCTCATCGCTTTGTTGCATCAGACCAAAAACAAAAATTCCTATATCTGCAATCATGTCGATCTCGATTCCCTGTGGAATTTCTTTTTTGAAACCGGCTTCATCTATCCCGGCAAGTACGCGGCGATCCAGAAAAAAAAGAAACAGATTAAAGCCACCTATGCCAAAATTTACACCCACAATCCGCACATCGCCCGACACTTCATCTATCAGGATAAAGGGACTATCTATGGTCATATGGCCATGATACGGTTTTATGAGAATGCCTGGATGATTCATCACCACGCCGCCAGAAAATCGAGTGCCAACAAGGCCGGACTGGTGGTGCTGGATCAAATCGGACGCATGATAAACGACTCTCACCGCCTGTACTCTCTGCACATGGACTACATGATGTGCTACTATCGGCCGGACAACAAATTTCCCAGTCGCGTTTTCGGCGGGGCTGCCAAGAGCATAAAAGATCCCAGGGGATGTTCCCTGGACGGATTTGCATATTTCAATTTCAGCAGCAAAGGTCGGTCGACGCCGGAACTACCGGAAGGATGGCAGATTACGAAAACTCAACCCGAAGATCTTCAGGAACTGGTTGACTATTACGAACATACCTCGGGCGGCTTGATGTTGGATGCCATTGACTTGAAGCCGGAGAAACTGGACTGCGAGACCCTGAGCGCTGAATACCGCGAGCTGGGCCTGACCCGATCGCGCCACTTGTATTCATTAAAGGAAAGCGGGCAGCTCAAAGCAATCCTGGTGGGGATCCTGTCGGATGTCGGTTTGAACTTATCCGACATTACCAACTGCGTCAAAGCTTTTGTGACGAGTGCGGAGGGATTCAGTGGCGATATTCTGCAGGCGGCCGTCTCGAAGGTGGCTGCCCTCACCGGAAAGCAAGACTTTCCGGTTCTGCTTTATCCCGCCAAACTTGCGGATGAAAAGCAAATTTCATACGACAAAATCTACAATCTCTGGGTCTGCAGCCTCCAATATTCGGATGCTTACTTTCGATATCTGGGGCGGCTGTTGAGATTCATCTAAAATCCCGGCCTAAGGCTTCTAAGGCTTGACCCCCCGGCAGGTGATCAGCGGCGTGTAAGTGAATATTCGCGGATCTCGGAAAAAAACCTCGAACTCCTTCAAGAATGCTTCAAAATCTCCGTTATATTCCTCAAACGGGTAGCCTGAATTCTTGCCGGCGATTTCCGCTTTTTTGGCCCAGTTGAATTTTTCATTTTCCTTCAGCTCACCGAAAATCAGATTGTGAGGACTCACGTCGACACCAATGTCTCGAAAACCCAGATCATAAAGGAAGGAATACAGCTTCACACCGACATAGGGGTCAAAATTGCGATTTTTTCCCAGACATTCCATGAGTCCGACGGTCGCCTTTTCCAGCCGGCCCGGCAGACCGAAGTGGCGCAGACAGTTGCAATCGAGATCGATCAGGCACATGATACCGCCTGATTTCAGATTTCTGGAAATATTCTTCACGATGGCAAAACTGTTTTTCAGATAATATTCCAGCACGAACCGGACCCAGATAAAATCGAATTTCCCCAGTTTATCCAAAGGTTCACGGATATCACCGATAACATAAGTGATGCCTTTGTCACGGTAATGGCTTTCGGCGTAGGCGATGCGCTGGGCAGCGATATCAAACCCGATGGTTTGCCCTTCCGGCTTGATCAGCCGGTTTAAATGAAACGTCGTTTTGCCCGCCCCGCAACCCAGATCAGCGACGCGCATCCCCGGCTTCAGGCCGGCCCAAAGTGCCTGTTTTTCAACCGTATCGGGGTCCGTTTTGACATCCAGCCTCAGGGATTCCTTGTCACCTTCCATCAAATAACCGCCATTGCTCATATCGGGGCTCCCCCGTCCTATTTTTTTCGTCTTTAGGATAAAAATTTATAACTGGTCGAATTACTTTGCGATTTATTATACGATCAGTTGTTTGTCAATGCTATATCAGTTTGCGGCTTAAATAAGTGCAAAAGTTCGGCGCCTGTATTATATTCTTGAAACAAGCTCAGGAAAATATTAATATCAGCAACCACTACATGAGGATGACCATTACCTAGTTTCCATCCATAAATGGCCTTTTTGCCCAATTTCTGCGTCAATCTGCGCCCTTGCTTGTGCGACGTAGTAAACTACGCCTCCGCGCAAGGGCGTGATTTCCTTGACCTTGGGCAAAAATTCTAATTTCTGGATTGGAAACACCATCAGGTGCCCATCATGTAAAAACCCTTTGTGGATGGGCATTACCTAAATGAGGAGTATCGATCATGACGGATCATTTCGATGAAAACCACGACGACGAGATGGAAGAGAGCCCGGAAAACGAAGAGAATTTCGCCGAGATGCTCGACGCATACAGCCAGACCATTGAGGATGAGGTGCGGATCGGTGACAAGATACGCGGCAAAATCGTTTCCATCGGCAGGGATTCTGTGTTTATTGACACCGGTACCAAGATCGACGGCGTGGTGGACAAGAGCGAATTGGTGGACAAGGATGGACAATTTGCGCTCGAAGAAGGGCAGACATTGGAATTGTACGTTGTGGCGCTTTCTGAAGACGAAATCAGGCTTTCCAAGGCGGTGTCCGGCATCGGCGGCTTGAACATGTTAAGGGAGGCCTATGAAAAAGCCATCCCCGTGGAGGGCAAAATCCTTGAGACCTGCAAGGGTGGTTTTCGCGTCGCTGTTTTGCAGCGCAAAGCCTTCTGCCCCATCAGCCAGGCATCCCTGCGCTTCATAGAGGAGCCCGCTGATTACGTCGGCAGAACGCTGGAATTTTTAATTACGACCTTCGAGGAAAGAGGCAAAAATATTGTCGTTTCCCGGCGCGCATTGCTGGCCAAGGAACAGGAAAAAGCCAGAAAAGCCTTTTATGAAACTTTGGGTGAGGGAGACATCATGCCCGGTACCGTCACCAAGGTGATGCCTTATGGTGCATTTGTGCACCTGTCGGAAGGGGTTGAAGGAATGGTCCATGTATCGCAACTCACCTGGTCAAGGGCGGCAAGCGCCGAATCGACCGTCAAGAAGGGGGATACCGTCCAGGTGAAGGTCATCAGCATCGAGGCCGATAAAAGCCCCGGGATGAAAAAGATCGGCCTGTCGATGAAACAACTCGTTGAGGATCCCTGGGAAAGCGTGGCTGAAAATTTTCATGAGGGACAAAAAGTGGTGGGAAAAGTCACCCGCTGCGCTGCTTTCGGTGCATTTGTGGAAGTGGCGCCCGGCATTGAGGGGCTGGTGCATATCAGTGAGATGAGTTATACCAAAAGGGTCTTAAAACCCGAAGACGAAGTCTCCGCCGGTGAAACCGTGTCGGTTCTAATCAAGGAGATCGATCCTGAAAAAAGGCGGCTGTCTTTGAGCCTCAAGGATGCCGAAGGCGATCCATGGGTCGACGTTCCGGAAAAGTACACGGTCGGGTTGGCGCTGGAAGGAATTCTGGAGAAGAAAGAGAACTTCGGCTATTTCGTCAATCTCGAACCCGGTGTCACCGGGCTGCTCCCCAAATCGAATATCCGCCGCACCAACGAACCCTCAGCTTTTGAAAAGCTGAAAGAAGGCGACAAGATACCGATTATCATCGAAAAAGTGAATCTCGTTGAAAGAAAAATCACCCTCGCCCCCGGTAATACGGCCAGCGAACAGGATTGGCAGACATTTGCCGACAAACCGAAAGCTTCCATGGGCGAGTTGGGCAATCAGTTACAACAGGCATTGTCACAAAAAAAGAATGATTGATTAAATTTGGTGAACCGACCCTGGTCAGCCCGCCGTAAGGGGCCAGCCGCCCGATGAATATCATTGAAGCCAGAAGCGTCACGAAAGCCTATACTATCGGACCCGAAAAGATTCGCGTACTGGATGGTGTATCGCTGACGGTATCGCAAAGCGAATTTGTGGTTGTGGAGGGGAGCAGCGGTAGCGGCAAAACCACCCTGTTGAGCATCCTTTCGGGGCTCGACAAGCCGACATCGGGTCGGGTCCTTCTGCGAGATGCGGATATCACCGAGAAATCCGAAGACGAACTTGCACGAATACGAAAAGATATGATCGGCTTCGTATTTCAATCCTTTCATTTGATACCTTCCCTGTCGGCCATCGAGAACATCATGTTCCCGGCGGAATTGAATCGCGACCCGCAGGCCCGGCAAAAGGCGGAAAAACTGTTGCAGCGCACGGGTCTCGAGAAGCGAAGCGCTAATTTTCCCCATCAGCTTTCGGGAGGTGAAATGCAGCGGGTCGCCATGTGTCGGGCGCTGATCAACAACCCGAAGATAATCTTTGCCGATGAACCCACCGGTAACCTGGATTCTGAAAACGGTCGTGCTGTCCTCGAGCTGCTGCTTGAATTTCAAAAAGAGTACCGTACCACGCTGGTTTTGGTAACCCACAGCAACAAAATTGCCGAAATGGCCGATCGAATGATTGTCCTGGAAGACGGTCGGATCACTTCAGGGCGATAATCCCGAAAAGACACAAATATTCATTCGACGGCAGGACTGAAATGAACAGTGGCTTGATTCATGTGCGATTCATCATGCGCCAGCTTATCAGCTCGCGCAAGCAGGCACTTTTGTTCATGTCTTGCGTCGCGCTGGCCATCGTCACCCTTGTATCCCTGAATGCCTTTTCGGTCAGCGTGCAAACTTCGCTTCGTAAGGATGCCAGAACGCTGCATGCGGCGGATATTCTCATTGACTCGCGCTACGCACTGTCCACATCGGTCGTCAACGCGGTGGAGCGCCTCGAGCAGGCGGGTGAAGCAAAGGGCGCACGAATTTGGGAATTTTATTCCATGGTGCGCCCCTCGGACGGCCATGACGCCTTGCTGGCCAAACTCAAGGTGGTTGAGAAGGGTTATCCTTTCTACGGCAAGGTCGTGCTGAAATCGGGACGCGAATTCGGGCGGGTGCTGAAAAAAGGCCGCATCGCAGCGGCCCAGGCGCTGTTGGATCGGCTTCAAATTCAGGTAGGGGATTGGCTTCAAATAGGTAATGCCACCCTGCAAGTCAGCGATATTGTGCTTACCGAACCCGATCAGCCGGTGGACTTTTTCTTTTTGGGTCCGCGGATTTTCGTCTCCGCCGCTGATCTTGAGGCCATCGGTCTGCTGACAACGAAAAGCAGGGTTCGGTACAGTTACCTGATCAAAGTGTCCGATCCGGCCAACATCGATGAAATCGCCGGGCGGCTGCAAGCCATGGCCGATGAAGATCTGGAGCGTGTGGACACCTATCGCACCGCGAGATCCGGTGTAAAACGGTTCTTTGATAATCTGCTTTTTTTTCTGAGTTTGATCGGTATATTTACCTTGCTGTTGGCCGGTTTCGGCATCCAGAGTTCCCTGGCTGCTTTCCTGAAGGAAAATGAAATAACCATTGCAATAATTAAAATCATTGGAGCTCGAGGCAATTTTTTCATCCGTCAATATATTGCTATTGTAACGGTTCTGGGGGCCGGGGGGACGATTCTGGGGCTGGCCGGCGGGTTTTTAATGCAATACGCTCTGAATTACCTTTTTGAGGGCCTGCTGCCCCACAACGTGCAGTTGCGAATCGCACCCTTAACCGTTTTCCAGGGGCTGGGGCTGGGGTTTCTGGTGGTGGGGCTGTATTCCTTTCTGCCGCTTTACCGGTTGAAAGGCATCAAGCCAATGACGGTTTTTCGAAAAGAACCGTTTTTCGTACGGAAAGGATGGCCGTTTTACCTGCCGGCGGTTTTAATTCTTCTGCTTTTAATGTTGCCGGTGTTCCGGCTGGCCGGAGGGCTGAAAACCGGGATATACTTTGTCCTGGGAGTCATGTTGCTGCTGCTCATCACCGCTGCCCTGGCCGGTACGGTGCTTTATTTCCTCAAGCAGCTGAAAATAAAAAACCTGACGGTCCGTCAGGCTATCAGAGGGTTGTATCGCCCGAAAAACACCACCCGGTCGATCATCGTCACGCTGACGGCTTCTTTGGCGGTTATTTTTGCGATTCATCAGATCGAAAGAAATCTGGATGCCGCCTTTGTTCAATCTTATCCCAAAGATGCGCCCAATCTCTTTTTCCTGGATATCCTGCCCGATCAGATGGACCGGTTTGCAGACACCCTGGATATGAAGGCTCAGTATTATCCCATCGTCAGGGCCCGGATCCTGACGATCAACGGTGAAAAAATCGATCGGCGCCAAGAGCGTGGGCGGCGGGGCGATAACCTCGCGCGAACCTTCAATCTCACCTATCGCGACCATCTTCTGGACGATGAAAAGATTATCAAAGGCAAACAGCTTTTCAATGCGGCCTGGGATGATCTGCAGGTTTCGGTGATGGATACGGTCGCTCATATCCAACCGATGGAAATCGGCGACCGCATTACATTCAACATTCAGGGGATACCCCTGCAAGCCAGGATTTCGAGTATCCGCACCCGAACCCATGATTCGATTCGGCCTTTTTTTTATTTTGTATTTCCTGAAAATGCATTGCGGGATGCCCCCCAGACGATATTCACCGCCGTACGGGTTCCCCGGGACCGCATCCCCGCCATTCAAACCAGAATTACGGCCAAATTTCCCAATATCAGTGCGATCGATGTTACCGAAACTCTCTCGCGCTTCACGGTGGTGATCACAAAACTTTCCCTCATCATTCAATTTTTTTCCCTATTCAGTATGACCGCCGGCATATTGATCATGCTGTCATCGGTGCTGGCCACCCGTTTTGCCAGAATTCAGGAGGCCGTTTATTACAGAGTTCTGGGAGCCGGAAGCATGTTTGTCGCCGGCGTTTTTTCCCTGGAAAATATCTTTTTGGGACTGCTCAGCGCCACCCTGGCACTGGCGCTTTCCCAGACCGGCAGCTGGATAATCTGTTCAAGGGTGCTGGATATTCACTACAAACCTTTTTTTGCGGAGAGTTTCGGCCTGGTTGCGGCGACCGTTCTGCTCGTGGCCGCAATCGGTTTGCTGCCTTCCATTTCCATATTACGTCAAAAGCCCGTCGTTTTCTTAAGACATCATAACCCGGAATAAATTATGAAACGAATACAAATTGATTTTCTGATCTTGGTTCTGGTTTGTGCCATCCAGGGATGCGGCGATGAGTCGCCGCCGTCGACCGCTGCGGAGGCACCGGCTTATGAAGGCCTCATTGCCGCCGTGGGCGACAGTCTCACCGAGGGTCTGGGTGTGGCGGAAGATTCCGCTTACCCGGCGCTGCTCGAAAAAAAATTGCTGGCATCCGGCTATCGGTACCAGGTTATCAATGCCGGTGTCAGCGGCGAAACCTCCAGCGCAACACTGGCAAGAATCAAGTGGGTACTAAAACTGAAACCCGATATCGTCATCCTGGTGATCGGGGCCAATGACGGCTTTCGGGGCATCGATCCCGGGTTGATTGAATCGAATATCCGCGCGATTATCCATGCCCTCAAAGAAAGCAAAGTGACGGTCCTGCTCGGGGCAATGCAGATGGCCCAGAACCTTGGCGCCGATTATACCCGTGCATTCGCGGATATTTACCCCCGCGCGGCCCGAGAGGAAAATGTCGTTCTGATTCCTTTCCTTCTGGAAGGTGTCGCCGGCAACCCGAATTTGAATCAGGCGGATGGGGTTCACCCCACTGCGGAAGGATATCGGGCGGCGGTCGATCACATTTTCCCATATGTGGTCGAAACCATCAAAGCGGGCAAAGAAGAATAGAAAAAATCGGCGGCCATCCGCGGGGTGTGCCCTGCGGGGGCCGCACGCAAACCGCCGCTCTGCAGATGGCCGCTGATCTCAGCAAGGGGGCCGGCAGACGGTGGGTCGTCCCACCGACCTTTCGTTGGTAACGTGCGGATCCGGTCGGCGCCGATGCTTTCCTTGACACTGACAAGCAGGGTGCCTAAGTTAGGCTGGTTTCCATCCATAAATGGCCTTTTTGCCCAATTTCTGCGTCAATCCGCGCTCTTGCTTGTGCGGCGTAGCAAGCTACGCCTCCGCGCAAGGGCTTGATTTCCTTGACCTTGGGAAAAAATTCTCATTTGCTGGATTGCAAACACCATCAGGTGCCCATCATTATTAAAGACCCTTGATGGATGGGCACTAGGCTGGTTACCCGAAAGATAAAAAAAATCCAGGAGTTGCCCTGGGAAATCGTGAAAGGAGCTAACAGATGAAGCGCTTTCTAAAATGGGGTGCAATTATTTTCGGATGCCTCGTTGTGGTCGTGATCGCCGCCCTGATTCTCATACCCATGTTTGTCGATGTTGCCAAATATAAACCGCTCATCGAAAAAAAGGTTACAGAAGCCACCGGCCGGCCCTTCACGGTGGGAGACGATCTCAGCCTGTCCCTGTTTCCCTGGGCCGGAATATCTTTTTCTCAACTGCATCTGGGAAACCCGGCGGGATTCTCCGAAAAAGATTTTGTCCAGGTCAAGTCCTTTGAAGCCCGCGTCAAACTTTTGCCGCTGATCAGCAAAGACATCCAGATCAAGCGCTTCGTCTTGAACAAACCCCAGATTTTTCTGATTAAAAACAAAAACGGAAAGGTAAACTGGGAGCAGCCCCAGCAAGCGGAGAAAGCCCCCACCGCAAAAAAGGAGCCGACAGCCAAAACGCCCCCCAGTGGCATGCAAATCCCAATCAGTGCTCTGACCGCCGAAAATATTTCTATCGACGATGGCTCCGTCATCTATATCGATCACACCACGGACACGCGCCGGGAGATTACCGACGTCAATTTAGCCCTGAAAGACGTGTCGCTTCGCGATCCCGTTAAATTGACATTTTCCGCCCGGCTGGACCAGAAGCCGCTGTCAGTCGAGGGCACCGTCGGTCCTCTGAACAGGGGGCTGCAGGAAGGCAAAATCGCGCTGGACCTCTCTTTAAAGGCCTTGGACCAGTTGGCCATGCAACTAAAAGGCTTTGTGCTAAACCCGACTACCAATCCCGGCGTCGACCTGAACATCGAGCTGGCCGAATTTTCGCCCCGCAAACTGATGTCCGAATTGGGCATGGAATTTCCGGTGGCCACCACGGACCCGGAGGCCATCAGCCGCCTGAGTTTCAAATCGCATGTCAAGGCGGATGCCGCTAAATTGTCACTCACCGACGGCATCATGGAACTGGATCAGTCACGGATGATGGTTTCCGCTTCCGCGGCTGAATTCTCGAAACCGGACCTCAAATTCGATGTGAGTGTCGATCAAATCAATTTGGATCGATATCTGCCACCGGAAAGCGGTCCGGCAAAAAAATCCCCTCAACCCCAAGAATCGAAAAAAATCGACTATGGGCCCTTGCGACGCCTGATTCTGGACGGAACCCTGAAAATTGCACAGCTTACGGTGAAAAAAGCCCAAATCCAGGATGCTCTTGTTCAGATTACCGCCAAAAACGGTGTGTTGAATCTCGATCCCGTGAAATTAAAATTGTATCAGGGAGATGCGCTGGCCAAGGCGGTTGTGAATGTCGCTCAGGATACCCCCAAAAGCAATTTTAGCCTGAATCTCAACGGCGTTCAGGTGGAACCGCTGCTGAAAGATACCATGGAAAAAGATTTCCTCATGGGAACCGCCAGTGCCGATATCAACCTGAAGATGGCCGGCGATGATCCCGAAATGATCAAGAAAACGTTAGACGGGCAAGGCGAGCTGAAATTTAAAGACGGGGCCATCGTCGGTTTCGATCTTTCTGCCATGGCCCGCAACATCGGATCCGCCTTTGGACTCGCCAAAAAAGTGGAGGAGCGGCCGCGCACCGATTTCTCAGAACTTCTGGCACCCTTTACCATCAAAAACGGAGTCGTCAACACGCCTCAAACCACCCTTAAATCTCCTTTCGTCCGCCTGACGGTAGTCGGAAACGCCGATCTGGTAAAAGAAACCCTCGACCTGCGCGTGGACCCCAAAGCCGTTGCCACCATCAAGGGGCAGGGCGATCAGGCCCAGCGTTCGGGTATCATGGTGCCGGTGACGGTGTCGGGGACTTTTTCAGATCCGGTATTTCGTCCGGATTTGAGCAGCACCGCCAAGAAGCAAATCGAGGAAAAAATTTTGGAATCCAAAGAGGCCAAAAAACTTCTGCAGAAAGAAGAGCTCAAACCGCTGGAGAACAAGGCCAAAGGTGTGCTCAAGGGGATACTGGGAAATTAACAGCGATTTCAGGATCATTTTTAGGCTCAATCCCGGTAGTGGGGCCGCAATTTAAATCCTTGACACAGGGGGCTAAATGTTGTCCTTTCCCTGATTTTGGACCAAGACCCTGATTCTGGCAGGCGTCGAACATTTTTTTGACTTATTGGAAACGCTATGATCAAATGGCCTAAAGTCGAGCAGCTTGTCGTTATCGGCGTTGCAGGGCTGTGGTTGCTGGCCGGATGTGCCGGCATCGGAAAGTCTATCGAAACCCCGCGCATTTCGCTGGCCGATATACGGGTGGAGCAGTTTACGGGCTTTGAAACCGTATTCCAGATCCGGCTGCGGGTCTTGAACTCCAATGACGTGGACCTTACGATCAAGGGGCTGGAGGCGGAACTGGAGATCAACGACAGGTCGTTTGCGGCCGGGGTTTCCAATACCGCCGTGAAAATACCCGCCTTCGGTACCGAACTTGTGCCACTGACGGTGTATTCCTCGGTCATCGACATGTTCAAAAGCGTATACGGCTTGCAGAAATCCGAGGATCTGAAGTATCGTCTGAAAGGTAAATTGAGGGCATCCGGAGGCAGTGCCTCCACAACGGTCCTTCCCTTCGAATCCGAAGGCGTATTGAAGCTGAACGAACCGAAGAATGAAACCGGCCCCTGACCCGGATAACTCGTATAAGCACCGTATCCTGTAGCAAAACCGCCGGTCTGATTGTTGTTGGCAGACCTATCGAGGGTGTCCAGACTTCCATCCGGTCGGGAGGATTCGCTCCAGGAAGCGGCAAGATTCGCAGAGGAGAACGGTAAAATTTAATGAAGCTTGGAATTATCGGTCTATCCCAGGCCGGAAAATCAACTGTTTTCGAGGCTCTGACCAAAAGCGAGCCCGACATGACGCACAAAGGTGAAAACCGGATTGGAACCATTCGAGTGCCGGATCAGCGCATTGATGTGTTAAGCGAGATGTATCGTCCTCAAAAGACCATCTATGCCCAGGTGGAATATTTTCTTCCCGGCACCGGCGCCGCGAAGCTGAATCAACCCAAGGAGCAAAGTATCTGGAATGCGGTCAGGGAGTGCGATGCCCTCATTCATGTCATTCGCAATCGAATCGGTCCCGGTTTCGAGAAAAACAATCCCCGCGACGATTTCATGCGTTTGGAGCAGGAGTTGATTCTGGCGGATCTGATAGTGGTCGAAAAGCGTTTGGAGCGCATCGAACTCGATCAAAAACGTGGTAAGAAAGCAGATCTGCGTGAGCATGCGCTTTTAATCGAATGCCGCGACACGCTCGAAAATGAAATCCCGCTGCGCCGGGCGGCCGAACTGTCCACCGCGCGTGAATTGAGGGGCTTTACCCTGTTATCGGCCAAGCCTATGCTGGTGTTGTTCAACAATGATGATGAAGACGAAGCCGTGCCGGAAGTGGGCAGCATCACCGATCTGGAAAACTGCCTGGTGATCAGGGGGCAGCTCGAACAGGAGCTGGCCCAGATGTCCGCCGAGGAAGCCGCAGACTTTTTAGATGAATTCAGTATCAGCGAATCGGCCATGAATCGGGTCATTCGTGAATCTTATCGCATTCTGGGCTTGATTTCTTTTTTTACCGTCGGCTCGGATGAGGTCCGGGCCTGGACCCTAAAAGCCGGCACCCCGGCACTGGACGCCGCCGAGGAGATTCATTCCGATATAAAGAAAGGCTTCATTCGCGCCGAAGTGCTGGCCTACGACGATTTGCTGGAGGCCGGAACCTATGCCGAAGCCCGGAAAAGGGGAACCGTCCGGCTGGAAGGCAAAACCTACGAAGTCGCCGATGGTGATATCATTAATTTCCGCTTCAATGTCTGATTCCATCCATCAGCCACCGGCTGCCTGTGAGAATTGAAACGGTTCTACCATTATCGGAATGACACGGTTTACAACTCCAGAGCTAATGGATGCCGGTGGCTGATGACTGGAGATGCGCATGTCTGAAAATTCGATTCTGGAAATTGTGGGATATGGAGCGTGGAATGGCGGAACTCTGATAGACAATTCGATATATGAGCAGCAACGCATGTCTTTTAAAGGCGGCATTCCGGTCACCGACCAAAGTATTGAAGAAAGAATGGGTGTGCGGACCCGCAAAGTGGCCGGTACCGATGAACGTATCGGGGTCACGGCGCTGCAGGATCTCATCGATAACGCCGCTGTCGATCCTTCCCGGATCAAACTGGTTGTCGGCGCCACCAATGTGGGAGACGATAAATATGATAAGGGGCCTTTGATCCGCTATCCCTATCAAATCATCCGCGATCACTGTCCCGCTGCCCATGTATTCGATCTGTATGCCGGTTGTCCAGGATTTAACGTCGCCGTCGAACTGATTTTCATGCTTTCGCTCGCCGGGTATCTCAAGCCCCGGGATCTTTCGATTGTCGTGGGTGCGGAGAACCTTCATCGCGCCAAATCCTTCAAGCCGGATGACACCGCCAACATCATATTTGGAGACGATGCCATGGCGACGGCGCTCGAA
This sequence comes from uncultured delta proteobacterium, assembly GCA_963774425.1. Lineage (GTDB taxonomy): Bacteria > Desulfobacterota > Desulfobacteria > Desulfobacterales > JAFDCJ01 > JAFDCJ01. The sequence goes on along the minus strand of CAVZEZ010000014.1, from coordinate 72,973 downwards.
ACCATCAGCAATGCGGACGGAGCACATCCGCCGGGGCAATATCGCATCCGCCGGGGACTCGAATTCGCACCGGAAAAAGATCCGGTGCGGGAAGCAGCGCAGCACATACGCGAACTTTGCGCGGACAGCAGAATTGACGGCATCATCGTCGACAATCATCTCGGCAGTCTCCTCTACCGGGTTCCGGCGACGGCCGCCCGTGTGCAGCATGCACTCACTGAGCTGATGTATCCTGAAGAAACCGCCGCCGGAACATTCCAACGCTTTAAAGAGGCCCTCGAATTTTATGACCGGCACCTGAATTCTTTCGCTTTTGACATCATGACCCTGGAGGGGCAATCCACCCAGGTCGAAGAAATCGCCAAAGCATATGTGACATCCGGCAAATATAAAAACGTCGTATCCGTTTATCTGTCGCCGGAAAGAAGCGTAGCTGCCTTGCACCAGGGCAAAAATTTCAGCTTCAAACCGCCTCAAAAGGGTATTGTCGACTCCCTGACACGAACCCATGGCTGCTTTGCCGACTACATCCAGGCACGCGCCCATGGAGAGGAGATTTTTGGCGACATGGACGGCAAGGGAGTGTTTCTTTATGCCACCCGGGGTGCAAAATCATTTTTGAATGCGCTGTTATCGGCAAATGGTGTCAAAATCGAGGAACTCGATCTTCTGATCGAGCACCAGGCCAACTTTGCCATGATTCCGTTGACACTGGCCCAGGTGCTGGATCACGATCCGGCGGTGCTCAAACAGGAGATAGCCGATCTTATCGCCGATAAATTGATCACCAATGTCCACGAACGGGGTAACTGTTCGGTGGTCTGTATGCAGCGGCTGCCCTACGATCTGAAACGCGGCGCGTTGAAGGCCGACAGCCTGCAGGGATTTGAAATTAACCGCAATCTCGAGAACCTGAAGCTGGCAAAACTCATTTTAAACGATTCGGTCGGCTCCGGAATGACGCGCAGCGCTTTTTTGCAAAGATTATAAGCCCTCCGATCGGAATTGCGATCGGAGACGGAGAAAAATTGGCAGCAGTCAAAGCGGTCCGTCTGGTTCCGACGTAGAAGCGGATAGTCATGGCGTTGAAACGGAAAATTGCCCTCGGCCTCAATATTCTGCTTGGGCTCGCCCTGTTGGTGGTGGGTCTGCTTGCCGGATTATATTTCTACCTGCCTCACTACCTCGAAGCCCGGATCCTGCCGCAACTGGCATCAGAAACCGGAATTTCGCCTTTCGAAGTAAATTTTCGGCATATTGGCCTATTCGGCGCCGATCTGGGCGGTTTGCGAATCGGTTCGAAACAGCACCCGGCGCTTATCATCCAGTCCGTGCAAATCGACTATTCCCCCCAAACCCTGTATCATCAAAAAATAGCCGGAATAACCCTTACCGGAATCGAACTGTTCGCCGAATTAAAGGACGGCAAAGTGTCTCTGCGCGGGATCGATGTGGATGAAGTTCTTGCCGGGCTGCGCGCGAAGCAGACTCCGGATTCGGGAAACGGTTTACCACCGCTGTTTCCGCAGCGATTGGAAATTGCCGACAGTGTGGTTACCGTTCAGGTCCAAGACCGCCGGTACCGAATCCCGTTTGAGGTGCTCGTTACCCCTGAAACTGAGGGTGGCAATCGGCTGAACGCGGCGGCAACCTTGTATCCGCGGGAGCAACGCCTGCACACCGACGCGCAAATCGATTTAAAGCAGCGGCATCTCACGTTGCGGGCAGCGGCCGATTCGCTGGATATCCATCGATTTTCGGATCTGATTCCAGAGGTTTTGGATTGGAAGCTTTTCGGAAAATTGGATCTAAAAGCCACGGCCCAGTTGAATTGGGCGCCCTTAGAGATTGCAGCGGCCGACGGTGAACTCGTTCTGAATCGATTCAAGCTCCAATCAAACGGTTTTAGAGTTGAAAATGCCCGCGACCCGGATGAAAAAGAGCTGCCTTTCAAGATCGAATTGTCGCAAACCGCCGTCGGCAAGTGGAATTTTAACAGTTCGACCCTTGCCATCCATTCACCGATGCCCCTTACCCTTTCCGGATGCCGGGGTTGGATCGCAAGTGACGGCAAGCAGGTTGAAAGCGCAGGAGATTTCACCGGCGCCTTGTTGCCCTCAGCGGTTGGCATCAGCGGGTTCGGGTCGGTGCAAGTTTCGGAATTTCCGTCATTGCATGGCCGCTTTACCACCCGATATGGCCCCGCACGGAATTTGCAGTTCACCCTTCGGTCCAGCCCCTCTGAAAAGGCCGGAAATCACGCCGTCCGTTTGACTGTCAATGGCTATCGGGTTTCAGCCGGGACACCGTCAATCGATATTTCCGGTGCGGGAAACCGCGGGAACCTGACCATGACCTATTCGGCCGGCGTTTCGAAACTCACGATCGCTTCACAAGCGGCGACGGTTCATCTGCCCCGGGTCGATGTGAAAGGAACCGCGGCCCCGTCTTCCTCTGCCGAACATCTGCTCCCAACTGAATTTCAGGTGGCGTTGCCGAACGCCGCTGTAAAGATGGGTTCTGCTGAAATAAAAATCCCTCAATTTGACATAACCGGCCGGACCCTGACCCAACCGGACGGCGAACCGGGCCTGCTGGGTATGGTAAGGATGCAGGGCGCCGACGTTACGATGCCGGGCGCCGGCATACGAATCAATGGCATCCGAGGTGAAATTCCGTTCGCCTGGCCGCCCGCAAATCGTAAAGAAACCGGCAGTATTTCGATCGCTTCCTTGTTCCATAAAAAGTTGAATCTGGGTGCCGTCCGCGGAAAGGTCAGCCAGACCACCAGCGGGTTCAATTTTGAGGGCCGACACTCGAACCGGCTGCTTCCGGAACTGTCGCTGGATTTCGCCGGCACAGCTCATTTTTTCGGTACCGGGCACCCGATGGCCAATTTGGAATTCACCCTTGGCTACCCCGAACGCGGCCCTGAAATCGACCTGGGAAAATTCAGTCCGGCTTACCGGGGAATTGAAGTGGATGGAAAATTGGCGCTCTCCGGCAATCTGGCTGTGGACGGTCACGGGATCACCGGCTCCACGGAGGCGCAGGTGGACCATGGCAGTTTGCGAATCAGCCAGAGCAATTTCGCAGTGGAGGGAATTCAGTTGACACTTTCAATGCCGCACTTGCCTGACATGCGCAGCGCGGTCGGGCAGACTCTGGCATTTTCCAAAATTTCAGTGGGTGATCAGGTCGCCCATGACGGAAAAATCGATTTCCAGATCGAGTCCCCGCGTTCTATATTGATCGAAAAGATTCACTTTATCTGGTGTGACGGCAACATCGACACCCTGGCCATGCGCTTTACTCCCGGCATGCAGGATTATCTCATCACCTTTTATTGTGACCGGCTAGATATGGCCATGGTCCTGGAGCAATTCGGTGCAGGTGCAGCCGAAGGCGAGGGACGGGTCAACGGCCGAATACCGTTGCGCTACACGCATGGAAAAATCCGCTTCGATGACGGGTTTCTCTATTCCACTCCGGGGAAGGGGGGCAAAATCCACTTCAAGGGAACCGAAATCCTGACAGCCGGTGTCCCGCCGGGCAGCAGCCGCTATGTTCAGATGGAGCTTGCCAGGGAGGCCTTGAAGGACTATGATTGGTCCTGGGCCAGATTGAACATCACCTCGCAAGGAGAGGAGCTGTTGTTGCAGATGCAGATGGACGGCAAGCCCGCCGAGACGCTTCCATTCGTTTACAGTAAAGAAATCGGCGGCTTTGTCAAAGTCGAAGCGAAAAGCAAGGGATCGAAATTTCAGGGCATCCGTCTCGACGTCAATTTCCGGCTCCCGCTCGACAAAATGCTGCAATATAAAGAACTCATTAAAATGATCCAATAGACCTTTATCAACGATTTCATTAATTCTATGGGATGGGTGGCGTCAAATTTAAAAATAATGCCGTAAACTGGAAAAACTTTTATTTTTCTTGAGGAGCGATGCAATGATGAAAAGAAGGTTCATTCTGCCGGCGACGCTTATCTTTCTGATCTCATATGGCTGTACGCGGCACACGATCGAGGTGGAACCCGTGGAAGTGAAGCCGATTCATATCACGATCGATGTGAACGTAAAGGTAGATCGGGCGTTGAATGATTTCTTCAGCGAGGTCGATTCAGCCGCGGAAAAAATTGATAATAAATCCACTCCTTCCGAATAATAAAATTGACCCGGGTCGAGGATTAAGGAGATTCGATTATGAAGGTTAAAATGGTAATGGCCGCATGTTTGGTGTTTATCCTGGGAATCGTGGCGGGCAATGGCTTTGGGGCGGAAAGCATAAAGCAGCGCATGATCAACCGGCTGCCGACGATCATAAAGTTGAAAGAGAGTGGAATCGTTGGTGAAAATAATTCCGGCTACCTGGAATTTGTCGGCAGCCGCAAGGAAAACGCCGATGTGGTGGAAGCCGAAAACCGGGATCGCAAGGCCGTGTATGAGGCCATCGCCAAAAAGCAGAGTACCACCGTAGAAGTCGTCGGCAAACACCGGGCGGTGCAAATCGCCGAAATAGCCAAGCCCGGGGAATGGCTCCAGGATGCCAACGGCAAGTGGTTTCAAAAACCCTAACTCCATTCATAAGCCACCGGCGATACCGATCGGAATTGAAAAGTTTCCACCGCTGCCGGGGTGACCGTTTTATGCTACAGACCTGACAGCTACCGGCGGCTTATGCCTGGAGATATCCAAAATTTTTGGAGCCGGCAAACCGGCTTGCTAAAACGGCCAGATAACTGGAATGAACACTCCCCCCAGAATCAGCACCAGCAGATTGAGAGGGATTCCCAGCTTCAGGTAGTCCGCGAAGCGGTACCCGCCCGGCCCATAGACGAGCAGGTTCGTCTGGTATCCGATGGGCGACGCGAAGCAGGCACTGGCTCCGAAGCACACGGCCATGATAAACGGCTTGGGATCGACACCGATGCCGATGGCGGTGGAGATGGCGATCGGGAAAAGCAGGACGGCAGTGGCGTTGTTGCTCAGAATATGGGTGCTGAGGCTGGCCAGCATAATAAAACCACCCAACGTGATCGCCGGCGAAAATCCGGAGAAGATTTTAAGATAAGCTTCGGCGTACAGTTGACTGGTCCCGGTTTTCTCCATGGCCGCTCCCAGGGCGATGGTCCCCACAATCAGCATCAGAACATCCGGCTGGATCGAGCGATACGCATCGCGCAACTGAAGGCAGCCGGACAGCACCATCAGAAAAGCCGCTGTCAGCGCGCAAACCATAATGTCGGCCAGTCCCAGGCCGGCCACGGTGACAAGCCCCACGAAGATGAGCACCGCCTTCCAGGCCCTTCTTTTATGCACGATTTCCTGATGCACGTCTTCGGCGATAATGAAATTTGCTCCTCCTCTCAGCTTTTCCAGCTTATTTGCCCGGCACCAAACCAGGATAATATCACCTATCCTGAGTTTCACATCATGAATCTGTTTTTCCGTGTAGTGCAAACCGCTTCTTTTGATGGCGATGACATGCAGATCAAGGGTGCGCATGAGATAGGATTCCAGCAGCCGCTGACCAATAAGAGAAGATTGGGGCGGTATAATCAGTTCTACCACGATCGACTCCTTTTGGCTGACGCCGAAAGAGAGTCCTTCTTCTGAACGGGGCAGCTCGACTCCGTCATGGTGCAGGATTTCGATCAGGTCACTGGCGGATCCCTTGACCAGCAGCAGATCATCGGCGGCGATGATGACCGCGTCTCGCGACGGATGAAAAATGTGGGAATAGCGAATCAGTTCGAGCACCTCGAGTTTGGGATACTGTTTCGCAAAGATTTGGTCGGGAGGCTGGCCGATGAGGGCGCTGCCCCGGGGAATCGCAAATTCCGCCAAATACCGGCGGTGTTCGCTGTCTTCGAGCTCGCAGGTGGGATTCAGCAGGTCGGGCATGACGCGCGGCGCGGCGATCAGCAGAAACGCGATGCCCACAGCTGCGATGGGAACCCCCAGCATCGAAAGCTCGAACATGCCCAGGGCGCCGTATCCGTTATTCGCGCTTAAATCACTGATGATGATATTGGTCGAGGTGCCGATGAGCGTGCAGGTGCCGGCCAATATCGAGGTGTAGGACAACGGTATCAGAACCTTGGAGGGGCTGAGACCAAACCGACAGCACATCCGCATCAGGACCGGAACAAAAAGGACCACCACGGGCGTATTGTTGATGAAGGCCGAAGCGACCGCCACGGTCAACAGGACCACCAGCACGGCAAGTCCGGCATTGCCGCGGGCGATCTCGATGACCTTGCGGCCGATAAATTCTACGGCACCGGTGCGGACCATCCCCTTGCTGACCAGAAACATCGCCCCCACCGTGATGACCGCCGGGTGGGCAAATCCGGCCACCGCATCGGCGGGCGTCAACACCCCGCTGATTACCAGCGCGACCATGATGCCGATGGCGGTCAAATCCACCGGTACTTTTTCGGTAACGAGCAGATAAAGGGTGGCTAAAAAGATTGTTGATACGATCCAGACTGTCATCGTGTTTTCGGGTACTTTCGGGTTGGGAGCAATCCGATCATCACCGGTGCTTTCGGTCGGCGATTGGTTGTGGACGGGCCGCAGGAACTTCAGCCATGGGATTTCAGTTCCCGAAAAAGCTGCGACAAAAAAGAAATTAATCATTTCCGGCTGTTAATCAAGCAGATTCCGGCGGGTCTCACGGACCCTGTTTTCCGTCAAGGAAATTCTTACTGCTGATAATAAAGTTTCTTTCTTTGACCAGACTGGTTATTTTTTTAGCCAGCGGCGCCGGCGGGTGGGGGTCAGACTCCGGCAATGTGAAATGCGGGACTCTGCAGGCGCGTTTTTTTGCAGCGGGGGCATCGGCTGGGGCGCGTCAGGCGTCGGCGATTTTCAAACACGTAGCCGCACTGAAGGCATTCTGCAGGACGGATCATCAGCTTGCCGCCTTTGACAGCCAGGGAGCGCGCGATATGGTTTAGATGATCGACCGCTTCTTTTTCCTCTATGCCGATCCGGCCGGAAATTTGCCGTGCATCCAAGGTTTCGGTGCTCAAAAGATTGATGATTATTTGGCGGATGGTTTGCATGGGTATTAGGCGCTTAGCGAAACGATATCGACAAAGAACCGTGGATAGGGTGATTACGCTTTTAGACGGCTTGAGGTTTCAGGTTTCAGGTTTCAGCGTATAGCCGAGCCGTAGCGGTCATTTTATCGATAGCCCATCCTGGGGAACCGATGTTCATAAATGTGTTGACAACCAGGATGCTTAATCTGACGCCTGACACCTGACACCTATAAGGTGCCGATTTCCTCTTTCAAGAGGCAGCAGGCGATCTTGAATTCAGGTTTACCGGTGCGATCATAGCTCAAATTGTCCGGTTGAATCAATTTATTCATGACGCATCCCTCGGCAATCTTGAGTTGGAAAAGATCGCTCTCGTTGAGTTTATCGGCAGGGACAATCCGGTCGTCTTTGATCAGCAGGCTGTTAAGCGGGAAATCTTCACACAAGGGGCATCGATAGACCCTGCCGTTGGGAAACAGGAAATAATTGTCGGCGACCCGTCCCGCACATTCAAAATTTTCTTCGGGATTCAAAAAAACTTTGGGATAGGTGACGGCAATGCCTGATTCGGCAATCCGACGCGCCACCCCGGGCACGGTTTCCAGCCACTGCGATCTTGTCACCTGAAGCTTTTCCTGTGCAGTCTGGCGGGCATCCTGGGCGGATCTTCCACGCAGCCCGATGATCTGGATAAAAAATCTGTCGATGGCCAGATCCTTCAACAGGGGTGGCAGCATGTCCAACTCCTGGATGTTGGCGCTGCTTACGGTATAGATCAGGCTGGCGGTGAAACCCATTGAGGTGGCTTGACGGATGCCCGCTGTGCATGTGTCGAAGGATCCTTGTCCCCGAATTCGGTCGTTGGTTTTACGGGTGGCCCCATCCAGGCTGAAACTGAAGCAGTCCACCTCCTGCGGCGTAACCTTTGCCAGAATGTCATTGAAGAGATAACCGTTCGTATCAATGGTTATCGAACCGAAACCAAGTTTACGGGCATATTTCACGGCCTGGGGCAATTCCGGGTGCAGGGTCGGTTCGCCGCCCAGAAAAATGAGGTTTTGGATGTTGCCTTTCCGTGAAAATATTTCCAACCAGGCATCTATGACCGGCAGCGGCAGGGTGTTTTTACCGTGCTGGCCGGGGTTGATATAACAATGACGACACCTGAGATTGCAGCTGGTAAGAATGTGAAAGAAAAGATTGGACGAATTTTTCGTAAAGGCAACGGTTTTGGTACGAATCATATTTTGGTCAACAGCCGCTTGATTTTCTTTTTGGCGGTTATAAGTTCCTCGTTGGTTATCCGCAGACGGATCGACATGTATTCGGCAAATATCCGATACAGCAATAACACAAAGTCCAGTTTTTCATCCATCGGATCCTGGGCGGAAATCCTGTTTTTAGCGGAGGTGTCGACGGCCAGACAAATGGTTTTGCCGACCGCGACGACGGTGGCCGAGCGCTTCATAAAATCTATGACTCGCATTTCGCCGAAAATCTCGCCTTTTTTATCAATCGTATTGATTTCAAGATCTTCCTTGGAGACCCGAATTTTACCGGAAAGCAGAAAATAGAGCCACGGATCGAGATCGCCTTCCTTGATAATAACCTCGCCATCATCATATTCCCTGATTCTGCTCAATCTGAGGAGCTTTCGCAGGCTTTTCGTCTCAAAGTTCCTGAGGGCAGGAATTGCCAGCAGTTTTTGAATATTCTCCAGATTATCCTTTAAATATCTCGATTCGAGCATTCTCGACCTCCGGTTCTTGTTTATTACGAACCCATTTAAAATAAATTTAAATTTTATACCGCATTGGGCGAAAGTGCAAGCGGTAATATATTTTGACGCAATAATTCGTAGATATTTAAGGGAGATATCTTAAATCCCGCGAAAGATTCCGATTGGATCTTTGCCATTGTGACCCAAAGGAGGGAAATGGAAATAGTACATTAGCCGGGTGGATATTTGATAAGATGGTTGGGGGGTCTGGAGCGTGGGGAATATTAAAACTACGCTGATCAAAGCAAGAAACTCATAAAAAAAGAGCGAATATCGAACTGCAGAATATCGAATGTCGAAGCCCCTCCCTCAGTCTTTCCCGCCGGGGGAGGGAAGCAGAGCCTTCCCCCCTTTTTTAAAGGGGGAGCGAGGGGGATTTCTTCTCATGGTCAAGTTCGATCGGCTGAAGTAGTCCTTGAACCCTTGAACCCTAAATCTGGAAAGTGCAGTTTCATACGAGCCGCCATCCAGGATGTTCGCCATTTGGCAGGACTCCGGCTAAAACCATGCCGGAGTGACGATGGAGGGTATCGCGCGCCCCGAGTCGTTTTTTTAGGAAACCGTTATATGAAGTTTCCTACGAGTATTCGCGCTGGATACCTCCCTTTAAAAGAGGTCGCGAATTAATGGGACTGCTGCCGTGAAGACCCGATTCCCCTTTACTGCAATCGATCTGTTTCCACCGCGATAAACCCGACGCTTTCTACCATATGATCTCCCGGATCATTGCCTTCCTCTTCCTGCAATCGCACTCGAAAGTCCGCGGCGTTGACATCCGCCATGCGCGTGGTTACCGCCTGCGAGCCGTTGTACGTTTGACATTGGCTGATGGTGGCCGGGGCCGAGTCGAATATCTGGGCGAAGGTTACCGATGCCCACTCATGATTGGTTGCCACCGTTCCCACCTCCAGCCGGCGCCCGTCCTGCATGTGATAAAACCCGGTCTCCACCACTACATACGCGATGGTTTCCGTTATATGCGTCTGGTCACGGTAATCCCATTCCTCGATTTGATACTCCACTGAACCGGCCGCCGCATTGCGTATGCGTATATGCGACTGCTCCCCGCCATTGGTCGTGACCATATTCATAAAAACCACCGGGTCGGCGTAGGGCTGGTTGAACTCCAGCAAATGCCACTCGTCGATATCCTGGTTGGTTACAACAAAGCCGGCTTCACCGATGATAGTTCCTAAAAAGTCATAGATCGGGCCCGTTTGCGTCGTGATATAGGCAACCTCCTCGGCGGCATGGGCCCTTTCGGTATCTACGGACGTTTCTTCTTCTATTCTCACTTCCGCCCCGCCAGCGTTCAGATTACGAATCCGCAGACCCGCCGGATCGCTGTCGATAAAGGTTTCAATGCCTGCCAGCAAAACCGGTGGGCTGATGGGATCATCGGGAAGGTCCAGAAAATACCAACCATCCGTGACAACCTCAGCGGTTCGGCCGGCCTGCAGGGTAGCGCGGGGTGATTCATACAAGGAAATATCACGGACTTCGGACAGAACGTATAAAGCGTTGCCGACACTCTGACTGAGTGTGGTGAAACCAGGCCGATCCACCGCAATATCTGCCTGAACGATCTTAAAAGGACCTTCGATCGAGGTGGCCTCCAGCAGAAAATAGGTATTGCCCGGCTGCAAAATAGTCGTAAGAATTTCCATGGTGCCGTCATCCCCCAGGGTGACCCGAGTGCCGTAGGGCCGGGTCAGGGGGTCGCCGACAAAGACGCCTTCCCCCGGGGTGCGAACCGCCTTCCAGTAGGCTTCCAGCGCGGTGGCCCCGCCGAAATAGGATGAAACGAAATTCAGCGTTTGGGGGAATTTATCGGGGAAATTACAGGGTTCGATTACGGTGCCGTAACTGGCAGCGGCCCCCGCCTCCAGCCACCTGAGTACCGACATCTGGCCGTTGGAGCCGGTCAGAACGCCTCCGAAGGAAGTCAGATGATCGGCGACTGCGCCGGCCACGTAGCTGTTGGTGTTGATGTCCGGTACGGTGGCCAGTCCGGTAAAATAAAACAGGATGTCGGGCATGTTGCTCAAATAATTACCGGAGGCTGCGGATCCCGTGCTGTTGTCGATGTAATTCATTATCAGGGCATCGGGACGGTTGAAGGCATCGACGGTGTCGATGAAGCTTCTGATACGCGGGATACTCCGGTTGACATCCGTTGTACGGATAAAATAGCCATAGCCGGTCGGAAAGGTCTGGTCGGCCGACATCGCCCTGTCTATCAGCTCGATTACATGCGGTGCATCGACTCCGGCCAGCATCATGGCGGGACGCAGGCCGAAATCGCTGTATGGGCGCACGGAGTCGGTGTTGTAATAAGGCGTCGGCGTCGTCGCTTCGCACACCCGGGAGCCGTCGTTGTAGTAGTCTGGACTGAAGCCCAGGGCAAAGGCGCTGGTGATGGACATGCCACGTCCGGTAGACAGACCGGTCACCTTCCAGGGCTCGGTCCAGGTGATCACCAGGGCCTGAATGTCGGGAAGGGCGTCAATGGCTGCGTCCACCATGGCTTTCAGGGTGCTGAATTCCAACTCGTCGATGCTGGTCCTGCCGGGGGGAAAGCTGACTTCGATCCGATTTTCGGCGGGAATGTTTCGGGTCTGCCGATAATAGTCGGCCACCGCCGCCGACTGCGGATCCTGGCTGTTGACGATCACCGCCACCTGGGCCGGCTGAATGGCCTTGCGGGGAAGCACCACGCTCACAGTTTGATTTCCATCGGGGGATGCGGCAGTGATGGTTTCTCTTTCATTCTCATAGAAAAAGGGCTGTGCTCCGACTGAAAAGGCAGAGAAGATGATGGCCGACATTATGCAAAAGCGAAGGAATTGAATCAACCTGGCTCTCATAGGATCTCCTTTATCGGGAATACTTGAATGCATACGGAAAAAACGTAAAACTTATTCGCTTTACTTTGCGCATACAAAGAAAATACGCACCATGTCCAAATTCCGCCATCCTGGACTTGATCCCGGACCGGCAAGACGAGTGCATATTAATTGCTTGGGTGTTATGACACCGTCATTTAGCCGGAGAGATGAAAGCAAAACTCTTTGCCGGATCATCGGAATTTCGGGAATAAGAATTTAAAAGAGAAGTCTGAGGACCTCCGTAACAGCCCAGCCACCTTCAATGCTTTTTGAAGCGCGATCAGTAAGATAGTTAAAAGAATTGCCTTTCCCGGTATTCGTTTTAAAATGTGGGCCTCACCCATCGCGGTCGAAATCAGGCATCCTCCCCCGCCACCACCGCCTGATGAGGCAGGTGTGGCGTCGGGCTCCGTGACGTTGCTTTGAGGATCGGGGTCGGTGGGAGCCTCATCGACCGGAGCATCTGTTTGGGTATCCGGATCTGGCTGCATATTGTCCCCTGGTGTGTCGGCTGGCGGCGGGTCGGGATCCGTCGGAACATTGTCCCCGGGCGTATCCGCCGGGGGTGGATCGGGAACCGTCGGGACATCGTCCCCGGGTGTGTCGGCCGGTGGCGGATCGGGATCGGTCGGGACATCGTCTCCCGGTGGGTCGACCGGGGTAGGGTCCGGATCGGCGGGATCGGTATCGCCTGATACTGCCGGTTCAACCATCCCCGAAGGATCCGCTATGATGCCGTTTGCCGCGCCGTCGGCATCGCCAAATCCACCATCCACGAAGGACAGGGTAACGGATGTACCGTCCGGGCTGAATATCGCGTGAGCCGAATAATCCTGCCAGCCGGTCAGGGGACTATACCAATACCATTGAGCGCCTTCGGGAGCCGGTCGCGATAAATAGATGATAGCCTCGGCCACCGCACCGGGAGCATCGACCGTCATTTTGAAATTGATGAGGCCAATCGGCAGATTATCCGGTCTGTTTTGGGTGTCGGCAATCGCAGCGGGATCGATCCAGTTCAAGCATACGATGGAAGCCGTGCCGCTGCCGGTCTGAACGACGATGGCCGAATCGTCCAGACCCGATTTAACGACTTTCATGTCCGCCTGGGTGATATCCGGCGTCCCATTGGCATCCAGATCCAGAGTCGGATCATCGATTTCCTGACTGTCCGGTATCCCATTGAGGTTCAAATCCATCTCATCGGAAACAATCGTGATAAACGAAAACGGGTCCGACCATTCCGATTGGGCTCCGCTCTCATACTGAAACCGTACCCGCCAGTAATAGGTGGTGTCGATATCTAAAATTAAATCCGGCATCTTGAATGTCGTTAACTGTGAGTCGGAAACGACATCCAATACCAGCATGCCGGTCGAGAAATCATCGGCCCGGGCGCCGATCTGCCAGCGAGTCTCACTGTGAATATCGCCCTCTATTCCCGCCAGACCATAGACCTGCAGCTCAGGCGTCAGCGGGACGGCGGTTTTGTTGTTTTCCGGCAAAAAAAGCAGCGGGGTGTTCGGTTTGATGTTGTCAGCCAAATCCTCGGACAGAATGTATACCGGGCTGTCGACGGTTTGAGTGAGGGTGGTGAATCCGAGCCGATCGACTCCGAGGTTGGACTGCACAATGGTAAATGGTCCTTCCAGTGAGGCGGCTCCCCAAAGCGTATAGGATTTTCCCGGCTGAAAAATCGTCGTAAGTATTTCCATGACACCGTCATCCCCCAGGGTGACCCGAGTGCCATAGGGCCGGGTCAGGGGATCGCCGACAAAGACCCCTTCCCCCGGGGTGCGAACCGCTTTCCAGTAAGCTTCCAGCACGGTGGCCCCGCCAAAATACGCTGAAACGAAATTCAATGTTTGGGTGAATTTATCGGGGAAATTACAGGGTTCGATCACCGTGCCGTAGCTGGCGACGGCGCCCGCCTCCAGCCACCTGAGTACGGACATCTGGCCATTCGGACCGGTCAGAACACCTCCGAAGGAAGTCAGATGATCGGCCACCGCACCGGCCGCGTAGCTGTTGGTGTCGATATCCGGTACGGTTGCCAGCCCGGTGAAATAAAACAGGATGTCGGAGACGTTGCTCAAATAGTTTCCGGATGGCGCATCCCCGGCGCTGTTGTCGATGTAATTCAGCACCAGGGCATCGGGCCGGTCGTAGGCATCGACGGTGTCGATGAACGCGCCGAAGCGGGGAATGCTTCGGGTACTGTCCGTTGTGCGGATAAAATAGCCGTCGCCGGCCGGAAAGGTTTGATCGGCCGACACCCCCCGGTCTATCAGGTCGACCACATGTTGTTCATCCACCCCCGCCAGCATCATGGCCGGGCGCAGGCCGAAATCGCTGTAGGGACGCACGGAGGCGGTGCTGAAATAAGGCGTTGCCAGCGTCGCCTCGCACACTAGGGCGCCGTCATTGTAATAGTCCGGGCTGAAGCCCAGCGCAAAGGCGCTGGTGATGGACATGCCTTTTGAGCTAGCGACCCCGGTGACCTTCCAGGGCTCGGTCCAGGTGATCACCAGGGCCTGGATGTCGGGCAGGGCGTCGGCGGCCGCATCCACCTGGGCTTTCAGGGCGCTGAATTCCTGCTCGTCGATGCTGGTCCCGCCGGGAGGGAAGTTGATTTCGATTCGATTTTCCGCGGGGATATTTCGGGCCTGTCGGTAATACGCGGCCACCGCCACCGACTGAGGATCCTGGCTGTTGACGATCAGCGCTACCTGGGCCGGCTGAATTGCCCGGCGGGGTAGAACCAGGGTCACGATTTGATTGCCGTCAGGAGACGCAGCGGTGACGGCTTCACTTTGATCCGCCGGGTAAACCGCCTGGGCATGGAGCGCGGGTGCACCGAGCGCCACGATTAGGCAAACATACAGGATGCTCAATTTGGAAATCAGAAGTTTCATCCAGGCGCCATAACCAAGCTTTTTATTCGTTTTGCGGAGTTGCGAAGTCTACAGTTAGGAAATTTTCAGTTCTTAAAATAAAGTTTACGCACCAGTCGCAGGATGGTTCGGCGGAAATGAGTATCAGGTGACAGGGACTGAGTAAAATCGACTATAAGAAATAGCCCTTGGAATGTCAATCTTAAAAAGTGCTGCTTGAGCCACGTACAGGGACTCGTGCGATCAGATCAATGAACTCCGGTACCGGACGTGAGGTGATCATTTGATTCATTGTGAATGTCATTGGCTCGATTTCGAGGCGCGTCATACCCTTCAACGTCACTCCGGCAGGGCTTTAGCCGGAGTCCAGCCCCACGGCGAACTTCCTGGATTGCGGCTAAAACCCTGCCGCAATGACCGGCGGTGGAATTCTGGCCCTATCTCCTGGCTCCTATCTCCTGACTTCTGGCTCCTATCTCCTGGCTCGGCTCGGACTGCCACCGTTTGAATGAATGAAACTCAAATCAGCCCTGCGCCACGAAAGATGCACCTTGATCGGATAATTCGCATTCACACTCTGGGTTAAATCTCACCTATAATTCTGTATTAAATTTCATCTTCTAAGTAGGGACACGACCAAAAAGGAATGGTTCAAAATGGTATGGCCGAAGATAAGATATTGATATTATATATATTATATCCATAGACCGTGCCAATATGGGACATTTTTTAAAACTCTACCGGCTGCATCCACAGATAAAATATAAGGGTAATCCATCTCAAGTAATTGAAATTAATGATTTTTATTTTTTCCCCCAGAATTATGCCCGATCGGCACAACAATTGCTAACAACTTACTATTTAAAAAAGATCGATTTAAATTAGGGCCACGGTCTTTTTCAGCAGGCACTTCGATTCCCACCACTCTGGGGGAACCCCTTCATTTAGTTAGTGCCCATCCATCAAAGGGTCTTTTACAATGATGGGCACCGGATGGTGTTTCCAATCCAGAAATGAGAATTTTTGCCCAAGGTCAAGGAATCAAGTCCTTGCGCGGAGGCGTAGTTTACGACGCCGCACAAGCAAGGGCGCAGATTGAGCCGAAATTGGGCCAAAAGGCCATTTGTGGATGGAAACTAGTTAGGACTCCACAGGGGAACGAAGTATCGTCTGGATTTTTGTCAGTCCTGAGGAATCCCCCTAAGCATCCCTGTGCATGCAACCGAAGGGGGTCCCGCAGAAACCGGAGTGAAATTATTACCGCCCAGGAAAAAGGAGGTTTAAACATTGTCAAGATCGATGCGTACGAAACTGCTCATACTTTCAACTATTTTACTGCTCTCAGCTTCCTATCTTTATGCGGCCGAACCCGCCACTGTTCCGGAAACACAAAATGAGAAGGAAAGCTACAGCATCGGCTACCAGGTCGGCATGAGTATCAAAACCGACGGGGTCGAGGTCGATTTCGACCAGCTACTCCAGGGTCTGCAGGATGCCATTGACGCCAATGAGCCCCGCCTGAGCACGGAGGAGATGCGAGATCTGATCGTGGACCTCAAGAAAAAGGCCCGTGCCGCCCAGATGAAAAAATTTCAGGAGCAGATCGTCAAAAACGCAGAAGAGTCCAAGAAGTTCCTCGAGGAAAACAAACAGAAAGAGGGTGTCACGACCACGGAGAGCGGTCTCCAGTACAAGGTGCTCAGGGAGGGTGACGGTATCTCTCCCGGACCGAAGGATTCCGTCAAGGTCAATTACCGGGGCACGTTTATCGACGGTACCGAATTCGACAATTCCTACGAAAAAGGCGAGCCCATCACAGTTCAAACCGGCCGGGTGATTAAGGGTTGGACCGAAGCGCTGCAGATGATGAAGGTCGGTTCCAAGTGGCAACTTTTCGTGCCGCCGGATCTTGCCTACGGCCGGCGCGGGTCCTCCGGGAAAATCCCGCCGAACAAGGTGCTGGTGTTTGAAGTGGAATTGCTCGACGTTGAAAAAAGTGAGCAGGCGGATCAGTCCTCTGGTGCCCAGACGGCCCAGACGTCTCCCGTGAAAAAGACGACCTTTACGGGGGTAATCGCAAAATCGAGAAATGGATATGTCATCCGCAGCAGGCGGGGAGATGCGCCGGGTGAGATTTACACAATCCGCAATCCGGATCCGAAGGTTTTGGACGGCCTGGCAAACAGCGAAAAAATCGTCACTCTCGAGGTCCGGATCATCTCGGGGGACAACGTGAACATCGAAAAGATCGACGGCCAACAATACCCGTAAGACCGATCCGGCGTGGGCTTCTGAGGAATGCAAGTTGGCAGAGGTCCTGAAATTGACTAATTCAGCGGGGGTGCAAATCCATTGGAAACCCTAATCTCTAAAGGAGGTGACCGAAAGAAAAAATGCAGGGAGGTGTTTGTTTTGAGTTTTAGATGGCTAATTGAAGAGAATCCTAAAAAAGGAGGAACATGAGGATGAAACCGAAAATGGTGCTCATTGTAATAGGCCTGGTCCTGCTCCTCGTCGGCAGCGCGGGGGCATCGAATCTTAACCAGGACTTGCTGGATGGAACGCTCATACCGAAGTTCGTGGATCCGCTGCCAGTGGGGGTGCCGGATGGCACTTCGGGAGGTATTACGGTGGTGAACGCCACATCAGTCCCCTTACTGGGCCTTTCTCCCTCGCCCGACTACAACATCCACATCAGGGAATTCCGGTCGCAGATTCTGCCCAGTACGGGCGTTCCGGCGGATGCGGGATCAGGGTTTGCAGGCCTGCCGGCCAACACGACGTCGTGGGTCTGGGGCTACCTGACGGATAGCGATCTGGCAGCTCAGCCTGAAGTGCGTCCGAGTTTTCTCGGACCGGTCGTCGTGGCGCAGCGAGGAGTCCCTGCCCACCCAACCTACTTGAATGAACTGCCGTATCCCTGGTACACCGGACAGGTACAGACGAATCTGCCCGTGGATATGACCCTCGACTGGGCTAACCCCCTGGATATCGACTGCACGCCGATCAGCGACGTGCTTCCGCCGGTGTGCATTTCACTGCCGTATACCGGTCCCTGGCCTTCCGCCGTCCACATCCACGGCGGGGAGGTGGCGGCGGCCTACGACGGCGGTCCGGACGCATGGACGTCTCCGATCGGCAGCGGGGGACCCCAGGGCATCGGCTATCCGGGCAATACTTACACATATCACAACGGGCAGGAAGAGGGGACGATCTGGTTTCATCCCCATGAGTTCGGCGTCACGCGGCTTGGCGTGTACGCGGGCCTGGCGGGTGCGTACCCTATCATCGATCCAAACGGACCCAGCGCGCCGGTTGCCACCCTGCCGCATTTTCCGGAATTTGACATTCCGCTCATCTTCCAGGACCGGAGCTTCGACACCAATGGTCAGCTGTTCTACAATCTGGCCTCGAACCCCCAACCGAACCCGGATGTCCATCCCTACTGGATTCCCGAGTTCATCGGGGACGTCATTTGCGTGAACGGCAAGACCTGGCCCTATCTGAATGTCGAGCCAAGACAATACCGCTTTCGTCTGCTCGACGGCTCCAACGCGCGGTTTTATGAACTTTACTTCGACAACGACATGCCTTTTATCGCCATCGCCACAGACGACGGTTATATGCTGAATGCCGCCGAAGTGCCGAGTATTATCATTGCTCCCGGTGAACGCTATGAAGTCGTCGTGGATTTCAGTGATTATGCGGGGCAGGAGATCGTCCTGATGAATTTGGCCGGCACCCCCTTTCCGGACGGCGACGCACCGACCGCAAACGGCACCGACACGGTCATGAAGTTCATCGTGGGGACCACAACTTCCGGCATTGCGGACACCGCTATCGCCGACGGGACCCAGATCAGACCGACACCCTTGAAAACGATCATAGATGCCCATAACCCAGCGACCGGCAGCATTACCCGCCAGTTGACACTCAACGAGGTATCCAGCATCGAAGGACCACTCGAACTGGTGGTGAACAATTCCAAGTTCAACCTCAGGAGTTATGACCCTGCCAGTTCGACCCGGGCCAACCCGGTGCTTCCCGGCTGTCAGAGCCCGCTTTGCCGCGAAACCGAGCTTCCGGCGGTGGGAGACACCGAAATATGGGAGATCATCAACATCACCGCCGATGCGCATCCCATGCACACTCACCTTGTGAGTTTCCAGCTCCTGGATCGCACGCCGTTTAACACCAGCGGCCCGAACAGCGGAAGCGCTTGGACAACCCAGTACGAGGCGTTGCTTGCTTCCAATGGCGTGCCTGACGGCGGCGGGCCTCCGAACCAGTATAACGTCAAAAACAGCGACGGCGCCATCGGCGGCAACCCGTCTCTCGCTGGATTTTTAAATTTGGCCGCGGCGCGGGGGCCGGAGCCCTATGAAATGGGATGGAAGGACACCGTCGTCACCTATCCGGACGAGGTGACCCGCTTCGTCGTCCGTTGGGCGCCCCAGGATGAGCCGGCAACCGGCCCCGAAGCCCCGGTGGCAGGGGTCAACCGCTATCCCTTCAATCCGACCTCGCTGCTTAACGGCGTCGGCTATGTCTGGCACTGCCACATCCTCGACCATGAGGACAACGAGATGATGCGTAACTATACGGTGATGCCGTCAAGGCAACCGGTAGTGGCAGGCTTTGCATCTCCTGATATCGATGGTGACGGATGCATCGGCAGAGCGGATTACATGCTGCTCTATTTCGCGATCAGGAGTCACGCTCAGCGATGGCGTCTATGATATCAATGGGGACGGCGCCGTGAACATCGCAGATGCCCGCGCGCTGGTAGCGCAGTTTGACAACCCGGGCGGCGTTTGCCCTTAATCTTACTCAGCCAATACAAACATGCCTTTTCCATCCTCGGCAACGGGGATGGAAAAGGCATGTAGTATAAGGAAATTTTTAACTAATTAATTGTCAAAGGAGTCAACAAATGAAAAAAATTACGTTAATAGCGGTTGTGCTGTGCTCCCTGGTCATGATGGCTGGGCCCGCCTTTGCTTTTCCATCCGTAGACGATCATGTAATATTGGATCTTTTCCAACCGACCCAGGACCATATTGCCGGGAGGTACGGCTTCAGTGGATTTGCGGGTGAGCGGCACCTGGAGCGATGGCTTCGGCGGTTATGATTTGGACATTGGTTACGATTCAGCGATCCTGACCATGGATGATCCATCTTTCGACGTTTCGTTCACTGACGCTATCGGGTTAGATTTTCTTGGTCAAGCCAGCTTTAATGGGGGTTCTCTCCATTTAAAACTGGTAAACCTTTTCAATGGAGGAAATGACCCAATTAACCCTCTGGATACGACCGGGAGTGACCCGATAGTACTCGCCACGCTGAATTTTGTGGGAGCAACGGGAGTAACTGAGGGAACCAGTGCCCTCAGCCTTCATAACATCAATCTGAGCGATGCTGGCCACGTCGACCCCGACACACAGGAAGCATACGCTGCATCTATTCCGATCGATAGGATAGCGCCGGTGGGCGCCAGTGTAACCATTCAAGATGTAAGCCCCGTCCCCATTCCGCCGACCCTGTTGCTTCTCGGTTCGGGCCTGGTGGGTATGCTGGGCTTCAGAAAAAAGCTCAGGCGTGTTTAGTTTGGCGACATTCACGTCGGAGGGGCCTTCGGGCCCCTCTTGCCTTTGGTCAGCAGGAATATATTCGATAATAAAAAGGTAAATCTTGAAATTGCCTGCAGTCGCCGTACGTGATATGATGAACTTTGAATCGGCGCTTAAATAGACACCCTCACGCCTTCATTATGTCATTCCCGTACGCGAAACGGCAGCCGGCTTGCAAAACGATAAGGGCAGATGTTCCAGTCCCGTTCTAAAGCCCGCAACCGCAGGATGCCGTATCCGTCATTCAGGCATTTGCTCGGGGCCGACAGCAAGACAGGTACCTGATTTCTCGCGGTTTTGAGGACCGGAGCCAGCCAGTCAGACGGGAAACAGGTATCATTAGTACTTTCTCCGTGTTGCATGAGCGCTTCGTTGAATTGGAATCCCCGCCTGCGCACTTCGCCGCAACAGGAATGATCTATTTAATTGCCGGGTGGATTTACTGATATAAAAAGGTTACCCAGAATATGAAAAAAGTCGTCATTGCCGTTCTGGCGGTCTTCATCGTTGCCCTCTCATTTTGGGCCGGCGGACATTACGGTCAAGGGTCCTCCGCCGGCTTCCAAGCTGAGCCGGTCGCTATTCCGGTTGCCGAAGGGCAGGAAACCCCTGAAATGCCGCTTTCCCCCGGTGCGGTGAGAATCAGTCCAACCCGGCAGCAGCTCATCGGTGTGCAGGTCGCCGCGGTGGAAAAAAAGCCATTGACCTACACCCTGCGGCTCTATGGGCGGGTCGTTCCCGATGAAACCAGAACCTATCGCGTCAACGCCTCGACCGACTGCTGGATCCGTCAGCTTTCCGACGTCACCACCGGGAGCATCGTCCAAAAAGATCAGATCCTGGCCGAGGCCCTGGCCCCGGCCTACTACAACGCCCAGTTGACCTATCTGATCGCTCTGGACAACATCGACCGCATCAAACAGCAACTGGGCGGCCAACTCCGGCACCAGCAGCTCGATCTGTCCAACAACCAGATCCGGATGGCCGTGCAGGCCCTGCAGAACCTGGGGATCACCGATGCCCAGACCGAGGAGCTGGCCAATACCCGCCGGGCGCGGCCTTACCTGCAGGTGCGCTCGCCCGCTGACGGCGTGGTGCTGGAAAGGAATATTTCCCTGCAGCAGTGGCTCAAGGCGGCGGATGCGTTCTACACGATCGCCGATATCGGCGAGATCTGGGTATATGCCGACGTCTACGAGGACGAGGCCATGCACATGCGGCCCGGTATGACCGTGGCGGTCCGGCACGCCCAGATGGGCGAGACCTTCCGCGCCAGCGTGGGCGAGGTGCTGCCGCTTTTCGATCCTGCGGCCAGAACGCTCAAGGTGCGCATCGATGTCGACAATCCGCGCTACGACCTGCGGCCCGACATGTTTGTCGACGTCGAGATCCCCATCGCCATGCCGGCGTCCGTGAATGTGTCCGCCGACGCCGTGCTGGATTCGGGAACCCAGGCGATTGTGTATGTGGAAGCCGAACCCGGCGCATTCGAACCCCGCCGGGTGAAAATCGGCTGGCGGCTCGGCGGGCGGGTCGAAATCCTCGGCGGTCTTACGCCGGGAGAAAAGGTCGCCGTTTCAGGCAATTTTCTGATCGACTCCGAAAGCCGGATGGAACTCGCTTCCCTGGGTCCGGAAACCAGGGTGAGTGCCGACCCGGTTTGCGGCCGATTCGTCGATGAAGAAGAGGCCGAGATGTTGGAACTGACCGCCTCCCATGCCGACCGGACCTTTTATTTCTGTTCCGAGGACTGTAAAAATGCATTTGAGAAAGAACCGGAAAAATTCGTCCGCCAGGAACAGCCTGATGGATCATCAGAGATAGTCCCATGCCTGCCGGGGCAGCAGCGCACCTGGGCGGACTTGCTTGACCCTGTGAAAAGAGCCCAGAACGCCAAAGAGGGCGGGGCGGAACCGATAAAGGAAGTCAAGGACTCTCCCCTGAGAAATTACTCGACGACTCCGGAGGTCGTCGATTGGAACGGCCCGGACAAGGAGGGCGCACCGCCGCCGGAATGGAGCCCCGGATGGGGAGGATTTCCGGGCGCCAAATATCTGGGCATCAAGCACAACATCTCCAAGGCCGTGGAAGCCGCCGTGCCGGCATCCGACGCTTCCGAAACCAATGCCAAGAGCAATGAAATGGATGCCGCCGCACCTTCATCCGACTCTGCCGAAGCCAACATGAAGCAGATAGAAAAGGAATTGAAGGAGTTGGAGGAGTATCTGAAAGCGAAAGAAGGAGACAGGAGTCAGGAGACAGAATAAAGTAGATAGAATCCAGGAGGCAGAATCCAGGAGTCAGAAGCCAGAAGCCGGGAGGCAGGAGGCAGGAGGCAGAATCCAGGAGTCAGGAGCCAGGAGACAGAATTCAGGAGATTGGGAGACAGGAGGCAGAATTCAGGAGATAGAATCCAGAATACAGGAGATGGGAGATTAGAGAGGGATCAGGAGGAAAAAGCGACGGTATGAAGCGGCTGCCCGCTAAAGACTTTCAGGATTTGATTGTTTGGCAAAAGGCACACCAATTTGTCCTGTCGGTTTATCGACACAGCGATTCGTATCCCAAAATCGAGATTTATGGCCTGACATCTCAAATCCGAAGAGCTGCTGTTTCCATTCCGGCAAACATTGCTGAAGGATTCAAGAAAAAGACTCTGCCTGACAAGGCCAGATATATGAATATCGCCCAAGGTTCCCTGGAAGAATGCCGATATTATTTGATCCTTGTGAAGGATCTTGGTTATGGAGATACATCGAATTTGATGGCCCCACTTGTAGAAACGAGTAAATTATTGCAGGCCTATCTTTCATCAATTATGGCGTCTGATTCTTGAAATCTGATAAAGTCAGAATCCAGGAGACAGAAGCCAGAATCCAGAAGATAGAATGCAGCATTCAGGAGATGGAATCCAGAAGTCAGAATCCAGGAGACAGAAGCCAGAATACAGGAGACAGAATCCAGCATACAGGAGATGGGAGGTTGGAGACAGATCAGTAGGAAAAAAACGCCGATATGCAGCGGTGGCCCGCTAAAGACTTTGGGTCCTGGATTCTAACTTCCGGCTCCTGGATTCTGACTCCTGACTCCTGACTCCTGACTCCTTAATTCTGAATTCTGGCTCCTGACTCCTGGATTCTATTCTAGAGAAGTGACATGATCAACCGCATCATCGATTTCAGCGTCAACAACAAGTTCATCGTCTTCGCCCTGGTGGCCGTCGGCTGCATTGGGGGCTGGTGGTCCATGAAACACATGAAGCTGGACGCCATCCCGGATTTGAGCGACACCCAGGTCATCATCTTTTCGCGCTGGAACCGCAGCCCCGATCTGGTCGAGGATCAGGTGACCTATCCGATCGTGTCGGCCATGGTGGGCGCGCCCCGGGTCAAGGCCGTGCGCGGGTTTTCCGACTTCGGCTATTCCTATGTGTATGTCATCTTCGAAGACGGCACCGACATCTACTGGGCCCGGTCGCGCACCCAGGAATATCTGTCCGCCGTCCTGCCTCAACTGCCCGATGGCGCCAAAACCGAGATCGGACCGGATGCCACGCCCCTGGGCTGGATCTTTCCAGTACGCCCTGGTGGATGAATCCGGCAAAAACAGCCTGGCCGATCTGCGGACCTATCAGGATTTTTACCTCAAGTACTATCTGAGGGCCGTGCCCGGGGTGGCCGAGGTGGCGCCCGTCGGCGGATTCGGCAAGCAGTATCAGGTCAACGTGGATCCCAACCGGCTGCAGGCCTTCGGTCTGTCCATCAACAACGTGGTGGAGGCGGTGCGGGAAGGCAACTACGAGTCGGCCGGCCGCCTGATCGAATTCGGCGGAACCGAATACAGCGTGCGCGGCCGCGGCTATGTCCAGTGTGTGGAGGACATCGAAAACATCGCGGTTTCGGCCAGCGATTCGGGCACACCCATCTGTATCAAGGACATTGCCCAGGTGGTGCTGGGCCCCGATATCCGTAGAGGGGTCGCCGATCTGGACGGCCGGGGGGACGTGGTCTCCGGCATCGTCATCATGCGCCACGGCCAGAATGCCCTGGACGTCATCAAGCGGGTCAAGGCCAAACTCAAGGCGATCGAGCCGGGCCTGCCCGCAGGCGTGAAGGTAGTCACCGTTTACGACCGGTCCGATCTGATCACGCGCGCCATCGACAATCTGAAATCCACCGTGTTTGAAGTGCTGATCACGGTGGCCCTGGTGGTATTCCTGTTTCTCTGGCACATCCCGAGCGCCCTGATTCCGGTCATCACCCTGCCGGTCATCATCCTGATTTCCTTCATTCCCTTTCGGATGATGGGGGTTACGGCCAATATCATGTCCCTGGGAGGAATCGCCATCGCCATCGGGGCCATGATGGACGCCTCGATCGTGGTGGTCGAGCAAACCCACAAGAATCTGGAGCAGTGGGACCTGGAGGGCCGGCGCGAAGATTATCGCTCCGTCGTCGTCCGGGCCATAAAACAGGTGGCCGGCCCCAGCTTCTTTGCCCTGCTGGTGATCGCCGTCGCCTTTTTGCCCATTTTGACCCTGGAGGCTCAGGAAGGCCGGCTTTTCAAGCCGCTGGCCTACACCAAGAACCTGGCCATGATCATCGCCGCCGTGCTGGCGATCACCCTGGACCCGGCGCTCAGGCTGTTTCTGACCCGCATGAAGGATTTCCGTTTCCGGCCCCGGTGGCTCTCCGGGGTGGCCAACACGCTTTTTGTCGGAAAAATATATTCGGAGGACAAACACCCCATCAGCCGGTTCCTGATCCGGATCTACAACCCGGTGGCGGTCTGGTCGCTGCGCTGGAAATGGGCCGTGATCGCCGGCGCCGTTATTTTGATGATCGTTACGATCCCGATCTACAACCAACTGGGTTCGGAATTCATGCCGCCGCTGGAGGAGGGATCCATCCTCTATATGCCCACCACCATGCCGGGCATCTCCATTACCGAAGCCCAAAAGGTGCTCCAGGTGACGGACCGGATCATCAAGCAATTCCCGGAAGTGAAATACGTGCTGGGAAAGGCCGGTCGGGCCGAGACCTCCACCGACCCGGCGCCGCTGTCCATGCTGGAGACCGTGATCATCCTCAAACCGACTTCCGAATGGCGTCAAAAGGACACCTGGTATACCGCCTGGGCGCCGGAATGGGCCAAAAGGCTTTTGCGGCATATCACGCCGGATCACATCTCCCAGACCGAGCTCATCAGTCAGATGAACGAAGCGGTGCAGGCTGCCCGGTCTCGCCAATTCGTGGACCATGCCGATCAAGGGGCGGTTCGACATGTTGAGCACCGGGCTTCGCACGCCGGTGGGGCTCAAGATCACCGGTGCGGACCTGGCTGTCATCGAGCAGATCGGCATACGGATCGAATCCCTGCTGCCGGCGGTGCGAGGGACACGGGCCGTTTTCGCCGAACGTACCGCCAGCGGCTATTTCATCGATTTTGATTGGAAGCGGAAGGAATTGGCCCGCTACGGTCTGAGCATGCAGGAAGCCCAGGCTGTGGTGGAAAATGCCATCGGCGGAGACAACGTGACCACCACCGTGGAAGGGCGCGAGCGCTATCCGGTCAACGTGCGCTACAAGCGCGATTTCCGGTCCGACATGGGGGCCTTGAGACGGGTATTGGTGCCGGTTTCCGACGGAGAAAAAGCAGATCCCTCTCGGCCATTTGGCGACCATCCGGATGACCAGCGGCCCTTCCATGATTCGAAACGAGGACGGGCTGCTGTCCGGCTATGTTTATGTGGATCTCGCCGATCGTGACCCCAATGGATACATCGCGGAGGCGGACCGCCTGCTGAGGCAGGAGGTGACACTTCCCCCGGGATATGCCGCTGTCTGGAGCGGCGACTACCAGTCCTCACAACGCGTCCGGGAACGGCTGACCGTGATCCTGCCATTGACCCTGTTTTTGATTTTGCTGCTGCTTTATCTGAACACGCGCTCCCTGACCAAGACCTTCATCGTTTTGATGGCCGTACCGTTTTCGGCCATCGGCGCCGTCTGGTTTCTTTACCTGCTCGGCTACAATATGAGCATCGGGGTCTGGGTGGGGCTCATCGCCCTGCTGGGCGTGGACGCCGAAACCGGGGTTTTCATGCTCCTTTACCTCGATCTCGCCTATGAAAAGGCCAAGAAGGAGGGACGTCTGCGCAGTCTGGCCGATCTTCAGGAAGCCATTCGGTACGGGGCGGTCCAGCGGCTGCGGCCCAAGTTCATGACGGTGGCCACAACCTTTCTCGGGCTGGTCCCCATCTTGTGGGCCGTGGGCACCGGATCCGACATGATGAAGCGCATCGCCGCCCCGATGGTGGGGGGCATCCTGGCGTCCTTTTTGCTGGAATTGCTGGTGTATCCGGCCGTCTATCAGATCTGGAAATGGAATTTCGAGGTCAAGAAGCTGCTGCGCGCATGATCGAGCTTGTAAACGTCCGCAAGGTTTTCAATGCGGGTAAACCCAACGAATTCAAGGCCATCCGGGGTGTCGACCTTAAGATCGTCCCACAGAAGGTCACCGTCTTCAAGGGCCCCAGCGGCTCGGGCAAAACCACCCTGCTGAGTTTGATCGGCTGCATGGCAAGGCCCACGTCCGGACGCATCTATCTGCAGGAAAGAGAGCTGACCAGCCTTCCGGAGCGGTTTCTCACCGAAATCCGGCGCAAAACCTTTGGGTTTATTTTCCAGCAATACAACCTGGTCAAGGGGATTTCGGTCCTGGAAAATGTGATGCTGCCCGCCTATCCGCTGGGAGAGCCGCATGCATCCCTGAAACAACGGACACTGGACCTCCTGGAGCTATTGAACATCGGGGACAAGGCCACCGCCCGGGTCGAATGGATCTCGGGAGGCCAGGCCCAGAGAGTGGCGGTGGCCAGGGCCCTGATCAACAATCCCTCGGTCATTATCGCCGACGAACCCACCGCGCATCTGGACACCACGCTTTCCATGGAGCTGGTAAAAATCCTGGACAAGCTCAAGCAGGATGGAAAAACGGTTCTCATCGCCAGCCACGACCCCCTCGTCTGCGATTCCGAAATCGTCGACCGTATCATTCATTTCCGGGACGGAAAAGTCGACGGGGATAACCGGTGATTTTCCACCCCGCTATCATCGCCCAATACGCAGCGTCCCTTCTTCATCGGGTTGATGGTCCTTTATTCCGCCTGTTATGGCATTCGGATTCAGCGGAATTGGGATATCAACAGCGGCAGCGATCTGCAGCTGATTCTCGAACGCCGTACCTATCTTATCTCCACCATCCTCACCTACGTCTTTGTTTTCGAGCTGACGTCATTTTTTCTGTACATCTATACCGCTGATCATCTTCACAGCCTCTTCGTGGGCGCGATGTGTGCTGCGGGCACTTTGAAAGTCAATGCCTACGGGTATCCGGCCCTCATTCTCAAAATGCTGAATTTCATATTGGCCGGACTCTGGCTGATCATGAATTACGCCGACAACCGGGCCTACGATTATCCCCTGATCAAAAAGAAATACCTGCTGCTGCTGATCATTGCTCCACTGGTTCTGGTCGAGGTGTTTCTGCAGACCCGCTATTTTCTGCTGCTGAATCCGGACATCATCACCTCCTGCTGCGGCACCCAGTTCAGCACCGGGAGCCAGACCCTGATCGGAGATGTCGTCACCTTGCCTCCGGTACCCATGGAAGTCGCTTTCTATTTGAGCATGGCGGCCACGGTGGCGGCGGGATTCTATTTCTATCGAAGTGACAGGGGCGGCTATCTTTTCGGCGGGCTGAGCGCGGTCTGTTTTGTCGTCTCCATGGTGGCTATTCTGTCTTTCATCTCTCCTTATTTTTACGAACTGCCCACCCACCACTGCCCTTTCTGCATATTACAGCGGGATTACGGCTACATCGGCTATGTACTGTACGGAGCCCTTTTCGGCAGTACGGTAACCGGCGTGGGCGCCGGGATTTTGATGCCGTTTCGAAATATCACAAGCCTATCGAGAACACTGCCCGGCTTTCAGAAAAAATTAGCCCTTGTTTCCATAATTCTGGCCCTGATATTCATGGCGGTCGTCACCTATCGAATTCTTTTTACGGATTTTGTATTGAAGAGCTAGCAGTGAGCAAGGCGGAGCATCGGGGTGGTAGAGGACAGGCTTTCACACGAGGATCAGGATGACGGCCCGGAATCCAGGCAGACCGTCTTTCCGGACTTGATCCGGAATCCAGCATATCTGGACTCCGGCTAAAACCCTGCCGGAGAGACGAAAAATGAACGACGCCACAAAAGCAAAAACAGATAACCCATAACCGTCATCCCGGGCTTGATCCGGAATCCAGCAAAAGAGATATCTGGGCTCCAGCTAAAACCCTGCCGGAGTGACGATGGAGGGTTTCGCGTGCTCCGGAATCGTTTTCTGAGACGGGTGTATAGCTATCTTTATAGAAATCTGTTTCATTATCCCCGGCGGCCATTTCTTCCACCCGGGCTTGAAAGAAAATCAGACCCGCATGACCGTATCCGGATCGATGGTGGCCGCCGTCCAGGAAGGGATGATCGTCGCGACGGTGTATGGAACCACGGTCAGGAAAAAGAGGGTGACGACTTGGGAGGGATCGACAAAGGGGATCAACTTAAACACCGGGTATAAAACAGCCCATCCCTTGAGGGCCGGTTCGAAAAGAGCGGAGTTGGTGAAAAATACATGCAGGTACGCCAAAATAATTCCGGCTGCAAAAGCCGAGAGGGAAATGACCAGGCCTTCCCAGAATTTCATGAGTATGACATCGGAGGTTTCCCAACCGATCGCCTTTAAAATGCCGATCTCCCTTTTTTCCTCCTGGCTCAATCCGGAGGCCTTGTCCCAGGCCAGAATGAGAAATGCGAGCAAGACGCCGACGAGAAGAAATACCATCATTCCGCCTCGCCAGTTAAAGATGCTGTCATAAGTTCTCAATATTTCTTCGCGCAGGATGATTCTCGTGTCGGGAAGCTGCTCGGAGATTTTCAAGGCAATGGTGGACAGTTCCCGCGGATTTCTAATCCGGGCGACCAAATCCGTAGCATTCGCCGGGGGAATTCCGAAAAGCAGGCGAAAATCTGTCTCCGAGATCAGCATCAGATCGGAGGAGACCAGCTCGGATTCGGCTGGAAAAACATCTTCAATTTGCAACGTCATCAGGGTGCCGTCGAAGGTCCTGAATTCCAACTCGTCGCCGGGGTAGACGAGCCGGGTTCTGGAAATGCCTTCACCGATGACGATACTGCCGGGTTCATGTTCAAAGTGTTCAGGGACGATCAGTGTATAGTTTGCTCCGACTACCGGGTCGTAATAATATCCCCAAAGGCGGCTTCGGGCCGAATCGATGCCCCTTATGTCCCGTATCTGGTCCAGGTAGGCGACGGGAATGAAATCGTGACGACCGGCCGCCGAGCGCTGGATGACCATTTCCGGGGCCTCCTGCAGGATGATGGCGGCCTCCCGCTTGATTGCGTGGGTGAAAAAGATCACCGACGCCAGCATGAAAACGACGAGGGTGTAAACAAAGAGCAGGGAGGCGTTCCTGCCTTTGCGGCGGAAAAGGGAGGAAAGCGTGAAATCCAGGATATACCGGTGTCGTTCAATTAATTTTTTCATAGGACCGTTTCTTCAGCATATCGGGGGGCATGAGCAATGAACCCGAGGGGAAATGTTCCAGGCAAACGGGAAAGTCCTGAAAGGGCGTGTTCAGATCCGCCTGGGTCAAGTGTCTCGTGTAACTCGCCTCGGTAAACAGGCAAAGGTCGCTCAATTCGAGTCTTTTGACTAAGTCGCTGTTTTTTTTAAGAAGCGGTCCGGCATGGGTTACATGATAGCCTGCATGGGAAACCAGCAATAGCAGAAGCAGAAAATTGCCTGCAAGGTAGAGTAGAAAAAAATTGGATTTTCTCATGGGAGCGGTACCTAAATTGAACCCTGGATTCAGTCGAATTGGCAAACACAATCGGGGCTATTTAGCGTCTTTCAGGCGAATATCATGCGGTCCGGATTATCAGAATGAACCAGCGCTTTCTCCCCGGTGCTGCATGCCCTAAGGCCCGGAATCCGGGTGATTCAGAACTGCAGGCGCTTGACAGTGACTCCCAAAATGGTATCGTATATCCAGGCCAAAGGCAATGCCAAAGACACCCAAGTTACGCAGGTGTCCCGGGATTTCATAGCCATTATGTATCCAATTTGTAATTGAATAGAAGGGGTTTCAAAACTCCATACGGGGCCGAGTGGGGGCTACTCTGTTTCGTCGGCCTGCCCGCCGGAGGTGGATTTCGGATTCCGAGCGGAGGTTTAGGAACCACTTCCAATGAGTCGGCAGCAAAGCAAGACGGCAAACCTGTGAAAGATACAACGCATGAGCAATCGGTTGAAAAGGCTTTTTAGATACGGCAGTGACGTCACCTTCCGATATAATCGGCAATTTGGAATGAAAATTCTGATGGTTGCAATTTTGCTGCTGTTGATGGGTGTTGACATGGCCCACGCCAAAGAATTTCGTGTCAGCAAAAATGCGAGGGGTGGCTACAAGATTCAGGCCACCATCGACCGATACCCCCTCTTTTTAGGCGACAATCATCTCGAGATTGAAATCAGGGATGCATCGGGCAAGCGCATTACGGACGCGGATGTGCTGGTGAACTATTACATGCCGCCCATGCCCAGGATGGTTCCCATGAATTACAAAACGAAGGCCAGCCCGGAGGACGAGAAATACGAAGCAGAAATGAATATCATCATGGCCGGTCCCTGGTACATCCGGGTCATCATCAAACACGACGGCAAGATAACCACAGCCAAATTCAATGTGGATGCTCAGTGATATCCGGTCACTTGCATTCCAGACAATCCTTGCTCAGGTTGGTATCGAATGAAACCGGATAGCAGCCGTCAAAACAAGCCTTGCAAAAATTGTTTTCCGGATTCTGGATTTCAGTGGCCGCCAAAAGGCCATCGATGCTGAGATAGTGCAAGGAATCCAGCCCCAGATAATCTCTCAACTCTTCAACGGACATGCGACTGGCGATCAGCTCGCCCCGGGTTGAAAAATCGATGCCGTAATGACATGGGAATCGATGCGGCGGGCCGCTCACGCGCATATGCACCTTATTTACCCCGAGTTCGCGCAGGGCTTTTACCCGGGTGCGGACAGTCGTGCCCCGGATGATCGAATCTTCAATGATGATGATATCCTTGCCCTTCAGAAGCTTTTTGACCGGGTTGAGCTTTATGCGAACGCTAAAATCCCGCATGCTCTGAGTGGGCTGAATGAATGTCCTCCCCACGTAATGGTTGCGGATCATACCCATTTCAAAAGGTATGCCGGAAGCTTCCGAGTATCCCAGTGCGGCATAGGTCCCCGAATCGGGAAAGGGCATCACGAAATCG
Source organism: uncultured delta proteobacterium (assembly GCA_963774425.1). Taxonomy (GTDB): domain Bacteria; phylum Desulfobacterota; class Desulfobacteria; order Desulfobacterales; family JAFDCJ01; genus JAFDCJ01. Next base: position 41,334 of record CAVZEZ010000014.1, on the reverse strand, counting down.
GCCGCCACCGGGGCTTCCTGAGCTAGCCGCCGGCCATGCGCCTTGCGGGTCAAGTAGACGTTTTGTCCATAAAACGTGCTGTCGGGTCTGGCAAAATAGATAAATTCGAAAATGCAGAAGGCTCGCTGCGGTGCAGGCGCCGTTTGAATGCTTTTGATGCTCTCGGGTCTGATAATGACGATTTCTCCGGGGTCGAGTTCGCGTACAAACTCGGCTTCTACCAGATCGAAGGCGCAGGTTTCGGAGGCAAGGACGTAATTGCCGTTCAATTTGCCCAGGCACAACGGCCTGAAACCGTATGGATCTTTGATGCCGACAATCTCACCCCGGCTCGTCAGCATAACGAGGGAGAAGGCGCCCTGCAGCCGGGATACGGATTCCACCAGGGCCTGTTCAAACCCATGTTCGAGGTTTTTGACAAAAAGATGCAGAAATATTTCGCTGTCCATCGTGGTCTGGAAGATGGATCCGGATTCTTCGAGCTCATCCTTGAGAAGATGCGCATTGACGATATTTCCATTGTGGGCGACGGCATACGATTTTTTCCGATGGCGTACCAGAAAAGGCTGAGCATTGACCAGCACCGAGCTGCCGGTGGTGGAATAGCGAACATGACCGATGGCGCTGCGGCCTTCCAGTTCTTCCAGATGGCTCATTTCAAAGACATCGGACACCAGTCCCATCCCCTTATGCTCGACAATCGAATCGCCGCGGATGGTGGCGATGCCGGCGCTTTCCTGCCCGCGATGCTGCAGGGCATACAGACCGAAATAGGTCAGGGGAGCGGCTTCAGCATGGTCGCAGATGCCAAAAATACCACAGGACTCGCGGGGTTTATCAAAATCAGTCATTGGATGGAAGACTCCTACATTATGGTTTCAGGTGTCAGGTTTCAGGTGTCAGCACACAATAGTAAAAAGCAAAAAGTGAACCAAATTGATATCTCGTGGAAGTCAATAAAAGTGACCTTTTTACGAGGGTGTTTAGTATTTGGTGTTTAGTGTTTTGTGAGCTGGGATCACCGGCGCAAAGAATGAGCGTCCGGTGCAACCATTTATTATGATTTAACTTCATCGAAATCGAAATCGCTATCGGGATCGAAATCGAACTTCTAAACTCCGTTAAACACATGAGCATCATCAATCCAGCGGTGTATTTTCCACCAGATCCCAGACGCCGCACGGACAGGCGCCGGCGCAAAAGCCGCATCCGATACACAGATTCTCATCGACGACATATTCATAACCGGAGCCGGCCAGCTCTTTTTTGCTGATGGCATTTCGCGGACAGACCGCTACGCATATTCCACAATCCCGACAGGCGCCGCAAGACGAGCATTGAGAACCGCAGTGATCCATATCCGCGTATTCGGTTATCCTGGGATCGAAATATTCCAATGTAATTCGGCGGCGGTCGATCATTTCGCGTTTCAGATGCTGCGGCGTCTTGTTCTCCAGCAGGTCACAAATCGTATGGGCGACAATCCGGCCGGATCCGATGGCTTCGGTTAACAGCCCGGGTTTTACCACATCGCCGATGGCAAATACTCTGGAATCCGTCGTCTGAAAGTGCTCGTTGACTTTTACGAATCCATTTTCGCGTTCGATGTCATCCGGAAGAAACTCAAGATCCGGTACATCCCCGACGGATATGATCACCGTGTCGGCGGGAAGTTCATCCCCGGATGCCAGAGCCAAGCCGCCGTCGGTAATCTCCCGGGTAAAAACCGGCCACCTAAATTTGGCGCCGATGGCCTCGGCCGCCTGTCTTTCCTTGCCGAAAGAAGCCGGTTCCTGCACATCCAGCAGCGTGATGTCTTCGGCTCCCAGGCGATGGGCTTCGGTGGCCGCATCGCAGCCCACATTTCCTGCGCCGATCACCACAACCCGTTTGCCGGGATCAACTTCGTTCCGTTTGGCTTTTTCCAGAAAATCGAGGGCGGTCACCGCTTTTTCAATTCCCGGTATCGGCAGGATCCGGGGCTTCTGGGCGCCGGTTGCAATCACGACAAAGTCGAATTCCGCGCGAAGTCGTTCAATTTCCGGTCGCGTGAAAGCTTTGTCCAGGTGCACATGGGGCAAAACCGCTTTGACCCGTCTGAGTTCGGTGGCAATTACCTCGGTGGGGATACGGCTTTCCGGTATTACGCGGGTGAATTTACCGCCGATATCCGGCGCCCTTTCATATATGACCACCTGATGTCCTTTTTGCCGCAACTGCCAGCCCACGGAAATTCCAGCCGGACCTCCTCCGACAATGGCGATTTTGTGGTCCGATTCCGGCGGCAGGGTCGGCAGTTTGGCTTCGATGCTTGCCCGGCCCAGCTGGGTGATATCCACCGGCGCCATAGCGGCGGATTGGCGGGTGCAGGATTGCATGCACAAATTGGGACACAGATAACCGCACACGGATGCGGGAAATGGCGTATAGGCCAGGGCCAGATCCACCGCTTCATCGATTCGGCCGTCGCGAACCAGCTGCCAGCGTTGCTGCACCGGTATTCCAGTCGGGCAGGTGGCCTCGCAGGGGGCGGCGTATTTCCGGTTTTCCCATATGGGGACAAAGCGCCGCAGCCGGTTCGTGGTGATCAGGGGAATTGGGCTGCGGTCGAGTTGGCTCAGGTCACCAATCAGTCCCCCCCTGCCGAGTTCTTTTTCCCACACACCGGTGTGAAAGGCCTGGATGGATTTCATGGGCGCCTGGATTTTTTCCTGGGGCGACCGCGCAACGATGAGCTGCCATTTATCTCTATCGGAAAACACTTTCGTCAGCTCACGGCGACCGATGCTATCCAAGAAGATATCGAGGTTCTTTCTCAGCCAATCCCATTGGTCATCGCCGATGGCGGCCAGCCGGGCATCGTGCCGGCTGAAATCTTCCAGGGGGCCGTGGAAAAACACCTGGCCGCCGACCATACCCACGAAAGGCCGATAACCGAGAATTTTTTCGGGATTTTGGGCTTCATAGCCGCAGATCACGGCGACACCACCCGCCATAAATTCTCCGAAATAATCCCCGGCAGACCCCAGTACCCAGAGTTCAGGCGGGGCAAAACGCGGATTGTGCTTGGTCATGGTCATGCCCCGGGCGCCGATATTGCCGTCGACGTATATTTTGCCCTGGGCCATGGCATTGGCCGTTCCATTGCCGGCATTGCCGTGAACGACAATTCGGGCACCGGCATTGAGCCATCCCGTATCGTCGGAGGCTGGCCCGAGAATTTCGATAAAGGTGTTGGGAAACCCCATGGAACCGACCCGCTGACCGGGCTGTCCGCTAATTTTCAGATAAATTTTATCGTCGCCGGACCGCCACAGACGGCCGCCGATGCCGTGCTGACCGTAAGCGTTGATGTGCAGACGGCGATGGCCCCCGACCACCGCTTCCTGAATCTGTTCTTCCAGAATCCGCGAATCCACGCGTTCGCCATTGATTTTACCGGAGATCACCTGATAGGCAGCCGCGCTGCTCGAGTTTTGTTCAGACATTCATTTTCTCCAAATCGCACGTGGCGTTTGGTTTGTTAAGATAGTAATTTTGAGCTCATCAAACCACATATTTTATCTTTAACCGCTCCGCCGCGTCATGATCATCGATGCCCAGTGCATCCGACATGCCGACGGGAAGTGAGGTCGATCTTCCCAAAGGGGCGACGATCTTTTTCAATTCAGTATCGAAGCTCAAGAAAACGTCCACCACCCGCTGGGCGACATCCTCCACATTCAACCGCCGATACAGACGCGAATCCTGGGAAGTGATCCCTTTCGGACACAGACCGATATTGCAGATATTGCAGCGATCCGATTCCGAGCCCAGACAACCGGCTGCCGCCTGCATGATGTATTTGCCGACCTGGACCCCGCTGGCACCCAGCATGATCAGCGCGGCGGCATTGGCCGCCAGGTTGCCGCTTTTGCCGATCCCGCCGCCGGCAATCAGCGGCACCTGATTTTGCATGCCCAGTTTGACGAGATTCAAATATCCGTCGCGGATATTACTGGCAATCGGATGTCCCATGTGGTTCATGGAAACGTTGTACGCCGCACCCGTTCCGCCGTCTTCGCCATCGATGGCCAGCCCGGCGGCATACGGATTGCGCGTGAGATTGTTTAAAACCGCCATGGCTGTCGAAGTTGCCGAAATTTTCGGATATACCGGTACCCGAAATCCCCAGGCCATATACATCGACTGCGTCATCTTGGCCACCGCCTCCTCGATCGAGTACTTGGTCTGGTGGGTCGGCGGACTCGGCAGGCTCACGCCCACGGGCACGCCCCGGATAGCGGCAATCAGCTTGTTGACCTTGTACCACATCAGAAGGCCGCCGTCTCCGGGCTTGGCCCCCTGACCATATTTGATCTCAATCGCACAGGGATCTTCTTTCATCTCGGGGAGCGCATGAATGATTTCATCCCAGCCGAAATAGCCGCTGGCGATCTGTAAAATCACATATTTCAGAAATCTCGAACGTAAAAGCCGGGGGGGGCAGCCGCCTTCACCGGTGCAGATGCGAACCGGCAGGCCCATTTCCTCATTCAGGTAAGCCACCCCCATCTGCAAGCCCTCCCACATGTTGGGTGAAAGCGCGCCGAACGACATCCCCCCGATAATCAGCGGATATATTTCCCGGACCGGCGGTATCCAGCCGTTGGATTGCAGGAATTTCAGGTTTTCTTCCGGGGGCAGAATACGTCCCAAAAGCGTACGCAATTCGAATTCATGCCGCCCGGCATCCAGGGCGGGATCGGTCAGCATCGAGATGCGGATAAATTTGATGCGGTCCAAAATCCCGCCGGCTACGTTGCGCCGTCCGCCGCGCCGCCGGGGCTGTCCTCCCCGGTCGATTTGAAATTTCAATTTGTCGGCTTCGTCGCTGTGGCGGGGAATAATGGCGTCGTTGGGGCAAACCAGATTACACATGGCGCAGCCGATGCAGTTGTAGGCCGGATCGGTTTTTTGGCGGATGCCGTAGTAGGTCTTGTAAACACTGGCGGGGGCCTCCAGGAACCCGCTGGGCGGTTCCAGGATTCGTTTGCGAAACACGCCGAATTCAATGGCATTCACCGGGCACACAGCCGTGCATTTTCCGCACAGGGTGCATTTTTCCTTGCTCCAGGCAATCTGCCACGGAAGGTCTTTAACACTTAGAGTTGAAGGGGTAATGGGTCGTTCTGACTGCATATTCTGGCCTCTTTGCGATCCGGACCGACCACGGCGGTATCCAGATGCATGGGTTGAAAATCCTTATGTTTGTCCCGTTGCGGTATGGCGGCATCCAGGCCGCATATTTCCGAGGAAAAGGCATACATCCCCGGTTTGCCGCCGATAACCCCGGGCCGAAGCTTCTTGCGGTCCTGGACCATAAACAGAGAGTGATCCGGAAGACAGCCGATGACGCAGTTGGGGCCGTCAATGATCAACTGGCGGCAGGTTTGTTTCAGGTTCTGCAGAAACCGGGAATTGGGATGGCCGCTGATGTCCTCCTGCTGCAGCGGGGTTATGACATGCTTGTAGGTCTCCAGATTGAGACCGAGCTGCTCCATGGTGTAATGCAGGATGTGGCTGAAAACTTCCGAGTCGGATTCGTAGCCGATATACCCGGGAAACCCGCGCGATTCCAGATACGCTTTTATGGGCAGGAAGGCGGTGTTTTCGCCGTTGGTCATCGTGGAATACCCCTCGATGAAAAACGGATGGCAGGCATACAGGGTGATCCCATAATTGGTATTCTGCCGACCCTGGGCCATGATCACCCGTGCATAAAGCTCCTTGCGATCGAGTTTTAGATGGTTGGTCACCAGCAGGGGATCGCCGATCTCCTTGATCATGATGACATCGGGCCAGAATGAGAAAACGATCATGTCCTGTTTTTCCTCTCCCATGGCCCTGAGCTGCAACCGGATCGGCATCAGGCGCTGCAATCGTTCCGGGTCGCTTAACGCGTCCCATTCCTCCGGATATTCATAGGCCCGTATCAGGTATACATCCCGTTTGGGGATGCCGGGCGGCGGGGTTTTCGGAACCTTGATGGAAATTTTGTACTTGGTCATAAATCCCAGATCCATCATGAAGGAATCCAGGCGCCTCAATCCATTTTCCGAAAAAATGCCCGATAAGATAGGTGCATTTTTCATTTCCTCGAAGGGGCCGGCCAGATCCCGCAAAAACAGACCGACTCCCGAGCAATCATGGCCCTCGCGCATTACATTGAGGGCCTCGACGGCGACCATGGGAGACAACGGTTCCCTGCTGGTTATGGCAAATAAACGGCACATTGCAAGCTTTCTCCTTAATTATCAGGCAAATATCCCGGCCGGAAATTCTCGGTATCGTCTTTGTCAATATTTTCCGGGCGGGGATGATCAGAGGTGATGGACTAACCCACCGGAACACTAAGGCTGGATGAATGCGAGACGGGATAACTGGTATACCCGTGTATCGGTATGCAGGACATTCACCAATACACGAGGGTTGCCTTTATAATGTTAAACTTTAATGGTATCACGGTGTCTTGAAACCACCACTCATTTAGTTCGGTAAAAACTTCGTGTCAATTTAAAGGGAAATCCGTCGAATGTCAATCCAAAATTGCATAATAGTGGATTTTAGCTGAACAGGTTACAAAAATGTAAGAAAGAATTATTATTTTGACATGCTCGCGGCTTTATTTTATAAGCTAAATTTGACGGTTTCGTAAAAAGTCTGAAAATTCACCACGAAGGGCACGAAGATCACGAAGGAATAAAAAAATATAATAAATTCAAGTTTATGTACTTCGTGTTCTTCGTGGTTTGATTAAGAAATGAATTTTGGCGACTTTTTACGAGTTCATCAAATTTAGCGGTTCAAAGATTCAGGGTTCAAAAGTGCGCTGAATTGCTCGAGTGCAGGAGCCGGAAGCCGAAAGCCAGAATCCAGAACCCGGAAGCCAGGAGCCAGGATCCAGAAGCCAGGATCCAGAACCCGGAACCCCAAACCGATCGAGTCGGGGATACGATTTGGCAACCGATTCTGCAAAATCGCTTATGGTGGAATCTCAGCAAAAATGGGAGGCTTACCGGCAGGCGGCCGATGCCGCCGGGATGCCGGCCGTTGATCCGCAGTTGCTGGAAAGCCTGCGGCAGGTATTTGCCTTCAGCGATTTTGTAGCCGCCGCCTGTACCCGGGATCCAGTCATGGCCGCAGATCTCATCACCAGTGGCGATGTCGCCCGGCGATTCCATGGCGATGAATACCACCGCCGTCTTCAGACGCGGCTGGCCGACGTCGACGGGGAAGAAGCCCTGAATTTCCGGCTGCGCCAATACCGCCGTCGCGAACTGGTCCGCATTGCCTGGCGCGATTTGTCCGGCTGGGCGGACCTGGCGCAAACCCTGACCGATTTATCAGAATTTGCGGATGCGTGCCTGGAGCATACGCTCGAGGTTCTCTACCACTGGCAGTGCGATCAGTATGGCACGCCCACCGCGCATGACGGCTCCCCCCAATTTCTGACCATTCTGGGGCTGGGAAAGCTGGGGGCCCGTGAACTTAATTTTTCTTCCGATATCGATTTGATCTTCGCTTACCCGAAGGTTGGAAATACCCGCACCGCCGGAAATCCACTGGACAATCTCGAATTTTTCTCACGGTTGTGCCGCCGGCTGATCAAGGTGATCGGTCAACCCACCCAAGACGGGTTTGTATTTCGGGTCGATACCCGCCTGCGGCCGTTCGGCGACAGCGGTCCCCTGGCAATGGATTTCGAGTCCATGGAGCAGTATTACCAGCAGCAGGGAAGGGAATGGGAGCGCTATGCGCTGATCAAGGCCCGGGCGGTAGCCGGCGATAAAGCCGCGGGCGCCTTGTTGCTGCAGCGGCTGCATCCATTTATTTATCGCAGATATCTGGACTACGGCGCCTTTGATTCCCTGCGGGAGATGAAGCAAATGATCTCCAGGGAAGTTCGGCGCAAGGGTATGGAAAACAATATCAAGCTGGGTGCCGGCGGGATTCGGGAAATCGAATTTTTCGGTCAGATATTCCAGCTGATCCGCGGCGGGGTGGATCCAGCCCTTCAATGTACCGGAATACTGGATGTTTTGAATGTACTGGGAGCCGACGGTCATATTCCGCCGGCAGTCTGCCATGAACTGGCGGCAGCCTACACATTTTTTCGCAGAACCGAAAACCGACTTCAGGCTTTCTCGGACCAGCAGACCCACGACCTGCCGATCCACGACCCGGACCGGTTGCGGTTGGCGGTGTCCATGGGTTTTTCCGACCCAGAATCATTTGATTTCATATTGAATGCCCACCGCGAAACCGTACACGGCCACTTCCGGATGCTGCTCGAATCCGCCAGGGCCGATGAACTGCAAACGGAAGAGGAAGATCCCCTGGTCATGCTGTGGCAAAATCCGGCCGCCGATCAACATGGGGAGCATGCACTGCGCACCCTGGGCTACGATCGACCGGCTGAAGTCATCCATTTACTGGATTATTTGAAAAACGATCAGGCGACCCGCTCCCTTAGTCCCAGGGGGCGTCAGCGTCTGGACACGCTGGTACCGCGTTTCATCAAAGAAATAAGTACCTGTGAAAACCCGCGGATCACCCTTCAGCGGATCATCGATCTGATCAGAACCATCGAGCGCCGCAGCAGTTATCTGGCCCTGTTGTTGGAGAATCCCACCGCGCTTTCTCATCTGGTGAAACTTTCCGCCGCAAGTCCCTGGATCGCTTCGTTTCTGGCACAGCATCCGGTTCTTTTGGATGAACTGCTCGATCCCCGCACGCTCTATCTGCCGCCCGAAAATGTGGAAATGAAAAGGGCCCTGCAGCGGCGACTGCACCAGGTGCCCACGGATGACCTGGAGTATCAGATCGAGCAGCTTTGCATATTTAAACAAGTCAATGTGCTGCGGGTCGCGGCGGGCGATGTCGGCGGAACGCTGCCTTTGATGCGGGTAAGCGACTACCTGTCGGAAATCGCGGAGATTATTCTCGGTGAAGTCATCGATCTCGCCTGGAATCACCTGGTGGCCAGGCATGGGACTCCCGTCTGCCGGGTAGACGGTGTGAGCTGCGAAAAAGGCTTCGTCGCCATCGCCTATGGCAAACTGGGGGGGTTGGAGCTCGGCTACGGCTCCGATCTCGATCTCGTTTTTCTGCACGCCGGTACCCGCGAACCCACCCGCGGAGCTGAGAAAACGATCGACAGCGCCCAATTTTTCAACCGTCTCGGTCAACGGGTCATCCATATCCTTACTTCGCCCACCCGCGCAGGCAAGGCCTATGATATCGACATGCGCCTGAGACCCAGTGGCAATGCCGGTATTCTGGTCGGGCACATCGAGGCCTTTCGCACATATCAATTCGAGGATGCCTGGACCTGGGAACATCAGGCGTTGATCCGAGCCCGGCCGATTTGCGGGGATGGACTTTTGGCGGAAAAATTTGAAGAGATCCGCCGGCAGGTGCTTGCCCGGCCGCGGGACAACGGCAAGCTGACCATGGAAGTGGCTGATATGCGTGAGAAGATGCGCAAAGAATTGAGAAGACCGCAGGTCGGCCTTTTCGATCTCAAACAGGACATCGGCGGCATGGTGGATATCGAGTTTCTGGTACAGTACCTGATCCTGTCGCATGCTCACCGATTCGGCGGCCTGGTGAAGTGGACCGACAATGTCCGCCTGATTCAATCCCTGATCGAAAATGGTGTTATGGATGAAATCCAGGCCCATGTGCTCAGGCATGCCTATCTGATTTATCGTGCGGCGGCCCATCAGCTCAGCCTTCAGGAAAAACCGGCCAAAGCGCCCCAGGGAGAATTTGATCATCTGCAGACCCGGATCGCGGAAATCTGGAAGTCTTTTTTCGAAGGCGGATAAGTCTTGCGCTGCAGCCGCTTCGATCGATGGTGAACCATTTATTCCGACAATTATATGCGTCATTCGGCCGGAGCGGAGAGCCGGAATCCATAATTTGTAGGTTTCAGGTGTCTGCGTTGCCGTTGCACCAGGCAGTCGTTTTTATCGCAAAAAGGGCTGCAGACGACGCAGGTTCATACGAGCGGCCGCCTCGGGCTAAAGGGCAGCCCGACTGATCAAAGACAGAAACTATTCATCATCGCGCCAAGACGCCAAGGCGCCAAGATTATTTATATTTATAATCATTCCCTTTGCGAGCTTTGCGACTCTGCGCGAGATAAAATATTTGTAGTTTCATATAAGCGGGCGCCTCTGGCTAAAGGGCAGCCAGTTTGATCAATAAAGAAACTTTTTAAAAGGATCGACTCCATTTTACCCCCTCCCTCAATCCCTCCCGCCGGGGGAGGGAAGTTGACTCCTCTCCCTTGACGGGAGAGGCCGGGTGAGGTTGATAAAATGGCAAAATGCCTTTTTAACCCAGAACCCAGAACCTTGGACCTGGAACTTGTAGTTTCATACGAGCCGCAGCCTCTGGCTAAAAGGCAGCCAGTTTGATCAATAAAGAAACTTTTTAAAAGGATCGGCTCCATTTTACCCCCTCCCTCAGTCCCTCCCGCCGGGGGAGGGAAGTTGACTCCTCTCCCTTGACGGGAGAGGCCGGGTGAGGGTGATAAAATGGCAAAATGCCTTTTTAACCCAGAACCCAGAACCCCTGGCCCAGACCTGGATCAGATACCAATGGATTAATTTTAAGGACAGATTACTTGATGTTTCTTAAGCCGCTTTAACCAGTCGCGCCAGGGCAGGCTTGAACCTTGAACCTGGAATTTGTAGTTTCATACGAGCGGCCGTTTATCCCCCGAACCCCTAAATATCCCATCCCGGAATCCTTGAGTCCCCGGGCTTCACTCCCTGACTTTTAAGGAACAACATTACAAATTTGCAACATTTTTTTTAAATTTAAACCAAATTTGTAATTTTCATGAGTTGCAACTGTTGAGATCTTGTGATTTTAACAACCTGAAATAATAAAGATAAATTAAACTCTGCGGCTTTCGGCATACATTTTGCTTTAAATGTGATGTCCATCTGAGTGGAGCAAATTATGGGTGATGCACAACCGAAGAATATTCATGAACAGACCTCAGGTCTTTTGCAGCAAAAAACCGAGCAGCTTATCACCCGGTTTTTACTGGGCAAGGAGCCTGACTTTTTAAGGCAGCATGCGCGGACCCTGGATGACTATTTTCGCCAGGCATTTGAGATGAGTATGGTCGGACCCCTGATGGACATCGGCAAAAACCCCTATGCCGTTATCGCCCTGGGGGGGTACGGTCGGGAGGAGCAGTGCATTCATTCCGATGTGGATCTGCTCTTTTTATTTAAAAAAGAGGTTCCGGCCAAAGCGGAAAAACTGATTCAGGAAATGGTGTATCCCCTGTGGGACCTCGGCCTCGAGGTCGGTTACGCCACCCGATCCCTGAAGGAATGTCTATCACTGGCTTCCAGGGATTTCGATGTTTTTACCCCTATTCTGGATGCGCGCTTTATCTGCGGCTGGTCTCTGCTGTATTCCGAACTGATGGATCAATTGCGGAAAAAGCTGATTCGCAAAAAATCGCGCACCATTATTAACTGGCTGGTCGAAAAAAATAGAATGCGGCATGCTCAATTCGGCGATTCGGCCTATCTGCTCGAACCCAACCTCAAGGAAGGTCAGGGCGGCTTAAGAGACTACCATACGATGCTCTGGATCAGCCAGATTGAATTCAACGCCAAACAGCCCCGAGATCTCGAATACCTGGGGCTGCTTTCCCATGAGGAATATCAGTCCTTATACAGCGCGCTGGTTTTTATCTGGAACGTGCGCAACCGGCTGCATTACCTGTGCGGACGGAAATGCGATCAGCTCAATTTCGAAAACCAGCTCAAGCTGGCCGAGATGCTGAAATTCAAAAAAGCCAGGGGTCAGCAACCGGTTGAAAGATTTCTGGGAGAGCTTCACGGGCGGATGGAATATTTAAAGCAGCAGCACCGGATGTTTCTGCATGAACTGGGGGTTGAAAAAAAGCGCAAACGGATTCGGAGATCAAACAAGACGAGCGCGGTGCCGGGTCTGGAAGTCATCAAATGGGGGTTGCTGAATTTTACTTCTCCGGAGAGCCTCGTAGAGAATCCGGCGCTTCTGATGAAGATCTTCGAGGAAAGCGCCCGGCTGAAAATCCCGCTGAGCGCCGAGGCCAAACGACTGGTCAGGGAGTTCGGCCATCTTGTCGACAGAGATTTTCAGAATTCTGCTGAAATCGTTAAATCTTTCGTACGGATTCTGGTTGGCCCCGAGCCGACATTCAATGCCCTTAACGAAATGTTGAATACCGGTTTTCTGGTACATTTCATTCCCGAATTCCGTAATATCATCAATCGTATTCAATATGATGAGTATCACCTGTATCCGGTCGATAAGCATCTGCTGAGAACCGTTCAAATTGCCAAACAGTTCGGCGAGGGCAAAAAAAGCAGCCGGGAACCGCTGTGCGATACGGTCTACACCGAAATCAGAAACAAGCGACTGTTGTTCTGGGCCGCCTTGCTGCACGATATCGGCAAGAGCGAATCGGAAGACGATCATGCGAGTCAAGGTGGCGAAATTATAAGAAAAATACTTGTAAGAATGGGTTTGAAAACAGCGGATGTGGAAACCGCCGTTTTTCTGGTCCGGGAACATCTGTTTCTAATCAAAACCGCCACCCGCAGGGATATCAACGATGAGGAGACGGCGATATTTTGTGCCCGAAAAATTGAGGATGTGAACCGCCTGAAAATGCTTTATCTTCTAACGGTTGCCGATTCGATCGCCACGGGCCCGATGGCGTGGAACGACTGGAAGTCGGCCCTGCTGCGGGATTTTTTTCTCAAGGTTCTCAACGTATTGGAAAAAGGGGAATTGGCAACCGCGGAGGCGGTGGGTGTGATCGAGCGAAAGCAGGGCGAAATTATCGCACATATTCGCCGACAGAACCAAAAAGAAGATATTGCCGGTTTGATCAAAGCCATGTCTCCCCGCTACCAGTTATACATGCCGGTGACGGCAATTCTGGAGCACATCAATCTTTACCGCAAGCTGGGAGTGTCCGATTTCGTATGGGACATAAAAAAATCGACCGAGTCCCATACCCGCTCGGTCACCATCTGCGCCCAGGACCGCCCCGGTCTCATTTCCAAAATCGCCGGTGTATTTACCTTGAACAACATCGACATTCTCGATGTCCAGGCATTTACCTGGCGCAATAACGTCGCCCTGGATATCTTCGAGGTCAATCCCCCGCCGGATCGCTTGATGGAAGGCGAAAAATGGGACCGGACGGGAAAAGACATGACCGCTGCGCTGGCGGGAGAGTTGAACCTGGCAAAGGCGCTTGCCAAAAAGGTCACCGCTTATCGTCCTCCGGGCCCGCTGGAACATAAGAAACCCCACCGAATCGAGGTAGATAACACCAGTTCCAGCTTCTTTACGATCATAGAGGTCTTTACCTACGATTTTCCCGGGCTGCTTTACCGTATCGCGGACGCCCTGTATCAATGCGAACTGAATATCTGGGTTGCCAAGATAGCGACCAAAGCGGATCAGGTCGTTGATGTTTTTTATGTATATGACCTGAACGGAGACAAGGTGGATTCCGAGGATCAGGTCGCCCGGATTAAAGACGCGATCCTGCAACGACTTCAGCCTGTGAAATGATTTTCGGAGGGAATCAACATTTTAGCACCTTCAAAAGGGACACGGATAAACACCGGTAGACACAGATTGCATCGGTGATTATTGAAACTTACGATCAGTAAATAACTCTCAAATTGACGGAAAAATTATCCTGAAAATCCGTGACAATCAGTGTCCCATTTTTTCATACAACTGAATTGTTATGAGGGAGGAGAACCATTAGTTAAAATGAAATTACGATACCTGTCGACCGCAACCGCATTTTGCTTGTCGCCGGTTTCGTCCGCTCTGGCTTCCGATGGATTAAATTCCGGCGACACCGCCTGGGTCATCGTTGCGACCGCTCTGGTGATGATGATGACGCCGGCGGGCCTGGCGCTGTTTTCCGGCGGGATGGCGCGCTATAAAAATCTGCTCAATACATTCGCCATGACGATGGTCGCCTATTGTCTGACCAGTGTCATCTGGATGATCTGGGGTTCCAGCATCGCGTTCGGACCCGATGTGGCGGGATTTAAAGGCAGCCTGGCAAACTTGTTTATAAGGTGGGATCGGCGTCAACAGCCTGCAGGGCAGTATTCCCACCTTTGTTTTCGCTCTTTTCCAGATGACCTTTGCCTGCATCACCGTTGCTCTGGTGCTGGGTTCGATTGTCGATCGCTTGATATTTTCATCCTGGATTGTGTTTGCGGTTCTCTGGGTAACGCTGATATACTACCCGGTTGCCCACTGGGTGTGGGGAGGCGGCTGGATGGGCAATATGGGAGCCCTTGATTTCGCCGGCGGAACGGTCGTACATATAAATGCAGGCGTGGCGGGATTGGTGCTGTCACTTGTGCTCGGCAAGAGAATCGGGTATGGAAAAGATGCCATGTTTCGTTTCCATTTTGGCCACCGCAATTTTTACGGCGATGGGAATTCTGGTCGTGGTTTACGTGACCCGCTGGCTGACCGGTAGTCTGAGGGTCGAAGCAGATAGCGAAATTGTGGGGTTGGATAATTCCATTCACGGAGAAAGGGCTTTTGAGATTCAACTTTCCTAGAGCCATGGCCGGACTGAGGGAAAGGCTGGAACGGCAGGTTTCAGTTATCGATATCCGTTCTGTGATAACAATTTATTAAATTGATTCAGTGATATGAGGAGGATTCGCGATGAAAAAAATTGAAGCAGTCATTAAGCCCTTCAAACTCGACGATGTGAAGGAGGCGCTCAATGAAATCGGCATCCGGGGGATGACGGTTTCGGAGGTAAAAGGCTATGGTCGGCAGAAGGGGCACAAGGAAATTTACCGCGGCGCCGAATATGTGGTGGATTTTATTCCGAAAATAAAAATCGAAATTGTGGTGGACAGTGACCGCGCTGCGCAGGTGGTCCAAAAAATCCGAGAAGCGGCCAATACCAATAAAATCGGCGACGGCAAGATTTTCGTGCTGCCGGTGGAGGAGGCCGTCCGGGTCAGAACCGGTGAGACGGGAACGGATGCAATCTAGACGCTTAACGCAGCGACATCGGCAGAAAATTGCCGACAGTCCCGGCGATTCGAGGTTTCAGGTTTCGGGTGTCAGGTGTCAGCGTCTCCGTTGGGATAATCCAAATCGAAATCGGGATCGTTATCGAAATCGAAAAAAAATGACCCTCGGACACGAAAAATTGAATTGGGAGTTGGATCGTATTGCCGCAATGCTCAGTCGATTGGGAGGTCGGGGCTATTGCGTCACGGAGTATCCTGCTGGCTACGGAGTTGAGCATTTCTATTTCGATGAAGCCAAATCCCAGCAAACGGATGCATCGGAGCTCATTTTTCGTGCCGGTGAGCCTTAGCGTTGGCAGCACCTGTCAAGCATCAAAAGTGCTGATTTCCTGACACCTGACACCTGAAACCATTTTAATTGTCAAATTCAATCTATATCACAAAACAAGGAGAAAAAAATGACACCCAAAGAAGTATTGGACATGGCAAAGGAAAACGGAGCGAAAATGGTCGACTTGCGATTCATGGATTTTCCCGGCCTATGGCAGCACTTCAGCGTTCCCATTCGGGAACTGGAGGAGTCCAGTTTCGAAGACGGCTTCGGCTTTGACGGTTCCAGTATCCGCGGCTGGCAGCCGATTCACGCCAGCGACATGCTGGTTATCCCGGATGCGGATACCGCCAAAATGGATCCTTTTTATGCGGCGCCGACCCTGACATTGATCTGCAACATTGTCGATCCGGTGACCCGTGAGGCGTATACGCGGGATCCGCGCAATATCGCCCGTAAAGCCGATGCGTATGTAAAGAGTACCGGGATCGGCGATACGATTTTCATCGGCCCTGAAGCGGAATTTTTTATCTTCGATGATATTCGCTTTGAATCCAGCCGCTTCGGCGCTTTTTACGAAATCGACTCCATCGAGGGTAGCTGGAACACCGGCCGTGATGAAGGTCCCAATCTGGGCTATAAGCCGCGACCCAAGGAAGGTTATTTTCCGGTGCCCCCCATGGATAAATTCCAGGATTTGCGCACCGAAATGGTTCTGACGCTGGAGGAGCTGGGGATCGAAACCGAGGCCCATCATCATGAAGTCGCTACCGCCGGTCAGTCGGAAATCGATATGCGCTTCAAGCCGCTGCTGCAGATGGCCGACCAGCTCATGTGGTTTAAATATGTCCTTAAAAACGTCGCCTATCGTCACAACCACACCGTGACCTTCATGCCCAAACCGCTTTTCGAGGACAACGGCACGGGCATGCACACCCACGTCAGCATCTGGAAAGAAGGCCAGCCGTTGTTTGCCGGCGACAAGTACGCCGGGCTCTCCCAGGATGCGCTGTACGCCATCGGCGGCATCCTCAAGCACTGCCGGGCCCTGTGTGCCTTCACCAACCCGACGACCAACTCCTACAAACGGCTGGTGCCCGGATTCGAAGCGCCGGTGAACCTGGCCTACTCGAGCCGCAACCGCAGCGCGGCGGTGCGCATCCCGATGTATTCCACCTCTCCCAAGGCCAAGCGCATCGAGTTCCGCACCCCGGATCCTTCCTGCAACGGCTATCTGGCCTTTTCGGCTATCGTCATGGCGGTCATCGACGGTATTCAGAACAAGATCGATCCGGGTGATCCTCTGGATAAAAATATTTATAATCTGCCGCCGGAGGAACTGGCCGAAATTCCTTCCGCGCCCGGATCCTTGGAGGAGTCCATCGAAGCATTGAAGGCCGATCAGGAATTTCTCAAAAAAGGCGATGTCTTCACCCAGGATGCCATCGACATGTGGATCGACTACAAGGTCGAAAACGAAATAAATAACATCAAACTGCGGCCCCACCCGCACGAGTTTTATCTGTATTTCGATATCTAATCCGCAGATTACGCAGATGACGCGGATGATGTGAGCTGCATTTGGAACGTGGTGATAAATTGAGGGATTAAGGGATTTTTATCGGAAGCATTGCTTCATTCTAATTTCTAATTCCCTAAATTTGCGATTCGGGCGTATGTACTGTTGGAAACGGGACATACGACCTTTTATGAAACTACATTTTTCAGGTTCAAAGGTTCAAGGGTTCAGAGGTTCAGGGTTTACAGCCAATGAGATTCGCCCGGGAGCAGAAATCCCCCTCGTTCCCCCCTTAAAAAAGGGGGAGGGCGTGCTTCCCTCCCCCGGTGGGAGGAATTGAGGGGTTAACCTGGCAATGATTGTCAGTTGAACAGGAACGATCCGCAAGGATCGCAGGCCTGTCCGGGTAAGGTTTAGTCAGCCGCCCGGTAGTGTAAAGTTGTGTTGCGCAGGCGATACGACAGATAAGCGAGTGTGGCGAGGTGAAGGGTGTAGCCCTGAATCTGACACGTAGCTCCGAGAAACTCCGAATTTTGGGACTGAGCCGATCCTTTCCTCAAGGGCGCAGGCCATGTGGCAAGACACGTTACTGACGAGTGTCGTGACAACACCCCGGAGTCCCAGACAGCATCGAGCCACACAACGACCGGCAGTGAACCAGGCGAGCGACGATCAAGGTGCTCTTGGGGAAATTGGCTGCAATGGCAGTACCCGAGTACCACAGCCAATGTAAAAAGAGGCTGTGGGATGGCCGCGTCGCAGGTGATGGGAACCGGTTTTCTGGCCTGCTTTGAGAACCGGCAGGATGCGGCGGGATTTTGCCAGCGATTGGAGGACCGTCTGGAAGGCTTCGGTCTGCAAATAGCTGAGGAAAAGACGCGCGGCATCGAGTTCGGACGATTTGCCCGGGAAAATGCCCGCAAGCGCGGCGGCAAGCCCGAGGAGTTCACCTTTCTGGGGTTTACCCATTACTGTGGCAAGACCCGTCGGGGGTACTTCAAGCTGAAGCGGCGCACCAGTCGCAAGAAGCTGGGCGCCGGTTTGCGGGAGTTCACGGACTGGGCGAAAAAGGCACGCTGCGTAATGCGCAAAGGCGAGATGCTGCGGACAGCCAGGCGCAAGGTAATCGGGCACCTGAACTACTACGCCATAACGGACAACTCGGAGAGGTGCAGCTACTACGTCTATCGCGCGACACAGATCCTGTTCAAGTGGCTCAACCGTAAGAGCCAACGCAGGGCGTACACCTGGCCGGACTTCAACCAGGCTCTTGTCTGGGCGGGATGGCCGAAACCGAGCATCCGCAAAGACCTGGACCCGTGTCGTAGAGCGGAGGCATACCGAAGGACAGGCCGAGGAGCCGGATGTGGGAAAGCCGCTTGTCCGGTTCTGAGAGGGGCAGGAGTTCAACTGTGATATGGACCGAATATTGTGCTGAAACAAAACGAATAAAGACGATCGAATATCGCACCGCGGAACATTCCGCCGGAGATAGATCCTTGACAGAATAAAAGTAGACACTATAATGACCATATTGGCTGTAAGCGATATGAGGAGGTTTACCATGTTGATCATTCAGGATTATATTCCGGTTACCAAGGCAAAAAGCGCGTTTCTGGATATCATTCGGAAAATAGAAGGCTCCGACGATGCCATTGCCATCACCAAAAACGGCGTTCCGGAAGCCGTTCTGTTAAGCATGAACAAGTTTGAAAGTCTCATGGAAACGTTGGAAATTCTTGCCGATGAAAAGACAATGAAATCGATTCGCAAATCCGCAAAAGAGGCCCGCAGTGGCAAATGGCTGGATTTCGATGAGGTTTTCGCTGAATGAAAGTCTGGAAAATGCGATTTACATCGGAGGCGTCGCGGTTGGCGGCCAAGCTTCATCCCGAACATAAAAAACAGGTGAAAGAAGCCCTGGAAGGACTCCGGCAAAAACCATTTTCAGGCAAGGATTTGCAGGAGGAACTGTTTGGTTTCAAGTCTCTTAGATCAAAAAGATATCGGATCATTTACGCGCTCGACGAGGAAGAAGAGTATATCGAAATCTATCACATCGGCCGCCGAAGCGATGTTTATGAACAATTCCGGCGCCTGCTGTCCGAACTTCGACATCCGGACAGCTAACTGAAACTATCCGATCACATGGGTATCCACGACAATCATAACCGTCCTTCAGCCTTGGCGTGGTTGAATTCAGCTTCGAATAGGAAAATACAGTAAACTGGGTATCTGCTGAAACATTTATCAGACTGCATGCGGGAGAAATGATGGCGGCCTCAACGGCTGCTTCCCGCAACTTCGGCTTTCCCGGGGATCACTGGATGGCATCGCTTCTCAAGGATATTGCCGCAACTTCCGAACAGGTTCGCCAAACAGCGGCCCGCCTCAAAAAAATAGATTTGCTGGCGGAATGTTATAGGCTTATTATTTGCGGCGATATATTCTGAAAACAATGAGAATGAGACCGATCACGATGAACTGCACGCCCACCGGTATGCCGAATTTGAAAATGGTGGTAGCCGCAATGGCGATGCCGACGATCAGAATGACGGAACCGGCGATCAGATAAGGATCCATTCAGTCACCCATGATCACCCGCGGCAGCCACAGGGACACCTCGGGAACGAAAGTCACCAGGAGCAGCACCGGCAAACTTCCAAAGATAAGAAAAGGAATGCAGTCCCCGACGAAGGCCGATACCGGAACCCCCGAAACCCTGGCGGCGGTAAACAGATTCGTGGCGACGGGCGGCGTCATCTGTCCGCTGCCCTGGTTCACGGCCAAAATGGCGGCCATCTGAAACGGGCTGATGCCCAGTTTGGTAAATAACGGATAAAGCAGCGGGGCGACGATGAGCATGCAGCTGATGTCATCCATGATCATGCCCATCAGGATCATGAACAGGTTGATGAGCAGCAGCAGGATTATCTTGTTGCCGGTGATGCTCAACATGGCCGCCGCAATCGCGTCGGGCAGGCGCTCGTAAGTAAAGATGCGGCTCATCACCATGATAAAGGCCATGACGAACACAATGGCCCCCTCGATACTGGCCGTTTCCTCTGCCGCCCTGACAAATCCCTTCAGGTCCAGCTTGCGGGAAATCACGCCCACGGCAATCGCATAGACGGCCGCCACACAGCCCGCTTCGGTCGGCGTGAACACCCCGCCGTAAATGCCGCCCAGGATCAGAATCGGCATCATCAGGGCCCACATCGAATGTTTGGCGGAATTGGCGATATGAACGGCGCTTTGCCGCAACGGCAGGCGTTGCTCCACCTTGATTTCCGGTCGGCGCCGGCAATGCAGGTAATTCAGTATGCCATAGGCGACAACGATCAGGATGCCCGGACCGGCCGCCGCCAGGAAACAGCCCGCCACGGAGGTATTGGTCAGCATTCCAAACAGGATCATCGGGATGCTGGGTGGGATCAGTTGGCCCAAAAGACCAGAACAGGCCACCAGGGCCGTGGAATACTCCTTGCGGTATCCGTATTTTTCCATCTGGGGGAGAATGGTCATGCCGATGGTGGCAACCGCCGAAGCGGATGAGCCCGAGATCGCGCCGAATAAGGCGCAGGAGACCACCGTAACCAGTCCGAGTCCGCCCCTGAAGCGGCCGATAATGGCATGCGCGAAGCTGATGATGCGGCTGGATATGCCCGCGGCCGTCATGATGCCGCCGGCAAAGATAAAAAAGGGGATGGCCATCAGGACAAAGGAATTGAGGTTCGTGAATATGGCCGGAACCGCGAAACCCGGATTCATCTCCAATCCCATGATCATGGCCAACCCGCCGATGCCGAAGGAAACATACAGGGGAAAACCCATGATGATCAGAAAAACGGTCAGGGCGATCATGAGCAATAACAGGGTCATGGGTTGATTCCCCGGTAAAACGCGAAAATACTTCGGATTTGCCCGATAAAGTGGACAACGGTATGAAAAACCATCAAAATACCGGTCACCAGGAAGCAGCTATGCACGACTACCATGGGAACCTGCAAGACAATTGAATTCATGCCCCTTCTTATGGAATGTTGAACGAAATCATAGGACCAGGAGACGAAAACGCAGAGAAAGAACAGGGCGGCGGCTTTTGCCACGAGCTCAAACCAGAGTTTCGCCTTCCTGCCACGAAAAAAACCGCCCATCCTTATATGACTGTCTTCCCGGGTGGTGACAACCGCTCCGATAAAGATCGACCAGATCATGATGAACCGGGCGGCTTCCTCCATGGCAGGAGAAGACCATTTGAAGAAAATCCTGGCCATAACCTGTATGAATACCAGTATGGTCATCGCGAGGATGGTGGCGATGCGCCCGACGTCCTCCGCAATATAGAGAGCCCTCAATATTCTGTCGATGCGATGTTTCAATAGGATCCCCGCATCGGGGGCGAACCTTTAAGGTCCCCCCGGTTCAGGTGGTTGCGGTTATTTGGCATGGCTGCGGACAATGTCCATTGTTTCCTTACCAATGATTTCCTCGAATTTATCCCAGCTCTTGACGCCGTATTTATACCATTCATCTCTTTGGGCGGGCGTGAGACGGGTAACTTGTATCCCCTCCGCCTCCATCTTTTTCAGGTACTCTTCGGCAGTTTCTTCGGACTTGCCATTTGCCCAGGCCAGGGCCTCGTCGGCGGCTGCCTGAATGGCCTTTTGGATTTCCGGGGACTGTTTGTTCCACAATTCCAGATTGACCATCAGGACCAGCGGTTCGAAAAGGTGGTTGGTGTCGGTATAGTATTTCGTAACATCCCTTAAATAGGTATAGGTGATCAACGGGGCATTGTCCTGAGCATCGGCAACACCGGTCTGCAGCGAGGTGAAAAGTTCTGAAAAGGCGATATCGACTGTTTGGGCGCCCATTTCCTGGAAAAAGAGCCGGTCGGCAGGATTCCAGGTGCGGACCTTTATCCCCAGTTTCTTGACGTCTTCGGGAAGTACAATCGGGCCTTTGGTGCAGCCGAAGCCGTCCATTCCCATGAAATAGAATCCGAGCGGTTTGATTCCTAATTCCAGGAAGACGGGTTCCAGGAGATCGAACATCCAACCCCCCGGCGCGTAGACTTTACGTCCTTCCTCCCAGGTGCGGGCCAGATAGATGGTGTAGCCCGCCTGGAGTCGCTTGTCGAATTCCGGGCTCAGGGGCAGAAGGCCGGATTCCTGGACGCCTCTGACCACATTGTCAAACATGTCGCGGTAGGGGCCCAACTGTTCACCGGGAAATTCATCCAGCACGATCTTACCGCCTGTTTTTTCCTTTACGAGTTCGCACCACTTTCTCAGCGCGTTATCGTCCAGGGTGTCGGCCGGTGCAACGCCGCCGGCCTTCCATTTTTTTGCCGGGACCGCGCCGGGTAAGGTGAGCATGAAGGTTAGCATTAAAACCAGCGCCATGACCGAGATTTTTCCGAATTTCATGATAGTACCTCCTTTTTTTCTTAGTTTTACAGATTCTTTTCCCCTTTTCTAAAGGGGGATAGAGGGGGATTTCTTCTCCGGGGCAAGTTCGATCGGCAGTAAACCCTGAACCCTTGAACTCTGAACCTGGAAATTGTAGTATCACATAAGCCGGGGCCGCTGGCTAAAGGGCAGCCAGTTTGATCAAAGATAGAAACTTTTTAAAAGGATCGGCTCCATTTTATCCCCTCCCTCAGTCCCTCCCGCCGGGGGAGGGAAGAAATCTCCTCTCCCTTGATGGGAGAGGCCGGGTGAGGGTGAATTAAATCGCCAGAATTCCAATAAACTGAATGAAGTTTCATACGAGCCGCAGCCTCGGGCTAAAGGGCAGCCCGACTGATCAAAGACAGAAACTGTGCCATTCTGGCGTAGTTTCATATAAGCCGCAGCCTCGGGCGAAAGGGCAGCCCGATTGATCAAAGACAGAAACTATGCCATTCTGGCGTAGTTTCATACGAGCGGCAGCCTCGGGCGAAAGGGCAGCCAGTTTGATCAATAAAGAAACTTTTTAAAAGGATCGACTCCATTTTACCCCCTCCCTCAATCCCTCCCGCCGGGGGAGGGATGTTGACTCCTCTCCCTTGACGGGAGAGGCCGGGTGAGGTTGATAAAATGGCAAAATGCCTTTTTAACCCAGAACCCAGAACCCAGAACCCAGAACCCAGAACCCAGAACCCAGAACCCAGAGAAGAACAGAACCAGAACTTGAACCTTGAACCTTGAACCTGGAATTTGTAGTTTCATATGAGCCGGGCAAGACAGCCTCAGAAAACATGCATCCTTTAGCAGTTTGGTGCTGGATAGCCAAAGCAGGTTGGGTTGTCAACCTTTAATTTTTCGAGGGAGCGCCATATCGGATTCATTTGACCACCACATACCGGTCAGGCCGAAACGGCTTCAACCACATCACCGGTACTGCCGGTAGTCCACTCCGTATTTTTTGGCTTTGTAGGAGAACCTGCGGACCGTGGTTTGAAGGATCTTGGTCGCCAGAGTGACGTTGCCGGCGGCGTTTTTGAGGGCGTCGATGATCATTTCCTTTTCCAGATTGGCCACGGCGTCTTCCAGGGAACGCGAAGGCACGGTATCGGATTCCTTGCCGGTTTGAAGGGTGGGCGGCAGATGGTAGCTGTGAATGACACCCTCCTCGCACAGCAGCACCGCCCGTTCGATGCAGTTTTCAAGTTCCCGCACGTTGCCCGGCCAATGATATTCCATGAGCATGTCGATCGCCGGCGTGGAAAAGCGTTTGATATCCTTATGATTTTCCACTGCATATTTTTCCAGGAAATAATCGGCCAGCAGCAGGATATCGGTTTTGCGGGCCCGCAACGGCGGCAGATAGATGGGAAATACGTTCAGACGATAATACAGATCCCCTCTGAAGGTTTCGCCTTCCACCGCGCTTTCCAGGTTTTTGTTGGTGGCGGCAATGACCC
The DNA here is from genome assembly GCA_963774425.1 of uncultured delta proteobacterium. Lineage (GTDB taxonomy): Bacteria > Desulfobacterota > Desulfobacteria > Desulfobacterales > JAFDCJ01 > JAFDCJ01. The sequence continues at coordinate 17,473 of CAVZEZ010000014.1, read as the reverse complement.
GCACATCCGTTTTGATGGTCCGATGCCCGCCCACCCGTTCGAATTCTTTTTCCTGAAGGATGCGCAGCAGGTTGGCCTGAATGTCCAACCCAATGGAACCGATTTCATCCAAAAAAATCGTTCCCTTGTGAGCCATTTCGAATTTTCCGATTTTCTGCTTGATGGCACCGGTAAATGACCCTTTTTCATGCCCGAACAGTTCGCTTTCGATCAGGGTGGCCGGCAGGGCTGCACAGTTTACCTTGATAAACGGATTTTTCTCACGCAAGCTGTTGTAGTGAATTGAATTTGCCACCAATTCCTTTCCCGTGCCGCTTTCTCCCCGAATCAGCACGGTGGCGTTGCTCTTCGACACCTGGGAGATCATTTGAAATACTTCCCGCATTTTGTTGCTGTTGCCGATAATGTTGCGGATACTGTATTTGTCCTTCAGTACATTTTGCAGTCGTCTGTTTTCCTGTCTCAAACGCTCCTTTTCCATCTGGATGGTTTCGAGTTTGATGACATGACTGGCAATCATGGTGGCAACCACCGACAGCAGCCGTTCGCCGCTGCTCAGGGAATATGTTTCGTCAAAGGGCCTGTCGACGCTCAGCGCGCCGATAACCTGTTTCCCCTTTTTAACGGGAACACAGATGAAAGACTGGGCGCGGTCCTTTTCCTTGCGGCGGGAACCGGTGCGGTCCAGAAATAGAGGCTCTTCGCTGATCTTGGGAATGGACACCGGCTTGCCCGTTTCGATCACCCGCCCGGTGATGCCTTCCCCCAGTTTATATTTCACTTTCTCCATGGCATTGCGGGGCAGGTCGTGGGCCACCTCGATGTTTATTTCATTGCGCATGGGATTTAAAATCGTGATCGTTCCGCGAATCATATTCATGGAATTGGAGAGAATATCCAGCACTTTATATAGGGACTTCTTCAACACCAGATGCTCGTTGAGCGCCTTGGTGATTTCATACAACATGGTAACTTCTTCAATGGGCTTCATGACCAAGCTTCCCCGAAATTCTAAACCAACTATTTTAATGTGCTGTTATTCGTTGGATTCGTTAGGTTAGTGCCCATCCATCAAAGGGTCTTTTACAAATGATGGGCACCGAATGGTGTTTCCAATCCAGAAATGAGAATTTTTGCTCAAGTTCAAGGAAATCAAGTCCTTGCGCGGAGGCGTAGTTTACTACACCGCACAAGCAAGGCGCAGATTGACGCCGAAATTGGGCAAAAAGGCCATTTGTGGACGGAAACTATGTTAATGGAAAAATACAAGAGTGGAGACATTACCGTTTCGTCACTTATTCCATCTAAAAATACAATTTTGTAACTGTAATATCAGATCAGGCGGCAAAAGCAAGCACAAAATTGAAAGGAGCCAGAGACTACCCTCTTGAATCTCGATTCGAAGGTATTATACTCAAACATGGCAATTCCACGAAAAATCAGAAATTCGCCGGGAAATCTATTTCCAGGCAGCGTTCTGAACCATTCCGGCGCTGTCAAATACAAGATAGCAAAAATGAGGTGAATCCGAATGGATTTTGACGAAGATGAATATGTCTCCCTGCCGTTGATGACCGTCGCTGAAACGGCCCGGTATATGGGGCTTGGACGCAAGGTGGTATACCGGCTTATTGAAACCGGCGAGATTCGGGCCGTGAAAAACCAGAAAAGCGTTGTTGTTGAAAAAGCCAGCGTCGACGCTTTCAGAGCCAGCGGCAAGCTGACTTGAATGGGGGCAGACTTGACAAACGAATCAGGAGCATTACATGATCCGCATAGCCAAACAAACTAGATTAAAAACTGAGGACATCATCACGCGGGCCGCTGATTTTTTCGGTGCGGGGGGAGAAGGTTTGGAGGAGAAAGAGCGCAATCCCTGCTGCATTTCATTCGAGGGCGCCGGTGGGTATGTGGCAATTTCCATTGTGGACGCAGAAAAAAACAGGGAAGTGGATATCGAAACCAGAGAATTCGAATATCAGGTGAAACGTTTTCTGGAAACCATGTGACAGCCGTCAACGATTAACCAGACCGCGTTCCACGGCGTAAACGGTCAGGACGGCGGCATTATGCAGATCGAGCTTTTTCATCAGATTGGCCCGGTGCTTTTCAACTGTTTTCAAGCTGATGCAAAGAACCTGCGCCATTTCCTTATTCTTGTATCCTTCCGCAATGAGCTTCAACACCTCTCGTTCGCGCTGGGAAAGCCTCTGCCAGGAAGATACAAACAAATTGCTTTCCTTTCCCTCCAGATAGCCCTTGATGACCTTGTCTGATATTCCGGGACTGAGATATGGTTTGCCCGCGGCCACATTGTGAATAGCTATCACCAGCTCGTCATAAGTGGCGTCCTTGAGGACATAGCCGTCGACACCGGCTCTGAGCGTGGCGGCAACATACTCCTCGGTATTGTGGACGGTCAGGGCAATTATTTTGGTTGTCGGGAAACGCTTCTTGACTTCGCTGATCGCATCCATGCCGCTCATTCTCGGCATGGAAAGATCCATTAGCAAAAGATCCGGCAGAAGCTTCTCGACGCAGCGCACGGCTTGCCTGCCGTCTTCGGCTTCACCGACGATTTCGAACTTGGTATCCGATGCCAGAAGCGCCCGAAGACCTTCTCTCATGATGGTATGGTCCTCGGCCAATACGATTCGAAGTTTATTTTCCACGCTTCTCCCCCTTGACACCGGCCGTTGCATTTCATAAATAGCAAATAGAGTCAATTTTCGCCGAATATACGGTGTTCACTTTATTTATCACGCCATAATTATTTAGTAAACGGTCTTGGCTGTATGGGGTGAGATAAAACCTGCGCTCACCCCACCTCTGTTTGGAGAATTATTCCCAATCAGCCAACCAACCGATAAGGCGGCTTCATCCGCTGCTTTTAAAGCTGACGTGACGTTTGGCTGAATTTTTGTAGCGTTCAAAAACGGTTCTAAACTTTCCCTAACAATAAACCGCCACCTTATCCAAGTTACTCAATTATTTAATGACACCGCTCGGGAATGAAAGGAGGTGAATGTCTACAACTTTTTCTAATTCATGCAATCCATTAAACGGAGGAGAACAAAATGAAGAAATTAGGTATTTTAATCGGATTGACACTTTTATTCGCATTTGCAGTCGAAGGTATGGGGGCCGAGTTCGCTTTTCACGGAGACATGAACAACCGCTTTATGGTTTACACGAATCGCAGCGACTGGTTGAACCCGGAATCCCAGGGCACCATCGGCGATAAATCGGTCGACGCCACCTATGGCGAACTCAAATATCGTTTCTGGGTTGAGGCTGCCGATGATGACGGGGATGTCAAAGGCGTATATGCCATCGAGATCGGGGGTGTGCGCTGGGGCCGGGAAGGCTCCGGAAAGGGGCAGGGCGGGTCGTATTCCGGTGACGGCGTCAATGTAGAAACCCGGTGGGCCTATCTCGATTTTCAGACCCCGGGAGTGGGCAAGGAGCTTCGCTGGCGCATGGGCCTTCAGCCCTGGCAGGTGAACTCTTTTCTATGGCAGGAAACCGCCACGGGTTTGAACCTTTACGGCTCGCCGACCGACCTGATCGATTTTGATCTGGCCTGGATCCGGTCGGTGGACAAACTCGCGCACGACGAGGACCAACGGAATCTGGAGGATGTGGACAACATTTCAGGGCGGGTGAATTTCAATGTCAACCCTGATCTGAAAGTGGGCGTTTTCGGGATGTACAGCTGGGGAGACAATGATCCGAACAGTCCGGCCGACTTCGCCAACGTGACCTCCAGAAGTTATCTTTACAAACAATTCGCCAGCGATGCAAAATCGAGTTGGTACAATGTCGGTACCGACGGCACCTGGGCATTGGGCAAATTTTTTGTCAACTGGGATCTGATCTACCAGGGGGGCAGCCTCGATGACATCAACTTTGACGACAGCGAGTTTTCCGGCAAGAGCTCATCGGGTGATTTTGATATCAGCGCCTGGTTGGGACATGCCGATATCGGTTTTAAATTCGGCAAACCCAAACTGACCTACACTTTCTGGTATGCCAGCGGGGACGACGATGCCGGTGACGATGAGTTCAACGGCTTTTTGTCAATCGATGTGGACCGCACCGACAGTATGTCGATGTTCGAAGGCGGTTACGCCGATGACGCCTCCTATTTCACCGAACGGCCCTATATGCTCGACAAGGGATTCATCATGAACAAACTGGCATTGGACTATCAGTTTACGGAAAAGCTGCAAGTCGGCGCCGCCGCCATGTACATGATGACCGCCGAAGACATCGAGTATTCCGATTCCAATGGCAACAACCGATCCGAAGATCAAATCGGCCTGGAGCTCAACGCCTATTTCAAGTACCTTATCTTTAAAAACGTGGAGCTCGCCGTCAATGCGGGCTATCTGTTCTCCGGAGATGCCATGGATGCCTTTGAAACCGGCAATCAGCGAGACGGCAGTTCCGATGAGAATATTTTCGTATCCACTGCCAGAGTGCGCTATAAATTCTAAATTTTATCGAAATCGGCTTCTTAACTCCATTCATCTTGCCACCCCGGCCTGTCGGGACGAGAATTGAAAGTTCCGCCGTATGGTGAGGACATGCTTGATTGTGACAGACCCGGCAGATGCCGTTGGCTTTTGACTGGAGATTCTGCGAGGGAGCCGGCCTGCAGGCCGGCCCTCTTTTTGTTCATTCGACAAAAAGATAACGGAGAATATATCACATGTTCAGTTCCTTCTGTTGGCGATCCGGGTTGATGGCAGGTCTCATTTTCATATTCGGCTGGGCGGCCGAATTGCATGCGGATGTCGTCGATGACATCACCGCTGACTTCAAGCCTGTTGCCGGTTATGTGGTCATGTCCGACGGCGATGAATTCATCATCGATCTCGACGAAACCCATGGGGTGTCACCCGGCGATATTTTCAGTGTAATCGCACCCGGCAAACAGATCGTGCACCCGGTCACTAAAAAAGTGCTCGGCAGTCTGGAGGAGGTCAAAGGAATCCTGAAGGTCACCCGCGTAAAATCGAATTTTTCCTTCGCACGGCCGGTGGGTAATGCGGAAAACATTAAAAGAGGGGATCCGATTCGGCGATACAGCAATTTGACGGCTCTTTTCTGGGACTACACCGGTAACGGCCGGCCCCTGTTCATCCGTTTGCAGAAAGCTTTACCCGAATTGAAGTGGCAGACTTACAGCAAGGCCCAGGATTTACGGCCACCGCAACCGGAAGCCAATTCCCAAAGCCGCGGATCCTTGACATTCGTTCTGACCGCTGACGCCTTGAAAGTGCACGATCCGGAATTTCTGATGCTGCAATCCTACCCGATCGCCGAGCCGCTTTCGAAAGTCGGTCCATCCGTTCCCGCCGGTGCGTCCGCTGCTACTGCTGCCGTTGCAACTCAACCCGGGCCGGGGGGGGCTGGGAAACCCATGGTGCCTGCGCGCAAAGCAGGCGGAGATATGCCCCTGGTGGAATTCAGTGAGGCACATACTCTCGCCAGCCTTCCAGGCGTGTCTCTGGTCGCCGATTTTATCCGATACGATAATCAACTACTGATGGCATCGACTGACGGCGCCCAGATCCAGATATTCGATGTCACTGACAATGTGAAGCCCATCGCCAAGGGAGCGCCTTCTTATCCTGTCCGCATCCTTTCCGTTAAATGGTGGACACCGACTGACGGGCACCCGTTATACCTGGCGGCCAATGTTTGGTCCGATCGGGATCAGAATGTGCGGGGTAATTTGTTTTTGCTGGAGGGCGACACCCTGAAACTGAAGCTGACGGCAATTCCGCGGATATTGGGAACCTTCGACCTGGACCGCGACGGATGGCCGGAAACGCTTCTGGGTCAGGAATTTGTGGGCAATATTTTTTTTGGCAGGCGGTTAAATGAATTAAAACTGGTCGATGGCAAGCTTCGCTATTCTGATCCCCCAATCGAACTTCCCCGCCGCTTTGCCGTCTTGGGGAGCTATATTGGTGATTTGACAGGCGACGGCCGACCGGAGACCGTCTATGTAAGCAATCGGATTCTGTATATCTATTCCGGAAAGGAAAGGCTTTATAAATCACCGAAAGATATGGGAGGCAGCCTCTCTTTTTTGACATACGCGATCAATCCCAACTTTAAAGACATCCAAACCACCACCGTTTCGTTCGAAATTTCGCCGGTGGCCGGGGATTTGGACGGTGACGGGATCCCGGAATTGCTGGCGGTGGCCTCAAGCAGGGACATTTTCGGCAGCCTGGCTATCAGTCCGGGAGTTAAAAGAAGCTGGCTGGCAATTTTCAAGTATAAAGACGGCCGATTTGAAAGCGGTACCCTCGGAAACCAATTGGAGAATCCGCTGCAAGGGTTGACCATGGGCCGCGATCGCATTCTCCTGGTTGCCACCGCAGAGGGGAACCTTGTGGGAGAAGGCGCAAACAGCCACTTGCTTTCCTATTCCCTGGCCCGATAGTCTGGCACGAACCGCCGGAGCAAAATAAGCTCGAATGCCTGATCCACGGCTGCACCTACTGGAATAAGGAAAGTTTGGCATGTCGAGCTAAGGGCTCACTCAAAAATACCTTCACATTTTAGGCGCCGATGCATCCTGCCTGTCCTATATGTTGGAAAGCTCGGAATATCCAGATATTGCTGCGTGTTCGCGCCTTGCCAGACAGGCGCCGCAACGCCTAAACCTGGGAATTCATTCTTTCGTGAACCCTAAGGGTTAAAATTGGGACGGGTCGAACCAAAACCTCAGGATTATGCCATTTGAAACCATGCTTGGCGGCCCCAGGCTTTTTTATAAAAGGATTGCGCTTCCGGCGTGTCAATGCTGAAACGTGATACCTGACACCTGAACCTGAAACCTCGGGCTTCACTATCGATAGCCGTGGTCCCCGTCGTTTGATTCAGCGTCTACCTGGCTTTCATCCTTTCACGCTCCTCGCCGTTTTCGAAAATATCCTTTTTTGCCGGCGGAAAAACCTGGATAAGATGGTCCTCCCTGACGATAATGGCCGTCCAATCCCAGATGGAATACCAGATTCCCAGCCTGATTCCGTCCGGCCCCAGGATAAATGACCCATAGGGATCGTCACCCACACGGACCGGATGATAAAAATTGATGGAATCGACCTGGGTCTTGAGCGTTTCGGTCGAAGCATGGAACCGGGTCCACTGGGTGGTTTCGAGCGTGTATGCGTCTCGTATGCCGATGATGGCTTCCGGTCTACCTTCCGGACCGGTGTAATAGTATTTGTGGTCGGGCAGAACCTGATAATTTTTAAAAATCAGATTTGCGTCCCGGCTTCGTTGCAGCCGACCGTAATTTTCAGAACACCCGGTTGCCATGAATAAAAAGATCAAAGCCACGGCGCCGAAGCCGGTTGTCCGCAAAAGAGCGAATGCGGCCAATCGAGTTCCTCCAATCATTTTGCCCCCTCGAATCCAAAATGCGAGTGATGCGTTATACCGCATAATAAAGCTGCCGGGATGCCGCTGCCGGCAAAAGATAATCACGGATGGTGCCGATTTCACCTCTTCGAAATGGAAATGGCAGCAGATTCATAGATATTGAGCTTTTTTTATATTGACATACTATATATGGTATGAAATAGTGAGCAATCTTAAAAGTAATGGGAGGTTATCGATGGAGGAAAAAGGCAAATATCTGGTTACAAGCGAGGGACGTTTCGATCTGGGGTCGTGCACGTGGGATGACCGGCTTTTTTCCGATATTGTGGTCAGAGACAACCCGATCGACATCGAAAAGGCCATGGGAATCAGTCGTTCGGTGCGCGAAGAGATTCTGCGGATGGAGTTTCAGACCATCACCATGTCCTTTATCGAAAAAATGATCGAATCTAAATTGATGGAATTCGGTTTGACCAAACCATCCCCAATCCGGCTGGATCAATCCATTTTCGTCAAGGAATCTTTGATGCTGTCAGAAAATGCCAGGAGGGTCCTGAAAAGAAGGTATCTGAAAAAGGACAGCCTGGGTAAGGTCATTGAGAATCCGGAGCAAATGTTCAAGCGGGTGGCCCGCCATATTGCCAAGGCGGAAAAGAAATACGGCGCGGATCAGAAGCGCACCCGGGAGATGGAAAAGGCTTTCTACAAGATCATGACCGAGTTCAAGTTTCTGCCGAACTCTCCCACGTTGATGAATGCCGGCCGCCGCCTCGGACAACTGGCCGCCTGTTTCGTGCTCCCGGTTGAAGACAGCATGGATGGTATTTTCAGTACGTTGAGGAATGCGGCCCTTATTCACAAATCAGGCGGCGGCACGGGTTTTGCCTTTTCCCGATTGAGGCCGAAAAACAGCATGGTGGGCACCACGGGAGGTGTGGCCTCAGGCCCGGTGTCCTTTATGAAAATATTTAATACCGCCACCGAACAGGTCAAGCAGGGCGGCACCCGCCGAGGTGCCAACATGGCCATTTTGAGGGTGGATCATCCGGATATCATGGAGTTTATCCATAGCAAAAAAGAAAGCCGCGATCTGAACAACTTCAATATTTCGGTGGGCGTCTCAGACGCTTTCATGAAAGCGGCCAACGGCAATTCGGACTACGATCTGATCGATCCGCGGGATGAAAGCCGGGTAGGAAAGTTGAATGCTGCGGAGGTTTACCGTTCCATGATCAAACAGGCCTGGGGCAATGGTGACCCGGGAATTATTTTCATGGACCGTATCAACCGCGACAACCCGACCCCTGATCTCGGGGAGATCGAGAGCACCAATCCCTGCGGTGAGCAGCCGTTGCTGCCGCTGGAAGCGTGTAATCTGGGGTCCGTCAATCTGGCTAAATTCGTGATTGAAAACGGCGAGGGTGCGCTGATCGATTACGAGGGATTGAAGGTGATCATCAATATATCGCTGAGATTTCTCGACAATACCATCGATATGTCGAAATATCCGCTTCCTGAAATTACCGCCATGGTGCGTGGAAACCGCAAAATCGGGTTGGGGGTCATGGGATTCGCCGACATGCTGTATCAACTGGGCATACCTTATGACAGTGATGCGGCCCTGGAAACCGCCGAAAACGTGATGCGTTTCATCCAGGAAGCCGCCCACGAGGCGTCACGCAACCTGGCGGAGGAAAGAGGGGTGTTTGAAAACTACGACCACAGCATTTTCAAGGCCAGTGGTATCAAATACCGCAATGCCACCACGACGACCATCGCACCCACCGGTACTCTGAGCATTCTGGCTGGGTGTTCCAGCGGTATCGAACCGTTGTTTGCCTTGAGTTTCGTACGAAACGTCATGGACAACGACAAATTGCTGGAAGTTAATCCCTATTTCGAAAAAGTGGCTGTCAAAAGGAATTTTTACAGCCGGGAACTGATGGATGCCATCGCTCAACAGGGCAGCATTCGCAAATTGACGGAAATCCCGGAAGATATCCGTCAGGTGTTCGCAACGGCCCATGACGTGTCGCCCGAGTGGCATATCCGCATGCAGGCCGCCTTTCAGAGGTATACCGACAATGCGGTGTCCAAGACCGTCAATCTGCCCCACGACGCCACCGAAGAAGACGTCGCCAAAGTATATAACCTGGCCTTCGAGTCGGGCTGCAAGGGTGTGACCATTTATAGGGATGGCAGCAAGAAGAATCAGGTTCTTTCTTTTGCCCGTGTGGACAATAAAGAAGATGGCTTCATGACGGCTGTCAAGGTAAGGCCTGAGACCCTGAGCGGGTTTACCACCAAAATTAAAACCGGCTACGGTCATTTGTATGTGACCGTAACCGAGTTCGACGGGCAACCGTTTGAGGTTTTTGCAACCATCGGCAAATCAGGGCGATCCACCACCGCCAAAACGGAGGCCATTGGCCGGTTGGTTTCGCTGGCCCTGCGTTCGGGCGTCAAGGTGGACAAAATCGTCGACCAACTCAAGGGTATCGGCGGTGAATATCCTATATTTCAGGATGGCGGTCTGGTATTGTCCATCCCCGATGCCATATCCCGGGTGCTTGAAAAAGCGTATCTGACCGGGGAAAATGCCAAACGAAATCACAAGCGCCACAACAGCCTCATGGGCGAAAAATGTCCGGAATGCGGGCAGACCGTCAGCTTTGAAGAGGGATGTATGATGTGTCACTTCTGTGGGTTCAATAAATGCGGGTAAGACGCATGTGCCTTCTTGGACCTATTTTTTCCTCTTACTGAACCGAGCCGCCGAAACCATGGGATCGAAGGCGTTCAATGCCCAGGGAGACAAAAAAGCCCGCTCCCGCCACCAGGATGATCGATGCCCCGGAGGTCAGGTCGAAAACAAAGGAAAGCCACAGTCCGACCACCGTAAAAATTGAACTCAATAGGGTGGACAACAGCATCATCTTCAACAGCGACGGTGAATATTTCTCCGCGATGTAGGGAGGTATTGTCAATAGCGCAATCACCAGAATCAGTCCAACTACTTGGATAATCATCACGATGCCGACCGCCAGCATGGCTATCATGAGAAAATACAAGGACTTTACATGAACCCCCCTGATTTGGGCGAATTCTTCGTCATAGGACAGCGCCAGGTAGTCATTGTAAAAGTAAATTACGATGCCGACGATGGTCAGCCCGACCCCCAGCATCATCCAGATATCCGCCTCGGGAACCGTCAGGATACTGCCGAATAAATAGCTCATCAAGTCGACATTGTAGCCCGGTGTCAAATCCAGTAGAATAATGCCCACAGCCATCCCGACAGCCCAGAGAACCCCGATGATGGTGTCGGCCCGGTGTTTGGCTTTGTAGGTGACGGCTGCCATGATCAATGCCGCCATCAGAGAAAAACCGATGGTGCCCGCCAGGAGGTTCCAACCAAAAAAGAAGGCCAGTCCGATTCCGCCGAAGGCTGAATGGGCAATGCCTCCCGACAAAAACACGATCCGGTTGACAACCACCAAGGTTCCCATGACGCCACAGATAATGCTGGCCAGCAAACCGGCCAGCAGGGCATTTTGCATGAATTCAAAATGAAATGCTTCAAGCATGATTTGCTCTACTGATTCTTTGTTGGGCCGGAACACAACTTTCTTACCATGGAGTTATTTCTTCTGTTAAACCAAAGGCTGAAAATTTCAAATCACAAAATTAAAATTCCAAATAAATCCCAAGCCATAATGACCAAAATTCGAAACTCCGCTGAAGAGCTATATTCGATTATTTACCCTGAGGATTCGTAAAAAACATCCTTAAGAAAGCCGATCTTCACCTATCGGTGACAGCATGGCCCCCTGTGCCTCTAATCGTGCCTGCCCAATACCCGATGCGGCAAGCCATGGGCGATCAACTCGACCGGGCAGGTCTCGTCCACCTTGCAACTGTACATCATCTCCAACATTTCGTCGGTGAGCTCCGGCTGGCCGTGATAATGAAGAAGCTGATTCACACAAGCTACAGATTTGACATTCCGGGATACCGCCATTAAATCATGGCTGACGACAATAATGGCAATCCTGGCATTCAATTCATGTAGAAGGGCGTAAAGTTCATTCTGCCCCTTGGCATCGATGCCGGCCGTCGGTTCATCCAGCAGCAGGATGTCGGGATCCGTCACCAGGGCGCGTGCAACGAACACCCGTTGTTTTTGGCCGCCTGAAAGTTCACCGATGCGCTGGCCGCTGAACTTTTCCATCTCGACCTGATTGAGCGTCGCCAGGGCGGCCCGTCGATCTTCAGCCGAATAGCGCGACCACCCCCTTGCGGGCTTTAATTTGCCCATTAGTACGACGTCCAGAGTCGAGATTGGAAAATCACTGTTAATGTGGACGTTCTGGGGAACATATCCAATCCGGTGAGATACATCTTGCGGTGATTTGCCGAAAATTCGAATGCTGCCCGAATTCGGGTTCAGCAGACCCAGCATCAATTTCAACAGGGTGGTTTTGCCGCCGCCGTTGGGGCCGATCATGGCCACGAAATCAGCCGGCCGGACGCTCAGATTGATATTTTTGAGCACGGCGTGACGCTGATAGGAAAAGTTGAGATTGCGGATTTCGATTATCGGGCCGGTCATGGGTATTACTTTCTCAAGGCACCTTCGATTTCGTGCGCTACCTTGCGCAAATTGGAAGCCCAGTCTTCGGCCAGCGGATCGGCAAAAACGATCTGACCGCCGATGCTTGCGGCGATGACTTGCGCACTTTTAGCGGAAAATTGCGGTTGAACGAAGATGACGCGAATATCGCTCTTGCGGGCGAGTTTTATGAGGTCCATGAGTTGAGCGGGTTTGGGGCTCTTGCCCTGAATTTCCACCGGTATCTGTTTTAAGCCGTATGCGTCGGCAAAATAGCCCCAGGCTGGATGGAAAACCATAAACTGCAATCCCTGCTTGCCGCTGAAAATTGTACTGAGTTCGACATCCAGGGCGCGGATTTCGGAAATAAAGGCGGCATAGTTGGCTTCGTAATCGGCGCGGTGGATCGGATCGACACCTTGAAGCGTGGTCAGGATGGCTTGGGCCTGGATCGAAACCAGGTGCGGCGACAACCAGATATGAGGATCGGGGGCGGCGATATGATCGTGATGGGGGTTCTGTTCGTGTTCACCTTCAGGCGCTCCGCCGGCCTCATCAGGGGCATCCGGACCATGAAAATGGGCCGGCATGGCCTTTTTTTTTATTCCATGGTCCGTATGTACGATTTTCATGTTCGGGTTTGAGGCGGCGATTTTTTCCAGCCAGACAGTTTCGAAGGGAACGCCGATTGCAAAATAAACATCGGCGCCGGCCATGGCGGTCATCTGCCTGGGATTGGGCTCATAGGTTGCCGGACTCGCTCCAGGTTGAACCATCACCTGGATATCGACAAAATCCCCGCCAATTTGCTGCACAAAATACTTTTGGGGCAAAATGCTGACAAACACCGCCGTTTTTGCTGTACAAGGTTTAAAGGCCACCAACGTCAGGGCGAAGACGATATGAATCAAAAGTATGGTTTTACAGCGAGTCATTCTTTTTGTGTCAGCCTGAATCTCAAGTCAATTCTTGACAACCTGCATCCCCTCCCGGGTGTCCTGGATCAGGTAACCGAGTTGCTGAATCCTGTCGCGCAGGCGGTCGGAAAGCGCCCAGTCTCTGGCGGCCCGGGCGGCCTGGCGTTCTTCGACTAGATGCTGAATTTCAGACGGCAATTCCTCGGGTTTGTCGACCTGGTCGAGGCTCAGCCCCAAAACCCGGTCATAATCCAAAATGGTGGCGTGCTTATCGGCATCCTCCAGACTGCTTTTCAGCATCTCCTGAACCACTGCCATGGCCCTGGGCATGTTCAGGTCGTCATTCAGGGCTTCCATAAATTTGGATTTAAATTCCTCGCTCAACACGCCCTTCCGGTCGTCACTGTTGCGGGTGATCTGCCGCACCTGGTTCTGCAGATGGTTGAGGCCGTTGCGGGCCGCCTGAATGCTTTCTTCACTGTATTCCATGGGTTTGCGGTAGTGACTTTGAGATGCCGCAAAACGGTATGCGAGCGGATCCAGTCCCTGTTTTATAAAAGCATTGTCCAGGGTAAGAAAGTTCTCTGCGCTTTTGGCCATTTTTTTGCCGCCCGAGATAATCAAAAAAGCCCCATGCATCCAGAAATTGAAAAATTTTTTACCGGTAGCCGCTTCGGATTGAGCAATTTCATTGGTATGATGTACGTCGATATGATCCGTTCCGCCACAGTGGATGTCGAGCTGTTCTCCCAGAAACTTCATGCTCATAGCCGAGCATTCGATATGCCAGCCTGGAAATCCAATACCCCAGGGAGAATCCCACTCCATCTGCCGCTGGGTGCCTTCAGGTGAAAATTTCCACAAAGCGAAATCGGTGGCGTTTCGCTTTTCCGGATTTTTTTCCACGCGCGCGCCTTCTCTCAAGGACTCGATATCCTGGTGGGAGAGCCGGGTATATCCCTCGAACTTCGAGGTGTCGAAATATATTCCATCGCGGGTGCGATAGGTATATCCCTTTTGTTCCAGGATCTCAATCAACGCTATCTGGTCATCAATCGTGTCAGTGGCCTTTACCCAGGTATTCGGTTCGATAATGTTCAGTTGGGAAATATCCCTTTTAAATGCCTGCGTGTAAAATTCTGCGATTTGCCAGGCGCTCCGGCCTTCGCGCTGGGCGCCTTTTTCCATTTTATCCTCACCCATGTCCCGGTCACCGGTCAAATGACCGACATCGGTGATATTCATGACGTGGTGCACCTCAAAGCCGTTGTACCGCAACACCCGTTTTAAAACATCCTCGAAAATGTAGGTCCGCAAATTGCCGATGTGGGCATAGTTGTAGACCGTCGGTCCGCAGGTGTAAAGGCCTACCCGGTTTGCTGTAATCGGAACGAATTCCTGCTTGACCCGAGTCAGAGAATTGTAAAGGTAGAGTTTCATTTTATAGCCGGCCTTTTTTGAGGATGGCCACCAGCAGCCAGATTCCCATAATGGCCGCGGCGGAGAAAAGAAAGATCCCGATCAGAGAAATGCCGTAAAAAAAAGGCGGGGTTTCCGAGATCACAATCAAGGCTGATCCGATAATCAGCGCGGCGATCAGAATTGAAAAAGAAATACGGTTGGAGATCCGGTCATGGGTGACCAGCATGTTTTCAAGACCCCGGTGCTCGATTTTGAAGCTGAGTTTTTGCTGTCGGATCATGTGGGTCAGATCGACCAGTTCTTTTGGAAATTGGCGCAGAAATTCCAGCAACCGCGCGGACAGATCGATGACATCTTCGGCGATGCGCTCCGGCTTATATCTTTCGAGTTTGACTTTGACAATAAAGGGTGCCGCCAGGGCCACCATATCGAAGTCCGGATCCAGCATACGTCCCACGCCTTCGACCGTGCCCAGAGCTTTGATCATGAGAAAAATATCCGGCGGAATCCGTAATTTGAAACTGCCGACCAGTTCAAAAAGTTGCTGAAGTAATTTTCCCAGTTCGATTTCTTTGAGCGGCTTGTAAAGGTGACGTCCCATAAAACCCGCAACTTCGCGCTCGACCAGACGTCGGTCGGGTTCTTTATCCCAGTAGGTCAATTTGAGCAGCACCTGAGAAGCGAGAACCTCGTTCTGGTGAACGATGCTGTCGATCAAATCTACAAAATCATCTCGTGTCTGACGGTCCACCACACCGACCATTCCGAAGTCGATCAGACAGATGACATTGCCCGGCAACCCGAAAATATTGCCTGGATGCGGATCGGCATGAAAAAAACCGAGTTCGAAGACCTGTTTGAGCACCAGATCCGCGCCCCGGGCGGTAATCATCTTTCTGTCCAGACCCGCTGCTTCCAGTCCTTTGATATCGGATATTTTAATCCCGTCGACGAATTCGGCGGTCAATATACGGGAAGTCGTGGTTTCGCGGTAAACCTTTGGAATATATACATGCGGATCTTTCAGAAATTGCAGGGCGCAGCGCTCCATGTTGTCGGCTTCGATTTTGTAATCCATCTCCTGTTCCAGGGTGCGCGCGAATTCCTCGACAATTTTCACCGGACGGTGCAGCACCAGCTCCTCAATATGATGTTCCGCCAGGGTGGCCAGGTGGAGCATGATCTCCAGATCGATTTCGACTGTTTTGCGAATGCCGGGCCGCTGGAACTTGACCGCCACCGGATCTCCGTCCTTCAAAATCGCCCGGTGAACCTGGCCGATGGAGGCTGAAGCCAGCGGCATTTTATCCAGTTGGTCGAATATATCCGCCGGCGGCCGGCCGAACTCGGACTCGATAACTTTACAGACTTCCTCAAAAGGAAAAGCCGGGACCTCATCCTGCAGTTTGGAAAGCTCCTGGATATACTCCATGGGAATCAGGTCCGGGCGGGTTGAAAGTATTTGCCCGAGTTTTATATAGGTGGGTCCGAGTTCTTCAAAGGCCATCCGCAGCCGCTGAGGCCGGGTAAGACGTTCGACCCGTGCGCCGCGCTTTCTCATAATCATCTGAAGGCCGACCTCAATGTACTGGTCGATTTTCAACATTTCCAGCAAGTCCCCGAAGCCGTATTTAATCAGCACGGTCAGAATCTGGCGATAGCGATTGAGATGACGGTAGGTCCGGCCGATGACGCCGATTTTTCGGATACTCAACATGGGCGTTTATTCACACGATATCGACAAAAGCCTGTCATATCGATCCTTTTTCGGCTGTAAACCGATGATGCTGCGCGATGTGATAGGTCAATTCTTGTGCCCCGGGCTGAAAGAACATTGGATTATTCAAAAGGTGAAAGGATTTTAGGCAAAGTTGTGGCAATAGGGTTTAATTTGACGATCAATATCGATCCCGGCCGGGTTCAGGATTTTTCCTTCTCGCTGCTGATCATCTTTTTAAGCTCCCGAATTTCCTTCTTGACGGCTTTTAACTCATCCGCGGTTACCACATTGGCCTTTTTCAAAAATTCCTGCACGGTTTTTTCCACCCGGCTTTCCAATTTCTTCTGGGCATCCTCATATCGCCCCTGCAAGTCCTTGAGAAACTTGCTGCCGTCCTTTTCAGTCATTTTGCCTTTTTCTACCAGTTCCTTGGCCAGGTCTTCGACTTCATCCCAGGTTTTAAGCGCCAGGCCGACCCCGGCCAGCAATGTTTTTTTGATTAAGTCGGACATTTCAGCCTCCTTTCCATTAACAGCAAGCATTGGTTTGGTTGAGAGGTTCCGGGTCCAGCGTTCCGGAGGTTCCCGGTTGCTTCAATAGAATAAGCAGTTTCAAATAAATTGTAACCTTTGGACCTTGAATCCCGAACCCGCAAGCGCTTCCAGTTATTTCAGTTTGCCGATCACCGCGCTGGCAATCGTATTTTTCTGAATCTCCTTGGTGCCTTCATAAATTTCGGTAATTTTGGCGTCCCGATAAAACCGTTCGACTTCGTATTCGGTCATATACCCGTAGCCGCCCAAAAGCTGGATGGCTTCGTCGGCTACTTCCACGGCGGTGCGCGCGGCATACATTTTGGCCATTGAAGTCAGCTTCGGATCGATGCGGCCCTGATCGTAATTCCAGGCTGCCTTGTAGGTAATCAAACGGGCAAGTTCAATCTTGGTCGCCATATCGGCGAGCTTGTGCTGGGTGACTTGAAACTCGGCGATCTTGCGGCCGAACTGCTCGCGTTCTTTGACATAGGCCAGGGCCCGGTTGAAGGCTCCCTGGGCGATCCCCAGGGCCTGGGCGGCCACCAAAATCCGGCTTTCATCAAAAAATTCGAGTACCTGATAAAATCCCCGGCCTTCCTTTCCGATCAGGTTGGCGGCCGGCACGCGTACGTCCTTATAACTTACCTCGGCAGTTGACATCATGTGGATGCCCATTTTATCGCCGACATCGGCGGTTGTCAGTCCGGGACGATCGGCCTCCACCAGGATCAGGCTGATCCCCCGGTAAGCCGGCTGCACGTCACTGTCAGTCTGGCACATGGTGCAGTAAAAACCGGCCATGCCCCCGTTGGTGATAAAGGTTTTGGTGCCATTGATGACCCATTCCTCGCCATCTTTG
>CAVZEZ010000013.1:0-113182 GCA_963774425.1 uncultured delta proteobacterium | reverse complement strand
AGGAGGCGGAACTCGACTCAGATTTCAACAGGGCTAATAGAAAAGCGACCCGGTCATGAATGGGCATCATTTGGTACTTGGCAAGCTGCAGGATTACATAACCGGCGATACCCTCCTTGATACCGATGATGAACGTTGCCGGCAGGCGATTGCCCGCCTGCTCGTCAATCGAAAGGGTTTTCGCAGGGATGAGATCCAACCGCGCGTCAAACTTCGGGTGCAGGCCGGTGAAAAAAAAGCCATTGTAAAAATCGATTACGCGTTGCGCATTTCGGAGAGGATCGGCATGCTCGTCAAATTCGGCCCGGGTTCGATTGTCACCCGAAGGCGCCCCTTGCTGGCCGCGTCCCGGATACTGACATCCTGCCAGATTCCGATTGTGGTGGTTACCAACAGCTTAGATGCTGAAATTCTGGACGGGAATTCGGGCAAGGTCATTTCCCGGGGTGTGGAATCGATACCGGACAGGGAGCAGTTGCTGAAAATAGTTGCCGAGGCTCGTTTTAACCGGATTCCGGCCAAAGTGGCGGAAATGGAGTCCAGAATCCTGTATTGCTATGAAGTGGATGGAGCCTGTCCGTGTGATGAAGATGTCTGCAGGCTCTAATTGCTGGCAATCGTCGGAGAACGTCGGGCTTTAAACCGAAGGTAAGCTGGAAGAACATTGGACTATCAATTCTTTATGAGGAAAGCCCTGGATCTCGCCGACCATGCGCTGGCGGAGGGTGAATTTCCGGTCGGATGTCTGATGGTCTATCGCAATAAAATTCTGGTAACCGGCTCCCGCAAGGGCACCATCGGGTACCGCAAAAACGAAATCGATCATGCCGAAATCGTAGCGTTGAAGCGTCTCACCGAAATCGACCGCCGGATGGAGCCATCAGAAATTACTGCGTTCAGCACCATGGAACCCTGCCTGATGTGTTATGCCGCACTTATCCTGGCCGGTATCGGCGAAATTGTGTATGGCTATGAAGACATAATGGGCGGCGGTACGACGTGCGACTTGTCGCAGCTCAAACCGCTTTATCAAAACAGCTCGGTTAAATTGATGGCGGGTGTGATGCGCAGTGATAGTCTGGAAATTTTTAAAGCCTTCTTTTCCAATCCGGCGAACAGCTACTGGAAACACAGCCTGCTTGCCGAGTATACACTGAATCAGTGATGCTTCAGGGCGCTGGCCAGTCGGCCCTGAACCTCTGATTCGGACCGCCATTTGGAAAACACATCGGATTTTGAGGCCATAAACAATGAAAATAGCGAAAACCTTACAGGAAATCACCCATATAAAAATTTTACTTGCATTTTTTGCTTGCTTTTCTTAATTTTGTTATATATTCAAGCGGATGGATGTATTGAAATCCGAACTCGATTGACAGGCAAAATTACCGTTTTCTGCAAAACTTGGACCAGATCCTTTCAGATACGGGAATGCCTTTTACGGACTAACATTTAATTAAAAATGAGGAGGTAAACATAGCAGCACCAAGACGACCCAATCGACCGATACGAACGGATAAAACCAATATCAACAAGGATATCAGAGCCAGAGAAGTCCGTGTTATAGACCCTGACGGTGGACAAATCGGCGTTATTCCTACGAGACAGGCTCTGGAGACTGCGGCAGAGTTCGGTTTAGACCTGGTAGAAGTTTCTCCCAATGCAACCCCCCCTGTTTGCAAAATTATGGACTATGGTCGCTATCGTTATGAACAGACCAAAAAGAAACAGGAAGCAAAGAAGAAACAAAGCACCTTTCAGATAAAGGAAATTAAAGTACGCCCCAAGACCGGCGAACACGATCTGCAAACCAAGCTGGGTCATATAAAAAAGTTTATCGGCAAGAAAGACAAAGTTAAGGTTACCGTCATATTCCGGGGGCGCGAAATCACACTGTCCCGGTTGGGAATGGAACTGCTCGAAAAAATTGCCCAGGAAACTGAAGATGTAGCCACGGTTGAGCAGCATCCCAAATTCGAGGGCCGGACACTGGTGATGATTCTGTCACCCAGATAGCCGATCGGCGCTGAGGCGTGATCGATCATCCCACGGTGAACAGCGGTTTCCTTCCGGGGACACGATATACATTCAAGAAATCATTTTTCGATTCTATTTTTTGATTTAATTGGTGGCGTGGGCCGGATTTGCACAGCTCACGCCATCTACGTTTAATTATGAGGAGAAAGATTCATGCCTAAAATAAAAACAAATCGTGCGGCTGCCAAACGGTTTAAAATCACCGGAACCGGCAAAATCGTCTATAGAAAATCATGTGCCAGCCACATCTTGACCAAAAAGACCACCAAGAGAAAACGATCGTTGCGGCGAGCGCACCTCATTGCCCAACCCGACCGCAAGGAAATTAGATTGCTGCTTCCCAACGGGTAGCGGCGCCGGATGGGATCGGCGTCTTACGCGAACCCGACGGGCATTTAGTTCAAAAGCAATTTAGGATCGCATGCGGGTGGATTCAAGAATTTAAGTTGAGAACAGATAAATAGATATAAGGAGAATTTACAATGAGAGTAAAACGCGGATTCAAAGCCAGGAGACGTCGCAAAAAGGTGTTGAAACTGGCAAAAGGGTTTCGTGGCGGACGCGGTAAATTATTTCGCACCGCAGCAGATGCCGTCGACAAGGCCCTGATGTACGCGTACCGCGACCGCCGTGTCCGCAAGCGGGATTTCAGGAAACTGTGGATTGCCAGAATCAATGCCGCTGCCAAGTTGAACAATTTGGCTTACAGCAAATTTATCCATGGGTTGAAGCTTGCCGGAGTTGAGTTGGATCGCAAGGTCCTCGCCGAGTTGGCGATATCCGATCCCTCCGGATTCAGCCAAATTGCAAATCTGGCGGCGCAGCAGCTTTAATAAGCAGCAGCTTTAATAAAAGGTATCGTGTAGATTGGAAACGGATTTACAGCAAATATACCGGCAAGGAATCGAAGCCCTGGACGGGGCTGAAAACGCCGATGCCCTCCAGGAGGTTTATATCCGCTATCTTGGGCGCAAGGGTGTGCTGACACGATTTTTGCGAAACATCTCCGAGTTGCCTGCGGAACAAAGGCCGACTGCCGGGAAAAAGGCAAATGAGATCAAGAATCTGCTCGAAAAAGCGTTTAGAAAGGGAACCGAAAAGCTCGAACGTCAAGGTGACGCCGACGATATCGGTATCGATGTCTCGCTGCCCGGCAGAACGTCCCCACGCGGCGCTTTGCATCCGATCACCCGGATAAACCAGCGAATTTGCGACATTTTCTCAAATCTTGGATTCGATATTGCCGAGGGACCCGAGGTGGAATCGGATTATTACAATTTCGAGGCACTCAACTTTCCCAAAGATCATCCCGCTAGGGATATGCAGGACACCTTTTTCATTACCGACGATATGGTATTGAGGACCCATACCTCGCCCAATCAGATCAGAACCATGGAAAAGCAGTCGCCGCCGGTACGGATCATCGTGCCCGGCAAGGTCTATCGGTGTGATTCCGACCTGACACATACCCCCATGTTTCATCAGGTCGAGGGGCTTTTGGTTGATGAGAACATATCTTTCGGCGACCTCAAAGGCATTCTGACGACTTTTGTCCATCAGATGTTTGACCGGCAAACGAGCCTCAGATTCCGTCCCAGCTTCTTCCCTTTTACGGAGCCCAGTGCCGAAGTGGACATCCTTTGCGTCATGTGCCGGGGACGGGGGTGCCGGGTGTGCTCCCATACCGGGTGGATTGAAATCCTCGGCTCCGGAATGGTTCACCCCGCGCTGTACGTAAACGTGGGATACGACGCCGACCGCTATACCGGCTTTGCATTCGGCATGGGTGTGGAAAGAATCGCGATGCTGAAATACGCCATCGACGACATCCGCAGGTTTTTTGAAAACGATATGCGATTTTTGGAACAGTTTTAGATAATACATTAACCGGTGTTCGTCTATTAATGAGACCATCCTGGTCGGTTAGACGACTCCGGCTGAATTCGGTGTGATCAGCATATGAAGGTTAGCTTAAGCTGGCTTAAAGAATATACAGACATCAGGATGGATCCCCGGCAGCTTGCAGAAGCGCTGACGATGGCCGGACTGGAAATCGATTCGGTCACCAACCGCTATGCATATCTGGATAGCGTCGTGGTGGGACGCATCGATAAGATAACGCCGCATCCCAATGCCGACAAACTGCGTATTTGCCGTGTCCGGACAAATGATCGTGATTGGTCCGTGATATGCGGGGCGCCCAATGTTCGAGAGGGCATGCTGGCACCTTTGGCAAAACCCGGCACCCTCTTTCCTGACGGGTCCCAGTTGGAAAAAAACATTATTCGGGGAGAGCGCTCCGAAGGCATGTTGTGCAGTGAAGCGGAGCTCGGACTTGGGATCGACAGAAGCGGCATCATGGATCTCGGTGGGACCCTTAAAGCAGGTGACCCCCTTGCCGGCGCCCTGGGCCTCTGCGATACGGTTTTTGAATTGGATCTGACTCCCAACCGGCCGGATTGTCTCAGCGTAATCGGTATCGCCCGGGAAATCGCGGCGATCCAGGGAACCGCCTTGAAATATCCCGATTATACCATCGAGGACAACGCGGATACGATCCACAAAATGTCGTCGGTGAAAATCGAGGCCCCTGATCATTGTCCACGATACTCCGCCAGGCTGGTTGAAAATGTGACGGTGAAACCGTCCCCTTTCTGGCTGCAAGACAGACTGCTTTCGGTCGGATTACGGCCGATCAACGACCTCGTCGACATCACCAATTTTGTCATGATGGAAACCGGTCAGCCGCTGCATGGCTTTGATTTTGATTTTCTGGAAGAAAATCGTATTGTCGTGCGGACCGCCGCCCAAGGAGAAAAATTTGTCACTCTGGACGAAAAGGAGCGGACCTTGGAGGCGGACATGCTCATGATTTGCGACGGCGCTAAAGCCGTCGGACTGGCCGGTGTCATGGGCGGCCTGAACTCGGAAATCAAAGCTGCCACCAGCCGGGTGCTTATCGAGGGCGCCTATTTCAATCCGGTAAGTATCCGAAAAACGGTTAAAAGGCTTGGTATGGGAACGGACGCTTCCCATCGCTTCGAACGCGGAGTGGATCCCGAAGGAACCGTCCGGGCGGTCAACCGTGCCGCAAAATTGATGGCTGAACTCGGCGGGGGGCGTCTTGTCGCTGGAATCATCGATGAATACCCCAAGTTTCAGGCTGTAAACAGTGTTGATTTGAGTGTCAAGCGGACGCATCGACTGCTGGGGATCAAACCCGATGCCGATCAGATTAAAAGCCTGCTTGAATCCATTGAGTTCAAAATCCGCAAAACAGCCACCGAAGACGGCGACGAGATTCTTTCCGTCGTACCGCCGTCGTTTAGAGTGGACATAACCCGGCCGGAGGATCTTATGGAAGAGGTCGCCCGGCTCTCGGGCTACAATGATATACCGACAACATTTCCAGCGATGCCCGCGGAGGCCAGGACTCCGGATCCCAGATTGGAAGTCAGAAACAGGCTCAAGCTTTTGATGAACGGGTTCGGTTTTACGGAAGCCATCACCTATAGTTTCGATTCGGAATTGTCTTGCGACCGCTTGAGGCTCGCGAAAAAGGACCCGCGCCGGGGGCTCATCCGGATTTTGAATCCCCTGTCGGAAGAACAGGCGGTCATGCGGACATCTCTGATTCCGGGACTACTCGGCACCATGGGTTACAATATCGCCCAGCAGATTAAGAACCTTAAAATTTTTGAAATCGGCAAAATATTCATCAAATCGGACCGTCAAGACCTTCCGATGGAGCCTGAAGGGTTGACCGCGCTGTGGACCGGAGCGAGAAACCCCGCTTCATGGCATCAACGGGAAGTCCCCTGCGATTTTTATGATATCAAAGGATGCGCCGAAGGGCTGATGCAGGCGTTGAAGATCGACCGGGTGCGATTTACGAAAATGCCCCCTGATGGATGCGACTATACCAGGCCGGGATACACGGCAAAGATTCTGGTCGATGGTCTACAGGTTGGCCAGGTAGGTGAACTCAATCCGCAGGTTCGCAGCGACTTCAACTTAAAACAGACCGCCTTTATCTTCGAACTCGAGGTGGATAAAATTATTCCACTGGTCCCACCAGTTGCCGCTTCCAGGCCAATTCCCCGGTTTCCCGCCATATACAGGGATATCACCGTCATTGTCGATGCGGGCGTTGAAACCCAATCGATACTGGAAGTCGTCGAATCCTCCCGGGAGGAACTGATGGAAGGTCTGCACTTGTTCGACGTATTTGAGGGTGCGCCAATTACAGCCGGAAAAAAAAGCGTTTCATTTCGTGTCATCTACCGTTCATCCGATAAAACATTAGAGGATGATGATATAACCAACCTGCACAGGGCGATTACGGACAAACTTATAAAAGCATTCGACGCCACGTTGCCCTGACCCGCTGGCCGCAGGCCCAGGGGTTGACAATGCAAAAACCGTATCAAGTAAAAATTCCCGATAAATTCTACTTTAAAATCGGGGAGGTTAGCAAAATCGCCGGACTCCCGAGCCATGTGCTGAGGTTTTGGGAGACCGAGTTTAAAAAGATCAACCCGCGTCGTACGGAATCGGGACAACGGTCGTACACTAAGAAGGATATCGAAGTCATATTGGAGATCAAGCATCTTCTTCACGAAAAAAAATTCACGATTGACGGTGCCCGACGATTTATCAATACCAAACACGCGACGGAGTCTCGATCCGGCGGGCAGTTCCTGGAGAACCTGAAATCAGAGCTGCTGAGCATCAGAGATTTGCTGGACGACAATTAGTTTATTAAAAATTATTGACAATTTAGCAATTTTGTCTTAAATAGTCTATCTTAGGTATGTGAGCGGGCATAGCTCAGTTGGTAGAGTACAAGCTTCCCAAGCTTGGTGTCGCGAGTTCGAGTCTCGTTGCCCGCTCCACCAACATTTCGCCTTTTCCTCAGCTATGGCCGGATAGGCAATTTAGAGATGAATTTAACTTTTTCCTTATGGTTATTGGTATGAACAGATAAACTTTCTCCGCTGTGCATTAATGTGGGATACCTGAAACATGAGGAAACGGGCGACAGCCCGTTTTTGCGTTTTTAAGACAAACGCTCATGGTAAAGTGAAAACAAAAAAATCTGATATCAAAAAAGATGCCGAGCCGGGTATCCGTCGCCGTCCCCGCATAAATGAACAGAAGATCGCCGGGCAGATCAGAACCCTTGCAGAGCCACTGTGCGAGGCCGAAGGTCTGGAGCTCATTCACGTTGAGTTCCAGCGGGAAGCCGGTGGCAGAATTCTGCGCCTGTATATCGACAAACCCGGTGGCATTGGCCTGGATGACTGTGCCGGCATCAGTCACCAGATGGGAGATATTATAGATGTAAATATTGTAGATATCGGGCCGTTCAACCTGGAAGTCACGTCACCGGGCCCATCGCGTCCTCTGGCCAAACCAGCGGATTTTGAAAAATTCAAGGGTCACCGGGTAAAAATAAAAACGAATCGGCCCATCAACGGGCAAAAGAATTTCACAGGCGTGCTGCTGGGATTTTCAGAGGGACAGGTGATCCTGGAGCTTGGCGAACAAACCGTCTCCCTTGCCAATGAGGATATCCTTAAGGCACGGCTCACTGAATGAATTTATCGGAAATATATATAGGGCTGATAAAACAACAGGTTTGCGATTTCAGGCGTCGCGCCATCTGTCCGACAAGGCAAGATATCAACATTCCGAGCGTTGCAACCCGGTTGGTCAGGTAACGCCGTTGTTTCAATTGCGAAATGTTTTTCGAGTTGGCCCTGGGTCCCGCCGCTGCGGCGGGAAGACAGGTAACTTTTTAATGGAGCGATCTGATGTTTGTCTCAGACATAAAGCGTGTCGTCGAACAAGTTAGCCGGGATAGAGGTATTGACCGCGAAGTCCTAATCAGGGCACTGGAAGAAGCTTTGCGATCGGCCGCCAGGAAAAAGTATGGCAGCAAACGGGATATAGAAGTCCAGTACAATGACGAAACCGGTGAGATAGAAGTCTTTCAGTTTATGGAGGTCACGGAAGTGGTCGCCGAACCCGCTACTCAGATCAGCCTGGTGGCGGGGCGAAAGCTGGATCCAGAATGCGAGGTCGGCGACAGTCTCGGCACCAAAATGGATACCAGCACCTTCGGCCGCATTGCCGCCCAATCTGCCAAGCAGGTCATTATCCAAAAAATGAAGGATGCCGAAAAAGATGCCGTTTATGCCAGCTTCATCGACCGAAAAGGGGAGATTTTAAACGGTATCGTACAGCGGATCGATCGGGGTGACATCATTGTGAACCTGGGTCAGACCGAGGGAATCGTCCCGGTCCGGGAACAGGTACCCAGGGAAGGCTACCGTCGCGGCGACCGAATTCGTGCGTATATTCTGGATGTGCTGCATGACACGCGCGGTCCTCAAATTGTGCTTTCGAGGACCCATCCAAACTTTTTAATCGACCTGTTTCGAACAGAGGTTCCGGAAATCAGCGAGGGCATCGTAACCATTATCGGTGCATCCCGTGAGGCCGGGGTGCGGGCAAAAATCGCGGTGGCTTCCAATAATTCCGACATAGACCCGGTTGGCGCCTGCGTGGGAATGAAGGGCAGCCGGGTGCAAAATGTCGTGCAGGAGCTTCGGGGTGAAAAAATCGACATTATCCCCTGGCACGTGGACCCGGCAAAATTTGTGTGCAACGCGCTGGCGCCTGCGGAGGTTTCCAGAGTGATCATCGATGAAGACAATCGTTCCATGGAAGTCGTTGTCCCGGATGAATATCTATCCATCGCCATCGGCAAAAAAGGGCAGAACGTAAGGCTGGCTTCCAAGCTTTGCGGTTGGCACCTGGATGTGAAAAACGAAACCCGTTACAGCCAGGCCATGCAAGTTGGATATGATTCCTTGGTGGCACTGCCCGGCGTAGGTCCCGGCCTGGCGGATGCATTGTATGAGAGCGGCTTCTATTCAGCTGAAGAAATCAGCAGGGCAACCATCGATGAGTTAATTCAAATCAAGGGAATCGGCGAAGAAACGGCCGAAAAGCTTTTGGAAGCTGCACGCAATGCCTTGATTAAATCCAGAACAGAAACCCAAAAAGAAACAGTCGACGACAGAGAAAAGATTCGCGAATCCGATGAAGCAGAACCCGCCTCATCCGCTGAAGATGACGTTGCCGGACAGCAAGATTTACCATCATCTGATCAGCCGGCGGATGGGAATGAAACCGATGGAACTGAAACATACGATAAAATCGAGTGACGGGGCGTATAATTGACAGTTGATTGCACCTAGCCTATGGGCCGATATCCTGTCGGGTGGGACGGGCAGCGCGTCCGACGAGGTTTTTCATCGATCTGCCGTTCATTTGACGGGCAACAACTAATAAACGCCCAAATATAATGTATATTTTAGGGGGAAGTAATGGCCAAGACCAGGGTTTATGAACTCGCCAGAGACCTGAATCTGACAAATCAAATGCTGCTGAACAAGCTGAGTGATCTTGATATCTCTGTTAAAAGTCATATGAGTTCTCTGGACGATGACGCCGTTGCCAAAGTGAAAACAGTGATTTTCGGCAAAAAAGAAGAGGCGATCGAAGAGACACGCGTAAAACCGACCGTCATTCGCAGACGCAGAAAAATAGTACCGGTTGAAGTCACAGCCGAACCGTCACCGGAGGAGATCGAGCCCACGGCCGCCGAAGAACAGCAACCGCCGGTTGAAGAAGTTGCCGAAGTCGAGGCAACCTCGATGGAGCCCGAAGTAGCTGAAACCGTTGAAGAGGCCGCCGCCACCGAAGAGGAAATCATTGAAGAGCGGGAGGTGGTTCCGGATGAGGCGGCCGAAGCGCTGCTGGAGACTGAAGAGCCGGTTGCCGAAGAACCGGAGCCGATAGAAGAAAAGCCGGCTGAGGCTCCGATACCGGCCGAGGAAATTCCGGCACCGGAAACCCTGGAAACCCAGCCGGAAGAAAAGAAGTCTCAAAAGACCGTTCGAAAATTCAAGAGGGAAACGGCTGCCAAGATCATCCAACTGCCTGTTAAACCGGTGGAAAAGCCGTCGGAAAAGAAAACCGGACGTCCTGAAAAAACCACTGGTAAGGTGGAGCGGATACCGGGCCGAAAAGCCGCGGACAATAAACGTGCCGCCGCTGACCAGCCGTCTGATGCTGCGGCGAAAGAAGTCAAGAAAAAGAAGTGGAAACAGGATGGTGAAGAGGGTGAGGGAAACAAAAAGTTTTTAAAGAAGAAAATTTCATTTCGCAAAAAAGAAGTTGTCGAAGGTGCGGCATTATACGACAGTGGCTACCGAACCCGGAAGCCCCGCAAGGGGGCCAAGGGCAGGGCAGCGCCAACGGGCCAGAAAACTCAGATCACGACGGCCAAGGCCATCAAGCGTCGCATCAAAATTGATGATGCTATTATTTTATCTGAATTGGCGAAGCGGATGGGAGTTAAATCTAACGAAATTATCAGAACCCTGATGGGGATGGGCGTCATGGCCACCGTCAACCAAAGCATCGATTATGACACCGCTGTTTTGATTGCTACTGAGTTCGAATATGAGGTGGAGCGGGCCGCCTTTGAGGAAGAGACCATATTGAAGCAAAAACCGGACAGCCCGGAAAATCTGCAGGAACGCCCACCGGTGGTTACGATCATGGGACATGTGGACCACGGTAAAACCTCCCTGCTCGACGTTATTCGCAAAACCCACGTAACCGAGACGGAAGCCGGCGGTATCACACAGCACATCGGCGCTTACCTTGTCGCCACCGATAGCGGTCAAGTCGCTTTTCTTGATACTCCCGGACACGAAGCGTTCACCGCGATGCGAGCCCGCGGTGCCAAGGTCACGGATATCGTCATTTTGGTAGTCGCCGCCGATGATGGTGTCATGCCCCAGACGATCGAAGCCATCAATCATGCCAAAGCTTCTCATGTGCCTATTATTGTCGCGGTCAACAAAATAGATAAGGCGAATGCCGATCCCGATAGAGTCAAACGAGAATTGGCTGAATATGGTCTGACCCCTGAAGAGTGGGGTGGCGACACTATTTTTGTCCTGGTATCCGCCAAGCAGCAAAAGGGCATCGATGAACTGTTGGAGATGATTTCACTTCAATCTGAAGTTCTTGAATTGAAAGCCAATCCCGATAAACTGGCTTTCGGCCATGTGGTGGAAGCTAAAATAGATACCGGCCGGGGGCCGGTCGCAACAGTTCTTGTGCAGGACGGGACCCTGCGAAACGGCGACCCCGTGGTATGTGGCGTCCACTTTGGAAAAATTCGTGCCATGCTGGATGACAAGGGCGTTCAGGTGGAATCTGCCGGTCCCTCTATTCCGGTTGAAATTCTGGGGTTATCCGGGGTACCCGTCGCCGGTGATGAGATAATCGCCTTGGACGACGAAAAAAGAGCCCGGCAAGTGAGCATGCATCGTATTCAACGGCAACGGTCCAAGGAACTCGCCCAAACCAACCGGGTCAGTCTGGAAAATCTCTTTGAACAGATGCAACTGGGTGAGGTTAAGGACTTGAACCTTATTATCAAAGCGGACGTGCACGGATCTATCGAAGCCCTTACCGAAGCGTTGACAAAACTATCCAATGAAGAAGTGAAAGTGAATGTGGTCCATTCTTCAACCGGAACCGTTACCGAGTCGGATATTCCCCTGGCGGCCGTTTCAAATGCGATCATTTTCGGTTTCAATGTCCGGCCGACACCGAAGGTGCAGACTCTTGCCGCCGAGGAAAATGTCGATATGCGCTTTTACAGCGTCATTTATGATGTAATCAAAGACGTCAAAGACGCCATGCTGGGTCTGATGGAATCCACCTATGAAGAACAGGTACTGGGCACAGCAGAAGTTCGTGAGGTATTTCATATTCCAAAAATAGGATCCGTCGCCGGATGTCATGTGACCGATGGTAAAATAGAAAGGGGTCGGAATATCCGGGTCGTCAGAGATGGCGTCGTATTGTATGACGGCAAAAATTCCTCCCTGCGCCGATTCAAAGATGACGTCAAGGAAGTTCAGGCCGGTTACGAATGTGGAATAGGCGTTGAGAACTTCAACGATATCAAAGTCGGAGATATCCTCGAGTGCTACCATCTGATAGAAATAAAACCGGCGATGGAATAAGCATTGGATTTTATTTAAATTAATTATTGAAGACGGGCATTTGCTCCTTGATCAAGATGGTTGTCGGAACCGGACTTATCATACTGAGACTGCATGACTGCCGTTCTTTGAAAGGCAAACGTAAAGTTGTCAAATCGATGGTCAGCAGACTTCGGAATAACTTCAATGCGTCGGTAGCCGAAGTTGGATCAAACGATGTCTATCAGAAGGCGGAAATCGGCTTTTCAATGGTCGGTAACGATTCAGCCCTGATTAACTCGAAAATCGACAAGCTATTCAACATGGCTGAAAATATGGGCCTGGCCGAAATCGTCGATACCCAAATGGAAATAATTCATTTATGAATTCCTTCTCCCGAGCAGACAGGGTAAGCGTATTGATACAGGAGGTCCTGTCGGATCTACTCAAAAAGGACATCCATGACCCCCGGTTGAAAATGGCGACCATCACCAATGTCAAAATGTCCCCCGATTTGAAACTGGCCCGCATTTATTTTTCTATTTATGGTGACAGCAACAAGGTGGAAGCTGCTGCCAAAGGGTTTGAAAGCGCCCGCAAATTTATAAAAAGAAGCCTTGCACCCAAACTCGGTCTGCGTTATATGCCGGACCTGGTCTTTTTTTACGATGAATCATTTGACTACGGATCTCATATTGAAAATTTGCTAAAAAGAATATCGACGGAAAATGAACGAGATAATCAATCGAATTAAAAGCGCACAAGATATTTTAGTGGCTTCCCACTGCGATCCGGATGGCGATGCGGTGGGTTCACTGCTCGCTATGGGACTGGCCCTGGATAAGCTTGGCAAGGATGTCACCATTTACAACAGCAGTCCGATTCCGGCTGTCTATCGATTTTTGCCGTCAGTGGATCGTATTGTCAACCATTTCAGCCAAAAAACAAGCTTTGACACGGCTCTCATCCTCGACTGCGGTCAAATTTCGCGAATCGGTGAGGCTCACGCCCTGGTGAGCCGAATTCCGGTCAGCATCAATATCGATCATCATATCACCAACACCCTTTTCGGCACGCTTCAACTAATCGATCCGGAGGCTTGTTCCACCGCCGAAATCGTTTACAATTTGATTAAGGTCTTAAACGTTCCCATTGACAATGCCATTGCAACCTCCATTTATACGGGAATTCTAACCGATACCGGATCGTTTCGTTTTTCAAATACAAATCAGGCCGCTTTTGCTATTAGTCAGGAGATGGTCCAATATGGGGTCGAACCCTATTATGTCTCCCAACAAGTGTTCGGCAAGTATTCGCTGGGGCGCATAAAACTCTTGAACCTCGCCTTGGATTCCATTGAAATATCGGATAATGGTAAGTTATCGATCATGACGCTAACCGAGGAAATGTTTGCGGAAACGGGAACCCAACCCGAAGATGTTGACGGTATGATAAATTATGCCCGGCGGATAGAGGATGTTAAAGTCGCCGCTCTGATCCAGGAACTGCATAATGGCAGAAACGGGCATGGCGCGTTACCCAAGTTTCATGTGAGTCTGCGTTCCGACGGAACAGTGAATGTGGCCGCAATCGCCGGCACCTTCGGTGGCGGCGGACATTCCAATGCGGCAGGATTTCAGGTTGAAATGTCCATGACAAAACTGAAATCGCAAATAATTACACTTTCCAACAATTTGTGATGGCCGAAGCCAATTTAAACGGAATCCTGGTCATCGATAAACCCGCCAACATTTCGTCGGCCGGGGTGGTAAGAATTGTAAAAAGAAAAATCAGGGCCGATAAAGTCGGCCACGCAGGCACACTGGATCCTTTTGCCGAGGGTGTGCTGGTATGCTGTATCAACCAGGCAACCCGGCTTGCAGAATTCTTGTTGTCCGGCAAAAAAAAGTATGCCGCCACAATCAAGTTGGGGGAGGAAACGGATACCCAGGACTTTACCGGCACGGTCATTTCAAGAAACGAACCGCCGGAACTCTCTCCGCATGCGATCCACCATGCGTTCCAAAAATTCTGTGGATCCTTTGATCAGCTGCCCCCGGTTTATTCGGCATTGAAACATTGCGGCGTACCGATCTACAAGCTGGCGCGACGCGGTACACCGGTCCAAAAGCCGCCCAGGCGGGTGCGGATCGACCGGATTGATATACACGAAATCGAACCGCCGTTCGTTCGTTTTGAGGTAACCTGTTCAGCCGGCACCTACATCCGGACCTTGTGTGCCGATATCGGTAAATCGCTGGGCTGCGGCGGTCACCTGACCGCGTTGAACCGTCTGGAAAGCAGTGGTTTTACCTTGGATCAGGCAGTATCGCTCTCCCAGCTCGAGGGGGCGGGGGGTCGCACGGAGATTGCCGGCCACATAATCAATATGGCGGACGCTTTACCGGACATGGCACAAGTCCGTGCCGATCGTATGCTGGCCCAAAAAATTCGCTATGGGCGTTTAATTTCCCCTGCTGATCTGGCAGTTGCCGATGGTACCGATAGAAAGATGCCCTGCGGTTCGAAAATAAAAATAGTTGACCGCCAGGGAAATCTGCTAGCAATATTGCACCATGGCGAAACTGGGGATCGAATGGAATACCACTGTGCGTTTCCGCCTCAGAACCCGCAGAAATTCAGGGCTTAAGGTATTCTTTTACATTCACATAAAATATTTGTTTGCTAACATTCATAAAGCGACACGATGAGGGATCGTTTTACCTACTAACACGAGGAGGTAGAAAAGAAAGTGGCATTCACCAGCGATGACAAGAAAAAACTGATTGAGAAATTCAAGTTGCATGAATCCGACACAGGGTCGCCGGAGGTTCAAGTGGGACTTTTAACCCATCGGATTACCTATCTCACCGAACATTTAAAAATCCATAAAAAGGATCATCATTCCCGCCGTGGTTTGTTGATGCTGGTCGGCAGACGTCGTCGGCTTCTCAACTATGTCAAATTCAAGGACGTTAATCGGTATCGCACAATCATCGAAACGCTGGGGTTAAAAAGATAACCAACCAGTGCAGACTATCGGATGTATATACCCTCAAGACAATTATAAAACCAGCAGTAATCGGGAACGTTTATCCAAAAGTGCTAAAGGCTGAAGTTTTTGCCTTGAAGTGGATGGATGCTCCTGGTTTTGATATCGCTTTTTGTCAGGGCCGGCTTTGTTCAGGCATCATACGGCGCGTTGAGGGCATTTGGCTGAGTGTATTCAAAGTAAACGATCCGGCAACATTTAAGCGTCGCAAAAAGCAGGAGATAAATATGGAAACAACTTTCAAAGCAGATATCGGTGGAAGAACTCTGAGCATTCAGACCGGCAAAGTTGCCAAACAAGCGTCAGGGTCGGTTGTGGTGCGCTACGGCGAAACCATCGTATTGGTCACCGCAGTGTCTGCTCAGACTGAAAAAGCATCTAGCTTTCTCCCCCTTTCCGTGGAATATCAGGAGAAAATCTATGCCGCCGGACGTATACCCGGCAATTATTTTCGGCGTGAAATCGGCCGTCCCAGTGAAAAGGAAACGTTGACCGCTCGCTTGATCGATCGGCCTATCCGCCCCCTGTTTCCCAAAAAATACCGCTACGAAACCCAGGTGATTGCCACCGTGCTGTCCATGGATCAGGAAAATGATCCGGACACCCTTGCGATGATCGGGGCGTCGGCGGCACTCACGATATCAGACATTCCCTTCACCGGACCCATTGCCAGCGTGCGGGTCGGCCGGCTGAACGGTCAACTGGTCATAAACCCCAGCATTTCAGATTGGGAGGAAAGCGATCTCAATATCATCGTGGCAGGATCCAAAACCGGTGTTGTTATGGTGGAAGGCGGCGGAAATCTGATCAGCGAAGAAGACATGCTGGAAGCTATATTTTTTGCGCACAGCTCCATGCAACCCCTCATCGATATCCAAATGCAGTTGCAGGAATCTCACGGCAAGACCAAACGGCCGTATGCGCCGTCGGCTAAAGACGACGAATTGGTCGGTCTGCTGGAAACCCGGGCGGCTGCTCCCATACGGGAGGCATTATCGATACCTGAAAAAGTGAATCGCTCTCAGGCCATGCGGGACGCTAGAGCACAAATATTTGCAAACCTGGGCGAACCCTATGCCGATCGTGAAGAAGAAGTGTACGATCTGCTTGGCGAATTGCAGAAAAAAATCAGCCGTGATCTTATTTTAAAAGAAGGCCGCCGGATCGATGGTCGTAACTTTGAGGAAATCCGCCCAATTAGCTGTGAAGTCGGCGTTCTTCCGCGTCCCCATGGCAGTGCCCTTTTCACCCGCGGGGAGACCCAGGTGCTCGGTGTGCTGACACTCGGCTCCGGTCAGGACGAACAGCGCGTGGAAACCCTGGGGGGTGAAGAATTGCGGCCCTTCATGCTGCACTACAATTTCCCGCCCTATTCCGTCGGAGAGGTAAAGCGTATTGGCGGTCCAAGCCGCCGGGATATCGGCCATGGCGGATTATCCACCCGTGCCATTGAAAGGATTCTGCCTGATAAAGAAAACTTTGACTACACGATTCGGCTGGTTTCCGAAGTCTTCGAGTCAAATGGTTCATCCTCCATGGGAACCGTTTGTTCGTGCTGCCTGGCCATGATGGACGGTGGTGTTCCCATTAAAGCACCGGTTGCCGGTATTGCGATGGGGCTTGTCAAGGAAGACGACCAGGTGGTTGTCCTCTCCGATATTCTGGGAGATGAGGATCACACCGGCGATATGGATTTTAAGGTCGCCGGTACCAGCGAGGGCATCACTGCGCTCCAAATGGATATCAAAATCCTCGAACTGTCCAGGGATATAATGGAAAAAGCCCTGGCTCAGGCGAAATCCGGCCGTTTGCATATCCTCGATAAAATGTTGGAAGCGCTGAGCGAACCCCGCGGGGAAATTTCTCCTTATGCTCCCACCATCAGTACCATTCAGATTCATCCCGACAAGATTCGTGACGTCATCGGTGCCGGTGGCAAGGTAATTCGTGGAATTCAAAGTGAAACGAATACCAGTATCGAAATCGATGACTCCGGGTTGATCAAGATTGCGGCGATCTCGAAGAAGGAGGGCGATGCCGCAATAAAGATCATCGAAGGTCTCACCAAGGAACCGGAAATAGGCACCGTCTACGAGGGTACGGTCGTCAAAATAATGGATTTCGGAGCTTTTGTACAGATTCTGCCCGGCACGGACGGTCTGGTGCATATATCCCAATTAGCCCATCATCGAGTTACCAAGGTGTCCGATATCGTCAAAGAAGGTGACAAGCTGAAGGTCAAGGTGCTTGAAATCAGCCGCGACGGTAAAATCCGACTAAGCCATAAAGCCCTTTTGGATGAGGAAAAATAAGGTGCCCATCGAGAAAACCAGCCTCAATAACGGGATCCGCGTCGTCAGCAAAAAAATGCCTCATGCACGTTCTGTTTCGATGGGGGTCTGGGTCAACGTCGGTGCCCGCGACGAATCCGAGCCTGAAAGCGGCCTTTCGCATTTTATCGAGCACATGATGTTCAAGGGTACCCGCAAACGGTCCGCTTATCAAATCGCGAAGGAATTCGATGCTATCGGTGGCAATACCAACGCATTTACGGCCATGGAAAACACCTGCTATCATGCCCGGGTCGTGGATGCCCAGACGGAAACCATGGTAGAAATTCTTTCCGATATTTTTATCAATTCGGTGTTCGATCCGGTAGAAATCGACCGGGAAAGACCGGTTATCCTTCAGGAAATCGGCATGGTGGAAGACAGTCCGGAGGAATATGTGCATGTGCTTTCAGGCCGGAATTTTTGGGGTGATAATCCATTGGGCAGATCGATTCTGGGCCACCCGCAAAACATTGTCAATTTTGACGCTCACACGGTGAAAACGTTTTTTCGTCGTCTGTATCAGCCGGATCGTATCGTAATTTCCGCCGCGGGCAATCTTGACCATGACCATCTGGTAGATCTGGTTCAGCCGGCGTTTGGAGCCATCAGACCCGGCAGGGGAATTTCGGAGCGCATAACACCCCGGGAATGCTCCGGAGTGTACCTCACTTCGCGCGAACTGGAGCAAACACACATTTGTTTGAGTACAAAGGGACTGTCGATCACCGATCCTCGCCGGTACGCTTTTTCAATTATCAGCACCCTCCTGGGGGGAAATATGAGCTCGCGGCTCTTCCAGGAAGTGCGGGAAAAACGGGGACTCGCTTATTCGGTCTATTCTTTCATTTCATCCCATGGGGACACCGGGATGTTCGGAGTGTATGTCGGGGTTGCGCCTCAAAGGGCCGCCGAAACGACCCGGCTGGTTTTGGACGAATTCCGGAAATTGAAAGACCAGGGGGTGGACCGTGCAGAATTAAAAGACGCTATCGAATATACAAAGGGCGGTCTGCTGTTGGCCTCCGAAAGTATTGACAATCAGATGGTTCGATGTGCCCAGAACGAAATCCATTTCGGCCGCGACCTTCCGCTGGGGGAAATCATTCGAAACGTCGAGGCTGTCACCCCTCAAGACATTCTCGAGCTGGCCAACGAGCTCTTAAGTCCCGGTCAGATGGCGTTGACCCTTTTAGGGCCGGCAAGTGACGGACAAGCGGACTTGGCGGAAATTTTGGCGTCATCGGATTAAGACGTCTCTCATCAAAGACTTTAACAGATCGTTTTTAAATTCCTGCCGATTTTTAAACGCGTTGTGCGATCCGACATCCCCCCGCCGAGCGGTGCAACGTGTTTTCGAACCGCCAACGGCCGGAGGCCCCCTTTTTAGTCGTCCGCATTCCCCCTTCCGAATTCAGTTAAACTCCCTCTCAGTCTCTTCCCGTGTGTCCAAAACCGCCGGCGCCCCGTTCTGTTGTGATACTGAATTCCCTTACCAATTGCAGCCCCACCTTTAGCACGGGAATAAACAACATCTGACAAATTCGTTCAGCCGGATTTACGGTGTACTGATCCCGGCTTCTGTTATACAGCCCGATTTTAATTTCACCCTGGTAATCCGAGTCGATGACCCCGACAGTGTTGGCTAGAACAATCCCCTTTTTAATCCCCAGGCCGGAACGTGGTACGATCAGGCCGACGATGTTGGGATCTTTGATATTGACGGCAATTCCACTGCCCACCAGAACGGTTTGACCCGGTCGAATGCGGATCTCGCTCTCAATGCAGGCCCTGAGGTCGATTGCCGCGGACCCGTCAGTGGCGTACGAGGGGAGCGGTATGGTGTCGCCGATAAGCGGATTGACAATTTTTGTTTCGATGTTGATTGAATTCATTTGGATCGAGTCTTCAAATTTACAGCGAACGTAACCGTTGATTTTTTTCGAAATCAGACTTTTATTTTTTTAGTGTTTAAGGTAATTAGGTTCAGTAATCAAGCCCGTTCACATCGTGGCAGTAAATGCGCCGGCGCGGAAGGGCTTGCGGAAGATTCTCAAATAAAACCTGTAAAGGATGTGAAGTTCTGATATGCATCAGGAAAATCGGAAATCCCTGCGAGTCCGTGATTACAACCTTGCCGTTTGCACCCTGGCCAGCGGGAGCAAGGGAAATTCCACCTATGTGAGCGACGGTGAGACGTCAATTCTGATCGATGCCGGACTTTCCGGCGCCGAAATCAAACGAAGGCTGCTGTCAAGGAATCTTGACCCCGAGCACTTGGATGCCATTATCGTCAGCCACGAACATTCCGACCACATTCAGGGCGTCGGCGTTCTTTCCAGGCGCTACAAGCTGCCCGTTTATATCAATTCAAAAACATTCAGCGCGTGTCCGGGTCTCGGCAGCCTGCATGAAGTCCGGGCGTTCGAATGCGGACAGTCTTTTCGCATCAGCAACCTCGCGCTCCATCCCTTTTCCATATCCCATGACGCTGAAGAGCCGGCAGGCTTCACCATCGGCCGGAATGGAACGACGATCGCAATCGCCACCGATCTGGGGATTGCTACGGTCATGGTCAAAGAACATTTGAAAGGCTGTGCCCTGTTGGTCCTCGAGGCCAATCACGATCCGCAGATGTTGGAAGCCGGTCCCTATCCATGGCCTTTAAAACAGCGGATAAGGGGCCGCAGCGGCCACCTTTCAAACACTTCCTCTAAAATTCTGCTGCAGGAATTGCAGCATGACAATCTACAGCATGTCATCCTGGCTCATCTAAGCGAAACCAACAATACCCCCCAGATGGCATATACCGAAGTTTCCAAGGGGCTCACCCGCTGTGACGCCTGCCTGTCTGTGGCCGATCAATACGCTTCCGGACCCGTTATATATTTAAAATAAAATTATAGTTTGTGCGGGATAGTCTCCTGCCGGTGTGTTGAATAATGCCATTTTATTGGATATTTTTCCCACGGGCTTCGACTTCAACCAAAGTCTGTGTTCAAGCGTACAAATTATATTACCGGATTTTGTAGGGTCAACTCATTTTAGCCCAATCGCCACCCCTCGGGAATCGCAGTCAATCATCTTCACAGTTGACAAAACCGGATTGGGTAAATATACTTATCCCTTTAAAAGGTTGATTTGATTAATATTCTATATTGCGATAAACTTGCTTGATTTTCCAACAAATCAGGCGAGTGCTATCGGAGGACCCTAAGATGCCCAGCAATTATATGGCACAAAAACTTTTCGATGCAGGTGCCGCCGCTTATCTGAGAGGCGATTATAAAACCAGTGTAAAACTATTTACCGAGTCGCTCAAACACGAACGTAATTCTGCACTGGTATATTCGACGCGAGGCACAGCATATCTGAAACTGAACAGAATCAAAAAAGCGATCTCCGACTTCTCCAGGGCGGTCCGCATAAATCCGAACCATGCGCGCGCGTATCATTTGCGCGGTCTGGCTTACGAAAAGGTGGGGGATACCGCCCTTGCCTTCCGGGATTTTGATCAAGCCCTTGAACTCGACCCGGACTTTTCGGCTGCCTATCGCAGCAGGGATTCCGTGCTGGATAAAACAATGGATAACCGCCTGCAACTGGTGGACGGAGAGGTGTCCGACCACCTCGCTGCCATGCGGGTGGCCCAATTTAGCGACGATGAAGCTGCACAAAATTCACGCCATTGAAAACAGTTCATTTCGGATATAAGAAACCGATGGTTTCCAATCCGGCGTTTATCCGACCTCGTCCGATCCCGGGTAGTGCTTATTTCGGATCGATGCCTTTCGAGCTGATGCCCCTTACGTAAAAATTTTCGTCGTTTAAAAAGCTCAGGAAGATGACGATAAAAGCAATCGAGGCTTCCAGCATCAATGCCTTGTTCTGGTACAGAAGCTCGAGTTGCTGGCGACGCGATTTGTGGGATTTACGACCGAAATAGGTCGAAAACAAACCGTCCAGAAGCTGGTCGCCGTCAGGCATGGTTACCAAATCGCTTCTGCCGCTATAGCAATATTTCATGGCTTCCAACACCAGGTGGCGCTGGGCGCGAAGTTCCCTGACATGATAGCTGATCAGGTGAATCAGCGTCCGCTGCGCCTCTTTTAAACCGGCCTCGGCTACGGCATTGAAAAGGATTTTGGCATTTTCCCGATCCGCCGCCGGCACTTTCTGACGGATCAGCGACAGCAGCACGGCATTCTTGAACAACTGATACAAACGCCTGGCACCATTTATGGCAGTTGCCGGCGCATGTTCCATGGTGGCTCTGTACCCTGCGTAATTGCTGACAAAAAGGATTTGAAACACGGTTTCAAAAAAATCGACTCCGGAGAGAGGATCTTCGAGATCGATACGCATATCCAACGTATTGTCCAGGCGATCCGCCAGCTTCACCTGCATGATTTCGGGAAAATGTTGCGAATTCTCCAGCATCCGGCCGATATATTGGTAATAGGATTCATTTTCGAGCCTGGTCAGGGATAAGAGGCTGTGCGTCAGCCGGGCTTCATCGTCGCCGTCCATACGCTCCATAAGGCCGTAGAGCTGACTTTCCATGGATTGCCATTGTTGTGCATCGTAGTCATTCGGTTTGATGTCTTCAAGTATATCGTGAAACAGCAGGGCGAGAAGATCCACAAGGTTAAACGTGGTGAGCGACCGGGTGAACAGGGCGGCGGTCCGCAAGGGGTGCAAAACCGCCATGGGACCCAAACGGCGGCGTTTATGGCTGTATACGCCGAATAGATATCCCAGTGCCTCCATTAAAATGATCTTCTGCTCGCGATCTTTTTTGTCATCGCCATCCAACCGCCGGTTGCCGATGATGTACATCAGTACATTGTAGCGATTCAAGGATGTGGCGCTCAGATTGTAGTTTAACGCCGAAGACAACTTAAAAAACTCACTCAGATCAAATAGCGGCATACGGACCCCCAATGGCAATTTAGGTGGTAATCCCCTCGGGTGAGGGCTTAACTGGGAGATTGGGATACTTATCGTTCCCAACATTAATCCGTTTATGAAATAAAATCAAGGTGGATACGACCTTAGAGGCCGCAGGTTTAACGATGGAACATATAATCATCATCGGAGGCGGAGGCACCGGTGCGGCCCTGGCCCACGATTTGACATTGCGAGGATTTTCCGTCTCATTGTTTGAAAGCGGGGAGTTGCTGTCCGGCACCACCGGCCGGCACCATGGACTTTTGCACAGCGGCGGCCGTTATGCCGTCAGCGACCCGGAGGCAGCTATGGAGTGCATTCGTGAGAATCTTATCATCAAACGCATTGCACCCCAGGCACTGGAGCCAAACGATGGGTTGTTTGTAGCCCTGACCGATGACGATATGGATTACCGGTCTCTTTTTTTGGAAGGATGCCGGAAGTGCGGGATCCCCACTGAGGAACTTGAGCCCGATCGGGCGCTGGCTTTGGAACCGGGGCTGAATCCTGACCTGAAAACGGCGATCCGGGTGCCGGATGCCACCATGGATGCCTGGCGCCTTCCCCTGCATTTTTTGGCCACTGCCAAGGCCAACGGTGCCCGAATCCACAATTATTCCAAGGTCGTGGGCATTCATAAATTTGATGGAAGCATCACCGGCGTACGCATTTTCGATCAGCGGACCGAACAGAAATACGATGTTCGAGGGGATTTGTTCATCAATGCTTCCGGAGCCTGGGCGGGTAACATTTGCGTTCTGGCCGGAGTTCAACTACCGATTCAGCCGGGGCCCGGGGCCATCACAGCCGTTAGTGGCCGTCTGACAAACATGGTTGTCAATCGTCTCCGCCTCCCCGGTGAGGGGGATATCGTCGTGCCTCAGCGTCAGCTTTCAGTTCTGGGTACCACCATTTGGCTGGCAGAGGACCCGGACAGGATTAAGCTCCCACCTGACCACGTTCTCAGAATCAGGGATTTGTGTGCCGAGCTGGTGCCTGCGGTCAAGCATGCCGCCCTTCGTTCGGTTTGGTGTGCTTCCCGGCCCTTGATTGCAAACGAGCCGGCTGAAGCCCCCCAAAAAATCAGTCGCACGTTTGAATGTTTTGACCACAAGCAAAGAGACAATATAGGAGGATTGGTGTCGATAATCGGCGGCAAAGCCACTACCCTGCGGGCGATGGCTGAAAAAACCGCCGATTTAATCTGCCGCAAAACCGGCAGAAATATTGCCTGTCAAACGAAAACCGCAAGATTACTTCATTATCGGCATTTTTATAAAGAGGCCCGACTCCAAACGGACGCACCTTGAGCTAAATCAAAAAATATTTTTTCAGATTAAATCACCAATGACGACCCGAACCGTAACATTTCGCATCCTGCGGTACAAACCAAACCGCATCGACCCCCCCGAATTTAAGGAGTATGTCCTTGAAATTGAGCCTGAAACGAGCATCCTCGAGGGACTCGAAAAGATTCGTCTCGAACAGGACAGCACCCTGATGTATCGTCATTCCTGCCATCATTCATCTTGCGGCACCTGTGCCTGCAAAATAAACGACAGGGAGCGTCTGACCTGCATCACGAGAATAGCAGATTTGAAGGATGACACCGTCACCCTGACCCCGTTGGAGGGTTTCAAAACGCTCGGCGATCTGGTCGTCGACGTGAGCCCTTTCTATCAAGACTATTCTGCCGACTGGAGCTATCTGAGGCAATCTGAAAAGATTGCATCCACCCCCCGGCAGGAGGGAATCAAGGATTTCAGCCGTTTTGAAAACTGCATCGAATGCGGCGCCTGCGTTTCGGCCTGTCCGATCGCATGCAAAGACGAGGTTTTTCTCGGACCCGCCGTGTTGGCCGCCGTAAACAACGAGCTGAAGAAAGCGCCGCAGAAATCGGCTGAGCTGCGATCTCTGGCGGAAAGCAGGCGCGGTGTCCTTTTGTGTGAACGCTCGTTGGACTGCAGCCGGGTGTGCCCCACCCGGGTTTATCCGGCCAGGCACATTGCCGATCTGCGGAAACTGCTGGATAAGAGGAAATGAAAGGAGCGTATCGAAATGCCCACAATCAAAACCAATGATGGCGTTCGCATCCACTACGAGGATGTCGGCGAAGGTCCCCCCCTCATCATGATCCCCGGGTGGACGTGTACCCATAACTTCTTTAAGAAAAATATTGCCTCCCTGGCGGAATCCTGTCACGTCATCGCGCCGGACATGCGCGCTCACGGCGATTCGGAAAAAGCGGTCTGGGGTCACCGCATTGCCCGGTATGCCAAGGATGTCAGGGACCTTATCGAGGCCTTGCGCCTGGAACAGGTCACCGTTCTGGGGTGGTCCATGGGAGCGAGCATTATCTGGAGCTACCTGGACCTGTTTGGTCCCGAATACCTCGCCGGGCATGTCAGCGTGGACCAATCACCGCGGCAGTACTACAGTGAAACCTGGCGCTGGGGGCAGCCGGGATGTTATGATGCCGAAGCACTGTCCATACTCAGCGTCCGGCTGGAATATGATGCTGCCGGTGTCGCGCGCGGACTGGTGTCCGGGTGTTTTGGTGATACCTATCAACCGACTTCGGAAGAGGTCGAGTCGCTTGCCCGGGAAATCGACAAATGCCCGCCTAAGTTAAGGGCCGACATCATGGCCGATCACACTCATTTGGATTGGCGGGATCTGTTGCCACAAATCAGGCTGCCGGTGTTGGTGTGCGTGGGACGGCAATCCAAGGTATTTCCGTGGCAGGGCAGCGCATATGTGGGCGAACAAATCACAGGTTCCCGGACCGTGTTCTTCGAAAAGAGTGGACACATGCCGTTTTATGAAGAGCCGGAAAAGTTTAATCAGGTCGTGCGTGATTTTGTCCTGGGGGTTCACGAAACTAGCGATTCACGCAGATAGATGTCGAGACGCTTGGCCGGCAACCTGCGCAACCGCTGCAGTGCCCGGATATTCCGAGCTTTCACCATCCGACCGGACCAATGCATCAGCGTCTGAAACGTGATGGTACATTTTAGTGAGCCCTGATACCTGACCGCATTAAGCCGGGGTTTGTATCGGACGCCGGGAATGGATAACAACAAAGCCCAAAAGCATATCATTCATTTGGATCTGGATGCCTTTTATCCGTCGGTGGAAATTCTGGACAACCCCGAACTAAGGGGACAACCGGTGATTGTCGGCGGCAGCCGGCAGCGGGGTGTGGTGTCGTCTGCTTCATATGAGGCCCGAAAATTCGGGGTTCATTCCGCCCAACCGATGGCAACGGCCATGCGACTGTGCCCCCACGCCGTTGTTTTGCCTGTCAGGATGTCCAGATACGTGGAAGTGTCCGCGCAGGTATTTGAAATCTTTTTTCAATTCACGCCTCAGGTCGAGCCGCTCTCCATCGATGAAGCGTTTCTGGATGTCACCGGCTGTTCCCGCCTTTTCGGTTCACCCCTGGAAATTGCTGCCAGGATCAAACAAATGGTGGTCGATAAAACGGGCCTGACGATATCAGCCGGGGTGGCGCCATCGATGTTCGTTGCCAAGATCGCCTCGGATATGGAAAAACCCGACGGATTGACGGTAGTCCCCGCAGACGGCGTAAAGCAGTTTTTAGACCCGCTTCCGATTGAAAAAATGTGGGGGGTCGGCAAAGCGACCCGGGAAACGCTGTCCCATCTGTGTATTGATACATTCGAAGATCTGAGAAAGTTGCCGGTTGGGATCCTGGAGAAAAAATTCGGCAGGCACGGTATCCATATGCATCGCTTATCGATGGGAATTGACGACCGGGAGGTCATCACCTTTCACGCCGTTAAATCCATCGGACATGAGGATACATATTCGAAAGACATTGTCGATCCCGAAGCGGCGAAAAGGGAGCT
This sequence comes from uncultured delta proteobacterium, assembly GCA_963774425.1. GTDB lineage: Bacteria > Desulfobacterota > Desulfobacteria > Desulfobacterales > JAFDCJ01 > JAFDCJ01. Next base: position 86,862 of record CAVZEZ010000013.1, on the reverse strand, counting down.
GCTCTCACTGGCTGACCGCGTGGCCCGCCGTCTGCGGCGCAACAGATTGGAGGGCAAAACGATCACGTTAAAGGTAAAGTACAGCGATTTTGTGCTAATCACCCGATCGGTAACACGGCCAGTGCATACCAATGACCGTACCGAGATCTACGGCGACATCTGCCGTTTGCTGACCAAAACAGCGGTTGGTCAAAGACCGGTGCGATTGCTGGGTATCTCCGTATCCAATCTCATTGGAATTGGTTCCCGGCATCAGCTTCCGCTATTTGGTTTGGATGGCGTGAATGTGAAAAAAAAAGAGCTGAACAAGGCCCTGGATTCGATTGTCGACAGGTTCGGCGGCAAGGGAATCTGCCCCGGATCCTTGATCGACAAATAACATTGTGCCAAAGCACGTTTTGAAATTAACATGACCTGCAACCGAATCAGCCATCGTTTGGATGTTGCCGCATGTGCGGTTGTTTTTCTGCTGAACTTCCTTGCCGGATGTGCAAGTTTCCGTCAGATGAAAATGCCGCCGCTGCCGCAAGGCCTACAGGCCAGCCGGGAATTGGCTGCGGTGCCGTTTTTCTCCCAGGAAAAATATCAATGCGGACCGGCTGCCCTGGCAATGGCCATGAGCTGGAGCGGATTGCCGCTGCAGCCGCAAGATCTGATCGAGGAAGTTTATACCCCTGCCCGCAAGGGCAGTTTGCAAACGGATCTCATTGCCGGAGCGCGGCGGCATGGCAGGATCGCATATGAAATATTCGATCCCGAATCGCTTTTTTCCCAAATTGCTGCCGGATATCCGGTCGTTATTTTGCAGAATCTGGGAGTTTCATGGTTGCCGGTATGGCACTATGCAGTGGTGATCGGCTATGACACGGCGCAGGAATATGTAATACTTCGTTCCGGCACCGTCTATCGCAAGGTCATGCCTTTCGGTATTTTTGAAAAGACATGGGCTCGCAGCGGGTACTGGGGCCTCGTAATTCTGCAACCCACCCAGTTGCCGGCTCTGCCAGTGGAGACAATCTATTTGGCGGCGGTGCTCGGTTTGGAAAATGCGGGGCAGTATCAGGCGGCGGCGAGCGGTTATCGGACGGCATTGGGCCAATGGCCGCAGAGCCTTGCAGCAGGAATGGGGCTGGGCAACAGCTATTACGCACTGGGTGATTTGAAGAACTCTGAAACCGCGTTCAGGGAAACAATTCGATTGCATCCCCGGGCTGCTCCAGCCTATAATAACCTTGCGCAAATTCTGATGGAACAGCGATCGTACGCCGAAGCTCGCGAAATGGCTCTCCGGGCCGTTTCACTTGGGGGATCGCCACAAGCTGTATACCAAAAAACGTTAAGGGAAATCGAATCCAGAGTTTATCATCAGAAACACTAACCCGAACAAACCGGAAGCTAAGTTAATTTATCAGAAAAAACAAAAAATGGAAGGATTGATCTCCTGAGGGTAAAATTACATTTCGTAAAAAAAAAATTTCCTGCAAACCACATCCAGACAGGATTGATTATTGAGGAGGCCAGCCATGCATGTGATTCGAAAAACACTCAAACCAACGAGCATTTCCCTTGCTGTCATCATGTTTCTGATAGCCGTCCCGATTCATTCCGTTTTCGCGGCCATGATCGGGACCGAAACCGTTATGGACTCGGTTCGAGGTCGGCAGGCCCGCGAAAATCTCCATCAACTGTTGGCCCGCAAAGATATACAGGAGGCTTTTGTTGCTCAGGGCATTGATCCTGCTGAGGCCAAGGCCCGAATCGACAGTTTGACCGACGCGGAGGTGATTCAGATCGCCGGTCAAATCGATCACCTTCCGGCCGGCGCCGGTGTTATCGGGTTTCTGCTCGTTATTATCCTTGCAGGATTTATCGTGCTGGTCATCACCGATTTGACCGGGATAACGGATGTTTTTCCGTTTATTAAATCCCAACGATGAGCCGCCGGGTGCTTCCGGACCGCCCAGGCAATCCAGTGGTTTTTCTCTTTCCTCAAACATGCTGTGGATATAGCCAGGGTTGTAAATTATATTTTAGGTTCACATGGAATTTTTACAATGGGTGTTTACTTTCAGATTGAAGAATATCACCGCCCCCGGGATCTGACCCGGGCCATTGCGATTCTGTCAAAGTGGGGAGACAAGGCCCGCGTGATAGCCGGCGGTACCGATATCATACCGGTGCGCCCCGGAGTTCGAAAATTGGACGCCATCGATCATCTGGTGGACATTTCCGGACTGGGTTTGGATTATATCCACACGCGGAACGATCACATCTGTATCGGGTCGGCCACCACCATAAACCAGATTACGGCTTCGGCCCTATTTCGATCGGCCCCATATCGAGCGCTTTCAGACGCCGCTGATGTTCATGCCACGACCACCATCGGAAACCGGGCGACTATTGGCGGCAATCTGTGCAACGCATCCCCTTGTGCGGATCTGGCACCGCCGCTGCTGGTGTTGGAAGCCGTCCTGACGGCGGTGGGACCCGAGGGGGAAAGAAAGATCCCCGTCGAAAACTTTCATAGAGGTCCAAATTACAGCGCATTGAACAGCGATGAGGTACTCAGGGAGCTTCGCATTCCCGTGGGATCGGAAAAGACCGGAAGTTCATTTTTAAAGCTTAGACGCTATCCCGCGGCCATCGATATGGCGGTGGTTAATGTTGCAACCACTCTGACCTGCGATGGGAATTATTGCAAGGTTGCCCGCGTCGCACTGGGATCCGTCGCGCCGGTCCCCTTGCGGGCCAGGGAGGCGGAAGCCGTGCTGGCCGGAACCCGGATAGACGATGAGATCCTTCACAAAGCGGCTGCGATAGCGGCCCGGGAAGCGAAACCGATCGATGACATCCGGGCCACGGCCGACTATCGCCGCAAAATGGTGGCGGTACTGATCCAAAGATCCCTTGAAATCAGTCTGGCAAGGAGCGTTGATTGAAATCGGTAGACATTAAACTGCACGTCAATGGCGACTGGCATGAACTGACCGTAAACCCGGGGGACCGGTTGATCGACATCCTCAGAGACCGGCTCGGGCTGACCGGCACGAAGGAGGGTTGCGGCGAAGGGGAATGCGGGGCCTGCACGGTGAATCTGGACGGCAAGGCGGTATTGTCCTGCCTGGTCCTGGCAACCCAGGCAGATGGCTGCGAAATATCGACCATCGAAGGCCTTCAACAGGGAACCGAGCTTCATCCGCTACAAGAGGCCTTTGTCGCGGAATCGGCGGTACAATGCGGATTTTGCACGCCCGGTATGATCATGGCCGCCCAGGCGCTGCTCAACAAGAATCCGGAACCGGACGAGGCTACCGTGCGCAAAAATCTGTCCAACAATCTGTGCCGGTGCACCGGCTACGACAGGCCGGTAAAAGCCGTTCTCAAAGCGGCCGGGCGGATGAAGGAGGCGGCCGATGACTGAGTCTCTGATGAGTGTCGGTAAATCCCTGCCACGGATCGACGCCGTCGACAAAGTTACCGGATCGGCCCAGTACGCAGCCGATATCCGGCTTGAAAATATGTTGCACGCGGGGCTTGTTCGCAGTCCGCACGCGCATGCCAAAGTAAAACGAATCGACACCGCGGCAGCGGAGAAGCTGCCCGGAGTCCGGGCGGTGGCCACCATTTTCGAGGTTCCCAAGGTAATCGAATACTGGTTTTCTCTGCGAACTGAAAAAAAGAGAAAACAAATGTTCTTGCGCGACAACGTGGTCCGGTTTATCGGGGATCCGGTGGCGGCTCTGGCTGCCGAAGATCGCCGGACGCTGGACAAAGCCCTCTCCCTGGTGAAGGTGGAATATGAGCCCTTAAGGGCTTTTTTCGATCCTTTGCAGGCCCTGCAGGATACGGAGGTTCGTATCCATCGCCGGGGCAACATCGCCTTCAAGGTGCGCAAGAACTATGGCGACATTCAGGAAGGTTTCAAAAAAGCGGATATTATCGTCGAGAATACCTACCGAACCTCCAAACAGAAACACGCAGCCCTTGAACCTTTTGGAACCTGTGTGGCCCATTACCGATCCAATGGGAAACTGACGGTCTACTCCTCCACCCAGCTGCCGCACTGGTGTCGGCATTATCTGGCCGGGGCCCTTGAGCTGCCCCTAAACAGAGTCCGAGTGATCAAGCCATACACCGGTGGTGCTTTCGGGGGGCGGTGCGGTCTTATCCACGGATTGGAGGTCATGTGCAGCTGGCTCTCGCGCCGTGCGGGTCGCCCGGTGCGAATGGCCTTTACCCGGGAAGAGGACATGATCGCCACCGAATCCCGGCATCCCATGATCATCAGAATGAAAACCGGTGCCACAACGGGCGGTTTGCTCACTGCCAATGAGGTCGAGATTGTCGCCGATGTCGGGGGATACGGTACGCACTATATCGGGGTGATGGCCGACTGTTTGTCCACCGGTGTGGGGCTGTACAAAATCCCGGATTACGCTTTTTCGGCCACCGCCGTTTTCACCAACAAATCCCTGTGCGGTGCCTTTAGAGGTTATGGCAATCCCCAGATGAATTTTGCCCAGGAATCCCAGGTGGATATTCTGGCCGAAATGCTGGAACTGGATCCGTTGGAATTCAGGCTCAGAAATTACCGCGGGGTGGGTGAAACCGATCCCGTCTTGAATGAAGTCATCGGCAGCAACGGCCTGGCAGCCTGTCTGGCCGAAGGTGCGGTATCCGCCGATTGGCGCAACCAGAGAAATCAGTCCCCCGCCAAGGGCCTTAAGAAGCACGGCATCGGGCTATCGATTATGATGCATGGCACGGGTGCCGGCAAGGCCCTGCCCGATCCAGCGGCGGCAACGATCATGATCAACGCCGATGGCAGTGTCAATCTGATAACCGCAGCCGCCGATGAAGGCCAGGGAAACCGAACCGTTCTGGCTCAAATTGCGTCCGAGACGCTTGGAATTGAATTTGAAAAAATATCCGTATCCGAAGCCGATACGGAGACCACGCCGTTGGATTGCGGTACCCATGGCAGCCGTCAGGCGTACAGTGGCGGGCTGGCCGTCCAGGCCGCAGCCGCCGAGGCCCGCAAAAAGCTGCTTGCCTATGCCCACAGTGAATTGGGCGTGCCTGAAAACCGGCTCGGAATTGAAAAAGGCCTGATTTTCGACCGAAAAAATCCGGAAACGCAAATCCCGATCGGGGATCTGATGCGCAAAACTCAGATTGAGAATATGAGTCTGTGTGAACAGGTGATCGGTTCAGCCACCGGCGTTGCCCCCGCCATGCCCAGCTATTATGGCGCGGTTTTTGCTGAAATCGAGGTAGATACTGCCACCGGTCACGTCAAGGTACTCAAGCTGACAAGTGCTTTCGACGTCGGGCGGGCCATAAACCCGGACCTGGTAAAAGGACAGATCACCGGCGGCGGTGTTATGGGCATGGGATTTGCTCTTTGTGAAAATCCGCTGTTAAGAGACGGTCGGCTGTTGAACGGCGGTTTTGCGGATTACCGGCTTTTAAGGAGCTGTGACGTGCCGGAAATCGTGCCGATCATCGTGGAATCCAACGAACCGACCGGTCCGTTCGGCGCCAAAGGCATCGGAGAGGGCTGTATGGTAAATATCGCCGCCGCCATATCCAATGCTATTTGCCATGCAACCGGCGTGCGTCTGACGGATCTGTGCATGACCCCGGAGTTAATCTTGAAAGGTTTGGCCGGGCAACCGATACGAAATAAACAAGCCGTCGTTGTGAAAAATTGACGGATGGATCTGAATCGATGTCCAAAACTTCACTTCTCACCGATGTTATCCATAAGGGTGGACGGCCTCCTTGCTTGAAATCGCAGCAGCAATGCCGAGGTTGTTTCGGATGGCGCGCCATGCTCAGCGCCGCCCAAACCGATAATTTCTGGCAATGCTATCCTTTCAGATGCGCGGTCACCGGGTTGACCCTCAAAATCAGAGAAAAATTAAAACAACAATTATAATATCGGATGGTTGTATTAAAATCTGATTGCCAGGGACAGCCGTCGCAAGATCGAGGGAAACCCCGTGAAGAAGGCTCGCACCGCTATTTTCCAGCAAGCGCGGCTTCCGATTCCAGCAAACGGAGGGACGTTGCCGGTTGGCGGAATTGCTTTTCACGCCACCTTCTGTCCGTGACCGGTTTCCGCAATCATTTGAAAAACCCTGGAGTATAAGTGTGTCCCGCCGCAGTCACAAGAAACAAATCAAGTCCGTCTTTCGAGGGATGCTGAAAATCGGCCTCAAAGTGACGGTTGCCCTGGTCATGATATCCCTGGTTCAGGTCGTTCTTTTAAACTGGCTCGCGCCGCCTTTTACCATGCGCGTGGCGTGGAACACCTTCAGCCGGCTCATCAAATCCGAGCGTCACCCGCCCCCGGCGTATATCTGGCGTCCGCTGGACAAAATATCCCCCCATCTGCAGCGGGCGGTTCTGGCCGCTGAGGATCAGAGGTTTTTGGAGCACCATGGATTTGATATGATCGAAATCCGTCAGGCCCTGAAGGATATTTTCCTGGAACAAAAGATCAGAGGCGCCAGCACGATTTCCATGCAGACCGCCCGCACGGTTTACCTGCTGCCGGATCGCGGTTTCACGCGCAAGATCCTGGAGGCTTACTACACGCTGCTGATCGAACTGATATGGCCCAAAAAGCGCATTTTGGAAGTTTATCTGAATACCGTTGACTGGGGAACGGGGATCATGGGTGCGGAGGCCGCAGCCCTGAAATATTTCAACAGACATGCCGATCAATTGACCCGCCGGCAGGCAGCGCTGTTGGCAGCCATATTGCCGAATCCCCATCGTTTCTCTCCGGTCAAGACCGACGCTTATGTAAAGATAAGGTCCCGGCGTATCCTGGCCGATATGGACCGTATGCCGCTGTTGCGAGATTAGAAAAAGGCCTTTGGAGATCCCCGCTCTTTTTTTCAGGGTTGATCCGGCTCCAATATTCACTTTCGACAGCCGTATGTCGTCGGAAATCCGGAATCATTTGCCTTGAAGAGACCGACGGCATCCGCACCCGCTTTAGAACCCAGCCCTTCTACTCTCTGACAGCGAACATCAGACAGCCACCTTGCTGCCGCCCTCGGCATCGGCCGAATGGCAAGCCACAAAATAATCCGGGATCACCTCCCGATATCGGGGAATGTCCTGGGAGCAGTGATCCTTGGCCAAGGGACAGCGGTTGTGAAATACGCATCCTGAAGGCGGCCTGGCGGGGCTGGGCACTTCACCTTCGAGCATGATCCGGCGGCGCGAGCGTTCAAGTTTGGGGTCCGGCAGGGGAACGGCCGACATTAAAGACTGGGTATAAGGATGCAGCGGATTTTCGAAAAGATAATACCGGTTGGTCAGCTCGACGATATGTCCCAGATACATGACCGCCACCCGATGCGATATATGTTGTACCATACTCAAATCGTGGGCGATAAACAGGTAGGTCAAACCCAGTTTTTCCTGCAGATCCTGAAACAGATTGACCACCTGGGCCTGAATGGACACATCCAGGGCTGAAATTGGCTCGTCACAAACGATAAAGTCGGGATTGAGTGCCAGAGATCGGGCAATATTGATGCGCTGGCGCTGTCCGCCGGAAAACTCATGGGGAAACCGATCATAGTGATTGGGGTTGAGGCCGACGAGTTCCAGCAATTCCATAACCCGTGCGTACCGCTGATCATAACGCATGGTGCCGTGAATCACCATCGGTCCGGGAAAGGTGGCGATCCAGGGGTAGATGGTCAGGTACTTGCGGCCCACCGCCAGCATGTTGCCCCAGCTCGCAATGCTGGGGGGCACACTCAAGCCTAAAAACCCCAAACCGGCCTCGTAAAAAATCATCGCCGACATTTCAAAGGTGGCGATGGTGATCAGGGGGCCGAGCAGATTGGGCAGGATATGGTCGAACAGGATTCGGGCCCGGGTGGCCCGCAGCCCTCGGGCCGATTCCACGAACCCGGATTCACGCATGCGCAGGACTTCACCGCGGGTAATCCGCACGAAAATGGGAATGTCCGTAAGACCGAAAATAAGGATGACGTTGATCAGACTGCGCCCCAGAATGGCGGCGATAAAAACGACAAAAACCAGATAAGGCAAGGCCAGGATCATATTGACTGCGCCCATGATCACATTGTCGGTCCGTCCCCCGATAAATCCGGCGATCAGCCCGATGACCATTCCCAGACTGCCGGCAATCAATACCCCGAAAAAACCTACGGTGACCGAAACCCGCGTGCCGTAGATGATCCGGCTCAACAGATCACGGCCCAGATTGTCTGTGCCGAGAGGATTCTGGATGCTCCCCTTCTCCGACCAGGCCGGTGGCCTTTTGGCCTGCCGCAGATTTTGTTTCAGCGGGTCATGGGGCGCCAGCACAGGGGCCATGACGGCCGTCAGCACGACAATCGAAAACATGATGAGTCCGAGGGCTCCCGACCGGTCGCGTGCCAGGAGTTTACCGACAAAAATGATTTTAGGCCATAAGCCGCGCTGTATTTCTTCGTCCACCCGGGATCCGGTTGCGGTGTTTTCCGAAGCAAGCGGCATAATCTCAATCTCCATACCTGATTCTGGGATCTGCCAGACCATATGCGATATCGGTCAGCAGATTGAGGGCCACCACCGCGACACTGGTAAAAAAGGCGATGGCCTGAACCATCGCAAAATCCCGGTTGCAGATGGCCTCGGCCAACAGGTTACCCAATCCGGGCCAGGAAAATATGGTTTCAATATAAATCGAACCGCTCAGCAGATAGCCGAACTGCACGCCGATGATGCTGATTAAAGGGATCGAGGCGTTCCTCAGGATGTTCCGCAGATAGATTCGCCGGTCCCGGATGCCCTTGCTGTATGCCGTACGGACAAAATCCTCGCTGCGGATTTCCATCACCGCAGAGCGGGTGAAGCGGACCAGCTGGCCCATGGTAAACAGCCCCAGCGAAAAGGCGGGCAAAATGACCGATCGGGTGGGCAGACGAAGGCCCAGAAATTGCCAGGTATCCCGGCCGAAAGCTGGAAACCATCCCAGATTCACGGCAAAAATGATGATCAGAATCAGGGCCAGCCAGAAATTGGGGATGGTCTGTCCGATTAAACCGGCTCCCCGCGCGATCGTGTCCCAGATACTGCCGGGATTGGAACCGCCGAGAAGTCCCAGCGTGATGCCGATACTCATGGAAATCAGCAGGGAAACCGAAGCCAGTTCGATGGTGGCCGGTAACCGGTCGAGAATCAACTTCATTGCCGGTTGTTTATGACGGATCGAATTGCCGAAATCACCCCGGACGGCATGGCTGGCGAACTCGGCAAACTGAACGATCACCGGCCGGTTGAAGCCCATCTTCTCCCGGAGGCGTGCAAGCTGCTCCGGGCTGGTGTTGCGGGATACCATCAGAGAAACCGGATCTCCGGTCAACTGGAGCATGAAAAACACAATGCACAACACCCCGAATAGAATCAGAAGGGATTGGATCATGCGCGACAGCAGATATCGTTGCATTGAACTACCTTTTCAGCTCGAAACTCGGCAAAGGATGCTCCCTTTCTCCCCGGACACAGGATCTCCACCTGCCGGTCATGGCAAGCGGCAGCGCACTGAGCCGAGGCAAAATACCGGGTGGCACTTTTCCCGCCCAGACAGGAAGATGTATATCGGAATCGAGCGGCTTTCTCGTCACCCGCCCGATTCCGACGCACTGTCTACAATTTCCTGCAATCGATGTTCGCGCCGCTATTCAATGCTGACCGTTTTCAAATAGTAGTCTTCCGCCGGCCGCGGCCGATACCCCTTGACGTTAGGGTTTATGGCCTCAAACGCCATGGGTTCATACAGGTAGATGAAGGGCGGATTTTCGACCATGTAGCGTTGCAGATCGATATAAAGCTGTTCTCTTTTGGCGTCGTCAACCGTGCTGCCGATATCCGCCAGGTACGTTTTTATTTTGGGATCTTCCCACGAGGAGTAACTGGCCTCGGTACCGCCCAGAGCACCCTTGAGTCGCTCCAACGATTCACCGTTGGTTTCCGACCATCTGTCGCCAAACAAAGGCGGCAGTTGTTTCTGGGCTTCCAGGTCCCAGTATTTGCCGGACTCCATGAGAGACAGATCGGTTTTGACGCCGACTTCGGTCAGATAACCCTGAATGGCCTCGAAAACCTGCTCGAAATTGGTGTAGGCGCCGGTCGGGCCCGCCATTTTCATCTTGAAGCCGTCCGGGTAGCCGGCCTCCGCAAGCAGCTTTTTGGCTTTGGCCGGATCGTAGCCGAAGGGCTTGATCGTCTGATCGCATCCGAAGTTGCCGGACATGACCAGACCGGTGGCGGGCCGGCCCTGGCCGGCGTCAGGTTGTTGAAGGCGACATAAAAAATCCGGTCTTTGGGGTATTTGATCAATTTGACGTCGGCCAATCCTTCTAGCTGGGCGGCTTCTTCGGCGCTCAGGCGGCCGACGATATCGACCTCGCCGGTCTTGATGGCGGCCAGGCGGGTGGCGGATTCGGGAATGGGTCTGAAAACTAGAGTTTTGACCTTGGGATAGTTTTCCTTGTCCCAGTAGGTCGGATTGGCTTCGTAAATCAGCCGGTCACCTTTCCGCCATTCTACAAACCGGAAGGGGCCGGTGCCGACCGGGTGATTTAAAAACCCTTGTTGGCCTTTTTCGGCGTAATATTTGGGGGGATCATGCCCCAGAAGGTGGCGATCACCCGGAGCAGCAGAGGGCTGGGTTTCTCGGTGGAAATGGCAACCGTGTGGTCATCGATCTTTTTGACGCCTTTGACAAGGTCAAACTTTTCGCTCCATTTGACTTCATCCTTTTTCATGAGGTTCCAGGTTAAAACCACCGAGTCGGCGGTGAAAGGTTCACCGTTGTGGAAGACAACCCCTTTGCGAAGCTTGAACGTATACGTGCAGCCATCTGCCGAAACCTCCCAGCTTTCAGACAGGGCCGGCTCCAATTTGCCGTCATCGTTGACCCAGGCAAGCGAATCGTAGAGCTGCCAAGCCGCGTTGTGAGCATTGCGTTCATCGCTCATGGCGGTGTAAAGGGCATTGGGAAAGGTTGACAGGGCGACCCGCAGATCACCCTGAGGTTCGGCGGCCGCGGTTTTGGCTAAAAGAAACGGGATCAGTATGAGGAATAGTAGAATAGTGCCTTTTTTCATGAGCTGCCCTCCTTTGCTGGCAATGTAAGTAATGGTTTCAGTGTTTGTGCGAAGATCATACCGTTCGCCATGCCAGGCCTAACGGGCTGCATGCCATCCGGGTGCATCTTTCTGGATCATCACCTCCTTGGTCGGGGCATTTACTTTCCATATCGCCCCTGTTGAGGGTAAGCGCCGGGAATTTCAACCACGGCATCTACCGGGATTGGCTTACTTCAACTGGTTGTAATCATTTTTTGCTTGCTCCCCATGTCGTTCCGGGAAATGCCTGAATACTTCACCGAAGTAATAACACCGATTTCTATCGAAAAACAACCCATAATGCCGATCGGATGCCGGCCGGCGCTTAAAATCTGCGGATTGTCCCGGTCACTTTAATCCACTGGGGACAGGCCCGGATGAGCCGGGAGAAACAGACGCCGGAAGGGCATGTCGCCTGCCGGATTGGTTCATTCAATGATGACTTGGATAAGTCATTATTGGGTTAGTTTGAATTTCTTATCCACAATTCTATTTCACCCCGATGCAATTCGATCCAATGCATCAAACCGATATTATGCTCGGAAAACTTGCCGTATTCTTCATCGTCCGGAGCGGATAAAGTATAAAAATCGACCAGATCCCAGTTAAGCACATATAAATTCGCGATGGAAAGCATGTCAACCAAACAGGCTCGCTCCTGATCGATCAACGGCTCCATGTGGACCGATTGCCGACAGGCTTGATTGTAAGCGCTCAGAAAAAGGGTGAATTTATCCTGCCGCAGCCCTGTGGCGGCGCCGTTCCAGATACTGGTAAAATATACGAGACCCAGTGCGACATCGAACAGGCGATAGTCGATTTTAGACCAGTCGAAGTCGAAAATGCCGCTGCATTTACCAGCGCAGTATTTCAGGTTTCCCGGATGATAATCACAGTGAATCGGAATTTTCGGCATCTCCCGAAACCGTTTCTGGGAAGCCGACTTGTCGAGGGCGGTGCAGATCGATTCAAAATTATCCTTGAACAGCCGGTCGCAGCGTCGGTTGACTGCCTGGTTCAGGAAGTGGGCATAGGTGTCTTTGAAATTGGGGATAAACTTCATGATCGGAGGCTGGGCGCGATCCGCTCCCTCGGGCTTTTCAAATCCATGGCCGCAGTTATGGAGCTGGGCCAGGACCTCCGCAGCGCTGACAAATTCTTCGTCCGTCAGGTCGGTGTTTGTCCAGGAATATTCGTCTTCTCCCTCCAAAAACTGAAACAGGCCCCAAAGCGCTGTATTTCCAAGAGGGTCTTCAGACAGCGGGGTGTGTACCACGGTTGAACCGTTTCGGCAGGGAACAATGACGGCCGCTAGCATGAATCCATTGGATCTCAAATGGTTTAACAGGGCATGTTCAAAAAGGATTTCGTTTTCAATCACATTGCCATTATACAACCGCAGAAAATACCGCTGAGTACGGCCGTTGGCTGACATCCACACCGCATAGCTTCGGTTACAGAATCCCCCGAAAATATCCTTAACCTGGGTCAACTCCCCGAGATCGTAATTGGCTTCCACCAGATTACGGATGGTTTCCATAAGCTGCTGATTGTTTAAATCCGACTGAATTTCCATCTCAATTTTCCTCAACCCGATCCGAACAGGTCGGTTGCGCATTTTTCTATAGTTTGGATGAATAATTTCCCTTTCACTCAAATCCGCCGCACATTGGGCACATCAAAAGGCCGCCGCTTGTCTTTGCCGGCCAGTTCAGCGATCAGGCGGCTGACACGCGGCAATCATATAGCTTTTGGTAAAATGGCAAATGGTGTTCATAGTACGCGCGCAACCGGGGCTTGTCATCCAGCCCGAAATCAAACGACTCCATATTTTTTTGAATTCCGGAGCTTTCCGTGGCGTCGACATGCCATTCTTTCCAGGAATCCCACTCCTTGATATGACGTCCGGCCTCCCAGTGCATGGCTTCCGCTATAAAAGGAATGCCCACGGCATCACAGTAGGCCCGCGTTACCCCGTCGGGGTCCTCCTCCAGTTCGTCCGCGTCGATGACGATGGGGGTCTGACCGGTGATCTCTTTAACCTTCATAAACAGATTGTATTCCAGTTCTATCCCGATTTCCTCGCTGGTGATGTCCGGATTCATGACATAGTTCGACAAAACGGTTTTTTCGGGATCCCTGATGAGAAAGGTATTGGTCATCTTTTTTATAAATTCCGGGTCCCTGCTGACATGATCATACGGATGGTAGCACATATCCTTGAGAAAAACCGGCTTGTTTTCCGCCTCACTCAATATCCAGTTTTTTATATCCGGATAACTCATGGGCACACTGGGATCGATGTGCTGTCCGGGGCAATCGACGCGCTTTTCATAGACATAATACAGAGGGCTGAATGGTTCGTGCAACACCTTGAAATCGCTTCTTTCGATAAAAATGCGTTCGAATCCGGTTGAGATCGATCGTGGATGTACCCAGAATGCCATAATTTGATTCATTGAAATCTCCTTTCCATTTAGTCAACGATTCTTTCCGATGCACCCGCTTACGACCTTAAGATGCATGACAACGCCTGTTCAGCTTCCATAAATCGAAAACACATCTTGGGATGCAAATTAAATGCCAGTTCCTTTTACAGGGTTGATGAATAGACGTCCCGCATCGGGGGATTTAGAGATTGAGGGACTGGAACCTGTTAATCCTGACGTCATATTACGTAACCGTCCGGATTCATACAATAAGTTTTAAAGTTGAATTCACCGCACCACGCAGGGAATTGATGACGGTGAAATTCTGCCTTCAGGGGATTCATCTGCGGCATAATTCATAATTGACTTATCCCACTCCATACAAAATATTCAGTGCACGTAGTTAAAAAGAGGAAAAGCGCAGCTTATTCCGGCACTGCGTATAAAATATCGGGGGCTGAAACAGAGGAGCTCTTCCGAAACATTTCGGCTGATCAGGAAGCTGGGTGATAAGTATGCACATACCGGCGAATCAACCGGTGGGCTTTGCTTTGGCTGATGTTCAACGCCCGGGCGACTTTGTAAGAGCTTCTCAGCTCGCGATATGCCCTGACAACCAATTGCCGGGTAAGGGCCTCGATTGCCCCTTCAAGACTTTGGGGACTGCCCCCCGGTTCATCCGGATTCTCCGGAGGGGGGAAAATCGAAATGGGCAGATCGACCGGCCTGATTTCTCCGTTGTCGATGGTGGCCGCCAGCAGCTCGATTGTGTGCATCAGCTCCCTTATATTTCCGGTCCAATCGTAGGATACCATCATTTCGGATGTCTCCGGGAGCAGGGTGTGGACCTTGCCGAATTGATTGTCGAATTGACTGAGGTAGTAATAGGCCAGCGGCAGGATATCCTCGGACCGTTCTTTTAAAGGTGGTATTTCGATTTCGATGACCTTCAGACGATGGTATAAATCCCTTCTGAAACTCCCGTTGGCCACCATGGAGTGCAAATCCCGGTTGGTTGCGCAGATTATCCTGGCATTCAGAGACTTCAAATTTCTACCACCCACCGGCAGAAATTGGCGGTCTTGAACGACTTCCAGCAATTTTGCCTGCAGGTGATAGGGAAGCTCGGCAATCTCATCCAGGAGCAAGGTGCCCCGACTGACTCCGCGAAAGGTTTTTGCCGGACGTCTATTTCTCCTGCACGGCCTCCCAAAGAACCGGCCGGCCGCAACGCATCGAACCGGCGGATGCGTCCGCAGGCATCATACGCCTTCGAGCCATTTGTTGAAATCCCAGTTGTAATAATTTTCCCTGAAGCGTCCGTATCGACCAATGCCGTAAGTATAAAAATCGAAATCGATCTTGGAGAGGCGATCCTGGATCATGGCCCATTGGCACCACCAAAGATCGGCGGTGAGTTGATGGAGCATCATCCGGCAATATCGATGATATTTCATTTCCCCCCAATAAGTCTGGATGATAAGTTCATGCTGGGCGGCAGACAGCGGATGCTTCACAGCAAAGTCCCCCAGGTCGAAATACGGACCGTTCATGCCGCCGTACTCCCAATCGAGAAGCCAGATTTTGCCTTGCGGGTCAAGGATGAAATTTTCCGACAACAAGTCGTTGTGACACGCCGCGGGCGCGGGCGCATTGCGGGCCATGGCCGCTTCTATCTTGTCTGAGATGCGGAGCATCCAGTCGAAGTCATCCGGGAAAAAAGCCTCCACCTTTTTCGCCATTTCAATGTAGCGCCGGGTCATGTCGAATACATTCGTCGTCGCTTCGAAAACTGCATGCTCGTGAACCTTGCGGACGGCCTCGATAATCCCCTTGACCTTGGCGTCGTCGGCTGCCACCGTGTCCGGATGAAGCACCTCCCCCTCCACGAAAGGCAGCACCATGGCGCCTGCCTCGGACACGACGGCCACCACTTTTGGAGATGCACCCGCCTTTGCAGCGGCGATGGAATTGGACAACTCGCTGTGACGATCGATAAAGGTGTCCGTGCCGGCGCCTGGAATCCGGAGCACATACTTGCGGTCATCCACCGTGCAGGTATAGTTGTGGTTGGTGATTCCGCCGGATAGCGGCTCGTAATTCACCTGTTTGCCTTTCCAGATATCGACTTTAGCGAGAATATCCTCAACCGAAGCCATGTTGTGCATGAATTTATCTCCTATTTTCCTTTCAGTCGGCTGCCCGTCGGATCGCAAAGAATCCGGGAAGCCACCCGGGCCGGGATGTGTTCACCGAATATTTCCACGGCCAGGACGGTATCCGGCGCGGCCGTTTCAATCGGCAGATAGGCGAAACCGATATTGCGTTTGACCGTATGCCCGTATCCGGCGCTTCGCAGCCGGCTGATTCCCTGCCCGCCGACAATTACCGCCTCCCCGCCGTACAGGGGCAGCCAGTCTTCCTCCCCGATGACAATAGTGCACAATTTGCGGTTCGAACCCCCGGTTTCCTTCAGCGATTCGAGGGCCGACCGGCCGACGAAATCACCGGTTTTTCCCAAGTGCACCGTAAATCCCAGACCGGCCTGAAATGGATTTTCCAAACTGGTGAGAACCCTCAGTAGAACTTTCATGCGATGAATCCCCTTCCTGTTTTTATAATTTAGGTGATCATGAAATCATACCCGGCCAGATTAATTTCCACCTCCTTTCAGTTGCATATTGTCGTCTTATGGCTCGTTTTTAATTCTTTTGGTCCAGCTTCCGCACATCTCGATCGCGGCAGGAGCCCCCTGCCGTGAATGATCGTTTGGCGGTATCTTTACATCAAAATCCGCTCTCGCTTGGGATCGTAAAGCGCCCGGTTGGATTCACGGGTGGCCGGATATACGGTTTTATAAGATTCGATTTCAAACCCCTCCAGGGTATTCGCCATCTGCGCCGGAAGATATCCGTAGCAGATATTTTTCCCGACGGTATGCCCGTATCCACAACTGGTGGTGACCCCCACTACCCGCCCATCGTGCAGAATCGGCGCACTGCTTTGAAGCATCAACGGCGTATCCGCCTGAATGGTAAAGGTGCTCAATTTCCATTTCGCGCCGGAATCCTTTATCCGGGCCAAGGCTTCCTTGCCGATGAAATCAGCCTTGTCGAGCGCCACGCAGAATCCCAGGCCGGCATCGTATGGCGTATATTCGGGAGTCAGCTCGGAGCCCCAGTCGGAGTAACCCTTTTCCAGATGCATGGAGGCAATCACCCGGTAGCCGGCATTGGCGATACCCAGATCCTGCCCGCTTTCCCACAAGGTCTCATAGACGTGGCCCGCGAACTCGGTGGGAATGTAAAGTTCGTAACCCAGTTCTCCGACATACGTCACCCGCAAGGCGAACAGCAACGCGTACCCCACACGGAGATGTCGGCAGGTCCCGAAGGCGAAAGCATCGTTGCCGACATCCTCTCGGGTGTTTCGCTGCAGGAGCTCGCGCGATTTGGGGCCGATGACGTTGATCACCGCATACGCGGAAGTGACATCCTTGAGATAGACCGATCCGTCCTGCGGGAGGTGGTCGCGGATCCAGCAGGAGGCCCGCAGGCCGAAAGCGGTGCCAATCACCAGCATGAAGCGGTTTTCCGCCAGGCGAGCCACGGTCAGATCGCATTCGATGGTACCCCGTTCGTTGCACATCTGGGTATAGGCGACTTTGCCCACGGGGCGGTCGATGTGATTGGCGCACAGCCGGTTTAAATAGGCAGCAGCCCCGGGACCCTCGATTTCGAATTTGGTAAACGAGCTCTGGTCGATGAGCACCACCTGACTTCTGGCATTGCGATGCTCTGCGGCGACGTGTTCAAACCAGTTGGGGATATCGAAGGTATGCGCGTCCGCCGGCGTCACCCCAGCCGGTGCAAACCAGTTGGCACGCTCCCAGCCGTATTTGGCGCCGTATACGGCGCCGTTGTCCTTGAGAAGGTAATAGAGCGGACTTCTGCGCACACCCCGGGCGGAGCTGTGTTCTTCATGCGGCCAATGGATGGTGTAATGTTTTCCGTAAAGCTCCCGGGTACGTTCGACGTTGTAAGCCCGGCTCTGATGGTAAGGGCCGAAACGTCGGATA
The DNA here is from genome assembly GCA_963774425.1 of uncultured delta proteobacterium. GTDB lineage: Bacteria > Desulfobacterota > Desulfobacteria > Desulfobacterales > JAFDCJ01 > JAFDCJ01. The sequence continues at coordinate 69,187 of CAVZEZ010000013.1, read as the reverse complement.
TCCAGGGGCCAGATGTCCAGACTCGGTTCGCCTTCGATGATCCATTCGGCCATCATTCGACCGGCGCCCCCACCGGCGGCGATGCCGAATGCATTGAAACCGGCGGCTATGAAACAGTTGTCCAGTTCCGGTGCTGGTCCCATAATAGGATCTCCATCCGGGGTGAAGGCTTCCGGGCCGTTGACCAGCCGGGAGATGCCGGCCTCCGCCAGACAGGGGGTACGCTCCATCGCGGGATCGGAAAGCGACTGGAAGTGATCGAAATCCGGTTCCAGAAGCTGGGAGATAAAATCGTTCGCCACCCCGTCCACCGACCAGGGAATGCCGTTTCGCTCGTAGCCGCCCATCACCAGACCGCCGACTTCCTCCTTGTAGTACAGCAGATTGTCTTTATCGCGAATCGTGGGCAGATCCGGCGGCAGCCCCTCGATGACATCGGTGACCAGAAACTGGTGCATGAAGGGAACCAACGGTATGTTTACCCCGAGCATCTGCCCCACCTGCCAGCCCCACATGCCGGTGCAATTGACCACCACGTCGCAGGCAATGTCCCCCTTATCCGTTTTCACGGCGGTCACCCGGCGCCTGTCAAACTCGAACCCGGTCACCAGGGTGTGTTCATAGACCTTGCATCCCCGGCTGCGGGCGCCCCTGGCCAGGGCCTGGGTGATCCCGGCCGGATCAGCCTGGCCGTCGGTCGGCATGAAGGCCGCTCCTACCAGATCGCTGGTTTCCATGACCGGAAACAGCTTTGCGGCTTCCGAGGGGGTGATAATATTCATTTCCAGACCGAAACTCCGGGCGGTAGTCGCACCTTTTTTCAATTCGAACATCCGCTCCGCGGTCTTGGCCAGGTGCAGGCATCCGGTCTTCTTCCATCCCGTGGTCAGGCCGGTCTCCTGTTCCAGGGTTTCGTAAAGACTGACCGAATATTGCAGCATCCGGGTGATATTGCGTTCGGCACGAAGCTGGCCTACCAGGCCGGCGGCATGCCAGGTCGATCCGCTGGTAAGCTCACCTTTTTCAACAATGACCACATCCTGCCATCCCATCTTCGTTAGATGGTAGGCCGTGCTGCATCCCACGATGCCGCCGCCGATAATGACCACCTGTGCACTGTCTTGCATGGTTTCTCCTCGATTTATTGTATTGTGGATTGTCTGTTGCGTAAGTTGTAAGTTGTCAGTTGGAAGTTGTGGGTTGCAAGCCGGAAATCAGGATGAAACCAGATCCTCCCTCCCCACATCTATAACCTGCATTTCCGGGTTGTCCGGTCTGAGTCTTTCAAGCCCTTTTGGTTGTCCGAATTCCAATTTCCGAATTCCGAATTCAATCGCTTCACCCGGTGGCTTCATCCACCACTTCGGCGATGTCCTTGACCACCGGCTTCCCCTGGCAGTCGGCGATTCCATCACCGAGCATGGTTACACAAAACGGACAGGCCGCAGCCACGGTCTCCGCCCCGGTTGCGATGAGCTCGCGGGCGCGTTGGATATTGATACGCTCGCCGATGTTTTCTTCCATAAACATCCTGGCACCCCCGGCGCCGCAGCAAAATCCCTTTTCCCCGTGGCGCCGCGGGGTCAGAAGCGCGAGCGGAAACGATCTTTTTGGGAGACAGGGGCTTTTCAGTGGCCGCCGCCGGACATTGTTCCTCGCATCGACCGCATTCGGTGCACGCATACAGATCCAGGACATTTTTCCAGTTCAGCTCCGAGACCCTGCCGAGGCCGAAACTTTCTGCGTTTTCATCCTCGATATCGGTGGTGGCCATAGCCTTTTGCCGGGACAGCGGTTTGAAAAAAACATTGGGGGCCGCTGCGAGCAGATGCAGGTGTTTAGAGCCGGGAATATAGATCAGAAAACCCAGGATGGTGAGCATGTGCACCCAGTAGGCAATTTCCAGGCCCACGATCTGCTGGGTGGTCGACAGGCGGGCGAGCCCGAACAGATGTACCCAGGCTGCAGAAACCGGCAGGCAGCCCCGGTAATCAAATCCGCTCGGCGGGATCAGCAGGTGAAAGGCATTGATGAAGTAGAAGCTGATGACGATCAGCGCGGTGAAACCGATAATCAGGCGGGCGTCCCGACCGTCGCCGAGGTAAGCGGGTTTCAAAACCACCCGCCGGAACAGCGCATACCCGAGGCCGATCAGAACGAACAGGACCAGGATGTCGGTCACAAACAAATAGGTGCGGTATAGCCCCGGAAAGTAACTCGAGGCATGGAAAAACGGCAGGACGCCCTGGATCATCAGCTCCACTGTGTGCGGCTGAATGGCCAGAAAGCCGAAAAATATCAACGAATGGGCGATACCGGGGACTTTTTTGCGCCGCACGTTTCGTTGGCCGAATACGTCCGTGGCCAGGATGGCGAACCGCTGTTTGACCGGGTTGAACTGAAGGCCGGCCTTACCATCCACCGTTTTCATCAGAGCCACCAAACGGCGGACACGAATGGCAAAAATTGAAAACGCCCCCACCAGAGCGATGCTCATTAGGATAATTTTGATAACCTGATATTGTCCCATGTTCAAAACCACCTGGACGGATCCGCCCAACTGATGTTCGTTGAAACCAGTGGATAGCAGCTGGCATCTGCCTTGCGACCGTAAGCCCGGCCAGATCGGTGCGGCTGCCGGCACCTTAATCTTTTACGGATTTGAGTACATCGGTTAAAACCGGGACAACTTCGAAGAGATCACCGACAATGCCGTAGTTGCATTTGCCGAAAATCGGCGCATCCTTGTCCGTATTGACACCGACAATGACCTTGGAGGTCTTCATGCCGGCAAAGTGCTGCACCGAACCTGAAAGTCCGCAGCCGATGTACAATTTGGGGCTCACCGTTTTGCCGGTTTGACCGACCTGCATGCTGTGGGGTGCGAAACCCGCATCCACCGCCGCGCGGGATGCGCCGACCGCCGCGCCCATGACCTGGGCGCACTGATCGAGAATCGCGAAATTATCCGCCGACCCGATCGGCCGACCGCCCGTGATGATGATTTCCGCTTCGGTGAGATCTACTTTGCCACTGCTGGCCTTCTGCATTTCCCGCACCGACATTCGGCCCGGGTTCGTCCCGCCGGGTTCATAGGCGATCACCTCGGCCTGCACGGGATGCTGAACCGGTTCGAAGACATTCGGCCGCAGCCCACAGACAAGAGGTTGCCCGACAAGGCGCAGGGTGACCGTTGTCTTTCCCGAAAAATGACTCTTGGCCACCGAGGCGTTTTTGAAATCAATGTCCGTGCAGTCCAGGGCCAGGGGGGCATCGATCAAGCAGGCGGCACGGGCCAGCAGGTCCCTTCCCCGCGAGCTGCTCAAACCCAGAAGGGCTGAAAACCCGAAGTTCGTCACTGCCGCGGCCAGCGCAGCCGCCTTCGTGTCCGGCGCCCCTCCTCCGAGTCCGACGATCTTGGCAATGCCGTATGATTCAGCATCCGCCTTGATATCTTCGGGGTTTGCATCGAAGACCAGCCCCCAAACGGCATCGGCACCCGCTTCCTGCGCCTTTGTCATAATACCGAAATTGGCCGGTTTGATTCCGGTTTCATCCGTTTCGATCAGTACAGCGACATCCGCCATTTTTTTCTCCATTAGTTTGATTCTGAGTTGAATGGATTTAAGCTGACGAGAAGCCATCTCAAATTAAAGATTTTGGCCCAAGATCAAGGCGGGGAGCCAATTTAACCCGCAGGCATATTCAAATATGTTGAGGACTCGAATTGGGGCCCCAACACCGAGATTGAGCCAAAAGATTATTTTGAGATAGGTTCTACAGTACCTTTTCTTCTTCTTTGAGCACTTTAACCAGATTTTCCACCATTTCGCGCACCGAACCTTCCAGCATCCGGGCGGCGCCCCTTTCCGGGACCACCTCAATAGCTTCCAGGCGGGACCCGCTGGCCGGCGCTCCGATACCGAGTTCCGACAGTTCGATCACCTTCAGCGGCTTTTTTTTGGCTTTCAAAATATCCGGAAGCTTCGGATAGCGCGGTTCGTTGAGCCCTTTGGTGGCACCGATCACACATGGCAGCGGAATTTCGACCACCTCCCGGTTGCCGCCGTCCACTTCACAGGTCGCCACGGCTTTGCCGTCTTCCAGCGAAAAGGCGACCACCTCGTTGGCGATGGGCATCCCGAACGCAAAAGCCAGCCGGTACTGCGTCTGCATGCCTTCGCTGTCCACTGATTGCTTACCGGTGAATATCAGATCGGGCTGACCGTCCTGCTCGATAGCCGCTTTCAGGGACAGACTGGTGGTAACGCTATCTGGAAACTGGTCATCGGTAGTCACCAGAATTCCACGATGGGCGCCCATGGCCAGGGCGCTGCGCAGGGTGGTTTCTGCATTTTTCTTACCGACGGTCACCACCACCACCTCACCGCCATTCACCTCGGTGATCCTTACCGCCTCCTCGACGGCATACTCGTCATAAGGGTTCATCACGAATTTTACGGATTCGTCATAGCCGCACTCGCCGACCAATTTGATTCTGGCAGCCGTGTCGGGAACGTGTTTGGCGCAAACATAAATTTTCATTTTCCGATCCTTTTCCTTATTTTCCACATTGAGCTTTTAATATAGTCTTCCAGCCCGGACTATTTGGCGATCAACACCGCGACCCCCATTTTTTCAAGGTCATTTTGAAAATCCCTGGGAACCTGCCGATTGGTAATAAGAATGTCGATATTTTTCAGGGCGGTAATCGTCATCTCGGCTACCCGCCCGAATTTAGTGTGGTTTACCATAACGATCACCTTGCCGGAAGTCTGCTGGATCATGGCCCGTTCGATAAAGGCAATTTCCAAGTTGGGCGTGGTCAGACCCGCTCTCAAGCTGAGTCCGTCGGCACCCAAAAAAACCTTCGTCGCATTTACCTGCCGGATGGTTTCCATAGTCAAGGGACCGGCCAGCGCGTGGGTGGTCCGGTTGTAGGCGCCGCCGAGCAGCACCAGTTCTGCTGCGACATCTTCAATTTCGGTGATGACGCCCATATTGTTGGTAAAAATGGTGAAAGGCATGCGGGGCTCTGCATATCGGATCACCTGGGCGGCGGTGGTTCCTTCACCAATATAAATGACATCATTGGGCTCGATCATCTCAGCGGCTTTACGGGCAATTTGCTGCTTTTCTTCGGGGTTTTCCTTAACACTGCTCTGATAGTGAAATTTTGAGACAATCCGATCCTGGCGGGAAACCGCGCCGCCGTGCGTACGTTCCACCGCGCCGTTGCGCTCCAGTACATCCAGATCCCGCCGGATGGTCATCTCCGATACATTCAGCATTTCACTGAGAACCGCGCTCCGAACGGTGAACTCTTTTTTCAGATAATCAAGAATATGTTGCTGCCGTTCAGCGGGCAGCATGGTGGATGAAAGATTGGCCATTGGCTTCCTCGTGGTGATATCAGTGTCTCAGGTGCTATAGATATGTTTGTTTATTTTGTCAAGTGTTAATTTAATATTTTAAAACAAACACAAAATATGAAACCGCTTCTCCTTGGCGTTGATACCGTTCAATCGATTATTGCATATTATTAATATTATATGTATTCGAAATATTTATTTATTATAAAATATGGGCCATGAAATCCTGCTTGGATTACGTTTATGTAGCATTATTAAAATAATGAATTATATTCAAATACAAACATAAATAAACAGAATTTAATCATGGTGGGTTATGGCATCCACGCAAAGGCCCTGTTTGGATTAATTTTATCGGAGCAGCATCCGATTAACTTGACCCATTGTGACGAGGTGCTTAAATTACAAAATAGTTTTTTGCCCGGCGACATGGGTACCCGGTAGATTTTCTTAGCACGGTTCAGGCCGAGGAGGCTTCAGTCGCCGCCTTCGCAACCCAGCCATGGACTTGATGAAACGGCACCAGGCTTTCGCTGAAAAGCCCATGCCGTTAATAATTGCAGGTCTCAAGGGAGGAAATCCAATGCTATTTGTAGCCTATACCAAAATTGCAACGGAGAATCGTGACGCCGCCTATAAACGATTTCAAGAAATCGGCAACGGCGAGGTCGAGGGAGTCAAGCTTTTAGGAACTTGGCATTCACTCACCCAGGATGAAAACTGGAGTGTTTTGGAATCCTCGGATGCGGTTAAGATAGCCAAATTGTTTCATCTGTGGACCGACTTGGCTCTCAACCATCTCACTCCGGTCCTTGACAACGATGATATGCATAAGTTGCTGGCAAATAAGTAAACTCCGCTGATTCGATTAGTATTCAGAGGGGGGAACATCGGGCGTTGGATGTATTGCGTTTCAGGATAAACGCCGGACGGGGAGCGGCTTTCTTTTTCGATCTCGAGAAGATATATGGGCGGGGCGCCCGGTTACTGAACAATAAACGGAGCAGCTCCTTGTTGACCGGACAACATCTTTTTTAATACCTCCTCGATTTTGGCAAGGTTTGTCATGCCCGTAATCTTATCGAAGACCTCGCCTTCTTTGAAAAACATCAGGGTCGGGATGGACTTGATGCCGTATCTGGCCGTGGTCTGATTGCTATCATCTGCATTGCATTTAGCAAAAACAACCCGGTCGCCGTAACTTGAAGCCAATTTTTCAACCATGGGTCCGATCGCTTTGCAGGGCCCGCACCAAGGCGCCCAGAAATCGACCAGAATCGGCTTATCTGCCTTCAGCACCTGGGTTTCAAAACTGCTGTCATCAATCTCGAGCAAATTCTCAGCCATTTTGCACATCACCTTTCATCACTTGTCAAGTTTCATTTCCTGATGTCATCTGCAATAGAAATTATACCCTGATGCAAAAATTTCAAGGGTACCCGGCTCCGATTTGATGCGGTGCCAAGCACTTGATCAAAAATCTCTCAACAGTTCCGCTTTCTTTTTGTCATAGTCTTTTTGAGTGATCAAGCCATTTTTTAGCAACTTTTTAAGCCGGGTCAGTTTGGATTCAACATCATCTCCGGCCGCGAGGGCAGGAGCCCCGTGCAAACTCGAATTTGCCAGACCGTTCAACAAATCAATCATATCGGATTCATAGGGCGCCAGCAACTGCTCGGTGGTTCCCACGGCGAGTCTCATATGGCCGGTTTCGTTCAATAGGTAATAGCTCATCCACACGATTTTTGAAGCGCCCAGGTCCTCTATCCACTTTATGTAAAGCATATCGGTTCCGTTGACCGTTCTGATATCTTCGCTGAGAACGGCGCCCTTTCGCATAGCCAGTGATTCCGCCAGCGTTTTATGCAACTTTTCGAAGTCTGCGGGCTTGGGTATCTCCTGGGTAATGGCCATGCATTCGCCTGATCTGTGTTTCAGGACATGGCTCAAACCGGTATCCCGTCCGCTCTGCATATTCTGGAAATCAATAAACCCGGCATCATCGGTCCCGTATATTTCCCATTTACTAATATCCACCCAAAGCTGATAGGCAACGTTGCCGCCTCGTATCATTCCGGTTGAAGCGGGGGGGCTTGAATATTGGATGCCGGATTTTGCGATATCATACCGATTATTTGCACCGGCACAACTTAAAAGAATACCGCAGCTGATTGCCACCAAAAAAATAAAGGATCTTGGCCTCAATTGATTGCCTCTTTGAAATGGAATGGCCATGACCGCCGCAGGAGGATGGCCGGCAGCCATGATTATTTTCTATCGGTAAAACTCTGCGGAAACTTGAATAGGGATAAGGGAAATGCGGATCGGGTATCCAAAAAAAACTTTTCATCTGCGCTCGATTTTGTTATGAGGATTTTTCAAATAAGTATCCACAAACGACTTGTCTATCAATGCCATAAAATGGCTATCAAACGCGGGGAAGGGCCAATACAACCCATGACTGATTTGCTCAACAAATTCAATGAAGCTGCTAAAATTGTATCAACCTGTAAAAATCAACTGCGCGAATCAGTCTATTGTGCCTACGCCGATCATCTCAGTGGCATCGATCTGAATGATTTACCAGAGGACATCCAGATTATTTACGAATCCGTCGAGATGAGGCTCACCTCCACCATTCCTCCCGGAAATATCGGCAACGATGAGGCCCACTATCTGGCTAAAGACATTTTGTATATGACCGATATCGTTCGGGGGCGGCACAATCTGTAATATCTCTTTTTAACAATTCGTGATGACCATCTGGTTTGAAAAAAAGCCGGGCAAAGAGTACAGCGTAGTTGCACCATCCTGCATTTATGGACCTCATGCCGTATCCATAGCTGAGTCACTGGCGGGAATCGGGATTCCCAGCAACGTCTTGGCCGGTGAAGAGGAGCTGCTTTTCGAACGGGTTCTCAAAAATGTCTTCGTTTTTACCCTCAATATTGCCGGGCTGGCAGTTGAAGAAGGCACCACCGCTGAAGGACTCTGGACGCGGCACAATGAGTTGGTCCGCGATATTGAATGATGAGGATTTCATTGATTTTTAACGGTTGAAACAAGGGTTCGGCGGTGGGCCTGATTCAGGTCCGCCAACCGGACGAAATCAACATCAGCCCAGACAGTCCGCGCGCGATCTATCCCGTCTTTATTTCCTGCCTCCCTCCCCGGCAGCGATTTTTTCGAAAAATTGAAAAAACATCTTGACATACCACAAAGTAACATCATATAAGCAAGAACCCCTGTAGAGTGCTTCTTAATCCCCAAGATGCCTCTCTCCCCAAAGCGGCTCATTCCCCTGTGAGCCGCTTTTTTTTGGATGGCAACCGCGCACAACAAGCCGCAATCCGGTTAAAATCCTGAACCTTCGCACGATGAGAACGATTCATACCATCTGATCATCCGATGGGATCCCAACGATCCATGATGCTGCTGCCGGGGCATCTTTTTGACAAATCAATTTACATGATATATAAACCAGACAAAATCATTTTCAGCAAAGGAGAACGGATGATGCCAAAAAACTGGACATTTATGGCCTTAGTGCTTGTCGTGCTGGGCACGTTTGCAGTGGCTTCCTGCACCAGCTCAAAAATAAGTTCCGAACCCACCACGGCCACCACCGCAGAGGAAGAAGCGGCCAGAAAGGCTGCGGAAGAAGCGCGTCAAAGAGAACTTGAACGGCAAAGAGCACTGGCGGAAGAAAATCTCAAGGAAGAAAACCTCAGCAAGGGGATGGCCGAAGAACGCGAGCAATCTGCCAAAACAAAATTTGAAAACGAAGATATCTATTTCGATTTCGACAGCGTGCAACTGACTCCGGAAGCCCAGTCGGTATTGACGGAAAAAGCAAAATGGTTGCGGGAAAATCCGGGGACAGCCGTGACGATAGAGGGACATGCCGACAATCGGGGGACCAACGAGTATAACCTGGCGCTGGGGGAGGCCCGGGCCAAAAGCGCCAAGACGTTTTTGATGGATCTGGGAATCGACGGCTCGAGACTCAATACGATCAGTTATGGTGAAGAGCGCCCCGTAGATTTAGGGCAAACGGAAAGCGCGTGGGCTAAAAACAGACGGGTGCACTTTGTCATTGAAGAATAAATGACAACGACGCGAATTGCCTACTTTGTTACCCCTCACGGTTTCGGTCATGCCGCCCGGGCGGCTGCCGTGATGGAAGCCGTTGCGCAGATCAACGCTGAAATACAGTTTGAAATCTTCACCTCGGTGCCTACCTGGTTTTTTCAGGACTCCCTGGCAGCCGGGTTTACTTGTCATTTCCTGAACACCGATATCGGTCTCGTACAGGCATCTGCCTTCAAGATTGATTTTGAGAAAAGCCTGCAGACTTTGGGCGGTTTCTATCCTCTGGCCCCGTCGTTGATCGCCCGACTCGCTGAAGCCGTCAGGGCATACAATTGCACTTTGATTCTCTGTGACATTGCCCCCTTGGGCCTTCTTATCGCACGAGGCGCAGGGATACCGTCCGTTTTGGTGGAAAATTTCACCTGGGATTGGGTTTATCGGCAATACGCGGTTTCGGACCAGCGCTTTACGCGCCATATCGATTATTTGAGGCCGATTTTCAAATCCGCGGATTATCATATTCAGACGGAACCGGTGTGTCGCCCGCAACCGGCCGATTTATCAGCCGCACCGGTGAGCAGAAAACCTAAAACAGCCGGAACGATAATCCGAAAACGCCTGGGGCTGACACCGCGCGCCAAACTGGTGCTGATCACCACCGGGGGCATCCCGGGAACATACGGTTTCCTGGATCGACTGGCCGCGCGGCGGGGAGTCACCTTCCTCCTGCCCGGCTCGAGTCCGGAAATGAAAATCATCGACAATCTGATCCTCCTGCCGCACCGCTCCGAATTTTTCCATCCGGATCTGGTGGATGCGGCCGATGCCGTCATCGGCAAGGTTGGATACAGCACCGTGGCTGAAGTTTACCAAAGCGGAACTCCGTTCGGGTATGTGGCGCGCTCAAATTTCCGGGAATCGGAGTCGATGGTGGAATTTATTCAAAAGCGGATTCCCGCTGTGGCGGTGGATGAATCCGAGTTTGCCGACGGCAGCTGGATCTCCAAGCTCGGGGACCTGTTGGATTTGACTCCCCTGCGCTGCGACCGCGTCAACGGGGCCGATCAAATCGCCAAATTTATCCAATCGTTGCTGTCATGATCCGAAAAATAGTCTCCGGAGGCCAAACGGGTGTTGACCGGGCGGCCCTCGATACGGCCATCAAGTTTGACATCGCCCACGGCGGCTGGGTCCCCCGGGGACGATTGACTGAAAACGGTCCCTTGCCGGCCAAATACCGGCTGCGGGAAACTTCCAGCGCAAATTATCTTGTTCGTACGGAAAAAAATGTGGTAGATTCCGACACAACGCTGATCATATCCCGCGGACCGTTGACCGGCGGTTCCGATGCCACGCGCGAAATGGCTGTCAGGCACGGCCGGCCCTGGCTGCACATTGATCTCAGCCGAATAGATCCGCTCCAGGCCGCAACCGACATCCGGGACTGGATTACGAATGAGCGGCCGGAAATTCTGAATGTCGCCGGCCCCCGGGCAAGTGAAGACCCCGACATCTATCGCGATGCTGCGAACCTGCTTGAAAAGGTCTTTTATTCCGTTAGCGCCGGTAACCGCTCACCGGCGCCGCGCATTTCGAAAAAACGTTAATTCCCCAGGAAAATCATCCAGGAGAACACCTTGCAGGATATCTACCTTCGTCTGGCCAGGCATTTGCAGGATCTGATCATGGGCTACCCTTTCAGTGACGCGCTCATCGACCTGCTTCGTGAAACATACAGCCCGATTGAAGCTCGCGTCGCTTTGGCCATCCCCAATGACCTGCCGCCCCTTGAAACCGTTGATCTCGACACCATCAGCGCGCGCTGCGAACTGCCCCGTGACAGGGTGATGCAGGCCCTGCAGTCGCTTTGCGAGCGCAATATGCTTTTCACCCGTTCCACAGCTGCCGGGGAGACGGGTTATGCCCTTTTGCAGGTTGGTTACGGGCTTCCTCAGACTTTTTTCTGGTCCGGCCGGACAGATGAAACCGCTCAACGCATGGCCAAACTGGTCCTCAAGTATTTTACCGTGTCGACAACCCGGAAGGTTTACGGCCCCGTGCCCACCAAATCCTTCAAGTATACCCCGGCCAATGTGAGCATCGATGTAAAAATGCAGGGAGTGATGCCCCATGAACAGATGGGACCGATCGTCGAGTCGTCCACTCGAATCGCCGTGGCCCACTGTCCATGCCGCATGTCCGCCCAAATTCTGGGTCGCACAGACTGCCGCCACAGCCTGGAAGTATGTCTCAAATATGATGAATTGGCCGAGTTTGTGATTGCCAAGGGTCTGGCCCGGGAAATCTCGCGAGATGAAGCGTTCGGCATTCTAGCGGCCTGCGAAAAGGAAGGGCTCGTTCACATGGTGGACAATGCCCAGGGGGAGATAAAGCACACCTGTAACTGCTGCGGCCATTACTGCTGGAACGTGGGAATTATACGGCGCCGCCGGGTTCCGCGGGATATGCTGATGGCCGTATATTTCATCCGTGAAACCGATCCGGACGAATGCATCGGCTGCGGCGCCTGTGCCGATATCTGTCCGGTGGATGCCGTGGCAATGGTCGACGGGCGGGCCGAGGTGGACACCAACTGGTGCATCGGCTGCGGCGTTTGCGCCGTTTCATGTCCGGCCGGTGTCATTTCCCTCAAACGCCGCATACAAGACCGGTCACCCGAATCCTTCGTCGATTTGCACAACCGGATAAAGCAGGAAAAAAATGCCGCTGAAAAGACCGACGATCGAGGGCATTGTTAATCTATTTACCCGGAGAAAAACAAAGGCGGATGTATTCTGGCGATTGGCCGAACCTCATGTTAAATTTTTATACAACCTTGCCTTGGGCTATTGCGGCAACCGTTGTGAGGCCGAAGACCTGGTGCAGGAAACTTTTTTTATTGCCTTTAAACAATATGACCAGCTTCGCGATGAACGCAAGCTCAAAAGCTGGATGTGTGCGATTTTAAGAAACACGTATATCGGAAACCGTCGGCGCCGGAATGGCCGCGCCATAGAAATTGAATATGAAGATGGTGTCGATTATATCGTCGCCCTGGAAAATTCAGCCCGGGGATTGGACGCGGCCGAATTACATGAAAGGAAGGCCGAATCGCAGCTCATCCAGGCTGCCCTGGCCGAAATGCCTGAAAAATACAAATCGCCGTTGTTGTTGTATTATATGGCAGACATGTCATATCGCCAAATTGCGGAAACCCTTGAGCTGCCGATAGGCACGGTAATGTCCCGCCTGTCCCGGGGCAAAGGAATTCTAAAAAAGAAGCTGCTGCACTTTCACCGCTGAAGTTCGCGGACCGGTAAAATTCTGAAGCAAAACGACCGGTGATTTTTGATCATATCTGCGCACGGACCAACGGCCTTGAGGTGCCGGCCGAGCGCTCAATGTGCATTCGGATCTGACAGTCGTTCAGGGCAGGTGCCTATCCTTTTTAATGAACCTGACATCCAGCGCCCCCCTGAATAACTTGAAAGTGCATGGGAAACTGCCGATAATCGATCGGTTGACGGAAACGGATGCCAGCGCCGTAATTATGCAGCACCACCGCCCCGGCGATCTCCTCACACCATCTGATCTCGGCCAGCTCGATCTGGGAATCAGGCGATTCAGGTAGGTTTGAAAACCAGACATTGACCCGGGTACCTGACAGGAGGGAAAGATCCGATTCAATATACATGCCATTCAGATTATAGTTGTAAATCCGGGCGGTAAAATGAACACCGGTTCCGCATTCCTCGATCACGACCGGTATATCGTGGTAAAATCTTGCACACCCTCGTTTTTCAGACCTGAAACGCACGAAAGATGCCTCCGGATTGCATGAATGCTATAAAATGGATGGGCTGGTTCATCCCATTTGACTCATTCCGGGCTGGATTCGTCATTGAAAATACGACGCCGTTCGATTCTTTTTCTCCTTTTGAGATGCCGCAGATTTCGCCGGTCGACGCCACTGCGACGATGTCGCAAATTCCTTCTTTCCGGAAAATGTTCGGAAGAAGAGAATTGGCGACGATCGGGTAATCGCCGCCGCCCTCCTCTGTCTTTGAGGTTGACGGCCTCATCTGTGTCATTCATCTCAACTTCCTGAGCGTTTTATCCTGCATAAATTCCCGCGTTTCTGGAACCGGTTGACCTTCGAAAACCGAACTATCTTCGAGTGTTTACAGATGATTACCTTCTTTGTCAAGGATGAAAGCCGACTTTCAGGCTCAATACCCGGTGGCCATTCCCGCCAACGGAAAACAGTACAGGTACGCCAAGGAATTTTCGGCCATTTACAAAATAATTTCTCACCGACGGTTTCACCGTGTTCCAATTGAGATAATCCAAGGAAAACGCCGGCGGCATTACGCCAGTTTTTTGACCTCTTCAATTACCGCGTCGTAATTCGGCTCATCGGCAACCTCCTTGACAAGCTGCATGTAACGCAGGATGCCCTGCCGATCCACTACAAAGACAGCTCTGGCCAGCAGCCGCAATTCCTTGATCAAAACACCATAAGCCTGACCGAAAGCCGCATCCCGGTGATCGGAAAAAGTAGATACTTTATCGACTCCGGCCGCTCCGCACCAGCGCTTTTGCGCAAAAGGCAGGTCCATGCTGATCGTCAGAATGACGACGTCGCCGCCGAGCCGGCCGGCCTCGCTGTTAAACCTCCGGGTTTCAATGTCACATACCGGGGTGTCCAGGGATGGCACGGAAGAAATCACGCAAATCTTTCCCTTGAAAGAAGATATGGCTACCGGCTTCAGGTCATTGTCCAGCACTGTGACATCCGGCGCGGAATCGCCGATCGAAAGCGGAGCGCCTACCAGGGTCAACGGGTTGCCTTTCATCGTAATTTCGCCCTTGCGTTCTTGCATTTGAATTCTCCTTTTGTATGGATCATGGAATGACAATGCTCAAAAGTAAAAATTTTTTGATAATTGGCTGCTACACTTGGTAAAAACCGCCCAATTTATAACATCGGAAGAATGATGACGCAGATTTTTAAAAGGGTATCGGAAAAGTTCTCGACAACCGCTCGATCCGGATGTTATGCAACGAATTGATCGAAATCAAAATTCCCGTGAGCTTTTAGCTCAGAAGATGATATGAGTATTCTCAGGAGGTCTTCAACTCAGCCATTCGGACCTTGGATTTGGATCTGAAACCTCTTCTAGCCAACATAATACTGTTTGACTTCAAATCAAGGCTATATTGTGGACCCTCACATTTGGAAGCTGCAGCAAAAGGACCGGAATTTTTAAGCGCGGCCACCGGGCTCCGCTGGGAGCCGGCCTGGGGAGGAAGAATAAAATGAGACCCAATCCCATCCGATCAGCGCTTTTACTTGCCTCGTTTATTTTCGCCGTCAATCCGGGCTTTCAATCCTCGGCGATCGCGGCCCCTGCTGTGGATAACAGCCTGTATGCTGAATTGCTCCAAAAATATGTGGTGGATGGAAAAGTCGACTATGCAGGTTTTAAATCCGAAGAAGCGAAACTGGATCGTTATCTCAAAATACTCCAAACTGGAAACCCTGAAACCCTATCCCGCGATGCTCAGTTTGCTTATTACATCAACCTTTATAACGCCTGGACGATCAAATTGATCTTGAGCGCGTACCCCGCGATCGAATCGATCAAAGACTTGGGAAGCCTGTTTCAAAGTCCCTGGAAAAAGAAGATCGTGCGCATTGACGGGGATGTCGTCACTTTAGATCAGGTCGAACACGAAATCCTGAGACCGCGGTATAAGGACCCGCGCGTTCATTTTGCCATCAACTGCGCTTCCAGAAGCTGCCCGCCGCTGCGTTCGGAGCCCTACCGCGGCGACACCCTGGATCGACAGCTGCAAGATGCCACCGGCTCGTTCATTAACGATCCGAAAAATTTCAGGCTGGAAGGCAACGCGCTTTATGTCAGCCGGATCTTCGAGTGGTTTTCGGAGGATTTCAAGGACGATCCCCTCGGCTTTTTCTTAAAATACGCGACCGGAAACCTGAAAAAAAAGTTACAGGCCGAATCCGATCGCATCAAAATCCGATATCTGGACTATGATTGGTCGTTAAACGATCGGTAGTCGGTTTCAGTTGCTCAGGAAAGAAATTGGGAGAGAATCATGGCCAATTACGACTATGACCTCGGCGTAATCGGCGGAGGGGCGGGCGGTTTGACGGTTACCGCCGGAGCCGCTCAGTTGGGAGCCAAAACCCTCCTGGTCGAAAAGGAAAGCGAACTGGGCGGGGATTGCCTTCATTTCGGGTGTGTACCGAGCAAAACGCTTATCAAGACCGCCCATGTTCGGCATCTGCTGAAAAATTGCAGTAAATTCGGATTGCCCCCGGTTGATTTGCCGCCGGTGGATTTTCGGGAAGTTTCAAAAAGAATCCAATCGGTGATCGCCGCGATTCAGCATCATGACTCGGAAGAAAGGTTTTGCAAGCTTGGCGCCCGAGTAGCGTTCGGCCGACCCATATTTACCGATGAGCACTGCATCCGGTTAAACGGAGACTCCTATTCGGCTAAAACCTGGGTCATTGCCACCGGTTCATCGCCGGCCATACCTCCGATCCCGGGTTTGGCCGCGACACCCTATATCACCAACAAAGAAATATTCGACCTGGATTCGCTGCCCGAATCCATGATTATTTTGGGAGGCGGCCCCATCGGCTGCGAAATGGGCCAGGCATTCCGCCGTCTGGGTACACGGGTGACCCTGGTTAGCAGGGGCCCTCACATTCTCGGCAAGGACGATCCGGATATGGCCGACGCGGTCCGGGACATCTTGGCTGCGGAGGGTGTGAAATTCCATCTCGAATCTTCCATTGAGGCGGTCAATGACCTCGGCAGCCGCAAAGAGGTCAAGATCAAAACGAAAGAAGGTAATCTCGTCAGCCTCGAGGCGGACGTCATCCTGGTCGCCGTCGGACGACGGGGGAACACCGAGGATCTCGGACTCGAAGACATCGGGATCGAATACGGTCCCCGGGGGATCGGCGTCGACAGCCGCCTGCGAACGAATCACAAACATATCTACGCCGTTGGCGATGTCAACGGCGGCTTTCAGTTTACTCACGCCGCAGGATATGAAGGCGGTATTGTGGTGACCAACGCCATTTTTCACCTGCCTCGCAAGGTTGACTATACCTTTCTTCCCTGGTGCACCTACACTGACCCACCGCTCGGCAGCATTGGAATGAACGAGGCCGCGGCCGGCAAGGCCGGAATCGATTACAGCCTTTGGACCGAAGAATTTCGGAACAACGACCGCAGCCTGGCGGAAGGCGAAGCCGCCGGCAAGATCAAAATGATTCTCAATGAAAAGGAAAAACCCATCGGCATTCAGATATTGGGGCCGCGTGCCGGAGATTTACTCGCAGAATGGGTCGCGGTTCTCAATGGCAAAGTGAAGTTGTCCACCCTGGCGGCTGCGATTCATCCCTATCCGACCATCAGCGAAATTAATAAAAAAGTCGCGGGCACGTTCTTTTCAACGAAAATTTTTTCAAAAAAGGTTCAAAAAGGGTTGAAGCTTTTCTTTCAGTTGAAAGGAAGGGCCTGTAACGAAGAGAAGACGCAGGAATTCACCTGACATGGATAAAGCGAACGATACAGTCAAGAATCGCAATAAAGCCCTGGTAAAGGCCTTGATTCTGCTGGCCTTCATTATTATGGCGGTTGTCCTCGTGCGTTTCACACCGGCAAAAAATTATTTAACCACGGACAAGCTTGGAGAGCTCTTGGAAAGCGCCGGCTTCTGGGCTCCGCTGGTCTTCATATTGATCTACGCTGTCGGAGTCTGTTTATTTGTACCCGGAACCCTCCTGACGGGCGCGGGGGCTGCAATTTTCGGAGCATATTGGGGATTCATATATGTCTGGTTCGGCGCCATGGCCGGCGCCGGCGCCGCTTTTTTTATCGGGCGCACCCTGGGTCGCGAATTTGCCTCATCACTGATTGGTGATCGGCTGAAAAAGTATGACGATGCCATTGAAAAAAATGGATTTGCAACGGTGCTGTATCTGCGTCTGGTTTATTTTCCCTTCACGCCCCTGAATTTCGGTATGGGGTTGACCAAAGTCCGTTTTTGGGATTATTTCAGCGGCACCGGCCTGGGAATCATTGTCGGAACATTCATTTTCACCTTCTTCATCGGCACCCTGAAAGACATCTGGATTTCCGGCAACTGGCAGGAGTTGATTTCTTTCAAGGTGATATTTTCAATTGTGTTGTTCGTGTTTTCCTTCTTTATTCCCAAGATCATAAAAAAATTCCGGTCAAAGATGTAACCGTGCAATTGTTCCTCAAAGATCCCTGAAGCCCCTGTCCCGGGCGGCGCCCGGATTTTCGGGTTTTCCAGGCCCTGACAACCGGTGACTATAAAGCTGTGGACGGGGCAGGACAATGGTGCTATAGCATTTTAAATTTTTCGAGGGGTCGTCTGACGGCTCGCGGAAACTCTATTTCTGCCGATTGCGGCTCCCGGTCACCGCCGGCGATCGAATGCCGGCCAAGCGCAATTGAATCAGACATAAGGAGCAATCATGAATAACACCGAATTCATCAACCGGATCACTGTCCAGGGAATAGAATACCGGATTTTCGATATCACCAGACTGCAGGAAAAAGGTATCGCAGTTGTCGACCGGCTGCCCTTTTCGATCAGAATCCTGGTGGAAAACCTTTTGCGTAAACTGGACGGCAGAATCGTACGGGAAGAAGATCTGCTCAATGTGGCCCGGTGGAAAAAGCGCTACGATGCGCCGCTGGAAATACCCTATCATCCCGCCCGTGTTTTAATGCAGGATTTTACGGGCGTACCGGCGGTGGTGGACCTGGCGGCCATGCGAGACGCCGTCGGGGACGCCGGCGGAGATCCTGCGAAAATAAACCCCCTGGTCCCGGTGGATTTGATTGTCGATCACTCCGTACAGGTGGATTATTACGGCTCGCCGGATGCCTTGGTAAAAAACGTCGCCAAGGAATACGAACGAAATTCGGAGCGCTATGCCCTGCTCAAATGGGCCCAGAAAAGCTTTGACAACTTTAAGGTCGTGCCACCGAGTTCCGGCATCTGCCACCAGGTCAACCTCGAAAATCTGGCCCAAATCATCATCTCGCAAAATGAGGGCGACGGGATCAGCGCCTTTCCGGACACTTTAGTCGGCACCGATTCACATTCCACGATGGTAAACGGCATCGGAGTCATGGGATGGGGGGTCGGCGGCATCGAGGCCGAAGCGGTCATGCTCGGCCAGCCTTACTATATGTCCGTGCCTGAAGTCATCGGCGTGAAAATGATCGGAGAGCTGCCGCCAGGCGTTACAGCCACCGACCTGGTGCTGAAGGTCACCGAAATGCTCAGAAAGCATGGTGTGGTCGAAAAGTTTGTGGAGTATTTCGGACCGGGCATAAAAAACCTGTCTGTCCCGGACCGGGCCACTATTTCCAACATGACCCCGGAATACGGCGCCACCATGGGTTTTTTTCCGGTGGATGAAAAAACCATCGACTACCTGGTGATGACCAACCGCGAAGATCGGGCTCAAATTGTCGAGCAGTGCACCAAGGCACTCGGCCTGTTTTATTCCGGCGGCGATGATCCCGAATACAGCGAAGTTCTCGAACTGGATCTCTCCCGGGTCGTGCCCGCAGTTGCCGGTCCTGCCAGGCCCCAGGATCGAATCAGCCTGCCGGAGCTCAAGGAAAAATTCATCGCCCTGGTCGGTGCCGAATCTGCCGAGGGCCAAACATCCGCCTGCACTCCTGAAAAAAAGGTAAGTACGATCTCCGTTGATGGACAGGCAACGGAAATATGTGACGGCAGTATCGTTATCGCGGCGATCACATCCTGCACCAACACTTCCAATCCGTTTGTCATGCTGGGCGCCGGTCTGATCGCCCAAAACGCGGTAGCCAAGGGCCTGCAGGTGCCGCCGCATGTGAAGACGTCGCTGGCGCCCGGATCGAAAGTCGTGGTCGATTACCTCAAAGACGCCGGCCTTCTGCAATCCTTGGAGACCCTCGGATTCTATCTGGCCGGCTATGGCTGCACCACCTGCATCGGCAACAGCGGCCCCCTACCGCCTGAAGTGGACCAGGCGGTCAGGGAAAACGACCTGACGGTGGCAGCCGTGCTCTCCGGAAACCGGAATTTCGAAGCTCGCATTCACCAGCGGGTAAGGGCTAATTATCTGGCCTCCCCCATGCTGGTGGTCGCCTTTGCCCTGGCCGGCAGGATCGACATCGACCTGACGGCCGAGCCCCTCGGGATGGATCCGGACGCCAAGCCGGTATATTTGAAAGATATCTGGCCCGATACCGAACTGATCGATAAGTACGTCCACCGGCATGTCAAACAGCAGTTTTTCGAATCGGAATATGACAAAATATTTGAGGGGGACAAGTTCTGGCAAGCGCTTCAGATCACCGAAAGCACCACCTTCAGCTGGGATGAAACATCCACCTACATTAAAAAGCCGCCCTATTTTGACGGATTCGCTCTGCAGCCGGCCCCGTCCGGCAATATCAGCGGTGCCCGGGTGCTGCTTCTTTTGGACCATTCCATCACCACCGATCACATTTCGCCGGCCGGCGCCATCCCGCAAGACTATCCTGCCGGTCAACATTTAAAGGACCGGCAGGTTGCTCCGCAGGATTTTAATTCTTATGGTTCCAGAAGAGGAAACCACGAGGTCATGATGCGGGGCACCTTTGGAAATATTCGCATAAAAAACAGGATGGTCGGACAAAAAGAAGGCAGTTTCACCCGCAAGCATCCGGAAGATGCCGAAATGCATATCTACCTCGCCGCGATGAAATATCGAACGGAAGCGACACCCCTGATCGTCCTGGCAGGCAAGGAATATGGATCGGGCTCGTCCCGGGATTGGGCGGCCAAAGGGACCGCATTGCTGGGCATCAAAGCCGTCATCGCCGAATCCTTTGAACGCATCCACCGCAGCAATCTCGTCGGCATGGGTGTGCTGCCGCTGGTTTTCAAGAAGGGCGCCGGCTGGAAGGGCCTCGGCCTGGACGGATCTGAAACCTATTCCATCGACGGCATCGACCATATGACGCCCCGCAAGACATTGCAGGTAAAAGCCGTCCGTCAGGACGGCCGCGAAATCGACTTTGAAGTTACGGCCCGGTTGGATACCGAAGTGGATGTCGCCTACTACCAAAACGACGGCATTCTGCCTTATGTTCTGCGCAAGGTTCTCCGTGAACAGTAACTAGTTGGCAAAAGGATAACTGCTATGGCAAACGAAGGTCAAATTGTAAAAAATAAGGACGGATCACTGACGGTCCCCGATCAGCCCATCATCACCTTCATCGAAGGTGACGGCATCGGACCGGACATCTGGCGGGCGGCGCATCTGGTAATGGAAAGCGCTGTGGAAAAGGCCTACGGCGGCAAGCGGCGAATCCAATGGCTGGAAGTAATGGCTGGAGAAAAAAGCTTCCGCGAAATGGGATCATGGCTTCCCGATGATACGCTGGAGGCCATTGAAAAATACGTCGTGGCCATTAAGGGCCCCATGACCACACCGGTGGGAAAAGGCATCCGAAGCCTGAATGTCGCCATTCGGCAGAAGCTGGATCTGTACGCCTGTGTCCGGCCGGTCAAATACATCGACCCGGTGCCGAGCCCGATGAAATCCCCGCAACACGTCGATATGGTGGTCTTCAGGGAGAACACGGAAGATGTCTATGCCGGTATCGAATACCAGGCGGGCAGCAGCGAAGCCGAAATGCTCAGAACCTTCCTGAACGATCATCTGGGAACCGACCTGCCGTCGGACGCCGGCCTGGGTATCAAGCCCATCAGCGCCCAAAACACCAAACGTCTGGTGGTCAGGGCCATCACCTACGCCCTGGATCACGGGTATCCCAGCGTTACATTGATGCACAAGGGCAACATCATGAAATTCACCGAAGGGGCCTTTGCCAAATGGGGCTATGAAGTGGCCCGCGAAAAATTCGGCGATCGGACGATTAACGAAAGCGAATTGTATGAAGATTTTCAGGGCCAACTTCCTGAAGGCAAGCTGCTGATCAAGGACCGGATCGCGGACATGCTGTTCCAGCAGGTTCTGCTGCGGCCGCAGGAGTTTGGTGTGATCGCCACCCCCAATTTAAACGGTGACTATCTGTCGGACGCCCTGGCCGCCCAGGTCGGAGGGCTGGGTATGGCTCCGGGCGCCAATATCGGAGATCGCTGCGCCGTTTTCGAGGCCACCCACGGAACCGCTCCCAAATACGCCGGCCAGGATAAGGTCAATCCCAGTTCGCTCATCCTTTCCGGCGCCATGATGCTCGACTACCTGAATTGGGGGGAAGCGGCCGAAGCGATTCGGAGTTCCTTGCAGGCCACCATCCGGGACGGCATCGTGACCTACGATCTCGCCCGTCAGATAGAAGGCGCCACGGAGGTCAAGTGCTCGGAGTTCGCCAAGGGGATTGTGTCTCATATGTAGTTTCGACCGGTCACTGCCTCCGGCTGAAAGGCGACCAGTCTGATCGAGAAAGAAACTCCGAGTGACAAGTAAAAAGTTACAAGTGGTAAGTAATGAATTAATGCTTATACCCATCTTGTTGGAGGTTGGTAGATGCAGATACAGCGTTCTGAAAATCGGCGGATTATGCGGATATTTTTGATCGGGGGACTCCTTGCCGCCGTAATGCTGATTTTATCCGCCCGGGCCGATGCTTTCACGTGGCAGCAGGTTCTGGAGGTCTCCCGCGGCCAAACCGTGGACTGGTACATGTATGGGGGATTTGCCTCCACCAATGCCTACGTCAACGGTTATGTGGCCCCGCGGGTCAGGGAACTTTACGGCATCGAACTGCGGCAGGTGCCGGTAAGGGACATCGCTGAAGTGGTGGGCAAGATCCTGGTTGAAAAGCACGCCGGCAAAAGTCAGGGCGGTGAAGTGGATTTAATGTGGATCAACGGCGAAAACTTTCGCACCTGCAAGCGAAACGATTTGCTGTACGGACCCTTTGCCGATCTGCTGCCTAATCAGAAACTGGTGGACTGGACCCGCGCATCGGTCGCCAACGACTTTGGTGAACCTGTGCAAGGCTTTGAATCACCCTGGGGCAGCGCCCAGATCGTCATGATCTACGATTCCCAGCGCATCCCCAACCCGCCGCGGACCATGGACGATTTGCTGACCTGGATCCACGCCCATCCGGGTCGATTTACCTATCCGGCACCACCGGATTTCACCGGTTCGGTCTTTGTGCGCCACGTATTTTATCATGTGTCCGGAGAGGCGGATTTTTGGCAAAAAAATTTCGATGAACACAAATTTGAACAAACGGCCGATCAAACTTACCGGGTCCTGAACGAAATCGCCCCGCATCTGTGGCGGCAGGGAAAAACCTATCCTCAAAGCCCTGTCCAGTTGCATCAGCTTCTGGCCGACGGCGAGGTGGATTTTGCCATGAGCTACCATCCGGCGAAAGCTTCCGAGATGATCCAGAATGGTCTGTATCCCGACACGGTGCGCACCTTTGTATTCAAGGAGGGAACCATCAGCAACACCCATTTCGTCGCAATCCCGTTCAATGCCGCGGACAAGGAAGGGGCCATGGTGGTGGCAAATTTTCTGATTTCGCCGGAAGCCCAGCTAAAAAAGGCGGATACCGGGATCTGGGGCGACATGCCGGCCATCGACATTCAGCGCCTGGATGCGGACTGGCAGGAAAAATTCGAGAATCTGCCCCGGGGAATCGCCACCTTGTCGAATCAGGAGCTGCAAGACCACCAACTCCCGGAACCGCCGGCGGAGATTTTAATCCGTCTGGAAAAAGGCTGGGATCGACATGTTCTCAAAAAGCGGTGAAGACGCCGACTCCCGAACGAGAAACAACCCGGGCGGGTTTAAAACCGCCGCCCTGTTGGCCCCCGCCCTGGCGGTCGTAACGGCTCTGTTCGGCGGTGGATTGGTTCTGGGGTTGATCCAAAGCCTGGGCTGGCTGCCTGCCGCCGGCATGCAATCGGTAACCCTCGCCCATTTTGCCAATGTACTCACGGATCCGGACTTTTTAAATAGTCTGGGGCTCACCGTTTACGTTGCGCTGACCTCCACCGCCATCGCTGCGGGCCTCAGCATTTTGACGGCCTTTTATCTGATCTCGTTATCTGAAAAAAACCGCCTGGTTCATTTTATTTTCCAGATACCCCTGACAACCCCGCACCTGGTGATTGCAGTCGCCATGGTGTTTTTGCTGGCGCCTGCCGGTTTTTTATCGAGAGTGGTCGTCAAATTGGGTCTGATCGATTCTTCCGCGGCGTTTCCGCTGCTGATAAACGATCGTTGGGGTATCGGTATTATTCTGACGTATGTATGGAAGGAGATTCCGTTTATCACCCTGATGATCCTTTCGGTGCTGCGCCGCAGCGGCGCCGAGCTGCTGGCGGTCGGCCGAACATTGAAGGCCAATCGCTGGCAGCGCTTCCGCTACATCACCCTGCCCACCATTTTTCCCGCTCTGGGCGCCGCCTGTTTGATTGTATTTGCCTACACCTTCGGCGCCTTCGAGGTGCCGTTTCTGCTGGGACGGACGTATCCGATGATGCTGCCGGTGTGGGCGTACAAGAATTACAGTGATGTGGATCTGCTGGCCCGGCCCGAGGGCATCGCCACCGGTCTGATCATTGCCGGCATTGTGGCCGTCGCCGTCATCTGCTCCCAATTGTCGGCCCAGGCGGCCCGCCGGCGGGGGGTGATATTATGAAGGTTTTCCAGCGCCATACCGCCGCCGCAGCCATGATCACCTGGGTATTGCTACCGTTTCTGATCCTCGTTATCTGGTCGGTGAGCACCCGCTGGTTTTATCCGCAGCTGTGGCCCGCCGGCTGGGGCCTCAGGGCCTGGCAGTATGTGTTCGGGATCGCCGGATCCCAAATACTCTCGGGTCTGATTCAAAGCCTTCTGGTGGCGCTGGTCACCGCCGTGATTTCGGTTATAATTGGTGTGCCGGCCGGCCGGGCGCTGGGATTGTACAATTTCAGGGGCAAGGATGCGATCTCCATCATTTTGATGCTGCCCGTCATCGTGCCCCCGCTGTGTGTGGCGATGGGTCTGCACTTGTGGTTTCTCAAATTGGGTCTGACGGAGACATTTTACGGTGTCGTCCTGGTTCACCTGACCTTCTGTCTGCCCTATTCGGTTTTCGTCATGTGGGGTGTGTTCTCCAATTACAATCCGGATTACGAGGATCAGGCCCGTTCCCTGGGGGCGGACTCCTGGCGGCTCATCAGCCGCGTGATGCTGCCGCTTACCCTGCCCGGCATTGTCGTGGCCGGTTTGTTCTCTTTTTTGCTTTCATGGAGCCAGTACCTGAGCACGTTGATCATCGGCGGCGGCCGGGTGACGACCCTGCCTATTTTGCTGTTTGCGCTCATGGGCAGCGGCGACCGTCCGGTGGCTGCTGCCGTCAGCATCGTGTTTATTGCCCCGGCTTTTCTCGCCCTGTTGTTCAGCACCCGGTATCTGGGGGGCAAAAGTACTGCGGGGGTGCATTAATGGGCGAGCTCCTGTTAAAGGATCTGACCATCGGGTACGGGCCGGCAACGGTGGTGCGGGAATTCAACCTCACGGTGCCCAACGGAGAAATGGTGTCCCTGCTGGGTCCCAGCGGCGCGGGCAAGACCACCGTTCTCAAGGCCGTGGCCGGTCTGATCCGGCCGCAAAAAGGGGAGATCATCATTGACGGCCGGCCCGCACAGCATTTGCCTCCGGAAAAGCGCAGCGCGGTGATGGTATTTCAAAAGTCCCTGCTGTTCCCCTTTATGAATGTAGCCCAGAACATCGCATTCGGTCTGCGAATGCAGAGGCGTCCTGACCGTGAGATCCGCAGGCGGATCGAAATGATTCTGGAGCTTACCCAACTCACGGCTATGGGGCACCGCAAGGTGCACGAGCTTTCCGGCGGACAGCAACAGCGCGTGAGCCTGGCCCGGGCCCTCGTACTCGAACCGGCTGTTCTCCTGCTGGATGAGCCGTTAAGCAACCTGGATGCCAATCTACGGCAGCAGATGCGCGAATTGATTCAGGACATCCAGTCCGAAACCCGGATCACCACCTTGTTCGTCACCCACGATCAGACCGAAGCATTGATGATATCCCACCAGGTCGGTCTGCTGTTGGATGGACGGCTGCGTCAGGTCGGCGACCCCCGGGAGCTTTTTTACCGGCCGGCAGATCCCGATGTGGCCCGTTTTTTCGGCGGCTGCAATTTTTTACAAGGCAATGTGGTGGACGGCCTGTTCCGGTCGCCTTTCGGCAACGCACCGGCCCCGGGGACCAACGGCAACGGACACATGCTGACCGCCACCATCCGGCCGGAAGATATCCAGATCGCCCCGGGTGTAGAATTCGGGCTGCAGGGGCTGATCCAGAAAATGAATTTCGAAGGCAGTGTGACCCGCATCTGGGTGCAGTGCGGGGAGGCCCGTTTTGTGGTCCTGACTTCAGAAACGGGCTTTAGCACCGGGCAAAAGGTCGGTCTGCATCTACCGCCTGAAAAAATCCGGATATTTCCTGCCCTGGCAGATTCGGAAGCAAAAAGAAAAGTTTGATCACGAAAACTCGAAAGCACGAAAGAACCTGCCAGGTTTCTTGACAAAAGGAAACTGTGCCGGTAATCTTCGCCATAGTAGATTATTTTCAATAGCTTCTAAGTAAAAAAATGCCGATAAGAGCAGATTGATGACGGACCGTTCAAAAGATTGGCTGGCACAGGCAGAAAGAGATCTCGAGCAGGCACACGCCTCCCGCGATGACGGCCGGCATGAGTGGGCCTGTTTTGCAGCTCAGCAATCTGCCGAAAAGGCGGTTAAAGCCCTGCATTTATCTCTGAATCAGGAAGCCTGGGGGCATGTGGTCGCCCGTCTTCTAATCGAACTGCCCATTGACGTCCCCCTGCATTTGATTGACAAAGCCAAGGTTATCGACGGGTTTTACATCCCCACCCGGTATGCCAACGGGCACCCAGAGGGCGCCCCCTTCGAACACTACGGTCCTATTCAAAGCACGGATGCGATTAATTATGCCGGTGAGATCCTTAAATTCGTCCATTCTCAAATGGCCTGACAAATTGGCGGTCGATCGGGCGGCCAGATCCTGGGTGCGAAATGAAGCCCCGAGGCATCCGGACCTGGTGCGGCTGGGATATTTCGGCTCCTATGCCCGCGGAGACGCCGGCGTCGGCAGCGACCTGGATGTGATCGCCATTGTCCAACAGACGGCGGAACCGTATGAACGCCGCGGCCTGACCTGGGATTTAAGCGCCTTGCCGATTCCGGCCGAAATGATCATCTATACCCTGGCGGAATGGCGGCATCTCCAGGAGCAGGGGAGCCGATTCGCACACATACTGAAACGCCAGGTCATCTGGATTTACCCTTCACGTCCTTAGATTTCTTCAAAATAGCTGCTTTTTAGCTGGGGGCCCCGACTCGCGAGCAATCGCTTCGATAGCGGGCTTTCGGGGTTACCACCGGATGGCTTTCGCCAGCGCACCGGTGCCGGAAATCAGCGGCAGGATTAGACAATGAACTTAATGGTCGAAATATTGCCCCAGGTCGCAGCTTACCTCGATAAGCATAACTGGAACGAAATACCGGCCATGCGGGGCCGCAAATTTACCGCCCAACCCCTGGCTCAGGGAGAGTACAACCTGAACTACCTGATCTCTTCCGGTACCCTTCAGCTCGTTTTCCGGGTGAACATCGGAACCCAGATAAACCGCGATGACCAGATTCTATATGAATACCGTGCCTTGGATCTGCTAAATCAAAGCGGGCTGACCCCTTTTCCCTATTTTGTCGACGATACGCGGAAATTTTTTGACCGGGGCATCCTGATTATGGAGTATCTGCCGGGAGTGGCCCTGGATTATAACCGGGACCTGGATCCGGCGGCCCGCCTGTTTGCCGGAATCCATCAGGTCCGCGTGGCAGCGGAGAATAACCACCTGATCCGGGAAGACGCCCCCCTGTCATTGATCTATGAAGAGTGCGGCCGACTGTTGCAGCACTACTTCGATTCGGACCTGGCGGATCCGGACATCCGGAGTTATCTGATGGAATTGAGGTCATGGGCGGGCGCAGCCCGCTCCAGGGAGGATTACTTTCAGCAGGATCCCTGGCCGTGCATCGTGAATACGGAAGTCAATTCCGCCAATTTCATCGTCAACCGGGAGAAGGGGTCGATTCAGCTGGTCGACTGGGAGATGCCGCACTGGGGCGATCCCTCCCAGGATTTGTGCCACTTTTGCTCTCCGCTGACCACGCTGTGGAAAACCCAGTACCGCATGACGCCGGATAAAAAGCGGGATTTTTTAAAAACCTATCGCCGGCACATCGAAGATCCCCACCTGCGGGAAACCCTGGCAGACCGCGTGCACCTGCGCGATCCGTTCGTATATCTGCGCGGTATTTCCTGGTCGGCCATGGGCTGGGTGGCCTACCAGACTCAATTCGCCGGCATGAAAAATCCGGACACCTGGGCCAAACTACAGCAATATATGAATCTGGCATTCATCCGCTCCCTGTTCGATCCGTTCATGAATGACAGTTAAACATATGTATTGGTAGTTCAATATCCTCCAGGACAAAGCACTCATTGGACGCTTGCCGATAAAAGCAAGATATTTTAAGCGATGGCCCAAAAGGCTTCTATAGCCTAAATAGTGGCGCCGGCTGACAAGTCGGTCCCACAGCGACTCCAGAGTCCGATCGTTTACTACCCGGGACCGCAGTTTTTTGACCAGCAATTTGTGCCTTTTTTTTCGATCGCCATCTATGGTATGAACGAACGAAGCGCCGCAGCCAAAGGATACCGCACATGAACATGCCTGTTTCCACACCCGAAGAGCTGAGGGCTTGCATCGCTGTCGAGCCGCATGCCAGCCCGTCTATATTTTTACCGGACGACTCGTTTGCCGCCTGGTGTTATGACCATATTTCCTTGCGGGAGGCGCGCTCGGCCTTTCAGCGCGATGCCGATCCCGATGAGTGCAACCGTTGGCGTCTTACGCCGCTGGAGTGGAAGGCACAGATGGAGATGGCCGTAGTTGCCCTGGCGGCTGCCGAAAAACAAAATAAATAGAACGGCATACCGACCGCTTTTCACAAACCCACGGTATGACTGCTGCCGGCATCTGAGAAGGTAGACACTCATGTCACGAAAAATTCTAGTTATCGAGGACAATCAAGATCTCGCCCGGCTGTTGGAGCTTCACCTTAGTGATCTCACCTACCAAGTTGACCTGGCGTTTGATGGAAAGGCCGGCTGGAGTCGGATCGAATCCAATGCATATGACCTGATAATTCTGGATCTCATGTTGCCCGGCATCGACGGTTTGGAGATATGCCGCCGTATACGCGCCAAACGCTCCTTCACGCCTGTTTTGATGCTGACATCGAAGTCCACGGAACTCGACCGGGTGCTGGGTCTTGAGATCGGGGCGGATGATTATGTAACCAAACCTTTCAGCATCCGGGAGCTCATGGCCAGGGTCAAGGCCATCTTCCGGCGCGTCGACGAGCTGCAATCCGAGGACGGCCCGGAAGATCAGGCGCCCGTCCGGTCCGGCGATCTGCTCCTCGATCCCCAACGGCGCAAAGTGATCCTGGCCGGGAAGAACATCGATCTGACCGCGAAGGAGTTTGATTTACTTCTGTACTTCGTCCGGCATGCCGGCCGGGTATTTACCCGTGCGCAGTTGCTGGACGACGTATGGGGATATGGCCACGAAGGTTACGAGCACACGGTCAATTCACACATCAACCGCCTGCGCGCCAAAATCGAAAGTGACCCCGCCCAACCGGTATATATCCTGACGGTATGGGGCGTCGGGTATAAATTTGCAGAGCTCGAAAAGTAGGCGCTTGGGTTTCTTTCAAGATTGTATGGAATAAATGGTCTCTGAGGGATAAGCTATGACGTTGCTAAGCGTATAGGTTTCAGGTTTCAGTTTTAACACTTTTGAAGCCTGATATCTTCTATGATTTTCCCTAAGAGGGAGTCCTTTTATCGATCAAAATGGCTTCTCCGGCGGTCTGCGGCAACGCTGACACCTGAAACCTGAAACCTGAAACCTCGGATTAACTCTTTGGGTTGATAGATGTTCCGATCCCTGTATTCGAAGTTGGCAGCCGTGTTGACCGGCCTGTTCTGTCTGGTGGGGGTGGCTGTTATCGTGGTCACCACATTTTCCACAGACATGTATCAGCAGGAAGTCAACCAGCGTCTTAACAGTGAATTGGCCGAACACATTGTCGCCGAACGGCTCTTGATGCAGAACAACCGCGTTAACCAGGACGCCCTCAAAGACATTTTCCATATGCTCATGGTGATAAATCCCAGTATCGAGCTCTATCTTCTGGACCCGGAGGGTAGGATCCTGGCATTTTCAGCCGCTCCCGACAAGGTGAAGCGCGACCGCGTCGATCTGGGTCCGATCGCCAAGCTGCTCGAAGGTCGGGCTGCGATTCCGGTGTTGGGTGACGATCCCCGCAGTCTCTCCGAGAAAAAGGTTTTTACGGTCGCTCGCATCCCCCAGAAGGGAGCTCTGCAGGGCTATTTGTATGTGATCTTGGGGGGAGAGACCTATGACAGCGTGGTCCAGAAACTGAAGGGCAGTTACATCTTGCAGTTAAGCATGTGGGTGATTTTTGCCAGTCTGCTGTTCGCCCTGATCGCAGGTCTGATATTATTTGCATCGCTGACGGGCAGGCTCAAGCGGCTGGCCAATGCCATGGATGACTTCAGGAGCGGGAGCAGAGAGACCCGGATAAAAATTCCATCAGGCAAAAGCGGCCCCACGGCCGACGAAATCGACCGGCTGGGATTGGCTTTCACCCAGATGGCGGCGCGCATCGAAGAGCAGGTGGATCAGCTTCAACAAGCCAATGCCGCCCGGCGGGAACTGATCGCCAATGTCTCCCATGATTTGCGCACACCGTTGGCCACGCTGCGGGGATATATCGAAACCTTGCTGCTCAAAGGCGACAGCCTTGGCTCCTGTGAGCGGCGCAGCTATCTGAAAACAGCCGTCAAGCATTGTGATCGTCTCAGCAAACTGGTGAGCGAACTGCTGGAACTGGCCAAACTCGATTCCTACATCCTGCGGGTGACGTGCGAGCCTTTCAATTTAGGGGAGCTCGTCCACGATGTGGTCCAGAAATTTCAATTAAAGGCCGATGAAAAACAAATTGCCCTTACCACCGAAATCCAGCAGGGTCTTCCATTCGTGAATGCCGATATCGGCATGATCGAGCGGGTCCTGGAAAACCTGATAGAAAATGCCATTCAAAACACCCCGCAGGACGGGTCCGTCGCCCTGGTCCTCGACCGGCAGGCGGAAGAAATAGCCGTGCAGATCAGCGACACCGGCTTTGGTATCGCCAAAGAAGAACTGGACCATATTTTCGACCGTTTCTATCAGCTGGACAAAAGCCGCAAGTCCGACCTGGGACACTCCGGACTGGGTCTGGCCATCACCAAAAAAATCCTGGAATTACACAGCCGATCCATACAGGTCGACAGTGCCCTGAATTCGGGCACCACCTTCAGCTTTCGGCTTCCCGTCCATGCCCCGACTGACAAATTAAGTATCGGGATCTGAATTTCGAAGTTACAAATCCGATCCGAAGAAATTCGTTAAAAGCAGATTCAACCACCTGCGTAGCTGGTCGAAAGAGAAGTATCTTTTGGCGATCTCGAAATTTGTGTTCACCATTTTTTCCCTGCGACCGGCATCTTCCAACACCTGCCTCACCCGTGCCACGGTCTGACGGGTCAGGTATCCGTCCATGGAAATTAAGTCGAATTGCTTGGGTTCAATGTCACGTACGAAAATGGCGTAGCGGTTGATCAGCAGGGGTTTTTTGAAAAAAATCGTTTCGAGAAAGGCATTTCCGAAACCTTCGTACAGGCTTGGATACGTGACAAAGTCGCAATGGGGATAGACATCCCACAAGGTGAAGAGATCCTTGCGGTTTACATCCGGGTTCAGGGGATCGGAAATCCGCAGGTTCAGGGTGCGCAGGTCCACACCCCTGCTGCGGGCATGATCTTTCAGCCATTCGCCATACTCCAATCCTTCATCCCCGGCTTCGTGCGAAATGACCAACTTATAGCGTGGATCTCCCAGCTCTTCGACCAGTTCGATGGCATGTTCGATGCCTTTGCGCTGAACGACCCGGGTGGGTTGCAGAATAAACACATCGTCGGTTTTTAAACCGATATTTTTGCGGAAGTCCTGGGTCTTTTCCTGACCCACAAGGACCGGATTTTCAAAATCCAGTACGTTGGGGATAATCAGGGAAGCGATGCCGGCACGCAGGGCCAGTTCTTCCTGGGCGGCCGAACTGATCACGGCATGTTCGATGTTGGGCAGGTTGGGTGGAAAGGCCATGCGCAGGTAATCTCCGACGGCATTGACCGAGAATCGGGTCCGCTCCCAGTAAAAGTCGTGGTGATGGGCAATGGTCGGGATCTGGGATTCGGCGATAATTTCGGTTAACGCAATACCCAAGGGGAGGTGCATCGGGATGGTCAGGACATTCTGGGCAACCAGCAGATGAATGTTATATGTTTTGATAAATTCATTGAGTTGTCTCTTTAGATAGGTTTTTAAATCATAGATGGCATCCGTCACCGTGGGGTCGCGCCGTTTTCTGCCGAAGATTTGTTTATCGATCCAGCGGTTTTTTTCGTGTTGAAAAAAGGCTTCGGGAACCAGAAAACTGCGCTCCGGATTGCGGTCCAATAGTCCGGCAAACCAGAAACAATTGTGACCGGCGCTTTTCAGTACCTGAGCCCATTTGCTGGCTTCCATCGTGACGCCGTCGGTGCCGGCAAAACGGGTGGACACGAATCCGATATTTTTCGACATTGGGATGCTCCCTCCAAGTGCCTGTATGAAACTGCAATCTGTAAAACAGCGAACCGCAGAACATCGAATGTCGAATTATGAATTTCGACGGGTGGATTCGCTGCGCTCTGAATTTTTAAACTTATCAAAGAATCGTATTCATGCGTTTCACATCATCCTTCTTGCCGATGACGACGATAACGTCCCCGACCTCCAGCATCTCCGAGGGCACTGGGTTGAATATCATCTCACCGGACAGTTTTTTAATGGCAACGATGATCACGCCGAACTCCTGCCTCAGCCGGCTGTCGATCAAATTTTTCCCCTTGAACCTGGAATTCGAATCGATGACGGCTTCTTCCATGATAAGGCCCAGTTTGTTTCCCATGGTGGCAATGTCGATAAAATCCACCACCGTCGGCCTTTTCAGCACATGCGCCATGCGCCTGGCGCCGATCATATAGGGAGAAACCACGCGGGAAGCGCCCGCCTTTTTCAGCTTGGCTTCATTTTTTTCTTCCGAAGCTCTGGCCAGTATGAAAATATCCGGCCGGATTCCTTTGGCGGTCAACGTAATGAATACGTTGTTGGCATCGGAGTTTACCGCCGTCACCAGGGCCTTGGCTCTTTCAATGCCGGCCGCCACCAAGGCTTCTTCGGTTGTGGCATCCATTTGGATAATGGGGTATTTCGCGGCCGCAGCTTCTACGATTTCTGCCGCATCCTGCTCAATGACTACGAATTCAATGTTATCCTCATATAGCTCCCGGCAAATAGTCCGACCGATTCTGCCGAATCCGCAAATAATGAAGTGGTTTTTTAAGTCCGCGATATGTTTCTGCAATTTTATTCTCCCGAAAACTTTGCTGAGTTCGCCCTCAACGAACCACTTCACGATAATGCCGATGGTGTAGGTGCCGACACCGATGCCCAGGACGATAATCAAGAGGGTTATACTCCGACCTACGATGGTCAAGGGTCTAATCTCGGCGAAGCCGACCGTGGATATGGTAATGATAGTCATATAAAATGCTTCAAACAGCGGCATGTCCTCAAACCAATAGTAACCGAGGGTGCCGAAGGTAATTACAGCTGTCAGCAATAATATGGGGTATGTAAGCCTGCTGGCCTTCACCGAGATTCCTCAAGGGACAGAAAGTCGAGTTCTACAGGTATCAATAAACAAACGGCAAACCCTATATAGGATCTGCCGTTTGTAATTTCAACCCGTAAGATGAGATTGCCGATATAAGCCTCGGCCTGCATCCCGCCGCATAAACTGTAAGTATTTGATATTGAGTTTATTTGGTGCGTGCGCCAAGAATTAATAGACGCAGGTGTGAATTTTAAACCGAATCGAACCCGGTTCTGGAAGTGAACCGGAAAAGAGTTTCCGGCACGTTTGCGGTCTGTACGCTATTCCTCAACGACTTCGAAGGACTCGACAACAATTATGTTTCCGTCTTCCGTCGCAACCATCTTGCCGACGACTCTTACCTTCTGACTGATGTAATTGCGGACCAGATCATCGCCCGCGGGACTGTCTCCAATCGTATAAATTTGACCATCCGCCACGAGTTCCTGGTTGTCGTTCACTTCACCTACAAGGACCACTTGGCCCGCCAGGGCAGAGAAGGCGAAAGCCCATAAGCCGACTGAAATGATGAAAAGACATGAAGCTGATTTTAAATATTTTCTCCGCATGTATCCACCTCCTGAAACCGTTGTCAGAACATCATCAAAAGCGGAATTGCCATTTCCGGTTTGCGGTTTTATCGGAATTCGAAGTTCCCTTATCACCGCACGCTCCGGACGGCAGGGCAACTACGCATCATGCATTTTCCTGACGAATTGCGGCTACCTGAATCGCCTTGTACTCTTTTTTATGGCTGATGTAACCGCTGACCACAACTTCTTTTCTCAACAAGAATTTGAGCTGTTCTATTTCGAAATGGTCTTCAATAAGATACTCCTGTTCATCACCGGTTGCGATGGCAAGCCGGACGATGTTACCATACATATCCCACCCTGCTGGTATGACGATGCCTTTTAAAATGTCCATAAGGCCCCCTTGCCGGGAATTTGACTTTCAGATCAGTTAATGCGAATTAGATGCAATCCTGATGCCATTTGTCCTCACCTGGGATTTTGCCGGTTCAATATTAAATGAGGCCGCCTCTTCAGAACCGGGGTTGCAATGCTTCGAAGTGCCGGAGCTCAGGAGCGAAACTGAGGCTTTGGTCTCTGGTGAGGCCATCCATTGGGGTTGCATACGAAAGGGAAAATCAAATGGCCGGAGGGAGGGGCAGGAAATCGGCTCGGTAGAAGCGAATTCAAAATGAAGATTTTGGTTCAAGATCAGGGCGGGGGCACAAGTTAACCCGCCGGCATACTTAAGTATGTTGAGGACTTAAATTGTGGCGCCCACACCGATATTGGGCCAAAAGATCATTTTGGGATCGCTTCTATGCTTTGAATTCTTCTTTGCGCAAACCGTATCGGTTCATCAATTTATTCAATTGGCGGGAGCCGATGCCCGCATCGCGGGCCGACTCGTTGATTCTGCCTTTGTTGTGTATCAGAATGTCCTTCAGATAATTACGTTCGACGTCTTCGACACCGCGTTGTCTCACCTTCGCCAACGTCAAGCGTTCATTGGAAGGGCTAATCACGCACATTTTATCCTTTTCGAACAGTTCACCGGGAAAACTTTCAGGGGTCAGCACCGCTGAAGTTTCGAGGATGAAGGCCCGCTCCACCAGGTTCTCCAATTCTCGGATGTTTCCCGGCCATGGGTATTTCGCCAAAGCTTCCAGGACCAGGGGGTGCGTGCCATGGATTTCTTTTGCGGAAAACTGGTTCAGCTTCTTCAAAAAAATGTCGATCAGCAACGGTATATCTTCCGTTCTTTCCTGCAAGGGAGGGATTTCAATCGGAAATACATTGAACCGGTAAAAAAGATCCTTGCGGAAAGTCCCCTCATCGCACATTTTTTTTAAGTCGGCATTGGTGGCGGCAATCACCCTGACATCCGTTTTCAGCGTTTCTTCGCCTCCAACGCGTTGGTACGTACCGTCCTGCAGAACCTGCAGCAGTTTGATTTGAGCCGCGGGGCTGGTTGTACCAATTTCATCCAGAAAGATGGTGCCACCCGTGGCGAACTCAAACTTACCCAACTTTCTGCGCACCGCTCCCGTGAAAGCGCCCTTTTCATGCCCAAACATTTCACTTTCAATCAGCGTGTCGGGCAAAGCGCCGCAGTGTACGCTGATAAACTGGGAATCCTTGCGGTTGCTGTGCTTGTGAATCAGTTGGGCCAGGACGCTTTTCCCTGTTCCGGTTTCACCCATGAGCAATACGGTACTCCTGGTCGGGGATACCGAACGGATTTGCTGAAAAACCTTTCGCATTCGATCACTGTTGGTCCGCAAAATCTCGAAAGCGTCCATCCGCCAGAATTGGTCCCTCAGATAATCCAACTCGGACTGCATGATCTTGGCACGGTTAATGGTTTCGAAAACCAGCCTGATTTCTTCAGCATCGAGTGGATAGGTAAGGTAATCATTGGCGCCGGCTTTGACGGCCTGGACCGCGTGGCGTATCATGTTTTGGGGAACCATGACGATGATTTCCACGGAGGGATAGATCTGCCAGAAAGGCAGGAGCAGTTCCCGGAAATTGTTATGGGCCGCCCTGATGTCGAGAGCCTTCAAATCCAGGAAAACAAGGTCGAATCTTTTTTCTTTAAGCAGTTGCAGGGCTCCGGCTTTTTCGGAGGTTCTTTCCACCGCGCTGCCTGTCCGGAAGGTCGCCTCAATTTGACGGCAGGATGCCTCATCCTTGGATACCACAATAATCGATTTCATTTGGGAATCCGAAAATAAAACCACAATGAACACTGTATTTCTAACCAATCTTGTCGGTTTATATCAGGATGTCGATTCGGTAGCAACCGGAAATGAAAATGAAAATATTTTTTGACAACTGGTGAAAAAAGACGTAAAAAATAGACGATCGCAACGATTTGGTAACTTCATTTCTCACAACCAACGGAGAATTTCTTTCTCACCTGGAATTTGCCGCACGCTTCGTTCACAAAAATACGTTTAAAGCAGCAGCGGGAACTAGGGTGTCAGGACCATAATCCTGCATCCTAAAAACGCCGCATGGAACGTGGGGTGCCGGTTCGCCCATATCGAAAATGCATGTAGACCCGGCCTGTGATACCCGGAATTGTAAACAACTGAAATCGATTATAATTTTTAAATCTTAAGCATTGAACGCCCAATCGTTCAACCCAATACGCACCATGTTGTAATATAGGATCCACCAGGTCTCCCATGCACACGAATGGCCGCTTTAGCCACCCAGATCGCGGATTTTCCTGAACTGACATCATCGGTTATGATATTCGGGGTACCCTGCCCACATCGGGGCCATTTTATAACCCACCAAAAATATTTGAGATTATAGGAGAGATACCCATGAAAAGCAAAAAAAATATCCAAATATCAAACAAAAACCCCAAACGCCGTCGAATGACCTTTTCTTTCCAGTCTCCGCAAGCGCAGGGAGTCACCCTGATGAGTGATTTTAATAAATGGGATGCCAAAGTGCATCCCATGAAAAAGGACAAAGACGGCGTATGGCGCAAGATCGTGATGGTTTATCCCGGAAGATACGAATACAAATTCCTGGTCGACGGCGGCTGGCAACTGGATCCCCAAAATCAGGATTGCTGCCAGAATTCCTTCGGATCGAAGAACAATGTCCTGGTGGTGGATGCGTAATAAGCGAATCGCCGGCTGTCGCGGGGACGCTATCGTTTTTGATTTTTTCGACCTTCTTGCAAAAATTCGTAATGATTATTAAATATTTGCGTGACAGGTAAGGAGAAAAGCGATGTCTGTGGATGTTACGATTCGCATTGCCGGTCAGGCCGGTCAGGGTATTCAGTCCATCAGCGCCATCATCGGCAAGGTTTTCACCCGGCACGGATTTTATGTGTTCATTAATCAGGATGCCGAGTCTAGAATCCGGGGCGGGCACAACTTCGATCAGGTGCGGGTCGCAGACGCACCGGTATATGCCCTGAATAACACCCTGGATTATCTGGTTTGTCTGGATGGAATGGCCGTTCAGGCGGATCTTCCGCAACTGGGGCCTGAAGGGGTCATGATTTACGACGCTGCCAAGGCCG
Organism: uncultured delta proteobacterium; assembly: GCA_963774425.1. Taxonomy (GTDB): domain Bacteria; phylum Desulfobacterota; class Desulfobacteria; order Desulfobacterales; family JAFDCJ01; genus JAFDCJ01. The sequence goes on along the minus strand of CAVZEZ010000013.1, from coordinate 31,619 downwards.
ATTTTGAATCCGATTCCCCCAACCACTTTTCCATCCCCCTGGAACAAATCGCCCTGGAGAACGGCAAAAGCAGAATAATGGTAAATTCGGTGGCCACGGGTGCAGTATTTGCGCTGCTCGGATTTCCCCTTCAGCCGCTTTTGGAGCGTCTTGAGGAGCAGTTTGCCGCCAAGGGCGGAGAGATCGTCGATCGCAATAAAAACAGCGCCGCCGCCGGCCATCGGTACATCCAGGAAAACCTGAAAAAAGCACCCGGACACACCATTCCCTGCGGAAAATTTGCAAAAAAAAAGATGCTGATCAACGGCAGCCAGGCCATGGCGTTGGGCGCAATCTGCGCCGGATTGAAGTTCTATTCCGGCTATCCCATGTCGCCTTCCACCGGGGTCATGGAATTCATCGCTTCCCGGGCAAAAGACTATCATATCGTTTTCGAACAGGCTGAAGATGAAATAGCCGCCGCCAACATGGTCATCGGCGCCTCCTTTGCCGGCGCACGGTCGATGACCGCGACTTCCGGAGGCGGTTTTTGTCTGATGGTGGAGGCCGCCGGTCTGGCAGGGATGACGGAAACGCCGCTGGTGGTCATCGTCGCCCAGCGTCCGGGGCCTTCCACCGGCTTGCCGACCCGAACCGAACAGGGGGATTTGAATTTTGTGGTCCACGCCTCTTCCGGCGACTATCCGCGGGCGGTTTTTGCGCCGCGCCACGCCGAGCAGGCCTTCTATTTAGTAGCGAACGCTTTCAATCTGGCCGAGCGCTACCAGACGCCTATCATTGTTCTGGGCGATCAACACCTCAATGATTCGTATGTCACGGTGGATGAGCTGGATGCGGGCCGGATTTCGATTGATCGCGGCAAGATCATGTCCGACGATCGGATCGCTTCGACAAAGGAGTACCGGCGTTACGCCTGGCACGAATCCGGCATATCCCCCAGAATCCTGCCGGGGCAATCGGAAGCGGTGCTCTATGCCGACAGCGACGAGCATACCGAGGAAGGTCACATCACCGAAAGCGGCGCCGTCCGCACCCGCATGGTTGAAAAGCGGATGCGCAAACTGGACGGTTTGCGCCGGGAAATGAATCCACCCCTTGTCTACCCGTCACGGAAAGCCGATGTCGTTTTGCTGAGCTGGGGATCTGTGTATGGCGCCACCAAAGAAGCGGTCGACCTGTTGCAGCGGGATGGAATTTCAGTTCAGATGATGCATTTCAGTGACATCTATCCTTTCCCGGCAGGGCCTTTTTTGAAAAAGATAAAGCGCACAGCCCGAATATTTGCCGTAGAGCAAAATTACAGTGGACAGTTTGCCGATATTTTCAGCCGGGAAACCGGCTTGAAAATTTTTCATAAAATCCTGAAATATGATGGACGGCCTTTTTCGCCTCAGGAAATCGTCCGAAATGTAAAGGAACGGATATGAAGGATGAAAATGCAGTCAGCTTGCAGGATTTCGAAAGCGACGACCCGATTGCCTGGTGTCCGGGGTGCGGCAACTTCTCCATTCTCAAGGCGCTCAAACTGGCCTTTGTCGAGTTAAATAAAAAGCCGCAAGAGATCGTCATTGTCTCCGGCATCGGCCAGGCGCCCAAAACACCGCATTACCTGCGGTGCAACACTTTCAATGGTTTGCACGGCAGAACCCTTCCGGTGGCAACCGGCATCAAACTGGCCAATCACGAACTGACCGTGCTGGCCCAGGGCGGCGACGGGGACGGCTACGCCGAAGGCGGCAATCATTTCATGCATGCCATGCGCCGCAATATCGATGTCACGTATCTGGTTCACGACAATCAGGTTTATGGTCTTACCAAAGGCCAGACCTCACCGACCAGCAGTCGGGGATTCGTAACCAAAACCACGCCCTGGGGAGCGATCAGCCCGCCGCTCAATCCCTTACTGCTGGCTGTCGCCTCGGACTGCAGTTTCGTGGCCCGGGGATTTGCCGGGGAGATCGATCATCTAAAGGAACTGATCAAGGCAGGGATTTTACACAAGGGGTTCGCTTTCATCGACATCCTGCAACCCTGCGTATCCTTTAACAAAGTCAATACCTTCAAATGGTATTCCGAACGGGTCTACCACCTTGAGGAAGAGAAGGGGTATGATCCGGGCGCCCGGTCGGCCGCTTTACAAAGGGCGCAGGAATGGGGCGAACGGATTCCAATCGGGATTTTGTATCGCTGCGAACGAGATACGCTTGACCGGCAGCAAACCGCAATCTCGCAAATCATTCCCGCCAAGCACCCAATCGATCCCTCCGCCTACAGGGATATTTTCGATATTTTCAGGTAATCAGCAAAGAAAAAATTCTGGATTGGCATCTTTTTTGCTTAATTTTTCAAGGAAGAATCGCTAAGAAAGAACCCGGTTGATCCAACTGTTTCGCAAAAAATGGAGAGAACGATCTTGAACGACACCCGTCAACTTTTCTGCTCATTTTGCGGCAAGAACCAGCACGATGTCCGCAAACTCATTGCCGGTCCAGCCGTCTATATCTGTAATGAATGCGTCCGGCTGAGCGCCGATATCCTGAACGATGAATTGCCGGTGGATGAAAAAGCCCCCTTTCACATGCTGAGACCTCAGAAAATCAAGGCCCGGCTGGACGCCTATGTCATTGAACAATTGCAGGCCAAAAGAATTCTTTCAGTGGCGGTTTACAATCATTACAAACGGTTGGCTGCTCGCATCAATATGGGCGGAGTCGAAATTCAAAAGAGCAACATTCTGCTGATCGGGCCCACCGGCAGCGGGAAAACCTTGCTGGCCCAGACGCTGGCCCGCTTTATGGATGTGCCGTTTGCCATCGCCGATGCAACCAGTCTCACCCAGGCCGGCTATGTCGGTGAAGATGTGGAAAACGTGATTTTGTATCTGCTGCAAAATGCCGGCTACGACCTCGATCGGGCCCAAAAGGGGATCGTCTACATCGATGAAATAGACAAAATTGCGCGCAAGTTCAACCAGTCGCCTTCAGCCCGGGATGTGTCGGGCGAAGGGGTTCAGCAGGCCCTGCTTAAAATTCTGGAAGGCACGGTGGCGCGGGTACCGGCCAAAGGTAGCAGGAGCAAACATTCCCAGCAGGATCTGGTGGGGGTGGACACCACCCGCATTCTTTTTATCTGCGGGGGAGCTTTCACCGGGCTTGAGCAGATCATTCAGCGCCGCACCGGTCCCCAGACTATCGGCTTCGGAGCCCGGAATATTGCCAATCGGCAAGAAACGAGTGCCGTATTGGATCTGGTCCAGCCGGAAGATTTGTTGGATTTTGGATTCATTCCGGAATTCATCGGGCGGCTGCCGGTCATTGCACCCTTGCAGGGCCTTGATGTGGACGCATTGACTCGCATTTTAAAGGAACCCCACAATGCGCTCGTCAAGCAGATGCAGAAGCTGTTCGAACTGGAAGGCGTAAATCTTCGATTCACCGAGGCCGCCTTGAAAGCCATTGCAAACCTGGCCTTACTGAAAAAGTCCGGGGCCAGAGGGTTGCGGGCCATCATGGAAGATTGCCTGTTGGACACCATGTATGAACTGCCGTCGCTTGCAAATGTCAAGGAGTGTGTCGTCGATGAAGATGCGGTCTCAAAGAAGGCCAATCCGCAGCTGGTTTACGAACCCGTCAAATTGAAAGCTTAAATTCGATAGCGGCCGACAGCTCAAATCTGAAAAATTAAATATGTAATTTTAATCAGTGCCCATCCATCAAAGGGTCTTTTACAATGATGGGCGCCTGATGGTGTTTCCAATCCAGAAATGAGAATTTTTGCCCAAGTTCAAGGAAATCAAGTTTTTGCGCGGAGGCGTAGTTTACTGCGCCGCACAAGCAAGGGCGCAGATTGACGCAGAAATTGGGCAAAAAGGCCATTTGTGGATGGAAACTAATTAACTGCTCCCAGGATTTCCTCATCCATTCGATTCTCTTCCGGTGTTGTCTGCCAATTTTCATGGGTTGAATTCATCGTATGTTCAAATAACCATTCTCTATGTTTCACCTTCTTTGATGAACAGGATTCATACTTGACAGATAGTTTTAATTCTCTTAGACTCCGCCAACATCAAATTCGGTTGAATCAGTTAAGCGCACTAGACCCTATAGTTGCAAGGTTAGGGTAAACACGGAAACGGGGAGATGAAAGGAGGCTCAGATGACAAAAAGATTCTTATGGCTGACTGCTGCGGTGGTAATGGTTGCGCTGATGATGCCTGGTACGGCGCCGGCAAAAACGTACAAAATCGGTGTCACCCAAATTGTGTCACACCCCGCGCTGGATGCGGATCAGAAGGGGTTCGAACAGGCGCTCAAGGATGCGGGACTGGAGGCTGAGTACGATTATCAGAATGCCCAGGGCGATATGTCCAATGCCCAGGCGATCGCCAGAAAATTCAAGGGCGATGATCTCGATCTGATCCATTGTATCGCCACACCCACCTCCCAGGCCATCGTCAAGGTAATTACAACAACACCCGTCGTTTATTCCTCGGTCACCGACCCTGTCGACGCGGGGCTAGTCAAAACTATGGAGGCCGCCGGCGGCAATGTGACCGGTGTGTCCGACGCCTGGCCCTATGATCGTCAGGTGGAACTCCATCACGAGATGGTCCCCGCCGCAAAAAAATGGGGAACGATTTACAATGCCGGAGACGCCAATTCAGTCCAAAGCATTGCCTGGGCGCGGGAGGCCATGAAAAAATACGGGCTCGAATTTATCGAGGTGACCGTGTCGACTTCAGCCGAGGTTCATATGGCGGCCCAGTCCCTGGCCGACCGGGTGGATGCCATCTTCATCGTGTCCGACAATACGGTCGTTTCGGCATTTGAATCCCTCGTCAAGGTATGCAATGACAAGAAAAAGCCTCTTTTTGGCGGGGGCACCGAATCCGTGCCCCGCGGTGCAATTGCAGCCCTCGGTTTCGACTACTTCCAGGTCGGTTACACTGCCGGCCAAAAAGCGGTCGAGATCCTCAAAGACGGCAAAAGCCCGGGGGATATTCCCTCCAGCCTGACCCAGAAACTGCGCTTGGTTCTGAACCTCAAAGCAGCGAAGGCTCAAGGTGTGCAAATTGACGAAAAATTCGTCAAAATGGCTGAAGAAGTTATCAAATAGCAGGGCTTATAAAAAGCCGCGTCCCGCAGCTGGATTGAATGGCTTCGTTTCTTTCCCCGCCGTGCCGGACATCATCAATGCCGGGACGATCGTCGCGGAATTCGATAACTAAACCCCGGCAGACCTCAGGGCGGAAGCAAACATTCAATGCAGATAACGGCATCTTGCGTGTGCCGGGCGCGGCTTCATCATTATATAAGAAGCTATCTCAAGATAGGATTATGGTTCAAGATCAAGGCGGGGACACAATTTAACCCGCAAGCATGCTTAAGTGTATTGAGGACTTAAATTGTAGACCCGACACCGAGATTGTGCCAAAAGATTATTTTGAGATAGCTTCTAATTAGTGCCCATCCCACAAATGGTCGTTACAATGATGGGCACCTGATCGTGTCTCCAATCCAGAAATGAGAATTTTTGCCCAAGCTCAAGGAAATCAAGCGCTTGTGCGGAGGCGTAGTTTACTACGCCGCACAAGCAAGGGCGCAGTTTGACGCAGAAATTGGGCAAAAAGGCCATTTAGGGATGGAAACTAATTAAGGACCGCCATGCTTTATATTATTCCCATCTCCCTGGAACAGGGTCTGGCCTATGCGCTCGTGGCACTAGGCATCGCACTCACGTTTCGCGTCCTGTCCTTCCCCGATCTGACGGTCGACGGCAGCTTTCCGCTGGGCGGAGCGGTTGCGGCCAGATTGATATTTGACGGGGTCGACCCGGCTACCGCAACCCTGATCGCCATGGCAGCCGGTTTCGCCGCCGGATGTCTGACCGGTATCTTCGCCACCAAGTTCAAGATCAATTCTCTTCTGGCCGGAATCTTGATGATGACCATCCTCTATTCGGTGAACCTCCGCATCATGGGCCGCGCCAATATTCCGATCCTCAACAAGACAACCCTGTTCACTACGATTGAAAAATGGGATATGTCGCGGGATATACCGGTAATCATTTTCTTTCTGGTCGTCGCCGTCGTGTGCAAGATAATTATCGATGTTTTCCTTCATACCGAGTACGGTCTGGCTCTCCGGGCCACCGGAGACAATGAGCAGATGATCCGTTCCCTGGGGGTCAATACCGATACGGCCACTATTCTGGGATTGGGTCTGTCAAACCTCCTAGTGGCGCTGGCGGGTGCTGTTGTCGCCCAGGATCAGGGCTTTTCCGACGTGGGCATGGGCATCGGTATGATTGTCGCCGCTCTGGCCTCGATTATTATTGGAGAAGCGCTGTTCAAACCCACCAGCGTGGTGAGGCTCACTTCGGCGGCGGTCATCGGATCGGTCGTCTACCGATTTATTATCGCCCTTGGCATGCGGCTGGGGCTGGCCCCGACGGATCTCAAAATGGCCACCGGCCTGATGGTGGTGATTGCTCTGGCAATTCCGGCCATCCGCGGCAAACGGGAGAAAAAATTGAAGCTGAGAGGAGTTTGAAAGTTGGCTGACAGCCTGTTGACCCTTCAAGGAATGACGAAGATATTCAACCAAGGCACCCAGGACGAAAAGCGAGCTCTGGACGGTTTAAGCCTTGACGTCAAAGACGGCGATTTCATCACCATTATCGGCTCCAATGGTGCGGGAAAAACCACTCTGCTGAACGTCATTGCCGGAACCATCGAGTCCGACGATGGTCAACTGATTGTGGACGGACGCGATGTCACCAAATGGCCGGACCATAAAATGGCCCGATTTGTATCCCGTGTTTTTCAGAGTCCCACCATGGGAACCGCCGGTGAAATGACCATCGAAGAAAATCTCTGTATGGCAGAGTTGCGGGGAAAAAAACGGGGGCTCAAATGGGGAGTAACCAGCAACAGACGGTCCAGATATCGTGAGATACTGAAGATTTTAGATTTGGGACTGGAGGACCGGCTGAAGCAATCGGTCGGCATGCTTTCCGGTGGGCAACGCCAATCTCTGACCCTGCTCATGACCACGCTGGCGCTTCCCCGGGTACTCTTGCTCGATGAACACACCGCTGCCCTGGATCCACGAACCGCCGCCAAGGTCATGGATTTGACCGAAGCCATGGTGCAGGAAAACAGGCTGACCACCCTGATGGTCACCCACAATATGAATCAGGCCCTCCAATACGGCAACCGGATGGTCATGCTGCATCAAGGCAAAATTCAGCTCGACATCCAGGATGAAGAGAAGCGGAAAATGACCGTGGCGGAAATCATCGCCGAGTTCGGCCAGACCCTCAAAGACGAAACCCTGCTGTCAGCGCCGATTTGCAGATAGTTTTCGCGGTTTATCCGGATGGGCTATAGGTATTCAATGGGATCGAGACCCTTGCGCCTGCGCAAGGCTTCCAGCAAACCGACGGTGCCCGTCATCATATTGTCGCCCCAGGGGGCACCGAAGGTGATCCGCAAACGCGACGGTTTCACCAGCCGGCGCATGGGACCGGTGGCAATCACGGCTTCCACTGCCTGCGCGCCCACCGTTTGGCGCAGATAGGCGCCATGTCCCCCCTCAGCCAGCACCCGCTGATGATCCAGATTTCCATCGCATAATGCGGCCACCAGTTCGTCGAGGCGTTCGCAGGTGATATCCTGGGTGTGATATTCGAAAAACCCGGCGATCTCAGCATTCATTACAGCGGCTCCCACCGTGTGGGAGGTGGCAACATCCAGAATTACGACCGGATTTTTCTTCCGTGCCAAAATGTCCATGGATCCGCCGAGAATGGCCGCCATGCCGCTGTCCATGACATATACCTCCTCGCTTGGAAGAGCAGCGGCGCTCGTGGCAATGGATTGCAAACGATTCATTGCAATGGGAACTTCATCGCCCCTATAGAGCAGGGCTTCGGGCACCGGATTATTCTCGAGCCGGGTTTCAAATAGGTTGTGCCGGAAATCCAGGTGGGAGACGCCGGCCGGCGGCACCCCATGATCCTGGGCGCACACGACCACCGCATCAAATGAAAAAGACACCCCCAACCCCTCGATAATCTTCTGCAAGCGGGCGGCATCCAGGTCCTGGAGTACCAAAGGGGCATACCGCTTATCCCGTCGCAAGTCTTCCGCCTGCGCATCTTCGACAATGTCGATTCCCCAGGACCGCACCTTTGCCGGGTCGTGATGAAGGGTTGCGGCAGCCGACCGTGACATGACGACCCGGTTTGATTCCGCTCGTTGTTTCAAAATTCGGGTGATCGGACCCCCTCCCATTTCCGATCCGGTAACCAACAGGTCCCCGGCCAAAACGGCGGCCTTTTCAGCCGCATATCTGACCGGGGATTTCACAACCGATTTGTAATGCAGGTCGGTCCGGGTGTCGTACCAGAGCACATCCATGGTACCGGCCCCGATATCCACCATTAAGAATCGACTCATATAACGCTCCTTAAAGCTGTCAATGGATTCGTAAAAAGTTGTTTGTCGATAGTCACGGGATGTCGGTGATGATTCGAAATGTCAAGTGTGTTCATAGCGGTTTTGTTAATTTAACGTATGCATCCCGGTATTTCAAGTCAATCGTGTGCAAGTATTCACTTGCGGACAAATGCGTGATAAAAGTACCCTGGCGGGAGCGGCTTCCAGCCGCGAAATAATTGAAATGCACCTGCTGGCAGCCATCGCGACTGGAAGCCGTTCCCACGAGATTAACGAGGATATCTATAAGCTCAAAATAAGGCCAGATCCGGTGCCTTTTAGGCGCGGCGGCGACACAGGGAGGTAGGCGTATAAATATGAATGACAGCAAACATAAATTATTTTTGACATCCGAAAAGCGTGAATTTCAAGTCGAATCAGGACAAACCGTCCTTGAAGCCTTGATCGATGCGGGAGTGTTTTTGCGTACCGACTGCGGCGGCAAAGGGGGCTGCGGCAAATGCCGCGTCAAAGTCTTGGGCGCTCCCGCTGAAGCGGCCGCCGCACCGGATGAATCGGAAATTAAAATCCTGGGGCAAAAGCACTTTTCCGCCGGTTATCGGCTGGCCTGCCGGATGAGCGTCTCTGGTGATATCGCTCTGGAAATACCGGAAACCAGCCGTCTGAGCGCCGAGGTGGCTCAAAAGGGGCTTACCACCCTTTTCACGCATTTATCCGATCTCAAATTGTCCCGAACCGGCAAGCCGGGCGTCTATGGGCTGGCAGTGGATCTGGGAACCACCACCATTGCAGTCTATCTCTGCGATCTGGGTGCCGGCAGCGTGCTGGCATCCACCTCAGCTAGAAATCCCCAGGCTCTGTTCGGCGATGATGTCATGAGCCGCATCGGCGTTATTCGCTCAAACCCCGGTTTGCTCCAGCGTCAGCAGAAGATGGCGGCACGGGCCGTGGAATGGGGCACCACCTCCCTTTGCCGGTCCACCGGCGTGGATCCGCTCCGCATTGAAAGCATGGCGGTGGTCGGCAACACAACCATGATACATATTTTCGTTGGGGAAGATCCGTCATCTATCGGCGTATTTCCCTATGAACCGGCGTTCGTCCGGCCCCGAACCCTGCGCGCCGGCTCGCTTGGGTTTCATTTTAATCCGAATACCCGGATTCATACCCTGCCGATGATAACGGGATTCATCGGTGCCGATATTGTTGCGGCTGCGATGGCATCGAATCTGGCGCGGTGCGAAACGGGAACCATGCTGGTGGACGTGGGAACCAACGGTGAAATCATGTATGTGGGGGCGGATGGACTGGTCGCCACTTCATGTGCTACGGGTCCGGCCTTCGAGGGGGCTGCCATCCAGCATGGGATGCATGCGGTGTCGGGTGCCATCGATGCCGTCAGGATTGACAAAGCCCATGGCAGGGCGGTTTGCTCGGTGATACAACAGGATCCGCACAGCCCCAAAAAAGTAGCCGGCATCTGTGGCACCGGCGTCATCAGCGCCGCCGCTGAACTTCTCAGAGCAGGTGTTATTTCAAGTGACGGCGCCTTTAGCCGCGGGACGGGCTCACCCTATCTTCAACGGGATGAAAACGACGCTCCCGAATTTGTGCTGGTACCGGGTAAAGACACCCAGGACGGCCGACCGGTGACATTCACGCAAAAAGATGTGCGCGCCGTCCAACTGGCAAAAGGAGCCCTGAGAGCCGGAATCGATCTGCTGTGCCGGGAAGCCGGCCGGCAGCGACCCTTGAAATTGCAGGTGGCCGGCGCCTTCGGCAGCTTCATTAACAAAAAAGATGCGTTGACCATCGGCATGTTTCCGCAAATCCCGGAATCTGATATCGAGGTGGTGGGAAATGCCGCCGGCGCAGGAGCCATTCTGGCTGTTTTTGACGAAAAATTTGCCGGACAGGCCGACGAACTCACCCGGGTCACCCGGGTGCTGGAGCTTTCCGTGCATCCCGAATTCCAGAATACCTTCATCGAATCCCTGTCATTTCCGGAATTGCTGGAAGATTAGAGGCGTTGAGGGTTAAATCACAAATCACAATGGCCAAAATTCAAAACATGTTGGTCATTGGGGATTTGAATTTTGAGTTTCATTTGGGATTTGGTACTTGAAAATTGATATTCGGCATATCCCGGGAGCGCAAAGTCAGCAAAAACAACCGATATTCCACTATGTTCCGGATAGCATAGGAGTTTACCCCATCATCACGGTTTCGCCTTTCCTGGGCACCACCACCGCGAAACCATCCGATTTCAAATCTTCCGCAAAAGGCAGGATTTGATCTTCTTCTCCGTGAACCAGCGCGATGCGCTTTATTCTTAAATTGGATTGACGCAAAAACCGGCGCATTTCGACATCGTCCGCATGCGCACTGAATCCGCCCAGGTTCACCACCCTGGCCTTCAGTGGATATTCCTTTGAAGACCGGACGTGACTTCCAGTCAACCCGACAACAAGCTGAATGAATTAACCGTCAGGGAATCATTATCCGGTCAGCGGTCCGCCCAGATGAAGCGCCCGGATTCCCAATCAAAACCACCATCGCCATCCGTGTCGGCTTCCACATAAGCGCTCATTTGATCCAGAAAATTCAGTTCCGCCTGGGTATTTGCCGTCCCTTGAATAAGGAGCTGACCGCTTGTCGGCCACTGATCTTCATTATGCACAATGAAAGGTGCGGTTGTGAATAGTTCCACAGAACCCTGATCCGGATGATAGAACGTGCCGAAGACCTTTATCTCGATGAAACCGGCGAATTCGGTTATATTCATGGTGTAGTCTTCCAGCCAAAAAACCTGCCCGGATTCGATGGCTTGACTGTGGGCGGAGAGGGATGCCGTCGTCCACGGATCCAAAATGTCTATCGACAGTTCACCGTCCCATGAAATCCGATCGTCCCTTAAATCGGTAAAGAAGAAATTTGCGGATGTAAAATCTCCGGTATCCGGCCGGTAGGTTCCATCGATGTCCGTTTCTCCTGAGATGGTGATGCCACGGTCACAATAATTGCGAAAGGAAAAGCTGCCGTTGAAAGATCGTAAACGTTCAAGAAAATCGAATTGATATGACAGACGGCCGCCGCAGCTACCCGCTAACGTCCCTCTCCGGGTTTGCACCGCCGGAATTAAAGAGGCGCCCGGGGGAGGCGTTTTGCCGGTTTTTCCAAGCGATCCCTGCAAGACCAGGGGGAACCTGAGCAGTCGAAAAGTGCCGGCGGGTGCCATGGTCGAACCTTGACCAAGGCCTTCGTTTGAAGCATCCGCATAGCTGCTGTCAGCGACCAGGGCCCCGACGGCCAGGTCCCTTGCATTGGCTGAAGTGATTGTCGCCGGGGAAGTACTGCCGGTGAAAGCGGTTGAGGTGATGGTGTCGTTTGTATCATCTTTTTCTTCGATGTCTCCGGTGCTGAACACCAAAACGCAACCACCATAGGTATAGGGTATCGACAATGCAAGGATAACGAGAAACATAAAAAATTTGATGCGGTCCATTGCGCTGTTCTCCTAACCGATCGAGCTGAAAGCAGCAGGTGAGCATCGTAGCATCTTTTGGCAACTCTCCGATCGGTCAAATGGAATGTTGGCATATCGGAGTACACCTGATGACGACGCTTTGGCGCTATCCGGTAATTAAAATGAGCGTAATTCCGCTTGAACCCAGTCCATATTCCATCATTCCGTTATTCCGGTCATTCGAGTCGGCTTCGAAGTCGATGCAGAAAGATCCTGCTACAAAATGCCAAGGATAATTATTAAAACAGGTTTCGTCATTTCTCTATTACCGCCGTGATGGTTTGTCAATGATGTTGTTCAAATTGTGCGATGGCGGATATCCGGCCGGCGGAAAAACGAGTTATCCAGCGTATTATACTCCCCATATTTTTCAAAATCTGGTATATTCCGATATTTATCTGAGTGACCATAATCAAAAATTAAAGCCTTGATCCCCGGAACCGGTACCGTTCAGGGTGGTTGTGACATTGATAGCTGGCAAAAAAAATATTTTTATTGCGGCCGCGAGCGGTTTGCTGTTAACGGGGGCGTTTCCCAAAATCGGGCTTTACGGGCTGGCCTGGTTTGCCCTTGTGCCCCTTTTATACGTCATCAAAGATCAGGACCCGGGGTCTGCTTTTCGTTTGGGATTCATCGCCGGCCTGGTTCATTTTCTTTCCCTTTTATATTGGCTGGTTCCTGTGATGCGAACCTACGGGTACCTGCCGGCCTACCTGAGTGTCTCGGTTCTGTTTTTGTTTGCCGCTTTTCTGGCGCTTTTCGTTGCATCCTTCACGGCGGCCGTGTCCGCTGTCGCCAATCACCCCGGCTGGTGCCTGGCAGCGATTCCGATATCGTGGGTGGCACTGGAATATATCCGATCCTTCCTGTTTTCCGGTTTTCCCTGGGAGTTTCTGGGCTACTCGCAATTCAAGCTTTTACAGATGATTCAAATATCGGATATCGTGGGTGTATACGGCCTTTCGGCATTAATTGCGCTGGCCAACGGTTCCCTATTCATCATCCTGCTTTTTTTTGCAAAGAAACCGTTGCAGGACAGGAAAGTGTCCGGCCGTCTGGCGACCGGCGCGGCGATCGCTGTTTTCACCGCCATCGCTCTTACCTGGTCCTACGGGCAATGGCGTCTGAAAACCATCGATGAATCAATTGCAGAAGCTCCCCGAGCCCGCATCGCCGTCGTTCAGGGCAATATCGGGCAGGCGGTGAAGTGGAGCCCGGATTTCCTGATTGCGACCATTAATAAGTACAACCGTCTATCTTCGTCGATCAACCAACAGCATCCGGATCTCATCGTTTGGCCGGAATCGGCGGTGCCGTTTTATTTTTTACACGATGTGGAACCCACCAAACGGGTGTTTGAAGGAATCCGGCAAACAGCAGCCGATTATCTGATCGGCAGTCCTTCCTTCGCGAAAACCAATGGGGTGGTGAACTACTTCAACACTGCCTATTTGATCATCCCATCGCAGAAGACCATCGCCAAATACGACAAGACCCATCTGGTGCCATTCGGCGAATACGTTCCTTTTAAAAGTTGGCTGCCCTTTCTGGGAAAGATTGTGGCGCAAGTGGGAGATTTCCGCAGCGGCACCCGGGGAGAAACGCTGCCCTGGAAAAATATGAAAATCGGCGTGCAGATATGCTATGAAATCATATTTCCGGCGTTGTCCCGGGACATGGCCCGAAACGACGCCGCCTTGCTGATCAACATTACAAACGACGCCTGGTTTGGTAAAACCAGCGGTCCGTATCAGCATTTCTCAATGACCGTATTCAGAGCAGTGGAAAACCGGCGGGCGCTGGTGAGATCTGCGAACACCGGCATCAGCGGATTTATAGACCCGGCCGGCAGGATTTTGGCAACCATTCCGCTGCTTGAGGCGGGAACTCTGGCAAGGGACATACCGCTGCTAAAAGTAAAATCGGTATATACCCGCGGCGGAGACGTTTTCGCCCAAGGGTGTCTGGCGGCGGCTATTCTCATCGTGCTGCTTGAAATAAAAAAATTCGCGCTTAAATTTAGACCGTAATTTCGTTTGGCCCTGTCCCCCGTCGACCGCATCAGTTTTCGAGGTATTGTCAATCTGATCGGCTGACAGGGTAACCGATTGACCTTTTTTGGGGAGGAAAACAAAAATGAGCACTGAGTTGAAACAGAATCTGGATGAATTGAAGGTGAAATTAGAACATCTGCGGAGCTATCTTTGACATAGATGGCAAAGAGAAGCGACTGGCCGAGATTGAAAGCATTATCTCCGGCAAGGGATTCTGGGACAACCCTGAAGGTTCCAAGCCGATCATGAAGGAAAGAACCATTGTCTCCAACAAGGTCGACTGCTTCAAGAAATTGTGGCGGGATCTTGAAGAGAATCAGATATTACTGGAGCTTGCGGTGGAAGAATCCGATCCGGAAGCCCTTGAAGAAGTATCCCGGCAGGCGGCGGTCCTGGATGAAGCCATTGACAAGTTTTCGCTCGACCTCATGCTGGAGGGTAAGGATGACGCAAAGAATGCCATTGTTTCCATCAATGCCGGCGCCGGAGGTACGGAAGCCCAGGATTGGGCGGAGATGCTTTTCAGAATGTATTCCCGCTGGGTCGAACGCAGGGGATTTGATTTTGATTTAATTGATTTTCAGCCCGGTGACGAAGCCGGCATCAAAAGCGTCACCTTCACGGTGGGTGGTGAAAATGCATTCGGATACCTCAAGTCGGAAACCGGTGTCCACCGTCTGGTAAGGATATCGCCGTTCAATGCCAGCGGCAAGCGGCACACATCCTTTGCATCGGTCTTTGTCTATCCGGAGGTTGACAGCGAAATTGTGGTGGACGTCGACGACAAGGATTTGCGGATAGATGTCTTCAGAGCCAGCGGTGCCGGCGGCCAGCATGTCAACAAAACCAGCAGCGCGGTCCGCATCACCCACCTGCCCACCGGAATCGTCGCTCAGTGCCAGCAGGAAAAATCGCAGCACCGCAACAAGGACATGGCCATGAAGGTGCTGAAAGCCCGTCTCTACCAGGCGGAACGCCAAAAACAAGACGAAAAGCTGCAGGAGATGCACGACAACAAAGAAGAAATCGCCTGGGGCAGTCAGATACGCTCATACGTGCTGCATCCCTACCAGATGGTCAAAGATCATCGCATCAATTTGGACGTCGGCAATGTCAACGATGTACTGGACGGCGGCATCGATCGGTTTATCGAAGGCGTTCTGCTGGCCCGGAAACCGTCCTGATGCCCAGCTCGCTTTCCGATTGGGTCATCCGGGCCACGCGTAATTATATGCAGACGCTCGAGTGAAACTTCTTCAAATTAAAGGTATTTTTGCAGTTTCTCTTTGGTAATACTGAATAATCAGAGTTTCTTTTTTGATCAACTGGCTGCTTTTTATCCAGCGGCCCCGGCCTATTTGAGATGAACCCGCTCGACATCCTGACAAAATATTACAATTCCGATTCGAAAACTTTTGAAATTCTGGTCATACACGGCAGGCAGGTAGGCCAAAAGGCCTTGCAAGCCGCCGAAAAGGTTGCCGAACTTCAACCCGATCTGGAATTTCTTGAAAAGGCGGCCATGCTGCACGACGTGGGTATCTGCCGGACAAACACCCCGCAGCTTGGCTGCCGCGGGGTGCACCCCTATATCCGCCACGGGGTTCTGGGGTCCGGATTGCTGATCGAGTCCGGACTACCGGATTACGCACTGGTTTGCGAACGGCACGTGGGGGTGGGCATTCGCATCGATGATGTCCTGAGGTTCAATCTGCCCCTGCCGCACCGGCAGATGGTGCCGGTGTCGATTGAAGAGCAGATCATCTGTTATGCCGATAAGTTCTTTTCAAAAATCGGCAATGGATATGAAGCGGCACCCGAAAAAAGCGTTGGTGAAATCATTGCAGATCTTGGCAAATATGGGGAGGATAAGGTTACCAGATTTAAGAAGTGGGTGGAAATGTTTGGCGGATCCTGACCCCCCGGGCAAGAGAATGTCGCACGAAAAAGTCGCCATCACCCGAGGATCTCCGACATCGGCGTCCCTCCGGACTACCCGTTCATGCGCGCTCTCGAACAGGCGAGCACCGAACGGCTGCTCTCCTTTGTCTTGGAGACCGCCGGCGGCGAAATCGAGCGCAACACCTGGGTGGCGGCCTGCCGGAATGTGGACTCCCGGGCCGAGATAACTCTCGAATCGGATGACGCTGGATTCCGGGAGACCCTCCGGAGTCCGTGGGTACTGGCGGGCGCTGGCGCGCACGGTGTCATCCGCCGGCAGCTTGAGATCGATTTTGAGGGGACGTCGTTTGCGACGGAGTGGCACTCGGCCGACGTGCCGTTGCGGGCGGCACTCGCCCGCAAGTGGGCCCATGTTTTTTCCCTTCCTGATGGTGCTTTCCTGTTTATGATTCAGCCTCGATCACGAATGCCCGCAGTTGCCGCCGTGAAGGCAAACTGAAGGGCGTCTGCCGATGCGCTGGACGGACCTGCTTCGGTATTCAAGGGACGATTCACGATAGCAGCCGAAAGCCGTCGGCTGCGGATGACAGCACACCGCGCAGGAGGAGCGGAGATTACGGCTTCTCCTTGTGGGCGCACGTGTTCGAGCAACCACAGCCGGAGCAGCCAGAA
Source organism: uncultured delta proteobacterium (assembly GCA_963774425.1). GTDB lineage: Bacteria > Desulfobacterota > Desulfobacteria > Desulfobacterales > JAFDCJ01 > JAFDCJ01. The sequence goes on along the minus strand of CAVZEZ010000013.1, from coordinate 15,004 downwards.
TCGGCGTCACATGAATCCGCTGCCTTGAATTTTAAATAGTAGCGCCGGACGACATAGATGCCGGCCACGGCGATGATGCCGATCACGAGAACCGTTTCCATAATCATCCTTCTTTAAAAACCCAATACCGACCCCAGTTGATACACCACTACCGCCAGTGAAAAGGCCAGCGCCGTGTTGAATATCATGGAAAAAGCACCCCACTTCCAGGATCCGGCTTCCCGGGCAATGCAAACCACGGAAACAAAACAGGGCGCGTAAAATATGGTAAACACTATCAGGCTGACAGCCACCAGCGGTGTCCACCCGGGCGTGGCCGCCAATTTCTCGGCCAGGGAACCGCTTTGTTCGGGATCCACCTCCCCCAATGAGTAGGCGGTACCCAGCGTCGAGACCACCACCTCCTTGGCGGCAAATCCACCCACCAGCGCGATATTGGTGCGCCAGTCAAAACCCGCCAGCCAGCTGACCCTTTCCAAGGCGGAACCCAGGCGGCCGGCGGCCGAATACTGCAGGGCGGTTTCGGCCTCCCGGGAATCGACGACCAGCAGGCGATTTCGAAGATCCCGGGCCGCCGCCGACAGAGGTGCTGCTTCGTCCATCGCTTTAATTTCCGCCATTGCGGTTGAAGGCGCGGCAGCCAGTGTTTCCGCCCGCTGTTGTTCGAATCGCACAGCGATGTTTTCGGGAAGCCGCGGAAAGGTCATCATCGCCCACAGTAAGATGGAAATTGCCAGGATGATCGTGCCGGCCTTTTTAACGTATTGCCAGGTCCGTTCCCAGGTATGTATCAAAAGCCCTTTGAAGGTCGGCAGCCGGTAAGGCGGCAGTTCCATTACAAAAGGTGTTGGGGCACCTTTTATTACGGTAATGCGCAGTAATTTGGCGACCAGCAGCGCTCCGATCCAGGCAACCGCCGTAATTATGACCATCATCAGCGCTTCGTGGCGGGCGAAAAAAGCCGCCACCAGCAATGCGAACACCGGCAATTTGGCCCCGCAGTTCATGAAGGGCACCGTCAGCAGAGTTGCCAGACGTTCGCGTGGGGATTTCAGGGTTCGCGTGGCCATTACACCGGGTACGGCGCATCCGCCGGCGATTCCTCCGGAGACGATAAAGGCCATGACCGAGCTGCCATGAAGACCGAAAATGCGAAAGACTCGGTCCAGCATATAGGCCACCCGCGCAAGATACCCGGAATCCTCCAGCAGGGAAATCCCAAAAAACATAAACATGATCAGGGGAGCGAACCCGATAACCCCGCCAACCCCGTCGATAATACCGGAAACAATCAGCGATTTGAGCAACCCATCCTGGAGATGGGTTTCAATCAGTTCTCCCAGCCACCCGAAGAAATTTTCCAGCCATCCTACCGGTGCCTCGCTGTATGTAAAGGTAAACTGATACAATCCCCAGATAACGGCGGCCATAATTAACGGCCCAATGAACCGCTGGGTAACGACCCGATCGATTTTGTCGGATAGAAAAAGCCGCTGGGTATCATCATGATACGAAATGACTCCCTGCTTCAAGATAGATCGTATGTAGCCATACCGGTGATCGGCGATCAGCGCTTCGGGATAGCTGTTCAACGTCTGTTGCAGGTGGTCGGCGAGCTGGCCGACAAGGTGTTTGAACTCGCGATCGAGGGCGCTGTCGGTCTGCCTGCCAAGATCCTGAATCTGCTCATCATTTTCAAGGTACTTCAAGGCGGTCCACCGGGCTGGATACCGATCGGACAGAAATCCATGTTCCTCGATCTTCCGGGTGATTTTATCGAGAACTTCATCGACATCGGGTCCATACGAGATCAGCAACGGTCCCGGATGCGTGTGGTTTCCGATCAGAGCGGCCGCTGAGTCCATAAGGGCTTGCTTGCCGGTTCCTTTGCGGGCGACCGTCGGGGTCACCGGCACCCCCAAAAGCTCGGAAAGCTTTGCAGCATCGATACGCACCCCGCGCTTTTCGGCGACATCAACCATATTCAGGGCGATACATATCGGAACCCCCATTTCCATAAATTGGACGGCCAGATAGAGGTTGCGATCGAGGTTGGATGCATCCACGATGTTTATAACCAGTTCCGGGTGATTGTTCACCAGAAAATCCCGGGCGACGACCTCCTCAAGCGAGTAAGCCGTCAGGGAATAGGTGCCGGGTAGATCGACGAGATGAAATTTGTGTCCATTGGATGCATATACACCTTGTTTTTTTTCGACGGTCACGCCGGGATAGTTGCCCACGTGCTGACGGGCGCCGGTCAAGGCATTAAACAACGTTGTTTTACCGCAATTCGGGTTTCCGGCCAATGCAATGGTTGCTTCCATACTTAATCTGTTACCTCCACCTCGATATAATCGGCCTCATTGTTTCTCAGCGTCAGGGTAAACCCCGCCGTGCGCAAAGCAACCGGATCGTTTAAGGGCGCCCGCCCGCGAACCGTAATGTGCGTTCCCGGTACGAGTCCCATATCACGAATACGACGTCCCAGTTCCCCCCGGGCTTTGACGGCCGTGATGACTGCCTGCTGGTTGACCTTTATCCGGCGCAAGTTAACATGGGTCATTTAAAAGCTCCTCCTCGACAATGTAAGTTTAGTAAGCAAGTAAAAGTTAGGGTAGACTAACTTAATAGGCTTGTCAATAGATATTTCGATATCCCTCATATTATCAGGTTTGCTAAATCTTTGGGGTATGCTATAAAGATAAGGACATCAAAAACAAGGGGAAGTGATGAAACTCAAAGAATTGACCGAGAGTGCCCAGAGCTATCTCGAGGTGATCCTCGACCTTGAAATATCCCGGAAAGTAGCCCGGGCCAAAGACATTGCCGATCGCCTGGGTGTACAGCGCGGGTCGGTTTCAGGGGCGCTTAAAAGCCTTGAAGAAAAAGGCCTCATTCACTACCAGCCATACAGCTACATTACGCTGACGACGATTGGCAGGGAAATTGCCGAAGAAATCTCCCACCGCCACGCCGTGCTGAAAGACTTTTTGTTGAATGTGCTTCAGATAGACGAAAAAACAGCGGATGCCACCGCTTGTCGTATGGAACATGTGATCGACAAAAAAACGGTGGAAAGGCTGGTGGACTTTATTGAATACGTCAATACCTGTCCCCGGGCGGGCAGCCAATGGCTGGAGTCTTTTATCCAGTTTTGTAAAGCTGACGAAAAAAGCCCTCGAAAATGTCAGCGTTGCATCGACGAACTGAAGGTTGTTTCATGAGTTACTTGCTGTTCATCGATGAAGGATCCGGCCCAATATTATTCGGGCGGCAGCGTGTTCGGCCCCTTCATTAACCGGTGCTCGTAAAGCGGTCTTATCGATAAACCAGAAGTTGGGCACCGTCATAAATAAGGATTCACCCGGTTCTCGGTGTTATAAAAAGCCTTCCAGAGATTGCCGAAGGCAGAATCGATGTGCGGTCAGATTCATGGGTTTGGGCCTGTAAAAATCGGGGCGGGGTCAAATATAATTCGGGTGATTTGTATTCTGCGAGCCTGACCGGATACATCCGTCTTCGAATTTCCGGCCGCGTCCAAATGCATGGATTGGGTAAACCGCTCCACCCGGGCGGGAAGCCGGAAGACTCCGGATGGAGCGTTGGCTCAACTATCGAGGTCTCATACTGGCGCCCCCCCGCCTGGTGGAATTATGCCTGCAGATACCTGGTAACTATCGGCAACCGCTGAGGTTATGCAAGCAATGCAGCGCTTATTTGGCTGTAAGCTCTTTGGCCTTGTCGACAGCGCTGGCGGCATTGGAGGCATAGGCATCGGCTCCGATCTCTTTGGCAAACTCCGCCGTCACGGGAGCGCCGCCGATCATAATCTTGACCTGGTCTCTGATCCCAGCTTCCTTAATGGCATTGATGGTTTCACCCATTTTGGGCATGGTCGTCGTCAACAGCGCCGACATGCCGAAAAGATTGGCTTTGTGCTCTTTTATGGCGGCGACGAAGGCTGCGGGATCGAGATCGATGCCCAGATCGACCACCTTGAATCCGGCGCCCTCGAGCATCATGCCGACCAGATTTTTGCCGATATCGTGCAGATCGCCTTTGACCGTGCCGATTACGAAGGTGCCGGCGGTTTCAACCCCGGTTTCGGCCAGCAACGGTCTTAGAATTTCCATGGCCCCATGCATGCATTTGGCACATCGCAGGACCTCCGGAATGAACATCTCATTGGCTTTGAACCGCTTGCCCACAACATCCATGCCGGCCAGCAATCCCTTTTCCAGGATATCCTTGGGGGTCACACCAGCGTCAACGGCTTCCTGGGTAAGTTTGGAGACTTCGTCAACCTTGCCTTCAATCAAGGTTTCTGCCATTTTTCCCAATAATTCACTCATGTTTATTGCCTCCTTTGCAAAGACGAGATACGCAGCGTATGACCGCAAGCCGCGCTGACTGCAGCACTATCCGCAGATTGCGGCTGTGCCGGGTTCAAAATATTTTCACTTCATCCCGCATGGATACTGTTCGGCGGCTCCTCCATTTTTTAAGACGGTACCCGTTTTTCTCCGGATCGAGTCTTTGAAAAAGTTTTTTAGAAAAATAGTGCCGGAACCGTGGTGCGGCTATCCAAAAGCAAGTCAGAATATCATAATTTTATTTCATTTCAATATTGAATTCTTCCCGATCCAGATTAAACAAAATATCGTTTTCAAGGTAAACCTGTTCCAGTTTTTCCTGATGCCGTTTCAAGCGGACCCCGTCACGGCTCGCAAGTTCGAGAACGAGATAGTTTATGATACATGAAATCGTGGTTGGGTTTCCGATGAAAGGAATGTTCTTGGAAGGTGCGATCAGTGACAAATGGGCAAAATGAGTCAATGGACACAGTGAGCTGTCCGCAATGACGATCAGGGTCAGCCCGAGCCGGCGAACCATTTTACCCAGCCGAATAAGCTCATTGGGGTAGCGTGTCGTGGCAATGATGATCACCAGGCTTTCAGGGTCCGCGATGGTCAGCCAGTCATTGGAAGTGCTGTCGCTTCCCTTCAAAATGCGAACATCCGGACGAATCTTTGTAAGCGACCATCCCAGGTAATAGGCGAATGTGTAGGACAACCGTGAGCCGATGACGTAAATGGCGCGACTTTTTTCAAGATAGTCCACCACTCGGGTCAGGACGTCGAAATCGACGGTTTCATAAAAATGTTTTAAATTGTCCATCTCCTCAAAAACCACCCGCCGGAGGCGGGCCTTGCCCGGCTGCTGCATGTCCGACATGTCCGTCCGGTCGAGCAGCGTCAGTTCCGCGTCTACAAAGTCCCTCAAGGCCTGCTGAAATGCACCGTAGCCCTTGTATCCCAGCTGATTCACGAAGCGAACCACGGTGGCTTCGCTGACCCCACATGTTTCGGCCAATTCCTTGGTTGTCATAAAGACCGCTTTGCGGGGGTTTTTCAGGATATAGTTGCCGAGAACGCGAGCCTTCGGGGTTAGAGATGGTCGCTGATCGACGATTCCCTTCATTGTCGGGTGAAATTGATGAATTTTCATCGAATTTTTCATAAGTGACGCGCTGCAAATGACTTGGTGAAAGAAAAAAGATCAAATGAAATAAAACTTTCAAAATGCCCCCGAAAATGATTTGGCTGGTGGGGATTCCTCGAATCGCCGCCTCTGCAGCGGCAATCAGCTTTTCTTCACTTTAACCAATTAAATTAATGCGGTTTATCGTTCATTTTCCCGGTTTTGTCAACCTTTATTAAATTGATATCGTCCCAAGCGTTATTTTTTTCTTGACATGATTTGTTTCATTATCATAAATTCTGCCTGTCATTCACGTCATACCACGCTGCACCGCCACGCCGTAAGGCGCGGTTGGTTTCAGCGATTGCAGAATTTCCAGTCATTTAAATTTTAAGGTAAAAAGGGGAGAGCTATGTTCGGCAGATATAAGCCCCTGTGGGGTGAAAGACCGCGGCTCAAATCCAGCTACGATGCGGTGGTCATCGGCGGCGGTTTGCATGGTCTGGCCACAGCATATTTCCTGGCCCGGGACCACGGGCTCAGCGATGTGGCGGTATTGGAAAAGCGCTATATTGGTTTCGGAGGCGCCGGCCGGAACACGGCCATCGTGCGCGCCAATCAGCGAACCCAGGAAAATGTTCCGCTTTACAAGGAAGCCCTTGAGCTTTGGCCCGTACTGACCAAAGAGCTGGACTTCAACCTGATGTTTTTCAATTGCGGAAATTTAAACCTGATGCACAGCGAAGCCGCCATGAGCGCGGCGCGCATGAATATCGCGACCGCACAGTTTCACGGGGTTGAAAGCCATCTGATCGATGCCAAGCAGTGCAGGGAAATGATGCCCGCGCTGAATATTTCGGAAGATATCACCTATCCGATCTTCGGCGCCATGTACCATCCGCCCGGCGGAATTCTGCGCCATGATGCAGTGGTATGGGGGCTGGCAAAAGGCGCGGCCCAACGCGGGGTGCATATTCATCAGCAGACCGAAGTCACCGGCATCGGTGTTGAAAACAACAAAATCGTCTCGGTGGAAACGGATCAGGGCAAAATCAACACCCCCCGGGTGCTGCTGTCGGCCGGCGGCTATTCGGCTGCAATTGCCTTCAAGTTGCTGGGCATCAAGCTGCCGATCAGCGTCTTGACCATCCAGGCCATGGTGACGCAACCGCTCAAGCCTATTTTGAATCATGTCATTTCATCCGGAGCCTATCACGCCTACGCCAATCAGACGCTGAAAGGCGAAGTCGCCACCGGCGCACACATGGATCCCTGGCCCAATTACACGACCCAGACCACCGCTTACTACATCAAACATCAGGCCCAGGCGGTGGGGGAGATGCTGCCCTGTCTGAGGGGCGTGAGGTTCATGCGTCACTGGGCCGGCCTGGCCGACATGACACCGGATATGGCGCCCATTATGGATGGCAACGACCGAATCGAGGGATATTACATGAACTGCGGCTGGGGGTATTTTGGTTTCAAATCCTGCGCCGCCACCGGAAAACACATGGCGCAGTTTGTGGCCAGCGGAAAGTGCCCCGACAGATTGAAGCCTTTTCATCTGCGACGCTTCGAGCAGCACCGGCTGATGGGGGAAACCGCGGCACTCATGAATTACAGTCCCGATAACTAGTGCCCATCCATCAAAGGGTCTTTTACAATGATGGGCACCTGATGATGTTTCCAATCCAGAAATGAGGATTTTTGCCCAAGGTCAAGGAAACCAAGCGCTTGCGCGGAGGCGTAGCTTGCTATGCCGCACAAGCAAGGGTGCAGATTGACGCAGAAATTGGGCCAAAAGGCCATTTATGGATGGAAACTAACTAGTGCCCATCCATCGTCTTTTACAATGATGGGCACCTGATGATGCTTCCAATCCAGAAATGAGGATTTTTGCCCAAGGTCAAGGAAACCAAGCGCTTGCGCGGAGGCGTAGCTTGCTACGCCGCACAAGCAAGGGCGCAGATTGACGCAGAACTTGGGCAAAAAGGCCATTTGTGGATGGAAACTAACTAACATTTTGAAAAGCATTCACCGCTTTTGGCAAGTTTGTCCGATCATGCTCGAAGCATAACAAAATTAAAACCCAACTACCAGGGAGAAGATGATATGGCACTGACCCTGACATGTCCTATTTGCGGCAAGCGCAACGGTTATGAGTTCCGCTATGGCGGAGAAGTCAAGGGACCAAAACCCGCCGAGGAAGCACTGACACCCGCGATCTGGTGCGATTACGTTCACATGAATGAATGTGTGGCAGGTGTCCAACAGGAGTGGTGGTTTCACCGGGACGGGTGCGGCGCATGGTTTACCACCCATCGGGATACAACTTCCAACCTTGAAGTGGAAAAGCCGGAGGTAAATGAATGAACAGGCTCGATCAATTGCCGACCCTTCGAATCAATGCCGAAAAGAAGATATCCTTGAATTATGACGGCAAAACCTGCCACGGGGTGTCCGGGGACACGATTGCAACCGCTTTATACGCCAGCGGGGTCCGCGTATTTTCCCGCAGCCTCAAGTACCACCGTCCCCGGGGGCTTTACAGCCTGGATGGTGAATCCAGCAATACGTTTATGCAGGCAAACGGGATTCCCAATGTCTGCACCGAGAAAACGCTGCTAAAGAAAGAGACGACGGTCAAAGCCCAAAATGTGAAAGGAACGCCGGAAAAGGATCTGCTGGGGTTCATCGACAAGCTGGACTGGGCCATGCCCGCCGGGTTTTACTACCGCACCATGCACAAGCCGGCCAAAATGTGGCCGATCGCCTTGAAACAGGTGCGTAAGACTGCCGGTCTGGGAAAAATTTCTCCCGACTTCCGGATGCCGGGAACCTATGATGAAATCTATCCCACAGCGGATGTGTGTGTGGTCGGCGGAGGCCCGGCGGGCATGTCGGCGGCCCTGGCCGCGGGTGAGCGGGGGCTGCGGGTCATCCTGCTGGAATCACGTCCCTGGCTGGGAGGGTTTTTCGACTATCGTCGGGCGGAATACGACAACAGCATCCACTTGTTCGAAAGAGCCCGGGAACTGGCCGAGGCGCTGGAGCAGATTCCTTCCGTACGCATCTTTAGCCACACCTCCGTGGTCGGCGCTTACAGCAACAATCTCATCACCGCTTTTCAGATCGGCGGTGAATCGGATCACTTCGATGAGCGTTACCTGGAAATCCGGGCCAACAGTGTGGTGGTCGCCACCGGGTGCATCGAGCGCCCCCTGCTGTTTGAAAACAATGAACGCCCCGGCGTCATGCAGATCGGGTGCGCCCACCGGCTGGCGCGGACCTACGGTCTGCTGCCCGGCGAAAATGCGGTGTTCAGCATCGGGCACGATCTGGGCATTGAAGCGGCCCTGGATCTTTCGGATTTGGGCGTCACGGTCTCCATGGTGGCGGATATCCGCGAAGATGGGCAGGACCCGGCCCTGGTAGCGGGATTGGCCGCCAAGAACATACCCTTCCTGCGGGGATGGGTGGCCAATTCGGTCCACGGTGAATCCAGCGTGAACAAGGTGACCCTGAGCACCCTGCAGGGAACTCACCGCCGGGATTTCGAATGTGATCTTCTGGTGGCGTCGGCCGGCATGACCCCGGTTTATGGTCCGCTTTCCCTGGCCCGGGCCGAAATGGTCTACGACAACCACACCGGGTTTTTCCTGCCTTCCAAACTGCCGGATAAGGTGCACGCGGCTGGTCGGCTGCTCGGTTTGAACGATTCCCTGGCCATCGAGGCCTCCGGCCGACTGGCGGGAGTTTTGGCGGCCGCTGATTGTGGGGCTGCCGGCGATGCGGATATCACCGAGAACCGACAAAAGCTCGCCGACCTGCCGGGTCCCGACCGGGGATGCAAACTGGTTCAGGCACCGGTCGAGGGGCGCAAGGCCTTTATCTGTTTCGATGAAGACACTACACTGAAAAATGTGTCCCAGGCCCTGCAGATGGGATTCGATGCCACGGAATTGATTAAACGGTACACGGCAGCCGGAACAGGACCGGGGCAGGGGGGAATCCCCGGCCACAATCTGCCGTTGTTTGTGGCCCAGTACCACGGCAGCATCGGCGAACTCGCCCGACCGACGACAGTCCGCGCGCCGCTGGTGCCTACATATATCGCCACCTATGCCGGGTCCAACCACGATATGTGCAAGCGCACCCCGATGCACGAGGTGCAAAAAAAAGCCGGCGGCGTCATGCGCCGTATCGGCGTCTGGAAAAGAGCCCGCTATTTTTCCCAGGATTTCAGCAGCCGTGAAGAGATTGAAAACGTGCGCAACAATGTCGGCATGCTCGATGCCTCCACCCTGGGCAAATTCAGGATCTGGGGACCGGATGCCGTGAAGGCCCTGCAACGGGTGTATGCCGGCAATATGTCGAAGATTTCTGAAGGTAAGGTGAAATACGCGGCCATGTGCAACGAGGACGGCTGTATCATCGACGACGGCGTGGTTGCGAAACGGGGGGAAAACGATTATTATTTTACCACTTCCACCGGCCGGGCCGGGAGCACCGTCGAATGGTTCCGCTACCATAGCCGGTATGAGAACTGGACTTACCACCTGGTGAACCTGAGCGACGCGTTGGGGGTTATCAACCTTGCCGGACCCAATGCCCGCAAGGTGCTCGAGCCGCTCGTGGACGGCGATATTTCCAATGACGCGCTGCCCTTTGCCGGCTGCGGGGAATTTACCATCAAGCAGGCGATTCCCGTCAGAATCATGCGTCTGGGCTTCGTGGGCGAGCTTTCCTATGAACTGCATGTACCGGCTTCCTACATGCAATCGCTTTGGGAGTTGATCGAGAAGGCCGGCAAGCAGTTCGATATCAAAAACTTTGGCCTGGAGGCCCAAAATGTGCTTCGCATGGAAAAGGGCCATATCATCATCGGGTCGGAATCCGAGCAGCGAACCACCCTGCACGATGTGGGTCTGGGTTTTCTGTGGGACCGCAGCAAAACCGAGGCCAATACGGTGGGGGCGGCGGCGCTGAGGCATACTGAAAATCAGGAGGGACGTTTGAAACTGGTTGGGTTCAAGATGGAAAACAGCTCCCGACCGGCGAAAGACGGCGCCCTCATCGTGGACAACAGGATCAAAGGGTATGTCTGCATCGCGCGTTACAGTTTCGCGCTGAATCAGAGTGTGGGGCTGGCCCTGGTGGATTCATCCCTGGCCGGGGAAGGCACGCGGCTGCAGATCTATGAAGATGAATGTGAGGGTCGACATCTTTACGCCACAGTGGCGCCATTGCCTTTCTATGATCCGGATGGCGCTCGGATGAGAATGTAAATCAAAATTCTTAAATGCAGATTCCGAACCTATGGAAATCAGGTGCAGAGGAGAAAATGGAAAATATAATCAGAAGATCCCCGGTATCATTTGATGCCCGGCCGGCAGAGACTGAAATGCGGGACAACTGGACCGTCGTTTTGAAGTATGACGCTGAAAACGATGGCCCCTATGTGATCGACTTGAGCCACCACGTGCGTTGGGACCTGCAGGCTGCGGACCTCGCTGGCGTGCGGCCTTTCGGGATTCTGGTTCCGGAAGCCCCCGGGCAATGCTTATTGGAAGGCGGCCTGCTGATAAATCGCATGAACCGCACCCAGGCTTCGCTATGGCACCTGGGGGGAGAAAGACCGCAGACTCCCGCCGGGACGGGTTTTACGGAAACCACCGATGCGACCTCGTTTCTGGCGCTTTTCGGAAAAGGAATTTTATCACTGACGGAAAAATTGACGGCGCTGGATTTTTCAGATCCTCACAAGGACGCCCCTTTTTTGTTGCAGGGTCCGTTTTCGCATGTCCCCTGCCAGATTGTGGTCCTGGAAAAATCACCCCAAAGATCCGGAATCCTCATGACCTGTTCCCGGGGATACGCCCAGTCCATGATAGCGGCGATCCTCGAGGCCGGAGAGGAATACGGACTGCGACCGGCCGGCGAAGGGGTCTTTACACGGTGGATGGGCAGCCTGTCCGGCGACGGATCTTCAGATGACTAATTTACCCGTTGGGCCAACGGGTACCACTAAGGGCTCACTCAAAATGACTTCGCATTTTATACGCTGATGCATCCTGCCTGGCCTAGATGTTGCGAAAGCTCGGCATATCCAGATATTCCTGCGATTTCGCGTCTTGCCAGACAGGCGCCGCAACGCCTGAATCTGTGAATTAATTTTTTCGTGAACCCTTTGCTAGTGCCCATCCATCAAAGGGTCTTTTACCATGATGGGCACCGGATGGTGTTTCCAATCCAGAAATGAGAATTTTTGGCCAAGTTCAAGATAATCAAGCCCTTGCGCGGAGGCGTAGCTTGCTACGCCGCACAAGCAAGGGCGCAGATCGACGCAGAAATTGGCCAAAAAGGCCATTTATGGATGGAAACTAGCTATCCGGTTCGACCTGCGAAAATCCGATGAGCTCGAACCCAGCGCGGGCCGAACCGTAGCCTTTTTTTAAAAATCCGATTTCAAACAGGAGGTATGACCGTGAATAAAAAGTATGATGCCATAATTGTCGGCGCCGGAATTATCGGTGCTCCCATCGCCTATGAACTCAGCAAAATGGGTTACAAGACCCTGAGCATCGATAAATTGACGGATGCCGGTCAGGGATCCACCGCGGCGTCCTGCGCCATCGTCCGGGCCCATTACTCCACCGAAGATGGGGTGGCCTTTGCCTATGAAGGATTCAAATACTGGCTGGAGTGGGAGGATTATCTCGATCATGTCGATGATGAGAAAGGCCTGGCCAAATTTATGAACACCGGCTCCATTCTGCTTAAATCCCAGGGGCACGACTGGCGTAAGGTCCAAAAACACTACGATGGCGTCGGCGTATCCTACGAAGAATGGGACAATCAAAAAATAAACGAAATGGTGCCGATTTATGACTTGCACGAATTCTGGCCCGTCAGGCGGCCCGAGGATCCCAAGTTTTTCGATCCGCCGACCGGCATGCTCGAAGGCGCATTGTTCTGCCCCGAGGGCGGCTATGTCAACGATCCGGAACTATCCACTCACAATATCATGCGGGCGGCGGAAGCCAAGGGCGCAGAATTCATCTTCAACGCCGAGGTGGTGGATATCCGCAGCCGCGACAACCAGTTTGTGGGCGTCACCCTCAAGGACGGAACCAAAATCGATGCACCGGTGGTGATCAATGCGGCCGGACCCCACTCGTTCAAGATCAACCAGATGGCTGAAGGCGTCTATGAGGGATGCAATATTAAAACCAAAGCGCTGCGCCACGAGGTGATGCACTGTCCGTCTCCCGAAGGATACGATTATCTCAGTGACGGCTACCACACGTCCGATGGGGACATTGCCTGTTATTATCGACCGGAAGCCGGAAACATGTTTCTCATCGGTAGCGAAGATCCGAAGTGCGATCCACAGGTATGGGTGGATCCGGATGAGTTTTATGCCGGCAAGGGGGAAACCGGCAAGAACAATCAGCTTTCGGAAGCCCAGTGGAAAGCCCAGACATACCGGACTGCAAAACGGGTGCCGAGCATGCAGATCCCAAACCAGCCGCGGGGTACGTGCGATCTTTATGACTGCTCCGACGACTGGATTCCGATTTACGACAAATCGGATATGAAGGGATTTTACATGGCGATCGGGACCAGCGGCAACCAGTACAAAAACGCGCCGGTTGTGGGTGCCATGATGGCGGAATTGATCGACGCCTGCGAGAAGGGACTCGACCACGACAAAGAGCCCTTTCAGTTTAAATTGCGTCATATCGGCCGAACGCTTGACGTGGGATTTTTCTCGCGAAAGCGGGAAATCAACTACGACAGCAGTTTCTCAGTCAACGGATAAGGATATTGTTGCGAAAGTGAGGCCCCATGGGCTGAGTCCAGCAGGACTTCATTGTCGGTCGATGAAGTCCTGCTTTTGGTTCGCGCGTCACCCGAATGGCTAAATGGAATCTATATCGGAAGGTTGGAATGATGGAATGGATGGAATAATGATTGGGTGAAAAAGCATTCAAACTCATTCAAGACAATTGGCCTCCTCCGATTTCAGGTCCAATTTTCCAGAATTCCTGCGTTGCAGTTGGCTGCCGGGCGGCATCATCATGGATTATGATAGCCACTTGGATGGTGCCGCTACGGTCGGTGAGGAAACGATATGAAGATCTATGTGTGTGTCAAACACGTGCCGGATTCAGCCGCCAAAATTACCATTACCGGCCGGAACCGGATCGATGAGTCGATTACCTATATCCTGAATCCATATGACGAGCATGCCATTGAAGAGGCCGCGCGAGTAAAAAAACAGGTCGCCGGTTGCGAGGTGATCGCCCTCAGCCTGGGCAATGCAGCGGCCGAAAACACCCTGCGATCCGCCCTGGCCATGGGCGCCGACCGAGCAATCCTGATCGAAACCGACACGCGGCCCGACAGCATCGTGACGTCCCGGGCTCTGAAAGCCGCCATCGAGCAGGACGGAAAACCGGATCTCATTTTTACCGGAAAAGAATCCATCGACAGCGAAGGGCTGCAAACGATGTATCGCCTCGCAGCCGGCCTGAACATGCCGGTTGCATCCGCCGTGGTGGCCTTCACCTTGAAACCGGATCGGGTCCAGGTCGAATGCGAAATGGAGGCCGGGGCGACCGGTGTTCTGGAAATGCCGCTTCCCTGTGTCATCGGCACCGGCAAAGGATTAAACAAGCCCACGTATCCCACCCTGCCGGCCATTATTAAGGCCAGGAAAAAAGAGGTGAAAATAATCGGTCTGGAAACTCTGAACATCGGAATACCGGCGGCCGGCATGGAGATCATCGAGCTGAAGCCCGCGATTGAAAAGCGCGAACCAAAAGAATTCAAGGGTCCAGCGGAAGCAGCGGCCGGCGAACTTATCCGAATCCTGCGCGATGAAGCCAGGGTGCTGCCTTAAAGCGGAAGCCATTTAACTCGTGTGAGAAACCATCCGGAGTCAAGATGCATAAAATAGGGATTTTACTCGAAACCAGAGGCGGTGCGCTGAAAAAAGCGAATTTTGGAATGATCACGGCGGCGCGCGCAGAGAACCGTAAGATTTACGGGTTTCTGCTCGATGGCAGCGCGGCCGAGTTCAAAAGTGCACTCGCTGAATTCGGGATCGATAAAATTGTCGAAATCAGTTCCGGTCAGAGTTTTTTCGATTGGAACCCGGCATCCTGGTCAAAGGCCATTGTGCATGCCATGGACCATTTCGGTCTGAAGACCCTGCTGGGGCTCACCAGCGCCCAGGGAAAAGATCTGCTGCCCCGGATCGCTGCCGCCTTCGATGCGCCCTTGGTTATGGATTGTATCGATATCGACCTGGAACAACACACCGTCCGAAAATCCCAGTTCTCCGGAAAGGTCGTTGCCACCGTCAAGGTCAGCGGATCCCGTTTTGTTTACGGCATCCGGCCCAATGCTATCGAAGCCAAACCTTCACCGGCCGAAGCGAAGGTGATTACATTTCAGGCAAGGACCGATGGCGGCGGCCTGGTTGTCAAAGAAATACGGCGGCAAAGCGCCA
>CAVZEZ010000012.1:0-252600 GCA_963774425.1 uncultured delta proteobacterium | reverse complement strand
CGACAATGAACACCCGGACTTGTTGAACAAGATCTGGCTTGTCGAATTGCGACTTATTTCCGATTGACATATGTTCATTATTTATTTATGTTCATCGTTAACGAACAATAAATTATTTTGAACAGGATGAACATATGAAGCCTCAAGAAAAAACAATAGTTGAAAAGGCATTGAATGTTTTCCGAGAAAAAACCGGAATAGATGCCGATTTCCTGTACAGAAAGACCGGTTCGGGCCTGCACGGCGACGGTACTGTTCAAATTGTCCACGGAAACGAGCGATGGGAGTTCATACCGGAAGTAAAGCTCCGGGTGAACCGCGCAACGGTCGCCATGCAAAAACAAAAAATGGATGAGGCCGGCCATGGCATGTTGATAACCGAGTATGTAAATCCTGCGCTTGCGGAATTCATGCGGGATCAGGGTATCCATTTTATCGATACGGCCGGGAATGCTTTTGTTAAAGCTGCTCCTCTGTATATATACGTCAAAGGTCAAAAGCCGGATACCGTCTTGAAGACAAAACCTGTCAAGCGCCTGTTCAAACCCGCCGGGTTGAAACTGATCTTTGTGCTGCTCAACAAACCCGGCATGGAGAAGGCAACCTATCGCGAATTGGCTAAAGCTGCCAATGTTGCTCTGGGGACGGTGGATGTCGTGATCACCGAGCTCAAAGAGCTTGGTTTTTTAATCGACCTTGGCAAAAAGGGCCGTCAGCTGGTCAAAATAGAACAACTGTTGCGGCGATGGGTCGAGGCGTTTCCCGAAAACCTGAGGCCCAAACTCGTCCAGGAAAGGTTCAGAGCGAATAACGGCAATTGGTGGAAAGGTATCGACCCGGCGGCTTTTGGCGTGCTATGGGGCGGTGAAATCGCTGCGGCCGAACTGACAAACTATTTGAAACCCGAAATTTATACGGTTTACACGAATCAGATCCCGAAAAAGTTCCTCTACAAATTCAAATTTCAAAAAGATCCCCAAGGGAATATAGAAATCCTTGCGCCCTTTTGGGCTTTTGATTGGAAACTGTCGGAAAAAGGCCTGGTCCCCCCGATCCTGATTTATGCCGATTTGATGGCGACGGGAGACACCAGGGCCCTTGAAGCCGCGGAAGTAATATATGACAAATTCATCGATCGACTTATCCGGGAAAATCGATAAAATGGATGCGAAAAAAAAGCCTCGGAATTTAAAGGCTATACAGTCGGAACTGCTGACGAGTTTCTGATAAATATCAAATGGGAAGAATGATTTAGGGTAGATAAAGCAAGGGGCGGAATCGGAAATTGTTTTCATCGACTACTACGAAGTGACCAATACATTTCTCTCCATAGGAATCAATTAGTTTCTTCATCCGAGGCCATTTTTCACGTCTATTTTTCACGTCAATCCGCATTAAAATGATCCCATGAGCAGGTTTTTTTCAGCCTATAGACAAGTTCACCGAAATCCTTGTCTTCCGTGAGCAGAACACGCCGTTCATCAAAAGCCAGAGCCAAAACGACATCATCAGTTGCACCTGGTTTAGATTCTAATACGAAAAGAACATCGTTCCCGGTTTGCCGCAGGGATTCAACAAGTCCGTGGTCACAGCATTCATCGGCCAAAAATTTCATGAAAACTATACCTATGAAAAAGCGATCTGTTCATCGGCCAGATAATCGGCAGCAAATTCCTGAGCGGCGAAAATATCCTCGGGTGCAAGATTTGGATGATCTGAAATGATTTCATCAAATGTCATGCCGCCGGCCAATTTTCGCAGGATGTGTTCAACGGTTATGCGAGTATTTTTAATTACAGGCTTCCCGAACATGATTTCAGGCCTTATTTCGATCCTGGGATGTTGCTTCATTTTAATTGCCTCTTCAGGGTTCAAAACCCCGTAAAAAGTGCGATCTCGTCATGCCGGGTTGGATTCGTCATCTTGGATCTGATCCGTGACCAGAATGATGGATCCGGCATCCTATAAGTTATTGAAATCTATTTATTCCGGCCTTCACCGCAATGATGCTTTTAAGGAATTTCAGTGTTGAAGTGATCCTTTTTCTTATACCAAATTTTTAAGATTGATTCCATAGAAACCTCAGCGCTCGATATATTATTATGCTGGGCTTTGATCCAGCATGGATCGATAAATGAGGATGGAAAATTAAATTTCGGCCATAAACGTTGCTTTGGCTGTCCGGACTTGCATGCAAATTGTGACCAAAATTGTGTCCAAAAATAATGATAAACGATGATTTCTGGTGATAACCAGTGACATCCGAGCCGAAAAGGCCGGTGGCGAAAAAGCCAATTATTTCATCATCATAGATAATTATTTATCATCATTTATCATCGGTTGTCATCGCTATTTAATGGGGTTCGACTCCCGCCGCCTTTACCATTATTATGGTGACAACCCGTCTCTACAGAGTAACTCTCGGGGTAGACGGGTTTTCTTTTTCCCCTTGTATTCAAAGGGTTTCGGACGTTTTGACATCTTTCCGGAACCTCTCTCCAGCCACCTGATTCTCTCCATTCTCCCGACGTTCATTCTCTGTTTGGGGCAAGAAAGGTCGTCCCAAACCGGATGAAACCGAAACCACCATTCAAACCACAGAGGCCGGGTCTAATCCCGGCCTTTCTGCTTCAGGAGGTGAATCATGAAGATACTGATCCACTCGACGACACTGGACGGCGAACCGCTGGAAGCTGACGGCATCGCTCTGGAAGGCAAAAATTGCGCAGAGCTTGTGGAGATCATGAAGGGCCAGACACCGTTCACCATCGAAGCGACCGCCCGTGATTATATGCTCGGTGTGCTTGGCCGCATCGAGCAGGACTGGAAAATTAAACTGCCTGAAGATCCGGAAGCGGCCGCTGCCGAATTTCTGACCCTGCTGGGAAAGCACGGGCTGGTGGAGTTCCTGCCGGATGATGCCTTCATCGACCTGCTGCCGAAGGACACCTTTGACAAGGAGGATGATTTATGTGCGGACAAGTAGGCATCATCTTCGGCAAAAAGCGACGGCGGATCGCTGAGCGGGAATATCTCAACGAGGTCTTTATCCGCATGTTGCTCTGCAGTGAGGAACGCGGTCCCCACGCCAGTGGAATGGCGTGGCTCCGGACAGATGGCGACTATCGACTCTTCAAACGTCCCATCCGGGCACACCGGCTGGTCAGGGAATCCACCTTTCACGAACTGATGGCCGAGGTGGACAACCAGACCACCATCCTCATGGGACACACCCGCTGGCGTACCCGGGGCAGCGAAGGAAACAGCCGCAACAATCATCCGATCCGTTCCGGCATTATCATCGGCACCCATAACGGCACCATCTACAACGCCGATTATCTGTTCCGCCGTCTCGGCCTGCCGCGCTATGCCGAGGTGGATAGCGAGCTGCTTTTCAGACTGGCCGACCGCTTTGCACCTGACGGAACCATCGACGGCAGAGGCTTCCGCAAAGCCCTGCTCCTGTGTCGCGGCCAAATGAGCGCCGTGTTGGCCTCACGTCTCGATCCCGGGGCCATTGCCGTCATCAAGGGGAACAAGCCGCTGTCCCTTCTTTACAGCCGCAAACACCGGGCGGTGCTCTACGCCTCGGAACCGGAATACATCGAAGCCGCTCTGGATGACCTGCGTGGCTGGCGTGAGCTGGAAATACCACCGCTCACCATGCTGACCTTCCGCCATGAAAACCTCAAGGAGTGGCAGAGCCATCCTTTCAAATTTGTCTGTCAGGAACGAAAAGGAACCTTACCCGAAGGAGTGAAAGCATGAAGAATAACGACAGCCATCTCCGGCTTTTTGTCTATGGAACCCTGAAAAAGGGATTCTGGAACCATGACCGGTTCTGCACCCGTGCCGTCAGTATCGAACCCGCCACCACATGGGGCAGGCTCTATCATCTGCCTGCTGGATTCCCAGCATTGGAAGTCCCGGCTATCAGCATACTGGCTCATGGCACCGCCGATCCGCTGGCCGATACCCGAACACAGAACACCGTCGAGCTGGCTGAAAATGCCATGACCCGCCCGGAAGGCAACTGGGATCTGGTCCATGGGGAGCTGATGACCTTCACCAATCCCGACTTCGATCTGCCGCCCATCGACCGGCTGGAGGCATTCGATCCGAATGGCCGCTGTGTTTATACGCGGGTTTTGGTGGCGGTAGAGTCGAGCAACTTGATCCGGCCTGTTTGGCTGTACCACTACAACCTCGGCCATAATGCGGGAAGGATTGCTTCAGGACGCTGGTATCTATCAAAATAGAACGAAATCGGCTTAAATCGGCAAAGAATATTTGACATCTGGCTTTCATCTCAGTATATTTGCATGGTGAATTAAAGTGGGAGTGTTGTATCAGCAGCTCTCCTTAACTGCCTCTGTTGAGGTCATAGCACAATGCAATAGTCCCCAAGAGGAGTATGAGACATGGCAGAAATAAATGATCGCTGGTTGTCAGTGGATGAAATATGCAAATACCTTGGGATCGGTAAGGACACCGTTTACAAGTGGATCGATAAGCACGGAATGCCCGCTCATCGCATGGGACGCCTGTGGAAATTTAAAAAAGAACAGGTCGATGCATGGGTTGAGGCTGGCGGCGCGGCCTCCGAAATTACCGATGAAAAAGAAGATCAATAATACGGAAAGATGGAAGACCGAATATGAATGATAAGCAAAGCAAGCTATCTCTTAGCGACATTGAGCGTCACCTATGGGGAGCAGCACATATTATAACAGGCCCCATTGATGCGTCTGATTACAAGACGTACATCTTTCCCATACTCTTCTTTAAGCGGGTTTGTGATGTTTATGATGAAGAATTCGAAGAAGCTATGGAATTTTATGGCGATGCAGAGATGGCAAAAGCGCCAGAACAGCACCGCATTGAGGTGCCAGAAGGCTGTCATTGGAACAATGTAATTGCTGCGACAACAGATGTTGGCAAAACTCTAAAAGCTGCTTTTCTTGGAATCGAAAAAACGAACGACCGTCTATATGGGATTTTTGGTGATGCTCCATGGACTAATAAGGAACGTCTTCCTGACCACTTGCTCCTCCAACTTCTTAATCACTTCAATAAAATCAAATTGGGTGTTGGCCACGTTCGTGATGACGATATGGGCAGAGCTTATGAATATTTGATCAAGCGATTTGCAGATAAGGCCAACAAGAAGGCCGGTGAATTCTACACCCCACGTTCAATCGTTCGCTTAATGGTGAATGTGTTGAACCCACAACCCGGTGAAACTGTATATGATCCCGCTTGTGGAACTGGCGGCATGCTTTTGGAGACGGTCCACCACGTAAAAGAGCAAGGTGGTGATCCGAGACTGCTTAAACTCAAAGGGCAGGAAAAGAATCTCACCACAGAAGCAATTGCTCGCATGAATCTTTACCTTCACGGCATGGAAGACTTTGAGATACGGCGTGGAGACACATTACGAGATCCCAAATTTTTAACGCTGGATCGTCTTGAACAGTTTGATTGCGTGATCGCAAACCCACCTTTTAGCCTAAAGGAATGGGGATATGACAAATGGACTTCAGATCCTTTCAATCGACATACTTTTGGACTAGCCCCGAAGACTAACGGCGATTTTGCGTGGGTGATGCACATGTATTCATCCATGAGAGAAAAAAAAGGACGGATGGCTGTCGTGTTACCGCATGGTGTTTTGTTCCGCTCAGGTGCTGAAGCGAAGATTCGAAAAAAATTACTGGATTCAGGAGCTATTGAGGCCGTTATCGGTTTAGCAGGTAATCTGTTTTATGGAACAGGCATTCCTGCATCTATTCTTGTCTTGAGAAAGTCTGCCAAGGCTAAGTCACCTGTACTTTTTATTAATGCTGAAGAAATTTACACCAAAGGTCGTGCTCAAAATGCAATGACAACGGAACAGGCTGACGAGATTTATCAGCTCTATGAGAAACAAAAACAGAATTCTTTTGAAGAAGAAGGCGTTACCCGCTGGGTTGAGTATGCCGAACTCAAAGAAAATGATTTCAATATAAATATAGCTCGATACGTACAGAAACCTCTCGAAGAAGAAAAGATAACCGTAGAAGAAGCCCTCAGAGATTTCTAAGTCAAGCTGGGTGAACTTGAGACTGCGTAAAACGAACTTGAACTATTACTCGAACGGGAGGGATTTGAACTATGAGCCTTTCTCAACAACAACTTGAAAGTATCCTCTGGGGAGCTGCAGAATTTCTGCGCGGACAAATCGATGCCTCCGATTATAAACAGTACATATTCCCGCTACTATTCTACAAAAGGCTATCTGATGTCTACAAAGATGAGTTTGAGGAAGCTCTTACATTTTCTGACGGAGATGAGGAATTTGCCGCGTTGCCGGAACAGCATCGATTTATCATTCCTGATTCTGCACGCTGGGACACTCTTCGTGAAACATCGACAAATATTGGTGACTTTATTCAAAAAGCCCTTCGGGCAATCGAAAAAAACAACCAGCGTCTTTACGGTGTATTCGGAGATGCTCAGTGGACAAATAAAGAACGCCTCCCTGATCATCTGCTTACCTCCCTTGTAGAGCACTTCAGTAAAATTCCACTGGGAATAACGGCAGTCGCTCAAGATGATCTGGGGGAGGCTTATGAATACCTGATCAAAAAGTTTGCGGATGATTCCGGTCATACCGCAGCAGAATTTTATACCAACAGAACGGTAGTTCACCTTATGACAAGGGTGATGGAACTGAAACCCGGTGAAAGTGCGTATGATCCAACATGCGGCACCGGTGGGATGCTTCTCAATGCGGTGATGGATTTACGCAGCGATGGTAAAGAATGGCGTACTGTAAAACTGTTCGGACAGGAAGTGAACCTGCTGACCAGCGCCATCGCCAGAATGAACATGTTCCTTCATGATATTGAGGAGTTTGACATTCAGCGTGGTGATACGCTCGCAGAGCCAAAGTTTCTTGAATATGACCGTTTGAAGCAGTTCGACGTTATCTTCGCCAATCCGCCTTATTCAATCAAAAAGTGGGATAGAACCAAGTTCAGCTCTGATCCTTTCAAGCGTAATGAATTGGGTGTGCCGCCACAAGGCTGTGCCGACTATGCATTTTTCCAGCACATCATTAAAAGTCTGAATCCAAAAACCGGTAGAGCCGCAATGCTTTGGCCGCACGGCGTTCTATTCCGGGATTCTGAACAGGAGATCCGTAAGAAGGTTATCGAGGCGGACATGATCGAGGCGGTTATCGGACTCGGGCCAAACCTGTTCTACAACTCTCCCATGGAGTCATGCGTCGTCATCCTTCGCATGAACAAATCCAAGGAGCGAAAGAACAAAGTGCTGTTTATAAACGGAGTCAAAGAAGTGACCCGAGAAAGAGCATTCAGCTTCCTGAGTAACAAGAACCTTGAACGATTGGTCGCCGCTTACTTTTGGGGACAGCTGGGAACATGAGCTTGTTCTCGAGGAAAGCCGCTATTTCAATCCGGACATGAGAACGGAGCTGGCCTGTCTTGAGGGTGAACGGGCTTGTCCACCTGAGGATGTGGGCGGCGTACCCGGTTACTTTGAATTCTGCAATGCGCTGAAGGACTCGAGCCATGAAGAGCACGAAAGTTACATGGAATGGTCCGGTGGCGATTACGACAGCGAGCAATTTGATTCCGAATCGGTCAACTGGGAATTGATGAAATACCTCCGCTGGTCCCGGGACAGGTATCAAAACTGGGGAGGCGTTGAATGAAGAAGGATAAAAACAAACAACTTCAAAAAGCCGAAAAAAAAGAGACATCTATTGTCCGTTCTTCGGCTGCTGAATATCTGACCTTCGTTGCTGCAAGCGGCCAAGGCGGTGTTGAGGCGGTATATGCCGATGAAAACATCTGGTTGTCCCAAAAGATGATGGGAGTGCTCTACGACGTGAATGTGCGCACGGTGAATGAACACCTGAAAAAAATCTTTTCCGACAGCGAATTGCAGGAAGATTCAGTTATCCGGAAATTCCGGATAACTGCCGCCGATGGCAAGAATTACAACACCTTGCACTATAATCTCTCGGCCATTATTGCGGTCGGTTATAAGGTCAACTCGGAACGAGCCGTACAGTTCCGCAAATGGGCAACTCAGGTTATTCAGGAGTTCACCATCAAGGGGTATACCATGGATGATGAACGTCTGAAGAATGACGGCACTGTCCTTGGTAAAAAGTACTTTGAAGAACAGCTGGAACGTATCCGGGAAATACGCCTGAGTGAGCGCAAATTCTACCAGAAGATCACAGATATTTACGCCACGTCCATTGATTATGATGTGACAGCTCAAGCGACCAAGCGTTTTTTTGCAACCGTCCAGAATAAGCTGCATTGGGCCATTCATGGACGGACGGCTGCCGAGGTGATCGTTGACCGGGCAGACCATCAGAAACAAAACATGGGACTGAATACCTGGAAGGACGCTCCGAAAGGAAAAATCCAGAAGTTTGACGTCAGCGTGGCCAAAAACTATCTGACCGAGAATGAGATGGCCCAATTACAACGGCTGGTATCAGCCTATCTGGATGTCGCGGAAGATATGGCTCTTCGCCAGATTCCGATGACTATGCAGGATTGGGAAACACGTCTGAACAAATTTATCGAAGCCACCGATCGGGAAATTCTGCAGGACGCTGGAAGGGTAACGACGGAAATTGCCAAAGCGCATGCCGAAAGCGAATTTGAAAAATACCGCATCTTTCAGGATCGGCTCTTTGAGAGTGACTTTGACCGAGTTATAAAACAACTGGAACATGAGAATGATAAAAATAATGAAGACTGATTTGTTTATTGATAAGGGAATTAGATGATGGGAATGGCGGTTACGGCTTTGATTGCCGGTCTGGTACTGCTCGTTTGGAGCGCGGACCGCTTCGTTGAAGGCTCAGCTTCTACAGCCCGCCACTTCGGCATGCCGCCGCTGTTGATTGGTATGGTGATCGTTGGCTTTGGAACATCTGCTCCGGAGATGGTGGTTTCCGCTTTGGCCTCTATCGATGGTAATACGGGAATTGCCCTTGGTAATGCTTACGGTTCAAACATCTGCAACATCGCCCTGATAATGGGCCTGACGGCTTTGATCAGTCCGATCATGGTACATTCGACGGTACTACGCAAGGAATTGCCCATACTGACGCTGCTGACCGTCCTCAGTGTAGTCCTGATAGTAGACCTTGATTTGTCACGGCTCGACGCTGCGATCCTGCTGTTGGTGTTCGTTGGCCTGATGGCATGGACCATCTATCAGGGGTTGAAACGAAAGGACGATTCACTGGCAAATGAGATTGAAACGGAAACTGTGGAAAAAGCAATGCCGCTTAAACAGGCTGTCTTCTGGCTTATTGCCGGGTTGCTTCTGCTCATTGCCAGCTCGCGCATCCTCGTTTGGGGAGCTGTTGAAATTGCTCAGATATTCGGTGTCAGTGACATGATTATCGGTTTGACGATTGTTGCGGTCGGCACCTCTTTGCCGGAGCTGGCCTCGTCTGTCATTGCCGCCCGTAAGGGTGAGCATGATATCGCTCTGGGAAACATTCTTGGTTCCAATCTGTTCAACACACTGGCGGTTGTTGGGATTGCCGGAACGATTCATCCTTTTGCAGTGGAGCCTGAAACGCTCTCCCGGGACATGGTTGTGATGGGCGCATTGACCATATCACTCTTCCTGATCGGATATGGATTCAGAGGTCGTCAGGGGCGTATCAACCGTTTTGAAGGCGCAGCGCTTCTGCTGGTTTATGCGGGCTATACCGCATGGCTGATCAGCACGGTAATGGCGGTTAAGACATGAGTTGTAAAACACACCGCCGGGTATTCAATCGGGAATCGAACCCACGTCCGTTCTCTGTTTCGGGAAAATGTAGAGAATTAAATTTCTCTCGGTGTCCGGCAGCTTGAAGAGTTTGGATGTGTGGTAAAGTTTTGAATAAGCTGGATTTACTGATGTGATTTGATTTGGAGAACGAATTGGGGTAAGGCTCCGTGTCCTCCGCCATTATACAGTTGATAACTCGTCTCTCCAGGATCTTTTTCCGAGAGTGCGGATTTTGTTTTTACCCTTATATTCAAGGCCCTTGGCATATTTGCCATCTTTCAAAACCATTACCATGGATTAGATCCACGGCCTAATCATCCCGCCAGACCTATGCCGAATGTGTGTTGCTGGAAAGCTCCAATGCCGAGACCTGGACCCCGCTCAACGGCTCCGATCTGAGCATGCGCCTGTATGGGTTCGATTTCCAGGACCAGGGCACGCTGCAGTTTCAGCCGATCAGTGGAGTTCAGTTTTCAGACCTGAACATCGACGAGTATTCGGCCATACCCGAGGGCACCGGCCTTGTCCGGGATTTTTTTGAAAAACCTGTCCGATTCAGGATCAATTGGGCATAGAAAGGTATCTAATCAGTATATAATCGGTCAAAAAGGAAAATTTTATTGACATTTTATTTCCCACCAAATTAGTTACTATTGTATATCCTTTCCATAATGGTCGAATATAGTTGGGCACCCTAAAAACAACTCAGCCCGATCAGTTATACAAGGCGATTAAGACTGGAGCTATTGATGGAAGACAGATGGCTGTCCGTAGATGAAATTGGAAACCGAACCTACATGATAAACACAGAATAACCGCACGGGATAATCTCCGACATGAAGATTGGTAGCAGGAACTGGTTCGAGAGAACTGGTGGGACGGGCTGAAAAAACTCGTATCATTGGATTATGGACGAATAGTAAATTTTCAGTGGGTCAATTATAGTTGATTTTCTTTGGATGGTTTTAATGGTCATTGAGGAAGATGAAAAATGATACGGGACGGAAGGGGCGGAATTGTATTTTCTGTTGAGGATGAAAGCCACAACATTGTAGCTGCGATTCAAAGTCAGGGCATCACCCAATACTATCAGTGTACACTGCTTTGCTGCGATAATCCTGTCTGCACTTGCGGGACCGTGCATATGAGTTTCTCCCCTCGGAGGGATCGCGACCAGGACCATTCAAATTTATCCTATCAAGTCGATATCGATGTGATTCGCAAAAAACTCGCTTATGAGGATGAAAGAAAGGTTTCCAAGGAAAATTTGATTTTCGCGAAGTTGCTGTTGTCCAGCTTGGACAATGCCGATTTCCAATTTTTATGGAAACTTTATTTCGCCTATAAGAACGAAATAACGGAACAGGCCCCAGTTGATTCAATCGAAGCTGCTTTTGACTTCCAAGAGGTCGAGGAAAGCGGGTTGATGTATGCCTACAGGGATGTCCTGCCCTATGGCGACCCTCTATTTGTCAGGTTTAAAGGAGAGGACTGCTTGATTTTCGACCAATACTGCCTGAAGCCGAGATGCGCATGCACGGACGCGACCTTGACATTTGTTTCAAACGACGAGGATTCTGATAAGGCGGCCAGAGAGCTATTCATGGTTTCCGTGAATTACAGGAAAAAGCAGTGGGCAGCGGTTGAAGACATGGCGGTTCCTGTTGATGTCGGGGCTGTAAGAACGGCCATGGAAGGTCAGATCCCTGATATTTACAAGCGACTTCTCAAACGGCACATCCAACTCAAAGGCATCTATGCCCACCGTAAAAAGAAGCATTTCAAACAGCAACTGCAATTGCCTAAAGTCGGAAGAAACGATCCCTGTCCATGCGGGAGTGGGAAAAAGTATAAGAAATGTTGCATGTAAAATAAGGAAAACAGCTGATACGCAACAGTATGGCCTAGTTTCTGATCTTTACCCGGCAAGCGGGAGATCTCAAGGCGATGATGGATAAACAACTGATTCGCGCCGAGGGGGCAACCAACAAATTAGTCTATCACCTGAAGGGTTGATTTAGGGACTGAACTTGCGACAATCTTGCGACAAAACTTGTGACAGACTCACGACAAGGCTTGCGACAGGGCTTAAGGATCCGCTTGATTTTTCCTTCTCGACTCTTTATTTTAGGATGTGTATCAAAGATAAAATAAATACGAATCTTATTTTAGGTTCGAGGCAGGCAGGATGAAGCGAGAACTCCAAGGCAGATACGTGACCATATCGACGGTGGGTGAGAAGGCCCGGGCCTTCGTGCCTGCGCCCCTACCACCGCATCCGCCCATCGACTGGACGCCGGAGCTGCGCAGCAAGTTCGATCAGGCGCTGCTGGCGCTCGGGAGGCTGGATAGCGTTTCGACTCTGCTGCCGGACACCTCACTGTTCCTCTACATGTATGTACGGAAAGAAGCCGTGCTCTCCTCCATGATCGAGGGGACACAGTCGTCTCTATCCGATCTGCTGCTGTTCGAGCTGGACCAGGAACCCGGCGTACCGCTGAATGACGTACGGGAGGTCAGCAACTATGTTGCCGCGCTCGACCACGGTCTGCACCTGCTGGAGGAAGGACTGCCGCTGTCACTGCGCTTGTTCCGCGAGATCCACGGCGTGCTATTGACCAAGGGCCGGGGCAGCAATCAGACACCGGGTGAATTCCGGCGCAGCCAGAACTGGATCGGCGGCACCCGGCCGGGCAACGCGGCCTTCGTTCCGCCTCCGGCCGAGGAGGTGCTGGAGTGCATGAGCAAGCTGGAGCTCTTTTTCCACGACCAGCCGGAACCCACCTCGGTGCTGCTCAAAGCGGCGCTGGCCCATGTGCAGTTCGAGACCATTCACCCGTTTCTGGACGGAAACGGCCGTATGGGACGTCTTCTGATCGCACTGCTGTTGTGCGAGCAGAAGGTGCTGCGGGAGCCGATGCTCTACCTCAGCCTCTATTTCAAAACGCACCGCCAGTATTACTACGAGCTGCTCAACAACGTGCGTATGACCGGCGACTGGGAATCCTGGCTCGATTTCTTTGCCGAGGCCGTGATCGTCACCGCCACCCAGGCTGTGGAAACGGCGCTGCAGCTCCTTGACCTGTCGAACCAGGACCGAGATAAGATCAGCGGCCTCGGCCGGGCGGCGGCATCCACCCTGCAGGTCCATCGGGCGCTCATGGAGCACCCCATCGCCACCTCGGGATCGCTTGTGGAGAAGACCGGTATCACCCCGGCGACCGTCAACAAGGCGCTCGGCCACCTGGAACAGCTCAGCATCGTCAAGGAGCTGACCGCCCAGAAACGCAACCGCCTCTTCAGCTACGCAGGCTATATCGATATCATGGGTCGTGGCACGGAACTGCCGGGCAGATAGGTCAATTCGATTCCCGTTTTCGGAATCGAATCAGATTCGTTGGGAACATTTCCCGGGTTCAGCCCCTGTCGGCTGCTCTAAGTCTCTCTTATTAATTGGGCTTGAATGATGAGAATTTCCGCTTCATGGGCGGCGCATAGCCGGTGCCAGCGGTCTTCGGACATGTCGACCGGACGCCAGGCGGTCATGGTGACGATGCAATGGACGGCATCCCGGCCGTAATGCGGTCCGGGAACAATTCGGGTGGAAATGCGCGGAAACTGGTGTTCGGCATCACCGACATGGTAATCGATGATCCACCGCTGCGGGTCGCTGTCAATCCAATACCAGCCTGGGCTTCCATCGAACAGAGATATCCCGTGGTATAGGCCCGGCTTTTCCGCCGGCAATGCATTGAAACAGCCCAGCGCCCAGCGCCCGACTTTCAGGGGATCGGCAAGATAACCAAAGGCGTTTTCGGCACCCACCGCCACTTCCACACTGACTGCATGACAGATTCGGCCATATGTGTTCATATTCCGTTTCTTCCTTATAAAAGACCCAGCCACGCCGGCAACGTCATGGTGATAGCCGGGATAAAAGTGATCAGGCCCAGCGTGACCACCGAAGCCAGCAAAAACGGCCACACTGCCATGATGACTTTTATGACCGGATCCCGCGAAATATCGGCTGCTGCGAACAGACAGACCGCCAGCGGCGGCGTCAGAAGACCGATGTTCAGGTTGACGATCATCAATATCCCAAAATGCACCGGATCGAGACCGATGTCCATGGCCAGCGGCATCAGCATGGGGGCGAACAGGATAATCGATGCGGAGCAATCCAGCCACATGCCGAGCAGCATCAGAAACAGGTTGATCATGATCAACAGGACGATTTTGTTCTGACTGATGGAATAAAACAGTCCCTTGATTTTCTCAGGAACGTTTTCGATCCCAAACACCCACGCCAGAATCGATCCGCAGCCGACGATCAGCAACAGCTTGGCGGAGAATAAGACGGCGGTCTTTAAAATCGGAATATAGTCGGCCGGTTTCAGACTGCGATAAAAAAACGAGGCGACCGCGAAGGCATACAACACCGCGACGCCGGCGGCCTCAGTCGGGGTGAAAACACCCGACAAGATGCCGAAGATGATAATGGCGGGCATCAACAGCGGGACCAGGGCATCCCGGGTGCCGGTAAGGAGTTTTTCGGATGTCAGGGGAATGACGATGCGCGGGTATTTTCGGCGTCTGGCCAGGTACACGACGATGGCCATTTGCGACAGCCCCATCAGGATACCGGGAATTATCGCCGCGGCAAACAGTGCCCCGATCGATACGGAGGTGACTGCCCCATAAATGACAATGATCATCGAAGGCGGAATAATGGGTCCGATGATCGATGAAGAGGCGGTAACGGCTGCGGCAAAAGCACTCTCGTACCCCTGCTTCTTCATGGCCGGAATAAATATGGAACCCAGGGCGGCGATATCCCCCAATGCCACCCCCGTAATTCCGGCAAACAACATCGAAGCCATAATATTGACATGCGCCAATCCGCCCCGCCAGCGGCCGACAAGCAAATTGGCGAAATCGACGATACGATCCGCAATCTTGCCCCGGGTCATGATTTCACCGGCCAGGATAAAAAAAGGGATGCACATGAGGACAAAGGCATCCATTCCGGCAAAAAGCTTCTGGGGAGCCATGTCCAAAAAATTCGCTTGGGGTGAGAAGATGAGATAAAGCGAAGCCGAGAAGCCCATGACGAAGGCCACCGGCATGCCGGCTATCAATAGCGAGATAAAAATGAATATCATCAGGCCCAGTGACATCGACTTTATTGCACCTGTTGCTGAGAACTGGAGGGTGACTCGGATTCGGACTGATATTTTTTCATTGCCTCTTGTCTATCAAGCTCCTCTATCGCGGACTTGGGCCAGGCAACCAGTTGATAAACATCCCGGGCCATGCCGGTGAACGTATAGATGCCGATGCCGATGGCGCCGATCGGCACCGCGAGTGAGGGCCACATCATGCTGATGCGCAGACCGGAGCTTTCGAATATCCGGTTGAAATAACTGACGCCGAAGCCCTTGTAAACAATGATCGCCAGAAATATCAGGGTGGCCAGGCGGAAAAAGGTATCCATGATCCGTCTGCCCCTGGCTCCCGCCAGCAACGGGAAAAAATCGATCCGAATGTGCTCGTTTCTGGACTGCACCAACGCCGATCCGAGCATCACCATCCAGATCATGAGATAACGCACCAACTCTTCCGCCCAGACAAAGGAAAAATTGAACAGATATCTTGAAAATACCTGCACAATGACCACCAGGCACATCAAGGCCAGAAAAAAGATGCAGATAAGGGTCTGGATGCTTTCCAGTCTGGCTGTCAGTCTATTCCGTTTTTGCATGGTGGCTTCTATCCGGCCCCCCCCTGTCACGTTAAATCCATCTTCTAGCCGCCGGCTTTATCGCAAGAATTGGCATCATGCCCTGGATTACCGAGCGCCTTCAGCCGCTTGCAGCATACCGTCCACCCATTTATCACCGACTTCTTTGCGAAGCCACTTCAACACGGGCTCCTGGGCTTGATCCTTGAACGCCTTGCGCTCGGCAGGCGTGAGAATATAGATCTCCATACCGTTGGCTTTCAGATTGTCGATGGCCATATGGTCCGTGTAGCGGGAAACCCCCCGATTGACGGCCAGGGCGAGCTTTTGCGCGTTGTCGATGACTTTCTTGAGATCATCCGGCAGGGACTGGTAGAATTTATCGTTGATCACCATGGCGGACACGGCATACACATGGTTGTCCACCGTGACATACTTTTGGACCTGATAGTATTTGAACAGATCTACCAGCGAAAGGGCATTGTCCTGCCCGTCGACTGCCTTGTTTTTCAAAGCGCCGTATAACTCGCCAAAGCTGATCGGAGTTGGAGATGCCCCGAGGCTCGATACCAGTTCCTGAAAAACCGGCGAGGGCATAACGCGCAGTTTGAGACCCTCCATATCCGCCGGCGTTCGAATCGGCCGTTTGGAGTTCGTCCATTGTTTGAAACCACCCGACTCCCACCAGTGAAGGACTCTCAATCCGGTTTTCTGGCGAAGCTGCTCGTTCATTTCCTGAACCAGGGGACCGTCATACACCTGCCAGGCCTGGGATTCATTTTCGAATAAATAGGGGATCGAAAATACCTGTACTGGTTTAAAGACCTGGGCGATAGGCCCTTCAGCCGTGTCGGCGCCTTGTATCTGCCCCATCATTACCTGTTTCATCCGGTCGGAGGGACTTCCCAGTGCGCCGCCCCAGATCAACTCGACTTTAATCCGATTATTCGACTTGCGCTCGACTTCGTATTTGAACATATTGTAATGGGTCGCCCAAAAGCTGGGATTCAAGTCCGGCGCGGCCAACCCGAATTTCATGACGATCGGTTCGGATGCTGCCGGTTGTGCAGCAACCAGTACCGTGGCAATCAAGACAAGCATCCCCAAAAATGTGATCCCTGGCTTTTTCATTTTCGTGTTCCCTTCCGTGTTCGTGCACGTCTTTTTTAGATTTGATTCGAAAATCGGGCCTGTCCCGGTACAATCTTTGCGATTCTTATCATAGAACCACGAGGGTTGACAATTTCAATCCGGAAGTTTTTCTGGACCTAAAAAAGCTGCCCGGTCAAACCGTCCGGGTTTCAATGCCCGGAAACAGGGTCTTTTTTTTCTGCGGTCGGCACAAACTGAATAAACAGCACGTTGTCGCCGGCATAAACATCGGAGATGTTCATATGGATGGTCAGCACCGTGTCGTAGAGCTCGGCGGTGATCGGCTTGAGCTGGTTGGTGTCCACCGGATATTCCACGTCGCTGAGCGCCTCAAACAGGGTATCCAGCAGCAGATCCCCCTGGCTGAGATCCTCTTTATTTGCAGGCCCTTCGATGTGAGGGGTAATAAAAAGCTTCTTCTGGCCTTTATCAAAGCGCAATGACGCGTTCCATTTATTGCGCAGATTGACGTCGCCCACCTTGAAACTGGCGGTCTGCTTGCCGAATTTGGCCGAATATCCGATGTCCTTGCCGTTGATATGGGCCGCAAAGAAAATTCCGTTTTGGGTAATTTTAATATTTTCAATGGATTCCACCCAGAATCTTCCCGAAAAATTTTTGCCCATATCAATGCTGTACGGCAAAAGAGGCTTTATGAATTTCACGATGCTTTCAGCGGGAACCAGGACCGTAAGCTCCTTGTAGTCCTTTGCCTGAGCGGCCGGCGCCGAAGCAATCAGACAAGCAAAAGGCAGCAGGCTGATAACAATCTTTCTTAGTATTTTCATATGGAAATTCCGATTTGGCGTGAGGTTAACATTGAGGGTCTCATAAATGCCGGAAAACCAGCTGTATGCTATGCCGCCCTGGATCGGGGTGTATGATGACGCCAAGCCGGGCAGACAGTGAAGCTTTAGCGCTATCCAGTAATTTCAATTGATTCTGGACTCCGGCCTTCGCCTGAGTGACGGAAAAGGGATTTTTTACAAGATCGCAAACAAAAGATGCTTCACGATCGATCGTTTTAGTGGCCGCTTAAAGCGCTGACAGCGCCTGTTCCAGGTCGGCAATCACATCTTCGGAATTCTCCAGCCCGACCGACAGCCGGATCAGTCCGTCATCGATGCCGGCGGCCGCCCGCTCTTCGGCCGTCATGTGCTCGTGGGTGATGGTCGCCGGGTGCATGCAGATGGTTCGGCTGGTGCCGAATGTGACGGCGTGAACAATCAGTTTAAATGAATCCATCACCCTGGCGGCAGCGTGCAGGCCGCCGGTTACCACAAACGACAACAAACCGCCGTGGGCGGCCATCTGCTTTCGGGCCAGTTCATGTTGGGGGTGGTCCGGCAATCCCGAATAATTCACCCGGGACACGCTCGGATGGGCTGCCAGGTAGTTTGCAATGGTCTGGGCATTGTCGCTGTGCCTTCGCATCCGCATGGACAGGGTCTCCAGGTATTGCAGGGTCATCCAGGCGTCCAGCGGCGGCATGATCGACCCGATAAATTCGGTGGTGTTCCAGCGGATGTCTTCCACCAGGGCCTGCGGTCCGACAATGGCGCCGCCGATCACGGTGGCATTTCCGGCCAGAAACTTGGTAATGGAAAGCAGAACGATGTCGGCGCCGAGATTCATGGGTTTTTGCAGGGCGGCCGTCGCGGTGGTGTTATCCACCAGCAACGGAATGTAGTGCGCGTGCGCCACCTCGGCCACGGCCGCGATGTCGGTAATGAAAAGACAGGGATTGCTGGGTGTTTCGACCCAGACGAGTTTTGTCTTGCGGTCGATCAGCGAATCCCAGACGTCGGGATTGCCGGGATCCTGAACGAACCGGAAGTCTACCCCGCAACGTTCCGGGAAAATGGTGGCCGCCTGTTTGTAGCCTTCGCCGAAGATGTTCAAAGATGTCAATATGTTGTCACCCGGGCGGGCAATCGTGAAAATCAGATTGAACAGGGCTTGGGATCCCGAACCGGCGGTGATGCAGGCGTCACCGCCTTCCAGCGAAGCCAGCCGTTCCTCCAGCACGGTGTTCGTGGGGGTTCGCGTCCGGCCATATACCGGGCATGGAATATTGTCGAACGACTTGTACGGATAGGTCATCGATTGAATGATCGGTGGCACGAATGAACGAAACGGTTCCAGGTCCTGCTGGGGATTAAATCCCGCATGCAGGGCGCGGGTGTCGAAGCCCAGGTTTGAATCCGGCCGGTGGGCCTGGCGGTCGGTCGGATCGTATTTCCACGGATCTCTCATAAAAAAAGGTTTTTCGCTGCCCATATCCATCCTCCGCTTCGAGAAAGACTTGGTGTTCACTCACTACAGCAACCCGGAATTGGATGAAATCAGGGTTGTTGAGGACTAATTATAATTGTCTCAGTGTCAGGTTTCGGGTGTCAGTAAGGAGTACCATTAAATATCAGATCCAAAGACGCATGCGGCCTAAGCCTAAAACTGAATTTTTAAATGATGATCAACTTGCGGCCAGATGAAGATCCTCAAGCCTGGAATCAAAAAAGATACGCTGTTTTTGCCCTATCATACTGTAATTTGTCAAGGGGTCTGACACCTGAAACCCGACACCTGAAACCCGACACCCGAAACCTGCATCTCACGTTCGGCCTGCCTTTATCCGATCAAGGATCCGATCAATCTCCGCATCGACCTCGGGAGGCAGGCTTTCGGGTTTGTGATTTTCCAGGATATAGGCCACTTTATTCCGGGTGCGCTGTCCCATTGACGTTGCACCGTCGCTTTTCCAGGTGTCGTGGGTTTTCCGGTCGGTTAAATCCGGCCGCCAGTTTTCACGAAAATGGTTCAGGGTGTGATCGTCCTGCAGAAAATGTCCGCCGGGGCCGACGCGCTTGATGGCCTCCACCGCCAGATATTCCCGGTCGACCCGGATGCCTTCCATCATGCGGCGAACCTGTCCGATAAACTCGTCGCACATCACCAGCAGATCGAAGGAATAGGTCAGGCCGAATTCAAGGTAGCCGACATCGTGGACGAGATTGGTGCCCATCCAGCCGGACATCAGGATATAGGAGACCGCTTCGTTGACAGCCTGTTCATCGACCAGCTTGGAAGCGCTGCACCCGCCGAATCCCCAGGTCGGCAGGTTGTACAAACCGCGCCCGATCTGGCAGATGCCGGCCTGGGTCATCATCGCTTCCGGCGCCGAGTAAGTAGGCTGCATGCTTTGCATATCCATGGGGGACATGCCGGCGCCGAAGATAAAGGGGGCGCCGGCTTGTTTGAGTTGATGGATCACCAGGCCGGCCAGAATCTCGGCAACCGCCTGGACCATCGCGCCGGCCATGGTGACCGGACCGGTACCCCCGGCCATGATTCCCGGCGAATAATTTGTGGGCAGCCTGTTTTCGGCCATGAACATCAGTTTTTCCAGGGCGTCGGGGCTGTGCACCAGGGGTGAGGTCGGCTCGTCATACAATACGAAGATGGGTTTGCGGCTGAGTTCAGCGCGGCTGCCCACCACGGCCGAAGCAATTTCCACGATGTCATTGAGACATGACTGGTTGGCGGCCGTAATCACCTGGGGTTTCGTCGAATTTCGAACCATGATGGCATATTTGTGCTGATATTGCAGCGCTTCGGAATAGTCCGAAGCCAGTCCCATCGACATGGTAAAGTCAATATTGGGCAGGGCGTCCACCAGTCTCACGGCACCCTGGACATCGGACGACAGAAATTTCCGGCGCTCTCCGGTAAAGCCGTCGAGCAGATTCGGACAATCGGATCCCGTGCCGTAATAGACGTTTCGGCCCTCCAGGGACATGGCGGGATTTCCGTTTCGATCGTGTACGGCAACACGGGACGGCGCCCGGCCGATGGCCCATTCAACCAGGCCGCCGGGGATATATACCCGGCGGTCACCTCTGACGTAAGCGCCGGCCTGATGCAACAAGGCCACCGCTTTTTCATGATGTATCGTGGTTCCGCAGTCTTCCAGAATTTCCAACGCAGCCGAATGAATGTCGTCCATTTGTTCGCGTGACAGATATTCCAGCGGAGTTGCGTTAAATCGTTTCACGGTCGGATCCATTTCTGATGATAGCCCTCCTTGGGAAGAATAATTTCCGGGTTTTTTGCGGACTGTTTCACAATCGCTTTTTTTTGTCAAAGATTTCATTCAACTTAACGAGTTTTTAATCGGCCGTTTTATCGAGGATAGCGGGTAAAAGGGACCTCAGTTTTTTTGACTGACCTTTCTTGCCATTCCAACGCTGGTGGTGTAACCTGCTACGGATATAAATTCGATTCCAACTGTAATTGGTGCCAAATGCCGCAAGAAATACAAACCAGCCAGGAACTTTCCTTCACAGCCGGAATTTTTACCATATTTTTGTGCCTTATTTTCGGTTCCAATGCAGTCGCTGTAAAACTCGCCTTTTCAGGAGTGGGGGTTTTTACCTCGGCATCTATCCGCTTTGCTGTCGCCACCCTGGTCATTTTCCTGTGGGCCAGGATTACCGGAAGAACCATTGCATTGAAAAAAGGGCAATTCCGCCAGGTGCTGGTGCTCTCCTCGCTGTTTACCGTCCAGATGACATTGACGTATCTGGGCCTGAGCAAATCCAATGCATCCCGCGGCACCTTGCTGATGAATCTTTTGCCGTTTTTCATTTTGTTTCTGGCGCATTTCTTCATACCCGAAGATCGCGTTTCCGGCCGAAAATTTTTGGGAATTTTTCTGGGGTTTGCCGGCGTGGTGTGCATGTTCTGGGAAGATACCGGGGTTGAGGCCAGTTTCAGAACGGGAGATCTGATCTTATTAGCGGCCGTTTTTATCTGGTCTTCTTCCGTCGTCTACCTGAAACGAATCATCAGCAGTTTTCTGCCTTTTCAGGTGGTGTTGTATTCAACCATGTTTGCGGCCCCATTTCTTTTTTGTGAATCCCTTTTATGGGACAGAACCATGATTGCACGTCTGAATGCGCCGGTCATCGGATCGCTGTTGTATCAAAGCCTGATTTCGGCATCCTTCGGATTCGTCGCCTGGAACACCATGCTTCAAAAATACGGTGCGGTATCGTTGCATTCGTTCGTATTTATCATGCCCATCGCCGGAGTGGCCATGGGCGGCCTCATTCTGGGAGAGCCGATCACGGTCAAGATTTTGCTGGCCCTCGCATTTATCGTCGGCGGAATTCTGGTCATCCACTGGCATCCGCGGAAAACGATGCCGGCGTACCCCCTCCGCAGGGGCCTGTAATCTGCCAGTGACTCACACAGACCTAATTGAGCGGTTCAAAGAAAATGAAAGTCCCGGTTACCCAGAAAGCTTTAGTTAGTTTCCATCCACAAATGGCCTTTTGGCCCAATTTCTGCGTCAATCTGCGCCCTTGCTTGTGCGGCGTAGCAAGCTACGCCTCCGCGCAAGCGCTTGATTTCCCTGACTTTGGGCAAAAATTCTCATTTCTGGATTGGAAACACCATCCGGTGCCCATCATTGTAAAAGACCCTTTGATGGATGGGCACTAGTTAGTGTTCATCCGTGTCCTCTTTAGAAAAATCCAATAATATTTTAGAATGAAAAAGATCCTGTTTATTTTTTTCGCGGCAGTTGTTCTTTTTGCCGGTTACCGTGCATTCTTCACCCCTTTGCAGGTGGGCGAGAAATCGATTCCCTATGAAACCATCATCTGTTTTGGCGACAGCCTGACATACGGAACCGGGTCGCAATCCGGCAAGGATTATCCATCGCAACTGTCGAAGATGATCGGCAAACCGGTGATCAATGCCGGGGTGCCCGGGGATACCACCGCCAGGGCCCTGAAGCGGCTGGAACGCGATGTGGTGTCCAGATCTCCGGATATCGTGTTGATTA
Organism: uncultured delta proteobacterium; assembly: GCA_963774425.1. Lineage (GTDB taxonomy): Bacteria > Desulfobacterota > Desulfobacteria > Desulfobacterales > JAFDCJ01 > JAFDCJ01. The sequence goes on along the minus strand of CAVZEZ010000012.1, from coordinate 230,038 downwards.
CCTTGGGGGGCAATGACCTCAAAAACGGTGTGGACAGAGACAGCGCCTTCGAAAATTTGGCCCTCATCGTCGAAGCGATCCAGGCTCGGGGAGCCCGGGTGATTGTCGGCGGACTCAGCTTCCCTATGCGGGATCGCGGATTCGGCCGGGGCTATAAAAAACTGGCCGATGAGACCGGAGCGGATTTGATACCCAACATCCTCGAAGATATATTCGGCAACCGCAAATTAATGAGTGATCCGATTCATCCAAACGGCGAGGGATACAAAATCATGGCTCAAAGATTTCTGGCAGAGATGCGGGATTGATGGCCGGTGCTGCAAGCTATCCCAATTCCGGAAGGAGAAATGCTGGGGACTATGTGGGAGGGATTGGGTAATAATTTATGTAACTATTCAGCGAATAATTGAAAATTCGATTCTACTTACTTTAGAAAATCCGGAAGCTTGCCTTCAAGCAACAGGTTCAAAGCATGACTATATTTGACGCCATGCTTACGACAGGTTGATAAATAACTTTGGATGCGGCAGAATATATGGGCACCTTCCATGGACCTGAAACAGCCCGATATCTTCTGCTGCACTTTGGTCATGCGGATATCATTTTCACCCAAGTTGTTGGTAAAAGGAATATGCTCATTTTCCATAAATCTGAGCACATCGTCTTCAAAGTCCCTTAATCGTTCCAGTAAATTTCTGGACTTGGATTTTTTAATTCGACCTCTTTTACCTTTTTTAGTCGGAGGCCTTTCCGGCTCCGGACATTCGATGTCAGCCTGTTTTATGAGATTTTTAAATTTTTTGCGATATTTCCTGGATTTAATCGCATCCAGAACTCCGCAATTGGCAATAACGTCTTTGTTGATCTTTTCAAGGAGCGTTTTCATCTTTTTTGCCCATTGTTGGCATCTTGCTCCCAGGCAAAAGTCAGTTCTCTTAAATGATGGGCATTGCATAAAGAATGGGTACACCCATACTGATAATAGGCCTTCCAGTGATCATGACATAATGTCCCTTTTAATGCCGGCGAAACGCCCATGGTGTCCATCGCCTCTTTTCCTCTTGTCTGGTGAGGATAAAAAAGGGTCCATTGCGGATTGGACAGGCTATGCAACCATATCCGTTTGCCATTTGTATTTATGCCGGTTTCGTCCGCATGGGCAACCTGGGCATCGGCCAATTCCTGTTTTGCGCGATTCTCAAACTCAGCCAAAAGATCAAAAGCTTCTTTGTTGAAATTGTAAATCGATCCTTCGCTGACCGGTATATTCATCTGATCTGTAAAATGATCCTGAACCCGGTTATATGGAATCAGCTGATACTGGGACATGTAAACCGCATGGGCTTTAAGACCCGATCCGTATTGGACCGCCTTGGTAACGCCTTCAGGAAAAGATGCGACAAAACGGTTGGCATTTTCATCGACGAGTATCTGTGCCCGGTATTCGGTAACGACCCTTGAAATGTCGATATCAAATACCTGGCGGGACTCATAACCGTCATCAGCGTATCGCCCCGGCGGCAGCGTTCGGCGATCGATTTTTAGGGGCTCGATAAAATCCGGGTCATCAACTTTGGTGAGCGTTTTACCAATATGCCCTTTTTGGCCCCCAGGTTTTTTGCCTGACCGATTTTTGGCCGGTGTTTTTTCGCGGTTCGAATCGCTGGAAGGCGGCTTGCCGCTGTTTTTGCTATTCAAATTTAAGCGACTAGCGAGCAAGCTGATTACCAGGATCAAAATCTCAAACATAAATTTGGAAGCAGCTGACAATTGCTTGTCTTCACGAATTATGCGCTGCGCTTTTTCAATGGTGGCCTGGATATCGATGTTGTCGATTTTCATCCGGTTTCGTTTCTGTGCAGTCCGTTAGGTTGGAACTACTATAGCACGGGTTTTTAAAACCGAATTTTTCGCTCTGTAATCGCCGCAGTCACACGAAAAATATTTAGAGGCAATAGGGCAATATTCAAGATGATAAAGTCCATAGAAGAGACTATCAGATGCCTTCTTGCAAGAAATTGAGCTATTCTCCTTTAGAGGATTACTTATTTCGTTTTGTCAGAAATACCTTGTCAAGTCTTTTTTTACTTATTTTTCAATATTTTCGCTGAATAGTTACAAAATGTTTTACCAGTCAAGGCTGAGGTCGATGCGTTTGTCAATGCTGTCCGTACTATCGGCATTCGGCCTGCCCCAGATCTACAATCAACCCGGCAACGTCTGCACCGTCCACGTCATTGTCGCTGTCGACGTTGCCCAGGCAACTCCCGCTGCAGTCCGTTCGTCCAAATTCCATGGCAAAGACGGGCAGTGTGCCATCTTCAACATCGTCCACGTAATATGTTCCGGCACCTTCGGCCCACTGGGCGAAGCTGATATGGGTGAGGCTGCTTTTAGCGGTATAGGCCGCCACCGTTGCAACCGGCGTGATGTTTTCATTTATGTAGACATCGTATGTATCTGAGGTCAAATTGCAGACGACCGTTATGGTGTGCCAAGTGTCGAAGCTCAAGTCGGAAGCAATTTCCAGCCAGGTCGAAGAGTCATTGAAACTTCCCTTGGGCTCCAGGGCTATCAGGCTCATATTGTCGCCCGAGTCCCCGCCGTCCGGGCTGTAAAAAGCCATGTAGACAAAGCGCTCGGCTCCGGTTGAGTTTGGTCCTTTGCCTGCATCGTCACCGGTGTTTACACTGTCGTCGCCGATCAGCATGAGCGCACTGCGGTCACGGTCAGCGTCATCGAGGATGGTGTCCACATAGATCTGCCAGCGGACGGCAAACCTGTCATCCTGTGGCGAACCAAAACGCTGCGTGGCGTAAACGGAAGCGGAGGCAGAGGCGGTGAACTTGGCTTTTTTACCGGCGTTGCCCCCGATTTCGCTTTCTTCAAGGCTTAGCAGGCCGGGGTTGTCATTGCGGCTCTCATACCAGCTGCGGCCGGGTCCCTGGGTTCTTAAAGCGGTACTATCCGCCGGGGAATCAAAACCGGGGGCCACCAGCAGCGGCCCTTCGAACAGTCCGAAATAGTCGTTGACGGCGAAGGCCATGTTGACCCCTTGACGCAGCAGCGCTTCTTCGGTCCATGTTACGAGATGCGGTGTTGGTTCGAAGCCGAACATCGGTACGCCCAGACTCCGGGTGGCATACCCTCTGGCGGAACATGACGATGACGAGCAGCTGGTTCCGCTCGTATTCTGGCTGTCAAAATCCGTCCAGTCGGACAAAAGAGGAAAAAACGTATTGCCGCTGGGCGCATATGTAAAATTATACCAGCTGACATCATTCATTTGGCTGTGCCAGTCGATGAACATGTCAATGCCGGGGCTGGCCTCGATCGAGCCCGCGTGATTCCTGACAACATTGATTTCTTCGCTTTGCAGGTTGGAAGCATTCCAATCGCGGTTCGGGTCCCTGTTCTCGGATGTAGCCCGGGATTTCCCCAGCCAGACCCCGTCCGGATTGACCATGGGGACAATGTACCAGACGTAATGGTTGCGGAAGCCGCAGGCGCTGACATCATCCGATATAAGAAAATTTATCAATCCCTCCAACATGTGAGAACTGGCCGTTTCACCGGCGTGCTGCCGGCCGATGATGTAAACGATCTTCTTGCTGGCCGCCGGGATGGCCGAATTGGTGATGGTCAGCAGTTCAATATCTCTGTTTTGCTCACTGTAACCCAGCCAGTCTCTGTCGGCCCACTCGCTCGCGTTGACGGTCTCTACGAAATTACTCATGCGCGTGTAGGAAAAAGGGAAGAAGGAGGCGATCTGGGGTTCGTCGCAGGTGAAGGTCTCTGAAAAGGTATATACCCCCCCGGAATAAATGTGATTGGTGAGCCGGTTCCAGGTCACCCCGTCGCAGCTGTAGATCAACTGCGCTTCATGGGTTGTGCTCTTTAAAAACGGAACATCGTTCGTATTGGTTATCCGAAATGTGATTGTTCTGCCCAGCGCGTCGAGCACCTTAAAGTTGGTCCAGTAGGTATAGTTCTCGCCCGTGTTGACCAGATACTCCGATTTAAATGATAAGTCGATGGTGTTGGTGGCGTCATTGATGTCATATGCGCCGATACTGCCGCTGTCGAAATCCGCATCGATTTCCAATAGGGCGCCGGCACTGGTCGCGAAAATAACGGCGATAGCAACGATCAATAAGGATTGGATTGATTTTTTTTTCATTTCCTACTCTCCATTTGTTTCGTTAACCATTAAAGGTTTCAATCGTCACAATCTTAGAGATCTTGTGAGCGTTGATTTGTCCGAAGTTCTCTATGCTCCTTGTGCCTGGCACTTGCATTTCGGGCAGTCGTTTCCAAAGGCAGCTTCCAAAACTACCAGGTCGCTTCCGTCCACGTCGCAGTCAAAGTTAAAATCCCCGTTTCCACTTTGCCCGAAAGTTGCCGAAAACAGTGAAAGGTCAAAATCTCCGACTTGTCCGTCTTTGTTCAGGTCTTGCCGGCAGGGGGGCTTGAGGGAGGCTTCCATGACATTGTCCATATAAAAGGTCCCGGCCCCATCACCCAGGGTGGCAAAGCTGATGTGGGTAAGGCTGTTTTTAGGAGAATATGCTTGAATGTCATCGCCAAGGCTTTCGTACCAGTCCGGGCCGGGGCCTTCGGTTCGCAGATCAACATCCACGCTGCTGTTGTTGAATCCAGCGTCAGCAAGATAGTTCTGCGGGAGATTTCTGACATCCATTATCAGCGAAGGGGAATCATGGGTTAGAACAACCAGTTCATAGTCGCTCATAACATGCCAGTTACCGGTGGAGCCGGGCCTTTGCGATGCCACGGCAGAGTAGCCATTTGAAGACTCATCTAAATATTCCAGCCTGTAACCCTTGCGAAATCCCCAATTTGTGTAACCGTCGCTCATGATGAAATTCATTGCGCCGGTCGCACCGGCAGCCATCATTTCCGTAACCGCTTCGACAATGCCGTTGACGGCCAGCCAGCCGTTTTCTTCGACCTTTTTTAACACGAACAGGAAATAGAGCTCCGTATCCACCACCAGCGAAAGGTCCGATGGATCACAGGCCGGTATGATGTCTGAACCATTGGGCGGGTTTGCTTTTAAATAATCGCCCAGCAGATCATACATACGGGCTTTGCTGACCACCCCGTTGTGGGCAAATGTCCATGTTTTACCGTTTTTTTCTCTATAAAACGGGTGCGGATTGGCGACGGTATAACCGCCATCATCGCAGCAACCGGTCACGCAGCTTCTTATGAGCGCCACGACTATTTTTGGTGCTGATACATTTATACTGTCCACCACATCATCATAGATCGGCTCGTCGATTAGACAACCGGAGCAGGGTACGGATAGTGTTCGCACCTCTATCAATTGTTGAGAAGTCTCCAAGGGCTTGATAATATGCAATGCCCCAGCCATCGTTATTTGACGACGATAGCGATCTCAGCGAAAAGGGATCATCTGCGAGATGGTCTTGCAACAGGTCATTCGGAAGATCATCTCCGATGACCGCATACATTCTGCAGGCCATGCCCGCTGTGGACAGCATGAATATGAAGAAGATTGTCAATCCGAAAATTGAAAGATTTTTATCCAGGGGTTTCCAGCAATGCATTACCGATTTCCTTTTTAGAGCATTCATCGCCGTGCAATAGAAAAAACTAAAAAAGGGCGGGGCCATTTTGAATCCAGCCCTTTCTATTTTGAAGACTCAAACGAAGAGTGTATCAGCTATCTTTTAGACGGACTGATTAAGCTAATTTTTATGCACCGAGGTCCTTCTTTTTATTTCTGCCTGCCCCAACATCGTCGCAAATAGCCGAATTGGGTGAAATGTGAAGTATCTCCACCGGGGCGAAGTGTATTTCATCGAGCGGTCATTGCGTATTTTGACTCAATTAAGGTGATTTACCCTTTTTCCCTTCGCCTGGCCGCCACAAGCCCTACCAGACCAGATGCAAGGAGGTAAAAAGCGCCTGGTATGGGGACGGCTGAGACGTTGTCCACATAGAAAGTGCCATTTCCCCACCCATCGCTTGTCATGAAACTGAGAGAAGTGAGGCTATCCAGATCGGTGTTTGCCGCAATGCCAGTGTTGGTAAGAACAGTGGTGGAATGCAAATCAAATATATCGTCAACAGTAACATCATAGGTGCCGCCGGGAACGTCAAAGTCAAGCGTCATTGTATACCAGGTATCGTACCATAAGTTTGTTGACCCAAACACATCAACGCTTGAGTTATTTGCCAATAATTCCAAATTTTGGCCTGAAGTTCCTCCGCCCGGATCATAGAATCCCAGGTAGGCAAACCGCTCGGCCCCACCGACGTTGGGCCCGCCGCTATTATCGAGATCGTCCCCAACATAAATCAAGCCCGTCACGTCGGTCCCCGACTCGCTGTTAATATATGCAACAGCAATATCAAAAGAAATGCTGAAGGTACCGGTCTGAGCCGAACCAAAGTCCTGGGTAAGGTATGCACTTCCGGACCCGGCACCCGATTGACCACCTCTTAAGCGAGCCATATTCGTGTAGTTTCCATAGACGCCACTCGAAGTGTTGCTATAGAGCATCAGCATCTGAGGAGATTGACCGCGACTTTCATACCAGTCCTGACCGGTACCGTCTGCCCTGAGGGCAAGACTTGACTCCTGGTCCGGATCCCCATTTGTGTGCGTTGGGCTGCCCGGGACATAGTTGCCACTGGCATTAAAGTCACCATCCACGATAAATGCCGCCGCAGGCCCGACCCAAAGCACAAAGGCGAAGAAGAACAAAATACCCATTAGTAAAAACCTGATTCCTGTTTTCATGCTGTTACCTCCTTCGTCTAATATTATCTTGTTGCTGATCTAAGAATCCAATTTTAGCTATTCCCTGTGTCTATGGACACAGCGTCCCGAAAACACCGGCAAAATCCGCAAGATCGTCTTCGTTATAAATCGTTCCAAAGCCGTCTATGAGCATTGCCAGGTCGGAGCCGTCCCGATCCCCGTCTTCGTCAAGGTCACTTTTACAGGCAGACGGGTCCCTGACATCATCCACGAAAAAAGACCCTGCGCCGTCATTCCACTGGGCAAAGCTGATGTGGGTCACGCTGGTTTTTGGCGTGACTGCGTCTACGGTTGCCGCGGGACTTGCGTCATTATTTATGGTGACATCGTAAGTGTCTGCATTCAGGTCGCCAGTTACGGTAATCGTGTGCCAGGTGTCAAAACTCAAGCCTGAGGCGATTTCTGTCCAGGTCGAAGAGTCATTGTAAGTTCCGCCCTGCTCAAGTGCAATTAGGCTCAAGGTGTTGCCCGAGTCTCCGCCGCCGGGGCTGTAAAAAGCCATGAAGACAAAGCGCTCGTCTCCGGTTGAGTTTGGTCCTTTGCCTGCATCGCTGCCAGTGTTTACACTGTCGTCGCCGATCAGCATGAACGCACTGCGGTCACGATCCGCGTCATCGAGAATGCTGTCCACAAAGATTTTCCATTGGACGGTAAATGTACCGGTCGGTGGGGTCCCGAACTCCTGGGTCAAATAGGCATTCCCGGTTAAAGAGGCCGTGAATTCGGCCTTTTGGGTGTCATTACCGCCGACATTGGACATGTTCAGCTTCAGCAAGGAGGAGTCGTCTCCGCGGCTCTCATACCAGTCCTGCCAAGCACTGTCAGCCCTCAGATCGGCGCTGTCGGTGCTGGCTTCAAAATCCGTGTCCACCAGGAACGGTGCCGGTTGGAGGGCCTCGTTCACGGCCCTGACATTGTCGACATAATACGTTCCGGAGCCATCGCCCCATTCGCCGAAGCTGATGTGCGTAACAACGGTTTTTTCGTTACGTGAGGTGACGGTCGCCTGAAACACTCTGTCCACATAGACATCGTAAGTGCCGCTGGGGATGTCGCACACCACGCGGACCTGGTACCATTGATCCAGGTTAAGCCCTGAGGCGATAGTAGTGAACCCATCCCATTGGTCATCGCGGTCCCGGGCGACCAAGTCCATGGTGCCGGTGCCGCCGCCTCCGTTTTTGTAAAAGGCCAGGTAAACAAACCGCTCGGGGTCATCTGAGTTGGGCCCGGTGCGGGTCGGTTCGCTGTTGTCGCCGATCAACATGAATGCAGCCCGATCCGGCTCCCCGGAAAGATTTGAGATGGAGTCCACATAAATGTCAGCTTCAGCCCAGAAAATGTCTGATTGCGGTACGCTGAATTCCTGCGTCAAATAGGCGTTTTCATCGGCAGTCTGGCTTGCGGCCGACAGCTTGGCTTTTGGCGTCGAATTTTCGCCGACCACCTTTGTTTCCCAAGTCAGCAGCGCGGGAGTAAGCTCCCGGCTTTCGTACCAGTCCTGCCCTTCGGAGTTCGCTCTCAAGTCAGCGCTGGAAACGCTGCTGTTGAAATCGTTATCCACCAGCAGCTCGCCGGCGTAATCAGTGACATCAAAAACTACAGGGGCATCGGTTGCGGTCAACATCACCAGCTGGTAGTCGTCCATGGCAATCCAGTGTCCTTGCGAACTGGATGGATATTGAGACGCTGCTGCAGCGTATCCCTGAGCGGCGTCGTAAATGTAGTAAAGTGTGTGCGTGCTCAGTTGCCCGCGGCGAAAAACCCAGAGCCGGAAACCGTCGCTCAGGATAAAATTCAACCCGCCGTTTTCATTACCAGCGATAATGGTGTTCACGGCTTCCACGATTCCATTGTTTACGTCCCAGCCGTTTTGTTCGATTTTCAGCAATAAAAACAGGAAATACAGCTCGGAATCGACCACGCCCGTTTCGCATGCGGGTATACCCGAACCGTTGGGTGGATTATTTGTCAGGTAGGTCGAATCGGCCGCGTTTATCAGGTTTGTCATACGCGTCTTATCAACGCCCCCATTATGTTGAAATGTCCATGTCCTTCCAATCTTGTCGCGATAGAAGGGATGGGGATCATCCATGGCAGTGCATCCGGACGTCCCGAGCCTGAGGTGTCCCAACGTGATTTTGGGTTCTGAAGTATTCACAGAATTGACGGCTTCCGTAAAATTGGCAGCATCATCCTGTGCATCTCCGGGCCCGCGTGTGATTGTGGGCGCATCTCCATAATTTTGATAATGGCCTATCGCCCAGCCGTCAGCATAGGATGGCGAGAGATACCACAGCGCACTGGGGAAATTTGTGAGGTCTCCCCTGAGATGGTCGTGCAGCATCCCATCCGGAAGATCATCAGATATCGCGGCATACAGTCTGCAGGCAATACTCGTTCCTGAAAGGGATATTATTATGATACAAATTAATCCAATACCTGAAAGACATTTGCTTGCAGTAATCTGAAGATGGGGAAGCATCCATTATGGAACTGCTATGACCGTAAACTGTCGGATATAGTCAGAGCTTGGTTAAAAATTTGCCAGATTTAATCTAAATTTTTAAACCTGAATGTTCAGGTAAATTCCCCCTTCAAATCATCAAGAAGATCTTGGGCTCTTTTCTTGACGTCTATATAAGCTTGCAGCATGTACCAATATTTCTAATGGCGGAAATCCAGCAGGTGTTTGGGTCGGAGAAAAATTTCCAAATGCTGAAATTATGCAGAGTATCGCCGCCGAGGTTGGGTTTTCAGAGACGGCTTTTGTCAAACCTGCAAAAAGGACTGCATCGAGATTTTCGGTATTTCAGCCCCGAGATAGAAGTCCCATTTTGTGGACATGCCACTATGGCTACGGGTGTTTTGCTTGGCGAAACGGAGGGTGATCTGAGAGACATCTATCGAGACACTAAAAAGAAAGCAGGAAAAGCCAAAGTTATAGACTTCAAAAGGCAGGAAACTAAATGACCCTGTTGGCCGACATATCTGGGCCAGCCTGAATATATATAAACAAATGAATTTATTCAAAATTAATGGTTGAAGCGGCGGGGCATATTCAACAAGTCGGGCCGAACGCCCCAATTCAGCCATATCACCCGCATGGGTGTTTGACGAACGATCGGCAGCAGCTTGCGTAACGGCTCAATCGGCGCACGGCAGGGTTTTATTCGGTTTCCTTCACCTTTTTTCTCGCAAAATCTCTGTGGGCCATTCGGAAATTGGTAAGGTTTATTTATTTAAGGGGGGATAAGCTGCGATCAAACAAAATGATCATCCCGAACGGTAGATCTCCGAACCAAGGCATCCAGAGCTAAAAGGTTCAGTTCTCGCACTTCAAGCTATCCATACTTGAAAGGGATGTCAGGGAAAGGGAAAGAGCAGAATCACCTCTTAACGGGCTATTGCCCGAATCGACCATTCATGTTAATTCAGGCGAAGCAAAAAACTCACGTCTGATCGAATTCTTCAGGCAAGTGCAGATCTCGCATTGGCAAAAGCAATCCAGGAGCTGCGAGGGTTGGCGGCCACACCCGGCACGGAAAAAGTGGATAGAATCGCAGCGCATTGGAAGCCGTGGAGGGCGGTAGGGGCGAGGATACTTTGGCACCATTATCTCTGTGAGCGGGGCCGGAGGACGAAATGGGGTCATGAATAATTTGGTTTCAAAAAGGTGGCTCATTTCAAGGAAGTGGGGTTCAAGTTCAACCGGTGGATCGATGTCGGATATTGGCAGTGCATTTTGCAGGCCCGCAAACAAAAGAAATTGCACAAATTTTTACAAAATCTGCACACATTCGCAATGACCTGGGGCAGGTGCTATCGGTCCCCGCCCCAAGCCGTTGCTGAATGCAAACGGTCGGCAAAGCCGAAGGCTTTGGTGATCCTTCGGCTTTGGGGTCGATTACTTATGCGTTATCCCCACAGGCCCCATCCAAAGGAGGCCGTAAACAAGACGCAGAATATTACGATTCCTACCATCCACAGATCTTCGCTTTTCATGATTTGATCTCCTTAAAAACGGTATCGGATTAAGCTTCCTTGACAACGATCATGGTCTCTTTTTCGGCCCGTTCGATCTGAACCGCGTTGGTGGTGGCCATTTCCGCTTTAAAGCACAGCGCCCACATCAAGACGATGCCTATGATCCACCAGACGATCTGCCAGGACCAGAGCGGCGGAAATCCGGCAAATGAAAACGCACCGTTGCCGATGATACAGGCCGGGCCGATCGCAAAGAAATACCAGATCGGCACCGCCCAGGCCATTACTTTGCGCCAGGATTGTCCGGCTGGAGTGGGAGCGTCGATATCATCTAAGAAGCCGCGAATCTCGTTTTGGCGGGTGATGGTTTCCTCATTGTCCTTCATGCCGAGTCCGCGGCATAAATAGGCGATCGCCAGCCCGGTAAAGGTTCCCCAGAACGCACTGTGCATGGACAGCGGGTTGGGCCAGATATAGTAAGTGACGAACACGGCGATCATGCCGGCCAAAACCCCCAGGGAGGCCCCGACGCTTGGAAACCGGAAACCCCAATGGACACCCATCAGGTATACATACATGACAAACCCGAAGGCGGTGGCCAGCGCCCCCAGAATAACCAGGGCCGCATGGGAATTCAATCCGACCACCAGGGCCGCAACGGTTACCACGGTCGCCAGGACACGGTTCATCCAGATCTGCTCGGAGTGACTGGCCTTTTGTTTGCGGATGTAGCGCCAGTAGACGTCTCGCAGCAGAATCGATCCACCGGTGTTGATATAGGGAGCGGCCGTGGAGTGAATCGCCGCGATGGCGCCGAGGAAAACGACTCCCAGCACAAAAGGCGGCAGATAGGTTGCCATCAGGATGGGGACCACATCGCTGTCCTTGGTGAATTCCAATACCCCCTGAATCTGCAGGATCTTGGCGCCCATGCCCTGGAAGGCGGTAAAGAAGAACAGGGCGAATCCGACGACGAAGGTGGACATAAAGGCCTGCTGCCATGCCAGGGGTTTGGGGCTTTTGATGCCGAAATTCCACATGGTAAAGGCCGGCGAAGACTGAATACCCATCAGGGCGAACATGTAGGTCAGGATCATGACCCCGGTCCAGGCGGATTCCCCTTTGGCCCCGCCGAGCCCGAAATTGATCACCCGCGGAACCGTCAGGAGTTTTTTATCCAGTGCGGCCACATGCTCGGAAAAGGCTGTCCAGCCGCCGATCGCATCGGAGGTAATGACATAGTATCCCAGAAGAATAATCCCGCCGACCAGCAGAATAAACTGCAGCACCCCCACCCAGGCGCTGGCTTTCATTCCACCGGAGCACACATAAAACCAGCAGATAAAGGCCATGAAAATCGCACCATACGTTACCGGTATGCCCGCAACCCAGTGAAAAAGCGCCGCCGATGCCATCAGCTGGACGGCGGAATAAAACATGGAATACAGAAAGGCCGTGAACACGGTCAACCAGCGTGCGGCCTCGGAGTTGTAATAGTAGGCGAACATATCACCCGGGGTGATAAACCCATAGCGTTTGCCCAAGAGCCAGTTGCGTTTGGCAAAAAACGTTCCGGTGATTGGAATGGTGAGCACATAAAATGAGGCAAAGGCATAGGCCAATCCGTCCCGCCAGATCAGACCCGGATGACCGATAAACGTCCAGCCTGAAAACGAAGCGGCCGTCGCCGCCATCAAAAAAGCGATAAATGGAATCGACCGGCCCGCAATGGCATAGCCTGCCGAGGTTTTCTCCGAGAAATATCCTTTCATTCCCCAGTAAAAGCAGTAAACAATATAAAGACCCAGCATTATGTAAACCCACGTGGTTCCGCTCATTGCTTTTCCTCCTGTACAAGGGTCAAAACGGTTGACCGGCTAAATTGAAGTTTCGCTTCCTTAAATCACTATCCATCCGGCAATCGTCATCACCTCCTTTCGATTAACTTTTTTCTGAAAATAAAAATTTGGTCCATAATAGGTTTTCCGTAAATAAACAGGCGGACGAGAAAGTGGTAATCATGCGGCCTATATCGACATCGGCTATCGGTTTATTATTGACAACCAAGCCTTCTATAGTACCCCGTTTGAATATATCTAATATTTTTTCAGTGACTGGTTCGGACAGGCGGGTGATTGCAGTGACTAACTTCAAGAAGAGATAATTGTAAGTTTCACTCGAACGAAGGTGGAAAAAATCAAGGGGCACCAGGGGACTGGACTCATATACATGGTGGCAAGCCTTTTCCAAGGCAATTATCCTTCTTTCACGTTGAAATTATGTATCTGCTACATCTTGATGGGTCGTGTCTACATGTTTGAAAGATCCGATGGCCGGTGCGGCGTTTTTTTTATTGTTCCTAAAAATACTCAGGTTTCCAGGGTTCAGATCAACTTCAGGCACTGTCTTTTTAGCATTTGCGAGGGTTATTTGGCAACAGAAATATCTGGTATCAACAACAATTTTTTGGCTGCCCTACAGGTAATCAAGGCCATTGAAATCACGGTTTTACGTTTATTAAATGAATTAAATTCACAGTTTCCATACCTGTATAATTTTTTGTGAGAATTTTGTCAAGAAAAAAGATTTATTTTCATCAAATTCTCAAATTGATCCCTGATATTTGTAAATTGTTGAGAACCATTTCGTGATTTGCCAAAAAGAGCTTGAAATTGATGAGCGCATTCATTTATATAAATGATGTCTAGAAATTATCGACGGCCATATCAGCTATGAAATCCTTATTTCCCCGGGTTGTGTCGGCCGAATTGATGATAATACGCTAAATCCGATGTGCTGAATCTATTTTTTTGAAATTAAGATTCCGGTCTACCCGGGATGAATCAGGCAGGAACAGTAATGAACCAAGCTCCGCAGCGCTTAGAGATGAGACCCAACACAGTTAAATACGGCATCCTATTTCTAATTTGCGGATGGTTATGCCATTATGTCTTTTATTTGACGCATTTTGCCCATGAAATGCCCGTGAGGACCACGCTGCTCCAGGTCGGTGTCGGCATCGGCATTTGCTATTTCGTGGCTACGCTCAAGAAATGGGCGCGCATGATGTGCCTTTTTTTCAATATCGGTATCATCGGTCTGTATGCTCTTTTTTGCGTGGCATACTTTCAGAGCAATCAGTACAGCCTGATGTTATTGACCGGTTTGGTCGCGGTTCTCTTTGCAACCTCAACCTATTTCCTTTTAAAAAAAGAAACTGCGCAGTATTATACCGCAGCGAACCCGGATATGGGCCGGCAAGGCACGCCGGACAAGTAAGGACTCACTCAAATAATCATGGCAAGAAGGGAAAACCTATGGGTCTGCCTCCAAAGGAGGTTGTCTGCCAATGCGGTCATGCCTCTTTACTTGAAACCAAGAAGCTTCTGTGTATCAAATGCGGGAAGTATGTATTTTATGATGACCAGGAAAAACGAAGACACCAGAAAAGACAGATCTATGGGGTTGTCATGTTCGCATTGGCAGTAGGCTTTGTCACCTATCTTTTTATCGAAATGATCGTTTCACCTCTGCTCGGCAGATAACATTCCGATACGATTTCACGGATACAGCCAATGCCCGCTGCCAGGAATTCACCTCCTGAATCGAAAGCCGGATCATAGGAGGCTACCGCACATCCCCGCAAATGGAAATATTGTTTTACCAATCCGGCGGCGCCTTCGATAATTTCAGGCTGCAGCCCGCCGGAAGCGCCGAAATGATTGGCCGCCCCCTCTGCGATCGAAAGGGCGTCCATATCGATATGCAGATAGATATCGTCAACCCGTGGTCGCAGCATTTTCAAGGCACTCTCGAGTTCCTGCAGGAGGTGGTCCGGCGTGACCCCCCTCGCCGAGATGACCTTCACCCGGCTTTGCCGAAGCTGCCTTTCTTCCTCGGGGTCCAGATCCGTGGCTCCGACCAGGATGACGTTTTCTTCTTGAACCGGTATGAATCCCGCAATCGTTTGCGACATCGCTTTCCAGCAGCGACCGGTCGCCATGGCCAGGGGCATTCCGTCCAGAAATCCGCTGCGGGTGGTCTCCGGGGTGTTGAATTCGCCATGGGCATCGAACCAGACCACCCCCAGGTCAGCGGAATTCAGGCCGGCGATGGTGCCCAGACAGCTATTGCAGTTCCCCGAAAGCACCACGGGAAACAGACCGCTTGCGATTGAGGTTTTTATCTCTGCCGCTAAAAGACGATTGAGTTCGAAGGCTGTCCCGATCTCCGTCGGGAATGCGGATTCGGCCTCGATGCAGGCAACAGTCACCTGGTGGCCATCTTTTTCCAGTGCCTGATCGAGATGCCGGTCAATGAAATGGGCCGGACCGCGCCCCTGGCGAAGATCTTTGTGGCCCGAATCATAGGGTACCAGAACAATCCGGATTTTCATTTTTTTTGGACCTCCCATCACTTCTTTCGCGATACGCTGGATCGCAGATCTTCCATTTTTATCCTGATTTCGTTTAGATTTAAATATATGGTTGGGTTCAACCTGCTTTATTGGATCAAGCGACCGGTGTGACTCCGGCACGGCGGAGCGCCGTGCGGGCCAGAATTGTCAGAGAATCCAAATAGGGAACCGACAGATGCCCTTGAGCGAGCGCAAGGGGTATTTCGGTGCATCCGGCGACAATTGCCTGAACCGCCTCCGCCCTGCTTGCAATCAGGCTGTCGGCGGCCGCGGCCAGATCAGCGATTATATCGGATCTAGGCCGGGAAGGCGCGGCGCTTTTAATGTCGTAAATCGCTTTCATTATCAAGGCCTGCACGGCATCATCCGGGACAATGGTTTTGATATGATCCCGTGCCAGGCGTTTTTGAAACAATCCGCCTCTTACCGTACCGCTGGTGGCCAGAAGTCCCACCGTTTTGACACCCTCAAACTCACGGGCAATGGTATCTGCCACGGCATCGAATATCGACAGGATGGGCAAATCGGTCCGCCGCTTAATTTCATCCAAGAAGAAGTGAGCCGACACGCAGGGAATGATAATAAAATCCGCCCCGGCACGCTTCAAGGCATGACAGCCCTCGACCATGCAGGGCACCGGGGACGCCCCGTCTCCGATGATAGCCGCAGTGCGATCGGGAACGGCGGGATTGGAATCGATGATCACCCGGAGGTGGTCCTGGTCCTTTTCGGCCGGGGTATTTTTAATGATTTTAGCGAAGCAGTCCAGGGTGGCTTCCGGCCCCATGCCTCCCAGAATACCAATTGTTTTTTTCATTTTTCCATTAACCTCACAAAATTTGGTTCAAAAACTTTTTCATCACATCCTCCTTTTTTATGCGATGGATAAAAAATGAAAGGGTATGCCGGAATTCTTCATTTGAAAATTTTCAGAAAAACGAACGGCTGTCAATAATTACTTGAGGTATCGGGGGCTTTCCTTGGCTGCGCGGCATATGCCACCGCCGGTGTGCGCGCAAACAATTGAATAAGGTTTCGCAGCAGAAAAGCAGAAAAGGAATACTCCACTTTCAAAGCCATTTTCCGGCCGTTTCGGCCTTGACGTTAAATACCGGGAATTGTATGGTCTTATATGCCCTAACCGACTGCTTTATTTCGATTGGCCCGATGAATTCCCAAACTCTGAAATCCGACTCTTTACTGCTGATTACCGCCACCATCTGGGGGTTTGCATTTGTTGCCCAACGGGTCGGTATGGATTACGTGGGGCCGTTTACATTCAACGGCGTGCGGTTTGCCCTGGGTGCCCTGTCCTTGCTGCCGCTTCTGCTCATCAGCTGTGAAGAACGCACTGCGGCTGAAGACATTCTTCCTCGGCCAGGCACGGCAATGGTGTTTGGGGGGGGATTTCTGGCGGGCTTCATGCTCTTTATGGGTATCTCCCTGCAGCAGGCGGGGCTGGTGTATACCACTGCGGGCAAAGCCGGCTTTATCACCTGCCTGTATGTGATTATCGTTCCGATACTGTCTTTGTTCTGGAATCAATCCACAACCCCGGGTACCTGGCTGGGAGCGGTGTTGGCCGTTGTGGGATTATATCTGCTGAGCGTCACCGAAAAATTCACGATGGCATTCGGTGATTTACTCGAATTTTGCGGGGCTTTTTTCTTTGCGGCCCAGGTTATCGTCATCGGCTGGCTTTCGCCCAAAATCCAGCCGATAAAATTGGCGTTCTACCAGTTTGTGACCTGCTCGGTGTTGAGCCTGGTCGTGGCTGCAATGAGCGAACCGATCCGGTTTGATGCAATCATCCGGGCGAGCTGGCCGCTTTTGTACGGCGGCATCCTTTCCAGCGGCGTTGCCTTTACCCTCCAGGTGGTCGCACAGAGAGACACGCATGCGGCGCATGCCGCGATTCTCATGAGCCTGGAAGGAGTATTCGCCGCCGTCGGCGGATGGCTTTTGATAGGTGAAGTCTTCAGTTGGCGGGGACTGATCGGATGCGGTCTCATGCTGAGCGGTATGCTGTTGTCCCAGCTGTGGGGTGTGGCAGGGGCGAAACCAGGACCATGAAATGATGGAAAATTTAAAAGACGAGGCAGCCCGAAATATAGACACCGCCGAGATCGCCAAATTCGAGGCGATGGCGCCGATCTGGTGGGATAAGAATGGCGCTTTCAAAGCCCTGCACGACATCAATGTCTTGCGGTTGGATTATATTGACCGCCGCTCCCGGCTGTCCGGCAAGCGGGTATTGGATGTCGGTTGCGGCGGCGGAATCCTGTCCGAAGCCATGGCGGCATCCGGGGCCGTGGTGACCGCAATCGATATGGGCGAAGCGCCTCTGGCGGTGGCGAAACTGCATTTACGGAAGTCCGGCCTGGCCATTGACTATCAGCGGGCCACGGCAGAGGAATTTTCAGATGCGCATCCGGAACGCTTCGACGTCGTTACCTGCCTGGAATTGCTGGAACATGTGCCCGATCCGTATCCGGTGGTCGCTGCCTGTCAAAAGTTGGTCAGACCGGGCGGCCACGTTTTTTTTGCAACCCTGAATCGCAATCCAAAGTCATTTCTGTTTGCAATCATCGGCGCCGAATACATCCTGGGCCTGGTTCGCAGGGGAACCCATCGCTACAGCCGGTTCATCAAACCCTCCGAACTGGAACAATGGGCGAACCGCGCCCGCTTGGTCCGTCGGGACCTGACCGGTCTGCACTACAATCCCTTCCTGCGCAAATATTCCCTGGGCGGAAACACCCATGTCAATTATCTGATGCATTTTCTCAAATTGGAATCGACTGGTTTTTAGCCGAAGCTGGGCTGAATATTTGCGGTCCTTGAGAAGCATTCTTCCTTTGCCGTGCCCTGAAACTGGCATCATGTCTGGTCCGAACCGCCGCGAGAATTCACCGGCATAAATTCCTTGGAAATCGAGCGAATGTGCACATCTCGTTGCGGAAACGCTATTTCGACTGCCAGTTCGCGGAAACGTCGGTCGATCTCGCAGCGGATCCGACTGGGCACCGTCCAGTAATCGCTGACATCCACCCAGATGCGCATGCGGAAGATCAAGGCGCTGTCACCATGATCGATGAAAAGCACGTCGGGTCTCGGATACTTTAATACCCCGCTGGTTTGCTGTATAATGTCCAACAGCGTATTCTGCACCAAATCGATATCCGATCCGTAGGCGACCCCGATATCCAAACTTCGGCGCATGCGCTTGTCCTTGAAACTCCAGTTGGTCACCTGCTTGCTGATGAATTCGGAATTGGGGATGATCACGGAGGCGTTGTCAAATGTCTGCACAATGGTAGCGCGCACGTTGATCTTTTTCACCTCAGCCCACAGGTCGCCGACCTCGACATAATCGCCCACCTGGATGGGCCGCTCGAGCAGCAGGATCAAGCCGCTGATAAAATTGTTGAAGATGGTCTGCAAGCCAAATCCGATCCCGATGCTCAGCGCCCCGAAGATCACTGCCAGCGAAGTGGTATTGACGCCCAGGATACCCAGTGCCAGGACCAGACCCACACCCCAGCCCAAATAGGTCGCAATCGTCAGAATCGAATCTTTAAGTCCGCGATCGAGCGGTTGCCGATCCAGGACTTTTTCCTTCAGCAATGCCTGTCCGACACGCGAGGCCAGATACGTTAGAAAAATAATGCCAATCGCCAGCACCACACCTTTGATACTGAGTTTCAGGCTTCCGATCGTAAGCGTCAGGTTAAAAAAGCTTGCAAGCCATGACAAAATGAATCCCGAGGAGTCCCAGACCCATATTATGCCCGATGCCAGAGCGAATAACCAAACGGCCTGGGCGAGATGGATCAGTGACCAGTGCCAATGATCAACACTGGTGAGCCTCCGGTCTCCGTCCGCCATCGTCACCCGGGCTCGATAGTCGCGGTGCCACTCCCGAATGGCGTTCAAACTGATCCAGCCCCAGAGCAACAGGACCATCGATTCGGTCCAAACCCGAAACCAATAACCTGCCAGAGCACCGTAGCCGATCAGGGTCAGCAACAATGTCCCGCCAAAGATGAGATAGGTCCCGGCCCTTATTATGCCGAGCATCTTTGGCTTGGGTGCCGCCTGGCCTTTGCGCACCTCCTCGATCAGAACCGGCTTCATCCGCTGCCAGAAAACAATGGTCCATGCCAGAAAACTTGCAGACACGACGATCCACGACATCCATGCCAGAAGACTTTCGCTTCCGGCAATCGAGAACAGCAGCAAAACCAAAATGATCGCCACGCGATAATAGCGCAAAAAACGTTTCAGCCGAACGGATACGAAAGATTGCAAATCGATTGGCCGAACACGAAATCCGTGTTTGAAGAAATCCAATCCCCAGCGAGTGATCAGCAGCAGCAGGAAGGCAAAGAACAAAAAGCGTCCGAGTTCGACATCGATGAGCGAAAACCGCACGGAGCTGTAAATCCCGAAAAGTGTCGTCAACCCGAGGTATGGAAGAGAACGTCGCAGGAGAATCAGGCACAGCCAACGATAGTGCTGCCGCGGCTGGGCATATCTTTTTTCAATCTGTTGAAGGTGGCTCCGGTACCGCCAGGGAAGGGCAATACTCAATACCAGCAGCGTAAAAAAGACCAGCCAGGGGGCAACCCCTCCCAATTTCATCTGTTTCCAGAGGTCCTTCCAGCTTGCATAACTGAAAATGGCCGAGAAACGGTCCCGCAAAAGCCGTAGATCCTGCAGCAGCGCCTGGCCGCTCAAATCGCGGTAAGGCGCCATCCTTTGGAAAAGCGATGCTTCTTTCAGATTTTCCAGCTGATTGATCAGTTTTTCACCTATTGCCAGTTTGGCTTCCAGCGAAGACCTGAGCCGGCCCAGCAGGTCGTCGTAGATTTCCAAACAGCGTTTCAAGATCTGTTTCTTTTGTTCGAGAACCTGAAGCAGCTTTTGGGTAGTGCCATCCGGTGGCTGTCGGGGCGGGTCGGATAAATGAGATTCCCGACCGTCGGCAAGGTGCTTTTTGGCCAGTTCCATGCTGGCGGCGGTTTTTTCAAGGTAGACCGCTGTCGAATCCCTCTGCTTCTTTAAAGTATCGATCCGTTCGGTCAGGCTTTTGGATACCAGCCGGTTGTCTTTAATTGCATTTTCCAGATCTTCGATCCGCAGTTTGCTCATCAGCAGCAATTGCTTATGAGCCGTATCCTGAGAATTATACGCGCTTATTTCGGCCAGGACGGCATTTTGCCGGGTCTGCAATTGTTGCCGCTTCGTTTTGAGAACCTCGAGTTCAGCTCGGTGGCCGGACAACTCACTCTCGAGGGATTTTGCCGGTTGCCAAGCGGTCGGGAATCCGTCAACCGGGTCCGGTTCATCGGCACGGACAACAGGGGCTGAGAAGCACAGGGTCAACGCGATGAGCGCCAACCCCAAATAACGCCATCTTAACGCCTGTCTTACCGGAGAAAATGATAAAATAAATAATATCGATAGCATGCTAATCCTGATCACTTTAGGAGAAAAATACGCCCGTTGGAAAGTTCAAAATCGGGGAAAATCACGTAACCGGGGGGTTGCCCTTTTCTCTCCGATACCAGCGGGCCAGCCGGTCGGGTCCGACCCCAAAGCAGAAGGCAGCGACAATGGTCTGGTTTACCATCCAGGATTTAACAATCCCAAAATTCAGATAGCGCCGGGCAGACGTGCGCACATAATCAGGCAAGATGACAATCCTGCCTTTGCGCCTCAGCCGCCGGACCAACTCGAAATCTTCCATAATCGGAATTGCCGGAAACCCGCCTATTTCCCTGAATGTTTCGCGCCGGACAAACAAGGCCTGATCGCCGTAGGGCATTCGGAAATAACGTGATCGCCAGTTGGCCACCCGTTCGATCACCCGCAGTCCCCAATGATCCGCATCAATTTTCAAGGTGAACGCGCCTGCGAGAAAACCATCGCGGTTGACGGCCGTCCGAATTTTTTCTTCGTAGGCTTGCGGCAGGCGGGTGTCGGCATGCAGAAACAGCAGCACCGAACCGCTGGCGCCCTCGGCACCGGCATTCATTTGCCGGGCCTTGGAAGCGGTTGTCGTCAGTACCCGGACCCCGAGCGAGGCGGCCAACTCGATGGTTCGATCCCGGCTGCCGCCGTCCACGACGATGACTTCCACCGTTTCGCTTTTTGGCAGATCCGATAGAGCTTCCCCGATGAATTGCGCTTCATTCAGGGTGGGTATGATAATCGACAACCATTTTTTTTCGTCAATACAGGCTTGGGGAGTCCGGATCCGGTCCCAGACAGCAAGATCCTCCGGACGATCCACGTCGTTCAGAGTATCGAGAAGGGTGTAAGTGAGTCCCAATTCAGCGGCACGATTTAAAGTCCGCGGCAGCACGTCGCTCGTTCCCCAGGGGATGCCATCAAAAAGCCGCGGGATTGCCCGATTGGAAATGTCGCTGTGAAGGCCGATGAGGTAGTACCCGCCGTCGCCGGCCGGACCCAATACCAGATTCCGGGATTCGAGGTTTTCAAAAGCCCGGCAGATGATGTCGCTCGAAAGCCGGGGAATGTCGGAACCGATGACGGTCACTGTTTGGCAGCCGTCGGCAAATCCGTCTCGGAAGGCCCGCGCCATTCGAAGGCCGATATCGCCGTCTCCCTGCAGACGATAATCAAATCCGGCACCCAACCAGGCGCGCATGAGCGCTTCACTGCCGCCTTCGAAACGGATTTCAACCGAATATGACGCTGCGGGATTTAACTTGGAGAACTTGTTTATTTGCAAAACGACGCGCTCGGACATCCGGCGCTGGAGCTCGGCGGCACCCTCGGCGCCCAGAACCGGTATCAGGCGGGTTTTAGTGGCCCCGGCTTGAGGGAAACGGGTAAAAAGAACCAAACGGTTAAGCGATTTTCGCGGCATGGTCGAGTTCCGGGCGATACTCCTGATAACAGCGGTTTCAAAATTCGGGCAAAAACAACATATCAGGGAAAAAAGAGACGGACAAGGGAAATAGATCCGGTATCTGACAGACACGGTGACAAGATCGGCATGTATTCTTATTATTTAAGAATAACAGCCATTAGGACGGAACATCGTTGCATGAAGCGTCCATGCGATTAAAATCATCGGTTTTTGGCAGCGCTTCAATTCATGCGGACCTGAAATCGATTACTTTTTCAGCCGACGGTTATTTCCCCAGCTGCATTCTCCCAGTGCTCACATCCGTATTTGTATATTCGACCGTCATCAAAACTTAAAGGAGTGAATATGGCCGGTGATCATGCGAAGAAATTCGTTCGGAGGGATTTTGTCAAGACATTGCTACGCAGAACTTTTGCCTTGATTGTTCTAGGGGGCCTCATATACAGCCTGGTCGCCGTCGTATACGCAACCCGGACCATTTTCAAGGTAAAGATGAATTATGCCATCTTTTCGGCAAGATTGTGGATCGAATGGACCGCAAGCTGAAGTGGGACGAGTATGTCGGCGGGATCAAGGACGTCTTTTCCGAAATGGCCAACAACAGCCTGACCTACGGTGTCAGTGAAGAAAAAGGCGTCGTCTTGTACGGTCCGCCGGGAAGCGGCAAAACGTTTCTGGTGAGGACCTGGCTGAGCGAAAACGAAAATATCCATGACATTTCGGCCAGTCTCAATTCTTTGCAGAATCCGGTCAGTCCTATTGACGGTGCGGTCGAGAACCTCGTAAAGCTGTACGATATCGCCAAGATGATCGCGCCCACCGTCGTTTTCTTCGACGAGGGCGACGCGCTGGCCCCCGGAAGAAGTGCATCCGGCGGATCTCCAGCGGATAAGCTGACAAATACCTTTTTAAATCTCATAGACGGCGAGATTCCCATGAACCGGGTGTTTACGGTGCTTACCTCCAACCGGCTCGATATTCTGGATCCGGCGCTGATTCGCTCCAAGCGATTGAAAGTGATGGATATTTCCGGTCATCTGCGAAACAGGGATATCGCTGAAATTATCGAGGGTTCCATAGACGGCGTGCCACGGGCCCCCGAACTCGATGTGGACGCCGTCATGATGTCCGCTCAGGGCATATGCAACACTCCGGCGGATTATGCCGCATTTGTCGAAAAAGCCTGTTCGCTTCGCAGCACCGAATACGCCGTACTTCTCAATCTGCGCTCTCTGGGAACCCGTTCCCAGAAAGAGTTGGTCAAATTCATCAAATTCAACTTCAAAACCCTGTCGGGAATCCTGGATGCCGTGCAGGCGCCGGCTAAAATCCGGGCCCAGGCCCGGGAAAATACCGATGGCTTTTTAAGCCAATACAGTCAGATCATCGAATTGCTGGCCTGGATAAAAGACGTTGAAGGATACCCCCTGATGCCGTCTCACCTTCATTCGGCCCGCCGGGAGATTTCCCAGAGCCCGACCCGGAAAAGCAAGGTACAGCTGGACGAATTTCTGGAAGCTGAACTCAGTCAGGAACCTCAGGTGGGATTTATCATCGGAGTGGGCGCCAGCGATGTCACCGGTGTACTGTTGCCGATTGCCACCAGCCTCACGTATCATCTGAGCAACGAAAAGGTCATCGTCACCGGTGCTGTTTCCTCCACCGCACCGGCAGCGGCCGAGTTGGATATGGCAGTCAAGATGACGCAGCAATCCGCTCAGGAGGCGTTGACGATGGTTGAAAATTACCTGCAGGAGCTCGACTCCCGGGTGAATATGTCCCGCATCGTCGGCGATTTTCTGGCGGATTACACAATCCACCATCAACTGCTTTCCGCTTCTTACAATGTCGGCGGCCCATCGGCCGGATACGCGCTGGCCATCAATACCCTGTCCACCTTGCTGGTGATTCCGGTTTACAACGACTTCGGCATCACCGGCGCGCCCTGGACCAAGGGCATTAAAAAAGGTGAGGTCGGCGGGTCCGTTATCATCGGCGGACACAAGAATAAAGCCCAGAAGGTTTTGCTTCATCTGCGCCGGATGTTCATGCCCTTGCAAAACTATAAGGATCTCGAACCGGATTTTCTGGAGAATTACTGGTTCCAGGGCAAAGACATACTGGGAGTGACGCACTTCGGTGACATCGTTCCCGAGGTTCTGTATTTTGGTGAGGACTATGAAAAAATTCTCCTGGAACTGATCGATATGCGCATCGAGTACAAACTCAACAAATTCCGTGGAATCGAGCAGAAGAGAGAAGACGTCAAAAATGAAATTCTGACCCAAAAACAACTGTTGAAAGATCTTGCCGAACAAGAGATTCTAAGCAGGATTAATGCGCTGAGAAAATACCTGTTGAAGCCGGAAAGGGATCCTCATATCTCGTTGGAAGAGATTTTCCGGCAGCGGGATAAGGCCGGAATAAAGACGCTTTTCACCCCGCTGATGAGCTATTTTCAAACCCGCAAGTCCAACCAGACCGGTCCCGCGCGGCAGTGAAACATAACCTTTAGGGTTCACGAAAAAACTAATTCCCAGATTTAGGCGCTGGGGCGCCTGTCCGGCAGGGCGCTAAAAAGCAGGAATATCTGGACATTACGAGCTTTCGCAACGCAGCCCGGCGGAATGCGTCAGCGTATAAAATGTGAAGTTATTTTTGAGTGAGCCCTTAACCCATGCCGATGAAATCGAAACTTAATTTCGCCTGAAATTTTTCTATCCGCTTGAAGATTTCCTTGAGCATCGTCTGCTCGATCCGTGAGAGCTGCTTGGGGTTGATGTAGTTATCCGGTTTTGAATCGCCATTGATCACCGCTTTTACCTGGGTGGCGAATCGCTGCTGCATCAGGTAGCTGTAAGCGGTTACCAGTTCATTGTGTTCCCCGGAAGAAATATTTTCTTGGGTAAGCAACTGGTCCAGCCTTTCGAAGGTGTTGGTCGCTTTGATATTATGCTGCAGAGCGTATATGCGCGCATAGTCTACAACCGGCTGCATGGCGGCTTTGATGTTAAATGTATCGCGGTGCTGGCCTTTGGACTCGACCACGAAATTGCGGAAAAAGCCGATCGGCGGCGCAAAGTGAAGCGCATTTTCGGTCAGATTACGGAAAAATCCCTGCCACCCCTGCAGGGAGCCGAACAGGTGTCGGCGCAGATCAGAGACCAGAGCCCGATCGCCGTAGGCGAAGCGAAAATCAAAAAAGATGCTGGCCTGCAAAAGGGCCTCGGGTTCGGCCTGGTGAATCCATTCCGAAAAATAATTCTTCCAAGTCTCCAGCGGCTGGCACCAGCGCGGGTTTTTAGCCATGACATCACCCAGGCAAAGCGCATATCCCGCCTGATCCAGCCAGTTGCAGACCTTTTCGCCAAACTTTAAAAAATATTCCATGACCTCTTGTCGCGAATCCGCCGCAACATCTTCAATCAGGATGGCATTATCCTGGTCGGTTTTAAGGGTCTGTTCATGTCGTCCTTCGCTGCCCAGTACCATGAAAGCGAATCTGGCAGGTGCCGGCCCCATTTCTTCCAGTGCGAAACCGATGATTTTCTGTAAAATGGCGTCCGAAATCGTGGTTAAAAACCGGGTCAGATTGCGAGCCTTGGCCCCCGTGTTGATCAGGGAATGAATCAGCCCGGGAATCTGCCGTTGAACCTGTACGATCTGGTTGACAAATCGAGCCCGCGCAATTTCGCGGACGATAAAAAAGGGCGACTGCCCCTGGGCCTTCAACAAATCCCGGTTTGTAATGACACCCACGACCTTATGGTTCGCATCCCTGATGGCCAGGTGTTTGATGTTTTTTTGCATCATCTCCATCAACGCTTCAAATACCAGGGCGTTGGAGGATACGGTGCATAAGGGCGAGGACATGATTTCCGAAACCGGTTTGAGGATATCGAATCCCGTAGCGGTTACTTTTTTTCGCAGATCATTATCCGTAACCACCCCCACGAAATCACCATCGGACTTTCTTACGAATATGGAACTGGAATCGTGCTCGCTCATGACGGCCGCCGCCGCCTGTATCGGCAGGTTCTGGTCGCAGCTAACCAACTCCTCATTGTAGATATTTTCTATCGGCAGATTGAAAAACTGGGCGGAATCCACTTGGGGCCTGAAAACACTGCTGATGATATGCGCATAGGAGCGATCCAACATCCGTTTGCCGAATGTGTCCGTGAAAAAATCCGTAAAGGCTTCATAACGTTTACAGATTTCCAGGAATATCTCTTTTGGCAGCAGATAAAGTTGCGAATCTTCAGTAACCCTCAGGGTGCGGATGGCAATTCCGTTGTTCATGAGCAACGAAATTCCGCCGTACATGTCACCTTCTCCCAAGCGCCCGCGTAGCTTTTTTTGATCAATTTCCTCGTAATAGCGTTCCGCGGCCCCTTTATTGAAAATATACAGATACTCCACTTTTGACCTTGCCTGGACGAACAGCACGGTGCCCCGGGGATAACTGGCGGTGGAAACTTCCCTCGCGATCCTCTCGATTGCTTCGTCGGGCAAGAAAGAAAAAGGAACCAGACGGGACAGAAAATACTGGGCCTTTCCGGCCACGGCAACCGACGAATACGTCTTGTCCGACATGCGCTTGCGGAATTTGGCGGCAAAGTAACCGTATAGAAAAGAATGGCGGGCGCAGATCTCCAAGAACGCTTTTTGCGGTAAAACATACAGCGTGGCATCTTCGAAGGTTTTGACGGTGCGCACCGAGATGCCGGCATTCATCAGTATGCATATCCCGCCGAATATTTCACCCGGTTTTAGGAATCCAGTTAGCTCCTTTTCTCCGTCACCATCGTAGAAAAGCTCCAGCTGACCCTTCTCAATGATATAGACGCTTTCCAGTTTCGTTTTGCCCTGGACGGAAAGCACGACGTTTTTAGGGTAATTTTCCACCAAGATTTCACCTGCCAGACGGATCAATTCATTATCTGGAAGCTCGGCGAAAGGCGGCACATGAGACAGAAACTTTTTAATATTAGCTGACATAGGCGTACCTGAATATTTTGCGGCCGTTGTATGACTTAGCTGTACCCTCATTGAGCGAAAGTCGAGAGTACTCCAGCTTCAAGGCATCCAAGGGTGAAGTTGCAGCAGGCGACCGCAATCCCTTGGCAACGCAGAAGATGGGGTGCTATCGGCTCCCATTTGTTTACGATCAATTGGGTTTGTAGTATGAGCAGCTTTGCCTGCAGACTTTTTTGTCGGCGGGAATTGGTGTTTATAGATTAGCATATCTCCGGCGGTATGCCAATCCAATCCTTGAATCTGCAAATGTAGTCCGAAAGACCAAAAGTCAAGGTTGATCCGGGATAACCATCGAAATAGATTACAATTGCTGCCGACCGAAATGACGCCGGACGGAAGCGGACCATCCGGCAAATCGCAGGTCCGATTGACACTTTTATCTAATTGAATTATGGTAGCGATGTTTTTTATTCGTCCAAGCCCTTTAAGGCATGATCGATGACGCGTGACAGCAAAATAAATAAACGCCTGGTCGCCTTGTTTCTCTGCGGTTTTGTCCTTTTGAACTATCCACTCCTTTCGTTGTTTAAACCTGAAGTCCTGGTGTTCGGCCTGCCACTTTTGTATATTTATATTTTCGGAATATGGTGTCTTTTAATCGGTGCCACGGCGTTGATAATGGTAATCGGCTGCAGGCAACCTCCGGATCATCCCGACCAGCCTGGAGATTGATCGGTGCTTAAAACCGAAACTATTCTAGTCGTTTCATTCGGCTACGTGGGGCTTCTTTTCGTCATTGCCTATTACGGCGACAAACGCGCGGATGCCGGCCGGAGCATCACCAGCAATCCATATATCTACGCCCTCTCCCTGGCGGTATACTGCACGGCCTGGACCTTTTACGGCAGTGTCGGGATGGCGGTCCATAGCGGACTGAGTTTTTTAACCATCTATATCGGCCCGACCCTGACGGTGATGCTGGGCTGGCTGGTGCTGCGAAAAATTATCCGAATCGCCAAACTTTACCGGATTACCTCCATTGCCGATTTCATTGCTTCCCGTTACGGGAAAAGTTCCACCCTGGGTGGTGTGGTTACCATTATTGCCGTCATCGGGGTGATTCCTTATATCGCCTTACAGCTCAAGGCCATTTCCACCGGCTTCCTGCTGATCAATCAATACCCCGAATTCTCGGTTGGCGTCGACTTTTCCGATATTTCGGTATTTGCCGATACGGCTTTTTATGTCGCCATGATGCTCGCTGTTTTTGCTATATTATTCGGCACCCGCCATATGGATGCCACCGAGCGTCACGAAGGACTCGTGGCGGCCATTGCCTTTGAATCGATTGTCAAGCTGGCGGCTTTTCTGGCGGTTGGGATATTTGTGACCTATGGACTCCATGGCGGTTTTACCGATTTGTTCGCAAAAGCCCGCGATTTATCCGAACTGAAGAATTCCATGACAATCGCTTCTCCCAGCCAATCCTCGAAGCTGCTCAGGAATTTGCTGACCATGAGCGGCGCTGAGAGCAACTTCATCGATTGGGGCGTATACCTCCTGCTTTCGATGATGGCCTTCCTATTGCTGCCCCGGCAATTCCAGATAAATGTGGTCGAAAACGTCAACGAAGAGCATTTGAGCAAAGCGATGTGGCTTTTTCCCATGTACCTGGTAGCCATCAATATCTTTGTGCTGCCGGTCGCTTACAGTGGTGTCATGCGGTTTACCGGCGGTAGCATCGATGCCGACACCTTTGTCCTGACCCTGCCAATGGCCGGACACCAGCAACTGCTGACGCTGTTCGTTTATCTGGGCGGAATGTCTGCCGCCACCGGAATGGTGATCGTCGAATCCATCGCTTTGAGCACCATGATTTGCAATGATCTGGTGATGCCCATATTGCTGAGGCTGCCCATCGCGGCGCTTTCCCGGCGTAGCGATCTCACTGGCCTGCTGCTTCTCATCCGTCGGGGAAGCATCGTTTTGGTGCTGATGCTGGCCTATGCCTATTTCCACTACATCGGGGAATTTTACGCCCTTGTTTCCATCGGGCTGGTTTCGTTTGCCGCTGTTGCCCAGTTCGCGCCGGCCCTGATCGGCGGTATATTCTGGAAAGGCGGCACCCGGGAGGGCGCCATCTGCGGCTTGGTTGCAGGCTTCGCCTTCTGGAGCTACACACTTTTTCTGCCCTCCCTGGTGCAGGCCGGCATTATTTCTCCGGACTTTGTAACCAAGGGTCCATTCGGTATCGAAATGCTCAAGCCCTTTGAGCTCTTCGGGCTGCAGAATTTTAACCGGATCTCCCACTCCGTATTCTGGAGCATTCTGGCCAACACGGGGCTTTATGTGGCAGTCTCCGTTTTAAGCCGTCCCCGGGCAATCGAACATACCCAGGCCGTTCTGTTTGTGGATATTTTCAGATATTCCGGGGAAACCGAAGATTCCGTTTTCCGGCGCGGGACGGTAAACCTGCCCGATTTGCGCTCCTTGCTGGCACGGTTTCTCGGCAGAGCCAAAGCCGATCAGGTATTGTCCGGGTATGCTGAAAAACACAATATCGAATGGGATCAATATCCTATGGCCGATGCCGATTTGGTCAGCCATGCCGAAAAGCTCCTGACCGGCGCCGTCGGTTCGGCCTCGGCCAGAATCATGGTGTCGTCGGTAGTCAAGGAAGAACCCCTGGGCATGGAAGAGGTGCTGAACATCCTTGACGAAACCCGGCTGGTGATTGCCCGCAGCCGTGAGCTGGAGAAGGCTACGGCGGACCTGCAGGAAGCCAATCTGAGGTTGCAGGAACTGGATCGGCTCAAGGATGATTTCATATCGACGGTCACCCATGAACTGCGCACCCCGCTAACCTCGGTGCGCTCTCTGGCCGAAATTCTGGCCGCAAATCCGGACATCGATCCCTCCCGGCTCAAAAACTTTGCCGGTATTATCGTGAAAGAAAGTGACCGCTTAATTCGTCTGGTCAGCCAGATCCTCGATTACGAAAAGATCGAATCGGCCCAGGTGGATTGGGCCGTAACGGCCCTGGATCTAAAAGAGGTCATCAATGATGCCGTCAACAGCACCCGGCAGCTTATCGATAACAAAAATATTGCCATTGAACTGGATCTGCCCCGGGATGTGCCCAAGGTATCCGGCGATCGCGACCGGCTGATTCAAGTGGCGGTCAATATTCTATCCAATGCGGTTAAATTTTGTGACCCGGACCGAGGACGGATTGCTATTCGATTACGAACCGCCGACGATCAGGCGATTGTGGAAGTGCAGGACAACGGAATCGGCATCAATCCCCATGATCAGGAAAAAATATTTCAACCATTTCACCAAATAAAAAATCCCACCCGGGGACGTCCGGCCGGCACCGGTATCGGACTGACAATCACCAAACGCATTATCGATTTCCACCATGGCCGGATCTGGGTCGACAGCGTGCCCGGCAAGGGAGCCACCTTCGCGTTTTCACTGCCGGTAAGCCGGGTGGCTTAGAAGCTATCTCAAAATTATCTTTTGGCCCAATCTCGGCGTTGGGGCCACAATTTAAATCCTCAACATACTTCAGTATGCCTGCGGGTCAAATTGGCCCCCGCCTTGATCTTAAACCAGAATCTTATTTTTGAGATAGCTTCTAGTATTTGATGGTCTCGTAAAAAATTAAATTTCGAATTCACAAGATATTGAAATAATTAAGTTAAAAATTAAAAATTGGCTATTTTCGGACTTTTTACGAGACCATCAATATTTGACCCTTGCGTAATATGTCTTTTGAGATGCAGCCAACGCATCTTTTAATGTGTAGATGCCGATTTCCGCCAGCAGCGGCAGCAATTTCAGGAATATTTCCGCAGCGGCCAGGGCATCGCCGAGGGCCGTGTGACGGCCGACGATTCGGACTCCCAGACGCTGGGCGATCGCTTCAATATCGTGGTCTGAATGAGATGGATGCACAACGGCGGATAACAGCAGGGTATCCAATACAGAGTTGTTAAAAATGATGCCCGTCTGTTTTTCCTTGATCTGCAAAAAGCGCATGTCAAAGGCCGCATTGTGCGCCAACAGGACAGTATTGGCCACGAATTGCCAAAAGCCGGCGAGAGCTTCTTCAATGGTCGGCTTGCCGAGAACCATCTCAGGATGAATACCGTGTATCTTCACTGATTCCCAGGGTATCGGCCGCAGAGGGTCCACCAGTTGTTCAAAATGTTCCCCGCGCAGCAGCCGGCAATTGACGATTCGAACGGCGCCGATGGATAAAATCTCGTCTCCCTCTTGGGGATTCAAGCCGGTGGTTTCCATATCGAACACGGTATAAGTCAACTCGGTCAAAAGCCGGTCTTCCAGTTCTGTCGTTTCAACGCCACGGTCAAACAGATCGAAATCATAAAACTCCGGCCGGCTATCCGGCAGAATGGGCATGGCTCTGGTCTCATCCGTCTCCAGGATCTCGGCCGCGGGTAAATAAAAGCGCAGGTACGACCAGCCCTCCAGCTGTCTGCAGGCATAGGAGCCCATGTCGGATCCGAGATGATCGAGCAATTCGCTGAACTTTAACGACAATCCGTCCTGTTCGAACACGAGCGGGGTTTGCTCCCATTCCCGCAGAATTTCGATTTTTACCGGTTTCCCGGTCCAAAGCAAATCAAGACCCAGATACCAATCAAGCGGGATAAACCTGCAGATGAGTTCGTCGGCGGCGAGCATCGTCTTTAATTTACCGATGGTAAACAGCAGCACCCGCAAGAAGGTATAACTGTCTATCTTGACCCAAAGATTCTGGCCGCTATCCTGCATCCTGATGCGAACCTGCTGTTTCTGAAGGGATTTGATTTGAATTAATTTCGTCAGGTTTTCAACAGACATGGTCACCAGCGGCCATTGGTTGAATGCCCAGTGGGCATCGAAACTCAAATTGCTTTCCAGCAGCTCGCCCATGGTGATCGATTCTCGGTGGATTATTTGCCTGAGCTTTTCGAGCCGGTCGATATCCATTTGGGGATATTCGATAATGGTTTCAATGGCAGCCCTGATGCCGGCCAGCGA
This sequence comes from uncultured delta proteobacterium, assembly GCA_963774425.1. GTDB lineage: Bacteria > Desulfobacterota > Desulfobacteria > Desulfobacterales > JAFDCJ01 > JAFDCJ01. The sequence continues at coordinate 197,890 of CAVZEZ010000012.1, read as the reverse complement.
TGCGCGGATGCCTCTTGTTGCCGCCTGCAGGGCCAGGTTCAAATCGCTGTCCGTTTCCACCAGGCGTGTGATGTCATAGAATATCAGGATCAATCCGGAAAGCTGCCGGCCATGAGCTATTACGGGAACCGCTTCGGCCCGTAAAAGTCGGTTGTCAGCGCCCGGCACCACGAAATAAGAGACGGTATCCGGTTCATTTTTGCGCAGCTTTCCGTCGATCTGTTCAAGAACATGGGTGAGCAGATCCCGACCGACGACCCTGAAGACCGAACGTCCCAAACCGATGTACCGTCTGGATTCCAGCTGTCCGGAGTCTGCGTCATTTTTAGTCCGACTGCCGGAAAGCAGCTGTTTGGCGCGATGGTTATACAGCAGGATACGTCCTTCGGCATTGCAGATCAGCACGCCTTCCGGCAACTCGGACACAATCGCGGCGAGGGTTTTCTTTTCTCGCTCCGATTCCGATCTGACCAGCCTAACCCTGTCATCGATCTGCTCGGCCAGCGTTTCACGCCACTGAGCGGTCTCGTTGATGCGGTCGCAAAGGCGGCAAATCTCTTCCGCACCATTCTGAGGAAGCCGATAGGACGGGTTGGTCGTGTTGATCAAATTGACTTTTTCCGCCATTTCGCGCAGTGGACGGATATAATTTCGAAAGACCGCTTCCACGGTCCACAGGCATATTAACGAAACAAGCAAGACCATGACAGTCAGTGGCAGGAAAAACCGAAAGAGAATTCGGGCGGTAAGCTGCAGTTCCTCGGTGGATAGCTGATAACGGAACCAGATTGCGGAGATAGCGAGAACCAGAGTCAGGGAAACACAGGCAAGACCGACGATTGCCCAGAATTTACTCCCCGGTAGTTTCATAGGTCATCGATAAAAGCTCTTTGACTTTGGCAACCAGGTCGGCATTCGAAAAAGGTTTGGTGATATAGGCGTCGGCTCCCAGCGCCAGACCTTTGGCGATTTCGACCTCACGCCCTTTGGCGGTTAAAAAGATGATCTTGATATCCCGGTATCTGGGGTCCAGGCGGACTATTTCGCAGACTTCGTAGCCGTCGATTCTGGGCAACATGATATCGAGCAGAATCAGATCCGGCTTATATTTGTAAATCATATCCAGTGCATTTTCGCCGTTTTCGGCAACCAGGACACTGAAGCCCTGCTGTTCCATCAGGAACTGGACGGGAACGACGATACTCGGTTCGTCATCCACTATCAGGATTTCTTTCGGCATAAAGTGGTACTTTCTATCCTTGGTGGTACCTAGAGACGATTTTGCAAAATTTCGGCGCTATCAAGTGCGCCATTTTCAATAGGGTGCAAGCCTACCGTCGGTTAAAAGCCGGGTTTCAAATATAGGACTTAAAATGAACAATGTCAAAAAATGCCCTTTCATCCTCTGGATATCTATCGCTGCTAAAATCCTGCGACCCTCATTGCGGGCGCCCTGCCGGTGATTGCTGCCAATTGCAAGACCGACATTGGCAAAATTTTTTTTCCATCTAAACCGTTTCAGCGCAACACCTCGCCAATCGCGGCTGATTCTGGATACTGGTTTCTGGATACTCGATGTATTGGATTTTACCAGTGGTGGATTCTTTAATATCCAGCATCCAGCAGTGAACCTCGGCCGGAAAATGTAACCGGCAAGCGCTTCACTGCATTCGCGGTCGGGGAGATTTTATGCGGCGTTGGGGTAAACCCAATGAGTAAAAATCCCAATCCCGGAATACCGGGTTTCGGATCGCCCCCCGTCAGGAAGCGCGGCCGCCTTGCTCCCGAGGGGGCAAGGCGGTCGATAGGTTTTTGGTCAGTTTTTTGCCTTCGCATACCCGATATGGGTCAAGGCTTCAGCCATTTCGTCAAGTATTTCGGGATCATCTATGGTAGCCGGGGTTTTATAAGGTTTATTGTCAGCTATTTTCTGGATCGTGCCCCGCAAAATCTTGCCGGAACGGGTCTTTGGCAGACGCTTGACCACCATTGCGGTCTTAAATGATGCCACCGGTCCGATGCGCTCCCTTACCATCTGAATCGTTTCGCGGATGATTTCATCCGGGCTGCGGGTGACCCCCGCATTTAGAACCAGGAAACCAATTGGAACCTGGCCCTTGAGTTTGTCGTCGACTCCCAGTACCGCGCATTCAGCCACCTCGGGATGATCGGCCAGGATTTCCTCCATGGCGCCCGTGGAAAGGCGATGACCGGCGACATTGATGATATCGTCGGTCCGGCTCATCACATAAACGTATCCTTCTTCATCGATAAATCCGGCATCGGCGGTCTTATAATAGGCTGGAAATTCGTCAAGATAGGCCTTGATAAAGCCCTGATCGTTATTCCACAAAGTCGGCAGGCTGCCGGGGGGCAAAGGCAGTTTTACCACCAGGGCTCCGATCTGGCTGGGTGCAACGGGCTTGCAATTTGGATCCACAACCTGCAGATTCCATCCCGGCACCGGTTTGGTAGGCGATCCCTCCTTGACAGGATACTGGTGAAGACCTAAGCAATTGCCGGCAATGGCCCAGCCGGTTTCGGTTTGCCACCAATGGTCGATCACCGGTATGCCCAGACTGTTTTCAGCCCATTTCAACGTATCCGGATCCAGCCTTTCTCCGGCCAGAAACAATGCCTTGAAATTGGAAAGATCGTAATCTTTCATCAATTCGGCCCGGGGATCTTCCCGTTTGATGGCCCGGAAAGCCGTCGGCGCGGTAAACATCACCTTGACCTTGTGCTCCGATATAACCCGCCAGAAAACTCCCGCGTCGGGAGTCCCCACCGGTTTGCCTTCAAAAAGGACGGTTGTGCAGCCTTTTAAAAGGGGTCCATAAACAATATACGAGTGGCCGACCACCCAGCCGACATCCGATGCCGCCCAGTAGACATCCCCGGCCTCCACATTGTAAACGGCACTCATCGACCATTTCAATGCGACCAGATGCCCCCCGTTGTCCCTCACAACGCCCTTGGGTATGCCGGTGGTCCCGGAAGTGTACAAAATGTAAAGGGGATCGGTGGCCGCAACCGGCACACAGTCGTGAGGCTGGGCATCTTTCATGAGGGAATCCCAGTCCAGATCGCGGCCTTCGACCATCTTGGCGGTTTCCATGGGGCGCTGTTTGATAATGCAGACACTCGGTTTGGAATCCGCCATATCGATGGCGCTGTCCAGCAAGGGTTTGTATGGAATCACGCGCTTGACCTCGATGCCGCAGGAGGCGGAGACAATGATTTTAGGTTTGGCATCGTTGATGCGCACGGCTAGTTCCTTGGCCGCAAATCCACCGAATACGACCGAATGCACCGCGCCGATGCGTGCGCTGGCCAGCATCGCAATCAGCGCCTCGGGTACCATCGGCATGTAGATCAGCACCCGGTCCCCTTTGGATAGGCCTTTTGAGGCCAGCACACCGGCAAACCGCGCAACTTCGTCCCGCAACTGCTGATATGTATATTTTTTAATCGTATTCGTGACCGGGCTGTCGTAAATCAGCGCAGTCTGATCGCCGCGACCGTCATTGATGTGAAAATCCAGTGCGTTATAGCAGGTGTTGACCATGCCCCCGCTGAACCAACGGTAAAAAGGTTTATTGCTGTCGTCGAGTACCTTGTCCCATTTTTTGTACCAGTGACAATCTTGCGCAGCCTCCGCCCAAAATTCATCGGGGTCTTGAATGGACTGCCGGTACGCGATTTCGTGAGGGTTTGTCATTCTTAATCTCCTTGGAGTGAAAAAAGGTCATGTCGAAAGACTACGCTTTCATTTCTGCCATTTTCATGATTTCTTCCACAATTTCCGGGTTGGCCAGGGTCGTCACGTCGCCGACATCCTTTTTGTTGGATATGGCTCCCAACACCCGCCGCATGATCTTGCCCGATCGGGTTTTCGGCATGTCGTGCACGATCCAAACGTTGCGGGGCTTGGCAATCTTGCCGATTTCCCTGCTGATGGCATCCGATATCTTCTGCTCAAGCTCCTTGGAAGGCTCGAAGCCGGGTTTCAGGGATACGAACAGGTCCGGTTCGCGGCCCTTGATTTCATGGGCGACCGGAACGACGGCCGCTTCAGCCACCTCGGGCACCACCAGCGCGGCGGATTCGATCTCCTTGGTACCCAGCCGATGTCCGGAAACGTTGATGACGTCGTCGATGCGGCCTAAAATACGGTAATATCCGTCTGCGCCTTCAACGGCGGCATCCCCGGTCAGGTACGGCCAGTCCCGCCAGTCTTTGCTGTCGGGGTTTTTACAGTAGCGGGCATAGTAGGTATCCACGAAACGCTGGCGGTCACCCCAAATCGTCTGAAATCCCCCCGGCCATGGATTCTGGATACAGATATTGCCGGCTTTCCCCGCGCCGGTGGCAATCTGATTGCCCTCATCGTCATAGATAATGGGGTGAATGCCCGGCACGCCCTTGCCGGCGCTGCCCGGCTTCATGGGAGCCAGCGCTGGCAGCGTGCTGCACAAAAACCCACCGGTTTCGGTCTGCCACCAGGTGTCCACAATGGCCGCTTTACCCTTGCCGACTACCTGATGGTACCATTTCCAGACTTCCGGCTCGATGGGTTCGCCTACCGTGGTCATATGTTTGAAGTTATAATTATACTTACCGGGTTCGTCCGGGCCGATTTTGCGCAGCGCGCGAATGGTCGTGGGCGCGGTGTGAAAGATGTTCACATCGAGCTCCTGGGCGATCCGCCAGGGCCTTCCCGCGTCCGGGTAGTTGGGAACGCCTTCATAGATCACCGTCGAGGCGCACAGCGCCAGCGGGCCGTAAACGATATAGGAGTGTCCGGTGATCCAGCCGATATCGGCCATGCACCAGTAGACGTCTTCCGGATGAATATCCTGGACGTATTTGGAAGTACCGGCGGCGTAGGCCAGATAGCCGCCCGTGCTGTGCTGGCAGCCTTTGGGTTTTCCGGTGGTTCCGCTGGTGTACATTAAAAACAGTGGTGCTTCGGCCGGCATGGGCACCGGGGCCACGCGCTGGCCGTAATAGTCCTTGAGCACGTCGTTGACAAAGAAATCGCGGCCTTCCTTCATCGGCGTCGGGCTCGAGTATTTACCCGGATAGCGTTGCCAGACGAGGACTTTGTCGACCTTCTGACCGTCTTTTTCAGCCAGCTCGACCGCAATGTCGGCGTTTTCCTTGTGATTCAGCAATTTTCCACCGCGATAGTAGGAATCCATGATGATGAGCACGCGGCTTTGGGAGTCGATGATCCGGTCGGCGCTGGCCCGGCCGCTGAAACCGCCGAACACCTCGGAATGAATCACACCCAGACGGGCACACGCCAGCATGGTGATCGCCAGTTCGGCTGACATGGGCATGTGGAGGGTGACCCGGTCGCCGGCTTTTAATCCGGCGAAGTCCCGCAGCAACGCCGCGAGTTCATTTACCCGGACGTATAACTCCTGATAGGTGATGTGTTCGATTTTTTCGTTTTCAAGTTCAGGGACAAAATGAATAGCCGTTTTGTTCTTGTTCTTGGCAAGATGACGGTCCACACAATTGTAGCTTGCATTGATTCTGCCGCCGACAAACCATTTCCAGCAAGGTGCATCGCTGGTGTCCAGCGTAGTATGCCAGTATTCATCCCAATCGAGAAGATCCGCATACTCTTTGAAGCAGTTTGGAAAATTATCCAGACTGAACCGTTCAAAGACGGCGGGATCCGCCATGTTTGCCTGTGCAATGAATTCCGCAGATGGATAATAATACTCCTCTTCTCCCCAGTGGACCGCAATTTCAGCTTCGGAAGTTTCGATAACCTCTTTTGTGGCCATATGTACCCCCTTCTTCAGTTGTAGGATTGATAAAAGAAAACTAAGGAGACAAACTAACTCTGGCGAATGATGGTTTACGGTTGTGGCCCGAGAAAATGAACTAAATTCATTTAATGGTTATTGAATATCAAATCGTATGATTTAAATTATTTGATATAATCATAATTTGGTAGATTTATTTATATCTATTACCAGGCGATTGTCAATATGATTTTAATTTATTTTTAAAATAATTAACGGGTGCGGCGAAAAAAGGGGGTCGGTCCCAAGTGACCTGCGTAGATGTGCCTTGTAATTCACGTTCCAATGTTTATATTGCGCTTCCAGTGAAACGAGCCCCTGAAGCCGGCGACGAAAAGCACATGGCCTTTCAGAATTGTGCCGGTAACCATCCGGGGCTCGCCTATTTAAATAGGTAGTTTCCATCCATAAATGGCCTTTTTGCTCAATTTCTGCGTCGATCTGCGCCCTTGCTTGTGCGGCGTAGCAAGCTACGCCTCCGCGCAAGGGCTTGATTTCCTTGAACTTGGGCAAAAATTCGCATTTCTGGATTGGAAACACCATCAGGTACCCATCATTTTAAAGATCCTTGATGGAGGGGCACTAGGTAGCATATTTCCGATGTCTCTTCGTTCGACGCCGGATCCGGAAACGCTGGGATAAGGCTCCCTAAAAAAAAATTTGATTCCAGCGGGTACGACCCGGATTCTTCCGCCGCCTTGGCGCTGCGGGAAATACCGGATATTTATACAATTCAATAAACCACCATTCGTTTGGAAATTCAAAAGGTATGAGGTTATGAACAACTTGATGATAAACGACAGTTTACGAAACATCGCCATTATCGCCCATGTCGATCACGGCAAGACCACGCTGGTGGACGCCATGTTCCGGCAAAGCGGGCTGTTCAGAGCAGACCAGCAGGTAGACGAACGGCTCATGGACACCATGGACCTGGAGAAAGAACGTGGAATCACCATTGCGGCCAAAAATTGTTCGGTGCAGTGGAAAGATGTGCGAATCAACATTATCGACACCCCGGGGCATGCGGATTTCGGCGGTGAAGTGGAGCGGGCCCTTTCCATGGCCGACGGGGCGATTCTGCTCGTGGATGCTTCGGAAGGTCCCCTGCCTCAAACCCGTTTCGTTCTAAAAAAGGCTCTGGAGGCCCATCTTAAAATCATCGTGGTCATCAACAAAATCGACCGCCGCGATGCACGCACCCACGAGGTTCTCGACGAGATTTTCGATCTGTTGATTGATTTGGATGCCACCGATGAACAACTCGAATTTCCCCTGCTGTATGCGGTTGGCCGGGACGGGACCGCCTCGAAAACGCTCGATGAACCCGGCAAAAACCTGAATGTCCTTTTCGACACCATCATAGAGAAGATCCCCGGCCCCGCGCATGATCCCGGCGCACCTTTCCAGATGCTGGTTTCGGATCTGGGGTATTCGGAATACCTGGGACGGTTGGCGATCGGAAAGATTTTCAACGGTACGGCCAGGTCCAGAGACAATTTGGTGCGCATTGATGAAGAGGGCCGCAGTGTGCCGCTTAAAGTTTCGAAGCTTCAGGTCTACGAAGGAATGAAGGTGAAAGACGTCGCCGAGGTCCAGCCGGGAGACATTGTCGTTCTGGCCGGCATTGAAGATGTTAAAATCGGCGATACCATCTGCAACCAGCAGCATCCCCGGGCGCTGCCCCGGATACGGGTGGACGAACCCACCGTCTCCATGAAATTCAGTATCAACAATTCACCATTTGGAGGCCGGGAAGGCAAGTATGTTCAGTCCAGCCGGCTGCGGGAGCGCCTGTTCAAAGAAACCCTGGTCAATGTGGCCATCAGCTTGGATCAGACCGAAGACCGGGACAGTGTTCTGGTCAAGGGACGGGGAGAGTTTCAGCTCGCCATTCTGATTGAGACCATGCGCCGGGAGGGTTATGAATTTTGTGTCGGAAGGCCCGAGGTCATTTATCACTTCGAAAATGGCGAAAAGCTCGAGCCTTTGGAGCGACTTCTGGTGGACTGCGAAGAGCGGTTTTTAGGGGTGGTGACCGAGAAACTCTCGTTGCGCAAGGCCAAAATGACCAATATGGTGAATAAAGGCACCGGCCGGGTGCGATTGGAATTTTCCATCCCCGCCCGGACCCTGATCGGATACCGGGACGAGTTTCTCACCGATACCCGGGGCACGGGTATCATGCATTCCCTGTTCGAGGGCTACGGAAAATTTCGCGGGGAGTGCGCCAGCCGGTTCACGGGCTCCATTGTCGCCGATCGTTCCGGCAATGCCGTACCGTATGCCCTGTTTAACCTGGAGCCCCGGGGACGGCTTTTCCTGGTTCCCGGCGATCCGGTCTATGAGGGCATGATCATCGGAGAGCACAACCGCGGACAGGACATCAACGTGAATCCCTGTAAGGAAAAGAAGCTGACTAATATGCGCGCGGCGGGCAAAGATGATAATGTCATCCTATCGCCGATAAAAGCGCCGACCCTGGAGCAGAGTATCAGCTTTATCCGCGAAGACGAGCTGGTGGAGGTCACGCCACTGTCCGTGCGCATGCGCAAGGCCGTGCTTTCCGCCCAGAAACGCCACAATCTGCGCGGCAAGTCAAAAGACACGATGGCCGCGTAGCGTTTTTATTCGAAGTGTTCTCTCCAGTCTATCAGCGACGGCGAAAGCCCCCGGCCGGCCCAGGGTTTTTCTCCAAAAATATCTTCCTTGAACATGGGCGATATTTTTATTAAGATCGGCGAAAACTTAGAAGCTATCTCAAAATAGAGATTTTAGGGTTCACGAAAAAATTGATAGCTTCTATCCTAAGTTTGGGGAGATACCGATGCCTGTCATTTTCGTCCGAATTCTGCGCACCGCGCTGCTGGCGACCATTCTTCTACAGACGGTGACCGCAGGGGCTGAAAAAGTTGTCATACCGGTTTTTGTCAATTACCCGCAGCTCCAGTTTCTGATGAAGCAGGCGATGTTTACCGGGCCGGGTAATTCTGCCGTGTTTTTGCTGGACAGTGAGGGCTGCAATAGGGTCTCTTTTGTCAAACCGCGGTTTTCGGCAGCGGGTGGAGCGCTGCAGCTGACCGCCGACACCGATGCGGTCATCGGCGCCCCAACGACCGGCGGCTGTCTTGATCTTACCCGCTGGAACGGCCGAACCGAGGCAAGGGGCAAACCCTTGCTGGCCGCCAGCCGGCCGCTTTCAGTGCTGTTCGAAGTGCAGGCATTCGAGCTTTACGATTCCCAGGGAAGAAAACTTTCCGACAGTCTTCTGCCGCCGGCCTACAAAACCGAATTTCAGCGGGTTATCGGCCGTTTCACCATCGATTTGAAACCGGCCACCGATCGGCTCAAAGCCTTGCTGCCCTATGTCGTACCGCACCAATCCACAGTGAGTTTACATCGCATGATCGACAGCCTGCGTATCGGGCAGGTCGAGGTTCAGCCCCAGGGGCTGAATATGCAGCTCGTCCTGGATGCCGAAAAACCACCTCCTGCCGAATCGGAGCCGGCGCTGACCGCCGTTGAAGTGCGGCAGCTGAACCAAAGATGCCGGGAATGGGATGCCTTTTTGACGTTTGTCATCAAGGAAACGGCTGCGGCCACCCGTTCGCAAGCGCTGCGTTCGGCCCTGCTGGAGATACTGCTCGACATCCGTTATCAGTTAAAAGATATTCTGATTTCAGACGCTCAAAGCGGACCTGACCCGGTAAAGCGGCTGTTTGTCGAATGCTGGGAACGGCTGGAGCCCGTCATTCGTGAAATCAGCATCCAGTCTCCGGAACACTATCTGCTGCCGTTCATGTCGTTTGTAACGGCGGCTGACGCCCTTAAAGCCCTGGATCGACTGGGTCCCTCGGCAGGTCTGGATATATCCGCCAACGGGTTGAGACGTCTGGCGCGTTTGCTCAATGAAAATCCCGATATCGATCCGCTCAACTACAGCATCGAGATCGACCCGGGACTGCAGCAACTGTTTGATATCGGCATTCCCGACACGGCTCCCTCCAAAAAGCCGCTTGGTTTCAACCTGTGGCCGGTCAGGTCCGCCTACGCCGCAACCCGCTGGGGACGGCTGAATAGTTGGGTGCCGACTTCCGCCGAGTTGGACGCCTATTTGCATGAAATTCGGGATTTGCTGCTGCAATCCGCGGACAAACGCCTGGAATCGACGAATTTGGCTGCTGAACACGCCCGTGTCTTTCGCAACCTGATGCTTGCCGCGGCCTGGCAGGAAAGCTGCTGGCGCCAGTACATCGTCGAGAAGCGCAAAATTGTGCCGCTGGTTTCAGGGTCCGGTGATATCGGCATACTGCAAATCAATGAAAAAGTATGGCGGGGTTTTTATGCCCCGGACAAGCTGCGCTGGGACATTTCCTACAATGTCCGTGCGGGAAGCGAAATTTTATTCAAACTCATGACCAATTATGCGTTGAAACAGCAGGAGCATAAAAAAGCCGGCGGCCTGGCCAATCTGGCGCGTGCGTCCTATTCCGCCTACAACGGCGGCCCCGCCCAGGTGAACCGCTACCGCCGACAAGACGTCCCGGCCGCCCACCGAAAAATCGATACCCTTTTCTGGACAAAATATCAGCAGATCAGCCGGGGCGCCGAGTTCGCTGTCGCCCAATGTCTAGGAGGGCAAGACCCCGGTCCGGCGGCGACCGCCCCCGCCCCCGGCAAAGACAAGATTGAATCAAAACCGGTCTCGATCGCCGCAACATCCCCTGCAACCTCTTTACGAATCGAAACCGACAAATGGATCAAACAGCGCAATCCCGGACACTTCACCCTCCAGTTGGCGGCTGTCAGCAGCGAGCAAGCCGCGCAAGACCTGATCCGCAAATTTAATCGATCCGGTGATTTCGCCTATTTCCGCAAAAAACAACAGGGTCAGCAATTGTATGTTGCCCTGTACGGCAACTTTTCCAAGCGCGCGGATGCCGAAAAAGCCGCCTCCCGGTTCGCGCCTTTAAAACCCTGGATCCGCGATTTCGGCAGTATACAAAACAGCATGTCGAAGCCTTGATATCCTCGGCCTAGTCATCAGTGCAAGCACAAACGGAAATGGAGCCTTATCAAAAAAACATATGCGTGCAATTGGGACATTGTGCGCGCCATGTCTCCTTTTCCGGGTTTCGCCAAACGGGGATTCGAATCATCGAGATCGAGGATTTCGACTTCAGTCCCTGTGGCGGAACCCACTGCAGCGCAACCGGCGAGATCGGCATCGTCAGGATCAGCCGCTGCGAGCCTCACAAAGGAGGCCTTCGAGTTCACTTTTTATGCGGCCAGCGGGCATTTGCCGATTACCGCCAAAAAGCGGCCATCTTAAAAACACTTACCGTGGAATTGAGCACGGCTGAAACCGCGCTGCCTGATATTATCCGGAAAAATCGGCAGCAACTGGAGGATTTGCGGCGGAAAAACGATGGTTTAAAAAAACAGCTTATCAAACACGAAGCCCAGGCGCTGGTCGAATCGTCCGTTAAAATTGGAAACGTCCGGATCGTAAAAAATATCTTTCAAAATCGTGACCCAAAAGAAATGAAGCTGCTGGCAAAAGCGATATCAGGGGACGTGCCCGATATCGTCATTTTGTTCGGACTCCGGACGGCGGGCAAGGCAACGCTGTATTTCAGGCGTTCGGAGAATCTCGCCGTCGATATGTCCGGTTTGATGCATGAAACCTGCAAGATCATCAACGGATCCGGCGGCGGTCGGCCCCAGGCGGCCCAGGGAGGGGGAAGCGCCGGGGAGAAAATTGAAGAGGCACTGAATGGCGCCATGGATAGGATTACTAAATTTTATTCAAAGGCGTCCCGCAATCCCCAATGATGAGTTGTAAAGTTGGAGGATTATCCCGTTTGTTCAGTTAAAGGATTCCATCATTGCGATAAGAGATGCTATCGCAAGAAGACCTCCGGGTCTATACCGGCCTGTCTCAGAATGGCTCGTAATGTTCCTTCGGGCACGTCGCCGGGGTGATTGAGGATTGTTGTGTAGCGGTTGGTTTGCTCATTGTACCAGATCTCATGGCTTCCGGCAGCCTGGCGGTCAAACATAAATCCGAGTTCTTTGAGTCGTTTGACGATCTGACGATATTTAAAGCCCGATAGTCGTCCCATCTCAGGCATTCACAATTAACGGATAGTCAAAGGAATCGTTGATCACGGAAAGGTTTAAGTCACCGGATCGCTGCGTCTTCGCCTCAATCAGCTTGCGGGCGACGTCGCGGGCGATCTCAAGTGCTTCGGTTGCTGTTCGTCCCTGGGCGACCAGCCCCTGAACATCATCTGAAGTTGCCAGGTAAACGCCTTCAGGCAGTTTCTCAATATGAATATTAATTATTTTTTCCATAAGATTAGTCTCCAATCAATTGTGCAGCAAAATATAACACAGGAAAACTATGCTGACAACTTTTCATAGGTTGAGACCGGATGACCGGCAATGGGGAGGTAGTAAAAAAAGGGATAATCTGAAAAGGATGGATTTGCATGAACGATGATTTCGTATATCGGGATGTTGCCGCCTTTGGACGTCGGATGTTCCGGCTCGGTTTGGCTGTTAATTTTGGTATCGAGGGGGCGGATTTGGAATGGGCCCTGGAGCAGGGTGTAAACTATATCTTTTGGACCCCCAATGCACGGCGGGTAACGACGGCGCTCAAAGCCGCTGTAAACCGTGACCGGGAATCGTTCATCCTGGCTTCCGGACCCACCACCGCATATTTCGGCGGGAGCATCAAACGTGCCTGTGAGCGGCTGCTTAAAACGCTCAGCACGGAATACCTCGATGTTTTTCAGCTTTTCTGGCTGGGCCGCACGAGTATCCTGACTTCATCGACGATTGACGCGCTGGTATCCCTGCGGGAGTCAGGCAAGGTCCGGGCCATCGGGGTGAGCATTCACGACCGCGAACGGGCCGGCAAGCTCGCCGCAGATTCACCCCTCGACATGCTGATGGTCCGCTACAATGCCGCTCATACCGGTGCCGAGCAGGACATTTTCCCCCACCGCGCCCAAAACAAACCGGCCATTGTCGCTTATACGGCCACCCGCTGGCGTGCTCTACTCAAACGCCCGAAAGATTGGAGCGGCCCCGTCATGACCGCACCCGACTGCTATCGCTTCTGCCTTTCCAATCCCCATGTCGACCTGGTGCTCACAGGCCCTAAGACCCGACAACAACTCCAGGAAAACATCACCGAACTTCGTGAAAAAGGTCCCCTGTCAGCGGAAGAAAATGACTGGATCAGAAACTTCGGCCAGATCGTTCACCGGGAGAGTTCGCGATTTACCTTCGGGTTTTAGGTATGTCCAGATTTATCAAATGAATACTACCAGGCCTTGCAAAATATATAGGAGCCTGACGATCATCATAACCTATACGAAAGGAAAGGCTTATGCCCGAAGAAATGGATATGAGGTATTGACCCCGCCCGTGGGGCGCAATGTAAATGAGACATTTCGTCAGGTGCAGGCATTTCAATAAGTCAGAAATGGCAAGGGGGCGAAAGCGACGCCGTCGGGTTGGAAACCGGGGAAGATGACCTTGAAGCCGGGGCCCGATCGGGTCGGAAAAGTCTGGGAAGTCTGGAAAACGCATATGGCATTCGACTGATCGTATTCCTATATTTCCAGTACCTTTGAAGAGAGATAAGCTCGGGCTGGATTATCAAACAGTTTGTCGCTTTATATCTCGTTAGTGGGAACGATATTCCAGCCTTCTTATATGAAACTACAAATTCCAGGTTCAAGGTTCAAGGTTCTGGGTTCTGGGTTCTGGGTTCTGGGTTCTGGGTTCTGGGTTCTGGGTTCTGGGTTCTGGGTTCTGGGTTCTGGGTTCTGGGTTCTGGGTTAAAAAGGCATTTTGCCATTTTATCACCCTCACCCGGCCTCTCCCGTCAAGGGAGAGGAGACAGCTTCCCTCCCCTGGTGGGAGGGACTGAGGGAGGGGGTAAAATGAAGCAATCCTTATTAGAAAGTTTCTGTCTTTGATCAATCGGGCTGCCCTTTCGCCCGAGGCCGCCGCTTATGTGAAACTTCCCTTGTTAAAAGGTATATATTCGATTAATTCACCCTCACCCGGCCTTTCCCATCAAGGGAGAGGAGATTTCTTCCCTCCCCGGCGGCCTCCGGCTCGTAGAGCAGGTGAGCCTACGCCTCGGAGAGGAGGGATTGAGGGAGGGGGAAAGATGGAGCCGATCCTTTTTAAGATGTTTCTTGTTCGCTCAGACGGGCTGCCCTTTAGCCAGAGGCGGCCTCATAAGAACAAAGAATCCCTAATTGAACGATTCAGTTGCCTCGTGCGCTATGAACATCTGTTCTTGACGATTTCCGGCCCGCATGGCGGATTTTGAGGCCAATGTTCGATTTTGTTTTCTATCAGTCTTTAAAATTTAAAAGAAAGGAGGGATCCATGCGCTGGAAACAATTCTTTACACCGGCAAAATCAATTCCTGCAACGGAGGCCAAAGCCTTTATGGCGGAAAGATCCCAGGAGGAGTTCAACCTCATCGATGTCCGCCAGCCCGGGGAATATGAAACCAGCCATATTCCGGGCTCCAAATTGATTCCCATTGCCGAGCTGGATAAACGCCTCGATGAGATCGACCCGTCAAAGCCCACCTTGATTTACTGAGCCTCCGGTGGGAGAAGCCGTGTAGCTGCTCAAATGCTTTCAGGCAAGGGGTTTGATGATGTCATCAATGTAGCGGGCGGAATCAAGGCATGGGATAGCCATGTCGCCGTCGGTCCTGAAAAAATGGGCCTTGAATTGCTGACCGGCAAGGAATCCATCGAAGAGACGCTGGTAGCGGCCTATTCGTTGGAGACCGGGCTGCGTGACTTCTATTTATCCATGATCGGAAAAGTCAGGCATGAGAGCATTCAAAATCTGTTTCAAAAGCTTTCCGATATCGAATTGGTCCACCAGGATCGAATATTCAATGAGTATCTTCAGGTTGCCGGAAAGCAGGTCAGCCGTGAGGCCTTTGAAAACGATCTGGTGGTCAAGGCTGTAGAGGGCGGGATGACCACGGATGAATACGTTCATATGTTTCAGCCGGATTGGGAATCCGCGGTCGACATCATATCCCTGGCCATGTCCATCGAGGCCCAGGCCCTGGATCTATACACCCGTGCATCGGAAAGAAGTGAAAATCCCCGCAGCAAAGACGCGTTAAAACAAATCGCCGAAGAAGAGCGGGCGCATTTACAGCAGCTTGGAAGGCTCATGGATGAAGGGATGTAAAAATGGGTAAACATCTGGTTCTTATAGGCGGTGGCCATGCCCATATGGTCACCCTGGAAATGCTGCATACTTTTGTTGAAAAGGGGCACCGCGTCACCGTTATCGGTCCATCCGATTATCATTATTATTCGGGAATGGGGCCGGGGATGCTTGGAAAGACCTATACACCGGCGGAAATCCGCTTTGCAACCCGGCAGGTGGTGGAACAACAGGGGGGCACTTTTATCCGGGATAAAGCAGTTCGGATCCTGGCCGGGGAGAAAAAGGTGATGCTGGCTTCCGGCGAGACGATCGGCTATGATGTGATTTCCTTCAATGCCGGCAGTTATGTGCCCCGTCTCGATTTGCCGGAGGATGCCAAGGACGTGTATTCCGTCAAGCCGATTGAAAGACTGATGGAGGCCCAGGCCCGAATTCTGGAACTGGTGACCCAGAAAAATATCACCATCGGCATCCTGGGCGGCGGGCCCTCTTCCGCTGAAGTAGCCGGTAATATTTGGCAGTTGACGCGGGTTGCGGGCGTGAATATGCCGCGGATAAAGATCTTCGCCGGCAAGCGCTTCATGTCTCGATACCCCGATAATGTCCGTTCCAGGCTACTGCGGTCGCTCAACCAAAGGGGAGTGGAAATCAACACCGACGGATATGTTCAATCTGTTCAATCCGGAACGGTGACCCTCGATTCCGGAGAGACGCAAGCTCTCGATTTCATTTTTTTAGCCCTGGGTGTCGAGCCGAACCCCATATTCAAAAAATCGGGACTTGCAACCGGTCCGGATGGCGGCTTGCGGGTCAATGAATTTCTTCAAAGCGTCGATCATCCTGAAATGTTCGGCGGCGGCGACTGCATCTACTTCGAGAATCAGCCGCTGGATAAAGTTGGCGTTTATGCCGTCCGGCAGAACCCGGTACTGTATCACAACCTGATGGCGGCTTTGGAAGGGGCGCCGTTACAGTCTTTTGATCCGGGGGGCGACTATCTGCTGATCTTTAATATGGGCGGCGGAACCGGCGTTTTGCGAAAACGCTGGCTGTTGCTGAAAGGCAGAATGGCTTTTATCGTCAAAGATTACATCGACAGAAAATTTATGAAGAAATTCCAGGCCCTCGAAAGATAATTTTTCCGGAAATTCCATAAGCGGAATGGAGGTAACGGGAGCCATGATGAAAATAACAGACGTTAAGACTTTTTTTCGTGAACGACAGGCGGACATCGGTACTCACTCGGCGTATTACCCGTCCATTTTTTATACTCAATCATCACCTGATCATTTAACCTTGCAAGCAAAGAATTGGCGCCGACCAGGTATTTGTCGACATCCGCCGAAGATAACGTCATGCGGTCTCTGTCAGCCAAAAATTGAACCGGTGCTTTGAACAAGCCCGAATGTCCTGCAGTGCAGGGTGGTTCAGCATGGATGAAATTGACAACTTTCGGTTTCAGGTCCTCCCCGTAGTTTAGCCGGCACATATGAATTACCAGTGCCATTCCCATGTCGATTTGGGCCGGAATACGCATACCCAGCAGCTCAAGGTCGAGTATGACCGTCAATCCAACATGATCTTCCTCCAATTCAAGGAAGGTTTTTTCTGAAACTATTCGCAGATAGCGGACAAACCGGTGGAAACCCACGCGCAAGGGCTTGAAATTGCGGCATTAGACCGCCGCCTGGACTGCTTTGCGGCGGTAGTCTTTTTCCATACGCAGCAGGCCGATTCTGAATTTTTCCAGATGGGTTCTCATGGCCGTCCCAGCGGCTTCGGCATCGGCATTGATGACGGCCTGGATGATCTGATTATGTTCGCCCGGCATGTGCAACGCTTCATGATCGGGGTTCACCGCTTCCACAACCTCATAGGTCAGCCGCAGCATCGATTTGGAAATTGCTTCGTAAAAATGATTCTGACACGCTTCGGCGATGACGTGATGAACTTTTTGCAGTTGGGTAATGCGGGCCGAGGGGGTCGTCACCGGCAGAAATTCCGCTTCCTGAACTTCCCGCAGCCGCATTTTATCTTCTGCGGTGGCGTTCAGGGCCGCCAGCCGCGCGACTTCGGGTTCGACATAGCAGCGAACATCGGCCAGTTCGGGAATCGATAGCTTGTTTGTCAGAAAAAGGTCGAGAAAGGCGTTGCCGACATGGTCAAAGGACAAATCCGTCACAAAAGCGCCACCGGCAGGCCCCTGACGCAGGGTGACGAAGCCGGTGATTTCCAGCGCCCGGATGGCTTCCCGGACGACCCCTCGGCTGACCTGAAACTCCTCGGTCAACTCTCTTTCTGACGGCAATTTTTCACCGGATTTGAATTTTCCCAACAAGATGGATTCCTTGAGCTGGCTAAGGACTTCTTGGGAAACCCGAACCTGCCTGATCGGTTTAAAACGCCCCATCTGTGCACCTCGTCTGCAGCACGCCAAATGATTTTGAAAATTTATACTTGACAAAGAAAGTGAATAACATTTAATGTAAGACCAATCAATCAATTTTTCAATTTTTGATTAATTTCCATGCGGGATTCAGAGACGCAATCCAGCTGACCCGGCTTCCGGGTGGCTGCCGCCGTTGTCCCTGAATCCCGGAGCGAAAAGGTCAACGGTCGCCGATTGCCACGAAATCGAGCTTCAACGTTCCAGCGGGTGAAAGGAAATCATTTGAATCTTTCCAGCATTGTCGATCGGGGAGCTTTAAATTTCGCGCAAAAGGCCGCCCTGGTCCAGGGAAGCAACCGTTATACCTATGCACTTCTTAAATCTGCCGTCCAACGGATGGCCGTTTATCTCAGGGAACAGGGGGTCGGCCGAGGCGATCGCGTGGCCGTCTTCATGCCCAACCGGCCCGAATGGGTGGCGGCCTATTATGGAATTGTCAGATTGGGCGCCGTGGTCGTATGCATCAGTTCCGCCTATAAACGCAGGGAAGTGCAGCATCTGATAAGTGACACCCTGGTTTCGCGGATCATAACCTGTAATGAACTCGCCTCCGAACTGCCGCGGCCCGATGACATGCCCGACGTCAAAGACGTCCTTGTATGGGAAAACGATTCCGCTCTCGAATCCATCTTCGATGAATCAACTGCCGATCGTTCTTTCGGCTGGGCGGACTGTGACGTCGACGATGCCTGTGCCATCCTTTTTACCGGCGGCACCACCGGCACACCCAAAGGGGCCGTGCTGACGCATCGCAACATCTTATACACCGCCCAGAATGTCTGCTACCATGAGCGGGCGCGTGCGGAGGATGTGGCCCTCTGCTTTTTGCCCCTGAACCATGTTTTCGGCGGCAACCATATCATGAACTCCACTCTTTACGGCTGCGGAACCCTGGTGCTTCAAAAAAATTTCGAGATGGACCGTCTGCTGTCCGTGGTACAGTCCGAAAAGGTAACCCGGCTGTATTCGGTTCCCACGGTATACATCCGCTTGTTGAACGCGGCCGGCAGCCGAAAATATCTCGGCTCCGTCAATTACTGCTTTTCCGCCGCCACCAGCATGGCCTCTGAAATCGTCCGTCAATGGCAGGACAAATTCAATTTGACCATCCATGAAGCCTACGGAATGACCGAAACTTCCTCACTGGTCACGTTTAACCACTTATACCGGCACAAGATCGGTTCAGTGGGCACACCGACGGGCATTGTCGAAGTGCGTATCGTGGATGACCGGGATCGGGAAGTCCCCCCCGGTGATTCCGGGGAGATCGTCGTTCGCGGGCCCAACATCATGAAGGAATATTTTAACAAGCCCGAAGAAACCGACAGGGTTTTACGCAATGGGTGGCTGCATACCGGAGATATCGGTCGGCTGGACGCGGATGGCTATCTGTATATCGTGGACCGCATCAAGGATTTGATCATCAGCGGCGGGCTCAACGTCTATCCAACGGAGGTAGAGGAAGTTCTTTACACCCATGCGGCGGTCGAAGAGTGTTCCGTCGTCGGTGTGCCCCATACTGAATATGGCGAGGCCGTATCGGCTTTTGTCAAAAAAAAGACGGGCTTCGAGTGTACTGAAGCTGATTTGATCGGACATTGCAAAGAACGCATGGCCTCCTACAAGGCCCCCAAAAAGATTGTGTTTGTCGAAGATCTGCCGAAATCACCGGCCGGCAAAATTTTAAAGCGCGAAATTCGCCAATCTTTCACGTAGGCAATTAGATTAGGAGGCGCAAGTCCATTGTTGACGGATTCCCAAATGACGGTCGACAGCCAGATCCAACTGCGAATTGATAAACTCCTGCTCAGTTTCGGCGGTGTCTTTGCACTGAATGAGGTCAGTCTGGATGTCAGGAAAAACGAGATTCTGGCGGTCATCGGACCCAACGGCGCCGGCAAGACCGCCCTGCTCAACTGCATCAACGGCTTCTATAAACCTCAGGAAGGCGATATTTACTTCAGCGGCCGCAATATCACCCGTATGCGTCCGGACAAACTGGCGAAACTGGGTATCGCCAGAACCTTTCAGAACATCGAACTTTACACCGGGCTCAGCACGCAAGACAACATTATGGCCGCCCGGCACGTCCTGATGACGCAGAATTTCGTTGCCGGCGCACTCTATTTGGGCCGGGCGCGCAAGGAGGAAATCCTGCACCGGCGGACTGTCGAAGAGATCATCGATTTTCTGGAAATGGCCCCGATGAGAAAGAAAACCGTCGGGGTCCTGCCCTACGGGATGCAAAAAAGGGTTGAATTGGGCAGAGCTCTTGCGCTTGAGCCGCAAGTACTGCTGCTGGACGAGCCGATGGCGGGCATGAACCTGGAAGAAAAGGAAGATATCGCCCGCTTTATATTGGACATTTCCGAGGGTCAGGGCGCCACCTATCCGGATACACCGGTTCTGCGGGACGGGATTGGAAGCATCGTTCTGGTCGAACACGATATGGGGGTGGTGATGGACATTGCCGACCGGATTGTCGTCCTGGATTTCGGGCGCAAGATTGCCGAAGGCACACCGGCCGAAATCAAGAAGAACCCCGAGGTTATCAGCGCCTACCTGGGGAAAGGGAAATGAGCTTTAGGTGTCAGGGTTCAGCTTTTACGTGGCGAATATAGCCACAATTGACATCACGAGCATAACAGGTTGCTGAAAGCAAGACGAAATGCTGGACGTCAAAAACATTGAAGTTGTCTACATGAATGTTATCCGGGTGCTGCGAGGCGTATCTCTGGCGGTGGCCGGCGGCCAAATCGTGGCCTTGCTCGGAGCCAACGGCGGCGGTAAGACCACGACGTTGAAGGCCATTTCGGGCATGCTCAAAACGGAGGAAGGTGAAGTTACCGAAGGGAGCATCGAGTTCGACGGCCGGCGCATCGACCGGCTGGGGCCCGAAGATATTTCGGTGCGGGGCATCAGCCAGGCCATGGAAGGCCGCCGGGTGCTGGAACATCTCAGCGTGGAGGAAAACCTGATGGTGGGCGCCTACCGCCGCAGGGACCGGCGCGGCGTCAGACAGGATCTTGAGATGGTCTTTGACTACTTTCCGACGGTCCAACGTCTGCGCCGTCGGATGAGCGGCTACCTGTCCGGCGGTGAACAGCAGATGCTGGTCATCGGGCGGGCACTCATGGCGCGTCCCACGCTGATGCTTCTGGATGAGCCTTCGCTCGGGCTTGCGCCGCTTCTGGTCGATGAGATCTATGAAATTATCGCTAAAATAAATGCCGACCGGAAAATGGCCATTTTACTGGTTGAGCAAAATGTCAGAGCCGCCCTGGGCATCGCCGATTACGGGTATGTTCTGGAAAACGGCCGTATCGTCCTTAACGGTTCGGCGGAAAATTTGCGAGACAATGATGATGTCCGCGAGTTCTACATGGGACTGTCCACCGCCGGCGCCCAAAAGAGCTATCGCGAGATCAAACACTACCGGCGGCGCAAGCGGTGGCTGGGGTAGCCGTTATGAAATTTTTGAGGTGGCTTCGGAAGTTAATCGTTGTCCCCCGAGATCTACTAATTGTTAATTGGGTGGGTAGGCTGCCAGTTGCGATTAAGAATCGGCACTGAGTTGAATTCAACAATCACGGCTGGAAGCCGTCTCCACGGGTCAGGGATTACTGATAAGGCAATGGGATTCGCCATAGATTTATAGCAGTTTTCCACGCGCGGCAGCCGCTGGCTGAAAACCAGCCAGTCTGATCAAATGAAGACCCACTTAAAGGAATAAACCCCATTTTACCCCCTGCCTCGATCCCTCCCGCCAGGGGAGGAAAGAACTCCTCCCCTTTGTCGGGGGAGGCCGGGTGGGGGTGAATTAGATCGCAAAAATACGTTACCAGGGGGAAAGCGACCAGCGGGATGGAACCAACTTACCAGGCAAAAGGCGAAACATGGCCCCAGATCCTCACTTACAATTACCGGAAATACGGTGACAACCGCCGCGCCATGCGACACAAGCACTATGGCATCTGGCAGTCCCATACCTGGAAGGATTATTATCTCAACGTTAAATACCTGGCGCTCGGCCTGCTGTCCTTCGGTTTCGCTCCGGAAGACAGGCTGTTGATTGTCGGAGACAACGCGCCCCAGTGGTATTATGCCGAACTGGCCGCCCAAGCCAATCACGGCGTGGCCGTCGGTTTGTTTTCGGAGTTGTTGCCGTCGGAAATAAAATACATCGCCGAAAACGCCGGGGCCAGATTCGCGGTGGTCGAGGGCCAGGAGCAGATTGACAAGTTTCTTCAGCTCAAGGATGCATTGCCCCAGATGAAAAAGATCGTTTTCTGGAATTACAAGGGGCTTGCCCATTATGAGGACGATCTTCTGATCGGATACCGCGAAGCGCTGGATCGCGGCCAGAAATATGAAGCCGCAAATCCAAGTCGGTTCGAGCACAACGTGGAAGCCGGCCGGCCCGACGATATCTGCGCCGTCATTTTCACCGCCGGAACCACCGGAGAATATCCCAAGGGGGTCCTCCACACTTACCGTTCCCTGCGGTCGGGGGCCGAGTATCTGCTGCAACTGGACCCCTGGACGCAGAATGATAATGTCGTTCCCCATCTGCCGCCGGTCTGGATTACCGAGCAGTGGATCGGGATCGGCTGCCATTTGCTCGCGGCCGCGATTTTGAATTTTGCGGAAACCCCGGAAACCCAAGCGCGGGACAGCCGGGAAACCGGACCAAGCATCGTTTTTTACGGCGCCCGGCTCTGGGAAAGTCAGGCGGCCATGGTTCAGGCCCGGATGCTGCAGGCGGATGTCGTCAAGCGGTATGTTTATCAGCGGTTTATGCCCATCGGTGAGAAGGTTGCCGAGCTCAAGTATCGCAGACGAAAGCCGGGTTTTTGGTTGAGCCTGCTTTATGCCGTCGCCGATGTCGTCGTTTTCAGACCCGTCAAACGCAGCCTGGGGTTGTCAAACGCCAGAGTCTGCTACACGACCGGATCGGTGCTCAGTCCGGATGCCTTCCGGTTTTACCATGCGCTCGATCTTCCGCTCAAAAGCGTATATGGCTCTACCGAAGGCGGCGCGCTCACCGGTGCAAAAAATGACGATATAAAACCGGAAACGGTCGGCCCCCCCCACCGGGGAGTGGAAATACGCACCGATTCAAACGGGGAGCTCATCTGCCGGCAGCCCGGTCTGTTCGCCGGCTACCTTGGCCAGCCGGAAAAGACGGATGCCGTGCTCAAAGCCGGATGGTTTCACAGCGGAGACAAGGGATACATGCGGCCAGACGGACATATCGTTGTGGAAGACCGGCTGCGGGATCTGGTCAAAATGCTCAGCGGCGATACCCTGGCACCGCAAAACGTGGAGAGCCGGCTGCGGTTCAGCCCCTATATCAAGGACGCCTGGGTGCTGGCGGGTCCGCGGGGCGCCTTCGTGTCGGCCATCGTTATCATAGACTATGATGCCGTCGGCAGATGGGCCGGGCAAAAGCGGGTGGCATTCACCTCTTTTGCCGAACTGTCTCAGGTGCCGGAAGTTTATGAACTGGTGAAGCAGGCCATCGATCGCGTCAACCAGGCGCTGCCCGCCGGCTTAAAGGTTAAAAAATTCGGGAATCTGCATCGGGAACTCGATCCGGATGAAGGAGAGGTGACCAGAACCAGAAAGCTGAGAAGAACATTTCTGGAAACCCGTTATCGCGGGATTATCGAATCCATCTACAACGGTGGGCGCGAAGCACCCTTGAAAAATCCGGGCGGACATCGGGACGGAGCCACGGAAACACCGAAGACCATGATTCATATCGAAGAGGTCGGCTGATGAATTTTTTTCTGCAATTGATTGTAACCGGCCTGGCCCAGGGCATGGTCTATGCCCTGATCGCCATTGGGTTCGTAATCATTTTGAAATGCTCGGAGGTCTTCAACATCGCCCAGGGACATTTTGTGCTGATCGGCGGCTATCTCGGCTATACCTTTCTGGTGCCGTTCGGCCTGCCGATATGGGCGGCCCTGCTGCTGGCGATCGCCGTGGCCATTGTCATGGGCCTGGCCATCGAGCGACTGATGCTGCGTCCCCTGGTGGGCCAACCCGTGCTGGCCGTCGTCATGATGACCATCGCCCTGGCTTCGGTTCTGGGAGGATTGGCAACCCTGATCTGGGGCGCCGAATACAAAACGTATCATGGATTGCTGCCGACGATCACCTTGAAAGTAGGCGAAATCTCGATACCATCGGAGTCCCTGATCGGCCTGATCGTGTCCGTCATTTGCGTGGCGATTCTAATGTTTATCTTCCGCTACACCAAAATCGGACTGGCGATGCGGGCCACCGCCGAGGATCTGCAGGTGGTGCAAAGCGTCGGCATCAAGGCCACCACCGTCTATGCCGTTTCCTGGATCATTGCCTGCGTCGTGGGCATCATCGGCGGCATCCTTTTGGGGGGCGTATCGGGTGCCACCATGGATCTTGCCAACGTCGGTCTCAAGGCATTCGCAGTGGTGCTGTTGGGCGGGGTCGATTCCATCGGCGGGGCCATCGTCGCCGGAATCATCCTGGGAATGCTGGAAAATGTCGCCGCCGGTTATCTGGATCCATTATTGCCCGGCGGCGGACTGGCCCAGGTATTTCCCTTTTTCGTCATGATTATCGTGCTCATCTTCAAACCGCACGGACTCTTCGGTCTGGCCAGAATAGAAAGGGTTTAACAGATGGGTTCACATACCGGAACCTTTCATGAAAATTACGCCGAGGAAATGGCGGTGCTGCAGTCCGGGCGGCATTGGGCAATGGTTGCGGCATTTCTGCTCATTCTTGTGGCCTGCCCGTTTTTCTGCAGTCATCGGACGCTGACGATCCTGACCACCATGGGTATCGCCGTCATCAGCGTTCACGGACTCAATATTCTCACTGGATACTGCGGCCAGATTTCCATCGGCCATGCCGGCTTTATGGCCGTCGGGGGCTACACCTCGGCCATCCTGTGCGCCAAACTCGGTTTTCCGTTCTGGGCGGCGCTTCCCTGTGCCGGCCTGGCGGCGGGCCTGGCAGGGTTGCTCTTCGGGCTGCCATCCCTAAAGATCAAAGGGTTTTACCTCATCATGGCGACGATCGCCGCCCAGTTCATCATCATCTGGATTATCATTCAGTTGCGTAGCATCACCGGCGGCACCGACGGGTTGAGCGTGCCCCGCCCCATGCTGGGAAGCATCAAGCTGAGCTCCAAGGCCAATTATTTTTATCTGGTGATGTTTTTTGCCTGCCTGGCGACGATCACAGCCCATAACATTGTCAGAACCCGATCAGGCAGGGCATTCATCGCTATCCGGGATAATGACCTGGCGGCGGAGGTCATGGGGGTCAACCAGTGGAGCTACAAGCTGCAGGCGTTTTTTATCGGTTGCGTCTATGCCGGAGTGGCCGGATCGCTGCTGGTTCATTACATCAGCTTTGCCAGTGTCGATCAATTTCCTTTTATGGATTCCGTCTGGTATCTGGGGATGCTCATCGTGGGGGGCATGGGCAGCACGACCGGCGCCATACTGGGGGTCGTCGCACTCAAGCTGCTGGATGAACTCGTGACCATCGCGGGGCCGATCCTGGCAGCCGCCGTCGCTCCTCAGGCAGCTGCTTCGCTGGCGCTCATGTCTCATGGATTGATCATTATCATCTTTCTCATTTTCGAACCGCGCGGGCTTTATCACCGCTGGGAGATCATTAAAGCCTATTTCAGGCTATGGCCGTTCTCCCATGAGGCAGCGGAGTAAAAGTCAAGTATCAAACCACAAAGGAGGAAATCATGACAAAGACTAGATGGATGACAGCAGTATGTGCGTGCGTTCTGATGGCGGCATTATCGATATCGCCCGTCGGTGCCGATGCCGCCCAAACATTATACGTCGGGGGCACTCAGTCGCTGACCGGCCCCTTTGCAGAGGATTCCGCGGCGGTCCTGACCGGTATCGAGGATTACGTCCGGTATGTAAATGAAACCAAGATGATGGCACCGTGGCGGGAGAAGAAATTTCCCGCCGACATCAACCTGGAGGTTCTGTGGCGGGACGATGAGCTCAAACCCGCCAAGGCGCTGTCCATCTATGAAGAGCTCAAGGAAAAGGGCATGCTCGTCGCCCGGATATCGGGATCACCCGTGGCGCTGGCGCTGAAGGACCGGTTGATGGAGGATCACATGGGCGCCACCAGCATGGCCAGCGGATCCTATCTGCTGACCCCGCCTCAGACCATATTTACCTACTATCCGATCTATACCGATTCCTGTGCCGCCATCGCCGATTGGTTTATGGCCAACTGGAAGGAGGACCGCAAACCGCGAGTCGCCTATTTGACGGCCGACAACGCCATGGGCCGATCCCTGGAAATACCGGAGATGAAAGCCTATCTCGAAAAGATCGGTTATGAGTTTGTCGGTACCCAGTATGTGCCCCTGGTGCCGACCTCGCCGCCGACCACCCAGCTCACGTGGCTGAAACAAAAAGGCGTGGATCTCGCACTGGGCGTCATGATCAATCCGGGATCACAACCGACGGTCAAGGAGATGGTCAGGCTGGGAATGGGGCCGCATCTGGAGTATAAAATGACCTTCGGCGTCGCCTTGCCGGGCCACTCGGCCGTGTTTGCCGAAGCCATGGGCAAGTTGGGAGACGGCTATGTCTGCGCGGGCAGCTTCCGCCCCATGGACGACCTGTCCACCGCCGGTGTCAAATTCTGCAACGACTTGCAGGATAAGTACCATCCTGATAAACGGGTCACCCACATCATGTATGAAGCCGGAGTCCTGGAAGGCATGATTCAGGTCGAGGCCCTGCGGCTGGCCCTCGAAAAATCGCCCTTCGATAAACTGACGCCCCAGACCGTGCTTGAAGAAGGGTTCTACCGGATCAAAAACCTTGATACCGGTGAGATAAGCAGCACCCCGCTGACCTATGGACCGGGCGACATCGAAGGCGTTGATGAAATCCGCATCGACCAAGTGCTGGACGGCAAATCAGTCAAAGTGGGCAGCGCCCCCATCCGGCACATTTATACGAAGAAATAGCAGCGCCTGAAGAAGTAATTGACCACCAAAGCACGAAACAGAAAAAAAACGGGTGATAGAAACTCGCTAGTACAAAGGAACTGGTTCCCATGTCGATCACCAAAGAAAACGCAGCCATTCTGGACAAGTTCGATTTCGATCTGCCGCCGGTGGGCGTAAAATTTCTCTCCGATCCGCCGGACACAATCGAGCCGATCGGGGGGAAGTTGGCGCTGTGCGAAATGCTTAAACGGGCCCAGCAGGGACACACATTTTATGCCGGCGCACAAAATCACGCCTGCGAGGCCGGGCTGTATGTTCTGGGCCAGGAAGATGCTCCGGAACCCTTTATCAACGGCGCCTTCGGCGCCGGGCTGCAAATCTATGAAGCCCAGCGAGCCGCCAGCCGGCTCTATCTGCATATTCCCCGGATAGGAAAGGGAGTGGTCCATTATTTGGCCTTCGCCCCGCTGGACAAAATGAATTTCGATCCGGATGTGCTGATCCTCATCGCCGATACGGACCAGACCGAAATCCTGCTGCGTGCGCTGAGCTACAAAACCGGCCAGATGTGGGTCAGCAAGTTCACGCCCGCCATCGGATGCGCCTGGATTTATGTGTATCCGTTTCTCAGCGGGGAACTGAATTACAGTATCGCCGGTCTCGGTCACGGGATGCGTCGCAGGGAGCTGTTTCCGCGGGGCCGGCAGATTATTTCGATTCCCTTCGACCTGCTGCCCTCCATGCTGCAGACGTTGCAAGAGATGCCCTGGGAGCTTCCGGCCTTCAAGCCTGATGGGTTGGAATTCGTCAAGAACTTACTGGGAAGGCTGAGGATGCCTGTTCCTTAGCAAAGGTTTTAAAAGCATCGGGCGGTTCTCTGCATGCTTGACCTCTCCTACCGTCGATGGGGCGCCCCGCCTACTGGCTTTGCGCCGACGTGAGGGGCTCGAGCTTGAAGGTCAGCTTGTTGATCTTGCCGGTGAACTTGAACGGAACATCGTAACGATACTCGATGCGCGTCAGCGGGGTGCGGGTGTCCTGGCCGATGTCGAAGGTTTCGTCCTCCGGGAATGTGATCGGGGTGGTGTGTTCCATGGAATTCTGGGCCACTTCCTGGCCGTCCACGCAGAGCACACCCGTCCCTCCCTTGCCCAGGCCCGGACCATCGGACTTGAAGTCGAAGACGATGGTGTGGTTGCCTGCGCCCAACTCAGGCCCTCCCCACGTCGTGCGCTTGAGGTCGAGCAGGTTGTAAAGGAACACCACCTTGCCGCGGCCGACGCCGAATTTACCCTTGCTCAGGAACAGGCCGTAGCCGCCGAGGCGTCCGCCTTCGGTGACGATCATGCCCTCTGCGCCGCCCTTGGGAATCTCAGCTTCGGCGGTGATGGTGTAGGACTTGTTCAGGATGCTCGGCGCAGCGCCGGCCGGCACGCCGGTCAATTCACCCGAATACGTGAAGTCCTTTCGCCCCGCGGTGAGCCTTGGGCGCGACGTATTCCAGCGCGCAAGCGTCGTGTTGTTGAGCGGCAGCACGTCGTACTTCTTTGATTAGGAAAAGAGCTGGGTCGCATCTTAAATATTAAATATTCGAAATCAACATTTAGTGTTTGAGATGTGCTTCTGGTATCCATTACCATAACAGGGGATGTTGTTGATAAATATACATCACTGTAATTGCGAATCGAAGCACTAAGGAGTAATAATCGATGAGCGGCAACAATCTGTACAGACCTACTGAACTTTTTTCAAAAAAATTGGAGAAAGTAAAACAATCTGACCCTCCTGGTTACAAACGGATCCGACAGGTTGTAGAACGCCTGATTGCAGAACCAAATGACGCTGATGGTAAAATGCAGGGACTTTATCGAGGACGGTTCAAGAAATATGTCGGAAGACGAGATTACCGTGTCATATACTATTGGTGCAAATTATGTCGAAAGGAGAATCGTCGAATTGAAAAGGAGTGCGATGATTGCCAGACTATTCCAGACAATAGTGTCATCTTCTTCGATATTTATCATAAAAATGAAATGAAAAAATTTAAGAAAAATGTCTAAAGGGGCAGTTTCCATAGCAGGAGGGTAGTAATGAAATTTTTAGTCGTTCTATGAAGGATTAAAAATGAATGCATCGACTTTAATTTGGGGAGTGCTATTTGGATCAATCGGTTTAGGATTTTTCGTTTATGGGAAAAAGCAAAAAGCCTTAATTCCGCTTTTTAGTGGAATAGCGTTAATGGTATTTCCATATTTTATTTCAAATCCATACATTCTGATCATTTTAGGTATTATTCTGGTAGCCTTGCCTTTTGTTATTAAAATATAGCGCATATATTCAAATTGCGGATAAATATTCTCTATACGTTGCTAAGAAAGAGGAAGCGGTTTTATAGTCCTCACGGACGCTGAATTAAATGCGGTGTCCTCCTTCGTTAAAAGGGGTAAGACCGTCAGTATCGTAAGGACAAGCGTATTCGGTGAGGGCGATAAATTGATCGCGGATGTGACCACTAATCATGTGCTGGCCAAATGAAATGCAAATAACGATTCCATTAATATGGATGATTACAGGCTTCGTGTCATGGCGATTATCAATTTTTCTGTTCTCGTACGTACTGTCGCCCCTTTTGATTGACTTTGTTCGAAAGATTAACGCCATTACTCATTCGGTGCTTGTCAAATGCATTGCCAACATGCTTTTTACAAATATTTCAGTCTTTATTTGTTGCTTCATTTTTGCCTTGATATTAAGTTTGATAACAAAATTTACTAAATTGAGATTGTCATTATATATTTTGGGTGTGATCGCCATCCGTTTTTACATCAAAGTCGGAGATTTGATAAATTATTTGAAAAGCTATCCTGATTATCCAACTTGGACGATGACATCATTTATACTGGGATTTATTTCCCTTTTGGTTCTGGTCCCAATTTGCGCGATAGCAGGAGGTACGGTTGGAGCTTACGTAAGATGGATTCATTGGAAAAAAAGCTGAACGCATTGGCTATGATCCAAAAAGCGACGATAGAAGACCGTGAAGTTCTGGCAAGTATTATCAAAAAATCTTTCCGGAATGTCGCCAAATTGAATTGAAAAGATGGTACGAGAATCTTGGATTTATTGAGGTTGAAGCCAAGCGCTTCCCGCATCCCAAAACCTGAAAACCCAAAAGGAGGCCCCATGGACCCAATGCCCACCTCTCTGACCGAAGCGGAGAAAGCCCGCTACAATACGCTCAACCCGGAAAATCTGGCTTTTCTCATGGACCGTTACAATCGGGTCAACCGCTGGGTCATTGCCGACATGATCCGGCGCAGCGCCTATCATTACCCCGATAAAAAGGCCCTCATTTTCGGGGATACCGCCCTCACCTATACGGAGCTGGAGGCGGCCGCCAACCGGGTGGCAAACGCCCTGAAAGGCCTCGGCGTGAAAAAATACGATCGCGTGGCTATCTTGGCTCATAACACCATCCACCATGTGCTTACCTGGTTGGGGTGTTGTAAAATCGGGGCCGTCTACCTGGCCATCAACTACCTTTTAAAGGGCAAGGACATTTGTTACTCCGTCAACCATTCCGAAAGCACGGTATTTATTGTCGAAGACGCCCTGTACGAACTGGTCGCGGACGTGTTGGACGACATGCCCACGGTCAAGTCCTGGATCTGGTCGGCGGACGTCGCCGGTAAGGCGCCGGCGGACGACCGGTTCATCGATTTCGCGTCGTGGTACACCGCCGCCGAGCCCACCGAACCGGACAGCATCCTGCACATTGAAGACCCCTGCCAGATGACTTACACCAGCGGCACCGAATCCCTGCCCAAGGGCGTGATCATCAGCAACCAGGCCCTGATGGCCCAGTACATGGGATGCATTGTAGACGGCGGGTACGATGCCAACGACATCAACGTCAATGCACTGCCCATTTACCACTGCGCCCAGCGGGATGTGTTCTTGAATCCGATTTTCTGGGTGGGGGGAACCAACATTCTCATGATGCCGGACATCGGCAATATCCTGAAAACCATCGCCGACTATCGGGCCAACATGTTCTTTGCACCGCCCACGGTCTGGATCGGCATGCTGCGCCACCCCGATTTCGACAAACACGATCTCACGAGCCTCACAAAATGCTATTACGGCGCATCCATCATGCCGGTGGAAATCCTGAAAGAGATGCTCGAACGGCTGCCGGGCGCCCGGGTTTACAACTACTACGGGCAGACCGAACTCGCCCCTTACCATACCATCCTCAAGGCCGAGGACGCCCTGAACAAGCTCGGGTCCGCGGGTATGGGAGGACTCAATATGGAAACCCGGATCGAAGCCGATACCGGGGAGCCCATCAACGAAGTAGCGGTGCCGGGGGAGATCTGCGGCAAGGGGCCCCATGCCATGATTATGTACTTCAAGGATCCGGAAAAAACCGAGGCAGCCATGAAGGGCGGCTGGTTTCATTCCGGAGACATCGGTGTGCTGGACGAGGACCGCTACATTTCGGTGGTGGACCGGAAAAAGGATATGATCAAGACCGGCGGCGAGAACGTCTCGACCCGCGAAGTGGAGGAAGCCATCTACCTGGACAAACGGGTAGAGGAGGTGGCGGTCATCGGGGTCCCCGATCCCAAGTGGGTGGAGGCCGTGACAGCGGTGGTGGTGCCCCGCAAAGGGCAGCAAATCGAGCCGGATGAGATCATCAACCTGTGCCGGGAGCATTTGGCCGGCTTCAAGGTTCCCAAAAAAGTCGTGATAGTGGATGCTCTGCCCAAGACGCCGACGGGCAAGATCCTCAAGCGCGACATGCGCAAAAGGTATGCGGAGTTAATATTGGGCGGGGAAAATGACAGTCGCAAAGTTGATAGGTAGGTCATGGGGGCATAGCACATTCTCGCTTGTGGAAATCTTGGATGGTTCTTCGAGCTGGTATGCCCCTGGACCCGTTTCGCTCATAGCGGCGCTAGTCCGTAACATCATCGATGGTTGCCGTCCTAATCGGCCGGCTTCGGATGGCCGCAAAAATTGGACTCAGACAAATGAACTCATTAATTCCATTTATTATTTCATCTGCCATACTTTTAATTATACCTGGGCCGGCCGTGATCTATATCGTTACGCGGAGCGTGGATCAGGGGCGTCTTGCCGGTATTGTTTCAGTGCTGGGTATCCACGTAGGAACCTTAATCCAGATAATGGCTGCTGCTTTCGGCCTTTCAGCTTTACTTGTTACTTCCGCCGTCGCGTTTAGCCTCGTAAAATATTTGGG
Organism: uncultured delta proteobacterium; assembly: GCA_963774425.1. Lineage (GTDB taxonomy): Bacteria > Desulfobacterota > Desulfobacteria > Desulfobacterales > JAFDCJ01 > JAFDCJ01. The sequence goes on along the minus strand of CAVZEZ010000012.1, from coordinate 166,121 downwards.
AGCTGCCTATCTCATTTATCTTGGCATTCGCACATTACTCGGCAAAGATTCCTCACAAACGATAAAGCATACAGGTCGTAAACGATTGGGAAGTATATTCTATGAGGGAATATTTGTTAATGTCTTAAACCCCAAAACGGCACTTTTCTTTTTTGCTTTTTTACCTCAATTTATTGCACCAAGCCAAGGTCCGCCTGCATTTCAAATACTAAACCTGGGGGTTATCTTTATTGCGATGGGTCTAATTAGCGATGGCCTGTATGTAATGATGGCAGGTATTTTGAGAAATTGGTTAAATCAACGAAACCTCTTCCATCGAACAAAGCGTTATCTAACCGGAAGCATATACATTTTGTTGGGTTTGGCAACAGCCTTGTCAGGCTCTCGCAAAACCAAATAAATCCGATGTCAGGGTAAATGGATAGGCAAACAGGAAAAGAGGGCGGCGAAGACCCCCTGCCGCACGTGAACCAGGCGCACGATGTGGCGATCGGTTGCCCCGCCCGCCTCTCGCCGCGCACCCCTAGCGGACGGATTTTTGGCTTCACCTGTCAGGATCTAGTCAGTAATATCTGCTTACCTTCTCCCCCTCGCAAACCTCCTCGACCTTCTCGCTGATCAGATTACCCCGGTCCCACTCCCGCATGGTAACTTTGCGGCATTTGGTGTGCTGGTCCTCCGGACCCGGTATGGCTTCAATGGTCCGGTCCGGATTGTCATAGTAAACGATCCGCTTGTCGGTGGCCGCCGACTCCATCGCAATCTGGTGCTGCTGATCGACCGCATTGCCGACAATCGCGCCCAGAAGGGTTCCGACGCCCACCCCGAGAAGGGTGCTTTTGGTATTTCGGCCGATAATTTGTCCGGCCAAGGCGCCGACGCCCGCACCGATGGCCGCTCCCCGTTGGGTATTGTAGCGGTTTGGCTGGGCACAGCCGCTGGAGATGAGCAATACAGCAGCCGTCAGCATTAATATGGCATATCTCGCTTTATTCATGTCTGTTTCCTCCTTTTCCGCTGTGAATGCCGTCTTGGTTATTTAGACGGACGGAAAGAAAAAGTCGTTTACATTTGCGAGAGAAAAAACGAAAAAAAGAACTCAATAGTTATAAACCGCGATCTTGTCACCGAGCACCATGAAGGCCTGCAGAGCATTATACGGCCGATCCAGATCCTTTACGATATACGCGCCCCTTTTTTCCCATTTTTCGGCAACGGAAACTTTTTTGATCGGTGTGGAAAGATCATGTGAAAGAATCTGAAATCCCAAATGAGAAGAGAACATCGTGCGCTGCGGCTCGGCGTCCGCCAGGGGATTTCGGGTATAAAACAGCCGATCGAAAGAATACAACAAGATGTCGGAGTCACCGTCGCCGTCGTAATCATGAACACCCACCAACCGTATTTCGGTTGAATCCGTCCGGACCTTCATGGATTTTTGTTGCAGCAGATTCAGGCGGTCGTTTAGCTCGAATAGATTTCCCTTTTTGTCCAGGGCGTATAGATGCCTGACGGTATCGCGACCGTGACTGTCGGCCGCAACATCCAGGATGGAACTGTCGTTTTCGAATCGTTGCAAAATGTCGCCGGCGCGCGAAATTTTATAAATGCCGCCTTTATCATCGCGGTAGTTGTAGGCGGTAAATTTGTAGGCATAAAGGCTGCGGTTTTCATCCGCATTCAGGTCGGGCAGCACCACCCGCGCGCCGCTGTAATAGCCGCCAAGGGGCACAACCCAGTTGGTTCGGCCATACCCATCGATGCTGATGACGGCTGCTTGCCGATCCTCCAAACCCTTTTGCAACCGGGCCATTCCGGCGTCGCGGCTGAAGGTGCCGATGACGATATCCGGTCGCCGGTTTTGCTCAGGCCAAACCGCGATATTTTGCGGCTGGGACCCGGTTGCAACCCGCCACAACTCTTGCCCGAATCCGTCATATACGATAACGCCCCGAAATATTGCCTCCGGGTTCCCGGCGGCTATGGCGACGACATCCTGCCGCCCGTCCCGGTCGATATCGGCCAAGCGGGCGATCCTGGCCTGGATCGGACCACCGGACGGAAGATTTCCGGCGGATCTTGAATCATTTTGCCAGATGACCTCCCCGCGGCCGTCCAGAAGAAGCAGTCGATCGGATTCAGTTTTTATCGTCGACAACCCGATGGCCGGGCGTCCGTTCCAGTCGTCAATCAGATCCAGCCGGATGGGGAAATCGAATTGTTTTTGCCACAACAGCGAACTGTCGGACTTCAAGGCAACCAGACGGTTGCCGCCGGCAACAACCAGTTCTTCCCGTCCGTCTCCGTCCAGATCGCAGGCTAGAGCGTCCGCATAATTGTCGATGGCCGGATGGGTGACGGTCAGCATGGAAAACGTCCGGCGCCCGGGTGAAATCCCGGGGTCATCCGCCAGGCGGATCGCGACTTCGTTCTTGGGCACCAGCGTCACCGTGCGGCGGTAAAGGGTCCGATCGCCTTTTTTGACCAGAATAGTGCTGAGGCCGGCTACGGCCGCCAGGCGATGCCGGCCGGAAGGCAACCGGCTTCCGATCCGGACGCTGTCGACCCACACGTCGATGCCGTCGATTTCGGAGTTGACGGTCAGGCATGCGGATTCAGCCTTGCCGGGCGTGTTATAGAAAACGATATCGCCGTTTCCCTCGATGTAGCCGAACTGCGGCGTTTGGCGGCCCTCGGAATCCCGGGCGACGCCCGGACGCACGGTGGCATAAATTTCGGTGGCGGTGATATAGCCGTCGTGGTTGATATCCGCCGTTCCCGCCAGGGCCGCCAGCAGGTGCTGGGTAAACAGACCGTGACCGTCGCTTTCAAGGGCCTGCTCGGACCGACTGCCGGCCGTCAGGATTTGAACGCTGCGGGATCGCATCATCTCGCGGATATAGGCGGGTTGCTGCTCCGCGGAAACGTTAATCGAGCGGGCCAGGCCCAGACCGGAATAGCAGGCATCGAATGCCAAAAACACATGTTTGGCCTGGATTTGCCGAACTTTTTGATTCAGACGATTCATGGCCAGCATGGTCTGCCGCCAGCGGCGGCGGTCCCCATCGACCGGTACGAGCCAGCCGCGCTCCCCGCCGCCGGGCAGACCCTCGGTCCGGCCGTGACCGGCAAAATAGATCACAACCCGGGAATTGACACCGGCGGATTCGGCGATCACATCCAGTTCGCGCACGATGTTCGACCGGGTGGCACTTTCGTCGACAAGCAGTTCTGCCTGAAAGCCCCTGGCCTGCAGCAGGGCGGCTATTTCCCGGGCGTCTTTTGCGGCATACTCCAGATGCGGCCAGTGCCGGTATTTGTCTATTCCGATGACCAGGGCATAGGAAGCGGAATATCCCTGGCGATAGCCTTTTGCGGGTAATCCCAAGAAGCGGCCAGGGGGCTTTTGAACCGCGGATGCGATGCCGTCGGCCGGACGCGCAAAAAAGACACGGTCATAGAGCCGGGTTGTATTTTCACCTTCCCGGGGCAGTGCCTGGGGGGTTTGCCGGAATCGGCGTCGGACATCGGAGCGGACCGCGCGGTAAAACTCGATCTGGCTCCAGCGCCCGTCATTGTCGGCATCCACCGGGGTCTGTCCGGTCAGAACCCGCAGCAGGGAATCCGTCAGCGCCCCGTGGGGATTGCCGTCGATGGTTGGGTACACATCGAGCAAATCCGCACGGATGTCCCGGGCGGTTTCATTTTCAGTCGCCGCCGAGATGTAAAAGGTATTTTGATAGGGATATGGCTCATTCGACTTCAAGTCGTCGGAAAAACTGCCGATGTCCTGTTCTGCTTCGAAAATGCTGCGCGTACCGAGTGGCAGGTAACGGCCGTCCGCGACGGTTTGCACTCCCCGTACGGTGTTGCCGGAAAAGCAGGTGTCGAAAATCACCAGCACCTGACGGTCCCGGTCGAGTTTTGTCAGAATCGGCTGCAGGTCCCGCTTGCCGACAATCAGTTGCGAAATTTGTTTTTCGATCGTCTGGTCCGGGTTCCAATTGAAATCGGCCGGCACCAGGGCCCCGGATGTGTAGGGCAATGGAAGTGACAGCAGGGCGTCCCGACGGCTGGTGCCGTGGCCGCTAAAATAGATGAAAACGTGGTCGCCGGGGCGGCTGATCCTGACCAGCCGCCGCAGCTCCTCCAGGATGCGGGATTTGGCGGCCTGCTCGTTTATCAGCGTACGGACATTTTTCTTTTTGAAACCGTAGTGTGCGGACAGCGTTTGCGAAAGGGCCTGCACGTCATGGATCGGTCCTTCCAACCGCATGTGGCTGTAGTTGCCGATGCCGATGAGCAGCGCATGATTTTCAGCAAATGAAAATGCCGGAAAGCAGCATGCCAGCCAGATGCCGATGATCCAGGGGGCGGTTTTTAGTAGAGTCCTAATCATTGCAATTGGTTTGCGCCTGTAAAGGTTTTGGGTGTTATTTATTTTTTCATTTTTTACCGGGCTTTGGCAAAACCGATACCTCAGCCGACCGGGGCAACCGATCTGCGCCAACCAGCGTCACCTTGACCCGGCGGTTCAGCATATGATCCGATTCACTGTCACCTTCGTAAAGCAGTTCGCTTTCGCCATGTCCTTCCGTTCTCAATCTCCCGATCAGATCGGGAAACCGTCGTTCCAGTTCGCGACTTACCGATAAGGCCCGTTTTTCGGATAGCACCTGGTTGTAGGACCTGCTTCCCCGTTTGTCGGTGTGACCCACCAGCAGAAAAGACCAGGATTTCAGCTTCGACCGGGTCAGGGCGGTGCCCAGTTCCACCGTCTGCCGCAGCCCGCGGGTGTTTAAATCCGACTGGTCGAAATCGAAATTCACGGGAATGTTGACACCGGGCCGGACCACAATTCGGCGGTCTCCGCTGATCCGGGTACCGGCTTCCAGGAAAGCGGCAATCGCCGCCGCCGGCATGACCGCGCCCCATGACTGAATTCGGGCATTTTTAAGGGAAGTCTCCACCCCGTCCGGGATCGGTGCGGGGTGAAAGCGTTTGGCGAGGGTCAGGTCATCGATCGCCTGGAAAATTTTACCGGTTTGGGCCAGCACCTCCCCCCTGCGCGCCAGCGCCAGGGCCTCGGTTTTCGACGTTTCTGCGGCTGCCCGGGCGCGGGTAAATGCATCGACAGCCGCTAGGGGACGGCCTTGTTGTTCATGCAGCAGACCCAGCATATACCAGGCGTTGAAGCTGGGACACAGCTCTGTGGATCGCTGCAGCCATTCCCGCTGACGGGCGGGATCGGAGGCGGATTTCGCCCGATCGTAGTAGCTTTCGCCCAAGTGGCAATCCAGGGCCGCAGCCGAGGTGCAAATCGCGACAAGAAACAGCAAACTTCCCATCCGGAAAATTGTTTTCATAACCCCTCCGGACACCGATTGATCTAAGAAGCCGACCCGGATCATTGAGCGCCAACTCCGACTAAAACCAGCCGCTCAAAGGCTGATTCACCTGCATTCCGCGCCTTCTCCGACTTCGGCGGTCACACTACCGGCGGCCAGGCTGCCGGATTGCCCGCCCAACATCAGAGCGCGTGTGACATTGGGCGACAATTCGGCGAGAAACTCTCCGGCGGTCCGGAAACCGGATCGATAGGCGTTGACTTCAGATCGGGTCAAAAAAGCCGCGATCAGGTTGCGCCCGCGGGGACCGGCGACCGTCAATTCAAAGTCCATGCCCCTGCCGGGAAGGATGATTTTGCCGGACGCCACATGATTGCGGAGATGATATCTGTTGGGAAACAACACGGTCACCCGGTCGTCGATGCCGATGTGTAAAATATTCAAGTACCCCGGCTCCGGTATCCACACGGATATCTTCAGCGCTTCACCGGGCGTGTAGCAGGTCTTGTTGAGTTCCAGCCAGACGGTCTGACTGCTTTTGTGGACCAGCCCCCGCAGGTTGTTGCGTACAAACCCGTTTCCGTCAGCCGTCGAAACCAGCGGAAATGGATGCCTTCTGAGATAATTGCTGCCGGCGATCTGGGGATGAAAAACATCCGTGTCAGACCGGATCTGTTCCCGGATAAAGCTTGCCGCTTCGATCTGGAGTTCTTCCGGGGTGATGCTTTCCCCGGCCGCGGCCGCGGAGCGAATGGCGTGCCGCAGCCCCAGGGTGAAAATACTTCCCTGGGCGGTGGCGACCGTTTTTTCATCATCGCGGCAGGCCGCGATGGCCACATAACGGTCGATATCCAGCAGCGGATGGCGGGCCGTCATGATATCGAAGCTGCCGCCCTCACCGACGGCTTCCAGGGAAGGAGAGTAGTAAAAATATTTCACCTTGGCCTGGCCGGTCTGAAAGGAGCGGGCGGACAGATGCAGGCGTCTGGTCGCGCTGCCGCTGTGGCAGGCATCCAGGATAATCAGGATGTTGCGACTTCTCATGCGCGCCAGCATCTCATTGAGCTCATCGTCGACCAAAACGCCGCTCAGGGTAGGTCGTCCCCGGCTTTGCGTGAGAAGGACATCGAAGAGCACGAGCACCTCGTCGAAGCGGTCATCCTCATCACCATTTTCATCGGGGATCTGAGAACCGTGCCCGCTGAAATAAATCAACACCCGGTCCTCGGGGCCGGTACCCTCGATCAGCCAGCTTTCAATCGCCGCGTGAACCCGGGCGGCGGATGCCTGTTCATTCGCCAGCACCTTGATGTCATCGTTTTTAAACCCCAACAAGCGGGCGCACTCCGTCATCATGGCCAGATCGAGGCTGACCCCGTTCAGCGTTTCGTCGAAATTGGCGTAGCGGCCGACGCCGACCAACAGCGCCCGGTTGTCGCCGCGGGCGGTTGAAACCAAAAGAAAAGACATCAACAACAGCCAGATCAAAAATTGCAACAGGCTTTGTGATTGCTTTTTCTTCCGGGCCATGGGGTCTCCTCGGCGGGATAAGATATCTATGTCAAAATTTTTTGTATAAATCAGCAGTCACCGGCAGAGGGCAGCCTCTGCCGGTGACTGCTGATTTATTATGACGAACCAAACCTGAATCGAGTTTACAAAAAATTTTAGGAAAGGTTCATTTTCCGTTCATGCGGATTCCCAGCTTATTTAATTGTCTGATTCCGGTTTCCAGCGAACGCTGACCGGCGTATAACATGACGACCTGATACCGTCCCAGTCCCATTCGATACCAGTCCAGATTCAGCCCCGGCGCTTTGGCTTTGAGATGCCGGTAAAATCCTGCGGCCCGATACGCCCGGGCAAAGGTTATGATCTCCAGCCGCCGGCCCGGATGGTAGCGCAGCGTTCCGCCGGCTGGGGTATCTCCGGCGGCGCCGGCAGCCTGTAAAATATGCTCCAGGTGATGATAAATATACCCGCTGTACCAGCGGGCACCTTCCGGAATACTGCCGGAGTTGGAATTTTTAAGGATGCGGCCCGGACCGTAGTTATAGGCGGCCAGCGCCAGATGCAAATTGCCGTCATAGCGATCCAGCAGTTCCCGCAGGTATCCCGCGCCGGCCTGAATATTGGTACACGGATCGTAGAGCGCCTCCAGTCGATGAATGCCGAGATGTCTCGCGGTGCCGGGCCATTGAATCTGCATCAATCCGTGGCAGCTGCGGTCCGATTTCGCCCGGGGATCGAAGTTGGATTCTCCCCGGGAGACGGCCAGAAGCAGCGATAGGGGAAGGCTGTATTTGCGGGCTGCCCGGTTAAAGCAATCCTGGAATGGATAGCTCAAAACGGGTTTTTTCCCTGCATCCTTGCTAAGATACCGGTTCCATAGCGCCTCTGCATCCGGTTTTGCGGTTCCGGTTGAGCTAAAAACCAGGGATCCATTTCCGAAAAGCAACACACATACCAACAGTCTGGAAAGCTGATTCAAACGATTCATGGGTCATCAGTTGGGGGAGGATCATGCCGGAAGCGGATCTCCCGCCACTCCACTGCCTGCGGGTATTGGTTTGTGAAACGGGCCAGGTAGTCCTGCCAGCGAGCCACCCGCCTGGCGATTTTTTCGGGGCTACCGGGTGTTTGTTCCGGGCGGCACAGGCCCCGGAAGCGTTTTAGGCGGTTTGCGAGCTCAAAGGCTGCATCCCGCCCGGTGACAGCGATCGCATATACACTTTCCATACCGGAAGCATCATCGAGTTCCAGGACCGTCCGGCGCGCATCGTAAAGCGGCGGGAAACGCCAGGTGTGACCGGGCTGCAGAAATCCGCCGATTCGATCCAAAGGCGGGCAGTCGGATGGAAACAGGGTTGTCAGCCCGCCGTCGGCATCCCGGCCCACCAGGAACACGTGAGCCGCTGCCGAGAGATTGATTTCCACCGCCAGACAGCCGCCGGAAGGCAGGTGATCCCGGGAGACCACGCGCCGGATTCCGCCGTTCCAGGGGGTTTCCGTGGCACAAAGGATCGGGTCCGCCGGCGTCAGCAAATAAAAGTCTGAAATCAGCGAAAGCGTCCGGGACGGCGGGGGAGAAACATTCATCTCCGTGGGAATCTTGGGATGGATGGCCGCACCGTCGCTGGATTCTGACGTTTCCATCCATACATAGGCTTCGGTTTCCGCGCCCGGCAGATAGATGTTTTCCCGCCGGGACCGGGCCGAAAGCCAGATCTGCCGCAGGTTGCGATCGATATCATGGATTTCGCCGAGCACCACGATATTGGCCCGAGCCGGATCCACGGTGACCTCGACTTCCCTGAAGCGGGCCAGATATTTGGCAGTGAGCTGCAGGGTGGTCCACAAAAGATGCGGGTCATTGGCTGACGCCTCCTGAACCTGGACCACCGGGTCGTCTGTTTCCGCCTGGCGTAGCAGACAGCTCAAATTGCGGGCCAGATAAGCGGCCAGCAGATCCGGCTGCCGGTCGGAAAACGGCAGGGGTCGCAGTCCGCGCAAGTGTTCATCCGGATGCTCCCGGCCCAAAGCCGCCGCCTGCATTGCGGTCGGCCGGCCCTGCCAGGACAGGCCGAAGCCGGAGACCCATTTTTGCTCGGCTGAATTCAGTGCGCGGACCTTTACGTACAGGCGGCGCTCCACGATTGTCAATCCGCAGTCGATGCCGATAAAATAATCAACTTTGCGGTAATCCGGGCAGGAAATGTCTTCCGGACGCTGATGATGTTTCCACGGCCGGGCCGTTGGGCGCCAGGCAACATGGATACCGGGGTGGGTTAGCAGCGCATCGATGATTTCAAGCCGGATTTGGTCCGTTAAATCGTCGATATTTGGCATCACATTGTCCGCCTGCATGCGAACCAGCAAAACCGGTTGCCCTTTAAACCTGGGATGTCGGCTGAACTGCTCTATCAGGTAGGGAATGAGGGTGTCCTTCAGCCAGATGTCCAGCGACGGTTTGCCGGAATATGGAACCGCCTCGCGCACCGTGCGGTTTCGTATACAGGACGACAACCCCATGCAAACCGAAAGCGCAACCAGCATTAATGTTTTAGCCTTCATTGACATCACCGCTCAGTTTAGACTGGGTAGCTATTTCAAAAAAATTATTGGGGTCAAGATCCAGGCGGGTACTCCATTCAACCCGCGGGCCTACGTTAGTATATTGATAAGTCAAATTGGGGTCCCAAGACAGAAACTCGGCCAAAAGATTATTTTGAGATCGCCTCTACCTCACCGTCCGCCTTTATAACCAGCCGCCCTCCCTTACGGCCGCTAATCAGCGCCTGGATGGAAGCCGCCGTTCGTGCGGGCAGGGTGACGCCCCAGGTCGGGTTGGGTGTGCCCAGGGCGGCCGTCTGCCGTTGAAAAACGTCCACATAACCGGCAGGCACGGTGAGCGGTTCCATTTCATATATCTGCCGGGGAAAATCAGCCGCTGTAAAAATCGGTTTGCCCCCAGACGGCATCAAACGCCAGGCCTTGTGAGCGGAAAGCGCATAAAGTTTTACCTTCCCGCCGTAAATCAGGGCCGCGAGCGCCTCATCAGAAACAAACCGCAGGGAAAAGCCCTGTAAAGCGGCAGCCGTGGCCGGCACTTCAACCGGTTGTTTTTTTTCGGCCGGCTTCCGACGAATTTCCCCTGCCTTTGTCCGGATCTGGGCCAGATCGCGAATTTCTGTTTCGATCCGCTGTTTCAATTCCGTCTGAACCTGACGCTTGGCGGTGATATCTTGCTCAAGCACCATCAACGCCAGGTTCCGATCCTCAATTGTCTGCCGGCTCTCAGCGAGTTCCCGCGAGGTGTCCGCCAGTTGCTGCTTTGCCGCAGCCAACCGGGCCTGAATCTCCTTTTCGGTTTTGACCGCCGGTTCGATCCTGGCCGAGGCGCGCTCGGCGTCCGCGGCGTCCGACTGCAGCCGGGTTTGCATTTCCAGCAGTGCTTTTTCGAGGACAGCGACCTGCTTTCGAAGCGGTTCGGTCCGGTCCTTTAAATCCGCCGGTTGGACGACCTTGGATTCGGCCTCCCGGGGCGCCAGGGGCAGGGCCTTGACCAGGGCAAAAATTGCGGTCAGGCACAAGCACAATATGGCGAAAAACCGCATGACATCCGTTTGCAGCATTTCGACATCATCGAGAAGATCCGGACCGCTTCGGGAGCGGATCAGCATCGGCGGCAGCAGTGGGTTCATGACTATACTTTAAGTTCAGGGTTCAGAGGTTCAGGCCTGCCCTGGCGCGACTGGTTAAAGTGGCTCGAGAAACATCAAGCAATCTATCCTTAAAATTGAACCCAATGGGGTCCGATCCAGATCTGGGCCAGGGGTTCGAAGTTTACGACCAATCGAAATTCCCCGGCAGAAGAAATCCCGCCTTTAGCCGCTGGGCATCTTTTTCACCCGGTTCGAGCGCTGTCCGCTTTCGTGCGACCCGGCGGTTCGACGATATGGTGGTGATTCCCGGTCGATGCGTGCAACCAGAAGGCCGAGCTGTTGATCGATAGATTGCAGAAGGACATTGACTGCATCGGCCTGCCGGGTCGAAAGGCGGTTGTAATAGGCTCTCACCTGGGTCCCGACGGTCAGGGATTTGACGAGCCGCAAGAGATAACCGCCGACGGCGCCCACGATGGTGGTGGAAAGGGCCAGCAGGATGCCGCCGTCCACCAGTCGTTGGAGGATGGAAAATGCCCCCAGCTGCGCGGCCGATTGGGCGTCCAGGTTTCCCAGCCCTCCCAGCAGGGCACCGCGCATGCCGATCGCCGTCCAGATCACGCCGATTCCGAAAAACAGATTGATCGCTATGTCCACCTGGTGATCGACCTGGGCAATTTTTTCCACTGAAACATCGTCGTCCGCCAAAAAGTGTTTCAGCCGCCCGAGGGCGCCGGTGTAAAATATCAGCGTCAGGAGAAAGGGGATTACCGACAGCCTCAGGTTCGCATGGATCCAGTAAAGCACCGCCTGGACGCCGGAGATATCCGGAACGGTTGTGGTCCGGGTTTCGATCCTGTTCAGCAAATACAGCAGCCCGATGCCGAAAACCAGCATCCCCAGGGCGCCGACAATCAGCCCGCCCGAAAAACCGCCTGCCGGGTTCGATCGTGTTTCCATGAGTCGATTTCCTTATTACCGGATTAGCGGCACGAACTGCAGGTGGCGTCCAGCAGCAGCAAAATCGAATTGTACTGATCCGAGGCGCTGTAATAGGCGTTCTTATCCAGACAGGCCCTCAAAAGGCCTTCTTCTTTCTGATGAAGTTCTGCTTCCATCTGTCTTTCAATCTCACTTTTCGCGTCTTGCGTGCAGGAGGAGCACACGTTGAAATCATCGGGCAGCGACATGAACGTGGTGTTGAAATAACGGTTGTAATAGTCTCGGGCCTGAATCTTGTCGATGATGCCCTGATCATGCGCCCATTCCAGAAATTCGCTGAACCGGCGTTTGTTTTCGATAGTCGGATCGCGTTTGGCGACTTCGATAAGCCGCACCAAATAACTGTCGAACATGGGCTCGCATTCCAGATGGCCGAGATCCTGCCGGGAATGGCCCAGGGCTTCTTGAAGGTCCACCCCCGAAGGCAGGGTACAGGACGGCTTCAGGTATCTGTGATTTTCACATGACAGGAAAACAATCCCGGCAGCAGCCAGGATGCAAAGCAGATTTTTACTGAAGCAGATTTTTTTTATCGGGTGCCACATCTTGATTTGCCTCCCATTAATCCGGTGATCAATCATTTTTATGTTTCGATGCGAAGCTGAAGAGCGTCGCACCTACTGTTCCCAGGGACTTCGATATTCCGCCTGGGTACTTCCCGGCGGAGGATCCGGTATGCCTCCGGGCTCACCGCTTTCGCCAAACAGGATCGTCTTTACCTGGGCCACCATTTCAAACATTTCGGGGGTAATGATGCCGTACGCCTGGTCCAGATCGAGCATGAGTTTGGCGCGGCTGATCTCATCGCGGGTCAGCGCAATCAGGTCCTGAACTTCGCGGGTATCCAGATAAATTTCAGCGGCCACCGCGGCCAGAGAACCGTTTGAACCCCCTGTGGGCCGCATGGCCACGAGGTTGTAATATTGCCTGAATTTTTCGCTCAATTTGCGCGACGTGCGCTTGTAGCGGGGGGCTTCGGACTGTTTTGGAGTTGATCCCTGAAGCAGCTTCTGCAACCCCCGGGGGGTGCTCTTGTGCCCGAGTTCCTTGCGAATCCGCTGCTCCAGGCTGGCATTGGTGGCCCTGACGGACGCTTCCATCCCCGGCAGGTGGTTTTCCATTAGATTGAGCATCTCCAGATAGGTTTGGCCGAGCTGGGACGCGATCTCACTGCATCCCGGCTCGGCGGCAGCCCCTTCGCATTTGCTGGCCAGATAAAGCGCTTCCTGCTGATTCAGACGATCGATGACGCCCTGAAGGTCGGTTTCCATCGCTTTGGCGGCTTCGCCGGTCTGTTTGATGTTCTCGACCACCGTGGTCGGAAACAGACGGATGGTAGGGGAGGTTTTGGTGGCCGCCAAAATTTGTCCCCCAACGTCGGCAAAAGCCATCAAAACTATCAAAAGACTGTATACAGCCAGCTTTCGTTTCTGAATTTTGCAGGGAATTCGATGGATGTTGTTCATGCCGGACCTCCTGTCAGGATCGGGTTTTTCAAATTGAACATTTTACGATACCGTCACTTTTATTAGACGGACAGCCGATCAAATTTGCCGCTATTTTTAAGTTTCGCACCCCTGAAATCGGTCAAGGCCTTAAATTAAAGGAATTGGCTCCATTGTGTCTATCGCCTCCTCCCATCCCCTTTCGCCCGGCCATAGGCCGTTAGGGGGAAGCAGGATTATTTCCCCTCGACAGGGGGAGGCCGGCTAGGTGCGAATCAGATAGCCAAATTATGACATGAGCTCTTTAGCCCTGTGTTGTAGAAATTTGAGAGGGGAATGATACAAGTCATTGCATTAGGGTTTTAAAAAGCGAGGATGGGCTGGCGGGAATTCGTTTTGGTTGAGAAGGAAACTGTTTGAGGTAATTAGCGATAATTGCACAAAACTGCGGCTTTTCTCATGCCTGGCAAAGCTGCTGGGGAGGACCCACAACTTTCAATAGTTCGCGTCCGGCCATTTCCCCGTAGATGGGTCATAAGCGCATCGGGGGGATCTGTCATGAAGATCGCCTGTGGAACCGATTGCCCACGGCCTGCAATCCCTGCAGAAATAACGATACTCGCACTCCCGACAACCCTCCACCCGGTCGTTTGTCAACGACCATAAATTTCTCATGGCAGAACTCATTATTATCTCTTCAAGACTCGCGGCAGTGACGTTTCCGGCCACCTGCGTCCGCGCTAATACACATGGAATCACATCTCCCTCGCTGGTGATGGCTGATTTCCCACGCCAGCAGCTATTCCAGTTATGATTCTGTTCATACTGTTCCCGATCTATCGAAAATAGAGGTTTTTTTCGCATCATTAGAAAACCATACTGCTCCGGCCACTGTTCCGAATTCGTCCCCCGGCCGGTCGGACGTATGGGATCGGCAGGTGTGGTAGGTACTCCCAGCTTGTGCAGGAAATACATGGTTTCCGCAAGATATTGCTCGTTTTCCTTCATGGCGATTGTGTGGCATCGAACCGGAATTTTGTAAGCAAGAATATATTCCAGACTTTTCACAATTTTCTCGAAGCTGCCGGGAATTCCTGCAATCCGGTCCTGAATCTCCGGTCTGGAAGAATGCAGGGAGAGTGCAACTTCTACACCGTAATTGGCGAGAAAACTGACGAGGGACTCATCCAGAAGCGTGCCATTGGTGAAGATCTCCACCGTTTCGAAGCCCCTGGACCTGGCATGTGCGATTAAATCGGGCAGGTCCTTTCTGAGCGTGCATTCACCTCCCGTGAATTGTACCTTCCTGCATCCAATTGCTGACGCCTCATCCAATACTCTTGTAATAACGCGAACAGGCAGTCCTTGCTCCTTTTGATAATCAGCTCCGGCGTAACAATGAATGCAGCGAAGATTGCACCGGCCAGTCACCTCGATCCAAAGGAAATCAAGGCCCACCGGGGGAGATTGACGGGTAATTTCAAGTTTTGGATGTTCGGAGAGAACTACCAACCCTTCGGAAGCTAAAGTTTCAATGAAGGTGAGAATGTCGGAGGTGTTGAATTCAGATTTCAGCCTTTCAGCCACTCCGGCAACTGTGAGGCCTTGCTCCCCCAGTGCAATGATTTTCCGGGCAGCTTCGTTAGGACGCTGAAAGCGACCGCTGCTGAAGTCAGCAATAACGGCGTGCCGGGCACCTGTGACGAAAGCATACTGATCTCTTAAGTAGAAATAGCTTTCGAGTATCATGGAGTGAATCGCGTGGAAAATCTCATTTTTTCAGCTTGCTCTCTATTTTCTTGACATTTTCCATTATGCTCTTAATTTTTTTGTCCATTTCCTTTTGGCGATCCACAACGGGATCGATCAGCCGTTCGATGACGGAACCCAACGACATTACTGCAGGAGCGCACGTCCCTGATAGGCTCGCACCCGGCTTACAGGTATCCGGATGACAAATGCCGCATGCCGGGGAACACGCGCTGGCGGTCTCGAACAACTCTGCGATCAATTCATTGGGGTTGCGAAACTCAATCTCGACATTGGGGCTACAAACTTCCAACTCTTTAACCTTCTCGGCGACCGGACTGCAGAGCCGGATGTTAAAGGGTCCTACGTTGATTCCGGAAGACACATCGAAGGACTTGATTTTGGGCTTCTGATCTGCCATTGCGCGCCTCCTTGGGTGAGATTGATGGGAGAGAAATAAGCGA
The DNA here is from genome assembly GCA_963774425.1 of uncultured delta proteobacterium. Lineage (GTDB taxonomy): Bacteria > Desulfobacterota > Desulfobacteria > Desulfobacterales > JAFDCJ01 > JAFDCJ01. The sequence continues at coordinate 150,948 of CAVZEZ010000012.1, read as the reverse complement.
GTAGCAAGATTTACTATAACAATATGTCTATTGTCAATACAAATTGTGTTGAGATCCGCGGTGCGGCTCGAAATGGCCGCTGTTATTCATGCGTTGCCATCATGCCGATAATGAAACATTCAGTAATCTGAATTATAAGCACAACTTTTTGCACATTGATTCATTGGTCTCACCGGCTGGAGTGGAACTTGGGAACCACTTGAAAATTTCTCTTTTCTTTTACCTCCAAATAGGCCACGCGGTTTTCGATCCGGATGTGCAGGACCTCCTCGGGACCGAAGAGGCTTTTTTTCTGGTAGTAGGGTTTTGAAAGTAGCACGCGATCCAATTTCTTTACCGGAACCCCTCTTTGCTGCAGGGCGGCCAGCAAGCGATTGACGCGCGCCTTTTTTTCCCACCTGAGCGCATCATTCTGCAGCAGGATATCTTTCAGCGTCCGATCCAGCGGCAGGGTGGCAAGGATGACCGATGGGGATTTCGTAAATTGCCGGACGGCAATAGAACCGCCTATAATAAGGACCAGAAAAATGGAAGCCGCCAGGGCATAGGCCATTCGGGTCCTCCACCACGGAAGGGAAGCGGAACCCAGAAAAGTTGCGTCGGCAACATCCGCGATTGTTTCCTGAAGAATTTGATAGCATCTCTGGCAGCGATTGAGATGTCCGATCAGGCGCTGTCTTTCCGGCGGCTCGACGGTGCCGTCTGCGAGGCGCGCCAGATCCTCGACAGCAATATGGTGGTCGGACTTCTCGTCTGTGGTCGGATTGATGCTTTTATTGATCCATTTGCCCATTGATCGCCCCTATATCTTTAGACGGACATTTGAAAATTCAGGAATTGGGGAATTGAATGAACCCATCAATTTGAATATTAAAATATTTCAAATCCTAGAAAATTAAATTGCTAAATATTATCTAAAATTAATAATTTTATTTATGAACATACGAGATGATAGAGTCCCTAATCCCCCAATTCGTCAACTCCTCAATCCCTTAATCCCTAAATTCCCAAATTGAACATCATGGTTCACGAATCCCCTCTGCCAGCAATTTCTCCCGGAATTCGGTCAATAGATGTTTCAGTCGTTTTCCGGCGGTTGAAACCGGTAGGCCCACGGCCTTGGCAGCCGCCGATACCGGCCGGTCAGAACCATAAACGAGCCTGATCAGCAATTGATCGGTTTCCGCCAGTTCCGTCGTGGCCTGTCGGATAATCTTCAATGCCCTGATCCGTCGCTCCCGGTCGAGTTTCCGGATCAGAGACTCCAGCGGGTTGGAGCTGTCTTCATTGCCTGCGGGCAGAGAATTATCCCGGGTTTCATCGAGGGGCTGAAACGTTGGATTTTCCCGGCACGGCGCCCTTCGGATAGGTTCGGCTTCCCGGATGAATTCCAAATAGGTTCCTGCGAACAAGCCGTCGACGCGAAGTAGATCATAGGCATCATCGAAACTGAATCTCTGCCAGCAAACCAAGCGGTACACCATTTCAGCCCATTTGCCGAGTTTTACCACAGCAGTGGGTATGCGCCGCCGTCCGAATTTTTTGCGTTTAAAGTCGATGACCAAAGAGTTGACGAGGGAATACAGATAGGTAGTGAGCTTGCTTTTGCCTTGAAAAGCCCGCAGGCGTTTGAAGCTATCGGCTTGGAGGCTGTCGATGACGAAAACGCAGCATTCGTTCCGGTCGTTTTCGGCAGAAAAGTGCCGCCGGCAAACCGCCTCTATTTTTGCAAGAAATTCTTCCGAGTTAAATAGTGACACCGGATCCATGGCTGTACCGTTGACCGCCCCTTTTTTGCCAATATCGAACCATTTTTTCCGGGGATGTCGGCGACCCGGACAAATATCTCTAATGTGAGGTCGGTTCCTGGTACTCGCTTAACCCAATGCAGAAGGCCCCGATAAATTGTAAACCATTTCTGCCTGTCTTCGTCTAAAGGAACAAATCCCTTTGAAAAAGGAGGCAAAAAGCAATGAAAGCAAAGCAACTGAAAATCGGCGTGTTGGCAATCGTGCTAATTTTCCTGGCGGCGGGTGCTTCCTGGGCGGACAATCGAGGCAGCCGGCCTGATCATAACCCCGGTAAAAAGCACATCCGCAGTGAGTATCACCAGAAAACCGGTTATCGGGATTCTTCCTATGTCAGCCGCCAACTGTATGCACAACACCGGAATCGCGACCGGCAATACGATCATCGTCACCGTTTCGTGCCCGGATCCGCAAAATATCCGTTGGCCTACCACAATAAATATCGGCGGACGGTTCATCACCCTTACCACAGTCATGGATTGCCCTGCAATGTATTCTCTTTCGGAGGGCCGGCTTTCCAATCGGGGTGGTCGGTTATCATCAAGTCAAAAAGCGGGTGGTAAGTTGAATTATGCCGTCAGAAGACATATCATTAGTACGCTATCTTTATGACAGGATCAGACATCCATAAAATGACTTCGCTATTTACCGCAGCTTCCGGCCCATATGACCTGGGGCCGGAGGCTGTGGTGGTGGGACACTCCTTGAAAATGACATCGAATTCAAGGAAGTATTATTCTTGTTATTACCGTAAAGGCCATCAGCGTGTCCGATGAACATTTAAGCCTGGCGAAACGAAATTCCCGTGAGGGCGAGGATGAAGCGCTCGATCCGGGATTGTCGCCTGCGATGATCTATGGGGATGATGAACTCGTGCGACGCGCTCAGAACGACGACCCCTGGGCCATCGAACAACTGATTCTGCGCTATCAGAAAAAAGTGTACGCGATCGCCTTTCAGATGCTCTCCGGAGATGAACAGGAAGCCGAGGACCGAACCCAGGATGCGTTTTTGAAGGCATTTCACAATATCAAAAGGTTCAAGGGCACTGCTTCCTTTTATACCTGGCTTTATCGCATTGTGATCAATACCTGTCTCGATGCCCGACGACGCCGGCGACGCTGGCAGGAAATATTTTTTCCCTGGCGGATTGAGAAAAACAGGGAGGAATCCGCCACCGCTTCGCTGGAAGAATACCCGGATCCGAACAGAGAATCAAATCCGCTGTCGTCGGCCAGTAAACGATTGCTGGAGAGCGATATCCATAAAGCCTTGGAACCCTTATCTGAAAGACAGAAAATTATATTCCAGTTGAAGATTTTTAATGAAATGAGTATACCGGAAATCGCGGAATCGATGAATTTGGCTGAAGGGACCATAAAAACGCATCTTTTCCGCGCAACACAGGCCATCCAGAAAAAACTTAAAGGATGGACTGACGGTTAAAGGAGGTGCCGTCATGCAGGCATGTCTCAACCAGGAAAAAAACCTGGTGCTGTACGCACACGGTGAATTGGATGCGGTCACCGGTAAAAAGATTGCAAACCATTTGGCGGGTTGCGAACCGTGCCGATCTGAATATCGACAGCTCGTTTCCCTGCTGGGAAATATCAGAGAAACCGTGGCAACACCGGTGCTGTCTTCGAAGCAGGTAAATTCCATGGTCGCCAATATCAAATGGCGGTTAAAAAGCGGAGAAAAAGAGAAATGGTGGCGACGCTATGCGGATTTTGCGCCGTCGCGCATCGTGCCGGCGGTTGCCGCAGCGTGTATTCTGATCATTGTCGCCGGCATCATCGGATATCAGATTCTCGACCGGGCACCCCAACTGCCGCAGTTGGCCGGTCGGCAAAGTGAAGATCTGATGTTAAGTGACCATGATCTCGAGATCGTCAAGAACCTGGAGTTTCTCAAGGATATGGATGCCATTCGAAAATTGGCCCAGGTGGTCGATGCCAATGGCAAGGCTGACTCACCGGAGAAACCGGACGTAGATACCAGAGGGATGAGATGGGATGGATATCATAAATATTTTGCTTAACATCCTCGGTTCTCGATTGAAGTACGCGGCAACGACCGCCGGGTTGATGGTTTTGCTTTATTGCGCTCCGCTATGGGGTTCCATTGCTGAACTTCATCGGCCGCTCACCTCTGCTCTGCTTTCAAATCACCACTACCCGCTGACGGAGTATTTTTGCCAGCGGGGCTCGCGTGACGGCAATTACCGCCAGTGGCAGGACTTGTCCCCGCAGGAGCAGGAACGAATGAAGAAAAAATACAGGGAGTGGCAGTCCCTGCCGCCGGAAGAACGGCAAACGATCCGCCAGCGGATGAATCAGTTGAATAAAATGCCTTCGCAACAGCGCAGTCTTTACAAACAGCTTTTCCGCCAATGGCAGCATCTGCCCGCCGCTGAACGCCAAAAACTTCAAAAAGACCTCGACAACTGGGATCAGCTGTCCCCCCAGCAGCAAAATTCGATCCGACGCCGGTTTAAAAATTAAGCGGCCCTTTTGGGGTTTGCGTATTGCCAAGCGACAAGGGCCGCCTCAGACCGGCCTTCCCGCAGCCGGCTGTATGTCTCCAAATAGGTTTCCTCCTATCCCAGCTCTGCCGGTCAAATATTTTGTGCCAAAAAGTTGACAACCCCCATCTGGCATCATTGATTTGTTATCCAATAAATTCAAACCATTTTTAAAATTCGACCACCTGGCATGACTTATGCATAGATTTACGACTCTTCGGGCCAGAATACCTAGTAAACTAAAATACATATGCCAATTATACCTCGACACCTTTCATTATCTGTCCTGTCATTGACGGCGGCGATCCTGATCGCCCTTGGGCCGCTGCTGTTGCTGCCTGCCGAAGTGCTGGGCTCCATGGACCCAATGCAGCGATCGTTTCTGGCCGCGGTGATCGATTACCGCGAGCATCTCAACCCCCAATTTCCCAAAAGATTACGGCAAAGTACCCAATACATCGTCGTCCACACCTCCGAGTGTGATTTGAAAACCACCTTGAAAATTGTCTCGCAGGGCAAACAGGACAACTACAAATGGGTCTCCCGCGGGGGGCACACGCACTTTGTGATCGCCCGGGATGGACGGACATACCGTATTCTGGATGAAAAATTCAAGGCGCATCATGCCGGTCGGAGCATGTGGAACGGGAAGCGAAACCTAAACAGGATCTCGATCGGCATCGAGCTGGTGGGATACCATAACCAACCCATTTCATCCGCGCAGTACGAATCGGTTCGGCGGCTTATCGACATATTGCAGACCACCTATCGACTCGATGATCTTGCGGTGCTTACCCACAGCCAGGTGGCCTATAGTGAGTCGCACGAACTGGTTTCCTATGGCCAACGCGGCCGTAAACACTGCGCGCGAAATTTTGATCGGCTTCGCGCCGGACTGAAGCGATCCTGGTCCTATGATCCGGATGTCAGGGCCCAGCGCCTGCAAGCGGACCCGGTACTGGCCTCGATGTTCTATGGGGAGGGAACTGAGTCCGGTCCTCAATATCCTTCCTTCATTATTCCGCCGAACAAGACGGCCTGGCAAATCGCCGGCGACAAGTACAACAGTCCGGACACCATCTACCAATTTCCGGACGGACTGCTGATATCCGGAAATCGGATCGACGCGAAAAACGGATGGACTCGTGTTCCGGCCGGTACCGTCGTTTTCATTGACTCAAATTGAGGGATTTAGGGATTCAGGAATTGGGGAATTGGGGAATTGGGGAATTGGGGAATTGGGGAATTGGGGAATTGGGGAATTGGGGAATTGAATGAATTCTGTCTTTTTAATGGAGTTTTGCTGGGATTGTTTTGAGGTATGGTACGGACGTTAGAGCTCAATAACTGCCGTAAATTGGGAGAGGCGGGGTTTTATCCCCCTGAAATTAGCGACAGAAAAGCAAAAAATTGCTGAAAATATCAGGATTAATATAGATGAACGGTTAAGCCCGTTTCCGTCTATCTTCTCTCAACCAGTGTCTTTTATCCTTTGTTGAGATTTCAGCTTCGAGCATTAATTTGGAATTCCTGAATCCCAAAATTCCTCAATTCCTCAATCCGTCCGTCTCCTCTCGGCCCGGATATTTACAAAATTTCCGATAAACATCACGATCCCGCCGGCCAGAACGAACCAATTCAGATTTTCACCGTAAAATAAAAATCCGACGGCGGCAATCAGCGGCAATCTGAGAAAATCCAGCGGAACCACCACGATGGCATCCGCGATGGCCAGCGCGCGCGCCATGCAGTAATGGCCGCTCAAGGCGGCGGAACCGACAATCACGATCCACGGCAGCATCTCCATTGACGGAGTCTTCCAGTTCCAGATCGAAGTCACAAACCCCAGAGGCAATTGAATGACGGTCATATAAAAGAGGATTGTCAGCGGGGTGTCGACCAGGGCCAGTCTTCGGGTCAAGGTGTGGGACAGGGCATAACAGGCGGCACCTCCCAGGACTGCCAGTGAAGCCGGGTTGACCACCGACAGGCCCGGACGCAGAATCAGCAACACGCCGATCACACCGAAAACGATTGCGGCAACCCGGGGCCGGGTGATCTGTTCTCCCAGCAGGAGGGTTGCCAATACGGCGGTCCAAACCGGTACGGTAAACTCCAGGGCAAATACCTCCGCCAGCGGGATAAAGGCAATGCCGTAAAACCAGCCGAATTGGCCGCCGAAATGAGATATATTGCGCAGAAGATGCACCCGCAGGTGGGCGGTTTTGATCTGCCGCCAGTTGCTGCGCCACAAAAAGAAGCCGACGATCAGAAAGCCGATGACGCTGCGGAAAAATAGAATTTGAAAGGTGCTCAACCCGGCCGACAACTCCCGGCCGGCGATGGCCATGGCCATGAAGGACACCAGGGTGCCGGACATCCAGGCCGCTGCTATGACCGCCTGATTTGAATTGGCTTGCGTATTTGTGATGATATTTACCTCGATTCGGTCATTGGTATTCTCCGGTCCTTACGGATTGATCCAACTTTTTCCCAGAAGATGGCCCTTTTCGCAAGAAAAAAAATGAGCCGCCCTGCTCGTTGTCGTTGCCCCGCCATAAAATTGAGGGAAGAATGGCAATTGGAATGAATTTATGGTATACGGCTGTCAACCCATGTTCGCCCGGTATTTACGGGATGGCGCTATACTTATTTAAATGCATTAGGGGAGGATTCGATGAAGAAATCAGCATATCTAATCATTGCAGCATGTTTGGCCTTGGCAGTCAGCCTGGCAGGTCCCTCGGCCGCCACGGCCGCCAAGGAGGCCCTGGTAATCGATCTGGTCAGTGAACCGACCACCCTGGATCCGCACAAACAATGGAATCCCAGCAGTTTCTACGTCTACCGGAATATCTTTGATAATATGCTGACCAGAACCCCCTCGGGAGAGATCATTCCCCAAGTGGCGGTTTCCTGGAAATATCAGAGCCCGACCGTCATCGATTTTAAAATCCGGACTGACATCAAGTTCCATGACGGAACCCCCCTGACGGTAGATGACGTGGTTTTTTCGGTCCTGCGCATCATCGATCCGGCCTTTAAGAGCCCCCAGGCCGGTCAATTCAATACGGTGACGAACGCCGAAGCGGTCGACGGACAGACGGTGCGTCTGACCACCAAGGTGCCATATCCGGTTCTGTTGGCCCAGCTGGTCAAGCTGAGCATCGTGCCCAAAACATATGTGACCTCGGTGGGAGATGAAGCCTTCAACCGGAATCCGGTCGGCAGCGGACCCTATCAGTTTGTCGAGTGGAAAAAAGGCATTAAGGTCGTTTTACAAGCCAACCGCGATTACTGGCGCGGTAATCCGCCGTTTGCCGTGGTTGAGTTTCATGCGGTGCCTGAAAAATCGACCCGGGTCGCCAACCTGCGCACCGGAAAAAGCGACCTGGCAGTGAGTCTCGACGCCGATATCGCCGTCCAGCTCAAAAGCGATCCCAAGGTTAAAGTTCTATCGGTTCCCACCGAACGGGTGGCATATTTCCGCATCAACACCCTGGCCGGTCCCACCGCCGATGTCCGGGTTCGAAAGGCCATCGCCCACGCGATCGACCGCGATTTGATTGTCAACGGGCTGCAGGGCGGCTATTCCAAAAAAGTCAATGTCATGGTCGGTGACACCAGCTTCGGGTACGATGATTCGTTTCAAAGTTATGACTACGACCCGGAGAAAGCCAAATCCCTTCTGAAGGAAGCCGGATTGGGCGACACCGAGGTAGAGATCCTGACCGCCCCGGCGGTGTTCGACCAGAGGGTCGTCGAAGCCATTCAGCAGATGCTGCGAAATGTCGGCATCAACGCCAAGATCAGCGGCATGGATATGGCCACTTTTCTCAAACGCATGCAATCCTCACCTGAAGACAAGGACCCCACGAGTTTCGGCAGATGGTCTTGCGCCTGTCAGGACGCCGATGGTATCTTGTATGCCATGTTGGATTCCCAAAGCATCTGGTCGAATATCAATAACCCGGAACTGGATGCCGCCCTGGAAAAAGGGCGATCCACCCTAAAACCCGAAGAACGCATGCAGTATTATCGCCAGGCCCATCAGATAATCCAGGATCAGGTTCCGCTGGTCCCGCTTTACCAGGTAGGCATCATCTATGGGGGGGCCAGACAATTGCAGTGGCAGCCGACTCCCGATGAGGGCCTATTTGTCATGGATATGAGCTGGCAAGAATAGAATCGGACAGCCCGAATCATGCCATGGTATTTACTGAGACGCATACTTCAGTCGCTGTTTGCGGTGTGGGGGGTTGTCACCCTCGTATTTCTTATCCTGCAGATGTCCGGCGATCCCGCTCTCCTGCTGGCCCCCCAAGGGGCCAGCGCGGACGACATCGCCCTGATTCGCTCCCAGCTCGGCTTCGACCGGCCGCTGCCCGTTCAGTATGCCGCTTACCTCTGGGATCTTATGCATTTCGACCTGGGCACCTCTTTCGTCCAGAATCTGCCGGTCATTGAAATCATCGCTGCGCGGGTGCCCTACACCATTTATCTCGCACTGGCGGCTCTGATCGTGGCCCTTTTCGTCGGCCTGCCGGTGGGAATTGCCACCGGTGTCTATCGCGGCAGAGTGATCGAGCGTATTCTGATGCCGATTGTGCTGATCGGGCAGAGCATGCCGACCTTTTGGACCGGCATCCTGTTGATCATGGTATTTGCAGTCGTGCTCGGGATTATGCCGTCCTCAGGGGCTGAAGAACCGTTGTCGGTCATCATGCCGGCCGTCAGCCTCGGTGCGTTGTCGATGGCCACTTTCGCCCGCATCTTGCGCACCAGTATTATCGAGGAACTGGGCAAGGATTATGTGCGGGCGGCCAAAGCCAAGGGTATCTCCTTTGCAAAGGTTCTGGTGCGCCACGTTTTGCGCAATGCATCCATCCCGCTGATTACGATCGGCGCTCTCGAACTGGCCATGCTGCTGGCGGGCGCGGTCATCGTGGAAACGGTCTTTGCCTGGCCTGGTCTGGGGCAGCTGGCGGTTCAGGCGATCGATGCGCGCGATTTTCCGGTGGTGCAGGCCCTGGTGCTGCTGGGATCGATGGTCTACATTTTTTTGAATTTTCTGGCCGACATCCTTTACAGCGTCGTCGACCCGCGAATTAAACTGGAAGGACGCAATCCATGACAGCCGGATCACAAATGGAGACAGCACCTGCGTATGTCTTATCAGGAGACGCCGTTAAAATCTGGCCGTTGTTCATTATTTTGGCCGTTTTCGTTCTGGCAGCCGTATTCGCCCCTGAGGTAGCTCCCTTCGATCCCGATGTCCAGAATCTCATGGTGCGCCTCAAGCCGCCGGGAACCGAAGCCGCCGGCAAACTATACCTGCTGGGCACGGACCAGCTCGGTCGCGATCTGCTGAGCCGCATCGTGTACGGTGCCCGCATTTCCCTGTTTGTCGCGCTGCTGTCCGTGGCGGTTTCCACGCTGGTCGGCACCTGGCTCGGTCTGGTTGCCGGGTATTACAGAGGCGCGGTGGAGATGGTCGTCATGCGCATCGTTGACATTGTTTTATCCATCCCGCCCCTTTTGCTGGCCATTATCACGGTGGCCGTACTCGGACCGGGTCTCAAAAACCTGATTCTGGTGCTCGGCTTTACCCGCTGGCCCCGCTATGCCCGGGTCGCCTACGGACAGACCCTGAGCGTAGCCAATATGCCTTACGTCAAGGCATCACGTTTCATCGGCTTGAAGACGGGCCGCATTTTGCGGCGGCATATCGCTCCCAATATTATCGCCCCGCTGATAGTGGTGGCCACACTGGAATTCGGCCTGATGATCCTTTTCGAAGCCGGCCTGTCGTTTCTCGGCCTTGGGGTGCAGGCGCCGACACCGAGCTGGGGATCTATTCTAAGTACCGGCCGCAACTATATGGCGATGGCCTGGTGGATTGCGACCTTGCCGGGGATCTGCCTGTTTCTGCTGGTCTTGTCGGTCAACATGATCGGCGACTACCTGCGCGACCATTTCGATCCCCGTTCCCTGAGGAGATAGAAAAAACGGTGAACTTTGAACCGGTACTGGCAGTAGATCATCTCAGCGTCACCATCGACGGGATCGACATCGTCGAAGATATCGGTTTTGCACTCAATGCCGGCGAAACCCTGGCCCTGGTGGGCGAATCCGGCTGCGGCAAGAGTATCACCGCCCTGGCCCTGATGCGGTTGCTGCCCGAATCGGCTAAATTCAGCCGGGGCTCCATGCGGCTCAATGCAAAAGAATTCTCGAAAATATCCGAAAAGGAGATGCAGTCGATTCGCGGAAATGACATCTCCATGATTTTTCAGGAATCCGGCAGCGCACTGGATCCCTTGATGACCGTCGGTGACCAGGTTGTCGAATCCCTCCAAGCCCACCGGGATATTTCCCGGCGGCAGGCCCTCGAGCAGGCAGCGCTCCTATTTGAATCGGTGGGTATTTCAGACGCCGGCACCCGTCTGAAGCAATATCCCTTCGAGCTGTCGGGAGGCATGTGTCAGCGCATCATGATTGCGGCGGCCCTCGCATGCCGGCCGACCGTGCTCATCGCCGATGAACCGACCACCGCCCTCGATGTGACCATCCAGGCCCAGATTCTCGATCTCATCCGCAAGATGCGGGAGGAAATCGGCACGGCGGTAATTCTCATCACCCACGACATGGGTGTTGTGGCCGATATGGCCGACCGGGTGTTGGTGATGTATGCCGGGCGTGTAGTTGAACAGGGTAATGTATATGCAGTTTTCGAGGAGCCCCGCCACCCCTATACCCGCCTGCTGCTAAAAAGCATCCCTCGGCTGGACGGCCGGCGCAAGACGGATTTGCACATCATCCAGGGGGTGGTTCCCGATGCCCGTAACTGGCCGGCCGGATGCCGTTTTCACACCCGCTGTCCGCTGGCCGACGACACCTGCCGCTGTAACATACCGCGGCTCAAATCCTTTCAAAATGACGATTATTTCGTCGCGTGCTGGAAACACCTGGAACAAATGGGTTCGAACGGCTGACGGAGATATTATATGAAATCGAAGAGCAGCCTTTCATCAGCCCGCAGCAATCCGCTGCTGCGGGTTAGGGGCCTGAAGGTACATTTCCCGATCCGCGGGGGTCTGTTCGGCCGGACTGCCGGCATCGTCAAGGCGGTTGACGGCGTCAGCTTTGTCCTCGATCGCGCAGAAACCTTCGGCGTGGTGGGCGAATCCGGCTGCGGAAAATCCACGGTTGGCAATGCGGTCCTGCGTCTGATAGAGCCCACGGCGGGCTCGATCGAATTTGACGGACAGGTGATGAATTCCTGCGATAAGGACAGCTTGTACCGCATCCGGCGCCACATGCAAATTATTTTTCAGGATCCGATCTCATCGCTGAATCCGAAAATGAAGGTCGGCGAGAGTGTCGGGGAACCGCTGTACGTCCACCAAAAAATCAGAGGGGCTGCATTGAGAAACCGGGTAAAAGCCCTTTTTGAAACTGTCGGCCTGCCGGGTGAATATATTTCACGCTTCCCCCACGAATTTTCGGGAGGTCAGCGCCAGCGGCTGGTCATTGCCAGGGCGTTGGCCCTCAGACCCCGGCTGGTCGTCTGCGATGAACCCGTTTCGGCTCTGGATGTTTCCGTCCAGTCCCAGATCCTGAATTTGTTGGGCGAGCTTCAACGGGAGCTGCGCATGGCCTACCTTTTCATCTCCCACGATCTGTCCGTCATCCGCCACATCAGCGATCGGGTGGCGGTTTTTTACCTGGGAAAGATTGTGGAAACCGCGGCCACGGATGCACTGTTCGACGCCCCCCTGCATCCCTACACGGAAGCCCTTATGAATGCTATTCCGCTGCCCGATCCGGTGCTGCAACGGCGGCGTCGGACCAAAATCCTGTCCGGTGAGTTGCCGAGTCCAACCAATCCTCCCTCGGGCTGTGCCTTCCATACCCGTTGTCCCGAAGCCCGCCAGACTTGCAAAACCCAAGGCCCGCTGCTGGCAGAAAAGCGGACAGACCACTGGGTGGCCTGTCATTTGCGGGATTAAAGGATAGGAAATTGGGCCTTGACAGAATGCGGTCCATGAAACTGCACGGACCGGGTGTGGGAATTCCGGTCAAACGAAAGCGCCAGCGCGAGCCAGTGACACGCTTGCTGCCACGAAATTCAATGAGCTGCGCGGCCCCCGATACTTGAAACATTTGTTGAATCCGTGTCCGAATGCCACTTGCTTGAGTGCTGGGCGATGGTTGGACTGCGTGCCGGCGCAGTGGGGGCCTGGCACGAAATCAACGAAGATGCCCGGCAAGCATGGGCCATGCAGATTGGCGCGTTGGCCGACAAACTCCGGCGGGCCGGGACGAAGGGGCGGCGGGATTTTCAAGGTTGGCAGGCCGCTACGGCCGACATCGGCAACTACGGAAGCAACTATCCGCTTTTAATGTCCCGGTGCACTTATGCACTATGCAAATCTTTTTCCCTCCTTCATTCAAGTTTAGTTTTCAATCGACCGATAATCATTCCGTTGTTTGTTCATACGCCTGTTTTGGGAAGTATATGGGCGGCGCATGGACGGGCAGGTCAGTTTGACGAAGTCGAATATATTTGGAGAGATTACATGAAAAAGCTGCTGCTTGTGCCATCGTTTTTTCTGATTTTTACCATAATGCTGCTCGCAGGATGCGACGGCGGCTCCGATTCCCGTACGGCCGCACCGCTGAGCACCGATAATATCAACCTCATATTCGTGGTTAGCCCGGATCTGGCTTACCAGACGGCCGGCGACATGAATCCGGACACGGCGAACCTCTCCAATCAAGGGTTGCAGCGTTCGCTTCTCATGGCAACCTATCTGAAAGAGCAGGTGTTGGGGGGCAGCAATGTCACCGCCATTTCCACACTCGCGCCGATGACGCACCTGCAGACCGCTAACAATTACCCTGACATGGCGGCGATCGAATACCTTCAGCAATTCGCTCTGCTCAACCAGTTCGATTTCCCCAGCGCGGGTCCGGGGACCCCCTTGTACACCGGCAACAGCTATCCTCTCAATGTTTCCTACGGATCGGGGCCTTTGCCTGGTGAGGTGGTGCCGCCATCGGTGCCCAGCTTTGGATGCCAGGGTCTCGATTTCAACGACGCAGATGCCAACGAAGCACTGGCCATCGACATCATAGATGCGGGTGTCCCCGGGTTTTATGTCTTTTCAGCCCCCTGGGAGACGATCAGCGAGCTGCTGACCGATATCGATTTTACCCAGGGGTATAACCTGAATCTTCCGGATAGCTATGAGGGGTCGAACTACGTCTATGCGATCTCGGTCACCCCGTCGGGAACCGCGATTCTCGCGACCTACGACAGCGGCCTGGACCCGCCCGCCACCTACCCCGAGCTGCCGGCGCCCGTGACCGCTAGCGCATGCCCGGCCCGGGAGCTTTTTACCATTACCCGCAGCGGCGGGAGCGACGGCAACATCGTTCCGGCGGACATCAACACGAACGAGACGGTTTACATTGTCCGGCATGCAGACGCGCATCCTACAAGCGGCTGGGATGACGGCAACTATGTGGGCGCCGGGCAGTGGCGGGCGTTGGCCCTTCCATCCGCGCTGCAGGGCATAATCAGCCCCACCGCGGTTTACTCGATCGACCCCGCGCAGGCGATTCCCATGTCCGAGTACTTTCCGGGGATGAATAATATGTCCTATGTCCGGCCTTCACTGACGGTCGCGCCTTACGCCATCGCCAACAACCTGCCTTACTACCTGGTTTCGGAGTTCGAGATGATCGATCCGGAGTCGCCCCAGCGCGCGGCCGAGCATTTCTTCACCGGCGGTACATTCTCCAATCAGACGATATTGCTCGCATGGGAGAGCGGTCACATCGGCCCGACAGTCAATGCGCTTCTGGATAGCTATCAGGGCAGTGGCCAGAAGGCCCCTGCCTGGTCGCACGACGACTACGACAGCATATGGACAGTGACGCTCGACGGCCAGGGCAATGTGACGGTGACCAACGAGCTGTGCGAAGGCATCGATTCCGCAAGCCTTCCGGCCGAGGCACCTCGGTTTTGACCGTTTTTCAGCCGGTTTGAGCGTGTTTTCAAATGATGAACGCAGGGTGTTTCCATATCCAGCCTGAATCAACGGGAACGAAAACGATATCATCGTATCTCTTCTCCGTAGCCTTGACTTCGCCCCCCGCACAGACCTCTTTCGTCCTCGACTGCGGCACCCGGAAAGTCTTCAAAGCCTTCCCCACCAACCTCGGTTTCAAAGAATCTCTGCTCAGGGTTTGACATCATCTGCATACTTTTTAACCTGCGCAATCTGCCTGATCCGCTCTTCCGCCAGGCGATCGGCGGCCAGAAACGTCGGAATCCGGTCCCGGTCGGCAATTTCGAAAACCCGCTGCATGGTTTCATAGATGCGTGAAACCTTGGCCCGGCCCCGTTCGTGGCTGACGCCGCCTACCCCCAGCCGGTCGGTATCGTAAATGGTGCCGCCGGCGTTGGTGATATAATCCGGGGCATAGACCATCCCCTTTTGTTCCAGCAGCTCACCATGACGCTCTTCCGCCAGCTGATTGTTGGCGCTGCCGCAGACAATGCTGCATTTCAGTTGTTTGAGGGTCTGGTCGTTAATGACTTTCCCCAAAGCGCAGGGGCAAAATATATCGCATTCGACCTTATAAATGCCCTCCGGTTCCACCTGCTCGACGCCGAAGCGTGAAACCATGGCGGCTGTCCGGGAGGAATCGAGATCCGTAACGACCATCCGCGCGCCGGCCTCGTGGAGCTGCGCGACGACGTTATGACCCACCGCTCCCAGGCCCTGGACCGCAACCCGTTTGCCTTCAAGGCTGTCGGAGCCGTAAACCCGATTGCAGCAGGCCTGCATGGCCCGCAGCGTCCCCAGCGCCGTCATGGGTGCGATATCGCCTGCACCGCCCAGGTATGTCGGCAGGGTGACCACATATTCGGTCTCCATCCGGATGTACTCCATGTCCGTTAAGGTGGTGCCGACGTCCTCGCCCGTTATGTACCGGCCGCCCAGCCGGTTGATGAACTTGCCAAGCGTTCGGAAAACCGGTTCGCGGTCCTTGCGCTTCGGATCGCCGATAATTACCGCCTTGCCGCCGCCCAGATTCACCCCGGCCGCCGCATACTTGTAGGTCATTCCGCGGGCCAGCCGCAGAGCATCCTCGACAGCCTCCATCTCCCCGGCATACTGATTCCACATGCGGCAACCACCGGTGGCCGGTCCCAGGGTTGTGTCATGAATGGCGATGACGGCTTTGAAATCCAGGGCCTTATCCTGACAGAAAAACAGATTCTCGTAGTCGTATTTTTGCATATAATCGAAAATGGCGTCCATCGGTTATCATCCTTCATATGGCATATGCCAAAGTTCGTTGCTTTGAGCTTTTAGCTTTGAGCGGGTTTACCCTTCATCATCAGTCTTATCCAGGCTTTCGCCGGCATACATCCGTTTAACTTCGGCGCGGTCGCCGATGATGGCCTTGACCACCAGGGCGTTGTTGGGCGGACAGCCCTTGACATGCCTTTCGGATCTGTTTTCCTTCATGCACAACCCCACTGTGACGACATTTTCAGGAGCCGTGTCCGCAGGCAACGGCGCGCCGCCGGTTACCACGGCCACCCCCGGCAGATACATCAACTGGTCGGAATTGCGCATGTCGATCAGGGCGCTCATGACCGTATTGCGACAGCCCGTGCAGGTGGCCTCGTCATGGATCAGCCGGAATCCCTCGACTTCCACCGGCTGGTCTTCAATGGCCCGTAAAAAGCGACGCTTGACATTTTCCAGCGGCTCCCCCGTCAGCTCGATTCGATCCGCATCCATGACCCCCAGCCCCCGGGCGGCGGCATTGACCGTCAGCAGAATCTCCTCGGCCCGGTAGCCGATCAGCCGGGCACAAGTGGCATCCACGGCCACCAGGTCTTTGCCGGCCAGAATCAGATTCATTTCCACCGGTTTGCCGAAAATCGGGCCGACGCCCTCCTGGCAGATGACGGCATCCACCACGGCCAGCCGGGGTTTTACCGCCGAGAGCAAATCGATCACCCCTTCGAACAGTCCTTGCTGGTGCATGGCCTTTTTGGTCTTGTCGGTCAACAAACCCTTGAGTTTCTTGATGGAACAGGTCATTTCCGTCTGGTCGTGGGTTTTCAGTTTGGGGACACTGATAATCACATCCGCCTGCCGGACCAACTCCCAGCTCCCGATACTGTCAAAGACTTTGCCGTTTTCCACGGGCAGTTCGACACCGGTCTCACCGGATTTCAGATCGACCACTTCATAGCCCATCTCGCGCAGTTCCCGGTATCCCGACTGCTCGATGACTTGGGTGGAATCCACGCCCACCGCCGATGATTCGGCAATCACCGGCCGGGCGCCCATCTCTTTCACGATATCCGCCAGGGCTCGCGGCACTTCGGGCATGGTGATGCAGCCCGCTTCTCTTTGCACCGGCGGCGCCACCCAACTGGGGTTTATCAGCACCAGGTCGCCGGACTTGATCACATCCCGCACACCACCGATCAATTCCAGGGCTTTTTCCACCGCCGCCCGAATTTGTGGATACTCCGGTTTGGGACCGGTCTTAACAATCGATACGTTGGCTTTACTCATTGCTCGTCCCTCCCATCAGTCCGTATTTTTCAATATTTTTATCCGCCAGCTTCTGAAGCTTTTGGATTTCTTCCCGGCCGCGGTCCTCATCGAACAGATGACGATAGCGCTTCTGGCTTTTCAGATAATCCGCCACCGGCAATTTATGGCGAATACGGTGCACAGCGGTCAAGCAACCGTTTTCAATTTCAAAAAGCGGAACCAGTCCGCAATCGACACCCGCACGTCCGATTTCGAGGGTTAAATGGGATGCGAAGCTCCAGACGGATGGACAGGGAGTGTCGATCTGAATGTAGCGCGGGCCGTTGAAGGTCATGGCCTTTTTCACTTTTTTCTTCAGGTCCCGCAGATACGCGACGGACGCTGTGGCGACATAGGGGATGCCGTGAGCGGCCACGATGGAAGGCAGATCTTTTTTTTTCTCGCTTTTTCCCAACGACAGCCTGCCGGCGGGATGGGTGGTAGTGGCCGCCCGGGCAGGGGTGGCGCCGCTGCGCTGCCCGCCGGTGTTCATATAAGCGCCGTTGTCCGTACAGATATAAAGGACGTCGTCCCCGCGTTCCAGCATGCCGGAAAGCGCCCCGAACCCGATATCGAAGGTCGCACCGTCCCCCCCGATGGCCACCACCCGGGTGTCCGTCCGGCCTTGGGCCTTTAGTGCCGCCCATACACCGCTGGCCACTGCCGGAGCGTTTTCAAATACGTGGTGAATCCAAGGCACCCGCCAGGGTGAATAACCGTACGGCGAGGTAAACGTTTCCAGACAGCCGGTGGGTGAAACGACAATGACATTACTGCCGGTGGCCTCCAAAATATGGCGTACCGCCAGCGCCAACCCACAGCCGTGACAGGCGCGGTGTCCGGATACGAACAGGGATTCCGCTTTTTGCTGTTCTTTCAGATCCAACTCCATGGTTATTTCCTCACAGAGGGGTAAACTGTAATAAGAAGGTTTCAGGTGTCAGGTGTCAGGTCTTCGAGCCTCCTCCGGCCACAGCACGTGTTTAGTATTTTGTGTTTGGTGTTTGGCATAAAATACGTATCATCATCTCCATCTGTTAGCTCACTAAACACTAAACACCAAAAACGAACCGCCCTCGTAAAAAGATCACCTTTGGCTTTCTACGAGATTGTCAATATTTCTTTATAGCTGAAACCTGACACCTGACACCTGAAACCTTATCCTGAGAAATATCGTCACCAAACGCCTTCCAGTGCATGATTACCTGTATTCGATTCAAGGCAGCAGGGATCGGTTCAGATCCACCCATTCGGATTCCAACGGTACATTTCCGGAAAGGCAAATTTCCCGGGAGCGTTCAACCAGCCGGCGGATGGTCTCGATGTTGATTTCACGGCCCCCCAGACCGGCAATGTAGTCGATCACCACCGGTGCATTCGGCCTGCCGTACAGCTTGGCTTTCAGATCGAGACCCAGGGCCCCCTCGCTGCCCATGCTGAAATTGGCGTCCATGACGGCCACGACGCGGGCCGCGCGCACGGCTTCCAGGATTTCCGCGTGGGGAAAGGGCCGGTAGCAACGAATTTTGACCAGACCGACCCTTTTGCCGTCCTGGCGCAAGGCGTCCACGGCATCCTTGATCGTACCGGTGACGGATCCCAGGGCCACCAGAATGACTTCGGCGTCATCGGTCCGGTAAGCCTCGATCAGCCCGCCCGGATCGTGTCCGGTCAGGGCCGCCACCTCCGCCAGAATCTGCCGGATCCGCGGTTTGCCGGCCTCCATGGCCTGGTGCACGGCATATTTGAATTCCATCAAAACATCCGCTTCGGCGTAGGATCCCCAGGTTTTGGGATCCGCGGGGTTCAGGTAGTTCTGCGGCCGGAAATCGGGCAGAAACCGATCGATGGTTTCCTGATCCAGAAATTCCACCCGTTCGTAGGAATGGGTCAGGACCCAGCCGTCCATGCACACCATGACCGGAAGCATGATCGCCGGATCCTCGGCGATCTTGAATGCGGCCAGGTGGATGTCGTAAGCTTCCTGGGAGCTTTCCACATAAAACTGAATCAATCCCGCATCCCGCAGGGACATGGTGTCCTGCTGATCGCATTGAATATTGATCGGTGCGGAGATGGAGCGGTTGACGCCGGTGATCACGAAGGGCAAGCGCATGCCCGCACTGGCATAAAGCACCTCGGTCATCAGCAGCAGTCCCTGGGAGGAGGAAGCCGTGTAGCTGCGGCTGCCGGCGGCCGAGGCGCCCGCCACAACACTGGCGGCGGAAAATTCGGATTCGGTGCGGATAAATTCCGCTCTCAGATCGCCGTCAGCCACCATGCGGGCCAGGCTCTCCACGATATGGGTCTGGGGACTGATCGGATAGGCTGAAACGACATGGGGCCGACAAGCTTTGACGGCCAGGGCCACCGCTTCCGAACCTTCGACGACGTTAACTTTCTTCATGCCTTATTTCTCCTCGGGTACCATTTTGATGGCATCGGCCGTGCACTCGTGGGCGCAAATGCCGCAGCCCTTGCAGAAATCGTAGTCGATCTCATAAAGTCCGTCCGTGACCTTGACCGCATCGTCGGGGCAGACCTCCCGGCAGATGCCGCATTTTTTACAAAGCGCCCGATCGATGACCGGCCGCTGATCCCGCCAGCTGCCCGTTTTATATTTTAACGAGGTACCGCCCTTGACCACGGCTCCCGGGGAAATTTTCATGATACCTCCTTGAGAAATTCACGATAGCTTTCCTCGACGACCTGCACATTCTTTTCTCCCAGCTCTCCGGAAAACTTACTGCGCACCGCATTCACCACGGCTTCCAGCGACAGTTCTCCGCTCAGGCGGGCGAAGGTCCCCAGCAGGGCGGTATTGATGATCGATCGACCGAGTATCCGACGGGCAAGCTTTTCCGCCGAAGTCGTGAATGCCCGCGGGATTTTCAGGCCCAGATCGCAGAGGTTGCGGTCGGTGTTGATCAGAATTATGCCGTCCGGTTTCAGGCCTTGCGCCACATCGACTTCGTTGATTATCGTGGCATCCTGAACAATGATGTAATCCGGCTGGGTGACCCGGCTGCGAATTCGGATCGGACGATCGCTGAGCCGGCAAAATGCTTCGATGGGCTTGCCACGACGCTCACCACCGCCGCCTAAAAAGGGAAACGCCTGGCCATATTTGCCGTCCTGCAGGGCGGCAATGGCCATGAACTGAGCGAGAACCAGCGAACCCTGTCCGCCCCGGCCGTGGATTCGGATTTCTTTCATAGCGACCTCATTTAAATAATCCTCAATTTTGCCGGATGCCTGAAGTTCCGGAAGTTGAAACCTTTTTGGCATAAATCTGATTCAGAAGTCAACTTTTCTCTTTAAAAAGAGTTTGCTTTTGAACCGCCGGGGGTGATAAGCACCCATTCAGAGCCGATAATTCAGGAATTGAAGGATTGAGGAATTTGGGGATTAAGGAATTCCGAATTGGCGCTCAGAGCTCAAAGCGCAAGGTAAAAGAGGATGGATGAGGGCAGATGGGCGAGGGATGCAACTATCGGATCAAGTCCGAAAGACGATAAGATAATACACTGAAATTCAATGAAAATCGGATTAAGGGATAGAAAAAGCAACCAGATATATTAAAAAAAGACTGAATTCATCCAAATCCTCAATCCCTCAATCCTTCAACCCCTCAATTTCTCAATTTCTCAATTTCTAATACTGTGTTTACACGCGGAAGGCAATTGCGTATGCCCGAAATAGAAATTGTTCCCTACGGATCATGGCAATCTCCGATCAAATCCGATTTGATCGTTTCGGAATCCGTCCGCATCAGCGATGTCGCGCTGGACGGCCGCGACATCTACTGGGTCGAGATGCGGCCTTCGGAAGGCGGCCGCAATGTCGTTGTCCGGCATAATCCCGACGGGCACACCACCGATGTGACGCCCCCGGATTTCAATGCCCGTTCCCGGGTTCATGAGTATGGCGGCCGGTCGTTTGCCGTGCACGCAGCCGATTTCTTTTTTTCAAACTTCGGTGATCAGCGGGTTTACCGCCGCTGCCCGGATGGCGGGCTATTTCCGCTTACGGCCGACGGCGGATTGCGTTTTGCCGACATCATCGTCGATTATCGGCGTGACAGCCTGATCTGCGTTTGCGAGGATCACGGGCGGTCTCCAGCCGAACCACGAAATACCCTGGTACGCATTCATTTGGATGCATCCGGCCCGGCCGACGGTCAGCCACCGGATGTACTGGCTTCCGGAAGTGATTTTTACGCCTCCCCCTGCCTGAGTCCGGAAGGCTCGCAACTCGCCTGGCTGGCATGGAATCACCCCGACATGCCCTGGGATGGCACCGAGTTATGGACCGGTCGGCTGCAGCCGGATGGGACGCTCACTGCAACCCGCCAGGTGGCCGGCGGCCGGGGGGAATCCATCTTTCAACCCCAATGGTCACCGGACGGCAAGCTGTATTTCATTTCCGACCGTACCGGTTGGTGGAATCTTTACCGTTTGCAGGAAAGCGGCGTCGAACCGGTTCTGCCGATGGATGCCGAATTCGGGATGCCGCAGTGGGTGTTCGGGATGTCGACTTACGGGTTCGAATCCGCCCGACGCCTTATTGGTGCATATACCCGCAACGGTCGTTGGCACTTGGCGGCCATCGATCCGGACTGCAAAAAGCTCGATCCTATCGAAACCCCTTATACGGAGATTGCCTATCTGCGGGTCGGCCCGGGACGGGTGGTTTTCGTGGGCGGCAGCACGACCCGACCGGCCTCGGTCGTCGCGCTCGATTTGACCTCGGGGATCTTTGAGGTTCTGCGGCAGTCCATCCGGCATGGCATCGATGCCGGCTATGTATCGATTCCCAAACCCATCGAGTTTTCAACCGAAGCGGGGCAGACCTCCCACGCGTTTTTTTATCCACCCGCCAATAAAAAATGCCGGGCGCCGGATGGTGACCGCCCGCCGCTGGTGGTGGTCAGCCACGGCGGCCCCACGGCGGCCGCAACGGATAGTTTGAACCTGACAATTCAATACTGGACCAGCCGGGGGTTCGCGGTCCTGGATGTGAACTACGGCGGCAGTACCGGTTTCGGAAGGGCCTATCGGCAGCGTCTGGACGGACAATGGGGGATCGTCGACACCCAGGACTGTGTCAACGGCGCGAGGTACGCGGTGGACCGCTTCGGCGTCGATCCGGATCGTCTGGTTATCAGAGGCAGCAGTGCCGGCGGTTACACCACCCTGTGCGCACTGGTGTTCCATGACGTATTCAAAGCCGGCGCGAGCTATTACGGCGTCAGCGATCCGGAATCCCTGGCGCGTGATACCCACAAGTTCGAATCCCGCTACCTGGACCGGTTGATCGGCCCGTATCCTGAACGAAAGGACCTGTATCTCAGCCGTTCACCCATCGCGCACGCCGATGCGCTTTCGTGCCCGGTCATCTTTTTTCAAGGCCTCGAAGACAAGGTTGTGCCGCCCGACCAGGCGGAGATGATGGTCAATATCCTCAGAGACAAAAAAGTTCCGGTGGCCTATGTGACATTTGAAAAGGAGCAGCATGGTTTTCGCATGGCCGAAAATATCAAACGGGCACTGGATGCCGAACTTTACTTTTATTCCAGGATTTTCGGATTCGATCCGGCCGATAAGATCCAGCCGGTAAAAATCGAGAACCTCAGGTCCTGATGGAAATTCAGCACATGAATGCCTGCGACACGTATCGCCACACCCGCTAAAGAGCACGCATGAAAAAAGCACGATACAGACTCTTCGGCGCGCTGGCTGTTTTCTTCTCCGCTTTCTGCTTTTACCTCTCCACCGTGGCCATCAGGTGGTCTCAGGCCGAAATCGCGATTGAGCCGTCATATTTTGTTTTTATGCGGTTTTTGGTGGGATTTTTGATCGTCTGCGCAATCATGATTTACCGGCGTCAACCCCCGCGGCCCAGAAACTACCACCTGCTGTGCGGCAGAACCCTGTTCAATTGTGCGGCGGTGTATTGTTTTTACATGGCCGTTAAATATACATCCGTCGCTGAAGCCAATATTTTAAACATGACCTTTCCGATCTTTGTGGCGCTGTTTTCCTGGTTTTTGCTGCGCGGGCAACGCGACCCGGTGGCCGTGATCATGGTGGGCGTCGCCTTTGCCGGTATCTGGCTGATTCTGGCCCCTGGGGAGATTCATTTCAAGACCGCCAATCTCTGGGGCCTGGCATCCGGGTTGCTGGCCTCCGCATCCATGATTTATCTCAATGTCAGCCGGCAGCACCACGACACCAACACCGTGTTGTTTTTCATGTTCGGCCTGGGTTCGCTCATCATCTTTGTGTTTTTCCACCGGCTGTTTTTCTGGCCGGGTCCCCGGGCGCTCTATTATTTGTCCTTATGTGCGCTGTCCGGGGTAGCCGGGCAGTTTCTGCTCACCGTCGGCTTCCGTTATGTCACCGCCGTAAACGGGAGCATCATTTCATCGATGCGGATTTTACTGGCGGCCCTGCTCGGGCCCCTGGTTGTCGGAGAGCCGCCGTTGAATGCCCTGGGCTGGGTGGGGGCCATGCTCATATTCGGCGCGAATGCCGTTCTGGCGATGCGCCGGAAATTGCCGGAATAGATTCGAAAGTAGAGGCCGCTTTACCGAAAAGACAGTTATTTTCCGGAGTGCCGTATCGCGTACCTCGAAATCGGTTTCAGAAAAGGCTATGTAACAGTAGTTTCACATCAGCGGGTTACTTCAGTTGACTGTCTTTGCTGCCGCGCCGATTGTAACCGATAAATGTCGTTTGTCGCTTTTCGAGCGCTGACTGGCAGTCGACGCACAGACGGACACCGGGAATCGCCTTGCGCCGGCCTTCCGGTATCTGCACGTCGCATTCTTCACAGTGGGTCGAGCCTTCGCCGCCCGGCAGCCGGCTTCTGGCCAGCTTCACGGCATCCCCGACACTGGCATCTATTTGATCCTGAACAGACCCGTCACGGGCCCAGCCAACGGCCATCATTCGCTCCTTTCTCGAAAAACATCCAACCATCCTCAGACAATATGTCCCTCCTTGAGCACAATGCAACCGGCTGTCAGCCGCCCGGTTGCGGCGAATTAACGGTTTTCGCCGGAATCAGCATACTTAATACCAGACACACCAGGGATGCGGCCAAGGTGACCCAGAACACCAGCGAGACACTTTGCGCAATGGCCTGCCGCAGCGTTTCCCGGATTTCGGGCCTGAGCAGGGCCTGGATTTCCGGTTGAAATACGTTTTCAATGCTTTCGTTTATCCGGGCGCTCAATGACGGCGGCAGCTCGTTGAAGCCGGATTTCAACAGCGACGCCATCGCATTTGAAAGCGCCACGGTGACAAAGCTTCCGGATATGCCGACGCCGATGGTACCGCCCAGGGTTCTGGAAAATTGTTGAGAGGCGGTCGCCACTCCCAGGTCGGATGTGGAAAGGCTGTCCTGCACGACCAGCAAGGTCGCCATCGAAACGAATCCCATGCCCACTCCGACCGAGCCCAGAACCACGGAACAGACGGCAAGCGACGTGGCGGATGTAAAGGTGACCATTATGGCCCCGCCGACGGATAGACACAAAGCACCGAACACCGACGACAGCTTCTGGCCGAAGCGATTGACAAATTGCCCGCATGCCAGGGCGCCGATCGACCACCCCAGGCTCAAAGTCAGCATCGCCACACTCATTTGCAGGGGCGATCTTCCCAAAGCACCTTGGATAAAAAGCGGACTGTAGGCGAAAAGGGAGAATACCGTGAAGCTTGCCAGAAAGGCGACGCCATTGCCGACCCAAAAACCTTTAATGACGAAAAACTCCAGGGAAAGAATGGGCTCCTTTGCTTTTTTCTCGGCATAAACAAAGGCAATGCCGCTGAGGATCGTGATCATTGACAAGCCGACGATTTGAGGGGAAAACCAAGCATAGGAACGGCCCGCCAGCAGAAAAACGGTCAGCAATGCCAAAATGGTTGTTGACAGGCTCAAGGCACCCCAATAATCAATGGCAGCCGCTTTCTTTTTATCCCGCACTTCGATCAGGAAAACGGCAATTCCCAACAGGGAAAGCATTCCCAGCGGGATATTTATAAAAAAAATCCAGCGCCATGAGAAAAAAGTCACAATAAATCCACCCAGGGTCGGTCCCAGAACGCTGGCCAGTCCCCAGATGAAGCTGCCCAGAGACAGTGTTTTGCCCCGATTTCCGGGGGTGGACACATCCGCCAGAACAATGTAAACCAGGGCGAAATTGCCTCCCGCGCCGATTCCCTGTAGAGCGCGGGCAAGGATCAGTTGCAGCATGCTCTGGGCCAACCCGGCCAGAAGGGAACCCAACAAAAATATGCCAATGGATATCATGTAAAGCCGGCGGGATCTGAAAATATCGGCCAGTTTGCCGAATATGGGCAGTGCCACCGCCCGGGCGAGAAAGTAGGCCGAATACACCCAACTGTAAAAAGCAAGACCGCCCAGATCGGCGACTATGGTGGGTGTGGCGGCCGACATGACCAGAGAGTCCAGGGCTCCAAGAAAAAGCGCCAGCAAAGAGGCGATAATCACATAATTTCTGTTTTTAGGACTGATGACCGTTTCCGATTTCATGGGTGCTCCGGCTTCGGCAGCGGGCCGGGGATTGGGCCTTCTAATGGGTCCGCAGCCTTTTTTATAAAATAGACCCGGCAAAAAACATTAAAACCGAATCCATTCCTCTGAGGTTTTATACGAACCAAGGGTTCGCGTTCAGGCGCAGGCAGTTAATCATGGATTATGCATTTAATCAACCGCATGGAACCTGGAAATTTGTGTAACCCGGGGTCATCCGGAAGACGCATTAAACGCAATCGAGCCTCTTTAGGTTCATCCTACGGGTTTTTTTGAGAGCGGATCCGTGGCGCGGCCAGGCTCCGGTGTGCGAAATCTGACAAAAGGGAGGGAAACGGGTTGCCGCTCTCTTGAGATTTCCGGATAATCGGGTTAAATTCATCCTGCGATTCTGTCCGGATCGACTATCTGGAAGAATGGTGGGAAAAATTGAAAGGAGATCATTGATGAATATCTACCCCATTCCGATGGTGCCGGGGCCGGTAAAAGTGGCGCAAAAGGTTCTGGATGCCTATCAGATTAATTACGGCTCCGCCGACCTGGAGCCCGAATTTCTGGAATTATACAACTGCGCAGAGGCCAACCTGAAGCGCATCATGGACACTGAAAATCAGGTGGTCATTCAAAGCGGTGAAGGGATGCTCGCCCTGTGGAGCGCCTTGAAAAGCTGTCTGGTCCCCGGCGATCGGGTGCTGTCCATCGCCACCGGGGTTTTCGGCGACGGCATCGGGGACATGGCCGCCTCGATCGGCGCTGAAGTCCGCAAAATCAGTTTGCCATACAACGAAACCCTCGCAGATACCGATCAGGTCGCCGCCGAAATCGAAGCCTTCCGCCCCAAAATGATCACAGCGGTGCATTGCGAAACACCTTCCGGCACCCTGAATCCCCTTGCAGAGCTGGGCGGAATCAAAAAAGACTTCGGCGTCCCCTTGCTCTATGTCGATGCGGTTTCCAGCATTGGGGGCGCACCCGTGCTCACCGATGAATGGAATATCGATCTGTGCCTGGGAGGTTCTCAAAAATGCCTGTCGTCACTGGCGGATTTGGCGTTTTTAGCGGTCAGTGAGGTTGCCTGGGAAATTATCGGTCACATCGACTATGTCGGCTATGATGCCTTAAAGCCCTTTCGGACCGCACAGGCCAGACATTATTTTCCCTGCACCCCCAACTGGCACGGCGTCGCCGGTCTCAATGCCGGGGCCGAGATCATTTTACAGGAGGGGCTTTCCAGCAGCTTCGAACGCCACGAAAACGTGGCTCGCTTCTGCCGCCATGAATTATCCCGGATGGGGTTGAGCCTTTTTCCATCCGCCGATGCGGCTCCGGCTCCCACGGTGACCGCGGTGTATGTGCCGCCGGGCGTTTCCTGGCGGGATTTCGATGCCAGGCTGCGCCGGCAGGGCCTGGCGGTTGCCGGCAGCTATGGCCCGCTGGCGGACAAGGTGTTCCGCCTCGGCCACATGGGAACCCAGGCGGATATGCAGTTGGTGACCCGGGCGTTGGGGATCATTCGAGAAGCGTTGCCGTAAGCTGGCAAAAAGCTTGCGCAAAGGATTCGGATCGCCGGCGGGTTTTTAATATAATCCCGCATGAACCCCTTGATAAGAAAATCATTGATGACGGAGAAAAAGCATTGTACATGTTATGCCTTTCATAATTTAAGAACAGGCGGGAAATTACAAGGGATGAAACGATGATCAAAATCAATGAAAATTACCTTAAGCTTCAAGCGTCGTATTTATTTGCCGAGATCAAAAACCGAACGGCCGCCTATCAGGCGGCACATCCCGACCGGGAAGTGATCAAATTGGGCATCGGCGATGTCACCCGTCCGCTGCCGCCGGCCTGCATCCAGGCCTTTCACCGGGCTATCGATGAAATGGCGGACAGTAAAACCTTCCGCGGATACGGCCCCGAGCAGGGATATGCATTTTTACGGGAAAAAATAGCCGAGCATGATTTCAGGGCCCGGGGCGCAGATATTTCTCCTGAGGAAATCTTTGTCAGCGACGGCGCCAAATGCGACAACGGAAACATTCAGGAAATTTTTTCCAGGGATATTAAAATTGCCATTCCCGATCCGGTTTATCCGGTATATGTGGATACCAACGTCATGGCCGGCAGGACCGGTACCTTTAACCAGGGGCGCTACGGCGGCATCGTGTATCTGGAAGGCAACCGGGAAAACGGTTTTGTGCCGGAACTTCCGCAAGGAAAGGTCGATCTGATTTATCTATGTTATCCAAACAACCCTTCCGGTGCGACCATCAGCAAATCCGCCCTGAAAAAATGGGTGGATTACGCCCGAGACGCCCAGGCCCTGATATTGTATGACGCGGCCTACGAATCTTTTATCCGGGATGAATCGCTGCCCAAATCGATTTACGAGATCGATGGCGCGCGCGAGGTGGCCATAGAATTTCGCAGCTTTTCAAAAACCGCCGGGTTCACCGGAATTCGGTGTGCCTACACGGTGGTGCCCAAAACCTGCGTCGCCTATACCGGTGACGGTGCCCAACAATCTTTGCATGCGCTGTGGTATCGCCGCCATTCTACCAAATTCAACGGCGTATCCTACCCGGTACAGCGAGCGGCGGAAGCCGTCTACAGCGATGAAGGCCGGTCCCAGGCCAGGGAATCCATCGAATATTACCTCAAAAATGCGGACCTTATCCGCCGGGAAATGACGGCGCTCGGGTATGATTGTATCGGCGGGGAAAACTCGCCCTATGTATGGATATATGGAGGGTCGGATTCCTGGAAGTTTTTCGACCTCCTGCTCGAGAAGGCCGCGGTCGTCTGTACCCCGGGAGCCGGCTTCGGGAAATGCGGCGAAGGGTACATCCGCATCAGCGCCTTCAACGATTACGATAATGTCGTCAGGGCGATGGCAAGAATCAAAGACGCGCTGAAGGCCTAGCGCTTGGGGCAGATGGCAAAGGGCAGAGATCATACGCATAGCGCAAAGTGGGAAGCACAGGGCGATGTTAGTTTCCGGAACATAGCCGCGGCATGAGCAGCCGCCCGGTCGTTCACTTAAATCCTCAACCGTACAGCGATAAAACATGAATGGTTTTTCTCATTGACCGGCTCAGGTCCGGCGGACTGATTACCAAAGATTTCAGCATAAATGCGATCTGTGCCCCGAAGTCCGTGCCTTTCTGGTGCACCGGGAATATCATGAGCCGCAAGATATGGTTGCTCATCTATAAGCCGGTATCACACATTGCCAGGCAGCCGGGCCGCTTCCCAACCCAGAATCGCTTTTTTGCGCGTCGGACCGCCGCCGTAATTGCCGAAATCCGCGTCTTTGCGGATGACCCGGTGGCAGGGGATAACGAAAGAAAGCGGATTTTTGCCCACGGCGGTTCCCACGGCGCGGGTGGCTTGCGGCAATCCGATGCCGACCGCCACGTCTTCATATGAAACGACGGCGCCGAAAGGAATTTTAATCAGCGCCTCCCACACCTTGATTTGAAAGTTGGTGCCGTTTAGAATCAGATGCAGGGGGCCGGAATTTTGGGCGAGCGTCGGATTGAAAATCTGATTGATCGTCTCCTGCGCCCCATCCGGATCTTCGATTAATTGGGCGTTTTGCCAGATTTGATTCAGCTTCGAGATGAGATGTCTGCGGTTTCCGTTTTGGACAAAATATAAACCGCAGATACCTCTGGCGGTGGTTGCCAGCAGACATTCACCGAAGGGGCTGGGATGAAACCCATAAATAATGGTGAGTCCCTGGCCTCTGGTTTTGAATTCTCCCGGGGTGACCGCCTCACAGGTCACAAAAAGGTCGTGCAGGCGGCTCGGGCTCGTCAGACCGGCCTCGTAGGTGACGTCGAGCAGATTGGTGGCGCTGACGAGCAGCTGCTTGGCATATTCTTTGGTTAAAAATTGCAAAAACCGCTTGGGACTGATGCCGACCCAACGGCTGAAAAGCCGCTGAAAATGATACTCGCTCAGTCCGATGTGAGCGGCGATTTCTTTCAAACGCGGTTGGGTCGACACATTGTTTTCTATGAATTCAATCGCCCTTTCAATCCGTTCGTAATCGGCACTGGCGCGGGATAACGATTCCATGACCTTCTCCTGAATTCTATCTTTTGATGTGTTTAGCCTTCCGTCCCGTCGGCAGTTTTTGCACTGTCGTATCGACTTCGGATCGAATATAGGTCAACTCGCATATCAGCACCACCCGAAACTTGCTGTCTGCCAAAATTTTTCCGAGTCGAACCGGTTTCCGGACACAGATTTTCCGGGATTTTCAGGATTATCTTGACACCAACCATCTGCCGGCGATATCTCATAATTAATTGAGGGAACCCGTTCAGTCAGCAAGGCTGAACGCCCTCCGACCCGCCTTGCGGACCTGTCCCTTCAGTTTTGACAGACACGTTACGGAGGCAGGCCCACGTTCACCGGGTGGATCGGCGTCCGGTATCGACGCGTGAAATGGAGGTTTCTGCATGCATCTTAAAAAAGTCAATTTGCACCCCGAAAAATATCCGAGTCGCAACCATTACCCGTTCAATCTCGAGCTGTTCAGTACAACCAGAAGCATCTGTTTCAATGCGCCGGTCACATTTTTTGTCGGTGAAAACGGGTCCGGGAAATCGACCTTGCTGGATGCAATCACCCGCAAGTGCGGCATCATGATGTGGCAGGGCATCCAACGGTCGCGGTTCAACGCCAGCCCCTACGAGCAAGATCTTTACCGCACCATCGATGTGGAATGGCGGCAAAAGCGGGTTCCGGGGTCCTTTTTCGGCTCGCATATTTTTCATAACTTCGCTCAGCTCTGGGATGAATGGCTGACCATGGATCCGGGTTTAATTGACTATCTCGGCGGCCAATCGTTGATGGCCCAGTCCCATGGCCAATCGTTGATGGCGTATTTCACCTCCCGGTTCCGGATCAAAGGTATCTATTTTCTGGATGAACCGGAGACTGCCCTTTCACCCAAAAGCCAGGTGGGACTGCTCCAACTTTTAATTGAAATGACGGCTGCGGGCCATGCCCAGTTCATCATCGCCTCCCACTCGCCGATTCTGCTGGCCTGCCCCGGTGCGGACATCCTGAGTTTCGACGAAAGCCCCGTCAAACGGATCGAATATGAAGATACCGATCATTATCGGATTTATAAGGAATTTATGGCGGATCCCCTAAAGTTTCTGGGTCCGGGTCAAACCTGAAAAAGCTGAGCTGACTGAGCCATACCCGCGCTGTGTTCCCGGCAGAATACTTTCACATCGAGACAATTTTCAAAAATCATTTGATAGTCGGCAAGAATATATGTCACCTTCCTGTTCCTCCGATTGCGCTCAGCGATCCCGGTGGAAGCCGCTGGAGTTATAAATGCATATTTTAAAACGGCTTTTTAGTCTTTTGGCCCCCTACTGGAAAACCATCGTATTCAGTGCCGTTTTGCTGGTGGCACGTGCCGGTTTGGAGCTGGTGCCGCCGCTGTTTCAAAAATGGATCATCGATGAGGTCATTACCGCGCGCAATCTGAAGTATCTGGCCGTGTTGATCGCCGGACTGGTTGCGGCCTATGCGCTGCATCAGGTCGTTCAGATCGGAGACAATTACGTGCGCCACACGTTGGGGGAAAAATTCATTCTGGATCTGCGGATCCGGCTTTATGCCTATCTGCAGAGAATGTCCCTTTCCTTTTTCGAACGTACTTCCACAGGCGAACTGATGTCCAGGGTCACCAACGATCTCAGTGCCCTGGAGCATTTCGTCACCCACGGCTCGGCGCTGACCGCCGTGGATCTGGTCCGGTTGGCGGGCGGCACGATGATACTTTTTTTGCTGGATTTCCGGCTGGCCGCTCTGGTTTTGATCCCGATTCCCATCCTGGCCCTGGCCCTGCGGCATTACAATACGAAAGTGCGGCCGGTGTACCGCGGGGTCCGCGCCCGTTTGGGAAACATCAACGCCAAGCTCCAGGATAACCTGGCCGGAATTCAAGTTATTCAGGCATTCGGCCGGGAAGATCTGGAGCAAAAACGCTTTGCGGCCGAAAGCGAACGCTATTACAATGCCCGGGTAAAAGCGATTCGTTACTGGTCCGTTTTTTTCCCGATCATCCGCTTCGTGGGCGCCATGGGAACCGTGGCGGTCCTGGGCGTCGGGGCCGTGATGGTCGTAAACGGTGAGATCACCTTGGGAACCCTGGTGGCGTTTCTATCCTATGTCACCTCTTTTTATGAACCCATCGATCGTCTGACGGAGGTGGACAACATTTTTCAGCAGGCCATCGCCGCGGGGGAGCGAATTTTTGAACTGCTGGATCAAACGACCGAAGTCCGGGACGCATCGCATGCGATTGAGTTGCCGCCGATCCGCGGCGAGATGGTGTTCGATCAGGTGACCTTCCGCTACGGCACCGGCGATCGGATCCTGCACGATATCAGCTTTAGAATGGCCCCTGGAGAAATGATCGCCCTGGTCGGCCCCAGCGGTGCAGGTAAAACGAGCATTGCCAATCTGATCTGCCGGTTTTACGATCCCCTTAAAGGACGGGTCACCGTGGACGGCTGCAACCTGCGGGATGTCAAACTGAACTCACTGCGGCGCCAGATAGCGGTCGTGCTGCAGGACTCGTTTCTTTTCAACAACACCGTCGCTCATAATCTGCTCTACGGCAAACCGGACGCCGCCCGCGAGGAGCTGATTGCGGCCGCCCGGACCGCCAATGCCTATGATTTTATCTCCAAGCTGCCCGAAGGCTTCGATACTGAATTGGGAGAACGGGGCGTCAAGTTAAGCGGCGGGCAAAAACAACGGCTGGCTCTGGCCCGGGCCATACTGGCCGATCCGAAAATCCTCATTCTGGATGAGGCCACATCATCGGTGGATGCCGAAGCCGAATATCTGATACAGCAAGCGCTGGAAAAAGTTCTGGAGGGGCGCAGCGCGCTGGTCATTGCACATCGTCTGAGCACAATCCGCCATGCGGACAAGATCCTGGTGCTCGAATCCGGCAGGATTGTTGAAACCGGCAAGCACGCCGAACTGATGCAGCAGGGCGGCCTTTACAGCCGTCTTTACCAGCGGCAGATGGAGATAGTAGCGGTTTAGTACGTTTCATGCAAGCGCCGCCGGCGGCTGAAGGGCAGCCGGTCTGATCGGAATAGAAACTCAACATGAGCTTGAAGATAGCATGGTAAATCTTGTGGGAGCGGCTTCCCGCCGCGATGGTTGGAAGCCGCTGTGTTTCAATTATCGCTAAGAATCACCGGCGCGAAGAATGAGCGTCCGGGGCATCCGTTTGTTGGGATTTGACTTCATCGGAAGAAATTTATTATAGTTCAATAAAATTCACCGTTAAATTGAATGAAGCTTCATACGAGCCGGATCTCCATCAGTCACTCCTGCCCGATTTCCAGCGCCACCACCGGATTTTTAAAGCTGCACGGCATCAGCGCTGCGCATTTGCCGCAGACGTGGGTGCTTTCCGGCAGATCGGAGAGGTACGTCAGATCGCGACGATTCGCGTTGAGCCGGTCCCAGCATTTTCTGCGTTTGAACCCGTTTTCGTCGAGCGCTTCCACCGGACAGACCTGGATGCATTTGCCGCACGCTTTGCCGGCTTTGAGCAGACAGGCCTCATCGGTTTCAATCAGCCCATGTTCTCCCAATTCCGCTTCGCTCACCAGGCTGCCCAATCTTCCGGTGCAGCCCACCGGGGTGATCAACATGTGATGAACGCCGAACCGGCCTAGATTCAACAGGTGTGCCAGATGCTTGTGGGACCAACGTGCCATTAGCTTGTTTTCATCAAAGTTATGGGTGGCCGGCGTCAAGCCGGATTTAAATCCGTTTTTTGCCAACCGATCTTCCAGGGCCAGGCTCAAGCGGCCGATGAGATCGTTGGTCTGGACATAGGCGACCCCCCAATCGCGGCAGGGGCGGTCCCCCTTTCGGTTTTCTTTAATCAGTTCCCTTTTAAACGGGATATAAAATACGATGACGGAGTGGGCCGTGGGAAGCAGATCCAGCGGATGGAGGTGATCGTCGGCCGCTATACGGGGCAATTGGGCGAAGCGTTCATCCACCGGGGATGTCGCCAGCAGCGGCGCCTGCCACCAGCCGTCCGTTCCCAACCGTTCGGGTTCCCGGGCGACGAAGGCTTCGACAAATTCGCGCAGCTTCTCAACAGAGATGGGTTCACTCATGGAATGACTTCCTCCTTTTTTGCTTCATTTTCTGCAAGGGTTTTTACCTGCCGTGGTTCACCGTTTCCGGTATTGGGGTTCCTGCCCGGGGCCTGAACAACCTAAGGTCTCACTCGAAAATAACTTCACCTTTTTTCGTGAACTCTTAGCCGGGACGGTCGATGTCACTTACGATGCCCGACAGGATAAATATGACATTTTTAATTCAATTTTTCAAATTTAGCGCTTGACAAGGGGGCTATTTTTTTTGCAAATAAGATAATTAATAAATAATAAATTATTATATTTTATCGATAGACCGGCCCAACCGCTGATGAAAGTGATCCAAAAAAAAACGCTTCATGAGGAGATTGCCAATAATCTTCGAGAGATGATCATGTCCGGCGAGCTCAGAGAAGGGGACAAGATCAAGGAAAACGAGCTCTGCGAGATGATGGGCATCAGCAAGACCCCTTTGCGCGAAGCCTTGCGGGTTTTGAGCGCCGAAGGTCTGATCCGGTTGATCCCGAATCGCGGCTCTTTTGTGACCACCCCCACTTTTGAAGAGATCAAGGAAATGTTCGATGTCATGGTCGTGCTGGAGGGGGTCTGTGCCCGGACGGCCGCCGAGAAAATGAGCGATCGGGATTTTGCGAAACTGGAAGCACTTCACCGAAAGCTGGAAGACAACTTTCGCCTCAAGGACCAGAAGGAATACATAAAACAGAATAATTTGTATCATGCTTTCGTGCAAGAGTTGGCCGGCAACAACACATTGAACCAGATTGTCAACGGTCTGAGAAAAAAAATCCTACTGTACCGGTTTCAGTCACTCAACCTGCCCGGACGGTTTGAACACTCCATCGCAGAGCATCGCCGCCTTCTGGCCGCATTTAAAGCCCGGGATGCCGAAAAAGCCGAACTACTGATGAAGTCCCACTTGAATAAGCAATGTGATGCCATGGAAAAATTGGCAACGTAAAAATCACTGCGGGAAAGGAGGTGCTGCACCTGCCGGAAGTCGAGAAAACGGAAAAATTTTAACCTGAACTGTAATAAGGGGGGTATCATGAGGACGAAAACATCATCGTATTACATTGCCATAATTTTTGCCCTGACGGTTTCATCGATTGCGTTGAAAGCCCACACCGGTTGGGCCGGACCGATGACCTTGAAGATTTCCCACCAATTTGCCGCGGGGGATGTTCGGGATCAGATGGGGATCGTGTTCGCCGAGATGGTTACCAAACGCACCAACGGTGAAATCAAATTTCGCAACTACCCTGCCCAATCCTTATTCAAGGCAAAGGAACAATGGGATGCCATGCGCAAGGGAGGCCTGGATATGGCCATTTTTCCCCTGGATTATGCTTCCGGAAAGGTGCCCCAACTGTCCATCACGCTGATGCCCTGTTCGGTGGCAAACATCAAACAGGGTCTCACCTGGCGCAACAAACCCATCGGCAAAAAAATCGACTCCCTGATGCAGGCCAACGGCGTCCGCAATCTGGTCTGGGCCTGGTTCGACGGCGGACTGGGCAGTAAAGTAAGGCAAATAAAGGTGCCGGCCGATGTGGAAGGAACCAAACTGCGGGCCGCCGGCAAAAAGTTTGAATACATGCTGCGCGAGGCCGGTGCCTCGATTACCAGCATGCCGTCATCGGAGACCTACCATGCGCTGTCCACCGGCGTCATCAACACCATGCTGACATCCTCGGCATCCTTCGTCTCCTATCGGCTTTACGAAGTGCTCGACTATATCAATGTTCCCCGGGATTACTCGATCTGGTTTATGGCGGAGAATTTGTGCATTTCGGAAAAGACCTGGGCCCGGCTTACCCCCGAACAGCAGAAAATTTTTATGGAAGTGGCGGAGTGGATGCATGAAAACTGGATTTATCAGAATTTCAAAAGTCTGGTGGATGAGCTGATTGCCGTCTACTCCAAAGCCGGTGTAAATATTCATTACATGAATAAAGACGAGTTCAATACCTGGCTGGAATTTGCCAAGAAGACGGCCTGGAAAAACTACGCTGAAACGGTACCCGGCGGACAGGAACTGCTCGATATGGCCACTGAAGCCATGAAATAGCAGGTTCCAAATATTCAGGCATTCTTTTTCTAAATTTTAAAGATGGGGCGCAAAGCATGAAACAGTCTGAAAACTTCCTGACACGCATCATCAACGGGCTGACCTATCTGACCGGATGGATCGCAGCCCTGAGCCTTGTCGCCGCTGCCGTCATTGTCACCGAGGGCGTCATCGTCAGAAAGGTATTCGGAGCTTCCACGATCTGGCAGATAGAGGCCTCGGTGTTTTTGCTGATATTCGTGGTTTTCGGCGGTGCCGCCTTTGTCCAGAAAAACGAGCATCACCTCAATGTGGATCTGCTGATCATCCACCTGGCTCCCAAAACGCGCGAAATAACACTGATTGTCGTGTCCATCCTATCCTGCCTGCTGGCCGCTGTGCTCGCCTGGTATTCCTGGCCGATGTGGTGGGAAACCGTGGTTGGAAACGAGCATTCGGAATCCCTGTGGGGACCTCCCTTGTGGATTCCCTATTTTTTTCTGCCCTTTGGCATGACGCTGCTCTTTCTGCAATACATTGTCTACATCGCGGACAAAATCGCCAGATTGAGAAAGGGGGAGATCAATGAGGAAACGGAGCGCTTCGAGCTGAAAGATATAACGGTACCTGGCGACGGATCGGATTCTGTGGATTGACGGGTCGGGCGCCGGATCCATCTCCGAAACAAAGACCGAGACCACCAGGCCATCGCGCGTCTTTCACCAATTTTGAACCTGAGGAAAACTTACCATGAGTGAATACGTCCTGGCAATTCTGCTGTTCGGAAGCGCATTCGGGTTATTGATCTCCGGGATTCCCATTTGGTCGGGATTGGCCGGCATATCCATCATATTCATCTTGATCTTCTCGCCCCATCTACTGGATACGGTCCCCTTTGTGCTCAACGGCAGCATGGACAGCTTCGCGTTGCTGGCAATACCCCTGTTCATCCTCCTCAGCGCCCCCATCGCTGAATCCAATGCCAGCAGGGATCTGTATGGAACCCTTCACAAATGGCTTTATAAAATTCCCGGCGGTCTGGGCATTGCCAACATGATCGGTTGCGGCATCTTTGCCGCCCTGTGCGGCTCCAGTCCGGCCACGGCAGCCGCGATCGGCGGTATCGGGATTCCGGAAATGAGAAAACGCGGCTATTCACCGGCTTTGAGCACCGGCTTGATTGCCCATGCGGGTACATTCGGGATTCTGATACCGCCCAGTGTCACCATGATTCTATACGGGGTGGCCACCGAGACATCCATCGGCAAATGCTTTATCGCCGGTGTTGTCCCGGGTATCCTCGAAATTTTATTGAGCTGCATTTGGGTTGGCGGCGTTTTCTTCTACCGCAAACGGGTGCCGGCCAGACCGGGGTCCACGTATTACATTCAGGACCGGGCGCTGGTGGAAAGTTATTCCTGGAGGGAACGGTTTGCCTCCCTGATCAAGGTGCTGCCGTTTGTCCTGATCATCATCGGAATCATGGGATCTCTTTATGGCGGATGGGCGACTCCCAGTGAAGCCGGCGGACTGGGAGCCGTGCTTTCCCTTTTATTCGTCATAACGATTTATAAAATCTACAGACCCAGCCAGTTATGGAAGATATTTATAAAAGCGCTCAATGAAAGCAGCATGATACTGATGATCATGGCCGCCGCTCTGCTGTTCGCCTATGTATCCTCGGATCTGTATGCCACCCAGTCCCTGGGGGCCTTGATTTTAAAACTGCCGCTGGGCAAATGGGGGGTTGTCTTTTTAATCAATATCCTGTTGCTGCTTCTAGGATGCTTTATCCCACCGGCAGCCGTCATCCTGATGGTGGCGCCGCTGCTGCTGCCGATCATCCAGGGGCTGGGATTCGATCCCGTCTGGTTCGCGGTCATCATGACGGTGAACCTCGAAATCGGTCTGGTAACGCCACCGGTGGGTTTGAACCT
The DNA here is from genome assembly GCA_963774425.1 of uncultured delta proteobacterium. GTDB lineage: Bacteria > Desulfobacterota > Desulfobacteria > Desulfobacterales > JAFDCJ01 > JAFDCJ01. The sequence continues at coordinate 113,243 of CAVZEZ010000012.1, read as the reverse complement.
GTATATCGTCAAAAACATTGCGCCCGATGTTCCCATGTCCCAGGTGCTGCTGGGGGTCATCCCCTTTGTGGTCATTGACCTGATCGTCATCGCCTGTGTGTGCATCTGGCCCGCGCTGGCCCTGTGGCTGCCGAATAAAATGATTGGATGAATGCGCTGATGTTTACCGCAGAGTGCGCAGAGAAAAAAAATTAAAATAATCTCTCGATAGGGGTCTCTGCGGTGAGATAAAAATTGACTCCAAAGTTTCACGCGAGTGAGGCTTTGAGGGTATATAGTGTTTACATTTTCAATTATGGTAGTGGAGAACAAAAATGAGCAGTGAGTCGTTCAGTGATGGTTTCAGCCAATCCTTTTTGGTCCATAAAGAATATCCGGCGATCACCTTCCTGCGGTCCGGCAAGGTGGAAACCGAGATGTCCTACGCCAGGCTCGATCGGGACATTAACCGAATGGCCAATCTTTTTCAGGAGCGGGAGGTAGTTAAAGGCGATCGGGTGGTGCTGATTATCCAAAAATCCCTGATATTTGTTGTGGCCCACCTGGCGCTGCAGAAAATTGGGGCCATTGCGGTGCCCCTGAACCCCGGATTCAAAAAATCCGAGTTGCACTACCTGCTCGGCGATGCGGAAGCGAAGCTGGTTTTAGCGGAACCCGCAAAGGGATCACTGATCAGGGAGATAGGCCCCGATTTCGATATTTTAACCGTCGATACTCAAGTGCCCTATAATGCCCTGGATGTCTTGGATTCCGCATCGGAAGAATTTCAAAAGGTCGAAATTTATCCGGAGGATCCCGCCCTGATCATTTACACCTCCGGAACGACGGGCAGACCCAAAGGAGCGGTTCTTACCCAGAAAAGCCTGATCCATGATGCCCGCAATATCATCCATATCTGGGAAATCGCCGAATCGGATGTGATTTGCCATGCCCTTCCCCTTTTCCATGTGCATGGGCTGGGCTTCGCGCTGCATACCGCGCTGCTCGCCGGGGCTCACGTGCTGCTGCTCGATCGATTCTCGCCCCCGGAGACGGTAGCGGTATTGAGCACCACACAGGGACCGCGTGTGTGCACCGTGTTCATGGGGGTGCCCGCCATGTATGCCAAACTTATGGAATATCTGGGAGGTAAAAAGCCGGGTTTCGGACATATGCGCCTGTGGACGTCAGGATCGGCGCCGCTTCTGGCCCAGGATTTTGAACGCATTCACCAGACCTTCGGCCGGGAACCGGTGGAAAGAGAAGGCATGTCGGAAACCGGCATGAATTTTTCAAATCCGCTGAATGGAACCCGAAAGCCGGGATCCATCGGCCTGCCGCTGCCGGCGCTGGAAGTCCGGATTGTCGATCCTGAAACGGGGATTAATGTGGCGCCCGGACAAACCGGTGAACTGCGCTTGAGGGGACCCTCCATTTCTCCGGGCTATTGGCGCAAACCGGAGGAAACAGCGGCGGCATTTGAAAACGGCTGGTTTAAAACCGGAGATCTGGGAAACACCGATGATGACGGCTACTATTACCTCACGGATCGCATCAAACACATCATCATTTCCGGCGGCGAGAACATCTCTCCCAAGGAGGTCGAGGCAGTCATCAACCAGATCGATGGGGTGCTCGAATCCTCGGTGGTGGGCCTCCCGGATGAAAAATGGGGGGAAAAGGTGGTGGCCGCCGTGGTGAGAAAATCCGCTGCCGACGTCCCGGTCGATGAGATCCAGGCCGCGTGCAAAAAACACCTTCACGACTGGAAATGCCCCAAAGAGATCACCTTTGTGGAAGAACTGCCGCGTAATACGATGGGCAAAGTTTTAAAAGAAGAAGTCAGAAAGCTGTTTTAAAATAGTGATTTTCATCCCGGGTAAAGAAGAGCATCAGCTTAGAAACAACAATGAAGAACCGTTGGTGTTTGTCTGTTTGGTACCATCGGGAGCACCGGAAATGTAACTGCCGTTCAAAATTGTTTCAAGTGCCGATCCAGCCGGTCAACTGCTTCCGGCATGTTCCGGCGGCCGAAGCCGATGCGAAAGTGGTTGCCGTCATCTTCATACAAGGTGCCCGGCAGCAGCAACACACCGCTGGAGTTCACCAGATCCTCGCAGAATTCTTCCACCTGCCGACCCAACAGCCGGGGAAACCCGATCGAACCGGCTTGCGGCCGCTGCCATGCAAAAAAGGCGGCATGCCTTTCAAAAAACCGATCCAGTATGTCCAGGTTGTCGGTAATAATTTTCAGATTACGTTCGACCAGCTTATGCCGGTGCCGCAAAGCCAATTCTGCCAAAAACTCACTGGGCGCGCTGTTGCAGATGGTTGTGTAATCCTTTAACGCCGTTATTTTCTCATAAATCTCTTTATTGCGCGTGGCAATCCAGCCGATGCGTAATCCGGGCAGGCCGTAGGTTTTCGACATCACCCCCAGGGATACGGTGTGTTCTCCCAAGTCACAGGCTGCCGGCAGGCGATCCTCGACGCGATATTCCGACTCGCGATAGACTTCGTCGGAAAACAGGATGCTCCCATTTTCCCGGGCGATGCGGTTTATCTCCTTAAAAAGATCCGGAGTCATCAGATAACCCGTGGGGTTATGGGGGGTATTGATGATAATGGCCTTGGTATGGGGTCGGATGTTACGCTGCAATTCCGCTAAATCAAGTGCCCAGCCGTCTTCCTCTCGAGCTTTCCACATGGAAATCTGGCAGCCGATACCGCGTGCGACGCCGGCAAGGGATTGGTAGCAGGGCCAATGAACGACGACATGATCTCCCGCCCTTAACACGGCATGCATGAAAAGAAAAATCGCTTCCTCGGCGCCGGCGTGAACCAGCACCTGATCCGGTCGGATATCCCGGTATAATCTGCAAATTTCCCCGCGCAGCGAGGGGCTCCCCATAGATTCCGTGTAACCCAGCCAGTGTCTCTGAAAACGGTCGGCGGCGTCCGGTTCGAAGTCGAGCAGATCCTGAATCGATACCGATTCACAATCCGAGGCGCATAACACATACTCGACCTCAAATTCATATTGCGCAAAGTAGCGTTCAAGCTTGAAAGGAAGCAGTTGCATGGGGCCGATCTCCTGAATTACAGCGTAATTTTATTGGGGCAGCATTTTTCGGATCTCTTCTTCGTATTCCGGAAAATACCGGCCAATGACCGGGAGATCGAAGCTGCGCAGAATACTGGTATTGCGCTCCCGGTCGAGAAGGAACCTGAACGATTTTTCCACCAGAACTTCAGGGGGCACCCGCTTGCCGGTCAGCTTCTCGTAGTAGGCGGGGGTTACGGTAACCTTGTGAGTTGTGGTGGTCGTTGCCTCGACCACAACTTCAAATGTTGTGCCGTCGATCGCTTTGACGGTAACCATTGCATTTTTCCTTTTGACGAATGCTTGGTGGGCTAATGACAAAAATGTCTATTCGGTTTGTCCACCCCGATAAAACCGGATTTTGACATTTTCCAGGGTCGCCAGACCTTCGGTGATCGCGTCGTCGATCAAGGGCAAAAACGCGGCTATTTTTTCGTGGGTGTCGACGATTTCGATGACAATTGGAAGATCTGACGAGAGTCTGAGAATTTTGGCGGTGTGCACCCGGCTGTGGGCGCCGAAGCCCTCCAGCCCGCGCAACACCGTGGCGCCGGCCAGGCCTGATTCACGCGCCTTTCTGACGATCCATTCATACAAGGGCCGCTGTCCATGCTTGTCGTTTTCGCCGATCAGGATTCGAAGCAGTTGGCCTTCTTCGGGCAGCATCATGGCTCACCTCAAAAATATCGGGTTGCAGTATAGCCGAACCAAACGGCCGACAATCCTACGATGACCTGTATCGCCACGTTGGCGAGGGCCGGCACAAATTCGCCGGTTCTCAGGGAGGCCACCGTCTCATATCCGAACGTCGAAAATGTCGTAAAGCCTCCCAGCAAACCGATCAGAAGAAAAACCCGCATGGCCGGATGCAGCAGTTGGCGCATCTCGACAAGGCCGTTAAGAAAGCCGATTAAAAAGCACCCCACGATATTTACCACGGCCGTGCCGATGGGGAAATAGCTGTTTGGAAAAATCCGATAAACCGCTCCGGCAACCAGATAGCGGCCGATCGATCCAACGAAACCGCCCGCCCCGACATACAATAAGTTCAGAAACTCGATTCTCATGGCTGAATCGATCCGATCATGACCGAACCGCGATGGCCACTCCGGCTGCCATCATCACGCCGCCGGCCGCCCGATTGAGACGCCTGACAGCCTTTCGATCGCCGAACAAAATGCGGGCGCAGCTGGCTAAAAAGGCATAGGCGCCGAGGACGCAACCCAATACAAGGGCAATTATCGCGATGACAACCAGCAGATCGACGAACGTCAGAGTGGGTAAATCGAAAAATGTCGGCATGAAGCCGCAGTAAAATATAATTACCTTGGGGTTGGATAAAGTGATCAGAAGCCCGGCCGCAAAGTTGCTCCACGATGAATCCGTATTTCGGCTTTGGAAACCGCCGACCGGCTCCGGTTTCTTGAGCCAGATTTTTAGGCCGAGCCAGATCAGATAGATACCGCCGCAGAGTTTGATGATATAAAACAGACTGCCCAGCGAGCGGGCCACCATCGTGAGACCGAAGGCCGCAAACAGCAGGAAAATGACATCGCCCAACACGATTCCGCAAATCACGCCCAAAGACGGACGGAACCCGGATGCCAGGGCTTTGGCAACCGTGGCGAAAACACCCGGCCCCGGACTTGCCGCCAGAATGAGCATGGCCACTGAAAAGCCGATGACAGAATAAATTGTCACAATTGTCCCCTTTGAGAACAGTCTGAAATCCGATTGCCTATAAATGCATCAACTCGGCCCTCTTTGTCAATCGATCTTTCTGATGAATTTCTTTTGCGGATAATAGATATATTTACTATGAAAAAAAGGAACGCCTGCCGGCTGCTAACTCTACTGCCGGCAGGCATGTTGCGGGGGGAGGAGGTTTCTATAGGGTTAGGATTCTTTAACCGCTTTGAATCCTATGGAACCTTGGACGGACAGCGGCGATCCCGGATGACCTGATGGCGATCCGATGCCGCCATAGGAGAGGACCTCAAAATCCGGGTACGCATTTCCACCATGTTCGGCATAATCCAGACCCGCCAGCTCTTCTTCTTCCGTAACCCTCAGGCCGATGGTTTTGTCGATCAGTTTGAACACGATAAAAGCGGTCGGGAATACCCACAGAAAACATGCGGAGATTCCCAGCAGTTGCACGCCGATAATCTTGAGCGAAGTACCGCCGATATTGAAAATGCCGGCCGACAGGGTGCCCCAGGCGCCGCACACGCCGTGCACGGATATGGCACCCACCGGGTCATCCACCCTGATTTTGTCGAAGAACTGAACTGCGAGCACCACAATCACTCCGGCGGCCGCGCCGATAACGATGGCGCTCAGCGGCGTGACGGTTGCGCAGGGGCTGGTAATGGCCACCAGACCCGCCAGGGCGCCGTTTAAGGTCATGCCCACTTCCGGTTTGCCGAACTTGATCCAGGAGGTTATCATAGCCAGCAGCGAACCGGCAGCGGCGGCCAGGTTGGTGTTGACGAAGATCATGGCAATATCTTTGTTGGCCGCAGTCGTGGATCCGGGGTTGAAGCCGAACCAGCCCAGCCAGAGAATGAAAACGCCCAGAGCGGCCAGAGGTATGTTGTGGCCTAATATCGGTTTGACTTTTCCGTCCTTGCCGTATTTGCCCATCCGCGGCCCCAGGACGATGGCGCCGGCCAATGCAGCCCAACCTCCGACGGAGTGAACCACGGTTGAACCCGCAAAATCGATGAAACCAAGGCCTTCGAGCCAGCCCTGACCGTTAAACAGGCTGCCCCAAGCCCAGCTGCCGAAAACCGGGTAGATGACGGCACTGACTACGGCACTGTAGATTAGATAGCCGGAAAACTTGGTTCTTTCGGCCATGGCACCTGAAACAATCGTGGCCGCCGTGGCGCAAAATACCACCTGGAACATCCAGAATGCCAGCACCCAAGGATCGCCGCCGACTCGGAAATCCGACAGAAAGAAGCCGGATGTGCCGAACCATCCGGTGGATGTCGATCCGAACATGAGCCCGAATCCGACGGCCCAGAAAGCCAGCGAACCCATTGAAAAATCCATCAGATTTTTCATCATGATGTTAACGGCGTTTTTGGCCCGGGTGAAACCGGTTTCAACCATGGCAAACCCGGCTTGCATGAAAAATACCAGGGCTGCAGCCACCAGCGTCCAAACATAATCGGCATTGGTTTGCACCAGGTCAATCAACTGTTTATTCGATTCCAGGGTCGGGGCGTTATCTTCGGCCCAGACGCGCGCAACGAAGATTGCTACTATCAAAATTGAAAATACGAGTTTCTTCATGATACCTTTAATTCCTCCTTTTGTGGATGGAAACTAATTAGTTCCCGGGATTCTCGGTTTAGCTTTATAATAAGCAATCTCTGTGCCATTTTGGGGAGGAAAGCGATTATGCGTATAAATATCTGATTTTATTTTAGAAATAAAATGGAGCGGGCGCGAGGGAACAAGATAAAAAATTACAAATATGTATAGTTACAATTTATTTACTTCAAAATTGTAAATTATTATCATAGACGGCCCAATTTTGATGAATGGCAGGGCTTTGGAGAGGCCGCCACCGGCCCAGGCCAGCTGTGGATGGAAAAGCGGCCTGCAGAAGCGCCGGTTAAAATATTTCAGGCGCCGATTGCCTGCAACATGTCCCTGGCGACAACGGCCGGGTGGGTAAAAAGCGCCTCGTGGCTGCCCTTGGTCTCGATGAGGTTGAATTCGCCCAACCCCGGTGCCATTCCCAGGTAGGCACCGGGCGGCAGCGAAGCATCATCTTTGCAGAACACGACGGATTCGGATACTATCAACTCATTGAAATCATGAGTGGTAATGGGGGTGGTGAAAAGAGGGTAGGCGGTTAGGATTTGCACCGGTTTGGTTCCGGCTCGACCTGGGGTTCGGCGAGATCCAAATATCAGACTGAGAACCTGTCTATGACCGTTACGCCCAAACTCCTGAAACTATCCATGTCGGTGAGTTCCTTCAATGATTCATCCAGGCTGATGGTCTTGCGAATCAACTTTTCAGGCTGCAGCTTACCGGCCTGAATCATATCCAGCAACGCCCCATATTTATACGCCTGCATGCCGTGGCTTCCCAGGATTTCAAGCTCATTGGCGATAACCATGTCCATCGGAACCGCCGGGTGGCGCTGGTCTGCCAGCATCAGCCCGACCTGGATATGTTTTCCACGCTTTCTCAAATTAGTGATCGAATTAAAACAGGTGATTGGACTTCCAAGGGCATCGATGGACACATGCGCACCGCCTTTGGTAATTTCGCGTACGCTTTCTGCCACATCATCTGTCCGGGCGGCATTCACCGATGCCGCCGCACCCACAGAACGGGCAAAAGCCAGTTTCTCGTCGGTGATATCAACGGCCACCGCCTTTGCTCCCAGGGCATTGACGATCATGATCGCGGATAGGCCGACGCCGCCGCAGCCGTGCACGGCGACCCATTGGCCGGCAGATACCTTGCCCTGGTCCACGATGGCCCGAAACGAGGTGACAAACCGGCAGCCTAAACTCGCCGCGGTGACAAAATCGAGTTCATCGGGCAGCCGTACCAGATTTACATCCGCGTATTCGATGGCCACATATTCCGCAAATGATCCCCAATGGGTAAATCCGGGCTGAAATTGCCGGTCACACACCTGATGGTTTCCGGAAACGCACTGGGGACAGACACCGCATCCACAAACGAAGGGCAGCGTCACCCTGTCACCGGTTTTCCACGTGGCCACCTCCTTGCCCACCGATTCGATCACACCGGCCATTTCGTGGCCGGGAACATGCGGCAAGGTAACGTCAGGATCATGTCCCATCCAACCGTGCCAGTCGCTTCGGCAAAGCCCATTGGCCCGGACCTTCAATACAACTCCGGTTTTGGTGGGGACCGGATCAGCTACATTCTGAATGGTGAGGGGTTTTGCGAATTCCTCATAAACGGCTGCTCTCATCATACGGTATCCTTTTGATAAAAAAATTTAGCGTGGCGGTTACACTGCTTCACCGGCTTTTTTACAGCATCCAGGAGCAGACCGCAAGTGCCAATAAAATATTCCTCACCCATTGCGCTGTTTATGGCACCTGACTCCGGCGGCTGCCGAGCGCCTTGGGCAGAAGATGGCGCTCTTTCTATTCTTCCGGCTCGAATTCTTCCATGATCTTTCCCCTTTCGATCAAGCCGGTGATGCCCTCCAGAGAATTTTTATATGCGGAAACGGCCGATTTCAGTTTGTTGACAACCGCGTCATCGGGACCTAACTGCTCCGCTGCTTTTGACAGCAACGTTTCGCCCTTTGTGAAATGATCCGATATTTCAGCAAACAATTCCTTGCGCTTTTCATGCTTTTCCCGCTCCTTGGTGACAAGCGGCAAAAGTCTTCGTACCGAATATTCCACCAACGCATCTCGGGGGGCATGGTGCTTGCTGGAAATCGCCTCCAAAAAGGACAGTGACCGGCGGCTGACGACAAACGTTTTTTGGACGCGCTCGTGGAGTTCGAACTGCAGATCATCGAGATGCAGGGCTATTTCCCTCAAAGCCCGCGCGTCTTCCATTAAATGGTCGAAAATCGATTTCTGCTTGATGCCGAGTTGGATTGAAAGGATGCTGATGGCATCGATACAGGCCTCCGAAAGCCGAAAAGTCGCCCGGACAGACTGTCGCCCCCTAAAATCCAGAGTAGATGGCAAAGATCCGTAGGTGTCATCATCCGGATGGACGATATCGTTTTTATTCATATTTGTCTTCCTTATTGCGAGGATCAATCATATTTATACGATCAATCTGTTTCAATACCAAAATATAATCTAATTAAATAGTAATGCAACCTTTTTATAAATAATCATATTGACAATGGCCGAATTATTTTTATCATATAGTCAACTTAAAAAAAATGCTTTTGAGGCAACCTGACATTCAGGCATTTTAAAGGCAGAAACAAACGAAATAAGGAGGTGTCACATGATTTACCGCAGATTTTTCAACGTACCCACCTGGAGATTAAGAAGCCCCTCTGATGAGCTGCAGCGCATGCGACAGCAAATGGAGCGCCTGTTCGAGGATGCCGCCGCTCCATACTCGCGTCCGAGCGCCGGTGTGTTTCCCCTGGTCAATCTGACCGAAGACAAGGACAATTACTACGTGCGGGCCGAGCTGCCGGGGGTCAAAGCCGAGCAACTCAATATCCAGTCCACCGCGAACAATCTGTCCATTTCCGGTGAACGCAGGATCGACGCAGCCGAAGCAGGCGCCCGTTATCACCGCCGGGAACGGGAAGCCGGCACATTTTCCAGAATGATCGCGCTGCCCGGTGAAATCGATTCCGCCAAGGTGGATGCCCGGCTGCAAAACGGCATTCTGACTGTGGTGGTACCCAAGGCCGAGGTGGCCAAACCCCGGCAAATTTCCGTATCATCTTGAAATTTAAATATTTAAAAAAGGAGGGATTGAGCCATGGCCGATACCCAAAGCAAAGAACTCAAGGTACGCGAAAAACAGGAAGTGACCGGACCGGCCGAGCAGACCACGCCGGGGCTGGTTTTTACACCCGCCGTCGACATATTCGAGACTGAAAAGGAAATCACCCTGCTGGCCGACATGCCCGGCGTCAAGGCCGATGATCTGACCGTCGATCTGCGGAAAAACGTCCTGACGCTGGCCGCCGATACCGTCGTGACAGACAAGGGTGCAGAAGAAGATGTTCTGGTGGAGTATGAGACCGGAAGATATTACCGGCAGTTCACCCTGGGCGAATTGATCGATCAGGAGAAAATCGACGCCAAACTCTCCGACGGCGTCCTGCGTTTGACACTGCCGAAGATCGAAAAGGCAGCTCCCAGAAAAATTACCGTTCAGGCGTTCTGAGAGTACAGGTGGACAGGGTAGCCGGAATCGCGGGCGGGATCCAGACAAATGCCCCATTCCGGCTTCCGCACCTCCGCAGTCGGGGGGGTCACGAACCCTGGCGAGTGGGCCAATGGGCATACAGGCGCGCACGGGAACCCCCACAATCATCACTCGGGATTGTAGGATGATTGGCCGAAGGATCTGAAAAAGAATCCGGCCTTGATCGAAGCGATGGCCGGATTATTTGAGGTTTGACGGCACCTATCTATCAGTTCGGCGACCGCGCGCCGCCGATATCGGCATCCGGTCCCCAGAGAAACGGTGTGTTCGGTATCACCATCACACGATTGGCATCGACAAATTTAACCGATGTGTCATTAATTGAGGAATAAAGTATACCTACTTTTTGCCCTTGTGGATTGAGAATATCTGCTCCGAATCTACGATATCCGTAATCCTCCCAGACCCATCTGATCATTTCCTTGAACTCGGCGGTATTCGGTGCCACTTCCCGCCACATTCTCGATTTCATTTCATATTGCGGTTGGATACCGAAGACGACATAGGGTCGGGTATCGAAACCGTAATAATAATAGGTATAATCGGATGGAACCTGATTGGATTCAAATGCCTGTTGGACACCGGTGTCCCACTTGAGGGTTCCATACGAACCGGTGCATCCGCCAAGAAACATCGGTACGAGCAGTGCTGCCATAAAAAGGTATAAACCCCATGCCCGCCTGTTTTTAATTGGTCCGCGTGTTGTTTTCATAGGTTGCGCATCCAGTCGAATAACCGACAGGTATATTTCCTTTAGAATAGTGGAGTTGAATGGGTTCATCCCAACCCATCCCTTCTGCCACCCAATCCTGCTTCCCCATACCTTCCGGGCCTAGGGTAATGCTGGCAGGAATAAAGTCAATAGGTCCCGGAAGGATATCGAAATGGGGACACGTGTGAACAATCAATGTCGCGATTTCCGTGTATTCGTACCCGTATCTGGTCTAACCTCTGTTCATTTCGGCAATGATCTCCGCGATTACCGCTTTTGAAAATCCCCTTCCGTGAAGAAACCGGTAGATTTTTTCCTTTCGTTTACCTGCATCCTTTTCCCTATCGAAGCGTGGGGCGTGCTTCTTCATAATTTTCGCGGCGCTGAGGCTTTCATCCGCTTCGGTAATACTCTCGGCAAAAAAATCACGGAATTTGTTTCCACTCAATCCTTTTGCAGCCAATTTCCGTCGAATCTGTCTCAGGCCGTATCCTTTCCCATGAAGCTGCCGGACGAACTCCCGAGCCGTTCGCAAATCATCGATATAATCGAGCCGTTCACACTCCGAAATAACTTGGGTGATGGCAGCTGTCGAATATCCCCTCGCCTTAAGTTTTCGGGAAAGTTCGAATTTCGTGTGGTCCCGGCCTGCCAGAATGCGCAGGGCCGTATTCAAAGCCGCCCGATAGCGGGCGTTGGGTAGCTCCCCGATATTTTCCGACATCTTAACCGCCCCTTTTAAAAAAAAATTAAAGTGATATCCCAATTTGCCGATAACATGGTTGAAAACGAATTTGACACGCATCAGAAATTGAGTTAATTTAAGAACCACCAGATTCTGTTGAAGGAGATGCAAATATGGAAATACACAATAATCAGAGCATCGGAATAGATGCCTATGTGAATCAGGTTCACGATAAAAATAAAATCGATGCTCCTGAAAACAAACCACAAACGATGTCGGCGAAGTCAGACACAGTTGTGATTTCCGATGCTGCGAGACGCATCCAGGATGCCCGCAGGCAATTGGACGAAATACCCGACGTGCGGGAAGACAAAGTTGCTCAGCTGCGAAATCAGATCCAAAATGGATCCTACGAGATAGATGCTGAAAAAATAGCAGGTAAAATGATCAAGGAAGGCCTTCTTAACGATGCGCTGAAATGATTGCCGCGCCTGGCTTCAATCCCAATCGATGAAATGCAAAATCCCGGAAAATATCCGGGATTTTTTTTGTCTTACGCTCGTTCACGAGGCTTCCTTCAACCGGTCAATGTACATCGCAGACCAGGCAATAAGCATACACGCCTTGTGGGTCGTTCAGGTCCTTTAATACCTCCAATTCAGGCCCGATCGTTTTAAGAATTCCGGCGGCCGGAGCGGTTGTGCTTCTTGAAATGCCTGTGGAAACCCGCATCAGAAATTGATTCAACCTTTTTATCAACAGCTCCCTGGCGGTAAGCGGCTGCTCCACATAAGTGATACCAAACGATTTCAGACCTGCCATCTCTGCCGCTGAGTTGACGGCGTCCTGCAGGCTGCCGAATCTGTCGATGAGTCCGAGTTCCTTGGCCGTTTTGCCCGACCACACCCTTCCCTGGGCGATTTTTTCAACGTCCTCCGGTGTCAGGTTCCGGCCCAGAGAAACCGTTTGGATAAACCGCTGGTAGTTGTGCCGGATGATGAGATCCATCGCGTCGGCTACCATCGGATTGAGCGGCCGGGCAATATCGAAGGCATCTGATAGCCGGGTGGTCCCCACGCCGTCATTGTGAATTCCAAGATAATCAAGGCTTTTTTCGAGGGTGGCAAACGCGCTGTAAATTCCGATGGAACCGGTAATAGTGGTGGGAGCCGCCCATATTTCATCGGCAGCCGAGGCAATCCAGTATCCCCCCGAAGCGGCTACAGAGCTCATGGATACCACCACCGGTTTGCCTGACTGCCGGGTAATTTCTATTTCCCGGCGGATAATCTCAGAAGCCGGCGCACTGCCCCCCGGACTGTCGATACGCAGGACCAGGGCCTTGATGTCGTGATTATGCCGTGCTTCCCGGAACAGGTCCGCAAGGCTATCGCCACCTATTTTCCCAGCCGGCTGAATACCGTCCAGAATAATTCCCTGGGCCACGATAATACCCACTTTGGGGTTATCCGCATGATCCAGGCTTATTTGCGGTTCAATATCCGCCAGATAATCATCAAACCGTATTTGCTTGAACGAATGGTCATCGTCGTTCTCACCGACGAGCGCTATCAGCTCTTTTTTAAACTCATCTTCGGTCTTCAGTGCGTCCGCCAAACCATAATCAAGCGCCAATCGGGCGGTATCTCCGCCGACCTTGGTCAGATTGGTGACGGCGTTGTTAACATAATTATCGATGGCATCCGGCGCGAATCCTCTCAATTCGGCAATATTCACACGGTAAACGTCCCACAAAACTTGCAGCCACGATAAATTAGCCTCCTTTGCAAATTGTGACATGTCGTTTCGGAGCAAAGGTTCCAGAGCGGATTTGTAAGTGCCGACTCTAAATACATGGATCTGGATCAGCAATTTTTCCAGGGCGCTTTTAAAGTAGTTGCGATAGACACCGAAACCGGTGAGCAGGATCCCACCCATGGGATGTAAATACAAATGATCTGCGTGTGCCGCCAGATAGTACTGATTCTGGTCGTAATATCCGCCATAGGCATAAATGGGTTTTCCGCTGGCTTTAAAACGCTTGAGCGCTTCGCCGATATCGGTCAGTTTGCTCAGCGCCGCATTGCCCATATCGCTTAATTTCAATACCAGCGCTTTAACCCGGTGGTCCTCACCGGCATAATCGATGACATCGATGACATCTCTGAGCAGCGTTTCCTCCCGGCCCGCCTCGCCCAGCAGGCGACTGGAAAGCACGGTTTCGGTTTCCTGGATGACGATATTGCCGCGCAGATCCAGAATCAGGGCGGCTTCAGCGGGCAGGCTTTTCTCGCTGTCATAAAAAAACAAGAATAGCAAAAGCACGATCAAAGCCAAAAAGACGAGATTTCCGACCATAACCCGACAGACGGTCAGTCCGTGCCAAAATCCGTTGAGCGCATAGCGGATGGCGTGCAGTAGTGATTTCATATCCTGGCACCTTGCAATTTAGGATTTCAGGTAAATATATGGCAGAATCCCTAAAAAAAAAGGGGTAATATTCATTAATGTCACCCCTGCTTTGCAGGTTAAATCACTGAATTGGTACCTGGATGGGCTTTTCTTTCAAAGGTAATCTATTGACTATTTATCTTACGTCAAATAGATTTATTTACATTTTTATTTGCATTACTTAAAAAATGTATTAGTTTTTAGTAATGTAAATGAGGGGAGAGCTAAAAGTCGGCAGCTTCCTAATTTACAATACGAAGGACAGCGCACGATCGCATTTTATTTATCAGGAGGAAAAAAACATGGCTAAAGTTATCGGAATAGATTTAGGGACAACCAACTCCTGTGTGGCTATCATGGAGGGAGGAGATGCCAATATCATCACCAATCCCGAAGGCGGCCGCACGACGCCGTCGATGGTTGCACTGACGGAGGACGCCGAACGGCTGGTGGGCCAGATCGCGAAACGACAGGCCATCACCAACCCCGAAAACACGGTTTTCGGCGTCAAACGGCTTATCGGCCGGCAGTTTGATTCCAGGGAAGTGCAGGATGACATTCGGGTTCTGCCCTACCAGATCGAAAAGGCCGCCAATGGCGATGTTCGCATCAATTTGCGTGGTAGACAGTACAGTCCGGCGGAAATTTCATCCTTCATATTAGCGAACATCAAAAAAACAGCCGAAGAGTACCTCGGAGAAAAAGTCACGGATGCGGTAATTACCGTGCCGGCGTATTTCAGCGACAGCCAGCGACAGGCTACCAAAGATGCCGGAAAAATTGCCGGGCTCAATGTCTTGAGAATCATCAATGAACCCACGGCTGCTTCCCTGGCCTATGGTCTGGACAAGAAGAAAGATGAAAAAATCGTGGTGTTCGACCTGGGTGGCGGCACTTTCGATGTGTCCATTCTGGAAATCGGCGATGGGGTCTTTGAAGTCAAAGCCACCCATGGCGACACCCACCTGGGCGGAGAAGATTTCGACCGGCGTCTGATCGACCATCTGGCGAATGAATTCAATAAGGAGCAGGGAATCGATCTCAGAAACGACAAAATGGCCCTGCAGCGTCTAAAAGAAGCCGCAGAAAAAGCCAAGATTGAATTATCGAGTTCCATGCAGACAGAGGTCAATCTGCCGTTTATTACTGCCGATGCGAACGGTCCCAAACACCTGGCCATCAAGATCACCCGGGCCAAACTGGAGAGCCTGGCGGATAATTTGCTCGACAAACTTGACGGACCCTGCCGGACCGCCCTTAAAGACGCTGGATTGTCCACCGGAGACGTGAACCAGGTCATCCTGGTTGGCGGTATGACGCGCATGCCGGCGGTTCAGGAACGGGTGAAAAAAATCTTCGGCAGGGATCCCAACAAAGGGGTCAATCCGGACGAGGTGGTGGCCATGGGTGCCGCCATTCAGGGTGCGGTTCTAAAAGGGGATGTCCAGGATGTCCTATTGCTGGATGTCACCCCACTGAGCCTCGGAATAGAAACCCTGGGTGGGGTGATGACCAAATTGATCGAAAAAAACACCACCATACCGGCAAAAAACAGCCAGATTTTTTCGACCGCCGAAGACAATCAACCGGCGGTATCGGTTCACGTGCTGCAGGGAGAGCGCGAAATGGCATCGGACAACAAAACGCTGGGTCGTTTCGAACTCACCGGAATCGCACCGGCTCCCCGGGGAGTACCGCAGATCGAGGTCAGCTTCGACATCGATGCCGACGGCATCGTAGAGGTCTCGGCCAAGGATAAGGCCACCGGAAAACAGCAGTCCATCCGGATCACGCATTCGTCGGGTCTTAGCCGGGAAGAGATTGATCGTTTGATCAAGGATGCCGAACTTCATGTCGAAGAAGATAAAGCCAGAAAGGATCTGATAGATGCCCGCAACGCGGCCGATTCGCTGATTTATGCCGTTGAAAAATCCATGGCCGAACTCGGGGACAAACTGGGTGCGGAAACCCGTAGCCCGGTCCAGGAGATGATCGAGGATTTGAAGCGCGCCATGGAAGGTGACAGTGTATCTGAAATCAAGCGCCTGACGGAAACCCTCACTGACGCATCCCATCGGCTGGCGGAATCCGCATACCATCAACCGGGAGCGAGGTCCGGCCAGCCGGCGGCTGACAGTACCAGTGGATCATCCGGCAACGTCGATGACGAAGAAGTGGTCGATGCGGAATATGAAGAAGTGAATTGATTTGATGAAGTGGCCGGAAAAGGCGGCGGGCTTTGCCCGTCGCCTTTAACAAGGAGCTATCTCAAAATCTTTATTTTAAGATAGCTTCTATATTTTTGATTCACCCGCCGGCAGTAATGTACGCATAACCATTAAAGATTTTTTGATATGAACCGAATAAATCTTCGAGGCTTTATTGAATCTCATAACCAGGGCTCGGTTGACCTTGCAGTGCTCGAGACTGAGGTAACATTTAAACCAGAGGAGTTTCTTGGCAATGGCGGAAAATCGTAGGAACCCGAGAGTCGATACCATTAATCTGATCGCGTATCTCGTTCTGGACAACGAGGGCAACAAGTTGAGCCAGGGGTTGGGCGCTGCGCAGAATATAAGTCCCAGCGGATTGCTTCTTAAAACAACTCAGATGATCGATACGCAGAACATATCCCTTCTATCCAACGATCCGGAAGACAAACTGATCGAAATTAACGGGAAGGTGGTTTATTGCCGCCAGATTCAGCCCGGCAATTATGAAACCGGCATCCATTTCCAGGGAACCCAAAATGAAAACATTCAGTTTGTGAAGAGTCTGGTGAAAGTTTTTTATTCCAGAAAAAGCATGCATGGATGTTCCAATCCAGAGAACCTCGCCAGTCAGCATCACGCCTGATCTTTAAAGCAAGCCAGACGTCGATCTGCTAAAAGAACCCGACATACCTGCATGGCGCAGTATCGTTTAAAATACCGGTATTTCGATAATTAAAATCCCGCCGCCTATATTTTTTCCCTTTCTTATATCCGGCAAACGGCAATAACTGCATTCAGTCAGCCAATTCATCCCACTTCGTCAGACCGGATTTGGCATTGTTGATGGGCAGATTCGGTTGCGGAATTTCAACAATGGCCCCCGTACTGGTCTGCACGAAGGCCTTGCTGCCCGCATGCTTGCCGATGTGAAGGTTGGGGGTCAGGGCCAAGCCACGGCCGATGCCCAGCTTATCGACAATATTACCACTATCATCGACATTGATCCCGGAAGGCGCAAATACGCGTTCGTGCCAGGCCGTGCCGGTCTGGTAATAAGACCCGTATAAAAATGCCAAACCCTCCGGCAAACACACGTCTTCCCAGGGTTGATACGTGGTAAAGGTCAGCAATCCGCCCAGCAGGGTCGCCTGTCCGAGGTTTCTTTCCCTTGACTCGGAAAATTCCTTGTACCAACCGTCCAGGCCACTGGAAACTCCCTCATGACAGCCGGTGCCCACAATGTAATGGACCAGATCATTGAATGTTCCGATGGGACTGCCGTCTACCAAAGGCAGGCAATCGGTGGTGGAATCGACACAACTGAGGGTGGCGGCTGCCGAGGTGGGCGCTTCCTGGACCAGAATCTGATCCACTTGCAGCAATCCCCGGTTGCCAGGGACTGCGGTCGGCGAAGCCGGATTCTTGATGACGGTATTCCAGGTCATATTCCCACTGCAGTCCTGGGGCTCTTTGATGCCGTAGTAGGTATCCTGGGCATTGCTGCTGGCTGTCGGCTTTATCGTCGGCATGAAAAAAACGGCCCGTACCGAAGAACACCCAGCGGTATTTTCCGTCCCAGCCGACCGCCGGGGCAGCTGTCACCGGCCGGCCGACATCGATCAGGGGAAGCGGATTGGTGAGGGGGGAGCTCAGCAGAGTGGCCCAATCACTGGGTTTGGAAGCCGTTTCGGTGCCTGAAACTTCCTTATGGGTAACCAGCCGGTACACTTTCCCGCCCCAATTTCCCCAACTGCCTGAAACGGTGCCGAAATATACGACATCCGCCCGGTAATTTTCGACCAGATCAAAATCCACCGTTACCAGATCGGATACGAAACTATTGCTGTCTGTGAGCGCAAAGCGTCCGGCGTCATTGGTCGAGGCCGGCAATGCATCTGGAATGCGCAAGGCGGATCTTGGGGAGCTCGTCAGTTTCTTTAATGAATAAACGGCGACTTTACCGGCCTGGGTGCTGGTGCCGTCAATAGCGGTGGGGCCGCTTCCCAATACGAGATACCACTCGGAGGTGTTTGCACCGGTTTTCATGGGAACAACGGTAGGCATGGTAGCACTAAAGCCCATGTCCGCATCCGAGCCGCTGTCGAATGTCATTTCTCCGAGCAGGGCAGGCGCTTTTTCGGGGTTGGTTACGTCTAAAATAAAATAGGCGGAGATGAACTGACGCGTATCCGAAGGATAATCCGCCACCCCGTTATCGGCGAGGTCCAGATCATGGGCCGAAATCCGGGCGCCGCCGAATCGCATGCCACCCACCAGAATGGTACCCCAGCCTCCGGGATGATCCGCGTCCGGAGAAAATATCTGTACATCGAAGATCCGCGGTTTTAAGTCTACAAAATACTTGTGATCGTAATTGGGATCGGCAAGACATTTCAGATGGGGCAACAGGTTGTAGGGAACATACGCCCACAGTTCGGCACCCAGTTCAGGGGCCGAATTCTCATTAGTGCAATCGGCCGTCAGGCAAAACTTCTTGTCGACCTCATCATAAAAGCCTCCGTTGACGGCATGCAGCATTCCGTCATTGCCGCCGAAGTATATGACATGACGCCGTTTGTTATAGTGGGCCGCAAACGTTCCATAGGATGAATCGCGATAAATATAATGGTATCCTTCCGAAGGCCGGGAAACGGCGATCGGGGTGGAGTGAACCACATCTCCCAGCCGCCAGGTGACCGTCTCGGTCGACCCGTCCAGATCGAAGTCGGTTGGAAGCTGCCGCTGTCGCATACCCGACTGATCCAGTCCTCTTACCCAGTTGACGATGGCATTGACATCGGCAGAAGTTTCAACCCCGAAGTCCAATGGAACCGGCCCGCGATTGGCCGCAACCGATATGGTCAGCGTCGTCCAATCCCTCGTTTCACAAACTCCAGCACCTCATCGTCGGACACGCTCCCGTCGTTGTTGAGATCATTCCAGGTGAAAATATAGCGTTGTTTATCAGCACTGATGTAGTTCAAGGCGGTCTCGATTGTCGGAAATGTCTGCCTCCTCGACTTCGGCCAGCCACCTGGCGGCCGACCACAAATAATGCACCTCGTCGAGATTTTTGGATGTGCCGCTGCAAATTACAAAGGGATCTGATGGATTTACACAGGCCTTGGTCCGTTCAGCCGCGTCGTCATAGTAAAAAATGACCTGCTGATCGGCGGAATCCAGGGTGCGGTTGCCGTTGGTGTCTTCATACATTTGCCCATAGGCATCGATGTGCAGCGCGTGCACTTCACCGATCCAATCCACCGGATCGGCATTGACAGCTTCCAGCTGGGGCCAGAAAATCGCCTGGTAGATCGCACCTTCGCCCCCGCGGGAAGCGGAAATAACCGAGGCGGCCGACCCCGCCGCCGCACCTTCGCGAATGGCGGCAAAAGCGGCTTCGAGTTTGGCCTGCAGGTCCGCGGAGCTGTTGGCCTGGTAGACCGTGGTGCCGCCGTTGGCCGCCGCATCGGTTAGAAGGGTTTGAGGATTGCATTCGCCCGTTCCGGTATCCCGCATGGTGCCCGCGATGACGATATGGGTCTTGATGTTCTGATTGGGAATGCCGGTGCCATAGATCTCGGTACCCTGCCAGGCATAGTGAGTCAAATCATCCAGATACGTGCTGCCGGAAAGATCGCCGCAGGGGGATGTTTCCGTGTCCCCGTCGTTTTTGCCGTCCGCACCGACAAACCCGCTGACCGTCGCGTTCAGGTCGGCCGTGGAAGCGCCTTCGGTGATAATCAGGATATTGTTGTTCTGGCACCAGGCCGCGATCGGATCGGTCATCGCAAAGTCGCTTGAGTCCAGACGCATGGCGGAATTTTGGGTGAAATACCCGATGGCGTTGAACATCGACTCGGCCAGCGGGGTCCAGGAGGTGGCCTTGATATCGTTGATCGCTGAAACCAGGGCGGCAGTGTGAGCGGCGGACTGGTCGATGTAGGATATGATTTTTCCGCCGTCCCGGTTGCCGGCATCCGAGCAGTTATAGAGAATGTAGGGATCGGGCTGCGCTGCATTCGCTGGCCGAGCCATCGTCGTTGAAAATCATGGCGCCCATGCGGATCTTATCGGCATATTTTTCAATGAGCCCGCTGGGCGCTGTGGACTGCGCGATGTGACCCTTGAGCACCGCCAGGGGTTCATCAAGCTGGGCCACCACGCCTGAATCGATCAGCACCGCCGGCGCGTTCCAGATTTCGCCGGTATCATCGGCCGCATCGCTGGGATCGATCACCTGCGGAACTTCGATGATGCCGCAATAATCTTTGATGGCCTGATCGATACAGGCATCGGGGTCTTCGACCGCATCGTTGGTCCAGCCTTCCACTGCCAGATCACCCCCGCCTGTCACAATCTTGTTTGACGACCCAGTCCTTGTTGCAGGTGTCCTGATTCGCATTATAATTTCCGGAACAATAGTGCACGTATCCGTTCAAGCACAGTTTCAGCCGCCCCGGAAGCCGGCTGCGGCATGTACATGCACGATCTGCACATTCCAGTTCCGAACTGTCGGCAGCCGGCTCCCAGCAGCGCCCCACATAGCCGTCATAGGGGTCTGTGGGCCCATACTGGCCGTAGCACACATACCCGGTATCATCCCAGGTGATGGTTTCGGGGTCGACACCCGCTTGGTATATTTTTTCACAATCGTTTTTCATGGAATTCACAGTGCCGGAGCCGCTCTGCCAGTCGCCGTGCTTGTTGTAGTACCAGCACTCCTGCAATGAATGGTTGAAGGCGCCCATGGAACTGGCCTCGAGACTCTGGGGATTGCCGTTGACATACCCCATGCAGTCATCGACATAGGTTTTTAAATTCCCCAGACTGGGGCTATCCGAATCCAACTCGGTCAGGGCCTGCTGACAGGCGCCGTAGTTAAACCCGGTGGTGGTAATGTCGAATATTTCGATACGGGTCGTATCGTCGGTGGTATCCCCCGCTTTTTCGGCATCCGTCGGCGGACGGATGCCCAGGGTGAGATAATGGGACGATGCCGCTGGCATCGACAACCCCTATTTTTTTTATGAAACGCCGACCCAGGCAGCCCCTGGATTCCATCACCAGGCGGCCGTTGGTCACGTCGAACTTGCCTCCGGTTAAAATCTTTTTCTGGATGTCCAGCTTGGAAGCCGACGCCCAGTTGAGAAAATTACCGGTGGCGGTAAAAGCGGTTACTGTCTTGGGGTCTGACAGTCGTATCGATATCGACACAGACGGTACCGCTGCGGGTAAAGTCAGCGCTTGCGCAGAGGCTGTTGGCCGCATCCGCTGTTTTTATCTCGAATTTTGCCGAAGCAAAATTATATGCATACCAGTCGGCCGATTCAAAATAGCCGAAATAATCGGTGGCGGCGTCGTAGCTTTCAGCCGGGTTGCCGTCTTCATCGGTATATGTGCCATCGTAGCAGTAACCCTCTTCGCGCGGTTTGACATAGGCCAGATCATACATGCTGGCGGAATTGTCGATCATCAAAAGCAAATTGGGATCCACCCCGGCTGCCAGAAAAGGCGGCACCGCAACACCCGTGGCACAAGAGCTTTCTGCCGGTGTGGGGTTCATCAAACACAGCCCGCATATAAGCACTGCCGTCAGCAAATATAATCGCTTTAGTCGGTAGGGATGTCATCTTAAAGCACCTCGTTTTTCAGAATCCATCGAAATTTCAGACAATTACAATTTACAGCCAATCCCGGCCGTCGATTGGAAAGATATGTCGTTTTAATACATGCATGTTCCCTCAGAACCGACATTGTGGCGCCACTGGATGGCGACGACGGATTCGCTGTTGGCATAGCCCAGGTGCTGGGAAAATACCTGGTAGAGCAGGGATACGCCACTGCCAGCGGCACCTTTGCCTTTGCCCTCGTATCCGGCGGCCATCTCAATGGCGCCGCCAACTCCGAAACTGGACGCCCCAAAGATAGACAAATTGGTGTGAGGTCCTGAAGCGGCATCGATTTGGATATCGTGCTCGGTATCCGAGGGGTAATCGACGACATTGCCCAGACCGTCGGTTGGTTCGTCATTTTGCAGCCAGAAATCCTTATCGGCGACATTGATATTGTTGATCGCAAGATTGTCGTTGGCAAACCCCGAGGGGCAGGCGATATTCAGCTCCAGCAGTTCGGTGCCGATTTCGGCGCCGCCGTCGGCCGCATAAAAGGACATTTTATGGACCTTGTCGTTGGTGGCGATCTGCACTTCCATGTTGCTGGTCGAAATGGAGGAGATGCCGATAATGGTTAAGACCGCCAGAATCAGCAACGCCGCGATGGTTACCCCGCCATTTGAATTGGTAATGGGAGCCCGTTGTGTTTTCATATAGTTCCTGCTCGCTGCCATCGGCTGGAAATTTGTGCTCATAAGTTATCGGTTTTCGTGTAGGTGACCTCGAAGCTGCGGGGACCGCGGTGCTTCCAGTCGACCGTTACCCGGATCGTTTTGGTATTTGGCAACGGTAGATTGTCCGTTACCGTCCATGAAATGTCATATGCGCCGTCGGTCACCGGACCGCCGCCGGCGATACTTTCATAGGGCAATGAGATCAGCGTCTCCAGCCGGCCGGCGGCGCGGGTGGCCGCTTCGGTGGCTTCCCGGGCGCCGGTATTGTTGCTGACAGCCGATAGCTGCATGGAGCCGACAGCCAGAATTCCGATAAGAAAAATCGCCATGCCGATCATGACCTCCACCAAAGTGAATCCGGCCGACATTTCCAGTTTCTTATTCAAGGTTGTGCTCATCATTCGGTTACCTGATGTGATCATTTCGGTTCTCTTTGAAAATTGTCATCGATACCGCCCTTTATATGCCCATATTGCGGCATTTGACCGTGGTGGTCAGCAAGCGATATTTAAAGTTGTCATTTACGTTAATCGGCTTGTCACCGACTGTAAAATTCTTGGAACCCGAATGGCCTCTGATCGGATATCGGGTGCGGGCCAGAACCCAGACCCGCACCGCCCTTATTTTGTCAAACGTGACAGCAGACGCCAGGGCGACGCCGGTATTGTTGTTCCAATCCAGATTTCCCTCCGCATCGGAGTCATAGGCCCAGATTTCTTCGCCGGGATCCAACTCCCCATCTCCATCGCCGTCGACAAAATCCAATGCACCATCTGCATTGTCATCGAAGGCATAGGCAAAGCCGATGGCATGGATGTCTTCGGCTAATCGATCGCTGCCGGCAGCGGTTCTGATGATCGGGGCGGCACCCGCATCGGCGAGACCATCGGCATTCAGATCGTCTGAAACGGTAAATCCGTAGGAAATATCCTCGTTCGCGTCCGTTGTATCCTCGTCGTCGTCCCGGTCCAGAGTGAATTGGATCGAATGGGGACCGGCGACGAGAAAGCCCGAGCCGGCCAGGCCGGTTTCATTCATACCCGCCAACCTGATTTCACGAACCATGAAATGGGCGGCCGCCCGTGCATTTTGAGCGGCCTCGATTGCCAGCTGTTCCCTGGTGTGGATTTTTTGCTGGGTATTGAAAGCGGTGTAGATCCCAGCCAAAACAATTATGCCGGTCACCATGGCCACCAACAGTTCGACCAAGGTAAAGCCGCTTTTATTTTCAATCAGCGTTCGCATTGCATTGCTCTTTCAAATTAAAGGTCGAGAATCATCATTGAAACAGGATCATCCTGTATACCCGCACAACCCCAAGGTCGGCAGGTTATCCGCTGGTCTAATCAACCCGGGAATTCCCAGTGAGATAAACTGTAATCGTTTTTGACCGTCCCGAACTGTTTCTCACTTCAGCGGTCCCGTCGGTATCGTTTGTCGCATATCCCTGGTTGTCGAACTGGACAAAGGTTCCGGTCCCGAACACTGCGGAACTGATATCTATTCCTGCCGGCATTCGGCCCGATCGAAGCGTCCGGCTTCCCACGGTGGCTCGATAAGTCTCGTTTGCACTGTCGAATAGCACTTTTGCGGTCGCATTTTCCTTGATCGCCGTAATTCTCGCCAGCTGCAAAGTGGACTGTATTTCCTCGGCCCCGCTTCGCAGCCGATAATTCGGCAGCCAGGCAATAAAATTTGGAACGGCGATACTGACCAGTATGGCTATCACGGCAATGGTCACCATCAGTTCCGTCAGGGTAAATCCCGAATTGCTGCGCATTGTCACCTCTATCCTGGCATGAGGGTTTCTAGTAAACTCCGGGTTGCTAGTAAGCAAATTGTGTGCCGGGTGTCTGTATCGGTTATTAAGAGTTAATATATTGCCCGGCTCCTTGCTCAAGACAGGCTTGTAACTTATAACAGGCTGAATTTATGTGGGAAATTTATAATAGCCTATGCTCCGGACCGGAGCAGGAAAAGTGGATTGAAAAGGCCGCAGGAAGAACGGCTATTAGCTGAAATCATTATATAAAATCGAGGTGTTTGCTAAACGGGCATGTTTTTTGGGCGGGTCGAAGGAAAAGGGTTGGCCTCATGGCCTTTGGTGATGTTAAGTTGCCTAAACTAAACAAAAATTTTAATATGACCAATTTTGCAGCTGATGAGACGAATGATTGATTTTCAGAGCATCGTCGACTTATTCTGACAATTTTCGTCACTTATTTTTGACAAAAAGCGTAAAAATATCGCCGCCGATCGAACCCGGGAAAAATTCTCCCGACGGGCTCACGGCGGTTCGTCCCGGGGCCCCCGGCTTTTGCCGGCGGGCTTGGCCTCTATTACATGGGGTAAGTCCCGGCCGGTAAGCGGCAGTCGGCGTTTTTCCTGGCGCATTCGCAGCAGGTATCCTCCCAGGGCCCCCCCCACGGCGGTCAGCGTCAACAGCCCCAGCGACATGAATTGGGTCAGGATCAGCACCCCGCCCAAACCTGCCGCTCCCGCGAATGCCAGTCCGATTTTGATATTTGCCCGGGTGGCGGAACGCCGAACCTCCCGCAACGTCCGGCGCTGGGCCTGTTTTAACACTTCGGTTTTGACACGTTCGGCACTGACCCGCATGTTTTCACGCTCTTGAGCATAAGATTCCTTCAATCGGCTGATCTCATCCTTGCGCTGATGCGCTGCAATCGAGCCAAACCAGAAAGCTGTCAAAATCCCGGCGATCACGGCCGGGATCACCAGCCGCAGCCCGTTCCAGTTTTCCAGATCCGGTAACGCCAGCAACACCAGCGCAATCGTGACGACCTGTAAAAACAGAATGCCGGGGATGAATTTCAGCATAATGCCAAACCTGATGCCCTTAAGTGTCTTTCAAACTGCAATGTCGCCATATTCCCAAGAAAATATCAGATCCCAAAGGGAAACCGCAAGGAATTTTCTTAGGGCTTCCCTTTTCATATGTTGCTATTGATATCAGCAATTCCCCTTAATCGTGTGTTTCCACCAATTCGGCGATTCTGCAGTAATGTTTCAGGATGAGTGCATAGGAAGCCGCCGGCAGACGCTATGTAAGTTACCGTGTTTATTTCTCTCCCGATTATTTGGTGAGATCAGTGGTAAAACGATTTATTCGAACCCATCCGTCTGACCGTCTCTTTGGGCCAGAAGATTGTCCAGCCAGTCCGGATCCATCTGCGGCACTGAGGAAAGCAGCAAATCGGTGTATTCATGGTGAGGTGGTGTGAGAATTTCCCGTCTGGCGCCCTGCTCGACGATGCGGCCCCGGAGCATGACCACAATTTCATCGGCAATTGCCTTTACCGTGGCAAGATCGTGGGTGATAAACAGGTAGGAGACACCCAGATCATCCTGCAGGTGTTGAAGCAGCTTGAGAATGCCTTCGGCCACCAGTTGGTCCAGCGCCGAGGTCACCTCGTCGCAGATGATCAAATCGGGATCGGCGGCCAGGGCCCGGGCAATGCAGATTCGCTGCTTTTCACCACCCGAGAGTTCAGGGGGATGGCGTTCGATATAGCTTGCCGGCAGTTCAATCAGGTCGAGCAGCTCCAGGACCCGATTTTCCCGGTCCGTTTTGTTCATTCTGAAGTAAAATGACAGCGGTCGGCCGACAATCGTTCGGACGGTTTGTTTCGGATTCAAGGCCGTGTCCGGCATTTGATAGATCATCTGCAATTTTCGCAGTTGCTCCCGGCTACGGGATTTCAAGGCCGGCGGCAATTCGGTGCTTTCGAAAAGGATGCGGCCGGTCGACGGGGGCAACAGTCCCGTTATGACCCGCGCCAGGGTACTTTTGCCGCTGCCGGATTCACCCACCAGGGCGACGGTTCGTGCCTGTCCGACGTCGAGATCGATGTCATGCAGGATCAATTCCCGATCGGTATAGCCCGCCGAGACATTTTGAATCTTCAACAACGGCGTCTGCCCTTCGGTCGGTCCGTTGCCATCTTTTTTGAATGTTCTGACGGCCAGCAACTTCCGGGTGTAGTCCTTCCTGGGTCGGGCCAGCATCCGGCGCGTATCGTTTTCTTCTACAAAATCGCCATGGCGCAGCACCATGATGCGATCGGCGATCTGCGCCACCACGGCCAGATCGTGGCTGATGTAAATCGCGGCCGTATCGAACTGATCGGTGATATTCTTGATGGCTGCCAGCACCTCGATCTGGGTGGTCACATCCAAGGCGGTGGTAGGCTCGTCAAAGATGATGATATCGGGACGGCAGGCCATGGCCATCGCAACCATGGCGCGCTGCAACTGCCCGCCGGATACTTGATGCGGATAGCGATAGCCGATATTCTCGGGATCCGGCAACAACAGGCGCCGGAAGATGTCGATCGCCTGGTTCCGTGCGTCGGCAAAATCCATGATGCCGTGCTGGACCGGTGTTTCGGCATATTGGGTGATCAACCGATGGGCTGGATTGAACGAGGCGGCAGCACTTTGGGCCACATAGGCGATGCGGGTGCCCCTGATCTTTCTGACCTCCTCTTCAGGTTCATCCAGAAGGGATTTGCCGTCGAATACAATCGAACCGGAGGCAATCCGGCACCCCTGGCGGGTGTATGCCATGGACGCCAACCCCAGGGTCGATTTGCCGGCTCCGGACTCGCCGATCAGGCCGAGCACTTCACCCCTTTTCAGCTTGAAACTGATGCCCTTGACAATCGGCATCCAGTCTCCTTCACAGTACCCCTCGATAACCAGATCTTTTATGTTCAGAAGGACAGTCATCCGCATTACCTGAAGATGGATTTGATCCACACAGATTTCGCAGTTTGCACGGATCACTGCTTTAAAGCAAATGCGAAATCTGTCGGTTTTTAATTCCCGGCAGCTTGCTGCGATAAGATGAACTCTTGTGTAAGACTCCCCGCGCGGGCGCCGCAGGAAGACTGAAGTTAGTCGTAATCTTTAAGCCCGCTGGCCATATGCAAAAACCAGTCGACCACCAGATTGACACCCACGGTCAAAACGGCGATGGCCCCCGCCGGGAACAACGGCGTAAAAATACCGAACGTGATCGCCCCCGCGTTTTCCCGGACCATACTGCCCCAATCGGCGGTCGGCGGCTGAATTCCGAGACCGAGAAAGCTCAGGGCGGCTATGAAAAGAAAAACAAAGCAGAACCTCAGCCCGAATTCCGCAACCAGCGGCGGCATGGCATTGGGCAGAATTTCGTGCCGCATCAACCACCAGATATTTTCGCCGCGCAGCCGGGCGGCCTCGACAAACTCCATGACTTCGATGTCCATGGCAACCGCCCGCGATAGTCGATACACCCGGGTACAGTCCAGCAGGGCAATGACCAGGATCAAGGCGGGGACGGAAGTGCCCACCACCGAAAGGACCATCAAGGCGAATATTAGAGTCGGAAACGCCATCAGAATGTCGATGATGCGGCTGAGGGCCAGATCGACCCAACCCCCCAGGGTGGCCGCCAGAAAACCGAAAGTAATTCCGACGACGAAAGACAGCATCGTGGTGACAAAAGCGATCGCAATGGTGTTGCGCGCTCCGTAAAGCAGGCGTGTCAACAGATCCCGGCCCACCTGATCGGTGCCGAGCCAATGACTGCTGCTTTTGGGTGCCCACACATCGCCGACAATTTCCGTTTCGCCATAGGGAGCGATTACCGGCGCGAAAATAGCCGCCAGAATCGTGATGCTAATCAGTCCGATTCCGATCCGGGCGCTGGCGGGGGATTCACTGAGAATGTGCAAAAATCTCATAAACCTCTCTCCTATCGCGGCGCCCGCAGACGGGGGTTGCTGATGATCGACAACAGGTCGGCCATCAAGTTGAGTGTGACATAGGTGGCGGCGAAAACCAGACCGCTGGCCTGTACCACCGGGATATCACGCTTGGTAACCGAGTCGACCAGCAATTGCCCCATCCCCGGATAGGCAAAGACCACCTCCACAATCACCACGCCGGCGACCAGGTATGCCAGATTGAGCGCCACCACGTTGATAACCGGTGAAAGGGCGTTGGGAAACGCATGCCGTACCACGACCCGCGCCCGCTTGAGCCCCTTGAGCCGGGCCATTTCGATAAAGGGGCTGGACAGAATGTTGATAATGGCCGCCCGGGTCTGGCGCATCATGTGCGCCACGACAACCAGGGTAAGTGTCAGGCACGGCAGCATGACGGCATGGATTTTTTCCCATAAAGACATCTGATCGTTTATGTTGGAGATGCTCGGGAAAATAATAAGCTGCACCGATAGCAGTGAAATCAGAATATAGGCCACAAAAAATTCCGGAAACGAGATCGTGCTCAGGGTGACCATCGAAATAAACCGATCGAAAAAGCTGTTGCGGTACAAGGCCGCCAAAATACCCAGCAGGATTGAGATCGGTACCGCGACGACTGCCGTAATCGTTGCCAGAAACAACGTGTTGGCGAAGCGCCATCCGATCAGACCCACAATCGGGCGTCCATTGGCCAGAGAATTACCCAGGTCGCCCCTGGAAAGATCTCCCAACCAGGCCAGGTAGCGCGTAACGGGCGGCAGATCGAGCTTCAGCTCCCGGCGGAAAGCCGCGACCGTTTCGGGAGTTGCATTCTGGCCGAGAACCTCTTCGGCTAGATCGCCCGGCAGCAGCTCAATGCCGACAAAAATAAGAACGGAAATGACCAGCAGCGTCAACGCCCCCAAGCCGACCCGTTTCAGTATCAATGAAAAGATCGGATTCATATCAAACGAACCACCAGCGCTCCGCACATCTGAAACCGTCGAGCTCCCAGTTGACCGCCAGTTTATCATGCCCGATCTTGCCGGTTGCGGCCGACAGGTCGGTGGCAAACATCGGCACCACCACGCCTCCGTCGTCGCGTACGAGAGACTGCATCTCGACATACATCTGACGTCGCTTGTTTTCATCCAGCTCGGCCCGGGCGGCCACAAGCAGTTCGTTGAAGCGCGAGTTTTTCCAGGAGGTGTCGTTCCAGGCCGCATCGGCGGCATAGGCGGTACTGAACATCATGTCTTCGGTGGGACGTCCGCCCCAGAAAACGGCACACCAGGGTTTTTTCATCCAAACGTTGCTCCAATAACCGTCGTTGGGCTCGCGCACCACATGGATGTTTACACCCGCTTTGGCAGCGCTTTCCTTGTAGACCACGGCGGCATCCACCGCCCCCACAAATGCGGCTTCGGCCGCGCTCAAATCGAAGGACTTCGGATCAAGTCCGGCCTTTTTGAGATGAAATTTCGCTTTGTCGGGATCGTAACGGCGCTGTTCGAGCTTGTCGGCATGATAGCGATTGGCCGCGCTGATGGGATGGTCGTTGCCCACAGTACCGTATCCGCGCAGAATGGTTTTAACCATCTGCTCGCGGTTGATGGCATATTTCAGGGCCAGACGGATGTCGTTGTTGTTATAAGGCGCCGTGTCGCAACGCATGGCGAAGGTATAGTGTTTGTATCCATTTTGCTCCATTACCTGGATACCTTTTGAACGCTTCAAAAGATGGATGGTTTTCAGCTCGCAGCGGTTCATCACATCGATCTGGCCGGTCTTGAGCGCATTGGTGCGTGCATTGACATCCGCGATACTCAGGGTTTCGACCTCGTCGAACCAGGCCCGGTCGGGTTTGAAATAATTGGGATTGTATACTGCAAAAGCCCTCACGCCCGGTTCGTAGTTCTTGAGGATATACCCGCCGGTGCCTATACCGGTTTTAAAATCGTCGCCGGCTGGAGATATGGTCAGGTGATAGTCGCTGAGAATAAAAGGAAAGTCGGCGTTGCCGCCTTTCAATGTGAAGATCACCATATCCTTGCCGTCCCTTTTAATTTCGGCAATTGGATCAACGATGCTTTTGGCCGCGGACTTGCTGCTTTCTCCGCGATGGTGATTGATGGAGTAGATGACATCGTCGGCATTCATGGTTTTGCCGTTGTGAAATTCGACGCCCTTGCGCAATTTGAAAATCCACTGTTTGGCATCCGGCGTGGCTTCCCAGCTTTCGGCCAGTTCGGGAATCGGCTGGGAGGTGTTGTCGATTTCCACCAGGGTGTTTCGGATCTGGCCCTGGTTGACCACCTGCAGCATCATATCGGTGATGGTTGCCGGATCCAGGGAATCGGTGGTCGATCCACCGGCCAGGCCGAGCCGCAGGCGGCCGCCCCTTTGGGGTGCGGCGGCATGGACCGGGCGGGTGGACAGCATCGGCGAAACAACGGCCATCAGGCCAAGCGCCGATACCTTCGCTATAAATTCACGTCGGGTAATTGTGCCTTGGGCCAACAAGTCCTCAAGTCTTTCCAATTGACTCATAAATGCTCTCCTTCGGTTTCGATTATGATTTTTTTTGCTCCTTCCTTTTTGGGAGGTTCCTGACCGGGCGCCACCGACTCATAGTTGAGTTCCAGCGGAATTTCCTCGACCCCACTGACATCGATCAGCTTCAAAATCTGTTTCATGGCCTGGGCCAGAAGCCGAACCTGGTCATTTTCCAGATCGGATAACTGATTGATAAATTTCTTTTCAATCGGGTCGGGTATCCCCTCGCTCAGTGCGCTTCCGGCATCGGTCAGAACGATTAAGGCGACGCGACGGTCTCCCTGCTTGCCCACCCGCCTGACGAGGTTCTTTTTTTCAAGACGGTCGATAATGCCCGTCATATTCGAAGGGGTCACGTACATCGCACGGCTCAAATCGGCGGATGACATGGACCCATTGTGATACAGATGTCGCAATACGACACTCTGCGGGCCCGTCAATCCGAATTGCCTGCTGATTTTCTGTGAATCAAGATAGACGGCCCGGACCAGTTTGCGGATGGATCCGACGATATCTTTGATGACGGTTTCATTCTCAGGATTCATGGGTGGATTCTCCAAATCAAACGATCTTTTTTATATGTTTAAAATTTAATTGTCAAGGCTTTAATAATATATACAGGGACTATATAAGGTTACATTGTGCTGGCGCTTGAGCTGAAATCCGGTGGTTTCGCAGCAGGGTACCAATTTTGTCAAGGCGCTGATCCTGGAAATTAAGCGTGCGAATTTTCAGTGGATTCGGGACACGGGGCTTGCCATCCCGATTCCGGATCAGGTCCGGAAATACGAATTCAAAACCCGCTTGATAAAGTGGAGACTTTTCAAGAGAGCCCCAAATTTCAGACCTGAAAAACAGCCTCGGCCGGCAGGGATTACGTTCTGCAGGCCGATCCAAAA
This sequence comes from uncultured delta proteobacterium, assembly GCA_963774425.1. Taxonomy (GTDB): domain Bacteria; phylum Desulfobacterota; class Desulfobacteria; order Desulfobacterales; family JAFDCJ01; genus JAFDCJ01. The sequence goes on along the minus strand of CAVZEZ010000012.1, from coordinate 81,613 downwards.
GCCCTGAAATACCAAACGGTACCAGGGAGGGATGTTTATACAAAAACGGGAAGGTAGATTCTTTGGCGACGGTTGAAAGCCGGCTTGTGCCGTTTTTACAGGTGTTTGATCTTGCGGTAATAGGAATCCGACAGGTAGATTGCCGCCAGTGGATTGTGCCCGGTTACGCGGTCCTTTACCGCCAGAACCGTCGTGGGTGCTTCCGCATGCTTGAAAAACAGGGAGTCATGCCCGACGCACAAGCCCAACAAAATGTTGAACTCGGTCTGGCAGCGGTTCAGCAGTTTGGCCTGAAAGATCGGGTTGCACATGGCCTCATCCGTGCCTCTCTCAATTTTATCCTCATCGGCAATGCCGATGGTTTCCTTGGGTGTTCTGCCGGCTTTGCAGAGAACGGAAATCACTTCAAATCCGCGATCTTCTAAAATCTGCGCCACGATGCCGGCCTCCTTGGCCAGCCCGATGCAGAATGCCAAGCCAAGACGCTTGAAGCCCATTCGGGCGGCAAACTCGTATATTTCGATGATGCGGGTTTTGGTAGGCTGCATCACGTATGGCTTCTGGTCCCGGTTGGCATAACATTGCGCCTCCTGGATGGAGGCATTGCGGGCAAATTCATAGGTGTCGGGGGATTCATATTCCCGGTTCGCTTCCGTCAGTAATTCGGTCTGGGCGAGGGTGGGGCAGTATTTGGAAGCCTTGCCCCCTTCTGTCCTGCAGACCCTTTCTTTAGTTTCCAACCCGCATTCGGCACATTTACTGGTGGATTTTTTGGCTGTTTTCGGCATGTCGGCTGCTCCTTTTTAGAAAGTCGATTGTGAACTCCTGCCATTCAATAAAAATTTCAGCGCGGCTTTTTTCAGAAACAAAGGTAGGCGATATTTTAAAATTGTACAAGTAGTTTTGTTAGGTATTTACAATGATGGGCACCTGATGGTGTTTCCTTTCTCTCAAAATGACCTTTACCGTTTTTATTTGCAATCTTCAAATTCCGAATTATCTTGGGGCAGGCACGATTTGGCAATTTCGTTTGATGAACTCGTAAAAAGCGGAAACCAGAATCCTTTGATTTCAATCGCCTCTGGATGCCGGAGCCGTCATCCAGAGTTGGATTCAGGACCGGCATGACGGAATCAGGACTTTTTACCGGACCCATGAGTTTCGGCTGTTGATATCATGTCTTCATTCGATTGCCGCGGATGACATTATCGGCGAATCATGCAAAGCATCTTCGACATCATAATTATCGGAGCCGGTCCCGGAGGGGTGGCAGCGGGTATTCTCGCTCAAAAAGGCGGCGCCTCCTATATCATTCTGGAGAAGGGAAAAAGCGTCTTTCAGGGGATCCACGATTCCTATCCCAAAGGCAAACGCGTGTATCCCACTATTCCCAAGGGAGAATCCGGACCCTTTCCGGTCGAGGAACTGGAGCCGCCGGACAGCCGAATACCCGTCGAGCAGTATATCGATCAGGTGTCGGATCGGGTCGAAAGCCTGGATCTGAACATCCGGTACGAAGCGGCCTATCAGGATCTCGAAATCCAAGGCAACCGAGTCCATGTGAAAACCGACCGGGGCATCCACGTGGGGAAAAATGTCATCTTTGCCTTTGGCAGCAACATTCCCAATGATCTGGGTGTATATGGGGAGGCCAAAACGGTAGCCCGCAATCTCGAAAACCCCGAACAGTACATCGGGGTGACGACCCTGATTATCGGGGGCGGCAATGCCGCGGCCGATATCGTGGCGGCCCTGTCCAAAATCAAGCGCAAGGCCAAGGATCATCTGCCGGTTTACTGGGGCCATATCAAGGAAAAATTTGAAATCAACAAGGATACGGCCCGTGAGCTGGGAGAAGAGATTTTGCTGGGCGGACAGATCCGGGTGCTTCAAGGTGCCGTACCCAAAATCGGTGAAGTCGATGCCGAAGGCATCGATCGGCTTTATATCCATCAAAGTCCGGGCATCCTGTCGCAGGACGATGTATTTGTGTATCAGGGTATGAGCTTTCCCATGAAAAATGTCATCGCCTGCATCGGCAGCCACGGTCCCGCCTCGATTTTCGACAAGCTCGAACTGCAGCAGATTACCTGTTCCGGAAACATCTGCCGTATCGCCCGTGAAGGGGAGCGGCTGCTTTTGCTGGACCGAAGCCGGATGAGCAGCAAAAAAGAAATCTATGGCATCGGCGGAGCCATCAGCCCTTCCTATATGGAAATCGATGCCGATGGTGCCATCAAAGAGCGCAAGCACTCCAATCTGATTTTTACCGCTATTAAAGACGCAGCCGTGGCTGTTGAAAGCATTCTCGGCAAACTGCAATGAATAATCCCGCGGAAGTTGACTATGAACGCAAGTGGCATGCCATGGCGGCTGTCGGTGTCGGTGTATTTCTGGCGACCGTTGACGGCAGCATTATCAATGTGTCCCTGCCCACCCTGATCCGTTCTCTGAACACCGAGTTTGCCGTGGTGCAGTGGGTGGTTCTGGGATATCTTCTGACCATTACCACTTTCATGCTCGGCATCGGACGGCTGGCCGATATCATCGGCAAAAAATCCATCTACATGCTGGGCTTCGTTATCTTTACCATCGGGTCGGCCTTATGTGGTCTGGCCATATCGGTTTACTGGCTCATTGCCTTTCGCGTGGTGCAGGCCATCGGGGCCGCCATGGTCATGGCGCTGGGGGCGGCCATCCTGACCGAAGCCTTTCCGCCCCAGGAACGGGGCAAGGCCATGGGGATGATCGGAGCGATTGTTTCGGTAGGCATCGTGGTCGGTCCCGCCCTGGGCGGTGTCATTATCGGTGCCCTGTCCTGGCGCTGGATTTTTTACGTCAATCTGCCCGTCGGGGTCTTTGGAACCTTGCTGGCGGCCCGCAATGTACCCGATTTCAAACCGACCGGAAGTCAACGATTCGATTACTGGGGCGCCCTGACGCTGTGTCTCAGCCTCTTGTGTCTGCTGTTGAGCCTGACGCTGGGGCAGCAGGAGGGATTTTTCAAGCCGTCCGTCGGGCTGCTTTTCGTCCTGTGGCTGCTGCTGTTGATCCTCTTTATCGGGATCGAAAAAAAAGTGCCGCAACCGATGGTCGATCTTCAGATGTTCGGCAACATGCTTTTCAGCATCAACCTGGCCACCGGCTTTATCAGTTTTGTGGGGCTGGCCGGGGTTATGATCCTGCTGCCGTTTTATCTTGAAAACATCCTCGGATTTAAAATAATCCATGTGGGGTTGCTGATGGGCATCGTGCCGGTCATGTTGGGGATCACGGCGCCGTTTGCCGGCGCGCTCTCCGATCGGGCCGGAACCCGACGCATTACGGTATTCGGTTTGGCGATCATGCTGGCGGGGTATCTGGCTGCCGGCACCCTGAAGGTGGATACCTCCGCCGGTGGCTATCTGATTCGGATGTTTTTTGTGGGTCTGGGAATCGGCGCCTTCATATCCCCGAACAACAGCGCCATCATGGGAAGCGCCACCCGCAGGCAGCTGGGTGTCGTATCCGGCTTTATGGCCATCACCCGCACCCTGGGACAAACCGTGGGGGTTGCGGTCATGGGAGCGATCTGGGCCGGACGCACCGCTTTTTACGCCCAAGGCATGGCACAAAGCGGAGCCACCATGGCTGCCCCGGAGGCTCAGGTGGCGGCCTTGCGGGACACCTTTCACGTGGCCGCCGTGTTGTTGGCCGTTGCACTGCTGCTGGGCATCTGGGCTTATGTGCACGAATATCACGGCAAAGGCGGTCCGGCCGAATCACCCACTGAGCGAGGGTGAAGACTGGCTCATGTGAAACTACCTTGAAAGATCAATCCCCACCACCGACTGGAGTTCTCTAATTGCAGTTCCTGGATCCGCAACTTTGATGGTGGTCATTCCCATCGCCCGGGCCGGCTTCAGGTTAATGCCCAGATCGTCCAGAAAGACCGCCTGCCGGGGCTCGACAGCGGCCATCTTGCAGGCCATCTCGTAAAACCGCGGATCCGGTTTGCGAACCCCGGCTTTGCTGGATTCGAGCACAAAATCAAACAGTGCCATGATCTTTTGAAATTGTGCGGCCCGCTCGCCGGCCGGTCCGAAGCCGCCGCGCTCGCCGGCGCCGATATTGTTCGTCAGGCAGGCGTTGATAAAGTGCGGCTTGCATCGGCGCAGGATATCGACCATTTCCGGGCGGACATCGCCGGCGATCAGCCCCAGAATTCGAAGCCCGCCGATGGAGTGGCCGGCGTGCCGGGTCTCCGCTTCGAAGGCTCGGTCGAATTCCTCGAGATCGATTTCACCACGTTCCAGCCGGGCCCAGGCATTGGTGTCCGGGTCTGTGGCATTAACCCTGCGAATAAAGTCCGGCGGCAGATTATTTTCGAGTTCGAATCTCCTGAAGGCGCCGAACGGCCCGGTGGAGAGAACTCCGCCAAAGTCCCAGAAGATCGCCTTGATCGCCGCTGTCGAGTGATTTTTCATAACTTATTAGGGGGTCTCGTCGGTTTCATTGGTGAATCAAACAATGCGGCCGCCACTTTGTGTATGCGAAGCAACGGCGGATTGTCAACAGGAAATGCTGAATAATCGGGTCTTCAAAGAATATTCATTGCGACAACCATGGCGATGTAAAAGACGATCATCAGAAAACTTTCAAAACCGATGTTGGCGATACCATGTTTTTCCCGCCGCAAAAGACGCCATCAGCTATTGCTCTGTCAATTTAAGAAGATGCGAAATCTATTAAAGATACTCCCGCGGCTTACCGGGGGAGGGCCATTCCAAAAGACCGAAACCGTTTCGGTCATCGATCTCATCCGCATAGCCTATGTATGCAACAGATTTGAAATTATGAAATGGGGTGAAGACGGTTTTCGGAGGGTTTTCGCAGGGACTTATATTCTAACGTCCACCGCATCAGACCGCAGGGCGCCGATATACGAACTTCTGGTAATCCGCAGAGGATAACCATGCCTGAAAATAACTCAAAAAAATTCAATTTGCCGCCTTTGGCAGCGGGTCCGGAGGCCGGTGTGAGCCTCGCGGGGGTAAGCCGGGGGGATGTCGCCGGACTGGCAGACGCCATTCGAATGGCGGCCGAAGCGGCAACCGATTTCTCCTGGCTGTCGCGGGGAGACTCGGTTCTGATAAAACCCGTGGTGAATTCCGGCAATGTTTATCCGGCAACCACCCATCCCGCCGCCCTGAAATCCATGCTGTCCCTTCTGCGGGAGAAGGGGGCCGGACGGATTGTTGTCAGTGACATGTCCGGAATCGAACACCTCAAGCTTTCACCCGAAAAGCTGCGCGGCAGCAGCCGGAAGTTGATGACATCCTGCGGCATTGCCAAAACCGTGGTAGAGAATGGCGGTGAGCTGTATTTTCCCGAGGAAGACGGCTGGCATGCTTTTTTCGAGGACGGTCCGGTGCCGGGTTCTAACTGGAAATCAGGCATCATGATGCCTGACATTATCCGCCAGGTGGACCACGTCATCTTACTGCCTCGTTGCAGCCGGCATGCGCTCACCGGCGCCACCCTCGGCATGAAGGCGGCCGTGGGCTATTGGCGAACGGACAGCCGCCTGGAATACCATCACGATGCCGACACCCTTGCCGAGAAAACAGCCGAAGCCAACACGGTGGCCAGCCTGCGGCAAAAGCAGCGCCTGACCCTGACGGTCGCCGATCAAGTTCAGGCCACCTTCGGCCCCGACCGGGGATTCGTCGTGGCGCCCGACATCGGGCTTATTTTTGCCTCCGAATCCCTGGTGGCCCACGACATGGTTTCTTTGGCCTGGCTATTGGATTCCAGGCGGAGCGTGCCGGCAGGGCGCAAAAAAGCCCATCACGATCCCTGCCAAAGCCAAACGATGGTCAACCTGGCCAATCGCTGGGTGGTCAATTTGCTGGGGGGCGTCAGCCAGGCCGTCGGGGCCCGGAAACTCCTCCGAAACGACCTGGAATCCCTTTGGAACGACCGCGTGTTGAAGCGGGCCTTCGAGCTTATCGGCGGCGTTCCCCGCCTGAGATTCATCGCGGCCAATTCCAACGTTCCCTCCCTCCTGCAGCACCGGCTGCGGAACCTGACCGCCATCCGGGAATAGGGAATAAGAGGCCTGCGGCCGTTGGAGGTTAGTGGATAGAGTTGGAAGCAAAACTTGGTCCTATGGGGAGTGTTCATACGTGATGAACTTTTTACGAGATCGTCCGTTTTGAGCTTTAAGATTTCTTTCGCCCGAAGGTCGCAATATCAACGACATCGCCGAAGTTTCTTATCCAAAAACTTGCGCGCCCGGGCAATTTCCGGTAACATGGCCATCCAATAATTTTTTCCGGGAAAAAGAAAGGATGGCATGAGTACTGAATTCAGTTTGAATACCCAGCAGCAGGCGGCGGCCGAATATCAGGGATCTGCGCAGTGTCTGCTTGTCACGGCCGGTGCCGGATGCGGCAAAACCCGCACGATCATCGCCCGCACTTCCCATTTGATCCGATCGGGGATGGATGCCTCCCGGATTTTGATGATGACCTTTACCAACCGGGCGGCCCGGGAAATGAAAATCCGCTTGAAAGCCGATGTGGGGCCGATTTCACAGGGTGTTCAGGCCGGCACCTTTCACAGTTTCTGCCTGCGGGTCATGCGACGGATTCCGAACAGCTTTGACGTCGCAGGGTTGAACATTATCGACGTCGATGATCAGAACGCGCTGATGGGTCTGGTCCGCCGACGCCTGCTCGACAACCAGGACAAGGATCTGCGCAAACTTCTGCCCAAGGCCGCCGAGCTTCTCAGGTACTATTCCTATTGCCGGAACACCTGCCAGCAACCGGTCGAATATCTCAACCACCAAAGCGATTTGAGCAGCGAATACGTCGAGCTGTGCGCCGCCATGTTTGCCGATTATCAGAAACTCAAATTGGAGCGCGGCTATCTGGATTTCGATGATCTGCTGGAAGTCTTCGGAAACGTTCTGGAGCAAAAGGCCGCCCTGAGAAAGGAGATCACCGGGCTTTTCGATGAATGTCTGGTCGATGAGATGCAGGACACGAATCCCCTGCAATTCAAGATCTTGCAGCAGTTTTCCCGGGAGGGCGTCCGCTTATTTTGTGTCGGTGACCCGGCCCAATCGATTTACCGATTCAGGGGAGCGAATTTCGAACATGTTTATATGTTCGATAAACTTTTTCCGAACAGCGAAATTCTGATGCTGTCTAAAAACTACCGAAGCTATCAGGAAATCCTCGATCTGTCGAACTGGCTGCTGGGACGATCTCCCCTGGATTACAAAAACCGGCTGACGGCGCAGCGGGGAAATGCCGGCCGCATCCCCGAACTGATCGATTTTGACAGTCAGTTCGAAGAGGCCGGCTGGATTGCTGACAAGATCATCGACCTGGCCGAGGCCGACATCCGGTTGCGGGACATCATGGTGTTGGTCCGCACCGCGTACGATGCCAAACCGATCGAAGCGGAATTTATCCAGCGTGAAATTCCCTATGTGTTTATCGGCGGCACCAGTCTGATGAAATCCGCCCATGTGCGGGATATATTGGCGCTGTTGAGGACCGTTCGCAGCCTGGATGACGATCTGGCCTGGCTGCGGTATTTGCAGCTTTGGCCGGGAGTCGGTCCGAAAACCGCAGAGAAGATCGTCGCCGCCATCAATGCGCCGGGTCCGACAAACGCACTGGAAGTCCTGGTTCGACGGATGGGGATCGGCCATCCGGCGGTGATCGGCTACAAAAGCCTGATCGAGACTTCAGCCCACCCCCAGAAAGCTGTCGAGCGCGCGATTCAAACCCTCACGCCCGTGCTGGAAACCAGGTATGACCGCTGGCATCTGAGAAGCAAGGACCTCGAGCTGCTGGCCACTGTGGCCGAGCGCTACGAATCGTTGGCGGAGTTCATCGATGTATTTACCCTGGAACCGATGACCAACACCGAAATCAACCGACTGGAAGCCGAAGATGTGGTCACGCTGATCACCGTGCACAGCTCGAAAGGGACGGAAGCGCCCGTGTGTTTTGTTGCCGGTGCCCGGCAGGGAACCTATCCGCACATCCGAAGCTACGGCGAACTCGACACGGAAGAAGAAGAACGACGGGTCCTGTATGTGGCGATGACGCGCGCCAAAAACGAGCTTTACATCACCCGCTCCACTGATTATCGCAGCGGCTTCTGGGTCCTGAACTCTCCCACCGAGGGTGAGGAATACTTTCTGGCGGATGTGCCCCAGAATCTGGTCTCCCACAAGATCGAGGGCTGGTTGCCGTCGGGGGCTGCCGGGCTGCAGTCGCTGAGGGATATATATTAGGACCGCTTCCAGCCCGGCAGGGCCGGTACGTAAAACAGCGAACCGCAGAATATCGAATATCAAAGGAAGGCATAAATTCCAAATTTCAAGCACCAAATAACAAATAAATCTCCAATCACAATAATCAATGACCGAAATCAGCCAAACCCGGAAAACGCAGCGATTTACATCATTGTGTTTCCGCCCCCGGACCCCGGGGCTCATCCATTTATCCGCAATCCGTTTTTGAAATCACACCAAAATGGCAAGGTTTCTTTATCAATCAGACTGGCTGCCCTTTTGCCGGAGGCGACAGCTTCTGTGAAACTTCAGCATTGAGCCTTCTCACCAAACGATTCCGGAGCACGCGATACCCTTAATCGTCACTCCGGCAGGGTTTTTTGCCGGAGTCCAGCCAAATGGCGAATTCCCTGGATTGCGGCTAAAAACCGGCCGCCATGACTGCAGGTGGATGTGGCCCAAATTCCAATATAGTTTCTTCCTTTGATCAATCTGGCTGCCCTTTTGCTGGCGGCCCCAGCTCGTGTCAAACTGGTTACTTTCTATCCGCCTTGGTCGATTATCTGCGGTAAAGATGTGTAAAAAATACCCGGAGCTTCACTCAGAGTCTCAACCGAAGAAATTCGCCAATCTAAAAAATTAAAATTAAAACAAGATATTATACAATTTAAACAACCCGGGACGGCTATCTGGCACAGCTTTTGCTTTATCATGCTGGCAACATCGACCTTTTTTTAGCAACAGCTCATACTGGGCGGAAAACACATCAAATCACGCGGAGGTAAAAATGAGAATTAAATCGAGAACAATTTTGGTACTTGGGATCGTGGCGATCTTTGGAATTGCAACCTATGCCTTTGCCGGCTGGGGGCGGGGTTACGGCCCGATGATGGGCGGCGACTGGGGACCGGGCTATGGCCACATGATGGGCCCTGACGGTTACGGGCCGGGCTACGGCCACATGATGGGTCCCGACGGTTGGGGACCGGGTTACCGGGGCGGGTATGGCCCGCAATATGACGAAAATCTTTCTTCAGAGGAAATCGAGAAGCTGGATCAACAACGCAGCGAATTTTTGAAGGCCACCGAGGACACCCGGGAACAGTTGTATGAAAAGCAGCTGGCTCTGAGAAGTGAATTGGCGAAGGAAAATCCGGATACCGCCAAAGCTTCGGAGCTTCAGAGTGAAATATCCAAACTTCGAAGCGACCTCGATCAGAAACGGTTGGCATACGAAATCGAAAACAGAAAAAATGCACCCAATGCCGGTCGTGGATACCGTGGATATGGTCGCGGCATGGGATATGGTCGCGGCATGGGATACGGACCTGGTTACTGCAGGCAGTAACCGAACGCCTCGCGATAGCAGCGATCTGCGCTTCTGATGGGGCGGCGAAGGCCGCCCCATTCTGTTCTCCATTTCCATCCACTGTCAGCACACCGCGCCAAGGGCGGCATCGAACGCATTCGCTCTATAACCATCAAAAATTAGACCCTCATCCAGGGTATCTCCTTATCCTCCAACAGCACGCAGGGAATACAATCAATGAAGCACCGTAATGAGTCCAGGGATGTTGCTTGTGAAAATGGACGAAGGCACTTTCTGAAGCTGGCGGGTTTCAGTACCCTGAGCATTATGAGCGCTGGATTCTGGGCCCTTGGGGATTCTGCGGCGGCCGGACAGGAATCACAGACGGTTCCAAAATCGGGATTTCAGCCCGACCTCGACATTTCGCTGACGGCGCGAGAAAATGAAGTTGCCCTGTTTCCGGGAAGTCCCACTCGGGTATGGCGATATCAGGCGGTGGTCAACACCGGCGATCGCCGCCGGGTGGTCGAACAGCCGGGCAGCTATCTCGGGCCGATTATTAAAGTGCGGCAGGGCGAAAAGATTCGGATTCGATTCACCAATTCCCTTCCGGAAAAATCAATTGTCCACTGGCACGGCCTGCAGGTACCCTCGATCATGGACGGACATCCCCGCGATGTCGTTTCGCAGGGGCAATCCTATCTGTACGAATTTGAAGTCAAAAACAGGGCCGGCACTTACTGGTACCACCCCCACCCCCATGGAAGGACAGGTCCCCAGGTATATCGCGGTCTGGCAGGCCTGTTCCTGGTCACCGATGATGAAGAACGCGCCCTGGGCTTGCCCGAGGGCGAATATGACATTGCGTTGGTCCTGCAGGACCGGACCTTTAATGGGGACAATCAACTGGTATATGCCGCCGGCCACATGATGGCGCAGACGATCGGGTTTCTGGGTGACCGGATGCTGGTCAACGGGATGCCGGATTTTACCCTGCCGGTGTCTTCCCGTGCTTATCGACTGCGGCTGTTAAACGGCTCTAACTCGCGGATCTACAAACTGGCCTGGCGTAACGGGCGTCCGCTGACCATTATCGGAACGGACGGCGGCCTGTTGGCAAAGCCGATTAAGCGTCCCTATGTATTTTTAAGCCCCGGAGAAAGATTGGAGATCTGGGCCGATTTCAGCGATGATCCGGTGGGCTTCGAGACCGCTCTGATCAGTCTTCCGTTTGACATGGGCAGCATGGGACGGGGCATGATGATGGGTGGACGTGTCGCGAGAAGACTCCCTCTGGACAACCCGCGCGGATTTGCGGCCGTCAAAATTAAAGTAACCCAACGGGTGAAAAAAAAGGTCGTGCTGCCGGACGTGCTTTCCGAGATTGCCCCCTTGCAACAGGATGAAGCCGTCAATTTATTTCGCCCAAAGCAGTTTTATCTCACGCGGGGTCATATGCAGTGGTCGATCAATGGCCGTGTTTTTCAATTGGAAGAGGCCGACGACGACGAGATCGTTCAGGCAGGCACGCGGGAGATCTGGGAATTTGCCAACCCCGGAGGCGGAATGATGTCCATGATGAACATGCCGCATCCGATGCATCTGCACGGCCGGCAATTTCGCGTCATTCAACGAACGGGGGTTAGGCACCAGGGCTATGTGGATGACGGATGGAAGGACACGGTTTTGCTCATGCCCGGTGAGCGCGTCAGAATTTTGGTGGATTTCGATCACAACCCGGGACTATACCTTTACCATTGCCACAACCTGGAGCATGGGGATATGGGAATGATGCGCAATTTTTTCATCAGGCAATCCTGAAATAGACTTTTACTCTGCCAGCTCCCCCTTCGGTTTTTCTCCGCGGAGCATGTATGCGGTGATTTTCCGATATTCTTCCCGGTCCAGCCCGCCGTCACCGTCGCGGTCGAATTTTTTAAATTCCCACCATTGAAGCTTATCGATTTCCCCGCGTTGAAATTCCACCCAGCCGAGTCGGCCGTCCCCGTCTCTGTCCAGCTTTTCAAAAGTCAGAACGGTTCTCCCGGACTCCGCTTCCCGATTGACGTTGAAAAAGCTTTCGTCCTCCATATCCCCGATATCCTGGGTGCCGGATCGATCCTCTTTATTCATATTGCCGCCTCCCCCGGAGGTGCAGGCCAGGAATAAGCCGATTAAAAGAGCAGTTATCAGCAGCAACATATAAGTCCTTGCCCTATGCATTTATTTTTCCTTTCCATTATTCACTTTTCCGGATTTAGGGTATGTAGCCATGAAGTACGTTCAAAATTTCGCTGCGCCCGCCGATATAGTCGTTAAAGACCAAATCGAAATTCATGGCCAGGCCGATCCAGAAGGTATGGCTGTCCTCCGCGCCCGTTGCGGTTTCCAGCTCGTCGAAGTTCTTTTCATATTCGTACTGGGCCAGAAAGTCGAAATTGTTGCCCAGGCGATACACGAAACTCGGGATGATGCTCAGCCGGCTGGCATCGACGTCCTTGTAATCTTTCCAGCCGGTGGTCAGCGCCAGTTGCATGCGTGGAATCTGAGCGGGTTGATACAGGTAGCGTAAAGACCCCACCGCCGAATAATAGGTGGAGCGCGCCGCCTCGATCGGCGATGCCACCGATTCCGTTCCGTCGCCGTCGCTGTAGATTCCCTGCAGGCGCAGGTCCCAAAAGTGGATGGGATAACGGGTCAGGTTGATCACCGATCCCAGGATAAAGGAATTAATCCAGTCATCTTTCCCGTCGTCGATTTTCTGGGTGAAATAGCTGAGACCCAGCGTTCGAAGGTAGCGATTGTAGCGCAACGGCAGCGGCAGGTCATAGACCAGCGCGCCGCCGCCGGCATTCAACTTGAAGTCGTTTTTGATCTTGATGGATTCGGAGGAGTCCCCCGTATTTTCGCTGATGAGCATATGGTCGATAAAGGCGGAAAAGCGCAGCTTGCTGTCCATGAAATAGACATCGGCCTTAAGCTCGTCGCCATATTGCTGGAATTCGGAGATGTTGGTATCGGCATGGGCATTTTGAACATAGACATACGCCAGCTGATCGTCGTCCCGGATCGTTGGAAAGGTAATCATCGTATTGTGCAGCCGGCTGCGCCCGATTCGCAAGCCCCAACGTTCCGCGTCAAGGAAGGCATTGACCTGGCTGAAAAAGACGGGCTCCAGTTCATCCACATCGACGTCCTTGTCCGGCAGTTTGAATCCCACCAGAAAGCCGCCGTACACTTTGGAGTAAAGTTCCTCATCGATCTGGAACATCAGGGAGGTGTCGGCAAAATCGATCTTTTCATCCTTGTTGTCGCCGCCGTCGACTTCATTTGTAATATCATAATCGAAGGTCACGATACCGCGCCCACCGATGGTCAGCCGCGGCAAGCTTTCGGCAATCCCCTTGGAGCGCATGGGCGGCATTTCCTGAGCGAATTGGCTACCGCTTGAAAGGACCAGACCGGCCGCCGTCAGCAGAATAACGGTAACTGCTTTTTTCAATTGCATTTTATGTCTCCTTGTCTTCATTCGCTGGTGGCCGTCACCGGCATATAGCCGCCCGTAAAGCCCTCATATTCAAGGAAGGTGAGTATGCCGCCGGGATAGATACCGTTGTTGGTGGCCCGAATCGTATCGTGATCGTGAAAAGTCCAGAAGCCCGGATTGTTGCCGTAGATGACGATGTCGGTGGTTTTTCCGGGCGCCACCTTCACCGTGTTGCCGCGGATGGGATACGGTAGTGGGGCCCCGTCGTTGGCCACCTCGAAGAAATCATGCCCGTGAAGGTGCATATAATGCTCAAGGAAGCTGCCGTTGATCAGCCGGACGCGAATCCATTCGCCGGGTTTGATGAGGATGTGACGGGTGGCCGGATATGCTTTGCCGTTGATGGTGAAGATGTTGTAGTTCGGCCGGATTCCCGGATTCCAGTTGCGGGCCGTAAAATAGGCCGGCATAAATCCCTGATCGATTTCGTCCACCAGCTGGTCATAGTTTTTGAAAACGCCGAGGATCCGCTGGTTCAATTTGCGGTTCATCCACATCCACATGCGCTGCTGCATCCGCTCCAGCATACCGTTCAATCCCTTGCGGGCCATGACGGTGTCGAAGGACGAGAGCACCAGAACATAGTCTCTGGTGTAGGGAAACATTTTTGGAACGGGGTCGTTCGGGCTTTCAATGATGAACGCGCCGTGCATGGCGTGCGCCTGGTGAAGGGGGGTGGAAAAATGGCAGTGATAAAAATGGGTCCCCATGGGAATCGCCCGGAACTTGTAGACGAACTGCTGCTTGGGCAGCACCGGCGGCTGGGTCGCGAAGGGAACGCCGTCCATTTCATAGGGCACCATCAAACCGTGCCAGTGGATCGTGTGCATCAAGTCGGTGCGGTTGCGGAACACCACCTTCACCCAGTCGCCCTCGGTGACCCGGATCTCGGGGCCGGGATTCTGGTGGTTGAACATCAGCAGGTGGGCCCACATGCCTTTAACGAATTCCCACTTGTCGATAAAAATTTCGATATGAAAGGTCTTGAACTCCACCTCGTCTTCGGAGGGAATATTGCGGTAGGTATAGACCGGTGAGATGTCCTTGTCGGGGCCTTTGCCCCGCCGCAGGGCACCATAGAATTCGTTGCGCGGGTGGTTGTAGCCCGGCCCGCCCCCCAGTTCCTTGCCCGGTTCCGGCCGCCACTCGCCGCCTGGAATCTCAGGCGCGCCCTGTGTTCCCACCCGTGGAATTTCGTCCAGGGGTCCGCGCAGGCCCCGGCCTTTCGCTTTTTCAGGTACGGCCATTGCAGCCCCGGCCGCCGCCAGGCCGAAACCGGCTTTCAAAAATTTTCTTCGATTCATCAAGTGTCTCCCCGGGATCCAAAAATTTGGCTAAAAGGTTTCCTGTCCGGATAGAAATCAGCAGCACTTGGTTACGATGAATTTCTCATCTTGATTCCCTGGATTATAATGACAGGTGGAAAGGGTGTACCGTGATCATCCGCATGGTGTCCGAATGCCTGAACGGACAGTAGCGCCACCATATAGAAGTACGAAAACCGGTTCAATAGGTGAAATACTGTATTTGCCGGATTTAAGGAATGTATGGGCTGTCCATGAGAAACGGTTACAATGGCTCAAATCAGGTTTTCGGTTGATGGAAAGGCTGAAAACAGCTGTAATAAGCCAACCCCTTCAGGGAGATGCTTCAACCCAGCGCACGATATCCGCCACGAGATATTCTTCCTGCCGGATTTGCCATCCGGCCTGCCGGATGTTTTCCATTGTTTGGCGGTTGATATTAGCGCCGGTCATCCGCACCGCCAGCGGATTCAAAACATCGAAGACGGGACCCCAGAGAAAACTCGATGGCCGCATGTGCTCCAGCAGAATCAGCCTGCCGTCCGGTTTGCAGACCCGGTGCAGTTCCTTTAAACCGGCTAACGGATCGGGGACCGAACAAAATACGAAGGTGGCAAATACGGTGTCGAAGAACTGATCCGGAAATCCCAGGTGCTCGACATCCATTTCCAGCAAATCGACATCGCGTCCGACCCTCGCTCTTCTTCTGAATGCTCGGGCCAACATTCCCGTACTGAGATCTATGGCGGTGATTCGCGTCTCGTCCGGATAATACGAAAAATTCTTGCCGGTCCCGACACCGACTTCCAAAGCGTGTTCGCCGTCTATTTTATGCCGCAGCCGGGATCGCCAGGCGGCAAAGCGTAAGTGCTCCATGGGGGCTTCCATGAAGTTATAGACAAACGCGTTGCGATTGTATCGTTTCCGGGTAAGCTCCGTTTGTTGAGTGTTTTGCATGATATTCCGCTTTCATCTTTCATATCGGATCCTTTTTGATATCCGGAGATTCTGAAAAAATATATTTTTTAAGTCGGCTTACCGCAAGCATAAATATTCCTATATATTATAATTGAGAAAGCAAAGCCCGTGCCGTGCACTTAGAGGCAACGTATTCATGTGCTTGAATATAAATGAATTTAGGCAAGCAAAAATAGGAACCAAAATTCATTCACGTGAATAACTGCCAAAAAATTTCGCAGCAGCCCCCCTCTACCCGCCTGCGGGTGGGTAAAAATTATCCGATACATGCGATATCTGCCCAGTTACCTTACTGTTGACAGGCGTTTTCAGCCGATCCAAACCGAATTACTTCTCGGCATGTATCTTGCAAAAAATTACTTTATGAGCAAAACGACACGTATCCAGGCGTATCATCGAGACATTCATGCCGGTATTTATAGCCCGACCCCCCGGGTCCTGGTACGCCAGGGCGCCCCCATTCCAAGAATTTGGCAATAAACGACGAAACCGCCCTGCACCCTGACTGGAAGTTTGGTTGAGGGATAGTTTTATGTTAAATGAAAACGGCATCGGCAAAAGTATCGAATCAAGCGGGACACCGACAGCGATGAGCAACAGCCAGGGTAAAATTTTTACTCCCGGAAACGTAATCGACAACAAATATGTGGTTCTGGAATTCATCGGCAAGGGGGCGTTTGGTGAAGTTTATCGCGCCCATCAACTGAATCTCCAGCGGGATGTCGCCATCAAAGTGGTATCGCAGGTTTGGCTGCGATCTCTGGAAGTCGACGAAGAAGAGATCGACACCACTTTGCAGCGTTTCAGAAGAGAGGTTCAAGCCATGGCCCGGGTGCGCCACCCCAATGTGCTGCAAGTTTACGACCATGGCTCGATCATTCTCCCTACCAGCCGCGAAGATTATCCGGTGGAATACATCGTCATGGAATACATCCCGGGTGAAACCATGCGCCACACCATGTCCGAAGAAGGTTTTTACCCCGAGCAGGACCTCCTGGTCGAATGGCTGCAGCACTTTTACCTGCCGATGCTCGCTGGGGTGGAAGCGATTCACTCCCTGGATATCGTCCACCGTGATCTGAAACCCGAAAATATTCTGTTGGATGGCAAAACACCCAAAATCGCCGACTTCGGCCTAGCCCGCTCCAACCGCCTGAAGCCGGTTACCCAGTCCATGGAGGTCAAGGGCACTGCTCATTACATGTCTCCGGAGCACTTTTTCGATTTTCGTAAGGCCGACCAGCGGGCGGATATTTATTCTCTGGGAAAAATACTTTTCGAAGCGGCGGCGGGAAAAATCGGGACCACTACGATTCCATTTAAAATCGCCGCCCTGCCGAATGCCGAGACGCCTTTCTTCCAGAGCTTCGACCACATCGTACAGGAAGCCACGGCAGAAAGCAAAGAAGAGCGGCTGAAAACCGTGGAGCAGCTTCGCAGCCGGTTGTGCGAAGCCATAGCACAGATCGAAAGAGAACAAAACCAGAAGATTCAAACCAAAGCAAAACGGGTTTCGATTCTGCAGCATCCCGCCTGGATCTGGACCGGAATTTTGCTCGCCGTCACATCCGTTTTCCTGATGGCGATGTGGCATCTTTTCGGCCAACCCGACAAATCGGGTGAGATCCTGAGCCGTCCCGAAATCGTCGCCAAACCGTCAGCACCGGCCCCTTCTGCAGCAAGTCGTTTGACAATTCAGAAACCGCCGGCGCCGACCGTTCTGACCGAAGACGGCGCAATTCTTCATTTCATCCCCGGCGGTACGGTGTCATTGCCGAAAAGCATCAAGGGGATGCCAGGAGAACTTACGATAGATGCTTTCTACATGGATGAAACCCAGGTAACCAATCACCAGTATGTCGAATTTTTAAACCATCACCACTCGCAACTGGAAGTGGCGCGGGGGGTGGTGCGTGGACAGGACGAGATCTGGCTGTTGCTGGGAGAAATCTATGACGGCTATGAGCCCATCATATTTAAAGACAGCGAATTCAAGGTAACCAAGGCGGTCTACTCATCCCTTCCGGTGCTTCGGGTCACGGCCCATGGTGCAGCCGCTTATGCCCGGTTTTACAACCGTCGCCTCCCGACCTTCACCGAGTGGCTGTATGTTCTTGGTAATCGGAGCGTTACCGAGGATAAGCAAGCCAATACGCCCACCGGTTTTCCCGAAGCAAAGGATAATGATGCCATGCATGGTGAAATGCACATGCAGTCCCAGCCCAAGCCGCAAACTGCAACCAGCCGCGGAAAGACTTTATCATCGGTGGCAATTAATCCACCCAACCGGTACGGCATTCGAGGCCCCGGTTCGGACATCAAGGAATGGGGGCTGTGGATTGCTCAGCCGGCCTCCAGAGATAAAATGATTGACGCTGATTATGCAATTCTGCCGGAGGCCGTCGTGCGGCAACCCTGGGAAGCGTTCGAAAAGGTGGGATTTCGCTGTGTACGGGACATCACGTTAGAATCGAAGGAGGCAAACTAAAAAATGAAAAGCAAATTATTGTATGCAATGATTTTTTTAAGTATTTTCATCTCCATCGGAAATGTTCTCGCTGCGGAAATCTCCTGGCTGCATGTCCAGCATCGTTCCTACGGCAGCGGAGAAACCCTGAACCGCCTCAGCTTCGGCCTCGTGGATGAAGAAGTGAACTATGTTACCAGCAAGGCCGTATTAGACAGCGTGCAGCTGACGGACCCTTTGGGCAATGCGGTGAAGCTGGGGCCCGTTAAATTCGGGTCCGTCGAAGAAATCTATGGGAACTACGATGCCAAGAACAGCCAATGGTATTTCGACGAAGGCTGGCAGTACGACAGCTGGTTCAGCGCTGATGTCGAAGCCCCCCTGGTCGCAGGAACATATATACTGAACGTAAGGACGGCCGACGGCCGGAAAGCAGAACGGGCTTATGTTTTCAACCAGCAGGTGAACCTGCCAATCGTCGATGCCGATTTCCTTGAGCTGCGCCCGGATTCCAAGGGGAACCTGGTTTGGACCTGGCGCATCCCGGATTCCCTGGGTAACTTGAGTCAGTACCATCCCATGCGGGCGCGAGCCAGTATCGACATTTACGAAAACGACAGATATGCCGGATATTTCTCCATCATTGTTCCGGTTCATGTCGGGTTTGTTTTTGTCCCCCAGGAGGTGATACGGAAAATCAATCGGAAAGGAAATCGATTCGAAGTGCTGATATCGCTGGAAACCCGCGATAAAAACAACCGCACATATTCGAAACTGCGGACGATCACCGGAATCCTGCCACCCTCATAGGATCAGCTTATGCGGTTCGCTGCGTTACCAAAGGAAGTTCCCCATAATCGTCCCCGGCATTACTAGCCGGTCTGATCGGAAAGAAACTGCCGTCATACACCGCAGCGGTCGTGATAACCTTGAGAAGATCGGAAGTTAAGAAAATCAGAAGCCTGGTATTTTTTAATCCTCCGCCCAAGTCCTTGCCTTCTCAACTTCCGGTTCCAATCTGTTGGTGTGCTTTGCGTTTTTGCGCGATATCAATTTAAATCGTTTTCACACGAGCTACATCGATCCTGTCGGTGGTGGATATTTTTCCTCGGCCTCTTTGTCGACGGCAGCTTTGGGAAGTCCCCAGCCCTTTACCAGGCCGTATATGGCCGGCACCACAATCAGGGTCAGAATCGTTGCGCTGACCATCCCGCCGACCATCGGTGCGGCGATCCGCTTCATAACTTCGGAGCCGGTGCCATGGCTCCACATAATCGGCATCAGCCCGGCCATGATGGCCACCACCGTCATCATCTTGGGTCGGACGCGCAGGGCGGCGCCTTCCTCGATGGCTTCCCGTAGGTGATCGCGGTTGAAATTTTCGCCGTATTTATCCTTGAATCTCTGATAGGAAATATCCAGGTAGATGAGCATCACCACCCCGGTCTCCGCGGCCACACCGGCCAGGGCGATAAAGCCGACGCCCACCGCTACGCTCATGTCGTAATCCAGCAAATACATCAGCCACAGACCCCCCGTGAGTGAAAAGGGGACGCTCAGCATGACAATCACGCTGTCTGTGACATTTTTGAAATTGAAGTAAAGCAGCAGGAAAATAATCAGCAAGGTCACCGGCACCACGATCATCAACCGTTTCTGGGCCCGTATCATGTACTCGTATTGCCCGCTCCACACCAGACTGTAGCCGGGGGGCAGGTCGATTTTTTCCCGAATAATCCGCTGGGCTTTTTGAACATAGGTTCCGACATCGATTCCAGTGATGTCCACATAAATCCAGGCATTCTTGCGGGCGTTTTCGCTCTTGATCGACGGCGGCCCCTTGACGATGCGGATGTCGGCCATTTGGGTGATGGGCACCTGGGCGCCTGACGGCGTCGGGACCAGCACCCGGCGCAGTTTTTCAGGCGTGTCTCTGAGCTCGGAACCATAACGCACGTTGACCGGATAGCGTTCAAGGCCTTCCACCGTCTGGGTGACGTTCATGCCGCCGACCGCCGACATGATAACATCCTGGACATCTCCCACGGTCAGCCCGTAGCGGGCGGCTTCCCGGCGTTTGATCTGAAAGTCCAGGAAATTGCCGCCGGTCACCCGCTCCGAATAAGCGCTGAGCGTTCCGGGTATTTCCCGAATCACCGCTTCCACCTTCTGGCCCAGATCGCTCAGCACCTTGAGATCCTCGCCCATCAGTTTGATACCCACCGGGGTTTTGATGCCGGTCGAGAGCATGTCCACCCGGGTTTTGATGGGCATGGTCCAGGCGTTGGTCAGCCCCGGAAACCGGATTGCATGGTCCATTTCCGTGACCAGCTTGTCGACGGTCATGCCCGCTCGCCATTGCGCTTTGGGTTTGAGGCTGATGGTGGTTTCCATCATCGACAGCGGGGCAGGGTCCGTGGCGGTTTCGGCCCGGCCGACCTTTCCGAACACCTGTTCGACCTCGGGGAAGGTCGCGATGATGCGGTCGGTTTGCTGCAGCAGATCTTTAGCCGTGGTGATCGAAATACCCGGCAGGGTGGTCGGCATGTAAAGCAGGTCGCCCTCGTTCAATGGCGGCATGAATTCCGAACCGAGCCGCTGCCACGGGATGTAGCTCACCGCCAGGATCGCGGCGGCCAACAGGATGACCGCGATTTTTGCCTTCAAAACCAGCCGGATGATCGGATGATAGACCCAGATCAGGAAGCGGTTGACCGGATTTTTTTCCTCCGGCCGGATGTTGCCCCGGACCAAGTAGCCCATCAACACCGGCACGATCGTCAGCGCCAGCAGGGAGGCGCCCAGCATGGCATAGGTTTTGGTAAAAGCCAGCGGCTGGAACAGACGGCCTTCCTGGGCCTCCAGGGTGAAAACAGGCAAAAAGCTGATGGCGATGATCAGCAGAGAAAAGAACAGGGCCGGTCCCACCTCTTTCGAGGCATCCAGGATGAGCTCCCAATGCGGCTTTTTGCCGCCGTTACGCTCGATGTGTTTGTGGGCGTTTTCGATCATCACGATGGCTGCATCCACCATGGCCCCGATGGCGATGGCAATCCCCCCCAGACTCATGATGTTGGCGTTGATCCCCTGGCGATGCATGATGATGAAGCTGATGAAAATTCCCACCGGCAGGGTGAAAATTGCTACGAAGGCACTGCGCAGGTGGAACAGAAAGATAATGCACACCAGCGCCACGATCACACTTTCTTCGATCAGGGTATGTTTGAGATTGTCGACAGCCCGCAGAATCAGACCGGATCGATCGTATACGGACTTGATGGTCACGCCTTTGGGGAGACCGCTTTCTAACTGCGCCAGCCGCTTTTTTACATTTTCGATCACTGCCAGCGCATTTTCTCCGTAGCGCATGATGACGATGCCGCCGACCACCTCACCTTCACCGTTTAAATCCGCCAGCCCGCGGCGGATTTCCGGGCCGATTTTGACCGTGGCCACATCCCGCAGCAGAATCGGCGTACCCCGCTTGTCGGTACCCAAAGCAATGTTTTGCAGGTCCCGGATGCCTTGAATATACCCCAGGCCGCGGACCATGAACTCGGTTTCCGCCATTTCCACCAGCCGTCCGCCGATATCGGCGTTGCTGCGCTGGATGGCCATCCTGACCTTCGGCAGGGGAATATCATAGGCCAGCAGCTTGTTGGGCTCCACGATGACCTGGTATTGTTTGACGAAGCCGCCGATGGACGCGACTTCGGCCACACCCGGCACCGTGGTGAGTTCATAGCGCAGGAACCAGTCCTGGATGGAGCGCAGCTGGGACAGGTCATGATGGTCGCTTTCCAGAATATATTCATACACCCAGCCAACCCCGGTGGCATCCGGACCCAGGGAAGGGTTGACCCCGGCCGGCAGCCGGCCGCTCACATAATTCAGGTATTCGAGAACCCGGCTGCGGGCCCAGTACATATCGGTCCCGTCTTCGAAAATGATGTAAACAAACGAAAAGCCGAAAAAGGAATACCCGCGAACCACCTTGGCAAACGGCACGGCCAGCATGGCGGTTGTCAGCGGATAGGTCACCTGGTCTTCCACCACCTGTGGCGCCTGGCCCGGATATTCGGTAAAAACGATCACCTGAACATCGGAAAGATCGGGAATCGCATCCAACGGCGTTTTGTACATGGCGTAGATACCGGCCAGGATAACAAAAACCGTGCCCAGAATAATGAGAAATTTATTCCGGATGGAAAATTCGATGATTTTTGCGATCATAAGAAGCCTCTCGATAGAAGCTATCTTAAAATAAATATTTGCAGTTTCAAACAGTTGTAACCGTTGAACCCTGAACCCATAACTTGGAACCGATCAGTTCCGGTTATGTATGCCTGCGGGTTAATTTGTTCGCCCGCCTTGATCTCGAACCAAAATCTTTTATATTGAGGCAGCTTCTAGTGACCGCCCGGCGCACGCTTCTGCAACTCCAGCATCTTTTGAATCGCTTCCTGCAAATTGCTTTCGGAATCCAGCAGGAATTGAGACGAAAGCACGATCTGCTCACCTGCTTGCAGGCCGCTCAAGATCTGGTACTCATCTTTATTGACCTCCACCCCGATTTTGACTTCCTGGGGTTTGAATCTTCCATTTCCCATGGCCAGGAAGACCAGTCTGCGGGTACCGCTGAAGATCACGGCCTCCTGGGGGACCACCAGCCCCTCGCCCAGAGAGGAATTCAAATAAATATCGGCGTACATCCCGGGTTTGAGCGGATCGTCTTCCGGATTGGGAAATTGCAGCCTGAGCTTGGCCGTGCGCGTTTTGGTATCCAGATAGGGATAAATGAAGAGTACCTTGCCTTTCAGACGGTCCCCGGGGATGTAGGCCAACTCCATCTCCGCCGACATGCCTTTTTTCACCCACGGCAACTCGTACTCATAAATTTCGACATCCACCCAGACGGTGGAAAGATCCGCTATCGTATACTGATGCTCACCGGCCTTCACGTAATGGCCTTCAAATGCGGCTTTTTCGGTCACGACGCCGGCGGCCGGCGAATAGATCGTGATGGTTTTGCGAATGCTATCCGATTTTTCGATGTCTTTAATCTGTTTTTCGGTCAGATCCCAGTAGCGCATCCTTTTGCGGGAGGCTTCGAGCAGCCGCCTGGCGCTTTCCCGGACACTTTTATAGCTCGCGTCGGACAATTCGCGGTATTGTTCCAGCGCCAGCAAATATTCTTCCTGGGCGGTGACCAGCTCCGGGCTGTAAATGTCAAACAGCGGCTGCCCCTTTTTGACCTCATCACCGACAAAATCGACATACAGCTTCTCGATCCACCCGTTGAATTTGGTGTTTACGGTAAATATTTTGGTCTCGTCGAACGCGATGTATCCTACCGTGCGTATGTTTTTGACCAGCGGTTTGCGCACGACGCGTCCCAGGCGCACCCCCATGTTCTGCATGGTGGCCGGATCGATGCGGATGGTGGAAGCCGGCTCTTTTTCTTCGCCCTCTTCTTCATATACCGGAACCAGATCCATGCCCATCGGTGATTTGCCGGGCTCGTCCCGGATGTAGGTCGGGTCCATCGGAGCAACGTAATATTTGATCTTCTTGCCGGTCTTGGGATCGATCATGCCGGCTTTCAGTTCCTGTTTGGCTGCAAAAACCGACGAAAGCCCCGATTGAACTCCGGTCGACACGTCACCTTTCGAAATCGGCAGTTTCGTCGGAATGTGCAATACACTGAAAACCGCCGCCAGAGCGATCAGGGAGACCGAGATTTTACGTATATACTTCATTTGATGAGTTCCTGTTCGAAGGATGGTTTCAAGGAAATGCCATGTTATTTACGAAACCATCGCGGGGGGTTTAAGCTCTATACAGGTCCCCCAATCAGTTCCTCCAATTCCGCACGCTTCTGGTAAACATTATATAAATACCCGTCCGCCTGCAGTTCCAGGCGCAGGAGCCGAATGTGAGCATTGATCATGGTGTTGAATTCCAGGGAGCCGACTTCATAAGCGCTCAAAGAGGAACGGGCCCACTGGTCCGCCTGCAGCAGCAATGCCCCGGTAAACAGCTTGTAATTTTCCTGGGTATTGCGGATTTCCGTAACCAGTGCATCCACCTGGTAAGGAAGGCTTCTGGCCAGGTTGCGGTAGGAATTGGCCGCGGCCTGACGGGCTTTGAGTGCGGCGGCCAGTTTGGGTTCCTGCCGGGTCTTGTACCACAGGGGAATGTTGATGACGACCTGGCCGCTGACAAAATCCGGTAGATCGCGTCCGGTAAAATCCTCTTCGCGCTGCCCGTAGGACAGGCTGATGTCCATATCCGGATAGAAATCCTTGCGGGCCAGCTCGATCTGCACATCGGCAATCGCCATATCAGCCCGCTTCACATCCAGTTGCGGGTTTCCTCTCAAGCCTTTTGCTGTCAGCTCTTCCCCATCCAGTTTGAGGTTCATCAACTCCAGGCCGGTGGGCGGGTCGATGGCGGTGAACCGCTCCCTGTTGAGCAGTTCATTGATCCGGTCCGAGAGAGTGCGGCGTCTTTTTTCGAGGTCAATTTTTTCATCTAGCTGCTTGCTGAGCTCCACCTGGGCTTGCAGGACGTCCTGCTGCAGACCACCGCCCGTGGCATAGCGGGTTTCGGCCACCCGCAAGAGTTGGTTGACGATGTCCGTGAGCCGCTGGTTGATCGTCAGACTCCTGCTGACGAACCCGAGTTGATAGAAGGCCACGGCAATTTGTTTCGCCAATTCCAGTTTTCTGGCTTCCAGGACGGCTTTCTGGCGAACGGCTTTCAAGGCAGCCGCCTGCGATCTGAGGTCCAGTTTGCCGAACCACGGGATTTTTTGGGCGATCGCGATGACCTTCTGGGTCATGGGTTCCTGGTCGAACTCGAAGGTGTCCGTCGGTAGATTCAAGATGCCGAGGCCAAGCCGGGGATCATCCAATGCGCCGGCAAAGGGGACTTCCTCCGTCAATCGCTCCAGTTCGTCTTTCAGGCTTTGTATCTCATAGTTCTGGCCGAGGCCTTCGCCGATGAGGTCGCCCAGGGTCTGCGGCGCCCAGATCAGCGATTCTGCCTGGACTGCGAGCGGGATCGGCAAAAGCATCGATCCAATCACCGCAGTGAGAGCAGATGTCTTAGCGAAAACGTTCATTTTTCCTCCCTGAAGCCGTTGGCCTTCGCCGCCGAGCAAACTTGTTTGCGGAAATTAGATCTTCATCTTGCTCTTAAAAGACATTTTCCGGCCAGATAGATCTCCGCGGTAAAGGACGGTATAGAAGTAGAAGAGAAGCAATAATAGTGCCACAAGAATAAAAGCTAAAGCGTGCGTATCTGTGGGTAATTTGTTCCGGAATTCAATTTTTGTGGTTATTTTTTACCCGGAAATAGCAGTTTAGAAGAAAGAAAGCGCGAAAAAAATTCGCACATCAGCAGAAATCATATCCGGTATTCCCAGCAAGTGTTCCAAGCTCAACAGCAATTCAGAGAAGAGGCATACAGCCCACGCCGACCTTTCGAATGGCACGCGGATCAATGCTTGTCAAGAAAATTAATTCGTCTGGGGATCCGCCATTTCAATTCTAACAGCATTTGATACGATCCTGGCATACCAATTGCTTTCCAATAAGGAAGGACGTAAGTCATGTCATTTTTTGACAGGAGATAAATTGTGAAGAAGATTATGATCCTGCTGCTTTTTCTAATTGCACAAAGCGCCGATGCCGTCGAAGTGTCCTGGATGTACATTCAACATCGGATTTACGAAAACGGCCGTTCCTACAATCGGCTGGCGTTCGGGCTCTCCGACGACGACGGCCGTGATCTGGGCGACGATTCCGCTGTCAGCATCACGCTTTCGGATCCGAAAGGCCGTTTCATAAAACTTTCCGATTATAAATTCAGCATGGACGAGGAAATTTACGGCACCTATGACTGCCTGCGCAGTCAATGGCACTTCGGCGAGGAGTGGCAAGTCGATCGCTGGTTCAGCGCCAATTTTACTGAACCGGTCGTTTCTGGAAAATATCGGCTCACAGTACGCACCACCGACAGTCATGCTGCCGGATATGAATTCACTTTTAAGGGAGGGGCGGATCTCCCGTTTATCAGTTCCCGTTCTTTCGAGATACACCCGGACCCGTTCGGCAATCTTATCTGGAAATGGGATATCCCCGACGTGCTGGGGCAGATGGTGGTCGACCTGCAAACCGTGGTCAAGGCATCGATCGACATCAACCAGGAGGATAAGCAGGTCGCCTACTTTTTTATAAAGCTGCCGACGCATATGGGATACCTGTTCATTCCGCGCAACCTCGTCCTGAAGCTCGGCAGTAAAGGAAATCAATTCGGCTTCCGAATTCAGCTTGAAACCAGGGACAACAGCATGCGCACCTATTCAAATACGCTGGTTCTCAACGATTTGACGAACGCGGCGGTTTCACCGCGGATATCTTCAGATTCACCAAAGTAAATATTCGGTCTGCTCACCATCAAAATGAAAATAAAGGGACTACAGCAGCGCTTGGCCATCTTCATGTTTCTTCCGGTGGCCGTTCTTTTAATCGGCATGGGTTTGGCGGGGTTCATCTATGCCCGCGGCAGCCTGCTGGCTGAATGGAGCGAGGCGGCAACCCTCAAGCTTCAACGCACGGCCCATGAAGTGGATATGCGGCTAAGCCGAGCCAAGGAATGGCTGAAAATGTTTCAGGCCACCGGCAACGACCCTTATGCGCTTTACTATCATGATTTGATCCTCGCCCAGCTCAAAAAAATCGAGGGCGTCGCACGGGTCAACGTGACTTGGACTTCCGGCCGTCGCTCGCTCGAAGTCGAAAAGCGCGGACTGATACCCTTCATGGAAGGAGGCGTAGTCACCATCTCTCCCCCGCGCTACGATTCTCTGGTAAAAAACAAAACGGTATCGTTGACGTCGGATCTCAAGTCCGAATCCGGCCGAACGGTGGGCCGGCTCGAGGTCGTTATTCGCTTCGACTACCTCGCCGAAGCCATATCCTCCTCGGGCTGGCTGCAAAGCGATCAAGCTTACCTCGTCGACCACAGCGGCAAGGTTTTGTTGAGCACGGGTTCCGCCGGCCGCTCGAAGCTCGGCGAAAATAATGACCCCCTGGAGATCAAGACACTCGCCGCTCTGCAGCAATCACCTCATGGAACCTTAATCGGCCGGGGATTTCCACCCGCGAAAGTCAGCGGGTTTTACAAGCTGAAGGAAGCTCCCTGGACGCTGGTCATGATCTCTCCCGGAAAGAATATTCTGGCCCCTCTCGTCAGATTGCGCTGGTATTATTTTATATCGGGCGCCGTATTCATATTCCTGATTCTGGGATTTATCCGGCTGGCCCTCGGTCGCACGGTATCTTCGATTCAGGATCTTTCCAAAGCGGCGCGCAATGTTTCCGCCGGTCATTTCGTGACCCTGGCTCCCCCTAAAACCCGGGATGAGGTTTGCGATCTGGTCTGCAGCTTCAACACGATGGTTAATCAGCTTGAAGAGCGGCTCCGGCTTAAAGAAGCAATGGATCTGGCCATGGAGGTTCAACAGAATCTGCTGCCTCAAAAGCCATTCAACAATGAAGATATCGATATTGCCGGCCGCAGCATCTATTGCGAAAAAACCGGGGGTGACTATTTCGACTTTTTTCCTTTACCCGGATCGAACGGAAACAAGATCGCCATCGCCGTCGGCGATGTCGTCGGACACGGCATCCCGGCCGCACTGCTGATGACCACTGTGCGGGCCATGTTGCGCACGCGGATGACCCAACCGGGAAATCTGGCTGAAAAAATCGGGAATGTCAACCGCCTGCTGTGCATGGATACGTCCATATCCTGCGATTACATGACGCTGTTTGTCATGGTGGTCGGACCCGGTAAAAACGAATTGACCTGGGTGCGCGCCGGCCATGAACCGGCGATTGTTTATGATCCCGCCCGTGATCAATTTGACGAATTAAACGGTGATGGCATGGCGCTCGGCATAAGATGTCAATATTCATTTGAAGCGTACCAACGCTCTGATCTTGCGTCCGGTCTGGTGATTGCGATCTGTACCGACGGTGTCTGGGAAACCGAAAATACCAGGGGTGAAAAATTCGGCCGCGACCGCCTCCGCCAAATCATTCGACAAAGCAGTCAATCTACCTCACAGGACATACTGAAGGCCATCACGGATGCCTTGGCCGCCTTCAGAGAAGAAGCACCTCAGGATGACGATGTAACCCTGGTTGTCGTGAAAGTAAAAGAACAGGTTATCCAGTGAATGCATCTATAAGCATAATCAAATGGTCGGTGGCGGGAGCGCTTTTGGGCTATTTTGTGTTTCATCGACAAGGAGTTTTATTATGAATATTTTTGCGTCAATCCGCAATTTTTTCCAACAGAATAAAAGGGTGCCATCCTCAGGACATGATCCTTCGGAAAACGATCAGCCAGGCCGAAATTCTCAGAACGACAATGAGAATTCTGCGGAACCGGAATCCGGGCTTGACTTTCTTGACGGCATGAGCAGCGGTACGGCGAGGTTTATCATTGACCGGGAAGTCGGAGCGGATATGCTGGATAAATATGATGTAAAGGATCTGGAAAATAAAGGGCGCTATTATCTCGCTAAAATCGTCAATCAGAAGGGAGAGGTCACCGACACGGTTTTAATCGATAAACTGAACCGCTCAATTCATTTCCAGAAGGCTAAATTCGGGTAGGCAGCCCCATGGTTATCGAGTGCCCTTCAAAGCCGGACGACGGATAGGGAATAGGTACCCCATGGGAGAAAAAAAAATCACTTCCCCATGTCGATGACGATGCCGCTCATCGCAACATGTTGCGTATATTCTAATGCAATCGTTTCCATGAGCTTTTGACCGGTGCACCCAATCATATGCAGCAGAAAGATACGACGTAATTTACTGAATAATACATGATCCGCCTTATTTCCGCCGGTCGCGGAATGTGACAATAGGAAATGATTGCCTTCCCCCCTTTTGGGGAGTTCGATCACGCGGAGTCTCTGAAATGTAAAAAGCAGCTCTCCGGAAGTTGATGATATAATATTCAAACGCAATCGCTAAAGATAGAAAAGCCCGGTGAAATTCACGAGTCTGAGAAGCAAACTGATACTGGCTGTTTCCGTTCTCCTCATTGGAAGCGGAATGGTCATAACGTTTCTGGTCACGAATCTTTTAAGTGAGAATCTGCAGGCATCGTTAATCGCTCAGGGCGAGCATCTTTGCCACACCCTGGCCGTGGAAGCGCTTAAAGGGACCCTCAATGATTCATCCGCGCTTCGCCGGCTAATGAACCATCAGCGGTTCAACACCCCTTCATTGGCCTATATTTTCATCATCAGGAAAGATCGGGTCCAGGCTCACACCTTTCCCGGCGGCATTCCTGCGGAACTGCTCACCGCGACCACTTTCGACGACCAAGGCCCCCGCAATATCAATAGGATCGTCACCAACCGGGGGGAATCCTATCTCGATTTCGTTTCTCCGGTTTTATCCGGTAAGGCCGAAGTACTGCGCATGGGCCTGTTGGAAAAACCATATCGATCCCGGGTGATGGAACTGTGGCTAAAAATGGGAATGTTTACTGCGAGTATCCTGCTTCTCGCCATCACCGTCGGATATCTATTGATTCGCAGGATTACCCGACCGTTGGTCGCGCTGGCTGAGACCACCACAGGAAATCTGGATCAGACAAGGCCCGATCCCAACGCCAAACCGACCTGTCTGGATGAAGTCGGCCGATTGACATATGTGATAAACTGGATGGATCAGTGTATCGGGGAAAACACGCTGCGGCTTGAAGAAAACACCCGTCAATTGGATCGGGTGCATCACCAAATCATAAACTCCTTCGAAATCCTGCGAAACATCGGGGAACAAAATAGCCTTTACAATTTATTCAAATACCTGCATTTGAAGTTCCAGGAGATCGGACCCTGCGACAAGCTCAATTTTTATGTTTTTGACAACAACCAGGATCACCTCTACGCCTATTGCAAAGGAGAGATCAAAACATTCAGAAGGGAAGAATTTGCCAAGACGCTGCGCCTGTTGGGCGAGCTTGACGGCGTCACCTTACTTAAAAAAATCAGTTTAGATGACCGCCTGGTGTCAGCCGGGTTGGAGGCTGCAGTTCGGGTGACGGCCGTCCCGATTCATTGTGAAAACCAGCTTCTGGGTGCCGTGCTCGTACCCTGCCCTGCCCATTGCAAATGTGATCGACAAAATATGGAACTCGTGAATCTGGTTCTGGATCAATCCTCCAGTGCGATCCGGAGGGCGGTGGCCGGCGAAGAAGAAAGGCGCAATATTCTACGCGATAAAACTACCGAATATTGCGGAATGGTCGGCAGGGATTCGAAAATGCTGACGATTTACAATCTAATCGAAAACATCGCGCCGACCGATTCGACCGTGTTGATCCAGGGAGAAAGCGGAACGGGCAAGGAACTCGCGGCGCAAGCCATTCATCAGAAAAGCATTCGTCGGGAAAAACCTTTTGTAGTGATAAACTGCCCGGCCTATCCATCCAATCTTATTGAAAGTGAACTCTTCGGGCACGAAAAAGGCGCGTTCACGGGCGCGGTTCGCCAGAAAAAGGGCCGGTTCGAGCAAGCCCACGGCGGGACCGTGTTCCTGGATGAAATCGGCGAGATACCTGCATCCACCCAAATCAAGCTGCTGCGCATCCTGCAGACCCAGAAATTCGAACGCGTGGGTGGTGAAAAATCGTTGTCCGTAGATGTGCGCATCATTGCCGCAACCAATAAAGACCTCCTTGAAGAAGTCCGACAAGGAAATTTTCGAGAGGATCTGTACTACCGGCTGAATGTCATTCCGCTTTGCCTGCCCCCCCTCAAAGATCGTCCCAACGACATCCCGCTGCAGGCCCACTATTTTCTGAAGCGGTTTGCCGCCGAACAAGACAGGGTAATCACCGGATATGACCCGGAAGCCATGCGCCGGCTACTATCGTACCGTTGGCCGGGCAATGTCCGGGAACTCGAAAACTGCATCGAACACGCGGTTGTACTGGCCAAAGGAGCCCGGATCGAAATATCGGATCTGCCATCGTCGCTGTATCGGGCTGCCAATGCAGATCCGGATTACGGACCACCCGGCACCATCGAGGAAAACGAGGTCAAACTGCTTCAGGAGGTGCTGCAAAACAACAACTGGAATAAAAAGCAAGCCGCCGAGCGCCTGGGGATCAGCCGCAACACCCTCTACCGCAAAATTCGCAAGTATCAAATCTCTCAACCCAATCCTGGCTAGGAGGGATCTTTTCTGCCAAAACGATTGTCCTGTAGCGTAATGAATCCTCCATCTGTCATATCCTGTCCAACGATGGTGCCCGGAGCGTCGATGGCTTCCAGGCACTTCAGCAATAAGCGCAGGATCTCTAACTGGCGCTGCGTTTGGCCGGGAAAAGCGATGGGATGCCCCAGCGGAAATCCGGGAAAGACTGCCCGCGGGGGGCGCACTTTTGTGGTGATCTGCTCCGACAAGGTTATCGAGATGGTGGCAATCCCTGAACTTTCGATCGCCCGCTGGATCAGTCCCACGGACTGATTGCAAATTCCTCAGGCTGGCGTGAGTATCGCGATATCGACCCCATCGGCTTTTAAGGCCGATGCAACCCGGAGTGCCGTGATGTTCATCAGGGTAGGGATATGCTGATTCGTGATATGCCCCATGAACGAAAAGTGCCTGTGATTTACTTCGCCGATATCGCCAAATTGCGCGAGTTCCCGTACGCGCTCGATGGGAAACACGATATTAATGTCCTTGTCCGCGTCTGAGTGGTCATAGTAGTTATGGGTAATCGTGAGATTTCTGACATGTGCATCGGCGGGGATTTCCCTGAACGTTGGGTCTCCCGCCGAATCCTTCATATTGTAGGGTGGCTGTGACCGCAAATGAACACCGCCGGTGGTCACAAGCGCCAGACGGCATTGGGAGGCAGGCATCGTCATCGGGGTCCAGGGCGAATCCGAAAATTCAATAAATTCAGAGTGGCGGGTCCACAGGTTGGCCAAGATCGGAAAGCGGGTGAGTAGTCTGGCAACCAATTTATTTACGGAAGCAATCATTTCCATTTGTCCTTTCTTCCCGGATGCTTAACATTTTCGCACGCATCTGGGTCGGCCATTTTTTGCCTAAATAGCTGCCAGCAATTCTTCGGAAAAAGTGACTTTGTTTTCTATCTTGCCAAGAATGGAAAAAGTTAATAGCTTAATTTATTCGTTACCCATTGATCTTCACGTGAGGTTAGTAAAAGGTGATCTTTATGGAATTCGAAAGATATTATCTCGATCTCATCGAAATGCTAAACCGCTGCTGCAAAAAAATTGCTTCCGGCAAATATGAAATGGCGGATGCCGAGCGCCTGTTTGAGCTTGCCAAAAAGGGCCGGTATCCAGGCTTTTTAAGTGAATTGGCCGAGTCCTTCGGGATGATGATGGTGAAGGTCGAAGCCAGAGAATTTCGACTGAAGCAGATCATTGAAGAATTGGAAACGGCCAAAGCCAGACTGAAGGTTGAGGCCGAAGCTGCGTGTGACGGTCATTCGAAAAAAGACGTATCCCCCAAGGATGAGGCCGGAAAATCATGAATTACCGGTGACTTGCTTCCGTATCCGATGCAACCGGCACGGCAGGGGCCCCACAATTGTTGCTCAGGTCAATCGGTAGGCCACGGTGCCGGGCGGGTGTCTGTACCAGCCGGGATCTTTGTCGTATGAGGCCAGCCGGTCCCGCACCTTGACAACCGTAAACATCCCTCCCATCTCGATGTTGCCGAAAGGCCCTTTGCCCATCATTTGCCGACGGCCAACTGAAGCATTTCGTCGGCGTGCGGATGATACATGAAGGTGCCTTGCTGCCGCAGGGTGAATTCATAAACATAGGTTTCACCGGGTCGGATATGAGGCTGATTCAATCCGCCGACCCCGTCCATTCCGTTGGGAAGAAATATGCCGTGCCAGTGGATGGTGGTGTGTTCAGGCAATTTGTTGGTGACCAGGATACGCACCCGATCCCCTTCGACGGCCTCGATGGTGGGGCCGGGAGTCTGGCCGTTGTAGCCCCAGCACTTGACCGACATGCCGGGAGCAAACTCTCTTTCCACCGGCTCGGCTACCAGATGAAACTCTTTCACGCCGTTTTTAATTTTATACGGCAGGGTGCTGCCGTTAAGGGTCATCACCGGCGTGGTGTCCATTGGAAGCCCCCTGGGGGCATTCTGTCGATGGTTGTCATGCCGATGCGATCCCTGTGAATCCGATCCTTCCGCCCGGGCTTTTTTAATAAATCCGGCACCGGCTAAAGTGGTCAAAGCGGACCACATCATTTCACGTCTCGTTAACATCAAAGACCCCCTCAATTAGTTGTATTCCGCGCCGTGGACTACCGATCATTGCCGTGCGGCGGCCCGGGCGGGTCAGCGGTTACCCGACCGGCTGTTGGAACCGCGGGATTTTCATCCGGGGCTGCGGGGCCGCTTTCCATCACCGAGGGCAGCCGCCCTCCCGCGGCCCGGGTCAATTCAGTCCTGATGATCCAGTAATCGCGCAACGCCTCGATGTATTTGCGGTAATCGTCGAATTGCCGCTGTCTGGCCGTCAGCAGATCGAAGGCACCGACCAGCATGTAGTTGTATTTTTGCAGGGTCAGGTTCACAATATGCTCCCGCAGCGGCAATATGACACCATGGTAGTGTTGCACCACATTGCGGCTCATGAGCAACTGATTGCGCAGGGAACGGATTTCGGATCTGGCCTCGATGGCCAGGGATTTCAATCGGTTCCGACTTTGCCGCAATTGGGCTTCCAGCCTGCCGATATCGGTTTGATGCTGATTGAAAATCGGCAATTCCAGAGCTAATTCCGGGCCGACCACCCACTGCCCATCAGTGTCGCGCTCGGCACTGAGACCGATGTCGGCGCTGCCGAAATAGCGCCAGTCAATGGTAATGCCCAGGCCCTGGGCCAGGGCTTCCATTTCTTTACGAGAAGCGGCAATGTCGAGCCGGTTCGCAATGGCAAAGGCTTCCAGCTCCGCCAGGTGATGCTCGGCGGGGGGCAGATCCGGCAGCTGATCGGGCACTATCCATGAAGTTTGTCCGCCCCACAAACCCAGCAGCCGGTTCAGTTTCTCCCGGGCTATCAGCAGCGCGGTTTCACTTTCAGCCGTGGCGATGCGGACCTGCTCGAATTGACCCTGCTCCACAGCGAGTTCCAGGGCACCGATGTTCCCGGCAGCTTGCAGGCGGCGGGCCATCTCATAAGAATTCTGCGCGGTTTCGACCATCTGTTGGTGCGTTTTGTTTACCTGCTTGGCAGCCAGGACCTCAAAATAGCTTTGTTGAGCCTCAGCGGCTAGCGCGATAACCTCAAATGAAACCCGCAATTTGGTGCGTTCAAATTGGATGGCGACCATTTTTTTACGGGCGGGAAGCATCAGCAGGTTGAGAAAATTCTGAGTAATTCCGAACTCAAGATTGGTCATTCGGGAGGATCGGTCCGGAAAGCGTACCCGGCCGAAGATCACCGGATTTTGCAGCAAACCGGCTTCGACCACATCCGCCTGAGTGACCCCCAGCTCCTCATAGGTCGCCTGCAGGCGAGGGTTGTTCAGCAGCGCAATCTGGACAACCGACTCAGGGGTCAATTCATTCTCGACCAGGCGGGAAACTATCTTTTCCACTTCAGCGTCGGCTTCTGTTCCCTGGTTCCAGTACAGGCGATAATCCATGCGCTCTCCCACGGCTTTCCGGACATCGGCGAAGCCGGCGTCCTTGGGGAGCTGAGCACAGCTTGAAAGCAAGACTACCAGGATAGCGAGTGTCGACCCTATTATGGCCGGATTTTTTATCACGCAACGTCTCCTAATGCTGATGATCGGTCATTTTTGCCTTGTTGTTTGCCGGTTCGACGCTTTGCTGTTTCATTTTCTGCATGTCATGGCCGTGGCTGGAACCTTCCATCTGAGTGGCATGGTCGCCGGCATCGGAAGGCAACCGGGCCGGACGCTCGTCGGACATATCCATCATAAAAGGATTTGGGGGGAAAACGAATACAGTTTCCTCTGCGAGCGGGTTGGCCGGATGATTCGCCGGAAGTCCCGTGTCGATCTGACTGGTCGTGCACGCGTCCATCATCATTGCGAATAATAGAATACTCAACGCTGTCGGAATCCAGAAGCTTGATTTTTTCATATTGTTACCGTACGAGGCCGCCTGGCTGGAATATGGCATTGGTGCCGCAAAGTGGTATTTACTAACTTAACAACGGTTTCAAAAAAATAAACAACGCGTTTTGCGTAAAATACAACGGTTTTGTAAGTGACGCAGAAAGAAGTTCCGAAAGGCGAAGGAAATACCCGGGATCCGGTATAGGTTGCAGATGCATTGGAAACGAGAAGCTATCTCGTGCCCATCCATGAAGGGTTTTTACAATGATTGACACCTGGTGGTGTTTCCGATCCAGAAATGAGAATTTTTGCCCAAGTTCAAGGAAATCAAGCGCTTGCGCGGAGGCGTAGTTTTTTACGCCGCACGAGCAAACGCGCAGATTGACGCAGAGATTGGGCAAAAAGGCCATTTGTGGATGGAAACTATCTCAAATATTTACACCTTATCCCGGCGGGGAATACAGGATACGCCGTATCGTATCCGACGACAAAATATGGCAGAAATTTAGGATCGGAATTTCGTTAAAACAGACAGAAACTAAAAATTGGATGAGCATTGTGTTTTCCTCTGAATTTTGGGCTTCATACGGAGAGGCAGCCAAGACAGCCGCGGGCTTCTTTTGGAAGTCGGGCTGGGCATTTGTGTTGGGGTATTTCATCAGCGCCATGATCCAGGCGTTCATTCCCAAGGGCAGACCGACCCCCTACCTCGGATATGCTGATGTCAAGAGTGTCGGTCTGGCCACCGTTTTCGGATCCATCAGTTCTTCCTGCTCCTTTGCCGCCCTGGCGACGGTGCTGAACGCCAGCGGGGTGCTCTTCGTCGGCATCATGGGATTTATTTACTCCGACCTCATGGTTCCCCCCTGGTAGCGATCAATGCGCGCTATTATGGCTGGCTCGTGGGCCTTTACATTGACGGGGTGATGTATGTCAGCATTGTGTGCACCGCCCTGATATTGCATTACGCTTTTGCGATTCTGGGAGTGACGCCGGAAAGTGAGCGGGCGGTGAAAAGTGTCGCCCAGTTCAAGATAGATTACACGTTCTGGATGAATTTGTCCGCCATCGCTTTGGTCAGCGGGCTGGCCTGGCTGAACCATTCCTGGCATCGGCATAATGAAAAGGTAATGAAGATGGGGGTGGCGGAAGGGCAAAGAGATCCCTGGCATGGACTGCCATGGGGGGTAGCGTGACGCCGTAAACCGAATCCGGCTATCTTTTTTTGATGTTTCCGCATCGAAGGGTGTATCCTGATTATCCGGATGCCGCCATACTATGCGAAAATAATACGCAGTGCTATCTCAGCTCTGCTGCAAAAGAATCGGAATCATCGACCGCTTCAACCTTGGACTGTTTTTGGTCAACCTCAAGGAATTCAAAGAATTATTTTATTGTCGGTGTGATTTGTCATCGGATTCGATTAGAGAAGCCTTTCCTTATCTGCAAGTCAATGGCACATCTCTTGCTTAGTCTATTTGTCTGATTTCAGAGACGGAGCAACACATTTACCGAAACCTTTGAATTGCGTGCATTGAAAATACAACGTGTTTTTAAAATAATACGCCGGCACGTCTAGAGAATAGTGACACATGATATCATTTGATCGGATAACCTATTTCGCCACATCCCATATCGGACT
Organism: uncultured delta proteobacterium; assembly: GCA_963774425.1. Taxonomy (GTDB): domain Bacteria; phylum Desulfobacterota; class Desulfobacteria; order Desulfobacterales; family JAFDCJ01; genus JAFDCJ01. The sequence continues at coordinate 44,882 of CAVZEZ010000012.1, read as the reverse complement.
GAAGAGGGCCCGCAACGAGGACGCTCATGCGATATATCAGCCCACTTCGACGAGAGCAGGCAGCCGTAAGGCCTATCTTTTCGGGGTCGCCGACGGCATGGGGGGGCACCCCTGCGGCGACAGGGCAAGCTCGATGGCCTGCTCCGGGGTGAAAGCATTTTTTAAAGACTGGAATGATGGGATCGATGCTGCCGAATCCGCCGGCAGGCTGGAGCGCCTGGCTTTTTCGATCGATACCGAGATCCGCAATTATGGCGCCGGGGACAAGGGCTGTGCCGAGATGGGCACTACGCTTTCAGCACTGTTGATAACCGCCGACTTCGGAGTGACGGTTCACGTGGGAGACAGCCGGATCTATCGGCTGCGAAACGGCACCATTCAGGCGCTCACCACGGATCATACATTTGTTCAGGAAATGATCGATGAGGGAGAGCTGTCTGTCGAATCGGCATTGCACCATCCGTTGCGGCATCTTCTGATGCAGGTGCTGGGGACCGGAGATCCCCTGGAAAAGGCCGACACCGGCATTATCGAGATAGCCGCCGGCGATCGCTTTCTGCTGTCCTCAGACGGTCTGCACAATCTGGTTTCACTTGAAACGATCAAAGAAACATTGGCGGCTTGCGACACCCCGAAAGAAGCGGCGGAGCAACTGCTACAGTCCGCTTTGGCGGGCGGCGGTGAAGACAATATTACCGCTGTTGTGGTATATCTGTAGAAGACGCCGGAGTTGCCATGACCGCAGAAGAACCAAAATTTTGCCTGGCGCCGGGTACGACTCTGGGAGGCCACTATCAGATCATAAAGTCGATCGGCCAAGGCGGCATGGGCTCGGTGTACATGGCCTACGACACCCGTCTGGATATACGGGTGGCCATTAAGGTGATATCGCCCGAGTTCTCGTGCACCATGGAAGAATCTCGGCTTGAAAGCGTTCTGAAGCGCTTCGAATCCGAAGCGAAAATCGCGGCCAAGATCGATCATACCAATGTTATCCGCATCTTTGGCTCCAACCACGAGAACATCGAAGTTGACGGCAAACCAGTCCCCATCGACTACCTGGTTATGGAACTGCTGTCCGGCAGAACCCTGCGAAATACGATGGATGTCAGCGGCTTTGAAACCGAAGAAGAAATCAAAACCTGGATCGGCAAATACCTGTTTCCCATTCTCGACGGCCTGAAGAAGGTTCACGAAAGCGGGATCATCCATCGCGACATAAAGCCGGAGAACTTTTTTCTGAAGGACGATGTCCCCAAACTGGCGGATTTCGGATTGTCCCTGGGCCTCGACCTGCCGTCGGTGACGGGCTCGGTGGCCGATATATTCGGCACCATGAATTACATGTCGCCGGAGCAGTTCTTTAATTTCAGCCTGGTGCGGGAGACGACGGACGTTTATTCCATCGGTAAAATTCTGTTTGAGATCGCCGAGGGTAAAATTTCGGACAAGGTGCGGCCCCTCAAGCAGGTCCGACTGTCCAACACGGATACGGATTTTCGGGCGGCGTTGAACCGCATCGTCATGGATGCCACCGTCGAGGATCCCCGCCTCCGGATTCCTTCAGCCCTGGAGCTCAAAAATCGGCTTTCCCAATTGCTGTACTGCCCGGGCGGTCAGGTTCAGAGCGCATCCAAAAAGGAACCGTGGGGCCTGAACAGCAAAGCTTTAGTGATCCTGCTGGCAGCACTTATATTAAGTGCCGGAGCTATCATCGCAAGCAGAGTCTTCGATACCCCGGAATCACCGGGGCCCGCCGAGACCCTGCCCGCTCCTGCAGAAAAAATCTACAAGAAAATCGGGGGCGTAAAATATCTCCCTTCTCCGGACGCGCCTCTGCAAATCACGCAACCCGGAGACCATTCCATTTTGCGGCTGATTCCCCCCGCGGAGGTGGAACTGCGCGACAAGGATCTTTTTCCGGCCAAGACCCTTCGGATCGAGTCCTTTTATATGTCCGAAACCCCTGTAACCAACCAGCAATATGTGAATTTTCTCAACAGCGTCATCGATCGGGTGCGGGTTGAAGCCAGTGATGTCTATCTGGATGACCAATTGGTGTTGAAACTCAGTGAAAAAATCCGCGGCTACAAACCGATCGTCTTCGAAAAGAAGCGGTTCGTCGTCAAGGACCCGATGCACTCGGCCTGCGCATTGCTGATGGTAACGGGATTCGGGGCCGAAGCCTATGCAACACATTACGGCCTGCGGCTGCCGACGGCGCGCGAGTGGTTTTTCGTGATGCAGACCGGAAACCGTAAAAGTGACATGGAGCGCATGCCGCTGCCAACGCCGGTTATCAATTATGATGAGAACAAGTATGGCCTGCGCGGCATCAATCAACTGGCGGAATGGGGTAAAAATCACCAAGGCAAATTTGTCATCCTGGGCCAGGCACCGTCCGAGATGGTGGAAGTCGATCTTGTCGAAACTAAAAGCCCGGTCAAATATTATACCGATACGGGCTTTCGCGTGGCGGGCGATCTTCAGCGGTAGGCACCGGAGATTAACGGCTCTGTCGGATCACTTTTATTCGGTTACTTTGATGACCGCCAGGGTGATATCGTCTTCCTGTTTCGCCGAGGCCCGAAATTCCTGCACCGCATGAATGATCTCGTCGATAATCCTGTCCGCAGAATTTTGAGCGTGTTGGCGGATAATCGATTCCAGACGATTTTTACCGAACATTTCCCCGGCTTCATCGTGCGTTTCCCACAGGCCGTCGGTCCCGATCAGTACAATTTGTCCCGCCGCCAAAGCGATAACCCCGCCTTCGCGGTAGGGATATTCCGGATCGACCCCGATGGCCATGCCAGGGCCCTCAAGTTCAGTGAAAGCACCCGTACGCGGGTCGTATAAGAAAGCGGGGTCGTGACCGGCTCTTACCCAGCGCAATTCTTTTTTACCCGCATCGATTGCGGCATAAAAAAGGGTCATGAACTGACCGGTCTCGTCGGTATCATGCGTCACCAGTCGATTGACATCGGAGATGATTTCAGCCGGACTGCCGGGCTGGCTAACCCTGCTTTTTAAAAATGCCCTGACCGTCGCCATCAGCAGGGCGGCCGGGATTCCGTGGCCGCTGACATCGCCGACTGCGATTCCGAGGCCATCGGCATTGGGATTATCGACTTCCAAAAAATCATACAGATCGCCGCCGGTTTCATCGCAGTAGATACTGCGAGCAGCGATGTCGAAACCGTTGAGGTGAGGCATATCTCTGGGCAGCAGATTCTGCTGAACTTCCATGGCCAGGTTCATGGCCTGCTTCATGACCATCCGTTCTTTGAGTTGTTGAACCATGGTATTGAAACTGTGGATCAATTCACCGACTTCGTCGCGGGTTTTGGCGACCAGAAGGGCTTCATAATCGCCGCCGGCAACCCGTTCTGCGGATTTGGATACCGCTTTGATTTCGGCTGCGGTTCGGCCGGTAACGATTCTGATTAAAACAACAATCAGCAAAATAAAAGCGATGCTGCTCATCAGGTAATAGAATCGGAAGGCAACAATTGGAGCCAATATGGCCTTGCCGGGTGCGATCATCACCAGCCGCCACGGTGCCTGTTGAAGCCGGTAAAAGCCGCTGACTTCATCCGGCGGGTACCCCTCACCCAGAATGGTGCCGGAATCACTGCTTTGCATCGCTTCGACCGTCCGGCGTTCGAGCGGATCGTCACTCTTAGCTAATGAGCCATGCTTGACCGGCATGGTACTGGTAAGTATACGGCCGTGATCATTAACCAGGTATGCTTTGCTGCTCTGCCACCAACCGGATTCCCGAATATTTTTTATCAGAATGTCAAAATCCAGCACCACGTCCAGTCGGCCGATCGGTTTGCCATTGACATCGTTTAGATCCGAGATGAGCGAAACGGTCTTATGATTAATCGCCTCATCGAAGTGCGGGGGTGTGATATCGCGAATACGGGCGCTGTGAAACCGGCGCATCATTCGCATCATAGGTCGTTTGTCGTTCATTTGCATCATGGAAGACATTTGTGAGTTGGTGGAATATCCGGAAGAAGCCGGCTGGTCAATCCAGGTTAAATGCACCTGATCGACGGCTTCCAGCCCTTTGAGCTGCTCGATAGTCAAATCGTGAAGTTCAGCGGCTTCCACACTGCCGGATGTCCCATGAAAAATGCGCATCCAATCCTTGACGCGCTCCAGGCGCATGTCGACCTGGTGCGCGGCCCGCTGCAACCGGAGTATGGATGCTTCACGCCACTGGGCCAGCAGGAGGGTGCGGGCATAGAAAAATCCCACCGTCCCCATGAGAATCAGCAATAACGCCACGGGCAGGATCAAATAGATCGTCAGCCGTTGCTGTAAACTTTTCGGTTTTAACATATAATGCCTCCGGCAAATTTTCTTTCGAGTTCAAACCATACCGCATTGCACGCTAAAAATAAATGGATAGGCTTGAACTGCTTCAATGAATCGAAAATAAACCGCCGCGAAGTGGAGTCAAGCGGTGCTGGTTATTTATTACCCGCCGGATAGGTGGCATACGCGAAAAAGTGCGTTTTTTTTTTGCACCTTATAGCGGTTTAAGATGGTGCCAGAAACAAATTTTAAAAAATCCGCATTTTCACCAGTTATATGAATCTCTTTTCTACCAATTCAAAGTTGAGAGCGAATGCAGCCTGTCAGATTCAATTGAAAGCGAAATCAACCATTCAAGAGCAAATCAAATTTTGCAATCGGTTTACACCTGTCTTATATTATTACATTGTGGCACATCATTTGCAGCCGAATTATTGCAGGATATAAACCTCAAAAGCGATGCGAAAAGCAGAAGGAGGAACATCAATGAATCTATTTGCCAAAGACCGTAACTCCGTGGTCGATCCCGTCTGCGGTATGGAGGTAGAGCCGGGCACAACCGACCTGACTGCGCAAATTAACGAAGAAACCTATTATTTTTGTGCTGAAAGCTGCCGAAAATCCTTTGTCAAAAACCCGAAAAAATATCTCTGCCCCCAACCGGCCAAAAAGAAGGGCATATGGGGGCGCTATTTGGACAGGCTGCAAAAGACCTCCGGCGGCAAGGCAATGAAATGTCACTGAATAGTGATATCATTAGGGGGGCTGAATAGCCCGATGTCGGTTTTGATCATAACTTATCAATAGTAAACTTTTCAAATATAGTCCAAAAACCCAAGATCATTTAAAGGGAGGATTTTACCAATGACCGGAAAGCATTTATTGATTACAACGGCGATATGCACCGCACTTCTAATCGGCACCGGCGTCCATGCTGGTGGAGGTATGGGAGGCGGCATGGGAGGCGGACAGGGCGGCATGGGAGGCGGACAGGGCGGCATGGGAGGATCGGGACACATGGGGGGAAACTATGGAAATGATATGATGGATTCCAGCCAAAATTTTTCGAATCCCCGGATGGCGCAGCCGCGGAAATCTCCTATGGATCAGTATCCGCAGCAGGAGAAATTGAGAAATGAAATCCAGGCAAAAAGACAGGAGTTGACCGCTTTATTTCACTCGGAGAAACCGGATAAGGCGCTGATCGACCAGAAAGTTGACGAACTCAACGAACTTGAGACGGCTTATGATAAAAGCATATCCGGTGCCAATTGAATAAAGGAATACGGTTATCTACAAAGCTCCAGTTGGCTTAAATGTGGTCAGATTTGAAGCAAGAATAAATCCATGCACACTGTGTAACTACCTGTAAAATAGTTAAAAATTAGTTGCGCTACGATCATGCTTGATATCGCCCCAAACCAGAAATTTTCTCACTGGAGCTTTCTGGATAACCGGGTAAAGGAATAAACGAATGATAAAGGTTTTTGGAAAATACTCACCGTTTGCATTTCCACCAAGATGATGATAAAGGCGGAAGGATCTGCCGGAGCATGTGCCGTTTGCTCTTTGCCCGGTTTAAAAGCGCATATGCAAATCTTTCCGATTAAAAAGCTCTATGTGCCGGCCTTCTCCATCGTTGCCGTGGTGTTCATTCTGCTGGTCCTGATCAGTTTATCCACCTACCGTAATTTGCATCGCGAAAAAAACCTGGCCTTGCATTTTCTTTACCGCCAGGGAGTGGCCTTGATTCGCTCGATAGAAGCCGGCGCGCGAACGGGAATGAGTTCACTGACCTGGCAGGAGATCTCCCTGGGACGTCTTATGCAGGAGACGGCGAAAGATGATGACATTGCCTATGTTTATCTGGTTGATGAATCCGGTAAAATCGTTCATCACTCCGACCCGTCGCTGCAAGGTGCTACAGCCGGTTGGAACCCTCAAATAAGAGATGAGAATCACGTCCTAACCCGCATGGTCAGTTCGAGTGGAGATCGTCAGATTTACGAGCTCGCCAAATTATTTTCACCCATGTTTGAGCCGTCGATGTCCCGGCATCATACCGGTATGATGCTTTTTGAGCCCCGAACCTCGGAACACACTCACAGTGGGGATATTATCGTTTTGGGAATGAAAATGGCGGCCATCGAGCAGGCCCGGAGCGCCGATATCCAGCACGCCTTCGTCATGGCCGGCATTATTCTGGTGCTGGGTTCCGGTGCCCTTTTTTTTATCTTTGTTATCCAGAATTATTATCTGGTCGACAAAACCCTCAAGCAGACCAAAGATTACACCCGTCAAGTTATCGCCAGCATGGCCAATGGCCTGTTAAGTATCGATATGGAAGGCCGGATAGCCGCTTACAACCGGCCGGCAATTGAACTTCTGGGCCTCACCGAACCGGAAGCAAGGCAAAAAGACTTGAATTCTCTGGTCGATCTCACCGCTGTCGGTATTCGAAAGACCCTTACGGACTGCATTTCCGTGCTGGACCATGAAATCCGGTATAAAAATACAAAAGGCGAAATCATACCGCTGGCGCTGAGCGCAACGCCGATCCGGGACGAATCCGCCGCTTGTCGGGGGGCGGTGATCGTCTTGAGGGATTTAAGGGAAATCAAGAAATTGGAAGAAAAAGTGAGGCGAACGGAGAAACTGGCTGCTGTCGGAGAATTGGCCGCCGGTGTCGCCCATGAAATTCGAAATCCGCTCAGCTCGATTCGCGGCTTTGCCCAATTTTTGCGGCATGCGTTAAAGGACAAGCCCCAAGAGCAAGCGTATGCCGATATCATGGTATCCGAAGTGGATCGCATCAACCGGGTGGTTACGGACCTTCTCTCTTTCGCGCGACCCATGAAGGCCCAACCGGCGCCGACGGATATATCCGATCTCATCGAACATGTTGTGCGATTGGTGGGTGCCGATGCCCGGTCGCGGAAGGTTCATATCGAAACCCGCATCCCCGAAATCGGCAAGCTTCCGGTGGATGCCAGCCAGCTCACGCAGGCATTGCTCAACCTTCTGTTAAATGCCCTGCAGGCCGTGGATCAGGGTGGCCGTATCGAAATCGGCGCAGATTACACGGCCCCGGAAAAAAACCTCAGGCTTTGGGTTGCAGACAACGGGCCGGGAATTTTGGCAGATCAAAAAGCCAAAATATTCGAACCTTTTTTCACCACCCGCGAAAAGGGCACCGGTTTGGGATTGGCGATCGTTCATAAAATCGTGGAAAACCATGAGGGTGAAATTTCCCTTGAAAGTCCGTGGGCTGAAGACACCGCCGGGTGCCGATTTACCATCTCCATTCCAACATAGAATCTTTTGCAACCTTGGGGTGCTGCATGCCGTCGGGGGACGAGCGAGTCCAATATGAAACCAAAAATCCTGGTAGTAGACGATGAATCCTCCCATCGTCAGATGATAAATGCGGTTCTGACCGCCGAAGGGTATGAAATCCGGGATGCCGTCGACGGTTACGAAGCAGTCAACGCGGTTGATGAAAAATTCTACGATGTGGTATTAATGGATATCCGCATGCCGGGACCCAGTGGCATCGAGACTCTGCAAAAAATAAAAAACATGAGTCCCGGAATCCCGGTTATCATCATGACAGCCTATGCGTCCGTCAGCACTGCCATCGAGGCGCTCAAATCCGGTGCATACGATTATCTGACCAAACCGCTCGACATTGAAGAGCTTAAAATCCTAGTGGCCAAGGCACTGCAATATCAGAAACTCGAACAGGAAAACATCTATCTCAAAGAGCAGTTGAATGATCGCTTCGATTTTTCCAGCATCATCGGGCGCAGCACTGCGATGAAAAAATTATTTGAAACAATGGCCTTGGTGGCGCCCTCCGAGGCGACGGTATTGATTGTCGGTGAAAGCGGCACCGGCAAGGAACTGATCGCCAATGCCATCCACCAGAATAGTGACCGTGCAAAGCGGCCCTTCATCAAGATCAACTGTGCCGCCCTGCCCGAAACGCTGCTGGAAAGTGAATTGTTCGGTCATGAAAAAGGGGCCTTCACCGGGGCTGTTTCCCGCAAACGCGGCCGGTTTGAACTGGCGCATCAATCCTCCATTTTTCTGGATGAAATTGCCGAAATGGCGCCAACCACCCAGGCCAAGATCTTACGGGTGCTGCAGGAGCGTGAATTCGAACCATTGGGTGGCACGCACCCGGTCAAGGTCGATACACGAATTATAACGGCCACCAACAAGCAGCTGGAGGAAGAAATAAACGCCGGTCGTTTCAGGGAAGACCTTTACTATCGGCTGAATGTCGTGCGTCTGAAAGTCCCATCCCTGCGCGACCGGGGAGACGATGTTGTGCTCCTGGCCGATTTCTTTTTGAAGAAGTATACTGAAAAAAACCGTAAGCTCATCAAGGGTTTTACTCCCAGGGCGGTCGATCTTCTCATGCGCCATGAATGGCCGGGAAATGTCAGAGAACTCGAGAACATCGTGGAAAGGGCCGTTATCATGGCCCGTGGGGATATGATAACGCCCATGGAATTTCCTGAAAGTTTGAGAGAACTCGATCTGGAGCTGAAAGAAGCCCGCATCGACATCGAGACCGGCCGCTCGTTAAAGGAAGTCGAAAGGGAGATGATTCTGCGAACGCTGGAAGGCACCGGGGGCAACCGCACCCACACCGCTAAAATTCTGGGCATCAGTCGCCGCACCCTGCAGCTTAAGTTAAAGGAATATGGCATCAATCCGCTTTGATGACTGATTTAAAAGAAACTGCATCATACGGTTCCATCATTGATGCGCATTCTCCGTGTCGCTATGGCCTGAGGACACACCGCTTTCTTGTTCCGGCTATTTGTCTCCTGCAGATTCTCCGTGGCCATCGCCGGAGTCCATGTGGCCCTGCGAATCAGCCCTCTTGACCGCCTGCCGGTACTGCCCGGGAGTCATCTGCGGCAAATCTTCGACCAGGGCCGCGAGGCCCCACAGCTGCTGCTCGTTGTGGGTGGGACCGAACGCGGGCATACCCGTCATTTTGATGCCGTGCTTTGCGATCCAATAAATTTGGGCTTTGCCGAACTCTTGCTGGATGTCGCCTGCGATCAAACTCGGCGGAGACGGATAGAACCCCTTTACGAATTCCAACGGCGGGAATTCCGGGGCGCCGTGGCACAGCCGGCACATTTCATGATAGTGGGAAAAGGCGGCATCCTTTTCAGCTTCGCCCACGGCCGGTACCTGAATATCTTCACTCTGCGTTTCTATGGATCTATCCTTCGCCAGATCGATCAAGGATTTTGTAACGCGCCAATGGGGTTGGGTGGCGGCAATGTTGTAAGCTCCTGACCAGGCGTACAGAAATGCGCCTGCGACGACACATGCGATTACAATGACTAAAAACAGCACGTACTTCATGGTCCCCCTCCCATCTGAGTGGATTTGCATCCGGTTTGGTTTTTATCCGTCCGCTAAAAGGGCAGCTCAGGATTCAATATCTTTTTTGAGCCGGTCGAATTCCTCTTTGGTAATCTCACCTCTGGCATAGCGCTTTTTCAAAATATCTGTTGGCGTTTCTCTGTATAGGCCATTCAAATTTCCGGTTCTTTTGCTCCGCTCGAAAACAAAGTAGATGATGATACCAACAATTATGACAAATATCAGCCACATAAACACCCCCCCGTAACCCCCGTAACCCATCATATGGTTCCATCCCATATAAGGTCGGCCCGACCATCGCGTGCATCCGAATAGTAACTGGGTGCAAAAAGCCGTTTGGATATAAAATAAAAGCTTCTTTTTCATCATTTTAACTCCAGGCAAAGGGAAATTCGTTTCCGGACTTCTGGTGTCATCCCTATGGAATGCTTTCGCCCTGCACAGAAGTGAGGCTAGTTTCCATCCACAAATGGCCTTTTTACCCAATTTCTGCGTCGATCTGCGCCCTTGCTTGTGCGGCGTAAAAAACTACGCCTCCGCGCAAGCGCTTGATTTCCTTGACCTTGGGCAAAAATTCTCATTTCTGGATTGGAAACACCACCAGGTGCCCATCCTTGTAAAAACCCTTTATGGACGGGCACGAGGCTGTTTTTGATCATTCAACTGCAGGGCATCGAGCGCCCTTGTAATCGGGTATTTTTTACATATCGAGTGCTTAATTGCAATAAGGCATATCCTGTATTTATGCGTGATAAATTTCAGCGTAGACCCCGAGCTTACGAAGCAATGACATCCGAGAAGGCGGTGAACTGCAAAAAAAATCGGGCCGGCAGAAATGAAATGGGGTGCCCGCGATACCGCTGGGGCTGTTGCATCCTGAAGCCCATACGGACTCCAATCACTTTTGGGTAATCCCGCTTTTTCACGGATCCGTCATATTTTTGTCGCCGGCCGGTATTGGGTTGGATGCTCTGTGATATAACATTCTGAATTTAAACTGAATATATTAATGGCTGCAAATCGGCACAATCTTTGCTTTCATCCTGACAAAAGCCGTGATTCAATCGCCATAAGAAAAACCAGCAGATAGGAGACATTAAAATGACGCAAGACAAGAATAAAAACCGCGAGGCCGAAATGGAGACCGCGGCCCAGAAATCCAGCGACAGGGTAGTAGGGGTGGATATCGGAACTTCTAAAATTGTTTTTTCCGAGAAGAAAAATGGCAAAATTGAGTTCAGCTCCCAACGCAATGCATTTATTTCGGTGGATTATTCCAAATTCACCGAGAAAATTTTAAACCAGAACCAGATCAAGTATCATAAGATCGACCATTCGTTGATCGTCTTCGGTGACGGCGCCGAAACCTTCGCCAACATGCTCAACACGGAAACCCGGCGTCCCATGTGCCAGGGTCTGCTGAATCCGAAAGAATCCTATTCAATTGAGATCATAAAGAAAATACTGGATGAAATGCTTGGATCCTGCGGCGGTTCCTCTAAATTAAGCTTTTCGATACCAGCGCCCCCCAAGGGTTCGGAGACGGATATTATCTATCATGAGACGGTCTTGAAGCGTCACCTGAGCGAAAAAGGATACAACAGCAGCAGTATCAACGAGGGTCTGGCGGTCATTTTTTCCGAACTGGAGGCCGAAAGCTTCACTGGGTTGGGTATCAGCGCCGGCGGGGGGATGTGCAACGTATGTCTGGCTTACCTGTCCGTTCCGCTGGTCTCCTTCAGTATCAAAAAGGGAGGCGATTACATCGATGATGCAACGGCCTCGGTGACCGGTACCATCAACACACGCGTGCGCGGCATCAAAGAAAACGGCTTCGATCTCCAAAGAAAGCCGGACAACGATATCGAAGACGCCCTGCACATCTACTATGACGACCTGATCATGAGCCTGGTCAAATCTCTCAAGGAAAGCATCGCTCAGACCTCCACCGCGCTGAAGCTGGATCGTCCCATTCCGATCGTGCTGAGCGGCGGCACCGCCAAGGTTCGCGGGTTTAAGGAAAAATTTGAGCATTTCTTGAAAACTGAAAATATTCCTTTGGATTTCAGTACCGTTCGAATTGCGGAAGATCCGCTCAATGCCACGGCAAAAGGCGCTTTGATTGCCGCCATGAACGAAAATTAGCCAGCCGTTGGTCCGTGTGCCCGTTTGGCCCGTTGAGCCCGTGAATTTGTTTAGCCGGTTGTGGACTGCGGCTATGGTTCCGGTTCAACCGGCGCACAGGCACACGGGCACACGGGAATGAGATAATTTGCATATAGATGGACACAGCGATCACTCTAAAACTGCCGCCGGAAAACCAGCGGAGAATTATCGAAGAGGTGTCCGTCGTCATTCCCGACCCGGCTTTGAAGCTGAGGTTCTTGAAACTTGCTATAAACGAGCACCAAAAAAGCGTCTCAGATGACAAGCCCCATCCGATTTGCGATTCCGACTACCGCCGAAAGCTTCTGGAAGCGGCCGAAAAGATCTGGCCCGGCTGTAGCAAGGCAATTGGAGATTGCAGCCCCCATCCCAGTATTTCCGCTCACCATCATCGTCAACTGCGGCCGCCTAAATTCCGATATTTAATTGCGCTGCCTATTTTGTTAATTTATGTTCTGGGACTGGGCACGGTGATTTCACCTGTGCTAAGGCATTTTATATCGGGTTCTTCTATCAGATCGGATTTCCTGCCGGTCGATGCTGCCGAAGAAAAGATTATTGTACGAAAACCCATAGGGGATCCCCCCGCACCCAGCACGACTGCCAGACTTTCTACAATCACCCCCCCCTCCGCCAACCATGACCGTGGCGTCGATCTCCTGCCGAAACATTTGCACAATACCGTTATAGGTGCCCTGACGTCGGCCGATTTCTTTAATTTTCAGCCGGACCCGATCGGTCCCCAGGCGCTCGCAATTTCCCGGCTGCCTGCCGGAAAAGCCGGTCCACACCCAGCAAATATCAAGACGACCGACGCTCTGAATGGCACTGACCGATTCTCCGATATATATCAATATCCCGTCCTGGCAGCCCTGAATGCCGGACGGAATAAAAATGTCTCCGCGGCTGAGATGGTCCGCCTGCCGGGCTCATTGGACCTATCCCATGGAAGCGATCAGCGACTGGCATCGTCGATCGCCGCTCCTGCAAACCATTCCAACGAAGCCATCCAAGCGCTGACATATTTGCAGAATCCGGTATTGCTGGCTTTGAGTGAACCGGCGAAAGAAAATGCCATTTACACCGCCCAGGCACCGGAGCCGACCGTAAGCTTCCGGCGATCTGCAAGCAAACCCTGCCTGTCGCCACCGGTGGAAAAGGTTGCCGTACTTGCAGCTGCGGCGGTTTTTGTTCCTGAAAATTTACAAAATCAAGTATTGCAGACGTTAACTTCGTTGGCCTCACCGGCGCAAGGAGATCCCGTTTTGGCCGCCAAAGTATTGAAGCCGGCGGCCACTTCCCGACGGTCCGCAAGTGAACCCAACCTGGGACTGTTGGCCGCAAAAGCCGTCAAGGGGTCGGCTTCAGCGGTTTTTGTTCCTGAAAATATACAGAATCCGGTATTGACGGCATTGATATCGTGGTTCCAGGATCAACTGACCTCGGATTTTGACACCCGGCAACGGCTTGTCATTTCTGCTTCGGCAGGGAGCGAAAACCGGGATACCCTTCCTGCTGTGGATTTCGTAAGCGATCAAAATGAAGCCGGTCAGGTTCTGAAACAGTTGCCAAGTCCCTCTCAGCCGGGGCTGACCTTTCCGGATCTTGAGATCGGCCCGGCGGACATTCCGCCCCAAAATACCGTACCTGGACGTACCCGACCCCGGACAAGCGAACTTACCGCATCTATATCGCCTCCCATCATTGCGGGTTTTCCAGCGGGCTCCGAGTCGGTTCCCAAATATCTGGATAAGCCCATCTGGCTGGTTGAAAAAACATCCGAACGAGAATTTTACAGTAATCGGCTGCAGATAATCACGACCTATTCGACTCCCAACATACCCGCGCAAATACCGACGATTCCCCCGGAATTCCCATCACCTGTCCGACGACAGTCGAATCTCCGACCACATCAGAGGCATTGTGTATCACGCATCGGAAAGCGACCTGTTTCCCTTCATGCCCGAGATGAATCATTCGATCCTGAAATACAGCAAACGGCTGCTCAAATACATCCAGCGCAAGAAGTCCTACAATTATTTCATCGATCGATTCGGCCGTATCTATCGGTTGGTGCAAGAAGACCATGCTGCTTTTCACGCGGGCCATTCGATCTGGTCCGATGACGAAGAATTTTTTTTGAACCTGAATCACGCCTTCATCGGAATTTGTTTCGAGGGAAAAGATTTTGAAGAAGTCACCCCCGGAGCGGACAATGAGGAGGGCCAAATCTCGAATTTGAAAACTTCCCGCCTCAAATCAACGGGTATTTCATCCTTTAATGAGGCCCAGCTGAAGTCCGGCAAAGAGCTGACCGATTGGCTCCGGGTCAAATACAAAATTTCCCAGCACAACTGCGTGCCGCATGCGCTGATATCGGTTAATCCGGATAGGATGCTGATCGGCTGGCATTTGGATTTGGCTCGCGGATTTCCTTTCGCTAAATTCGGGCTGAGTGACAAGTACGGGGAGCCGTTGCCTTCAATGGTGGAATTCGGGTTTCGTTATGACACGTATTTTAAAAAAATATTCAACAATCGAATTTGGCCCGGAATTCGTCACTCCGAAGAAATTCTTCAGAGCCAGGCCATCGATTCGGGCCTTGAAATTGCAGAATACCGCGAACGTTTGAAGCAAAAATTTTTCAGGTACATGGATTGGAACCGTAAAACGGATGAAATAGCAGAACGGCTGGCGGAGAATTCTCGAAAGAAGGCAGACCGGAAAACGCTTACCGATTCAGGCCTCCGGTAGATTTTCCGAGATCGGTCGGCGGCACGGTCAACAATATGGCGGCCTGTGCCGGCGGCGGAGTCTGGATGCACGGCCAGATCCCACCGCCGACAAATGATGGTTTCTTTCGAATGAATCAGTGGGATTTGGCCCGGGTCCAAGCTTCATCCATAATACGGTTATCCTGGCCCAGATCTTTTGTAAACACCAGCGTCTCCATGATTTCCGGCGTGGGCCATACGCCCTGATTTTTCAGATCTTCTTTATCCAAATACGGCATGGCCGCCTTGTTGGGGGTGGCATAATGATTGTAATTGGTAAGGGCGGCATTGACTTCGGGTTCCAGAATCCAGTTGATCCACTTGTGGGCGGCATCCGGATTGGGGGCCTTGGCCGGAATGCACATGGAGTCCAGCCAGATTTCGCTGCCCTCCTTGGGAACCGTAAAGCCGAGATTCGCCGGATCTTCGGCAATGGCCTGGATGGCATCCCCGTTGTACACGATGGCGGCCGCGGCGGCATTGGCCACGACATCATTCTTGCCGCCTACTCCGCCCTTGAAGCCGAGGCAGGAGCTGCGTTTTTTGGTTTCGATCAGTAGATCGGCGGCTGCCTTGAGTTCCCTGGGGCTGGTGCTGTTAAAGTCATAACCGAGGTACAACAGCGCAATTCCCATCATTTCCCTGACGGAGTCGATTAGATAAAAAGGTCCCGGATCGTGTTTGGGGTCAAACAGGATCGCCCAACTTTTGACATCCTCATCTTTTATCCGGTCTTTACGGTACATCAACCCCACCGTACCCCACTGCCACCCGACCGCATATTTATTGCCGGGATCGAAGCTGGTGTCCCTGAATTTAGCACTCAGATTCTTAAGATTGGGAATCTTGGAGTGGTCCAGCGGCTGGATCAGGTTCAGATTGATCAGGCTGGGCATGATGTAGTCCGACGGTACGATGATATCGTATTGGCTGACCCCGCCGGCTTGAAGCTTGGCCATCATTTCCTCGTTGGATTCGTAAAGATCGAGGCGCACCTTGATGCCGGTGGCCTTTTCAAAGTCCTTCGGCATGTTTTCTTCATCCATATATTCAGACCAGATAAAGATTTTCAGTTCCTCTGCGGCGGCGTAGACGATTCCGCCGAATACAATCGACAATACTACCATAACCGAAGCCAATTTTTTCATGTGCGCCTCCTTTTATTCTGTGTGTCGCAAGTTGTGAGTGTGAGTCGCCGGCAGTCTGTCGGGATTTACAGAAATTTGGTTTCTGTAATTTTCGGTCACTTTTTTGGACTCCCGTCCTGGAAAAACCGGAATAATTTGAGGTTAATTAAAGCCATTGCTGGTGCGCCGTCGCACTTGGTTATCATTCGATTATTTTTACCACGTACAACCGGCCCCAAACAACCCGCAAGAATTATTTACGTGTAAAACGTTCCATGACCACAATCAAAACCACCGTAATCAACATCACCAGGGTGGAAAGGGCATGGATCTGAGGGGTCACGCCACGCCGTACGGCGGCAAAAATGAACAGCGGCAGGGTCACCGAATCGGGGCCGGCAGTGAAAAAGCTGATTACGAAATCGTCCAGCGACAAGGTGAAGGCCAGCATGGCGCCGGCCACTATTCCAGGCAGCAACAACGGCAGGGTCACCCGCCGCAACAGATAGGGCGTGTCGGCGAAAAGATCCCGGGCCGCCTCTTCCACATCCCGGCCGATGCTGACCAGCCGGCTGCGCACTACCAGGGCGACGAAGGAAATTTGAAAGGTGATGTGCCCGACGATCATGTTAAACAGTCCCGGCTCGAATACGGAGGACAGCACCCGCAGCAGGCCGAATGCCACCACCAGGGCGGCGGCCAGGATAATATCCGGAATCACCACGGGTATATGCAAAATAAGATCGAGAAAGGTATTGGTTTTTTTGCCCCACGGGAATCGGTCCATGCCAATGGCCAGCGCCGTTCCGAGCACGGTGGCCACCAGGGTTGAAACCACCGCCAGAACGAGGGTGTTCCAGGCGGCTTCCAGGATAAATTCGTTTTGAAAGAGTTTATAGTACCAGTCCAGCGTGAAACCGCGCCAAACCAGGCCGTAGCGCGTGGCATTGACCGAGAATACGGCCACCGCCGCCAGAGGCAGGTAAAGAAAGCCCATCGTCAGCAGGGCCAGGGTGGTGATCAGTGGATGGGATCGTCTCATACGAACTTGATCTCCCTGCTTCTGCGCCGGTAAAGCTGAAGGCTGATCATGGTCAGAATCATCAGCCCCATGCTGATGGCCGCGCCGAAAGGCCAGTCGCGGCTGGCACCGAACTGCTGCTGAATCAAGTTTCCCACCAGCATGTATTTGGCCCCGCCGAGCAGGTCCGGCACCACAAACATCCCCATGGCCGGGACGAAGGTCAGGATTACGCCGACCGACAATCCCGGCAGGGTCTGGGGTAAAATAGCCTGCATAAAGACCCGCACCCTGGAAGCATACAGGTCCTGGGCGGCTTCGACCAGCGTCCAGTCCAGCCGTTCGACACTGGCATAAAGCGGCAGGGTCACGAACGGCAGGAACATGGAGACCATTCCCAGATACACGGCAAATGCATTGGGATAAAGCGGCGCACCGGCTGGAATCAGTCCCACATAAGACGCCAGCCGGGCGGCAGGCAGCTCCGGGGCCAAAATGAGAAACCAGGCGTAGGTGCGAATAACCATATTGGTCCAAAAGGGAATAATCACCAGGGTCAGCCAGAAGTATCGGGAGCGCTCGGGTCGGGCGCAGATAAAAAAACACAGCGGATAGGAAAGTATCACCGAAACGGCGGTGGTGACCAAGGCCACCCATACGGATCGAAGCACGATCATGAGATAGTCGGCGGTCCAGCCGAACAGGCTGAAGCCGGTCAGGCGCTTGTAGTTCTCGATCGTAAAATCCCATACCAGCTGTCCATAAGCGCCCCGGGAGGCAAAGCTCACCACAATCAGAACCAGGCCGGGCAGCACCAGAAACATCAGCAGCCAGAGCATACCGGATGCCAGAAAGGATAGACCCCGTTTGGTGAGATTTCGCCGAGTGGTCAGCTCGCCGTACCAGATAAGCAGCCTATTCATCCAGAATCACCAACCCTTCCGTGGGAAGTTCCAGCCAGACCTCCGCGCCGGTTTCATAATTTCGCCGGGCCGGGCAGCGCACCCGAAGCGGACCCGGCTCGAGCCACAAATCGATGTTGGTCCCCCGATAAATAGCTTCCCGAATCCGGGCTCTGATGCCGTTGATTTCCGGGGGCCTGGCTGCAATCCGGATTCGTTCGGGACGAATGGCCACCGTTCCCTCCTCCCAGGCAGGCGGGGAGTTCAGTTGCAGAAAACCGATATCGGTCTCGACACCGCCATTTGCCCGCCGTCCGGCGATCAGGTTGGCGGCGCCTAAAAACTCCGCCACAAACTGATTTTTGGGATGTTCATAGACTTCCTTGGGAGTGCCGAACTGAATGATCCGTCCCTGGCTCATCACCGCGATGCGGTCGGAAACCACCAGGGCTTCGGACTGGTCATGGGTCACCAGAATAAATGTCTGGCCCAGTTTGCGCTGAAGGCGTCGCAGTTCCACCTGAACCTGAGCCCGCAACCTGGCATCCAGAGCGGACATCGGTTCATCCAGCAGCAGCACCTCGGGTTCGTTGACCAGCGCCCGGCCCAGGGCCACCCGTTGCTGCTGACCACCGGATAGCTGATGGGGATAACGGTCGGCCATTTCCTCGAGGCCCAGCATTTCCAGACGACGATTGACCCGGCTTTCCACCTCCTGCCGGGCGAACTTGCGGGAACGAAGTCCAAAGGCCACGTTCTCGAAAATGCTCAGATGGGGAAACAGGGCGTAGCTTTGAAATACGGTATTTACCTGCCGTTTGGTCGCCGGCAAGGTCGTAATGTCCCGACCGCCCAGGAGCACCTGGCCGTCGTCCGCCAGCTCCAAGCCGGCGATAATTCGCAGCAAGGTGGTCTTGCCGCATCCCGAAGGGCCTAATAGGGTAAAAAATTCCCCCTCGCGGATATCGAGGGTTACGTCAACCAGGGCCTGAACATCGGCGAAGCGCTTGCCGATGTTGATTACCGAAAGGCCCTTTCGTTTGTGGGTAATCATGGAAGCATTCCCCTGGCCCGGATGAAACGGACAAATTGCAAACAAATTCCATATTCAGATAAGATGTCTTCCTAAAAAACCCTACGACTCAATGTGTTGCGGTATCGCTTGTTCCGGACTGGGTTGCAGGCAATCCGGATTGAGACATTCAAAAGAGAGGCCTGGGTCCACCCATACCGCGGGTGCGGAGTTGTCGATCTTGATATGCTACCAGTGTTTCGGCACTTCGATGGACTTCAAGACATCCTCGAGGCGGTTCAATATCTCATCCAGAATTTCCCGGGGTATGTTCAGGGCCGGTTCGAAACGGATGCTTTTGGCGTTGGTCAGAGTTCCGGCAGTGAGTACGCCCCGCGAGAAAAGTCCGGACGCCACCTTGTAGCCGAGGTCGTCGGTAGGAAACTCCATTGCGATCAGAAGACCCAACCCCCGGACCTCGGCCAGCACGCCCGGAAATCGTTCCTGAAGCTGCCTCAACTGCGCCAGGACGTATTTTCCCTTCACTTTGGCCTGACCCGCCAAATCCTCCTCGAGCAAAACCGTGACCGCCGCCAGTGCCGCGGCGCACGCCAATGGATTACCGCCGGTGGTGGTGGTGTGCATAAATGGGTTGGGCTCCAGGCATTCCCAGATCTCAGCTGTTGAAAAAAACGCCGACATGGGCACCACGCCGCCGCCCAGGGCCTTTCCCAGACACAGAATGTCCGGCGCCACGTTCCAGTGGTCGACGCCGAAAATTTCACCGGTGCGGCCCATGCCGGTCTGAACTTCATCCGCGATGAGCAGGACTCCGTAGTGGCTGCAAATCTCGCGCAGGCGGGGCCAGTACTCGTCCGGTGGAACCACGGCTCCGGCCTCGCCCTGGACCGGTTCGGCAACCACCGCGGCAATGTCGCTACCCACCGCCTGGGCCGCCGCCAGCGCCTGCTCCACAGCCGCGGCATCACCGAAGGGGACGTGTCTAACCCCCTCCAACAGAGGCAGTAGTGGTTTGCGGTAAACCTTTTTACCCATCAACGACAAGGACCCCAACGTCTTTCCGTGAAACCCGTTTATCATGGCGATAAAGCCTTTGCGGCCGGTGTAGAGCTTTGCCAGCTTCATGGCCCCTTCAATGGCTTCGGTGCCGGAGTTTCCAAAAAAGCCGTACTGAATATTGTCCGGCGTAAGCAATGCCAGCACCCGGGCCAGCTGGGCGCGCAGCGGATCCAGCATTTCCTGGCTGTACTGGGGGGAGCGGTCCAGTTGGGCCTTGACGGCCGCAATGATCTTCGGGTGGCGTATTCCAAATGAGTAGAGGCCGAAGCCCCCGAGCAAATCTAAAAATTGACGATCCAGCGCATCTTTCAGGATCGAGCCCTGACCGGTCCATTCGGTGATGGCGAAATTACCGGCTTCGGTGACCGATTTGCGGTATTCCAGAAAACCCTTGTTAATATGGTCGCGAAAGTTGCGCACGGTTTTGCGGGCAATTGCCTGACGGGTTTCGAGCGGCACGTGGCCGGGCGGGATCAGGATGGTACCCACCATCTCCCGGGCTTCTTTCAACGCCGCATCGATGTCCCTTCCCTTGTAATCACTGCTGTCGTCGTCCTCATATTCCATCATGAGAGAGTCTCCTGTATTTCACTCGATGGTACATCACCGCATGGGAACCTTGTATTAAATAACAGGTATATTGGGGATAGGTACTTCTTTGCAGACAATCCGCCTTTATGATGCCGGTTTTTCTGAAAATCGCAAACTCCCGGATGTTCAGTTAATTTTTTTAATCGGTGAAGTCAAGCAAAAAAAACGGGAAGCTGCCTTGCGTATCGCATGGAGTGGTTCAGAAGTGATTAAAGAATCTTTTCACATAGCCGATAACAACAACGATCGAGCTGTTCGGATTTTGATACCGGCTGCCAGTGAACCCCACATCCCAACCCGGATAACGAGAATAGAAATTGAGTGTTTCTGACGAAGATACATTGAGATTTCCTAAAGCCACTTACGGGGAAATGGAGCATCTGATTACGTCCCTGCCCACCGTTTTAATCGGCCTTTCCCGGGACCGCAAGATCGTGTTCTGGAACACCATGGCGGAAAAAGTGTTCGACAGACCCCGAGCGGATGTATGGGGGCTGTCCCCTGCGTGTTGCGGCCTGAATTGTGACTGGGTCAGGATTTCCGACGGTATCGCGAAGAGTCTGATTGACCAGCAGCCGGTCCGGGTGGATGATATCGAAATACGCAGACCCGATGGTGAAAAGGGGTATCTAGCCGTTACCATCCAGCCATTGAACGGCAAGCCGGACAGTTTATGGGAGATCGCCATCCTGGGAGCGGAAATTACCGAACGCAAAAAACTGGAAGCCCAGCTGCAGCAGTCGCAGAAAATGGAAGCCATCGGCCAACTTGCCGCGGGTATCGCCCACGAGATCAACACCCCCACCCAGTTTGTGGGGGACAATACCCATTTCTTTCAGGATGCATTCGATGACCTGCTGCGAATTGTAAATATCTACAAGGAGCTGGTTGCGGCCGCAGCATCCGGAACCCTGACAGCCGAACGCATCCGGGATGCTGAAAACCAGGTCGCCGAACTGGATCTGGAGTATCTCGAAAGTGAGATTCCGGTCGCTATCGAACACAGCCTCAAAGGGGTGGGAAGCATTGCCAAAATCGTGCAGGCCATGAAAATATTCGCCCATCCCGGAGGCGCGGAGAAAGAACCGACCGATATCCACAAAGAGATTGAAAAAACCGTTACCATCACGCGCAATGAATGGAAATATGTCGCAGAGATGATAACGGACTTTGATGAATCCCTGGTCTGTGTACCCTGTTTTCAGGCGGAACTGAATCAGGTGATTCTCAATCTGA
This sequence comes from uncultured delta proteobacterium, assembly GCA_963774425.1. Lineage (GTDB taxonomy): Bacteria > Desulfobacterota > Desulfobacteria > Desulfobacterales > JAFDCJ01 > JAFDCJ01. The sequence continues at coordinate 23,232 of CAVZEZ010000012.1, read as the reverse complement.
TCGTCAATGCCGCCCACGCCATCGCCGCGGCAAACAAAGACGATCCGAACAAAATGGGTCGGATTCGCATCAGCACCCGGCGTGAAGGCGATTGGGCTAAAATCCGGATTAGCGATACCGGCACCGGGATCCCGCGATCCATCCGGCACAGGGTATTCGATCTTTTCTTTACTACAAAGGAGCCCGGCAAAGGAACCGGGCAGGGGCTGGCCATATCCCACTCGGTCATTGTCGAAAAACACAAAGGAAAACTCACCCTGGAAACCCGGGAGGGAAAAGGCACGACGTTTACCATCAGCTTACCCCTGTCCGCCGATCAGCAAAATGATGAATGAACAGATAAAAAGACGGATCCTGTTTGTGGACGATGAGCCCATGGTGCTCAAAGGCCTCCAAAGAACGCTTCGTAAAATGGGCTCTGAATGGGAAATGACATTCGCCACCGGTGGACGCATGGCGCTCGATATTTTGGGGAAAAAACCCATGGACGTGCTGGTGACCGATTTGAGGATGCCCGAAATGGATGGCGGCCGGTTGCTGGTGGAAGTCAAAAAACGGCATCCCCATGTGGTGCGCATCATTTTATCGGGGCAACTTAATCAGGAAATGACCTTGAACTCGGTTCGACTGGCCCATCAAAGCCTTTCAAAACCATGCGATATCGACGTATTGAAACACACTCTGGCAAAGATTTTCGCCCTGCGCGACTTTTTATCGGATGGGTCTATCAAGAGCATCATCTCGCGGATAGAATCACTTCCCAGCCTGCCTTCCATATATACGGAAATCGTGGCCGAAATGCAGTCCAAGGATCCCGCGATTAAAAAAGTGGGACAGATCATCGCCAAGGATTTAAGCATGACCGCCAAAATTCTGCAGATGGTAAATTCCGCGTTTTTCGGTCTTTTCCGTAAGATAACCAGCCCGGAGCAGGCCGTGATGATGCTTGGGTTGGAAACGATCAAGGCCCTGGTGCTGTCGGTGAAAATATTTTCGCAATTCAATCAAAACGGTTTTCCCGGGTTCGACATCGACGAGCTGTTTAACCACAGTATGGCGGTCAGCGTATTTGCCAAAACAATTATCAAGGATGAAAACCTGGATCAGAACCTGATAAACAAATCCCTGATGGCCGGGTTGCTGCACGATCTGGGCAAGCTCATCCTGGCAACCAACTTTAAGCCATCTTACCGGCGGATTCTGACCGAAGCGCGGAGCAACGGCCGCAACCTGCTGGATCTCGAGTACGAAACCTTCGGAACCAGCCATGCTGAGATTGGCGCTTACCTGATGGGCCTGTGGCGGTTGGAAACTCCGATCATCGAAGCCATTGCCTTTCATCACCTGCCGGCGAGAAGCCTGAACCAGGGCCTGGGTCTGCTCACCGCCGTTCATGTCGCCGACGCGCTGGAACATGAAATCCACGGCCACTCCGGAAGCCCCCCCGGTTTGCAGTGTGATCCCGAGTACCTGCACAGACTGGCGCTGAAAGATCATATCCCGCGCTGGCGGCAGATTTGCGGGCAGCTGGGGGAAAGGAACTGATCATGAAAAGCAAGGTCCTATTGGTGGACGACGATGCGATGGTGCTAGCCGGGCTAAAACGCAAGTTGCGAAATCAATTTCAAATCGAGACCGCCCTGAGCGCTGAGGAGGGGCTGCGGAAAATCGCGCAGGACGGACCCTATGCGGTAATTGTTTCCGACTATTTCATGCCCGGTATGAACGGCATCGAATTTCTTTGCCGGGCGAAAGAATCGGACCCCGATACGGTGCGGATGATGTTGACGGGCTCCGGCGACATGTCCACGGCCATTAAAGCGGTCAATGAAGGCAGCATCTTTCAATTTCATCCCAAGCCCTGTCCGGCCGACACCCTGGGCAAAGCGATTCAAAGCGCCATAGACCAATATCGTAAAACCACCACCGATCAAACCCAGTTTCAGAAAGTCCGCAGATCCCTGGCCCAGGCCAGTTTGATCCAGCAAAACCTGGTCCCCAAAGTCACCCCGCAAATCGAGGGGTTCGATATCGCCGGCGAAAGCATCTGGTGCGATGAAACCAGCGGCGACTATTACGACTTTATTCAACCTGCCCAATGGCAGAAAAAAAAAATCGGGATTGTGGTTGCAGATGTCATCGGACACGGAATTTCCTCCGCGCTGCTGATGACCACCGCCCGCGCATTTTTCAGGGAACGGGTGCTCACTCCGGGAGGCTCCGCAAACTTGATTGCCGACGTCAACAACCGCCTGGTAAGAGATATCGAGGACCTCAACCTGTTTATAACCCTGTTTTACTGTGAGATCGACATCCGGGAAAAACGATTCCGCTGGGTTCACGCCGGACATGAACCGGCAATCCTTTACGATCCGGGAAAAGGCTCATTTGAACTTCTGAGCGGGGAAGGGCTGCCGTTGGGTATCATGGAAGATTGGGATTATGCGGAAGCCGAAAAAGAAATTTACCCCGGCCAAATAATTTTGATCGGAACAGACGGCATCAAGGAAACCGCCAACATCCGCGATGAACTGTTTGGTGCCGAACGCTTCCACGCCGCCATACGTGAACATGCCGCCAAGCCGGCCAAGGAGATCGTCGCAGCGATCTTCGATGCTCTGCAGCGGTTTCGTTTTCCCGCCGAAAGAAAAGACGATGAAACCCTGGTGGTGGTCAAAGTGCTGTAGGATGCCCTATCCTTCCAATACATGTTTCACCAGATGCCCCAGCTCGGGGAAAATCAGCCTGCGGCAGGCCAGCTTGCAGGCGTTGATGCTGCCCGGCATGCAAAATACGACCGTTTTGTCGATTACCCCGGCGGTTGCCCGGGACAAAATGGCGGCCGAGCCGATCTCTTCGAAACTCAAATGCGCAAACAGGCTGCCGAAGGCCGTCAGCACCTTGGAGAACAGGGGGGTGACCGCTTCTATCGTGACATCTTTGGGGGCAATCCCGGTTCCGCCGGTCATCAGAATGACCTGGGGGCGCTGATCGCTGATCACCTGCTGAACGGTGGAAGCAATGATCCGCGCATCGTCGGGGATAACCTGGTGGTGCACCACCTCATGGCCTTCGTCGGCTGCCTGCCCGCCGATCCAATTGCCGCTGATATCATTCAGCAGTGCCCGTGTGGTTGAAACCGAAATTACCGCAATGGTGACTTTTTCAGGTGCTTGCCGCTTATGTTCCTGGGTTCCCATAAAAGAGTTCCTTTCCTGCTGCATCATGTTCAAAGACCCATCACTGTACCCAATATTTCAAAAAACTTCCAACTCTTTAGACATCCTGCTTTTGTGAAGCAAACGGATGGCGCCGCTTAAGATATTAGAATTGTTGCCATGTCGTTTACCCTCAGGCTTGGGCGGCGATGGCGTCAATTGAGATCTTTGCCGATCACGCGGTGGCTCTCCTGCGGTCCTGCCTGGCGACCGCGGTGGTTATATAACTATTTTCTTATTTTCATTATTGTTGTATAGTTGACGGGATCGATTCGGACATTACGAACCGCGCGGCACAGTTTCTCGCGCGGGATTTGTAGAGGTTGAAAATCTTTTAAAATGACATTTCCATGTACGGGAGTGATATTATCGGGAGGGTTGAGCACCCGGTTCTATGGCCAAAATAAAGCCTTCATCCATGTCGGTGGGAGACGTATTCTGGATCGGCTGTATGCCGTTTTTTCGAATTTGTTCGACGATATCATATTGGTGACCAACCAGCCCCTGCAGTTTGGCGGGTGGGATTTAACCATCGTTTCCGATCTTTTTTCAGTGCGAAGTTCGCTGACCGGCATCCATACCGGTCTTTTTTACACGAAAAACCCCTTTGCTTTTTTTTCGGCGTGCGATACACCTTTTTTGAAAAAAGATTTGATCGCGAGCCTCATCGAGCAAATCGAAAAAAATACGGATATCGTCATGCCGGTGACGGCAGCCGGCATCGAACCGCTGTGCGCGATTTACTCCAAACGCTGCCTCAAAACGGCTGAGCAACATCTTAAAGAGAATAAATTCAAAATTCAATGGGCTTTTCGGGGGCACCGGACAAAGAAGGTGCCCGAAAACCATCTCCGTCAAAAGGATCCCGGCCTGATTTCCTTTTTCAATATCAATACGCCAGAGGATCTGTTGAAGGCTGAAGCGATGGATAATATTGAAACAGCCCATGAGGCGTAGCCTTCGGGTTATCAATTGAGGGTTTTTATGGACAGTTCTGAAATGATGGCTGCCATCAGGCGCCACCCGGACTTCGGCAAGGTTGGAATGGTGTTATGCCACCATGGTATTGTAAGGGGCACCTCACGGACGGGATGCGACGTGAAAGCGCTCCGGGTTTCCGTCGACCATCAGAAGCTCGAACGCATACTCAGCGAGCAAAAAAAGCGACCCGGCATCTTGGATATTCGGGTCGAGATCGCGGAAGAAAGGGAACTTGCGGTCGGAGATGACGTGATGCTGTTGGCGGTTGCCGGCGACATCCGGGAAAACGTCATTGCGGTACTGACGGACACGCTGAACCAGATCAAAACAACCGTGACCCGGAAAACGGAATGCTTTGCTTGAGTAGAGTCTTGTATGTCTTCATTTACCCATATCGATGACAAGGGCCATGTCAGAATGGTGGATGTCACCGGCAAAAAGCCGACCGTGCGCGTTGCCGTGGCCAGTGGGGCGGTTTACATGAAACCGGAAACATTCGACCTGATCAGGGATCACAAGGTTAAAAAGGGGAATGTCCTGGAAACAGCCCGGATCGCGGGCATCATGGCTGCCAAAAAAACATCCGAACTCATCCCCATGTGCCACCCCCTGAATCTTACCCACGTTCAGGTGGATTTCGAACCCGACGAGGCAGACAGTCGGCTGGGCATAAAGGTTTCGGTGCGCGCCATAGATCAGACCGGGGTTGAAATGGAAGCCCTCACCGCCGTGTCCGCCGCGGCGCTGACCGTTTATGATATGTGCAAATCCTATGATCGGGAAATGACCATTTCAGGCATTCAACTGCTCGAAAAATCCGGCGGCAAAAGCGGTGTCTATAAAAAAAATGCATAACATATCAAAACCGGATCGGGATATGCTTTCGAATTTTAAATGTAAATTTTGCGGCCTCGCTGTTATCGTTTCAGCCCTGGCGGCCATCCTGGTATTTTCCGGATGCCGGCCGGTCGTTCAGACCCCGTCCGGAGAAATCCCCATGAAGCAAGTCTCCTCCCGCTTGTATCCTGATTTTTCAGATGATTTGTCGTATGAAGGCTTGGAGGAGAGCCTTCTGCAAAGTCTGGCCTATTTGAATAAAATATCTCCCGAGCGTCAATTTCATTTTGGAAGCGACAATTACGACACCCGACATATGATCAAGGGCTTGCAGCAGTTTCTGGCTTTTATTCACACCAGACCATCACCGGAGAACCTGCAGGACTTTGTCCAATCCAACTATCGTGTATATAAATCGGTGGGCCGGGATGGCAAGGGCGAGGTTTTATATACCGGATACTATGAGCCCGTTTTGAAGGGCAGTCTCGTCAGGAGTGAAATATACAAATTTCCGATTTACACGCGGCCGCAGAATTTGATGACCATCGACTTATCGCGTTTTTTTGATAAATATGCGGGGGAGAAAATCATCGGCCGCTATACCGGCCAGACGGTGGTTCCTTATTATGACCGCAGTGAAATCGAATCCGGCGGCGTGCTCGAAGGCAAGGCCGCAGTCCTGGCCTGGGCGATGGATCCCGTGGACGTGTTTTTTCTCCAAGTCCAGGGATCGGGGAAGGTTTCCCTGGACAATGGCGAGGTGTTGAATGTCCAGTATCATACGACCAACGGAAGGCCCTATCGCAGCATAGGCCAATTGCTGATAGATCAGGATAAAATTTCTGTGGACGACATGTCCATGCAAAAGATCAGGCAATATCTCCAGCGCCACCCCGCAGAGATCGATGCGGTCTTGAATTATAATCCCAGCTATGTGTTTTTTAAAATCGAGCCGAACGGTCCGCTGGGTAATATAAATGTCAGATTGACTCCCGGGCGTTCACTGGCGTTGGATCGTCATTTGTTTCCTCCGGCAGCGTTGGCTTATGTAAAAACTGAAAAGCCGCTGGTCGACGCTGGTGGCCGGATCCAAAGCTGGGAACATTTTTCGCGTTTTGTACTGAATCAGGACACCGGGGGTGCCATCAAAGGCCCGGGACGGGCGGACCTGTTCTGGGGAAACGGCCCCTATGCCGAAATCGCCGCGGGGCACCTCAAGCATACCGGTGAAATGTATTTTCTGGTTCTAAAATCAACTTCCTGATTTCAATTGCGGGCGGCTTTAACACGAGACTATTTCTGTCCGTATCCCCGCAGGGATAGTTGGGGGTCTTGACAGGCGGTTGTGAAACAAGTAGTAAGACAATTCATTGTGTGTGCGATCGACTGAATTCTGCGATAAATTGAGCCGAAGAGAAAAGTTTCGACGCATACACCGATAAGCACCTATCAAAATACGAGAAATACCGGATACAGGAGAGACATATGTTTGGCATTGGCATGCCTGAAATGCTCGTGATTCTGGCTCTGGCGCTGATCGTTATCGGCCCCAAGAAACTGCCGGACCTGGCCAAATCATTGGGCCGCGCGATGCGGGAGTTCAAGAAAGCCACCAATGAGCTTAAGGATTCAATACAGCTCGAAAGCGAATTGTCCGACGTCAAAGACACCTTCAACGACTTCGGCGATGATGTTAAAAATGCAGTGAATGCAAAACCCCCGGCTGAAAAGACAAATGCGGAGCAACCCGAAGCCGACACTGGACAGAGCGTTCGGAAAGATGCCGAAGGCGGGGCAGACTCGGAAGATTTCGCAAATTTACAAAAACTGAAAAATGAATTCGACGGTCTGGAAACAAAAACAGACCCGCCCTCCGTGGATCAAAGCAGCACAATGGATATGCCTTCGGCTGCCGATGATGAAAAAACGGACAAGAATCGAGGATCTTCCGACGATGCGTGAGGACGATAAGCTTCCCTTTACTTCACATCTGGAAGAGCTTCGCAAAAGGCTCATTACCAGCTTTATCGCCATCAGCGTGGGATTCGTGCTTGCTTTCGGATTCAAGGAACGATTGTTCGGCATCCTGGTTCGGCCCCTGGTAAACGCGATGAAGCACGGAGAGACCCTGATATACACCGGACTTCCCGAAGCTTTTTTTACCTATTTGAAGGTGTCCTTTCTCGCCGGGATTATGGTGGCCAGCCCGATTATCCTGTATGAATTCTGGATGTTCGTGGCTCCGGGATTGTATCGTCAGGAACGGCGCCTGATGATACCCATTGTTATCCTCTCATCATTTTTCTTCGTCGCAGGGGCGCTGTTTGGCTATTTCGTGGTTTTTCCCTGGGGGTTTCAGTTCTTTCTTGGATTTGCAACCGAAACGATTCGACCGCTTCCTTCCATGAGGGAATATTTCGGATTTGCCGCCAAGCTTTTACTGGCCTTCGGACTGGTTTTCGAACTTCCGCTGGTTATTACCTTTCTGGCCAAGCTGGGTATTGTTTCAGTGGATTTTTTAAAGAAAAACCGCAAATATGCCATGCTCCTGTTCTTTGCCGTAGCCGCAATTCTGACGCCGCCGGATGTCATTACCCAGATCCTGATGGCGTTGCCGCTGATGGTTTTATATGAAGTCAGTATTATCGGCGCCAAGATTTTCGGCAAAAAAAAAGCGGCAGAAGATAAGGCCGCAGATGTGCGGGGAGGGGCGGGCTGATAAAAGGATCGTTTCTTTACACTTATTGACAGAAGCAGTTCGCCCTGATAAATACCGGAAATATTATTTGAGGGGTGTTTATGTTGAAGCAATAACAATCAAAACTGAAGGGGGAAGGGGGACATGATTAAGAAACGTCTGCTGGTAGGTACATTGTGCACATTCGCCATGCTGGTCGTTGTCGCCGTGATTTATGCAGAAGCTGTTCCGGATGTAATCGTATTGCAGGATCAAGCCTCTGAACAAAAAAAGGGCCCGGTCGAGTTCAATCACGTAAAACATCAGACCGAATATGCCAAAGAGTATCCCGATGTATATAAAAAAGGCTGCGGTGAGTGTCACCATGATAAAGACGGTAAAGCTCTGACCAATTTAAAAGCGGGGGATGAAGTTCAAAAGTGCATCGAATGTCATAAAAAGCCGGGTGAAAGGCCCAAGGGCAAGGATGCACCGAAGCTGAGCAAGAAGGAGCGTATGGAATATAATGCCGAGGCTTTCCATGAAAACTGCAAGGATTGCCATAAAAAATACAATAAAAAATATAAGCCCTCAAAGGACAAAAAGGCACCTACCACCTGTACCAAGTGCCATCAGAAAAAATAATAAAATCCTTGCTTCAGGGTCTTGATTACATGCTGAAAGGGGCAACCATCATTCGTGATGATTGCCCCTTTTTGTGTTCCTGAGAATACCAGATCCCGAATGACGGATCTGAGTTGTGTTTTACTCACTCCATGTTTTTCCAGGATTTTCTTTTCCAGCAATGATGGCGTTATACGGGTGGGTGACGAATCGATCATCATCATGACGTCGCTAAAGATCAGTTGGGACTGTCGCCGGGGTTTATCGCCTTGATGCTTTGAATTCAAACGCATTGCGGATCAGGGCTTCCGCCCAGGCGGGAGTGCCGGCGGCATGCACGTGGGTGTAGGTGGCCAGTACATTTTTATATAAAATTCCATCTCGATCCTCATCGATGCCGACACCTCTTTTAATCTTGAAAACAAGATCTTTTCGGCTGCCAGTCCAGTGTGACACCCGGGAGTAATGAAATTCATGTCCCCGTAGCACGGTACCGACTGCATAATAAGGATTTTCGCCTTCAACAGACAGAATCGTGTAACCATGGCCCTGGGGCTTTTTGTAAAAGTCAAAAGCCACGGGAAGGATCCCGACCATTGGATACGGTTTGCCCTCCAATAGCAGTTCTTCACCCAAGTACATCAGACCGCCGCATTCGGCATAAATGGGAAAGCCATCCTCAACCAGTGCCTTCAACTGCCGGTTAAAAGTTTGGTTGCCGGCAAGTTGTTCGGCGTGCGTCTCGGGGAACCCACCTCCGATATAAAGCGCATCCAATTCAAGCCCCAGCATCTCCCGGTCTTTCAAAGGACTGATAAAAACGATTTCTACACCATCGCGGGAAAGTGCTTCAATATTTTCAGGATAATAGAATTGAAAGGCGGAATCCCGAATAATGCCGATCCTCACGGCCGCTGTCCGTTCGTCGATTCCAGGTCGCCGATTCGCGGAGGCTGGTTTTCGGCCGTAGGTCTCCACTTTCTGGCTTCTGACCTCTGAGTTCTGATTGCCGACCGCCAGCTGATGTCCACTGTCTCCGATCGTTGCTGCCAGGGGCAAGAGCCCCGCGGCATTTAATTCGCCAGCTGCTGTTTTCAGCACCGGAGCCTGCTGGGCAATTTTAACCAACGCATCCAGATCGAGATGCTGTTCGGCGATTTTTGCAATGATGTCCACGGCCTCCCTGGCCCAGACGTGTTCCTGGGTGGGGACCAGACCCAGATGGCGCTCCGGGAAATGCTGCTGATCCATCCTGGGTATGGCGCCGATCACGGGGATTTTACAGTAATGCTCAATGCTGTCCCGCAATTTTTTTTCGTGTCGCCGGTTGGCAACCCGGTTGAGAATCACCGCTTCGATTCTTACGTCCGGGTCAAAAATCGTGCATCCCATCACAAGCGCAGCCATGGTGCGGGTAATTTTGGTGCAATCGACACATAGGACGACCGGACAGCGCAGAAGCTTGGCAAGCTCGGCCGTACTGGTGCTGCCCTCACGATCGATGCCGTCGTAGAGCCCTCGATTGCCCTCGATCACAGCCATATCACTGCCGGCAGAATGTGACAAAAATGATCTGAAATTATCGGCGGGTGTTAAAAGAAATGAGTCCAGATTATAGCACGGTCGGTCGGCCGCAAGCGCCAGCCAGCCTGCATCGATATAATCTGGACCTTTTTTGAAGGGTGCAACAGAACTGCTGCGATTATTCAATGCCGCAATGATGCCCACGGATAATATGGTTTTTCCCGAACCGCCCCGCAAGGCGGCGATAAGCATCCGCGGAATCGGCATACCGTCTGATGTGGACGGCATTGATTTCTGATCCAAAATCAAATTAAAGGACCTGGATGGAAAAGCGACAGCTATTCTTCGTGTTCGGCACCCGCTTGTTTGCCGGTACCCTTGAGGCCGTACATGGATGTGCTGCCGCTGGACCAGTACTCGAGCGTGCCGTCTTCCACCATTTTATTGACCAGTTTTTTGGCTTCTCGGGGCTTCATCTCGAGTATCTTGCTCAGATCATTGAAATAAAATTTCGATTTGGATTTTTGTTTAGCCCCCAAGCCTTCGACGATTTTCTGCTTTGCTTCCTCGTATTCCATTGGTTAACCTCTTTTCAGTCAATCTTGACGGAGGACTTTCGCCGAAGTCCCCCGCCCGTTATTTAAATGTTTAAAACTTGAACTGTGAGGTTTGGCGCCATGTATAATAGGCGGGATCACGAAAATCATCGATTAGATGATGGGTGAAATCCAGCTCACATTTCTCAAAGAAACGCTCCCAGCCGATCCGTTCAGCCCAATCGCCCAGACGCTCATAGTGTTTGGCACCGGCGGCATAGGCTTCAACGATCTTCCTGATAACTTTGCAGGTCGACTCCCAGCGCGGCGGCTCGTTGGGAATAAAGGCCACTACCACTTTGGAGAATTTGGGCGCACTGATGCGGTTGGACACCTTGCCGCCGGCCATGATGACAATACCGTCACCTTCGGTATCGGCCAGAGGCATCGAAGGACACATAGTGTAGCAGTTTCCGCAGAACATACAGCGATCTTCTTTCACGGCCACACTATTGAGTTTCTTGCCATCCAGTTCGACTTTGACCGGCCGAATGGCGGCGGTGGGGCAGGCGGCGATGGCCAACGGAATTTCACACATTTTATCCAGGTATTCGTGATCGAGCATGGGCGGCTTGCGATGGTAGCCCAAGATGGCGATATCCGAGCAGTGCACAGCTCCGCACATGTTCAGGCAGCAGGCCAGCGATATGCGCAGTTTGGCCGGCAGGCTGTGGTCGCCGAAATATTCGAACATTTCATCCATGACCGCCTTGACCGGTCCCGATGCATCGGTGGCCGGGGTATGGCAGTGAACCCATCCCTGGGTATGAACGATGTTGGTGATGGATTTGCCGGTGCCGCCCACCGGGAATTTAAAGCTGCCGCCTGCGAACTTGCGGCCTTTGAGATCATCCAGCAGCGGCTGGACCTGGTCCTTGCTGTCCAGCAGGAATTCGATGTTGTTGCGGGTGGTAAAGCGCAGGTGGCCGCCGCAATACTTGTCGGCAATCTCACAGATCTCCCTGATGTGACTGGTGCTCATCAGCCGGGCGCCGCCACAGCGAACGGTGTAGACTTCGTCGCCGCTTTCGGCAACATGAACGAGAACACCAGGCTGCAGGACCTCATGGTACTTCCATGTGCCCTTATTTTTGGCGATGACCGGTGGGTAGAAATCGTCGTATTTGCGCGGGCCGATATCGGTGATTCTGTTCTCCATCGGTTTATCCGGATTGTAACCAGAAGATATAAATGCCATGGTATTACCCCCTCCTTGTTATCTCTTGTGGTGTTTTCTGAACTCGGTGATGTCACGCTGCCAACCGCCTTTGACTTCTTCTTCCTTCCAGAAGATGTACGGATTGGAACGAGGTTCCTGGACCATGCGCGGATCCGGATCCCAACCGGTGACCTCAAGGAGTCTTTGCAGGCCCTGACGCTTCATCAGTTCGCCCAGGCGTTCGCGGTTCTTGCCTTCTTCCATCCACCAATCCCAAATCGGTTCGACGACTTGTTCTTTGATCTCGGTGTAGGGAGCGTCGGCCTTGATAAACGGGACAACGAGGGTTCCCATCTGGGCACCGTCGAGGATCGGGGCCTTGGCGCCGGCCAGGATGGTCACGCCGCGGTCATCACCGATATGAAGTGCACGGGGCATGACATTGATGCAGTGCATGCAGCGGGTGCATTCCTTGTCATCGATCATCAGTTTGTTGTCTTCCATCCACATGCAATCGGTGGGACATAGGTCGATGACCTCTTTTTGTATGTCGAAGGGGCCCCAGTCGCGGCCGCTGCCGTCATTGGCGTTGCGGTTCAGTTCGCCGCCGATGTAGGCCTGCACCGCCTCCTGGTCGATTTTGATGTTGTCGCGCCAGGTACCGATAAAAGACAGGTCCGACCGGGCGATGGAGGCCACGCAGCAGTTGGGGCAACCGTCGAACTTGAACTTGAATTTGTAGGGAAAGGCCGGCCGGTGAAGCTCGTCCTGATACTCCTGGGTAAGGCTGTAGCACAGATCCTGGGTGTCGTAGCAGGCGTATTCACAGCGGGCCTGCCCGATGCAGTCCGCCGGAGTCCGCAGGTTGGAGCCGGATCCGCCCAGATCCTGGTTGAGATTGTGGCTCAGTTCGTAGAAAATTTCTTCCAGTTGAGGTGTGGTGGTTCCCAGAAAAATGATGTCGCCGGTAGATCCGTGCATATTGGTGATACCACTGCCGCGAAAATCCCACAAATCGCAAAGTTGCCGCAGAAATTCAGTGGTGTAGAATTTGCCGGCGGGCTGGTTGACGCGCATGGTGTGGAAATGGGCAACGCCCGGAAACGCCTCCGGCTGATCACAATAGCGACCGATGACACCGCCGCCGTAGCCGAATACACCGACGATGCCGCCGTGTTTCCAGTGGGTGCGGCCATGCTTGTAGGAAAGCTCCAGCACGCCCAACAGGTCCTCGACGACATCTGTGGGAATCTGAAAATCTACATTGGCTTCATTTTTGGCCCTCACTTCTGCCTGCTGCTTAAGATCAGACACAAAGCTCGGCCACGGCCCGCTTTCAAGCTGGTCCAATAAAGGGGTTTGGTGTTTTGCCATTATTTACCTCCATTTGGTTAATATTTGCACCTGGACTCAATACAAAAAATGCACTTAAGGGGAATAGCCGACGTCACCTCCTCTCTTGATTTCTTTTGCGATGGGTTATATATCCAATATCGTAACGAAAGCGCGTCGCTTTTTTGGTCAAGGGGCAGATATAGAATTTATCTCCGTCCTTGTCAATAAAAATCCACTTTTTTCATCCGCTTAACAGGTTAGAAAAATTGAGGATTGCAAAATCCCTGCTAACTTGCGGATAAAAAACCGAAAAACACGCTATATAGTGCCCGATTGGGACATCTCCGGAAAGCGGCATGCATCGGTTCACGTGAACCACCGAAAAAGACACGTTTACAGGTTCAGTGCCTGATTGACCGCGTGGGCCAAATCCCGAACATGGGCGTTCAGGTGTTGCGCGACGACCCGGACTTCCGGCGCCTGTGGATTGAAACTCCGGAGCGCGGCTTTGCTCAGTTCATACAAATCCTGGTAACTGCAAGCCGAAAGGTAATACCTGAAACACGCCTCGGTGGAATCCGGCATCCCGGCGATACGCGGTTTGTGTGCCAGGCTTTCGAAAAATCCGGACACGGTGCCCACCAGGGCCGGGCGACCCGCCCATGCAATATCTCCAACTCCATCCAGACGATCCAGCCTCATGCGAACGGAAAGATTCAACAAAAAAATCAGCATGGCCTGTAGGATCAGTTCGACATCCCACTGGCCGTCGGCAGCGCCGGTAACACCCGGAAAAAGGGACGTATAGTCTCTCACGGTAATCAGCTTCACATTCAGGAGGCCCTTTTCGACGCGAAGGACGAAATCGCCGGCCGCATGATGCCAGGCGGAAATGTGTTCAAAGGTCTCGGGATTGTAATAAGAAGTCAAAATTCCGGCTGCACGTCGATAAAGATCCAATGTCTGCTCCGCCGAAAGGTAATACCGGCCGTGGGCATCATCCCATACCAGAATTTTGTCGCGTCCGCTGGAGGGATCTGTTGAAATATGAAATTCATGGTAGGCTTCAAACCACTGCCCCAAAAACATGCGCAGTTCCGACCGGCCTTCCGTTTCAACCTCGCCCAATCCATAAACTTTCGGCAAAAACGAGAATGGAAATTCATCGTTCAGCTTTATCAGGTGATGGTATTCTTTGCCGATAAATCCGAGTCCGGCCTCGGATACCGCCGCGTTGAGAACGAAACAGGTCTCTCGACCATGGGCCGTCGCCACCACACACGACGGGTGGTAGAATTCACCGTGCTTTTCAAGCCGGATCCGAATTTCACGGATGTCCGCCGGTTGGGTATCTTGTCGCAGGCGCTGGGAAAGCGCCCGACACAGAACTTGGTAATCGTTGCGTTCCAGGAATATGCGGAGGCCATCGAAATATTCTCCAAGGCACATGGAAGCTTGCGCGGATTTGTGAAGGAATTGACGTGACAGCGGAAGGGGCTGTCGCCATAATGCCCTGTCCGGGGTCACCGGGGTTGTGCCGGTGGCTATATAATAGGTAATAATCGGTGAGTTCGACATGCCGTTTCTACGAGAAAGAGGTCAGAGATCGGAGATCAGAGGTCTGAAGGCGGAGGTCTGAGATCGGACTCGAAAGTTGAAAACCGGAATTCAAGAATCGAGATCCTGTAGTGTCACATGGGGACTTATTGTCAGGATAAACATTTCATGCGGTTTCAATTTCGTCGTGTTCCGTTCTCACCTTTGGTAGGAGAAATTAGAAGCTTTCCATTCCATCTGACCGATTCCCGACTTCTGATCTCTGATCTCCGACCTCCGATCCCCTAATCTTTCCGGTGCGCGTCTATTTCTTTCAAAATCTCAGGGGCGACTTCATATCCCAGATGGACGGCTTTCGCGGCATGATCAGCCGCCAGATCATGGTCTCCTTTTTCCAGGTAAGCGATCGCCAGGTTGTTGTGGGCCGGCGCAAAGTCTGCATTGAGTTCTAGGGCCGTCAAACTGCTTTTGATACTATCCTCGATGAGACCCTTCATCAAGTAGGCATTGGCCAGGTTGGTAAACGCCTGGATATATCTGAAGTTGAATTTTGTGGCCCGCTTAAGATTTTTAATCGCTTCATCGATATTTCCTCTTTGAAGCTCGATGAATCCGATATTTCCGTAACCCTCTGAAAAACCGGGTCTGACCTTGACGGCCATCTGGTTGTATCTCAGGCAACCATCGAGATCGCCGCGCTGCAGGGCAATTCCCCCCAGCAGAACATAGGCTTCAGCCATCCCGGCGCTGCAGTCGATCGCCTCATGCAGCTCCTGTTCGGCTTCATCATATTTTTGCAGGCCCATGAGTGCGACGGCCAGGTTGTAATGTGAGTTGCCGCACTCGGGGTTTTGAGCGATGCCTGCTCGTTGTTGCGCGATAAATTCTTCTGCGGATTTAGCTTTTGACATGATTAAATTCCTCTTTTATAAATAAAATACCCCGGCGCTTCGCAGCGTCGGAGGAATGACCGGATTCAAAACTATCACCGGCTGAAGCTGCCCGGTACGCCGATTGTCCTTCAAACGATTTTTTTGCTTGACATCGAATGCACTTTTATCTACCGTCTCAGGTATACATAAAAATGTTTAATATACAGGCTATTAAAGTGGATTACAACCTTTAGTTTCAGACATGGAGACGATTATGAACGCAGGTTGCTACACAGCGATAACGACGCCATATAAAGATGACGAAGATGGCGCCGTCGATTACGACGCCCTGGAAAAATTGGTGGAATTTCAGATTCAAAACGGAATCTCGGGAATAGTGGCTGTGGGGACAACCGGAGAAAGCCCGGTATTGAGCTGGGATGAACACAACAAAGTAATTGAAGCCGTTGCCCGGCAAACCAGGGGCAAATGCACGTGTATCGCCGGTACCGGCAGCAACAATACCGCAGAATCCCTGGAAGGCACGGCCCACGCCGCCAAAGTCGGCGCCGCCGCCGTTTTACTGGTGGATCCCTACTACAACGGGCCCAGTTCTCTGGAAATCAGACGGGAGTATGTCGCGCCGATTGCCGCGGCTTTCCCCGATCTCGATGTGATCCCCTACATCATCCCCGGCAGAACCGGGGCGCAGATGTTGCCCGAGGACCTCGCCATGCTGTACCGGTCCAATCCGAATGTCGGTACCGTCAAGGAGGCCACGGCCGATCCGGAAAACATGCGGCGAACCCGAAAATGCTGCGGCCCGGATTATACCATCCTGTCCGGGGATGACGGGATGACTTTTCAAATGATGACGGATCCGGCGATCGCTGCCGCCGGTGTCATTTCCGTCGCCGCCAATGTGGCTCCCCGGGCGATGAGCGAAATGGTTCGGCTGCTCAACCAGGGAAATCATTCGGAAGCCAGGACCTTGATGCTGAAACTGGAGCCCCTTTTCAGTCTGGTCACGGTGAAAACCACCGAGAAAACACCCTACGGCGAGGTCGTTTGTCGGGCCAGAAACCCGGTGGCGTACAAAGCATTGATGTCGCTGCTGGGAATGCCCGCCGGAGGTTGCCGACCGCCATTGGGTAAATTAACCCGAAACGGATTGAATGTCGTTTTGGAAGCCGTCCGTAAGGTGCAAGCGCACTCACCTGAAATTCTGCAACCAATCGCAGATTTCTTCGAGGTCGACATCGAGCAGCGGCTGGAGGATTCGGCCAACCGGAAGGGCCTGTTTTACGAGAATTATTGACCGGCTTCTTTAAACAAAAGCCCCTTCAGCCATTTCAGACCGAAATCCAACAGCTCGACATCGTCCCCCTTGATCTTTGCCAGGGTCGCATCGTCAACGGAATAGCGTTGCAAGAAGGAGCTTTCAAACACAAACTCCCTGAATTTATCAATGTTATAGCTCACTAAGAAGAACATCTTCTTAGTCTGTTCGGTCAGATGCATGTTCGGCGGAAAAGAACGCTTGCGGACCAACAGGTCCGTCCATTCGGCATTGATCCGATCGTGCCGGTCGACGCCCTGATTCTGACGCCACTTTGAAACCGTCCAGTTCTCGTCTTCTTCAAAGCCGAGGCAATGGGGTTCATGCACGAAAAAATAAAACTCATCGCCAGCGGGGCCCTCCTTGTGGCTCAGGGAGGCCACACCCAGAGGATAATAGCGGCACGCTGTCGGGCGATCCTCGTAAACCAGACACCCATTTTCGCGGACAAATGGACATGCCTGGCCTTCGGAGCCCTCCTCATCCAGAAGCTTTAAGGTGATCACCGGCAAATCTGTTTTTTCCAGAATCTGCGGTTCCGTGTAAATGGCGAGAAATTCCTCCGACGAAAGCCCCGTTCGCGTTTT
The DNA here is from genome assembly GCA_963774425.1 of uncultured delta proteobacterium. GTDB lineage: Bacteria > Desulfobacterota > Desulfobacteria > Desulfobacterales > JAFDCJ01 > JAFDCJ01. Next base: position 5,926 of record CAVZEZ010000012.1, on the reverse strand, counting down.
CAAGCGGATAATGTCATAAGGTGTCAGAATGATATTAATATCCTTGCAGCAGTGAGTGAAGCAGGTGACACCTGGATGGCATTTGAACTTAAACTGGCTCTGGGAGTTGAGTCTGACCGGATCGATCCGGGCCGATTTTTCGGGATTATTCATAAAATTTCCTTCCTTTATTGGGACCAGGCCCTTAATTAAGGCCCAATTTATATCCAAATTGTCTTTAAATGTCAATAAAAGTCACTTTCCGACCTCAGACGAGCGTCTGACGCCTCCCAAAATCCTGGGGGGTGTTTCTCGATTTTTGCGGTGTCTGAATTTGGTTGCATCCGGGAAGCTCAAAGGTCGATTCAGCTGGCGCGGTCTGGGGCAGGTGACCGATCTGGGCGCGGCGCTTTCCGACAGCTTTGCCGACATTTTCGGCAAACGTTTAAAAAAAACATCACCGCTGGTCAATTCGGCGGGTATGCTGATCTGTTCCAGTGCTATTATGCTTCCGCTAGTTTTTGCGACCGGCGCTCCGGGCTTGTCCAGACCATCGGTTGCAACCATCGCCGCCATACTCGCACTGGCAACCGTGAGTACCGTGCTGGCCTACCTGCTATATTTCAGAATTATAGCTTCCTCCGGGGCAACCAACGTATTGCGGGTCACGTTTCTGATACCGGTCAGCCGCGCTGCTTTTGGGAGTGGCCATCCGGGGTGAAGTGATCCGCCCGCTGGAATATGTCGGGATGGGATGCATATTTGCAGGACTCATGGTCATCGACGGAAGCGTATTGAAGATGCTTAAAAAGCCGAGTCGGCGGCAACCGGAAAAGCCGGTGCTTTGGGGTGATTCTGAATTGAGACGCTGAAAAAAGAATCCACCCCTTCTCAACCGTACCGGGGGCCACATGACGGTGATCTTGAAAGAGCACTGCCTGACACGATCTCCGGCAAATTTCGTTTTGGATAAAAGCGCGTGGATTCCCACTCACTCACCCGCCGAAATTAGGATGAATGAATTCCACACGATCGCCGGCAGCCACCCGTTTGGATGCATAATCGTGAGGGAAAATGAAACGCCCGTTGTGCTCGACGATCAGGTCCGGATCCATCTCGTCGAAACGAACGATAAGCTCCGCCAGCGTGATGGACGCCGGTACGTTTTCAGGCAACCCGTTTACGATAATCTGAATAGAGCCATTCATGGAAAGTCTTATCGGTTTTTAGCTTATGGATGATTGAATAATCCGCAATGTTGCAACGTTGGAGTAATTTATGCCCCGCTTGCCACACCCGGGTTCGGGTCGCCGCAGACGGGACACTGCGGGTTGCGGTCGATCTGAAGGGTGTGAAACTGCATGCTCGATCCGGAAAACCGCAGCAGCCGACCGGCTAACTGAGGCGGGATTCCGAGCAATAACCGCAGGGTCTCGAGGCATTGGATCGAGGCGACAATCCCCGCCGAGGGTCCCAGGACCGCCGGCGGCTTCCCCCCCCTGGGTTTGGCTTCATGCGGAAATAGGCAACCGAAGCAGGCGGTTCGGCCGGGAATGAACGTGGCCACCATGCCGTTCCAGCCCTCGATTCCGCCATAAACAAACGGTACACCGCGTTGCAGCGATACGCCATTGAGAAGTCGCCGGGTCGCGCGATTGTCCGTGGCATCGACAATGACGTCGCATCCGGCGAGCAGGTCCTGCGCATTTCCTTCACCGATGGACGCCTGAATCGCCTCGATCCGGCAATGGGGATTGAGGCGACCCAGCTTTTCGGCGGCCGAATCGGGTTTGGGACGGTCGAGATCGGCGGTGGTGTGCAGGATCTGGCGGTTGAGATTGTCCAGGGATACCCGGTCGCGGTCGATGATTTTGATATATCCCACCCCGGCCGCCGTCAGGTAGTAGGCCGCAATGGACCCCAAACCGCCCAATCCGGCCACTGCCACCCGCCCGGCCGCAAGCCGCAGCTGACCCGAGGACCCGAATTCCGGCAAGGCCATTTGCCGGCTGTAGCGCCGGACTTCGTCTTCGGTCAGCATGGGTTCGATTACTTCTTTTTATTCAGTTCTTTGAGGGCTTTTTGCACCCGCTCCGGGGTCATGGGCAGCTCGTTGATGCGCAACCCGGTGGCATCGTACACCGCGTTTAAAATCGCCGGGATCGTCGGCATGATGGCACCTTCACCCACCTCCTTGGCCCCGAAAGGCCCGTTGGGCTCATCGCTTTCGACGATGATGGCGTTCACCGGCGGCATATCCAAAGCAGTGACCAGTTTGTATTCGGCCAGATCGCAGTTGATGACCCGGCCCTTGTCATCGAACTTGACTTCTTCGAACAGCGCTTCGCCCATGCCCATGGACAGCGAACCCTGCATCTGGCCTTCGACCGAGGTGCGATTGATGGCCCGGCCGCAGTCATGCGCGTCGTTCATTTTCTCGATGACGATTTTCCCGGTTTCAAGGTCTACATCCACTTCCACCACCTGGGCCGAACAGCCATAGGCCGGAGAGGTGCCCACGGCAGCGCCCTTGAAGCTGCCTCCCAATGGGGGCGGCTTGTATTTGCCGGTGCCGATGATGGTTCCCCGGGCCAGATAAGCGACGCGCGACGCCTCGCGAAACGTCAAAAAGTCATCCTGGGGGCTGTCGGTCCAGCCGCGGTGCTCCTTAATGTAACGATTGCGAATGGCGCTGAAATCCACCGGCCCGTTTTTAAATACGACGCGACCGTCGCTGATGTCCAGGTCCGCCAGTGGGACCTTCAATTCTTCAGCCAGCACCTCCAGCACCTGACGTTTGGCCTCCTGGGCGGCCTCCTTGACGGCATGGCCGGTCATCAGCGTCTGACGGCTCGAGTATGCCCCGAGATCCACACCGAAGTCCGTATCTCCCGAGCTGACCCGTACGCAATCCAAAGGTATTCCCAGCGCCTCCGCTGCGATCATGCCGAAGGCCGTGTCCGAACCCTGGCCGATTTCGGCCGAAGCCGAATACAGCTGCGCCGTTCCACCGTCTTCGGCGAGTTTGACCGTGGCCGTGCAGTGGTAAGTCTCGGATCGGTAGATGGGGTAACCAGCTCCGGAGACAAAGAAACCGCAGGCCATCCCGATGCCCTTGCCTTTGGGCAGTTTGCCCTTTTTGGCATCCCAGTCGGACCCCTGGCGCACCGCCTCGATGCACTCTTCCATCCCGAGACTGCTCATGTTCAGGTCGTTGCAGGTCACGTCGCCGGTCTTCATCATGTTTTTCAGCCGCAGCTCGATGGGATCGATGCCCAGTTCCTCGGCGATCATATCCAGCTGCTGTTCGAAGGCGGCACGGGCCGCGACCCCGCCATGGCCGCGCTGGGCCCCGCAGGTCGGTTTGTTGGTGTAGATCCGCCAGCCGTCGTATTTCATGTTGGGAAGCTTGTATGGGCCGCCCAGCAGGCTTCCCGCGTAATAGACGGTTGCGATGCCGAAACTGGAATAAGCACCGCCGTCGAGATGGCACTCATGTTGAAGCGCCATCAGGCTGCCGTCCTTTTTAACACCGGTGGTCATGCGATGAACGAACTGGTGCCGGGCGCGGCACAACATGAAAACCTGTTCGCGGGAATACATGAACTTAACGGGTTTTCCGGTTTTACGCGCCAGCAGGCAGGCGGACAGCTCGCCGGCGTTGGCGGCGGCCTTGATGCCGAAACCGCCCCCCACATAGGGCTTGACCACCCGCACACTGCCGACCGGCAAACCGAGAACCATGGCCACCGTCCGCTGCACGTAGTGGGGCGACTGGGTCGAGCTGTGCAGGGTCAGCCGTCCGTCCGGGTCGAAGATGGCGATACAGCCGGGAGGTTCCAGAAAAGCGCCATCCTGGCGTTTGTTCACAAAGGTGGTGGTTTTAACGAGATCGCTCGCCTGAAGCCCGTCGGCCGCATTGCCGAACTCCTGGTGGACCTCCGCGGAAATGTTGCGGGGGAACTCCGCATGCAGTTGCGGTGCTCCTTCGGCCATGGCTTCCTCAATGGTCAATACCGCCGGCAGCTCCTCGTAATCGACCTCGATCAGGCGTACGGCCGCTTCAGCCGTTTCTTTGTCGATGGCGGCCACCGCGGCGATTTCATCGCCGATGTAGCGAACCCGGTCTTTGCAGAAAACGGTTTCGTCGTAGCGGGCCGGACTGACCCCGTAGCGGATCATGCCGGCATCTTTGGATGTGATTACCGCCTTGACACCGGGCAGGCGTTCGGCCCGCGAGGTGTCGATTTTCAAAATCCGGGCATGTGGCAGTGGGCTTTGCAGCAAAGCGGCATGGAGCATGCCCGGAAAGGACATGTCATCGATGTAGATCGCCCTGCCGGTAGCTTTAGCCGGTGAATCCACCCGGGGAAGCCGGCTGTTTATTACGCGATAGTCGCTCATGATATCCTCCGTAACTCTTATTGAGCCGAAATTTGGTAAAGTTACACGTCAACCGCATTTGTCGGCTGTCGCGTCTCAAATTACTCGCTGGCGTGCATTCGGCGACAGCCGGCCGGTTTCAATCGGCCGCATCCTTGATGGCCTCGATTATTTTCTGATAGCCGGTGCAGCGGCAAAGGTTGCCCGAGATGGCACGCCGGATCTCAGGTTCCTGCGGATGAGCGTTCTTGTCCAGGAGTTCCTTGGCCGACAGGATCATCCCCGAGGTACAGAATCCACATTGGATGGCACCTTTTTCGATAAACGCCTTCTGAAGTGGGTGCAGCCCGTCGGCGGTCTCGAGCCCTTCGATGGTTTGGATCTTGCGACCATGGGCCTGAACGGCAAGCACCAGACAGGAATTGACGGCCTTGCCGTCCATCAGCACCGTGCAGGCGCCGCAATCCCCCAGATCACATCCTTTTTTGGTCCCCGTCAGACCAATCTGATAACGCAGCAGATCTACCAGGGTGGTGTTCGGTTCCACCGCCAGTTCATGATCCTGGTCGTTGACTGTCAAGCGGATCAATTGCTTCATGTTTATTCTCCTCATGTTCTGTTTCGAGCTTCGTCCAGGGCCATGGCCAGGGTCCGCCGGGTCAGTACTTTCACCATGTCGCGCCGGTATTCGGCCGATCCGCGGAAATCCAGGATTGGGGTGCAATCCCGGGAAGCGGCTTCGGCTGCTTGTTCCAATAATTTTTCATTTACCTTTTCACCGACCAGCACTTTTTCGGCTTTCGGCGAAAACAGGGGGGTGGGGCCCACGGAACCCAGTGCGATGCGTGCGGTCTGAATGCGTTCGGCCTTTTCGTCCAGTTCCAGAAAAGATGCCACATTGACGATGTTGCAGTCCTGGGCCTTGCGAACCCCAAGGTTTAAATAACCGGCGCCGGCATATCCCTTGGATAGTTCGATGACGACGGCGGTGATGACCTCATCCTCATGAACCGCCGTTAGACCCGGACCTTTGAAAAAGTCGGAAACGGGCATGCGGCGCTCGCCGGCAGCGCCGGTCAACACCAACTCGGCGCCGTATACCATCAATGACGGCGGCAGGTCGGCCGCCGGACGGGCCGAACCGATATTGCCGCCGATGGTGGCAAGATTGCGAATCAAAGGAGTTCCCAGAGCCAGCGCGCCGCGGCCCAGAGCGCTGACTGCGTCGGCAACCACATCAGAGGCGCCGATATCGGACACGAAGACGGTGGCCCCGATCCAGAGGTTGCCGTTGGACCTTTCCAGCCGGGAGAGTTCTTCGATACGCATCAGCGATATCAGGTGCTCCGGAGTTAAGATCTTCTTTTTCATGTTCACCAGAAGATCGGTACCGCCTGCCAGCGGCCGGGCTTTGCCCCGGTGGTGAGCCATCAACTCGCAGGCCTCGGTGATGGTGGCAGGTTCGTGAAACTCAAACTTAGGCAGGTTCATGCTGACCTCCGATTTTCCCTTCAGGGGGAAATACTGAATTGGGTGGTTGAAGATTAAGCGCACGCACCTCGAC
>CAVZEZ010000011.1:0-75743 GCA_963774425.1 uncultured delta proteobacterium | reverse complement strand
TTATGTTGATGGTCAATGGTTGGAGTCTAAAACGGAAAAATATATGGAATGTTTCAACCCTTCTACCGGTGAAGTGACCGCGTTGGCTCCCCAGTGTACACAGGAGAAGTGAAATCTGCGATCGAGCCGCCAGTAAGGCCTTCCCCGGATTGCGAACACGCCTGTAACCAAGCGTGCGCAAAGCCCTGTTCAGGTTAAGGCTTTGATAGATAAAAATTTTGACCAACTGGTCGATCTGGTTTGTGAAGAGAGGAAATGCTGGGGCGAGGCGGTCGGCTGGATCGCCAAGACAAACGAGGCGGTAGAGTCGCAAGCGGGATTGCCCATCTAATGAAAGGCAGTTCTATTATGAATATCACCGGCGGTTATGATACGGTGCAGTATATGGAACCGCTCGGAGTATTTGCCGGGATTGCTCCCTGGAATTTTCCGGCCATGATTCCCCACGGATGGATGACACCCCTTGCCGTGGCAACCGGCAACACGTTTGTTATCAAACCTGCCAGCTTCGTACCCCGAAGTTCCATGCGGATCCTCGATCTGTGGGCAGAAGCCGGCTTGCCGAAGGGTGTAATTAATCTGGTAACCTGCGGAAGGGACCAGGCGGAAATTCTTTTAAAACATCCCGACGTAAAGGGTGTCTCCTTTGTCGGTTCAACCTCCGTGGGCCGGCACATCTATGCCACTGCGGCAGCCCACGATAAAAGGGTCCAGGCGCTTTGCGAGGCCAAAAACCATGCCCTGGTACTTCGTGACTGCAACCTGGAAATGACCATTGCCGGAATTACTAATGCCACCTGCGGATGTGCGGGTGAACGATGCATGGCGCTGCCGGTCCTGGTCGTCGAAAATGCCATCGCCGATAAGTTTGTCGCCGAACTTTCAAATCAGCTTTCCAAGCTTAAAATCGGCCCCGCCTACGATAAAACATCGCAACTTGGACCGGTCGTTAATGATGGTCACCGCCAGTTTATCAAAGGCTGGATCGAAAAGGGTATCGAAGAGGGCGCCGAACTTGTTCTCGACGGCCGCGACGTTTCTGTTCCGGGATTTGAAAACGGATTTTACCTTGGGTCCACAATATTCGATAAAGTAACGCCCGAGATGTCCTGCGGCTGGAAAGAAGTGTTCGGACCGGTTACCTTTATCAAACGGGTGAATAACTTTGAGGAAGGCCTCGCACTGATGAACAGCAGTGAGTTTGCAAATGGTTCTGCGATCTACACCCAAAACGGCCACTTTGCCCGTGAATTCGCAAAACGCACGCATGGCGGAATGGTCGGAATCAATGTGGGCATCCCGGTTCCGGTCGGTATTTTCGGATTTACAGGCCATAAAAACTCCTTCTTCGGCGACCTGCATATCATGGGCCCTGACGGTATCCGCTTTTATACCGAACTAAAATCGGTAACCTCCCACTGGTTTGCCCCAGAGGAAGAATTAGAGTGTAAAGTCGATACCTGGGACGGTATGATTGAAATGCCCGAAGGAAAAAAATAACTGCCGTAATCATACGCGGATCAGTGGATAACTCCCGGCATGGAATCCTGAATGCTTTAACAGGCAGCATGCCGGGATTAGAACTAAACTAGTGCCCATCCATCAAAGGGTCTTTTACAATGATGGGCACCGGATGGTGTTTCCAATCCAGAAATGAGGATTTTTCCCCAAGGTCTAGGAAATCAAGCGCTTGCGCGGAGGCGTAGCTTGCTACGCCGCACAAGCAAGCGCGCGGATTGACGCAGAAATTGGGCCAAATGGCCATTTATGGATGGAAACTAAACTAAAAAAAGGAGTCAGGTCAATGGGCGAGATTGAAAATAGAATTAAGGAAATGGCCGAGCATACATATGGGACCTGGAATCGACAGAAGAACTGGCAATCTCCACTGCTGATCACGGATGCGGAAGGCGTCTATTTCTTCGATAATACCGGGAAGCGCTATCTTGATTTTTCATCGCAGCTAATGTGTTCGAATCTCGGGCATAAAAATAAGGCCGTCATTGAAGCCATTGTCAAACAGGCTGAAAAACTGCCCTATGTGGCCCCCGGTTTCGCCACGGAAATCCTGCTCGAGGCGGTGGAAGCCCTGCGATCGGTGTTTCCGGAAAAACTCAGCAAATTCTTTTTCTCCACCAGTGGAACCGCGGCCAATGAAGCGGCCGTGAAGATGCTGCGGCAATGCAAGTTTCCGTCCTACAAGGTGATTTCCCGCTATCATTCCTATCACGGGGCCACGGCGGTCGGACAGTCTTTAACCGGAGATCCGCGTCGTTGGTACGCGGAACAGGCCCGCACCGTGGTGGACGGTGTGATTTTTGCGCCGGATAATTACTGCTATCGCTGCCCCTTTGGCATTACCTATCCGGAGTGTAATGTGCAGTGTGCCCGCTACCTGGACTATATGATAAAGGAAGAGGGAAATGTGGCCGCCATTTTCGTGGAGCCGATCGTGGGGACCAACGGCCGGCTGATACCCCCGCCTGAATACTATCCGATTATCCGGCAAATCTGTGATGAACACAATGTCCTGCTGGTCTGCGACGAGGTCATGTCCGGCTGGTTCCGGACCGGCAAAGCCTTTGCCATTCAGCATTGGGACGTGCTGCCCGATATACTGACCACGGCCAAGGGAGCCAGCGCGGCCTACACGCCGGTAGCCATTACCGCTTCGACCCGGGAAGTGGCGGATTTCTTCGAAGAGGAAGTCTTCTGCCATGGCCACACATTCGCCTACCATGCCCTGGCGGCCTCTGCCATTCCGGCAGCCATCTCCGAACATGTCAGGCTGTTTGATTCCGGCTTGCCTCAGAAGGCCAGCGAACATCTCAAAAAGCGGCTGTATGAGTTGGCGGACAAGCATATCTGTATCGGCGACGTCCGGGGAGTCGGCCATTTCTGGGCCCTCGAAATCGTCAAAAATCGCAAGACCAAGGAGCCTTTTGACACCAAAGCGGAAAAGTTCAGCGGCAAGCCCCTCATGACGGGCAAAGTATCAGCAGATGCGATGCAAAACGGTTTGTATATTTCTTCCTGGTACGATACGCTCGTCATCACGCCCCCATTGATCATTACCGAGGAGCAAATCGACGAAGCGGTTCAGATTCTGGATAAATCCCTGGAGATTGCCGACCGGGAAGCCGTCGAAACGGATACCCCCGCTTCCAGAAGCTGCGAATATGGAAAATAACTGATCAATTCAATTTATCAGGATTATCAACAGGAGACCGGCTGTGAAGCCGTCTCCTGTTTTTTTTAAAAGCTGTCGGGATTGTCGTTAGATGGCATTTCTTGGTTCTTAACCGGTTGTTTATAACCGGTGATGATCTTGCTGCTTGACACTTCCGGTGCGTGTTTCTATAATTATCAAATTACAATAAATTTCAACGAGTTTATCCGGAAACAGAAAAAATGGCGATCATCAATCAGAAGAAGAAGGAAGTCGAGTGCAAAATCGTCTATTACGGACCGGGACGTTGCGGCAAAACGACCAATCTGCAATATGTTTTCAATAACAGCAGAAAATTGATGACCAATGAAATGGTCTCGATCAAGACCAAAGGCGACATGACCATCTTCTTTGATTTTGTGCCCATGGAGATAGGCAAAATCAAGGGATACGATGTGCGCATCCAGCTCTATACGGTCCCCGGGCAGGTAAGATACAATTCCACCCGCAAACTCGTTTTAAAGGGGGTTGACGGTGTGGTATTCGTAGCCGATTCTTTAAAGCTTCGTCACGAAAGGAATCTTTTATCCCTCAAAAACCTGGCGGAAAATTTAAAAAGCTACGGCCTGAACATCATGAGCATGCCGCTCGTCATGCAGTTCAATAAAAGAGATCTTGCCGAACAGGGCCTGCCGATTTTATCCATCGAAGAGATGCAGAAATCTTATAACCGGCAGCTCAAGGCCCCCTGGTTCGAGGCCAGCGCCGTATTGGGCAGGGGGGTCAACGACACCCTCAAGGCCTGTATCATAAGAACGTTGAAATCCTTGAGAGAAAAGACGGGTTGGGAGTAAGAGAATATATCCTGCCCCGCTCGAACCGAACGCAACAGCTGCAATCGACACATATATCGTGATTACTACTCGGCTTCCCGCTTTTTGACCTTGACCCGGCGCTTGCCGAAATCGCCCGCAGTGGCCGGATTCTTTCCTGCTTTAATGAATTCACGCCGATAACTTTTGCCGGAGCCCATCATCACGCTGATCGGATGCAGTGATTCAATGTTTTCACACACAATTTTAATCGCTGCGGTGATGGGAACCGACAGCAAAGCCCCCACGATACCCCAAAGCCAGCCCCAGAACAGCAGTGACAGCAAAATCACCACCGGGCTGAGGTTCAGCTGATCCCCCAGAACCTTGGGGGCGATGCCGTTTCCGATGCTCAATTGGATCGTCAACAGCGCTATCAAGGTGATGATGCCGGGCCAGATGCTCGGGTAAAACTGTACCAGAGCCAACAGAATCGGTGGGATGGAAGCCGCAATGGAACCCACGGTGGGAATGAAATTCAAAAAGAATGCCAGGGCGCCCCAGGTAATCGCAAAATCAACCCCTATCAATCCCAGGGCAAACCACACCAGCATGCCGGTAACCGAACTGATTAAAAACTGCAGGGACAAATAACGCCGGATCTGGGCGGTAATCGAAAATGTAATTTCGCTGAGCTGATTGGCTTTTTCCTGTGAAAACGATTTAAGAATTTTGTATTTGAAAAACGGTTTGCCCAGCAGAATGAAAAACAGAAATACCACTACCAGCACGAGCTTGGATGCAAATGCAAAAACAGATCCGGAAAGCGTCATCAAAAATCGGCCGATATTCTGACCCCAGTTAATCCCGGCAAAGGGATCGAACCCGAGATTCCACTGGTTCGTGACGGATGCGATCAGCTCGGTCATCCGTTGATGATACCGGGGGTATGCCGCCGCAAAGGCCGAGATCCGTGAATACAAAAAGGTTCCTGACAAATAGACGACCCCCAGCACCAGAATCAGGATGATAACGACCGCCAGGGTCGTGGGGACTTTCCTTTGGGTCATATAATTTACGACCGGGCCAATCAGGTAACTGAACAGCCAGGCGATGATCAACGGCAGTACAACGGATGCCGCATATTTAAGCACGACGCCGACAGCCACCAGCACCAATATACCCAGAAAAAGCTGGGTGATTTTATTCCTGTCGATATCTACCATGGCCAATGAGAGGTTTTGAAATCGCTGCCACTTCTGAAAATTTGAATGATTCTGTAATTTTAGCTTCTGGCCTCAATCCAGGCAAAATTTAATCGCGCAATGATGAAATCATTGGAAATTTGATGATGTTATCCAATTATTAATTTTCGTCAAGATTAATTTTAAAATTATTCTTGACATTCAGGCGCTGATGGGATGAGAAAGATGAATACCTTAACCGTGCAGAAAGGAGCCAATCGTTATGAAAAAATCATCTTCCGCATGCTTCATGGCTTTATTTATTCTTGGTATCTTGGCAGGTGGCCTGTTGAATGGTTCTCCGGCCGCAGCTGCCCAGGATATCGTTAAAATTGGATTGTCCGCTCCTCTAACCGGCGATTGGGCCGAATACGGCGGTGATTTCAAACGTTCCGTCACGATGGTGGTGGATCGCGTCAACCGCATGGGCGGCATTCACGGCAAAGAGGTCGTGCTCGAGATTGCCGACAGTCGGGGCGATCCCAAGGAATCTGTTTTGATTGCCGAAAAATTCGTCGCCGACCCGGATGTCATCGCCGAAATCGGTGATTTCAGCAGCTCCAGTTGCATGGCGGCCGCCTCGGTCTATGAAAACGCCCATATGACCCAGTTGTCGCCGACGGCTTCCCACATGGACTTTACTAAAAAGGGACAAAACATGTTCCGGGTCGTCGCGACCCAGGGGTATGAAGGCCCGTACAATGCCCGCTGGGCGGTTAACGATCTGGGCAAGAAAAAAATCGCCACTATATATATCAACAATGACTGGGGCGTCGATGCCAATAAATACTTTATCCAGGAGGCAGAAAAGCTGGGAGCCGAAATCGTGGCCCAGGAGGCATTTACCCCCGGGGAGAAGGATTTTACCGCCATTCTGTCCAAACTGAAGCACTTGAAACCGGAATTGATCTATTTGCCCACTTTTTATGCCGATGCCGCCGCCATCCTGAATCAGGCCAGGCGCATGCGCTTCGAGCCTGTGATAATGGCGAACAGTTCCCTTTTTTCGCAGAAAACAATCGAGTTGGGGGGAGCGGCCGTGGAAGGCATCCTGATCCCCGCCAATTATTTCAGCGCTGATCCCCGGCCCGCGGCCAAGGAATTCACCCGGGACTACCAGGCGCTCTATGGGTCGGAGCCGAACCAGTTCGCCGCCCTGGCCTATGATGCCGCCAACCTGATGGTAGCCGCCCTGCAAAAGGCCGGCGTCGACGATCGGGCCAAAGTCAAGGATGCTCTCGAATCCCTGCGGGGGTTTCAGGGTGCAACCGGTTCGATATCTTACGCCAACAGCCATGACCCGGAAAAAGAGCTGGTCAGGATCACTATCAAGGACGGGGAGTGGGTGTTGTATCAGCCCTAGTGCGATATCCATCTAATCCGGACAGATGCGGGCATTCCGGTGGCACTTCCGAACAGGAACGGCCTTTGCTCCGGCTGAAGGGCAGCCGGTCTGATTAAAAAAGAATGTCTTTTGCGCTTGAATAAAGCCTGATTCATTTCGTGGGAGCGGCTTCCAGCCGCGATTTTTCAATGGTATTAAGTGCCAGGTCGTTTTCGCGGCTGGAAGCCGCTCCCACATGACAGAAACCAAATTGTTTTATCGCCAATGGAATTCCAAATCTTTTTCGAACAACTGATTAACGGCATCACCCAGGGCAGTGTCTATGCGCTTTTGGCACTGGGATTTACTATGATTTTTGGAACATTGCGCATGGTGACCTTTGCCCACGGCGAAGTTTATATGTTTGGAGCCTATGTGGGATTCGAAATGATCAGGCTCTTATACCCCAGCTTTTTGCTGGCGCTGACTGCCGCTATGGTAGCCACGGCCCTGTTGGGTATTATCGTTGAAATTCTGGCCTTTCATTTTTTGCGCGATGCCCCCCACGTCACTTCATTGCTGGTCACCATCGGCATCTCGATCGTGCTGGTGAATCTGGCCCAGCTTATCTGGGGACCCGAAACCCAGGCCCTGCCGTATTCGCTTCTGGAGCGGATGGACTATGGGGAGATCGAAATCGGGGGTGTTTTCATTTCTTATTTGCAAATGGCCGTTCTCGGGGTTACCGTTTTGCTGATGGGGCTGCTCTACCTGCTGATCAATAAAACCAAGCTGGGCATGGTGATTCGTGCCACGGCCCAGGATTATGAAGCGGCCTATGCCATGGGGGTCGGGGTGAACTCGATATTCATGGTGGCCTTCGCCATCGGGTCCATGCTGGGTGGCGTCGCCGGCGTCCTGGTGGGCGTGTATTACAACCTGTTCTACCCCACCATGGGAGGCCTGTACGGTTTAAAAGCGTTCAGCGCCAGTGTGGTCGGCGGACTTACCAGTTTGCCGGGTGCGGTGATTGCCGGATTGCTCATCGGTGTGGTGGAAACGTTTTCGGTTGAATTCGGCGCCTCCAGTTTTCGGCACCTGTTTTCGTTCCTGTTCATGATTCTCATCCTGCTCTTTCGACCCGGCGGTCTGTTCGGCAAGGAGCTTATCCAGGCGCGGGGGGACTGAAAGTTGCGATTCCTGCGGTCTGTCCTAGCCAATTCGCCGTATCTTGCGATCATCGGTCTGCTGGCGCTCGTCCCGGTATTTGTCACCAATCAGTACTATATTCAGGTGATGATTTTTATCGGGATCTACACCATCCTGGCATTGAGTTTGAATCTGTTAAACGGCTATGTCGGTCTGCTCTCAATCGGGCATGCCGCCTTTTACGGCATCGGTGCCTATGCTTCAGCGAAACTGGTAATTGAAGCCGGCCTGCCTTTTCCGGTGGCCATTGTGGGTGCCGGAGCGGTCGCCGGCTTTTTCGGTTACCTAATTGCCAAGCCCACCCTCCGCCTTTCGGGGATCTACATGACCCTGGCGACCCTGGGCTTCAACATGATCTTTTTTTTAATCCTGCAAAACTGGATGAGCTTCACCAATGGTCCGCTGGGTATCATGGATATTCCGCCGCCGGACCTTTTCGGATATCGGATTGAAACCCGCAGCCAGTATTATTATCTCATTTTATTTCTGGTGCTGTTGACCATCGGCAGCATGCATCGCCTGCTGACCTGTCGATTCGGCCGCGCCCTGGTCGGTATCCGCGAAGACGAGCTGGCGGCCGAGGCCATGGGTATCAATACAACCCGGTATAAAATTCAGGCTTTCGTACTGGCCGCTTTCTATGCCGGCATTGCCGGCAGCTACTATGCGCATTTTGTCAAATATATCAGCCCGGACAGTTTCTATATTTACGAATCGTTCATCCTGCTGGCCATGCTGGCACTCGGGGGCCAGGGGAATCTGATCGGGCCGGTAGTGGGAGCCGCCGTGCTGATAATCATTCCGGAAGTATTCCGGTTTCTGCAGGAATACCGCATGCTGGTATATGGCGGAGTACTGATTGTTATGATGCTGGTGCGCCGTCAGGGTCTGCTGGGTGGACGGCAATACAGCCTGAGGCTGCGCTGGTTCGACGAACCTGAAAAGAAGCATTACACCCGGGGGGATAAGTTCTTGCCGACCGAGGAGTGAGATGGCCTTATTGGAAATCACACATGTAACCAAGGACTTCGGCGGCCTGGCCGCGTTGAACGATATCAGTCTGGAAATCGATGAGGGGGAAATCGTCAGCCTCATCGGTCCCAATGGTGCCGGCAAAACCACCCTGTTTAACTGTATCACCGGCACGATGCCACCGACCTCCGGTTCGATTGAATTTTTGGGCAGCCAACTGGTCGGGTTGCGCCCCCATGAGGTGGCGCGGGCGGGAATTGCGCGAACCTTCCAGCATATCCGTCTATTCAACCAGATGACGGTGCTTGATAATGTCATGGTGGGCAATGATTACACCGGCCGCACGGGTATTTTTAGCGCGCTGCTGCGCCCCCCTCGGGTGGGCCGGGAGGAACGGGTTTCCCGGGACAAATGCCATCAGATCCTGTCGCTGTTCGGCGAAAGACTGCTTCCCCGCTTGGGCCAGCCGGCGCATGTGCTTTCCTATGCCAACCGCAGGCGGCTGGAGATCGCCCGGGCGCTGGTGGCAGGTCCACGGCTGATTCTGCTCGATGAACCGACCGCGGGCATGAATCCCCATGAAACCCAGGGCATCGTCGAACTGATCCATTTGATTCGTGAAAAAGGGCACACCGTGCTGGTTATCGAGCACAAGATGAAAGTGGTCATGACCGTATCCGATCGGGTTGTCGTTCTGGACCATGGAGAAAAAATTGCCGAAGGCACACCGGATCAGATCGCCGCTGACCGGAATGTCATTGCCGCTTACATGGGAGGCCGACAGCGTGCTCAAACTGAGTAATATCGACACTTATTACGGCCCCATTCAGGCGTTGCGCGATGTTTCACTGACGGTCGAAGATGGAGAGATCGTATCCCTGCTGGGCGGAAATGCCTGCGGCAAATCGACCACCATGAAAACCATTCTGGGGCTGGTCAAGTCCCGCCGCGGCACCATCGAATTCAGGGGCCGTCGAATTGACAGGCTGCCGCCGTCTGCGATCGTGCGCCTGGGGATCTCGCCGGTACTGGAAGCACGACGGCTTTTTCCTTATTTGACCGTCCGCGAAAATTTGCTGATGGGTGCCTATACCCGCTCCGATAAGGCGGCAATTCTCACAGACATCGAACAGGTATATGACCTTTTTCCGGTCGCCCGCGCCCGCAGCAAACAACCGGCCTCCACCCTCAGCGGAGGAGAGCAGCAGATGGTGGCCATGGCCCGAGCCCTGATGGCCCGGCCGAAATTATTGATCATGGACGAGCCGTCGATGGGATTGTCACCGCTGTTTGTCGACCGGATTTTCGATATTATTCAGCGCATCAATCAAAAACAGGGGGTGTCTATACTTCTCGTCGAGCAAAACGCCAACATGGCCCTGTCCATTGCGGCCCGGGGATACGTCCTGCAGACCGGGGAAATCGTGCTGAAAGACACCGCGCAAAATCTGCTTGAAAATCCGCTGATGCAAAAGGCTTACCTGGGGGTGGCGTGATTGTTTCCACCCGGATAAACCGGATTTGACTGGTTTTAGCTCGTAAGTTCATAAGCTCGTAAGCTCATTGAAAATAGCAACAAAAGCTCAATAAAATTTTTTTTGTCGCAACATGCAAAAAAATATTATTAAGAGCGTACTAACTTGAAAGGGAATGACAAATGAACAAAATTGAGAGAGTCGATCGGGTTTTAAACGGCCAGGAGGTGGACAGACCGCCCCTTTCACTCTGGTATCATTTCGGCATCCAGCATGCCGGTGGGGAGCAGTTTGCCAGGATTACGCTGGAGTTTTTCAAGTATTACGACTTTGATTTCTTAAAAGTCATGAATGACTATTTTTATCAGCCGCCGCCTGGCCTGGATGCGGTCAAGACCGCCGAGGATTTGAAACGCATCACCCCTCTCGACATTGACCACACCGACTGGCGGGAGCAGTTCAAAGCCCTGGAGATCATCAGCGCGGCGCTGAAGAAAGAGGCCTATTTCATCGATACGGTTTTCGATCCCTGGCAGAGTATTCGCCGCAATATGGCGGGCGAAAACATCGAAGCGCTGATGGAAAAAGAACCGGAAGCCCTGCTCGCGGCCCTGGACATTGTGGCCGACAATCTGATTGCCTACTGCCGCAAAGCGCTGGCGATCGGAGCGGCCGGAATCTTCATGTCGGTGCCGGCGGCTTCCGAACTGATCAGCCGGGAAAATTTTCTCAGATTTGTCAAACCACCGGCCATGAAGGTCTTTGAAGCGATCTCGGACCTCGGCCGGATGAATACGGCCCACATCCATGGGGAGAATTTATATTTTGACGATGTGCTCGACTTTCCCGTAGATGTATTCAGTTGGTGGGACCGGAGCCCCACCGGCCCTTCGCTGCAATGGGTTAAAGAGCGCATTTCGGGCTGCGTCATGGGCGGAATCAATCAGAAAATCGTGGCCCGGACCACCCGGGAATTCTTGAAAAATCATGTCCGGGAGGCCATCGCGATGGGGGGCGACACCCGGTTTTTCCTGGCCAACGGCTGCAGCAGCGATGCCTGGGGCTATCCCCCTTCGATGTTGGCCATCGTGGAGGCCGCCAGAGAGGCCGGCAAATAGACGGTCGGGGCCTGACGGCGGTGACGGAACCGCAATGGACACCTAACTGATCGGTTCCGGGTTCAGGGTTCGAGGTTCAAGGCTCAAAGGCGCAAAACCCTCCATCGTCACTCCGGCAGGGTTTTAGCCGGAGTCCAGGGAGATTAAATAGATCCAGTTCCTTTAATTTAAATGGCAGATTAATGTTTCTATCCATTGATCAGACTGTCTGCACGTTAGCCGGCGGCCATGCTGAAACCTGACACCTGAAAAACGAACACATTCCGTCTCTATCGTTTGGTAAAGCGACTATGAGCTACCTGGTTATAGACGTCGGTACTTCTGGCTGCCGGGCCGCGGTTGTCACTCGGGAGGGAGAAATTCAATCCCAGAGCCGGCGTCCTTTCAATATCGAACGGTCCCGGCCGGGTTTTGCTGAAATCGATGTCGATCGGCTCTGGCCCGTGGTTCGGAAGGTGATCGTCTCGGAAGTCGAGAAACATCCCGGAATCGCATTTGACGCCGTTGGCGTCAGTGCGCTGCTGGCCTATGTGTTTCTGGACAAGGCGGGCCGGCCATTGATGCCGGCCATCAGCTATGAGGATAACCGGGCGGCCCTTGAAACCAGAGAGATTCAGGACCTTTTCCCGGAAGAAAAATTTCTTGCCGTCACCGGCCGCAAACCCAGCCCCATGCTTCTGGCTCCCAAGATCCGGTGGCTGGCCAAACACAGGCCGGCGGTGGTCGAAAAAATTTCCTGCATTATCGGTCTCAAAGATGATATCGTCGGGCGCCTCAGCGGCAATATCCTGACCGATGTCGCGCATCTGGACTACTCCGGGCTCTACAACATATATCAGAAAAAAATCGAAGCCGATCTTCTGGAAGCCCTCGGCATCCGCGAAAATATTTTCCCGGACCCTGCTCCGGCCACCGCCATTGCCGGCACGATTACGGCCGGGGCAGCCCGGGAAACGGGATTGATTCATGGCACGCCGGTGGTGGTCGGGAGTTCGGATGGAACCACGGCCATGTACGGCGGCGGTGTGCTGGAAGAAGGCACGGCAGTCCTGGTTTCCGGTACGACCGACGTGCTGATGACGGCCTGTGCAGCGGCACCCCCGGACGTCAGTGATGCCCTTTGCGTAAACTCCGGCCTGCTGCCGGGTGTTTTTCTTATCGGCGGGCCCCTGGGGTTGTCGGGCGGCACCCTGCAATATTTCGAGCGGTTGCTGCAGGCTTCTGCAGACCAGCGCCAGGAAAAAATGGCCATCCTGCCGCCCGGATCGAACGGTCTGCTGGTTATGCCGGGTTTGACCGGAGAGCGGGCACCGTTCTGGCAGGAGCATGTCAGCGGTTCGGTAACCGGCTTGACGCCGAATCACCAAAGTGAGCATATCCTGCGGGCGGTCCTGGAAGGATGTGCCCTGCGAATCAAAAGCCTGCTGCGTATCCTGGTTCAAAATGGGTCGGTCCCCCGGGCCTTGAACGTGGTGGGCGGCGGTGCGAATCGGGATGTCTGGAACCGGATTCGAGCGGATGCCCTGGATTTGGAGGTCAGAAAGCTCGCGGTGACCGAAGCCACCTGCCTGGGTGCGGCACTTTTCTGCAAAACCGGGTTGGATCCCACCCGCTCCCTGAAAGAAAACACCAGGGAATGGTTGAAGGTGGATAAACGCTTTTTCCCCAATCAGAGGCATGTCCGGATTTACGAGCAGTTGCACCGCCTCTTTGAGGCCCACATCCTGGCAAACAGCGGATTGTATCAGGATTTGGATAAATTGCGGCAGATGCCGCAAAAAGGGAGTCAACTGTCTTCGGCTAAAGCCAACGGCGTGGGGTTCAAGGGTTGAAGGATTCCAGGGGTCAACTGATAAGACAGGTCAAGCCTTTGCTTGAATCCTTGGACCCTCGACCCCTTGAATCCTTGTGCATCATCAACTGTTAGTCAATTTCTTTGCCTGAAGGCGAGGGTTTTTCTCTCATCCCCAAATGGGACAATAATAGGTCAACACATCGTGAATATCTATTTTTGCGGCATGATCGGCTCCGGCAAAACCACCATCGGCAAGCGCCTGGCAGAAACCCTTCAGCTCGATTTTTACGATCTGGATGAGGAGATGAACCGGATTCTGGGCCACTCCTTCCATAAACTGGTTGAACAGAAAGGATGGGTGGCATTTCGGGAACTGGAGTATTCCATCTGCAAGGGTTTCACCCGGGTGAAAAAGGCGATCATTTGTCTGGGGGGCGGAACCGTTCGCTACGAGTGGAACCTGGATGTGTTAAGGGGCACCGGACTGATCATTTTGCTGACGGCATCCACCGAGGAACTCATCCGGCGCGTAAAACCGGCGGACCGGCCGCGGGTAAATGTCGGCACGACCCTCGAAGAGGATATCCGGCTGATGTGGCAAACTTCCAAAGCGAAATACTTCTCCGCAGCCGACATCGTTTACCAAACAGACCAGAAAATCCTCGCGGATGAAATCCGGGAATTCAAGCGGATGGTTCTGGATTATCTCAAGCGATCATAGGGAGGCCGGCGATTATTGCCCCATGGATTCAGTGAATGGTTTGATTGGTTGCCATGGGATTTAACCGGCGCGGCTGCCATTGGGGACCGGTTTTTTCGGGTACTGCCACAGTACCGGAATCATCCCGTCTGCATATCCGATGTTTATTCCTTTTTATTCTTCAGCAGGGCTTCCAGACCCGCAAACGGTTGGAACCCGGAAGGCTGCCGGGATTCTTCACCCGGGGTTACCTCACTGTACCCGGCGGAATCCTCATGCCGCTGGTGCTCATTTTCATGACAGTAAAGACACAGCAACTCCCAGTTGCTGCCATCGGAAGGGTTGTAGTCGTGGTTGTGATCCTTGTGGTGAACGGTGAGTTCGCGAAGTTTTTTTCCACTGAATTCGCGTCCGCAGCGGCCGCAAACCCAGGGAAACAGCTTGAGCGCCTGCTCGCGGTAGGTCTTTTCCCGTCGCTCACGTTCGCGTCTGGCCTCGGCAACGAGCCGATTCTGTCTTTCCATGTCCGATTGTTTTTTTTGGGATGGCATCAGATGTCCTCCATTTTTATTTCAAGGGGGGATTGTAATTCAATGGATACGATTTGACAAGCCGCGCATGCTTATTTCCGAATGCTCGCCATGCCCGATGATAAAATGGATGAACCGGATGCTGTCTACACAATATTTGGTAGTTATGTAATCGTTGACATACAAGAAGGAACTGGTTATTCTTGCGAAAATCAGTCGGTCGAACCGACGGTAATATTTAGTTGATACTAAAAGAAATTCGAGCTATAACAGATAAATAGGGGATGGCCGCGCCGAACGCGGTAAAATCGGGATCGGATCGAATCCAGCCCGATTTTTTATGGTATCCACAGTCTGTTTTCAATCCGACGCACAGCATATCATCGTCAGAACGTCTCCCCCGGACATTGCAGCCGCATTGTTTTGTGTGGCGGGATTTGGCGGAGATTTTCCGACCGTATGAAATTGGGGAGGTTTACCATTAAAAACGACAACCTGTTTAAAGACAGCCGCGCCAGCAGCTACGATGCGTCCTCGCTGGAAGTGTTGAAGGGCCTGGATCCGGTCCGGCGCCGACCCGGGATGTATACCGATACTTCCCGGCCGAATCATCTGGCCCAGGAAGTCATCGACAATGCCGTCGACGAGGCCATCGCCGGCTACGCCAAGCGAATCGATGTCATATACCACTCGGATGGATCCCTGGAAGTCGGCGATGACGGCCGCGGCATGCCGACGGACATGCATCCCGGCGAAAAGGTGACCGGTGTGGAGGTCATTATGACCAAGCTCCACGCCGGAGCGAAATTCGGTATTAAAAACTATCAGTTTTCAGGCGGCCTGCACGGTGTCGGCGTATCGGTGGTAAATGCCCTGTCGAATCGGGTCGAGGTGGAAATCAAACGGGACGGCGACAAATACGCCATCTCCTTCGAGAAGGGCAAAAAAATCACCGATCTGGAAATCATCGGCTCCGTGGGAAAACGCAACACCGGTTCCATGGTCAGATTCTGGCCCGATGAAACCTATTTCGATACGGTCAAATTTTCCGTGCGTCGATTGAAACACGTTTTGCGTGCCAAGGCTGTTCTTTGCCCCCGCCTGACCGTCACATTTACCAATGAGCACAGCGGTGAAACCGATTCCTGGTATTTTGAAGACGGTCTCCGGGATTATCTGCTTGAAAACGTATCGGAATATGACCGAATTCCCGAAGATCCCTTCATCGGCCATCGGGAAGGCAAAGAAGAAGTGCTCAGCTGGGCGGTTATCTGGCTGCCGCAGCAGCAGGGCCAGGTGGCCGCTGAAAGCTATGTCAACCTGATCCCGACGGCCCAGGGCGGAACCCACGTCAATGGGTTTCGCAGCGGCCTTTCGGCGGCCGTGAAGGAATTTTGTGAGTTTCGCAATTTGATCCCGCGCGGCATCAAGCTGGCACCCGATGATATCTGGGATAAGTGCAGCTACGTGCTGTCGGCCAAAATGAACGACCCCCAATTTTCGGGGCAGACCAAAGAACGCCTCGGTTCACGCCAGTTTGCATCGTTTGCCGCCAATGTGGTCCGGGATGCATTCGCGCTGTGGCTCAACCAGCACACGGAGACGGGTGAAAAACTGGCGGAGATGGCCATTGAAAATGCCCGCAAGCGACTCAAGGCCGCCAAAAAGGTCGAACGTAAAAAGGTGGGGAGCGGACCCACCCTTCCCGGAAAATTGGCGGATTGTCTTTCCCAGGATCCCCACGAAAGCGAACTTTTTCTGGTCGAAGGCGACTCCGCCGGCGGATCCGCCAAGCAGGCGCGCGACAAGCACACTCAGGCAGTGCTTCCATTGCGCGGAAAAATCCTGAACACCTGGGAGGTTGAAACCACCAGCATTTTAAAATCCAGCACCATTCATGATATCGCGGTGGCGGCCGGCGTCGATCCGGGCAGTGCGGATCTTACCGGCCTTCGCTATCGGAAGATCATCATTCTGGCCGATGCCGACTCGGACGGACTGCACATTGCATCGTTGCTTTGCGCGTTGTTTTTGCAGCATTTCAAGCCCCTGGTGGCAGCCGGCAACATATTTGTCGCCATGCCGCCACTTTACCGAATCGATCAGGGAAAACAGGTTTTCTACGCCCTGGATGAAGTCGAAAAGGATGACATCCTGAGACGCCTGGAAGGTCCGAAGAAAACCAAACCCAATGTCCAGCGGTTCAAGGGACTGGGCGAAATGAATCCAAGCCAACTGCGTGAAACCACCATACTTCCCGACTCCCGACGATTGGTCCAGCTCATGCTCGATGATGAGCAACGCGTTTTCGAAACCATGGACATGCTGCTGGCCAAAAAAAGATCGCCGGACCGGAAGCAGTGGCTCGAAGAGGAAGGCGATCTGGCCGATCAGGAAATACTTTAGATCCACAAGGATTCAAGGGGTCGAGGGGTCAAGTGAGGAGTCAAATTCCTCCCCTCGACCCCTTGAATCCAAGAACCTTTCTAAGATTCGGGTGAACCAGCGGTTAAATAAGAAGTCCATTTCCTTCACTTGAACCTTCGACCCCTTGAATCCTTGAACCCTTAACTTTTAAACGCCATCTTTCCGGAGTCAATCAACAATGTCTCAAAACGAAGCAATCGCCGAGGAAGGCATCGAACAGCTCTCGCTCGAAGCTTTCGTCAGGCCGTCATACCTGAACTACGCCATGTACGTTATCATGGACCGTGCTCTGCCTTTTATCGGGGACGGATTTAAACCTGTGCAGCGCCGCATCGTGTATGCCATGAGCGAGCTCGGTCTCCGCGCAGCAGCCAAACATAAAAAATCGGCACGCACCGTGGGCGATGTTCTGGGAAAATATCACCCGCATGGCGATACGGCCTGCTATGAAGCCATGGTATTGATGGCCCAAGACTTTTCTTACCGCTACCCCCTTATCGACGGCCAGGGCAATTGGGGCTCGAATGCCGCCCCCAAGGAATTTGCCGCCATGCGCTATACCGAGGCCCGCCTGGCAGCCTATGCCGATGTTTTTCTGGCTGAGCTTTCGATGGGCACGGTCGATTGGGTTCCCAACTTCGACGGTACACTCGACGAACCGCGCACGCTTCCCGCCCGGCTGCCGAATGTGGCCCTGAACGGGGCCACCGGGATTGCCGTCGGGATGGCCACCGACATTCCGCCTCACAATCTCAATGAAGTCGTGGAAGCCTGCATCCACCTGATCGACAATCCCCGCGCCACCGTTGAAGATGTCTGTCAAATCATCCAGGGCCCCGATTTTCCAACCGGCGCGGAAATCATTACATCCCGGGAAGAAATCTTGAATGCCTACCGGACCGGCCAGGGCATGATCCGAATGAGGGCCACCTATGAATACGAAAACGGCGATATCATCATCACTTCGCTTCCCTATCAGGTTTCACCGGCCCGGGTGATCGAGCAGGTGGCCTTGCAGATGAGGGAAAAAAAATTCAACATGATATCCGATATCCGCGACCTGTCCGACCAGGAGGAGCCCACGCGCATCATGATCGTACCGCGGTCCAACCGGGTGGACAAAGACGCGCTCCTCAGCCATCTGTTTGCGACCACCGATCTTGAAAAAAGCCATAAAGTAAACATGACCGTCATCGGATTGAATCGCAGGCCTCAGACCCTGGGACTGGTGGAGATCCTGCGGCAATGGCTGGAATTTCGCCAACAGACGGTGATCCGCCGGCTGGAATTCCGCCTGAACAAGATCCGAGAACGACTGCATATCCTGGAGGGGCTGTTAATCGCCTACCTCAACCTCGATGAGATTATCCGGATCATCCGAACCCATGACGAGCCCAAACCGGCTTTAATGCAAGCATTCGCCTTGACCGACATCCAGGCCGAAGCGATTTTGCAAATCCGACTGCGCCAATTGGCAAAACTCGAAGAGATTAAAATTAAAAAGGAGCAGCAGGAGCTTCAAAAAGATGGCGATTGGATTGAAAAAACACTGGCCTCAAATAAGCGCCTGAAAACGCTGATAAAATCCGAGCTGAGTGAAGATGCCAAGAGATATGGGGACGCGCGCAAGACGTTGATCGTCGAACGCCGCGAAGCGCAGGCGATCAAGGAGGTCGAACTGACGGCCGCCGAACCGGTTACCGTCGTGCTTTCCGCAGGTGGATGGGTACGTGCGGCCAGGGGGCACGATGTGAACCCCCTGAACCTGAACTACAAGGCCGGGGATGAATTTTTAGGCGCCGCCCGCGGCAAATCCAACCATCCGGCGGTTTTTTTGGATACCCGCGGAAGATCCTATTCGCTGCCGGCCCATACGCTGGCGTCGGCACGGGGACAGGGAGAGCCGCTGACCGGCAAGCTGACGCTTTCAAAAGGGGCCAGATTTCTGGCGGTCGTCATGGGAAAACCCGGCTGGAAAGTACTGCTTGCCAGTGATGCCGGCTATGGATTTGTGACGGACATTGCGAATATGGTGACCAAAAACACCAAGGGAAAAGCCATGCTCACGGTTCCCCGCGGCTGCGAACCGTTGCCGCCCGTATACGTCGGTAATTATGAAGCCGGCCAGGTGGTTGCCGTTACCACAGAGGGTTACATGCTGGTTATCCCCGTTAAGGCCCTTCCGGAGCTTCCCAGGGGCAAAGGCAACAAAATCATCCAAATACCACCGGCAAAGTTGAAAAAGCGTGAAGAATTTTTAAAGCTGCTGGAGATCGTACCCACCGGCGCCACCATAAAAATACATGCCGGCAAACAATCCGTCCGCTTTACTCCCGGGAACTTATCCGATTTCAGCGGAGAACGCGGACGGCGCGGCAAAAAGCTGCCGCGGGGCTACCGCAATGCGGACCGGATCGAAATCATTCCGCCGGATAACGATGGTGAATGACTCAGATTCTCAATCGATCAGATTGGCCGGTTCTTAGCCAGCATCACCCGCTCGGGTGAAATTTCACAAAACCAAGGCGGAGTATCCGCTCAAATCTCAGGGGACCGAAAACAAAATCAAGGTGAAGCCGTTAAAGAATAAATTTCAAATTCCAAGCAACCAATAACAAATAAATCTCAAATCACAATAATCAGTGACCGGAACCGGCTCAACCGAGAAAATTCAGCGGGTTTATTTTTTCGTGTATTATAGCTTCCCGGCATTTGCGATTAAGAGGTCGCTTATTTTATCCGAAGCAACGACCACAACCGATAAAGTTCCGTTTGGAATTTTGAATTTTTGTGATTGTGATTTGTTTGAGATTTGGTATTTGGAATTTGTGATTCTGACTGCCGCCAGCCTCGAGAGCGCATCTATTCACCCGGAAGGCTGTTGCGAAACATTGCTATACCACTTTTCCCAAGGCTGCAAAAAGGCGTTCGATTTCCTCGTCGGTGGTGTACAAATGGGGTGCAATCCGAATGGATTCCCCTCGAACACTGACGAATATTTTGTCCTGCGCCAGCCGGTTCGGCAAGTCCCCGGGAAACCCGCCGGGTTTGGAAATACCGATCAGATGGGGTGATCGGACCTTTTGGGGGGCGACGACAAGACCCATTGATTCGGCCCCTTCGGCGATGAGATCCGTCTTGACCCGCAGGGTTGCCGCGATGTTATCCACCCCCCAGTCCAGGATCTGCTTCAAGGCGGCCGCCGCAATCGGTGAAAGGATAAAATTGCTGCTCTCGCCCATATCGAAACGTCTGGCGCCCGGCTGATACGCATCCCGGTAATCCACCAGGCGCGAAAAATCCTCCGAATCCGCCCGATTCATCCAGTTTTCTTCAAGCGCGCTGCCGTTATGCCAGCGGGGATGAATATAGCAAAATCCATAACTGTACGGCCCCAGCAGCCATTTGTGCGCAGCGGCGATGAGAAAATCCGGTTGAATCCGTTCCATGGAAACCGGCAGGGCGCCCAGCGATTGGATGCCGTCCACCACCAGGGCCGCTCCCTTGGAGCGGCAATGTGCGCCGATTTTTTCAAGGTCGACCAGGGTGCCATCGGTCCAGTGGCAATTCGGAACCGCGACCACGGCGGTGTGGTCTTCAATGGTTTCGATCAGAGCGCTGGTCCAATCATGGTCTGCGGGACGGGGAACCGTTTTTATGACGGCATTTTTTTGGGCAGCCACGTCCCGCCAACTGTACACATTGGAAGGAAACTGGTCATGGAGCACCACGATGGACTGGCCTTTTTCCACCGGCAGATTGCGGGCGGCCAGTGCAATGCCGTAAGATACCGCCGGGATGACGGCGACACAGTCGGTCGCACAATCCGCAAGCGATGCAAACAAAGCGCGCACCGTCTCGACCGAACGGAAAAAATCAGCCGCTGTGATCATCCAGGGATTCTGTTTGGCTTGAATGGCATCCCGGCCGGCTTCGGCCGCTGCCCGGAGCAGCGGGGCCGTATAGGCGATATTCAGATAGGCGACATCATCGGGCAGATCGAATAGCTGACGCTGATTGGCTATCATGGCAAGCTCCTTTCTTTTTTCCCGGTGATCATCGCCAAAATCAGGTTTTCCCGGTGCCGCCAGCTCGACACGATAACCCCGCATATATGTAAAGCTACCAGGAAGATCAGGATTCCGGCAAGGAATTCATGAATTTCTTTCCAAAAATGCTCCTCTTTTTTGGCGACAGCATGGTCCGCCTTTTCCTGGCCGCCATCGGCGTAGGCTTTCAGGACCAGGCTTTGCGGAAGTTGCGCCAAGGGACCCTTGCCCTCAGCCCCCAGGGTTTTCAACCCGGCCGTCGTCGTCAGCAAAAGACAAAGCAACAAGGCGATGACCATCGCTCCGCCGGCCGGATTGTGCCCGATATAGTGTTTCGGGCTGCCGGAGATCAGATTTTTCAGATAAGCCATAATTTTTTGAGGCGAATACATGAAATCGGTAAAGCGAGCGTGTCTGGATCCTACAAGACCCCAAATAATTCGTGCGAAAAGGAGGGTAATGATAAAATATCCGACATTTACATGTACGCCCGTCGCTGCTTCGGCGGTGATGAGCTGCACAACGATTGCGGTCACCAATGACCAGTGAAAAATTCGAACAAAGATATCCCAAACTTTATCTGCTTGCATGTATCCTCCGGAGTATTATGAAATATTTTCTGTAAGACGGCTTAACCCAACGCCGCTGCGCTATTCTGGCTCGACAAAGTTAGCTGGTTTCCATCCACAAATGGCCTTTTTGCCCAATTTCTGCGTCAATCTGCGCCCTTGCTTGTGCGGCGCAGTAAACTACGCCTCCGCGCAAGGGCTTGATTTCCTTGAACTTGGACAAAAATTCGCATTTCTGGATTGGAAACACCTTCAGGTGCCCATCATTGAAGAGACCCTTTGATGGATGGGCACTAGCTGAGAACTAGAAGCGGCCAGAAAGTCAATAAAAGCCGAGGGCCTGGGGTTCAAGATTTCAAGGGTTCCAGGGTTCAAGTGAAAAGACCATTAGCAGCTTTCCTTGAACCCTTGGCTCCTGGGTTCCTTGAACCCTCGCTTGTCAAACTAAAGTCTTCGCCTGGAGGCGAGGGTTTTCCTCCCATTTCCCAAGTGGCCAATAATGTGGGATCGCTTCCGGTGTCCTTTGGATATACCAGATTTTCAAAAAAAGAAAAGCGCAGGCTGGTAGTAGCCTGCGCTTTTTTTCCGCTGCGATTTGAAATGTAGGTTTTGCCTTAGCCCAGAATGGCTTTCAAATCCGCATCGGGGGAGGAAATCGGTTTAATATCGAAATTTTTCACGAGGGTATCCAACACGTTCGGGGTTAAAAATGCCGGCAGCGTCGGCCCCAACCGGATGTCCTTGATGCCCAGATGAAGCAGGGCCAGCAGAATGCAGACCGCTTTTTGTTCATACCAGGACAGGACCAGGGAAAGCGGCAGATCGTTGACGCCCACATTGAACGCCTTAGAAAGCGCCACGGCAATCTGGACCGCCGAGTAGGAATCGTTGCACTGTCCCACGTCCAATAGACGGGGAATACCTCCGATGTCCCCCAGCTCCTTATCGAAAAAGCGAAATTTTCCGCAGGCAAGCGTCAAAACGATGCAATCCGGCGGCACCTTTTCAACAAATTCCGTGTAATAGTTGCGCCCCGGTTTGGCACCATCGCATCCGGCCACCAGAAAGAAGTGTCTGATATCCTTATTTTTGACGGCATCGATGACTTTATCGGCAACCCCCAGAACGGCATTGCGCGCAAAGCCCGTCATCACTTCACGACCATTTTTATCTTCCTGAAAACCGGGCAGTTCCAGGGCCCGGTCGATCACCGGCTGAAAATTCTGATCGGGGATATGGGGTATTCCCGGCCAGCCGACCAGGCCGCAGGTGAAGAGGTTGTCTGCATAGCTTTTCTGAGGCCTTTGCAGACAATTGGTGGTCATCAGGATGGCACCTGGAAAATCCGGAAACTGTTTGATCTGATTTTGCCAGGCGGACCCGTAGTGGCCGTAGAAATGATCATAGGCTTTCAACTTCGGGTAGCCATGGGTGGGCAGCATCTCGCCGTGGGTATAAATGTAAATGCCTTTGCCCTCGGTTTGTTTCAAAATTTCCTCCAGGTCCTGCAAATCATGGCCGGATACCAGGATGGCCTTCCCCTTTTTGTGGCCCAACGGAACTTTGGTTGGGACCGGATCGCCATACACGCCGGTGTTTCCTGCATCCAGAATTTCCATCGATTTCAGGGCCGCTTCTCCACATCGCAGCGTCAGCCCAACCCAGTCATCCAGATTCATATCCGCTCGCTGAATCGCCGCCAAAGCCTCATGAATGTAGGCATACAGCCCTTCATCCTCCTGCCCCAGGATCTGGGCGTGGTCCGCATAAGCGCAGACACCCTTTATGCCGAATAAAACCGTATGCTTTAGGGACAAAATATCGGGATTGTCGCCGGGATAGGAATGAAGGCCGACTTTTTCACCCTGGACCACCAGCTCATCCACCGTCGCCTGGGGCGTAATGGTGGCCGGTCCTTCTTTGAGCTGAATATTGCCGCCCGCAGCCTTAATTTTTTCCACGAGCCGATCGCGCTTATCGGCCGCCTCGTGGATCCAATCTCTGAATCGCTCGGGATCGAAATCCACGTTGGTCAATGTCGAAAACATGGCTTTACAGGTAAACACATTGGTTTCCCTGTCCGAAACTCCGGCCTTTCGGCCTTCGACCGCAACCTGGGACAGTCCCATGAGGACGTAGATGAGCATATCCTGCAACGCGGCGACTTCCGGGCTTTTACCGCAAACCCCCTGAACGGTGCAGGCGGTTCCCTTGGCTGTCTGTTCACATTGATAACAAAACATTGAAAGCCTCCCTTTTACATAAATAAGACCTGTATTTCCGATTTCATGCTTCAGGTGACCAAGCGGGGATACCACGCTGTGGATCACCCGCAGGCATGGGTGACATCAATAATTATTTGATTCAATCCCAAAAGTAAATACGGTGAAGTATGTAGATTGAGGTCATTAAACATGTATATTTATTTTAATTTGCTGTTTGACGCTGCCTGCCGAAGTTCAATTTTTCTAAAGTTAGTCGGTAGCTGGACGATAATAACTTTTTCCCCCTCTTTAAAAGCGTGCACTGTCACTGCGTATCATAAGCCCGAAGACAGCGCCGATAAAATTGGGGGAATTTGCGCTTCCCGGCGTTCAACTGACAACTTAAATCAAGGCAAGAAGGAGCATTTTTATGAAAAGAGCCACTGTTTATCTTTTAACCTTTTTCTTACTTATTTTAATAGCGGGGCCGATTACACCCGCTTACGCTAAATCGGTGAAAGGTCTTTTTATCTACTGGCGCGGTGAAACAGATTGCGCCCGAGGTCTCAAGAAAGGGCTGGCCGCTCTGGGTTATACGCTGCAGGCCAGTGAATTCGATGCTGCGCTCGACAAGAGCAAACTCGAAAATTTTCTGAAATCACTCGATGAAACCCAGTATGAATTTGTCTACACCTTTGGAACCACAGCCAGCTTGATGACGGCCGCAAAGGTGAAAAAAACACCGATTTTGTTCGGTATCGTAACCACGCCCGTCAAATCGGGGCTTATTGCCAGCTGGGAGTCATCCGGAAGCAACATCACAGGTGTCAGCCATGCCATCCCCTATAAGGACCAGGTCCGATTCCTCAACGACCTTGGTTCATACAAAAAAATCGGATTGATCTACAATCCGCAGGAAAAAAACGCCAAGATCGCTAAAAAAGAACTGACGGATATTATCGGACAAACGGACGGAGAGCTGGTATTTGCAGAGGCATCGGTGCTGGAGGATATCACCGGTGCAGTGTCTAAAATCAAGGCCGCCAAACCGGACATCGTATATTTGCCCTCCGACAGCTTCGTTCAGACCCATGCCGATGATATCATTTCTCCTCTGACGGCCGACAAAATCCCCACCTACGGTGCGCTTGAAAAACTTGTCAAATCCGGAGCGATGATCGGTATTGTATCCAGCTACGAAATGGTGGGAAAGGAGCTAGCGGGCAAGGCCGATGAAATTTTAAAGGGAAAGTCACCCTCCCAGGTGCCTTCTTCCATCCTGCCGCTCCAACAGCAGACCATTCTGATCAACGCCAAAACAGCCGAAAATCTGGGGGTCGAATTACCCTATGACATTCTATCGATTGCCAAATTTGTCGAATAGCTTTTTATTGCGGAAACAAATTTAAAATTTGATCCGGAGAAGAAATCCTCAGATTTCTTCTCCGGATAACGCTCAGAATTCCAGCTTTTTGCCTTCCGTATCGGCCATATCCGCGTCGGTAATATACCCCATCTTAACCGATTTCATGTAATCCAGCTGAGACTTGAAGGCCTTCATGGCCAGCGGGGATTTCTTGGCCCATTTGACCCACATCTGGGGAGCAAACCGACGGAACTTGGCGATATCCTCCTCCGACAGTCGGATGACCTCCACTCCCTGCTCGTTTTGCAGCTTTTCAAAGGCCACGATGTCGGCGGCCTGAATCGCCGTGTATTGATCTTTTTCTCGTCATTTTTCATTTTAACGGTCTCCTTTTGCAGTCGATTTTTTTCACCACGATTTAGCCTGTGGTACCTCAGCATATAACCGGCAAGTTAACGCAAAGATGACGGCAAGGTGACCAAAATGCGAAGTTGCCTTGCAGTGGACCCTAATCGGGCACGTTGCGGCGCAATTCGTCCAGCCAGGCCGTAGCTTCCGAATCGCTGGGAGCCCGCCAGTCGCTGCGGGGGGATAAGGATCCCCCTGATCCGACCTTGGGAGCATTCGGCATGGCCGAGCGTTTGAATTGGCTTATCTTGAAGAATCGGTACAGAAAAACCCCCAGCCAGTGTTTAATGGTGGGAAGATCATATTCATTTCTTTTTTCCGCGGGGAGAAATTCCGGCCAGAGTCCCTGGGTTTTGTCTCTCCAGGCATGATAGGCCAGATAGGAGACCTTGCTCGGCCTGAATCCGAAACGGGAAATGTAATACAGATTGAAATCCTGCAATTCGTAGGGACCGATCATGGACTCGGTTTTCTGGGAAGGCTTGTCGACGCTGCCGTTCTCACCCGGTATCAGTTCCGGTGATATTTCGGTGTCGAGGATGGACTGAAGTATTTTGTTGGCATGCTCGTCGAACAGTCGCGCTTTGGCAACCCAGCGAATCAGATGCTGAATGAGCGTTTTGGGCACGGAAGCGTTGACATTGTAATGCGACATCTGATCGCCGACACCATAAGTCATCCAGCCCAGCGCGAGCTCGCTGAGATCGCCGGTGCCCAGGACGATCGCTTTGTGCAGGTTCGCCAGGCGAAACAGGTGGGAAGTTCGTTCACCCGCCTGTACATTTTCGAATGTCACGTCATATACCGGTTTGCCGTCCGCATAGGGATGCCCGATATCGCGAAACATCTGCATGCAGGAGGGCCGGATATCGATTTCGTTGGCCGTGACTCCCAGCGCCTTCATGAGTTTAAGGGCATTTGTCTTGGTGATCGTGCTGGTGGCGAATGCCGGCATGGTATAGGCCAGGATATTCGAACGAGGGACACCCATCAGATCCATGGTTTTCGCGGCGACGATCAAGGCCTGGGTAGAATCGAGTCCGCCGGAAATTCCGATGACGACGTTATCCAGGCCGGCAGCGGTTAAGCGCTTTTTGAGACTGTGAACCTGTATGTTGTAAACCTCGTAGCAGCGTTGATCGAGCCCGGCGGGGTTCAGGGGCACATAGGGAAAGCGGGCGACATCGCGGATCAGTTCGATTTCGCCTGCGGGTATTTGAAAATCAAAGGGAACCCGGCGCATATCGGCGCACTGCCGGCGATAGTCCCGAACGGAGTCATGGAAGCTGGTGAGCCGCATCCGATCCTGGACCAGACGATCGAGATCGATGTCCGCAACCAGAAGCTGTTCTTCGGCTGCAAAGCCTTGGGATTCGGCCAGAAGATCGTTGTTTTCGTATACGACGGCATAGCCGTCCCACGCCAGATCGGTGGTTGATTCGCCGGGCCCGGCCGCGGAGTAAAGGTAGGCAGAAATGCATTTGCCCGATTGCGCCGCACAGAGGAGGCGGCGATAGTCGGTCTTGCCCACGGTAAAATTGCTGGCCGACAGGTTGGCCAGGATGGTCGCACCCGCCAGAGCGCCGTATGTGCTGGGGGGAATCGGCGTCCAGATGTCTTCACATATTTCAACGTGAATGGCGAACCCCGGAACATTGCGGGCTTCAAAAATGAGATCGTTTCCGAAGGGGACCGTCCCTTCAAGGAAACCCACCTCCCGCCGAATGGCGTCCCGAGCCGAGCTGAACTGGCGCTTTTCGTAAAACTCCCTGTAATTGGGCAGGTATGTCTTGGGCACGATCCCCAACACGCTGCCTCGATAAATCACCACGGCACAATTGAACAGCTTTTCCTCGAATCGAAGCGGTGCTCCCGCGATCAGCACGGGCGTAAGATTGCGGCTGGCTTCCACCACGGCGGCCAGGGCCGACCGGGTGGCATCGAGCAGGGCATCCTGATGAAAAAGATCTTCGTTGGCGTAGGCGGAAATACCCAGTTCCGGGAAAAGGACAAGGGCCGCCCGGGCTTCCGAGGCATGGTGGGCCAGTCGCAAGATACGTTCGACATTGTATTCGGGGTCTGCCACCTTCACGAAGGGGACCGCGACCGTCGCCCGAACGAAACCGTGGCTATAGATGGAATGGTAAGGTTTAAGCATATCGTCGACTTTAGCATAGAAAACCCGCGAGTCAACAGCTTTTTGGGCCGGCCTTCCCTTCCGCAAAAGAGCAGGAAATTCAGTCTGCAACCGGCTTGCGCAACTTAACCGGTTGGGTCTGCTTTTTGCGCATCCGGATATTCAGCATTTCCACCGCGACTGAAAAAGCCATCGCAAAATAGATATAGCCCTTGGGGACATGCACATCGAATCCCTCGACCATTAAGGTGACCCCGACTAAAATCAGAAAGGACAAGGCCAGAATCTTGATGGTCGGATGGCCATCTACAAAATCCCCGATGGCCTTTGCCGCCAACAACATGACCCCGACGGCCAGGACAATGGCCACCGCCATAATGGAAATATGTTGTACCAGACCCACGGCCGTTATGACCGAATCCAGCGAAAAAACAATATCCAGAATGGTGATCTGCAAAAGCACGGCCCCGAGACTTGCCGCGGTGGTCTTATGTCCCCCTTCGGTGTCGCCTTCCAAATTGCCGTGAATTTCATGTGTCGATTTTGCGAGTAGAAACAAACCGCCCATAATCAGGATGACATCCCGCCCTGAAATTTCTTCTGAAAACACCTTAAACCAGGGAGCGGTCAAACTCATCACCCAGGCTATGGAAAATAACAGGGCCAGACGGGAGAGCATGGCCAGACCCAGACCGATCCGTCTGCCTATATTTCTCTGTTTGGCGGGAAGACGGCCGACAAGAATCGAAATAAAAATGATGTTATCAACTCCCAGAACGATTTCTAGGGCGGTCAGGGTGCCCAGGGCGATCCAGGCTTCGGGATCAGCGAACCAGCCAAACATATCGCCTCCGCTTTAAATATATTTTTAGAATTCAGGGATCAGATTTCGAGGCGGAAAGTTTCCCCGATATTCAAAGATACCAGCTCCGCGTCCGATTTCGATTCGATTTCAATCGCGGGCGCGTGCGGTCCGGCTCCAATCAATAAATTGGAATCACCACCTCCGGATCGATGGTGATAATCCTGCCCTGTGCACCTATTTGGATCCAGGAAGATGGGAACCACTTGATATATATTGGGGCACTCAATCTCTTTTTCATTAATTGGCAGTCTGCAATGAAGCAGCTGCAGAAACGAAAGGAGCCTCACCGTGAAAAAGCGAAACATTTATCACAATCAAAGTCAAGAGCTTCTTAGTCTTTTTGAGCAAGCTGCCAACAATGCCAAAGTGCTATGCGTGCCAATCGATTATGCCAAAAAGGATCATGTTGTGATGTTTTGTAACGGTTACGGCGACATTTTACGCAAGCCTTTTTCGGTTAAAAATTCACCGCAAGGCATTGATTGTCTGACCGATCAAGTAATGCGCTCTTGTCGCCAGCGTGCCATCAGTAAAAAGCATGTCTTCTTTGGCGGAGAAGATGTTGGCTCCTTTGCCGACAATTTTGTTGCCACCTTGCGCTCCCGGGGATGGTTGGTAGCCAGCTCATCTCCAACCGGATCTTTCAGAACATGACCCATCGTCGTTACAATTTAGCCCCAGAGGAGGCATCATGATAAGGTGACACCGGAATGTAAAATGATTATTGTTTTTGTCATATTCGGTTTTAATTCAGGAATTTTTTAGATATGACACGAAGACGGTTCATTCGAAATTTTCTGATCACCTTAAAAAGTCTGGCGATGATGAGCATGATGCCGAAAACACCTTTGGCGGTGACATCCGCTGATTACAGAAATGGTTCGCTGCATTATAAACCGCTAAACGGGCGCAGTCTGCGCCGTATGGCGAGAGACAAATTGCATCATAATTCCGGTAGTTTTGTGAATCCCCTGGGTTCGGACCGCGAGGGCCGCTTCTGGGACGTCATGAAATGGAAACTTTTCAGCAAAAATCAATTCAAGGATTTTTTTGACGAAGAACGGGTAATTCCCGTGTCCATCGACTGGCAGCCGATTCAGGCCCACCGGGGCTGTTCGATAACCTTTATCAAACATGCCTGCGTAATGATCAAAGATCAGGATCAGTATATCCTGGTCGATCCGGTATTTTCAGATATCTTTTGGTTTATCAAGGATTTTTCACCGCTGGCCTTTGATCCTGCGCGTATCCCACCGCCGCGGCATGTACTCATTACCCACGGGCATTATGATCATCTGGATAAGCCATCCCTGACCTATTTCGACAAAAGCACCCATGTCATCACACCCCTCGGCTACCATCAAATCTTTCAGGATTTGGAGATGGGCAACCGGACTCAACTGGATTGGTTCGATGCGTATGATGACGAAAATCGGAAAATCACCTTGTTGCCCTGCAACCATTGGACCATGCGCAACCCGCTGAAAGGGCCCAACCACTCCTTGTGGGGCTCCTACCTGGTTCAAACCCGCAGCGGATACACGATTTATATATCCGGCGACACCGCCTACTTCGACGGTTATGACCAACTGGGCCAGGAATTCGATATCGATTTGGCTGTCTTCAATGTCGGCGCCTATGAGCCCCGCTGGTTTATGGCGCCCAGCCACATGAATCCTCGCGAAACGGTGGTGGCCTTCAAAAAGCTGAATGCCGGAAAACTGATGATCGTCCACTGGGGAACCTTTCGTCTCGGTGACGAGCCGGTTCATTTTCCCCCCATGCAGGTAAAAGAAGAACTCAAAAAACAGGGACTGCTTGATCGTTTGATAGATCTCACCCATGGCGAGACGATGTTTCTGGATTCCAGAGTCGGTTAGGGCCAACACGAAAATGTGGGAACCCGCGTATTGCTGTTTTTCCCGCAAGGTTGAATAGGCTGTCGTTTCATCTGACAGAAATGACCTCACCGAGTATATCCTTCCAAGCAGGTCCATTGATGCGCGAATGATCACCTTTGATCGCTCTATACGGCATTCGCCGGGAATATCTGTCTTTTTACGACTTCAATTGACATTGCCGGTGGTTTACGGTATCAGAAATCCTGATTTGTAAATAGCGCGCTTAACCAAGGAGGCAAAAATGGCAAGTGGATTGAACAAGGCGATTCTAATCGGCAACCTCGGAAAAGATCCGGAAATTCGCTATACCCCGAGCGGTCTGGGGGTTGCCAATTTTAATATTGCAACTTCCGAAACATGGACCAACAAGGAAGGCCAGAAGGAAACCCGCACTGAGTGGCACCGAATTGTTGCTTTCGGGAAATTGGCCGAAATCTGCGGCGAGTATCTTTCCAAGGGAAGACAGGTCTACATTGAAGGGCGTATCCAGACCCGGGACTGGGAAGATCAAAGTGGTGTCAAGCGGTACACAACCGAAATAGTTGCCAGCCAGATGCTGATGCTGGGATCCAGAGAATTCGGTGACACCTCCCGCTCCCAAAGTCCGCCGGTGCCTGATTTTCCCGGCGTCCCCGATCAGGGCCCCGGAGATGATGACATCCCCTTCTGAGCCGCGCCGCTTTTAAGGCCGCGCTGCTCGAACAGGAAGCGGCAAGGTCGATATAAACTTACAGTTGGCGTTGAAACTCGGATGATATACGAGAAGGATGGGCGTTTGTTCCAAATGATATGCAGTCTGACTTTAAGCCGGACTGGAATAATGGGTATGTTTTCCTCTGCCATTATTCCAGTTATGGAGGCAGCCGATCCGTATAAGCTTTTTTCTTCCTCCTGAATTGCGCGGATAATCAAAAATATCATTAGCGACGGGCGCTGGTCTGATTCTGGCCGATGAGACCATATCCGCCGAGCCCACCTCAACGTTTCAGGGCTTTTTTTCCTCCTCTATTTTCTCAGGCTTTTTCTTTTCCTCTTCATCCGAGGCGCCCTTGAAATTTCGAATGGCTTTGCCCATGCCCGCGCCGATTTCAGGTAATTTTCCGGCACCGAAAATTATGAGGATAATCACCAGTATTATAATGAGTTCCGGCATTCCAATTCCAAACATGTTGCCTCCTATTCCACCGGCCCGGTTTGTTTTAATTCTTTTAAGAGCTGCATAAATTCCTTAGATTTCACATACCGATCAACGTTGCTTTGGTAGTCGATCCATGCTTTCCAGGCATCAATCCAGGCTTCATTGTGCCAGTAACAGTCCGGATCTCCGGCCCCCTTCAACCTTTCGATAAAATCTACATATTCTTCCGAGCAGCCTTCGCAAAAGTTGTAGGGAACATTCAGCTTGCGCCGGAACACTTCATCATCTGGGCCGCGATCGATATGCGTGCCGCATTTTTCGCATTTCAGCGCGCATTGAGTGCACTGAAAAACTTTGCGAACCGCCTGAATTTTGCGTCTCTTGATCTGCTCAGCCTGTTTCTGTTGGGCCAGGCCCTTTTTATTTTCAAATGATATTATGTTCGTCATTTGTCGCTAAGTATATGATTAAAATAGGATAAAGCACTTTGTGCGATCAATTGCCGGCACAACCCCCGACGCCCTTCTCCGGGATTAAGAATTCGAGGTGTCGAATTCAACAGGCGATGGCTGGGACAGGTGCTATCCAATAGCGCCGTCAGATGGTGTGAATATAACACCGTGCAATTTTTGTGTCAATCATTTCAATTTGGATTTTGGTGCTCGGGATTTTCGTTTTTCATTTGATTATTTCTGCCGAGCTTGAGTCGGCCTTGCCGGAAAGCCCCAATCTATACCTTGCTAAACGGACGTCTCCGTGGTAACGTTTTAAATTTATGGTGATTGTCTGCAGGCATACCGCCGGGATAGGAGTACTATCAGGATGAGTCATAATTTTCAGGCCGATTGTCTTGCCACTCTGATCGGCAGCCTCCCCTTGAGTGATCATGACCGGGCCGGCGATCTGATTCTGGAATATATACCCGAAATACCTATTTGGGCCCAGCTTCCGATTCATAAAAATGAGGGAATGCTGCACCAATTTTCATCCGGGCTTCCGGGCTTTTGCGTTGAAAACGGCAAGGGTTGGGTTGATACGGAGCGAGACGGATTCGATAACGAGCTGCTGGATTTTTATGAAGCGTACCTGACGGTGACGGAAGGAAATAGCAAACTGGAAGCCTCGCGCTTCACTCTCACCGAGGAAACCGCCAGGGGCTTTTTTGTGATGATGGAGCGGCTTCAGTCCCGGGTCGAACCCCCGGTAGCGCTTAAAGGTCAAATCGTCGGCCCATTCACGCTGGCCATCGGCATCCCGGACCGGAATAAACGGCCGATCTTTTATGATCCTCAGCTCAAAGATGCGGTGGTTAAGCTGCTGGCCCTGAAAGCCCGCTGGCAGGTGCGCCGATTAGCGGCACTTGATAGACCGGTCATGATATTTTTCGATGAGCCCGCCCTGGCCGGCGTGGGCTCCTCGGAGTTTACCAGCATTTCGAACAGCGATATTCGTCAGTGCCTCGAAGAAGTGTTTGACGCGGTTCACCTGGAAGGCGGGCTGGCCGGGGTTCACATCTGCGCCAACACCGATTGGTCGTTGGTCCTCGATTCCTCTGTGGATATCGTCAGCTTTGATGCCTATGCTTATTTCGATCGGTTCATCCTTTATCCCGATTTGATCAAAAAATTTCTCGATTCCGGTAAAGTGCTCGCCTGGGGAATCGTGCCGACATTGGATCCGGTAAAACTCCAACAGGAAACGGCGATATCGATATTAAACCAGTGGGATGAAAAAGTCGAACGTCTCGCAGCGCTCGGTATCGAGACAATGAAACTGGCCGCCCAATCCCTGATCACTCCCAGCTGTGGGACCGGTTCGTTAAGCACCGATCTTGCCATTAAAGTACTCGAGTTGACCCGGACGATATCGCGGGAGTTGAGAAACCGGTACCGCATGTAGTACGGAGCGAAACGAGGAGGGGGCAGGCCGCTTACGAACCGGGTCTCCCGCTGCAATGGGGTGCAATAGACACCCTTTCCGCTTAAATCTGGATTTCAGGCTGAAAAGATAGATTTGACAATTTTGACAAGAACGCTGCTGCACTATAAAAATGTGAGGTAATTACAGATGGTGGAAAATCACGACGCAAGGCATTTCGCCGGCGCAACCCGCTACGTTTTGGATGAAGAGCTTGCTGAAATCGTCAATATATCGATGGCCCTGGAGATGCCGCTGCTGCTGAAGGGCGAGCCCGGAACGGGTAAAACCATGCTCGCCCACGCAATTGCAGAAAATCTGAGCATGCCGCTGATCGTGCTTAACGTCAAATCAAGCATGAAGCTGATCGAGGCATTGTACCAATATGACACCCTGACCCGCCTCAACGACAGCCGCTTCGGCGATTCCAGCCGCGACGTCAGCAATATCGAAGATTATATCAAAATGGGCAAGATCGGCCAGGCCTTTACGGCGGACATCAGGACTGTTCTTTTGATCGATGAAATCGACAAGGCGGACACCGATTTTCAGGATGACATGCTGGATGTCCTGGACCAGATGGAATTCGACATCATCGAGATCGACAAAACCGTCAAGACACGGCACCGTCCGGTGATCATCATCACCTCGAATTCCAAGAAAGACCTGTCCGACCCGTTTCTGGGACGCTGCAATTTCCACCACATCGTCTTTCCCGATCCGGACATGATGCGCAGGATAATCGCCGTTCACTTTCCGGAAATCGACAAGGAACTCATGGAAAATGCGATCTCGGCCTTTTACCGCATGCGCACGCTGGATGCCGTCGAAAAAAAGCCGGCCACCCGGGAGCTGATAAACTGGATCCGGGCCTTGCGCGCGGATTCTGATTTCAAACCCAAACAGTTGGCCAAGGGAAACCTGCCGTACCTTGGGGTGCTGTACAAGAAAAGCCAGGACTACCAAAATGCCCGCAATGCATTGAACGGCCGCAGATTTGG
The DNA here is from genome assembly GCA_963774425.1 of uncultured delta proteobacterium. Classification (GTDB taxonomy): domain Bacteria; phylum Desulfobacterota; class Desulfobacteria; order Desulfobacterales; family JAFDCJ01; genus JAFDCJ01. The sequence continues at coordinate 41,413 of CAVZEZ010000011.1, read as the reverse complement.
ATAGAAAAGCTGAAAGCTGAAAGCTCAAAGCTCAAAGCAAAATCGGTAGATATGTTTGTCGAATTTTTCTATAAATTGAAGGAAGTGGGCATACCGGTCAGTCCGACGGCCTTCCTGACGCTTCAAAAGGCGCTGAGCAGGGGACTGGTTCATTCTGTCGATGAATTCTACACATCCGCCCGGGCGATCCTGATTAAAAGCGAGCGCTGGTTCGATCTGTATGATCAGGTTTTTGCCCATCATTTCCAGGGGGCCGAATTACCGGATTATGAGGGAATCGAGCTCGACGAGCTGGCCCGGACCATGCTGGAAGCCTGGCTTCAGAATCCGCGCGAACTGTCAAAGCTGCTGGGAATGGATGAATCGGCCCTGCAGAAACTCACCCCCGAGGAGCTGATCGAATATTTTAAAGAACGCCTCAAGGACCAGAACGAGGAACATCATGGCGGCGGCAAATGGATCGGTACCGGCGGGTATTCGCCGGTGGGTCATTCGGGGTATCATCCGGGAGGAATGCGGGTCGGCGGGATGTCCCGCAACAAATCAGCCGTAAAGGTGGCCCTGGACAGAAGATATAAAGATTATTCCCAAAGTGGTCTGCTGACGCATGCCATGATCGGCGAGGCCCTGAAACGGCTGCGGAATCTGATTCCGGTCGGTCCCGAAGACCAGGTGAATATAGACGATACCATTTACCAGACCATGAAAAATGCCGGTGAGATCGAGATTGTCTTCGCCCGCCGATTGAAAGACCGCCTGAAGGTCATCCTGGCCATCGACAACGGGGGATGGTCCATGGATCCCTACATCCCTGTCGTTCAGACCCTTTTTGACTATTCCAGGAACCAGTTCAAGGATCTTAAAACCTATTTTTTTCACAACACCATTTATTCCACCCTCTGGGAGGATCCGGCCCGTTACAAAAAACCCCGAAGAATCGATGAGTTCGCCCGTCTCGATCCCCAAACCCGCTTGATCATCGTCGGCGATGCCAGTATGGCGCCTTACGAGTTAATGGCCGGCGATGGTTCGATCCATATCGAGGCGCGCAGCGGCCGTCCCAGCTACGAATGTCTCGATTTTCTGACCAAAACCTTTGCGCACAGTGTCTGGCTGAATCCCGTACCGGCAGCCATGTGGCATTACACCCGCACCATCAGCGTCATCCGCGACAAATTTCCCATGTTTGAGTTGACCCTGGACGGCCTGGAGGAGGCGGTGACCCGTCTGATGTCCAAATAGGCGGGTTCAGGCTGGCAAGATGGGAGCCATTTGAGTAGCAGGTTATAAATTGTGGGCTGCAGCGAACGTCTTTTCACCCATGACGGTCGCAGCCTCAACAATGCCTTCGAAGATTCCAGCATAAAGTCTCATGAAACTAAACTTATTTGGATCAGGCATTGTAATGAAAACTCAATCCTCCAGCCTGTATATCCTGCACGTATTTTCCCAGACGATCTCGGCCAGTTTATCCGGATCCTCTTTTCTCACCTCGGCCAGCTTCAGCATAACGGATTTGACGAAGGCGGGCTCGTTTCGCCGATGGTGATTTTTCTCTGGAGCCGGAACGAGATAAGGCGCATCGGTTTCCACCAGCAGACGTTCCGACGGGATCAGGGGAATCAGTTTGCGAAGCCCGGCACCCCGGCCTTTGATGGTCACGATACCGGTAATGCCGATATAAAGCCCCATCTTCAGATACTGCTCCAGTTCACGCCGGTCGCCGCTGAAACAGTGGACGACGCCATGGAGCCTCTGGGTGCTGTAATTTTTCAAAATCTCCAGAAACCGACCCAGGCTGTCTCGTTCGTGAAATATCATGGCAAGTCCCAGGTCCGCTGCAATTTCAAGCTGTCTACGGAACCATTTTTCCTGATCTTCCCTGGGGCTGTACATGCGGTTAAAATCAAGCCCGATCTCGCCCCAGGCACGAACCTTCGGGGTTTTGGCAGATTCAACCAATTCCGCGAGTATCGATTCATTGCAATTTCCGACATCATGCGGATGCACCCCGACCGAGGCGTAAATGGCCTCATGAGCGTGGGCCAGCGCGACCGCCCGGGCGGATGTTTCCTGATTGACGCCGATGGTCATCAACCGGATGACGCCGGCCGCTTCTGCCCGGGCAAGAACCGTTGCCAGATCCCGGGTGTAAGATTCGTCATCGAGATGACAGTGGCTGTCGAATAGTTTCATTTTTTCTTGCACAAGTGTTATGAGGGCTTGAATCGTTGAGATCGTTGAACACCAAACACTAAACACCAAACAATCAATACCATCTATCGTTGATAATCTCAATATTTTAGCCTTGATTTAACAGGGAAACTTTGAGACTATAGAAGTCTTTGGCTGGTGATGTTTCCAGATCATGATTGAGATAAAAATACCGTTGCTTCGAATAGATCCTTGAAATCGGTTTTGCGAATTCAACGGGTTGGAGGTCTGAAATGTTTAAAATCGTCAAACGCGAAGAAATGGCCGAGGGTGGTGTGATTCTCAACGAGATCGAAGCGCCCAAAATCGCGCGCAAGGCCAAACCCGGCCAGTTTGTCATCCTGAAAGCGAACGAAGATGGTGAACGCATTCCGTTGACCATGGCGGAAACGGATACCGAAAAAGGGACCATCACGGTTATCTATATGGTTGTCGGCAAATCCACCGCCCTGTTTAAAACCCTGCAGGTCGGCGATGCCTACCAGGATATTATCGGGCCTCTGGGCAAGCCGACGCATATTGAGAAACTGGGCAAAATCGTGTGTGTCGGCGGCGGAACCGGTATCGCCGTGCTGCATCCCATCACCCGGGCGCTCAAGGAGGCCGGAAACCACGTCATCGGCATTGTCGGCGCCCGCACGAAGAATCTGCTTATTCTTGAAGAAAAAATGAAAGCGGCATCCCATGACCTTCGAATTTGTACGGACGACGGCTCCTATGGTCACCATGGATTCGTTACGGATGTCCTGAAGGAGATTCTTCAATCCGAAAAAATCGATCAGGTGGTTGCGATCGGACCGGTGCCCATGATGAAATTCGTATCGCTGGTTACCAAAGAGTTCAATGTACCTACCCTGGTCAGCTTGAACCCCATAATGGTGGATGGAACCGGTATGTGCGGCGGATGCCGGGTCACGGTCGGTGAGAAAACAAAATTTGCCTGTGTGGACGGACCCGAATTCGACGGCCACCAGGTGGACTATGATGAATTAATGCTGAGGCTCCAGGCGTATTGCGAGGATGAGCGCAAATGCCATAACGAGTTTTGCATGCTCAAGGAATAATCGTTCAGGGTGCGTTTGGGGAGGAATTTATGTCTGAGGAAACGACAAAATCAATGAAAAAAGAGAAGGCGTGCCGGTTGCCGATGCCCGAACAGGAACCGCTGATCAGGGCCAGAAATTTTCTCGAGGTTCCGTTGGGCTACACCCGTGAGATGGCCCTTGAGGAAGCCCGAAGATGCATTCAGTGCAAAAAACCGAGCTGTGTGGGCGGCTGCCCGGTGGGAATCGATATACCGGGCTTTATAAATCTGATCAAACAAGAAAAATTTACCGAAGCCATCCGGCATATCTGGTTGAAAAACAGCCTGCCTGCAGTGTGCGGACGGGTTTGTCCCCAGGAATCTCAATGCGAAGGCATGTGTATTCTGGGCAGGAAGGAACAACCGGTGGCCATCGGAAACCTGGAACGTTTTGCGGCGGATCTGGAAAGAGAACATGGCACCGGTGAGTTGCCGCCGAAGGCCGCCCCTACCGGCAAGAAAGTCGCCGTGGTGGGCTCCGGACCTTCCGGTCTGACCGTGGCCGGCGACCTGATCGCCAAGGGCCATGATGTAACCGTGATGGAGGCATTTCATAAAGCGGGGGGTGTCCTGGTGTATGGCATACCGGAATTCAGACTTCCCAAGGCCATTGTCGCCCAGGAAGTGAACTTTCTGGAGAGACTGGGCGTGAAGATCGACTGCAATGCGGTGGTGGGTCGAACCGTAAGCCTGGATGAACTCTTCGAGGAGGGATATGATGCCATCTATATCGGTGTCGGCGCCGGGCTGCCGCGGTTTATGAATATCCCCGGCGAAAACTTGATCGGGATTCTTTCAGCCAACGAATACCTCACCCGGGCCAACCTGATGAAAGCATACTTGTACCCGCAGGTGGACACCCCCATTCCCCGGGCAAAAAACGTGGTCGTGCTGGGTGCCGGGAATGTGGCCATGGATTCCGCCCGCACCGCCATGCGCCTGGGAGCGGAAAAGGTCAGAATCGTCTACCGGCGGTCCCGAGAGGAAATGCCGGCCAGAAAGGCTGAAATCCATCACGCGGAAGAAGAGGGAATCGAATTTCACCTGCTGACCAATCCCACCCGGTATCTGGGCAATGAAAAAGGCCGGTTGAGCGGGATGGAATGTTTGAAAATGGAGCTGGGTGAACCCGATGCATCCGGCCGCCGCCGACCGATTCCCATCGAAGGCTCGGAATTTGAGCTGGAATGCGATTTGTGTGTCGTGGCCGTGGGCTCCGGCGCCAACCCCCTGTTGACTGAATCGACGCCGGATCTGCAGCTGAACAAGTGGGGATATATCGACACGGATTCGGAAACCGGAAAGACGTCCAAAAAAGGCGTTTGGGCCGGGGGGGACATTGTAACCGGTTCAGCCACGGTGATTCTGGCCATGGGTGCCGGCCGCAAAGCCTCCGATTCGATCCACGATTATCTGATGAGGGGCTGGTAGCGGAAAGCATCCTGCTGTGATGTCCAGCGAAATCCAAAAGCCGGAAAGGGGTGGGGCCCCCTGACCGGCTTTTTTGTTTATGGGGCGTCCGGGAAAACCATTTCCATTCGTTGGGCACGCGCAAAATACGGCATCATATTTCATTGGAGAAAAAAACCTGAAACCGGCTGCTTTTTAACTGGCGGGCTTCGCTTGATGGATCCTGGACCGGCTCGGGGGCTATCCATCCAATCGCTTGACACCCGGTTGCCAGAATCTTATGTTTTTTAATTATAAATATTTATTATTGATAATAAAACTCATTTCCGCTACGAAGCTGCTACCCGCTTCGCGATCCTTATGTATAAGGTAAATGGTTAAAATGAAGGTTTGCAAATCTCTGGCCATAGCGGTGGCCGCTTTGTGGTTCGGTGCGTGCACCCACACGGGATCAACGAAGCCCACCTCACCCGAGAAACGTCTTCCTGAGAATAAAATCGAGACCCCGAGTGAATCACCGGATGAGGCTCGACCCGCACCGCAGGAGTCCGGCGGGGAATCCCAGGACCGCCATGCGCCCATGCCGCAAAAGCCCGATACCGATCGGGAGAAACGTCCCACCGTTCCGCAAACCGAACCGTCGCCTTCCCGGACGAAAGCGGACACCCAAACTGAAATACCCGCTGAAAACCGGAACACGGCCGAATCTGCGACATCCGATACGGCAAATGAACGCCTGGAAGAAGCCCGACAAAAACTGCAAACCAGCCGCGAAACAGAAAAGCGGATTGCTGCTGAAATCGAGCGTCTGAAGAATTCAGGAAACGCGTCTGCCCGGGAAATCGAAGATTATCAGGCGTACCTGGACCGGGTCCGGGCGATGACGGTTGAAAACGGCAAGGTCGTGTCCCGGATGGAGGCGGCTTACGCCCGCCACACTCGGGATGCTGCCGGCCTCGATGCGGCCGCCACGGACAATCCGCAGGATGGGTTCGATCCCACGATACCTGAAGAACGCACAGTGGACGAAGTTGCCGCGCTCGACAGGGAATTGAACGCTTCCCTGGCGAAGTTTGATGACCGGCTGCTAAAGGAAATGGAAGCGATCCGCGCCGATTCCGCCAAGAAATTGCAGGATCTGGCACAGGAGGCGGCCGACGCCGCCAAACGGTTGCGGGACAAAGGGATGGATGGCAATACGCCCGAAGAAAAATCGGCCGACGAGACCGGCCAGCAGAACGACACATCGTCAGCCGGCGGGAAAACAGGTCCTGAAGCCGTTGGGACTGCCGGTGAAACGGCCAACCGGGGAAATTCCGGCTCAACCGGCAAAGGGACCGCAGCCGATCGGCATCGTGACGATTATAAAGACGATGACATCGTCGCCCGTCAGCTAAGGGAAGCGGCTGAAAATGAGACCGATCCCGAGCTCAAGGAAAAGCTCTGGAAAGAGTATGAGGAATATAAAAAGAGCAGGTGAAATGAAATTCAGCTATCATAAATTTGCAGGTATGGCCGTTATCCTGGTGATCATCTCCGGCTGCGCCACCTTCACGGCCCAGAAGGTGGAACCCACCGCCATCAGGCGTGCCCAACAGGAAATTCCGGAAGATCAGCTGCTGGATGTCGGCATTCTCGTTTTTGACAGCGAAAAAATATCTAAAGAAGAAGCCGAGAAAAAGGGAACCAACAACGAAATTCGCACAGCCGAAGGCCACTTCATCCCGTACCATCTTAAAAACTCTTTGAGACGGAGCAGTCAATGGGGGGCGGTACGGGTGACTCCGTCTGCACTCGACAGTGTCGATGTGCAGGTCAAAGGCACGATTATCGAATCCAACGGCGAGGAACTGGTGCTGGCAATCAAGGTCGTGGATGCAACCGGAAAAGCCTGGTTTTCGAAAAAATACAAGGCGGAAGCGGCCAGGGGCTCCTACGCCGACATTCGCTTGGGCGAGAAAGATGCCTTCCAGGATCTGTACAATACCATTGCCAATGATATGGCGGATTACAAGGAGAAACTGGGTCCGGCGGCGATCAAAAAAATTCGGACGACGGCGAAGTTGAAATACGCTGAGGAATTTGCTCCGGAAGCTTTCAGTGGATACCTGGCTGAAGAAGATGGAGATATTCTGACCATCAAACGTCTGCCGGCCGACGATGACCCCATGATGGACCGTTTGCTCAAGATACGCGAACGCGAATACATGTATGTCGACACGCTCAATGAGCAGTACGATGCGTTTTACATCAAGATGTGGCCCTCCTATGAAAACTGGCGCAACCTAAATATGACCGAACTTCGGGCCATGCGGGATGTCAAAAAAAGAGCGCTGACCAGACAGCTGCTGGGAGTCCTGCTGGTCGCCGGCGGGATAGCAGCCGGATCCATCGATGCCAACAACATCGGCGCCATCCAGGCCGGCATGATCATCGTCGGCGGGTCAGTGATCATCAGCGGGGTCAATATCTCGCGGGAAGCGAAGATCCATGAGGCCGCCATCCAGGAGCTCAGCGATTCCTTCAGCAGTGAGATGAAACCGATCGTCATGGAATTCGAGGGCCGGCAATACGAGCTCACCGGTTCGGCGGAGGAACAATTCAAACAATGGCGGGAATTGTTGCGAAAAATCTATTATGCCGAAACCGGGTTTTCTCCGGAGCCGGACCCCGGGGCCATCGAAACCGACCGATCCACACCGCCTGGCTCCGCCCCCTTGGGAGACGATCATCCCGAACACTGAGATGCGAACAACGGTGGTAACGCCAGAGGTCATTTAGTGCGGGTAATTTGCGACCACCTGGAAGTGGAATGAGAAAAATCAGCGGCCGGCGGCAGCGCCCGATCCCTTCACGGGGGTGTCTTCATAGCACCTTTTGTGCTGATGGTCGCTGATTTTCAGTGAGTCAGGACGATGAATCAGAAAAATCAAACCCATTCCGTTAAAATTCCGGCAAAGGATCGCGGAAGCCGGATCATGGCCAGAACGATCCAGCCGATCGAAATTTCGCCGCAAAAGCGGAGGTTACCCGGGGATAATTCCAATCGCCGGTATGGATTCAAGGCGCTGGCGTTGATCTGTATCCTGGGATTGCTGATATTCGGCGGCGGGTGGCTGTTGCGCTTTTTAGCCGAGAGCGAGCTTAATACCCGGCAGACCGCAGAAGAAAACCCGCCGCCTTCAAAATCCAGTGGGATCCGGGAAACGGTCGAACAATCGCCGGACGCGCCGCCGGTGGTCGAATCCCCGCAAAACCAGGGTCCGGAAAAGCGCGATGCCGAGCAGCACCTGGCACAATATTTGACAGCCAGGGACCGGCTCGATCGAAAAGCGGCTTCCGAATGGGGAGGCCGAACATACCATGAAATGATCTCAAAGGGGCAACAGGCGGATGCCCGTTTCATGGAGAAACAGTATGTTTCAGCCGCTGGACTGTATAAACAGGCGGCGGATCTGGCGGTCGAACTTTTCGATCGGACCGCCGATGAGTTCAAACGCTTGTTGGCCGACGGCGACAAAGCACTGGCCGCCGATGACGGTCCCCTCGCCCGCCGAAACTACACTCTCGCGCTGAAAATCGAACCCACCGATCCCCGGGCCCAACATGGCCTGCAAAGGGCCGAAACCATCCAAACGGTGACGCAGCTGATTACTTCGGGAAGTCGACATGAGGCGCAAAGCGCGTTCGGGCTTGCCCGGGAACAGTATGCCAAGGCCCTTGAAATTGATCCCGATTCGCAAAAAGCGCGTGAAGCCCTGCGGCACATCGATGGACGGATCACGGAAAAAAATTTTCAAGAACTCATGTCCGCCGGACTGGCGGCATTTCATCGCACCGATTATCAGCTCGCCCGGATCCGGCTGTTACAGGCGGGTGCCCTGCGGCCAAAAAGCCGCGAGGTGAGCGAGGCCCTTTTGCAGGTGGATCAGGCCATCCGGCTTTCCGGGATCGATCGGCTGCGGCAGACCGCAGCGGCGGCTGAAAAGGCGGAGAATTGGCAAAAAGCACTCGAGTCCTATCTGGCGGCCCTGAAAATCGATAAAAACTTGCAGTTCGCCGTCCACGGGAAGGACCACGCCCTGGAGCAGATCAAACTGGCCAGGCGGGTCGGCTTTTTTCTGGATTCACCCCAGGTTCTCGAATCCGACAGCCAGCTCGAAAATGCGATAGACCTGCTGAACGAATTGAGCCTGGATAAGCCGCCGGGTCCCAAGCTGGCCGACCGGATCAGCGAACTGAAAAGTCTCGTCAAAATCGCCCGTACTCCGGTGGCAATCGTCATCGAGTCGGACAATCTCACCCAGATAGCCGTTTATAGGGTAGCCAGGTTGGGCCGATTTTCCACGCGTGAACTCGAATTGCGGCCGGGCACCTACACGGTTGTCGGGACCCGCGACGGCTATCAGGATGTCCGTCAGCAGATCGTGGTAAAATCCGACCGCCAACCCGTACACATCACCGTCAAATGCAAGGTGGCGATTTGAATCCAAAAACCGGAAGGCGAGAACCCGACGGCGCCCCGGTGGAAATCAAGCCGGTTTCATTCCGTGTCGGCCGGAGCGGTCGACGCCGCTGGCCGGGTTTCAGGCTCAAAGGGATCATCGGTGTTTTTCTCGGCGTTCTTATTTTATTTCTGGCTTTCTCGGCCTGGTACGTATTTACGGCCCGGCAGGTGGTGATCCGAATCGACCCCCGGCCGGATGAAATTGAAATCGAAGGCACCCTGGCAGCGCCCCGCCTGGGCGCCTACTACCTCCTGCACCCCGGTAAATACACCATTCATGCCGAAAGTCAGTGTTTTTATCCGCTCGAGAAAAGGTTTGAGGTGGGAGATGCCAAAAGCCAACAACTGCAATTTTCGATGATTAAACTGCCGGGAAGAATCTCCTTTCAGGCTCACCGCGTGGACAAACCGGCGGTCGTGCTCAACAAGGCCCGATTCATCATCGGGGGAGAGCAAGTAGCGGACACATCGTCGACGCCGGCAGCGGTGATACCCGGTCCGCACACGGTCGAGATTCGCGCCCCGAATTACCAGGTCCTGCAACAGGAAATACGGGTGGAAGGCTGCGGGACCCTTCAGAAATTCGACTGGGCCCTGGTTCCGGGATGGTCCGATATTACCGTGGATTCCGTCCCCCCCGATGCAATCGTAACGGTCGATGGGAAACCAGCCGGCAAGACGCCGTTGACCCTTGAACTATTCGCCGGTGTCCATGAAATCGAGCTGAAGGGCGCGGGTTACAAACTCTGGCGTACCCGCTTGGAGGTGGAGGCCAATCACCCCCGGGTGTTGGATCCGGTGCAACTGCAACCGGCGGACGGCATGGTAACGGTGCAATCCACACCGGAAGGGGCGAACGTACTGCTGGCCGACAGCTTTGTCGGCCAAACCCCCATAAAACTAAGCCTGCCGGCGAACAAAAACCACCGCATCCAACTGTCAAAACCCGGATACAAAATTGTAAACCGCGAGCTCCAGGTTGAAAGCGCCGCGGAAAAAACGCTGATCGTCGCACTGAAACCGATAACAGGCCTCATTGAACTGACCGTGGCGCCGGGCGACGCCCTAATCGCCGTGGACGGAAAAGCGATCGGCCGGGTCCCGCCAAAGCTGCGGCTGATCGCGGTCGAACACCAGCTGGAGATCACCCGGGAGGGCTACCAGCCCTATCGAACCCGCGTCACTCCGCGGCCGGGATTCACCCAGGAAATCCGGGTGACGCTGCTCAAGCAGAAGACCCCCGAATCGGCCTCAAGCGGAATCATCACCGCTGCCAATGGATACAAACTCAAACTGGTCCAGCCCCGGGCCTTTACCATGGGATCGTCGCGCCGCGAACAGGGACGGCGCTCCAATGAAACCCTGCGCCGCATTGATTTACAGCGGCCTTTCTACATGGGACTGAGGGAAGTCACCAATGCCGAATTCCGGCAATTCCAATCCGGGCACAACTCCGGGAAATTCGAAAATCAAAGCCTGGACGCCGACCCGCTTGCCGCGGTGAATATCACCTGGAAACAGGCGGCACTTTTTTGCAACTGGCTCAGCATAAAAGAATCGCTTCCTCCGGTTTACAGCGAAAAGGACGGCACCCTGATCGTTTCAGATCCGATCGGAATCGGCTACCGGCTGCCGACGGAAGCCGAATGGGAATATTGCGCCCGGTTCAATCCTGGCGGAACGCTTTTGAAATACCCATGGGGTTTTACCTTTCCCCCGACGGGCAAGGCTGGAAATTTTGGGGATATATCCGCTAAGGACTTGTTACCGTCCTATCTGCAAAGCTATAATGACGGATATGCAGTCACTGCACCGCCGCAAAAATTTTCCCAGAGCGCCCTTGGTTTTTATGATCTGGGAGGTAATGCAACGGAATGGACCCATGATTACTATTCTATCTATCCCTATGACGCCGGCAAAATATACTTCGATCCCCGGGGGCCTGCGGAGGGAAAGCACCACGTCGTGCGGGGTTCGGGTTGGATGCATTCCGGAATCAGCGAGTTGCGGCTCTCATACCGCGATTACAGCAGCACCAAACGGCCGGATCTGGGTTTTCGGGTATGCCGCTATTTTAAATAGGAAATTTATGGTTTATTCTTGAGATTTCAGTCATGAAAACAGTTTCTCTCAGAGATCATACCACCCACAAGACGCTGACGGTTGCGGTTATATTTATTACGATCATTTTGGTCCCCTTGCTGTCATCAGGTAAATATCCAGCATTTGCGGCGGATGTCCGGGCGCAAAATCAATTGATGGGTGCCGATACATCGATGAACCTGGCTGAAAACGGGAAGGCAGCGACCGAATCCGACGCTCAAAGGCAGGTCGAGGTCCGGGATGGCGGAACGGCGTCTGGATCCGATGCAAAAACCGCCGGCGGTGAACATACATCCGCGGCTAAGCCAATGCCCTTGAAACCTTTTCATCCCTCTGAAGAAATAGCAGCCGATCAGGCCGTGGATTTTCCGGCCGACATATGAGATGAAAACCGGCGGAATTGAGGGGATTAAGATGATAAACGATCAAAACCGTCCTAACGATATAAACGATCTAAACGAACTATGAAAAAAAGCCTTCCGGTTTCATTTGAATTCATTTATCAGCTCTTTTCACTGGTGCTGATCATCATCATCGTACATGCCGCCTATCTGGCAGTGATCCGCCCGAAAGCCAATGCGGTTCTGGCCGCACAATACGCCGCGCTTGAAAATGACAAATCCCGGCCAACCGACCCGTCGGTGTTTGTGATGATAAAGGACTATGAACAGGAGGCGTGTTTTATCCTCATGTTCTGGGCGCTGGCGATCATGGCTTATAAAAGCATCGTAACCATCCGGAATCGCTCTCTGTTGCAAAAAGATCTGATTTCGCTGGCCGAGGCCGAACGCATCCTGCCTGAAGATACCCGCAGTCTTTCCCGGCAGATTCAAGCCCTGTCCCCCCAACAGCGAAGCGCATTGCTGCCCCGGACGCTTCTGGCGGTATTGCACCGGTTTGCCGCCACCCGCAACATACAGGATGCGGCCGGTGCCGCTCATGCATATTGTACCTCGGAAGCCGAACGGCTGGAGTCCGATCTTTCCATGATCCGTTACATTGCCTGGGCGATTCCATCCGTGGGATTTATCGGCACCGTCAGGGGCATCGGACAGGCCCTCGGACAGGCCCACAAGGCCATCGAAGGAGATATTTTCGGCGTCACGACCAGTTTGGGCGTGGCGTTCAATTCAACCTTGATCGCTTTGCTGATCAGTATCGTTTTGATGTTTCTTTTGCATCAGCTTCAATCGCTTCAGGAACATTACGTAATGGACACCGAAGCCTATTGCGAGGAAAAGCTGACAAGACATTTGTACACGCAATGACGTCGATGCAGTTCGGAGGCCGTTAATTTGGTACATACACTTTTTTTATGCGAAAGATACAAAATATGAGTCTGATTGGTCTTGAAATCAGCGATGCCGGCATATTGGCGGCTGCCGGCAACCCCGTTGCGCTGCTCGCGCTGGAGGGGCAAAGCACTGAAAGCCCCGGCTTTGCACTGCCGCAAAAAAAGGGACTGCTGGTGGGAAAGGAAGCCGAAACCGGGGCCCACCTGTTTCCGCGCCAGATCCTGAACCGTTTCTGGGACCAGCTCAATACCGAATCCCTGCCGCTGTCCGGAAGGTACGCTCCCCGGAGCAATGCCGAAATCGTTTACAGCCATTTAGCCCGGATCTGGCAGACCATTCAGCCGCATGGCAAGGAAGCGGTCCTGGTGGTTCCCGATTTCTACGACCGACATCAGTTGGGCATTATCCTGGGAATTTCCCGGGAACTGTCCATGGACATCGAGGGATTTGTCCCGTTGGCGCTGGCGGCCTCGACGGTTGTCCGCCCCAACCGAATGCTCTTGTACCTGGATATTCATCTTCACCGCCTCGAGCTAGTGTATTTGAAACAAGGAGAGTATCTTACAATAGAAGATTCAGGGGCGGTCGGAGAAAAAGGGCTGATTCAAATATATCGGCAGTGGGTGGAGGCGATTGCCGGGCAGTTTGTGCACCATACGCGCTTCGATCCCTTACACCAGGCCGCGTCCGAACAAGGGCTGTATGACCGCTTGCCCGCATTGCTTTCACACGTGAAAGACAACGCGGCAGTGGTTTTCGATATCGTCGACAATGGAGTATCCTACAGTACCACCCTCGAACGCGAGCTTTTCATCCACACAGCAGAACCGGTTTACCGCGAAATCGACCGTTTGGTCGAAGATATGCGCCAGAAGCACGACCGGAGTGCTGCGCTGACCCTTCAGGTGTCCCACCGGCTCACACGGCTGCCCGGTTGCCTGGAGATGCTGGCCAGGGTGCCGGATGCTGAAATCATCGAGCTTGGCCCGGGCGCGGCGGCGCGGGGAGTCCTCGAAATCTGGCCGCAACTGGCGGCCCAGCGCAGCGGCGAAGGAGCTTCGCTTTTTACCAGCCGTCCCTGGCTGAATGCCGACCCGGGACACGGGCTTATTTCGCGTCCGGCAACAATCGAAGAAAACTCGCCGACCCACCTGCTCTACCGCAGCATTGCCCATCCCATTACGGAAAAACCACTGGCCATCGGCGCCACATCCGATGACCCTGAAACAAGCGGCCTGCAATTCCATAACGGACCCACCGAAGGTTCATTCAGATTCTTCACGATCGAACGCCGGGGTCAACAAGTCGTGCTGACCGATTACAGCACCCAGGGCATCTATGTGGACGGCACACGGATTAAGGAGAGCACAGGCTTGAAGCTGGGTCAAACCATCCGGCTGGGGAAAGACGGTGAAACATTCCGGCTGATCGCCTGCCTCAAAAATTATGAAACGTAAGCGCCTGAACGTCTTCAGTCTGTCTTTTCTGGATATCATCACCTGTGGGCTGGGGGCGATCATATTGTTATTCGTCCTGGTAAACGCCAAAAGCGCCGCCCGGCGCGACCGTGTGACATCCGATCTTCGCGCTGAAACACAGCGGATCGAAATCGAGGTACTCGAAGGCCGCAAGCAGTTGATTCTGGTCCGCAACGATCTCGAAAAAACCGAAGCCGAGTTGGATGAAACCCAAGGGCTTTCCCGTCGGGTGCTCGATACCCTCCAAAAAAAGAAAATCGAACTGGCGGACAGTGACAAGGATACTTTGGCGTCTGAATCCCACGTAAATAAATTGAAAGCTGACCTGAAATCCCTTGAAGAAGATGTAGCGCGCCTGCGGGCCGGGGCAAAAGCCCGGGATGAGCTCGGGACAAAACTGAGGCCTTTTGCCGGACAAGGCGACCGCCAGTATCTCACCGACCTGAAAATCGGCGGCAATCGAATCCTGATCCTGGTGGATTCCTCAGCCAGCATGCTGGATGAAACCGTGGTCGGAGCCATTCGACGCCGCAACCTGGCGGCGAATGAAAAAATAAAATCTCCGAAATGGCAGCAGGCTGTCGCGACCATCGACTGGCTGACCACCCAACTGCCGCCCACGAGCCGGTTTCAGGTATACGCTTTCAATGAGACTGCGGGCCCCTTGGTCTCCGGAACCGCCGCAACCTGGCTGAATGCCGGCGATGTCGACCCACTCAATCAAACCGTGGCGGCCATGCGGAAACTGATTCCGCAAAACGGCACCAGCCTGGTGAATGCTTTCAGCGCGATCGCTGAAATGAATCCGGCACCCGATAATATTTTCCTGTTGTCCGACGGGCTGCCGACCATGGGCGAAAAAAAGCCCTGGTCGAACAGGGTTTCCGCCCAGAAACGTTTGAGCCTGTTCCACGAGGCCATCCGCCGCCTGCCGGCCGACATTCCCGTCAATATCATTTTGTACCCCATGGAAGGTGATCCCTTTGCAGCCAGTGCGTATTGGAAATTGGCCCGGGATACCAGAGGATCGTTTTTCTGTCCTTCGAAGGATTGGCCATGAAAATCAGAAGACGAGATATCGAGGTGTTCAGCCTGTCTTTTCTCGACGTCATCTGCTGCGGCTTTGGCGCCCTCATTCTTCTGTTTGTGTTATCGAAATTCGCCGAACCGGTTATTATAGAGCAACAGAGCGAGGATCTTCGGTCGCAAATCATCCGGCTGGAGGAAGAACTGCATGAAATCCGGGGAGAGACGGCGGTGCTGGACCGCGAGCTGCAGGAAAAAAGGCAACAGCTTTCGACGAAAAAGCAAAAGCTCGCCCGATTGCAGGGCGATCTTTCCGAAATCAAAGGAGAATTTTCCGCCTCAAATCAGAATGCCCAGGTCCAGAACATTATAGAGGATAAATTGGCACAGGCCCGGCAGCAACTCACCGAGGAAATGAAACGATTGTTGAAAAATCAGCCCCGTCAGGTAGACCGTTCCGTGGGCGGTATTCCGGTGGACAGCGAATACATTATTTTTATCATCGATACCTCCGGCAGCATGCAGCGCAATGCCTGGGGTCTGGTTCAGAAAAAACTTGCCGAGACTCTGAAAGTATATCCGGTTGTAAAGGGCATACAGATTATGAACGACATGGGTAACTATATGTTTTCCCAGTATCGGGGAGCATGGATTCCCGATTCACCCGCCCGCCGCCGGGCCATTATTTCCAATCTGAGCACCTGGCGGTCGTTTTCCAACAGCAGTCCGGTGGAAGGCATCGAAGCAGCCATTCGGACATTTTATGCTCCGGACAAAAAGATCAGCCTGTTCGTTTTCGGTGACGAATTCAGCGGTCCTGCGATTCAGCCGGTCGTCGATGAAGTGGACCGCATCAACCGGGTCGCAAAGGACGGAACCCGCCGGGTTCGGATCCATGCCGTCGGTTTTCCCGTGATCCTGAGAGAAAAGGTCGGAAGCGGCAACACCGGTGAGCGTTTTGCCACCCTCATGCGGGTATTGAGTCAAAAAAACGGGGGGACCTTCGTGGGGCTGAACAGCACGATACCCTAAGCCGGGCGCGCCGGAAGGTTTAATAAAAGCACGATCGCGAAAACACGAAAATGCGAAAAAAAGATTAGGAGATATGGCCAGGGAATTGAAAAACAAAAAAATTATTAAAATTCTTTCAGTCTCGGATGTGGTCCAGCCGGTGCTTTTTGAAAATCGCGCCCACCGGCCTTTTGCGGAAGTCGACCTGATTCTTTCCTGCGGCGATCTTCCGCCGGAATATCTCGCACGGCTGGTCAATTGCTTTGAAGTCCCTCTTTATTATGTCTGCGGCAATCACGACATTCGGTATGACGAAAAACCACCGGAAGGCTGTCTCAACCTGCACCGCCGCCTGGTTAACTTCAAGGGTCTGAACATTCTGGGCCTGGAAGGCTCCCACTGGTACAGCGGCGGTCCTCACCAATACGAGGAATGGCGGATGCGATCTATCATCCGCCGGCTCCGGCCGACGCTCTGGTGGCGCGCAGGAATCGATGTCGTGATCGCCCATGCGCCGCCGCGGAATATTCATGATGCGCAGGATCCCTGTCACCGGGGATTTGAGTGCTACCGCCGCTTGATTGAAAAGTACCGGCCGTCCTACTTCATTCACGGTCACATTCACAAAGCGTTTTCCGATTTTTCCGAGCGGATTACGAAAGTCGATACGACTAAAGTGGTAAATACCTATGGATACTGTCTCCTGGAAATCCAGAGCCGTCCGGGCGTTGAATAGCTGGTTTTTCGGCTCCGCATCGTCGGGTTCCCCGTCGGCGGTCAAAAGTTTCAAGGACCGGCAGGAACGCGAAGCAGCCTTTGAAGCCAGGGATCGGGGAATCCGAACGATCCCGCTGAATCGGATTGTCGGCAGCGTCGGCCGTTATCAGGATTTCGACAGCCGGTTCCAGTTCAGACACAACCTGCCCTCGGAACGGCTGCAATGGATCAAGGCCGCCATGCGCCGGGGGCAGCCGCTCGGTCCCGTGAAGCTTTACCAGATCAAGGACGACTTTTACGTGTTGGACGGCAATCACCGCATTGCAGCCGCCAAGGAATTGAATCATGATGAAATTCTTGCCCGCATTCTCGAGTTTATCCCTTCGAGAAACACGCTCCAGAACATTCTTTACCGTGAACGAGCGGAATTCAGTGACCGTACTCAACTTCCGGATGAAATCAACCTGACGGAGGTCAGCCAATATGCAAATCTGCTCGATCAGATAACGGAGCACCGCAAACACCTGCAGGGTGATGATAAGGCCGAAATCACATCTGAAAAAGCGGCCCTGGACTGGTACAAAACCATTTACCGTCCCCTGTGCACCATCATCAAGAGATCTCGATTGATTGACTCCTTTCCCGAACGAACCGTGGCCGATCTGTATGCCTATATCACCCTGCACCAGTGGAAAGAGAGCCGAAAACGCCATTACGGCATCGGCATCGATAAGCTTATTACCAAAAACATGGAGGATTTCCGCAAAAAAATGTCTGCTTTAAAAAACGCTGAATATCCCGAAATGAAACGCGGCATTACGATCTTCGTACTGATAAATGCCCAGGCCAAAAAAGAGAACCGGCTCATTGAAAAGCTCTATGAGCTCGAGGAAGTCAGGGAAATCCATTCCGTACATGGAGATGTGGACCTTCTGGTGAAAGTCGTGCTGACCAGGGATCTGCTCTGTTCGGATGCGGAGATCATCTCCCAGTTCGTCCATGAAAAGGTCCGGCAGATTCCGGGGGTCAACCGCACCAATACGCTGATTCCGGGCTTGTCCCGGATAAAGGAGCCGGGAGCGCCGTAGCGGCGACGTCCACACGCGACAAGGGGCTTCGCTTCCGGTTCAATCCATGGCGGCCCCCGCTTCACGGCGTCCAAGGGTGAAGTCCGCCTCCGGCGGAGAGCCTGGCGCCCGCCGCAAGGCGGAGCAACACAGGATCTGCTTTCCCGCCTTGTCGGGGCGTAGCTCGAAAAGCGAAGATCAAAGGGCAAACAAAAGGAAAAATTGTGCTGTTAATCTGAATATTAATTGTTAAATCAAATTGATAAAAACCCTATCCCGTTTTGTTTACGATCCATTGGGGTAATATTCAATGATCCTGCGTAAGATCTCCTCAAAAGAAGCCCTTTTGCCGTCGACGGGCGAAGATGTCGGAATTCATTCCTTCTGCCGTCCGGAAGCTATCCGCCGCTATTCCCTGCATCCCGAATTCAAAGTATATGACAAATACCGGTCGCTTTATACCGACCGTGAAGATATCGAGAAAGATGCCGGGCAGCCGGATGCGAACGTTGTGCTGGCCCTGTCCGGCGACGAACGGATTATCGGCTTCGGTGTGCTGGGTAATCCCGACTCCCAGGAGCGGTGGGCCGATTTGGGTCCCGGACTCATGATGGAGCTGAAGGCCATCGAGGTTTGCCGGAGCTGGCGCACCGCTCGAGTGGCTTCGGCCATTCTGGAAATGATGCTGTCCTTCCCGGGGGTCGAGGAGAAAATCATCTATCTGGTCGGATATTCCTGGACCTGGGATCTCCAGGGTACGGGCAAGACGATCGATCAATATCGCCGGATGCTCATCCGGCTGTTTGAATCCCAGGGTTTTAAACAATACCGCACCAATGAACCCAACGTATGCCTGCGACCGGAAAATTTTTTCATGTGCAGGATCGGCAACCGCATCGGCCCGGCCGTAAAAGACCGATTCAAATGGCTCCGATTCGGAATTCTCCATTGAATCCCTGGCTTTTCGACCATCCGGCCGCAAGACGGCCCGCTGCGGTTCAGTGCGGCATCCCTTTCGGAATTGCTCCTGAAAATCCATCTTGAGGTGCCTGCCCGGGGGTTTCTTTTTCAACTTCGTAAAGATTCAATCGATAAAAGCCAAAGATTTAAAAATGCAGCGATTTCCGGTATGAATTTCCGGCAGCGGCTTCAGCATCTCAATTTCGATTACAGCAATTGGATTCTTCTTGACAAAGAGGGCAATTCTTACTATTTATCGACCTTTTATTATGTTTAAAATAGGTGAACCGATCGCGTCAGCCGATCCATCGATAAATCATTGAGAAAGGAGAACAAATCAAATGTCAAAATTGATTCCACCCCATGGCGGAAAGGGTCTGACCTGCTGTCTTCTTGAAGGCGCTGAGTTGGATGCTGAAAAGAAGAAGGCCGCAGGTCTGAAAAAGGTTTCCATTTCCCCCCGGGAAAAAGGAGATCTGATTATGATGGGCATCGGCGGCTTCAGCCCATTGACCCGCTTTATGACCCAGGCGGATTGGAAAGGCGTATGTGACGATTTCTTGCTGAGCGATGGAACTTTCTGGCCCATTCCCGTAACCTTGTCGGTCACCAAAGAAGATGCGGACGCCATCAGCAATGGCGATGAAATCGCCCTTTATGATCCGGAAGGCGATGAAATCATGGCCACCATGAAGGTCACCGAAAAATACGAGATGACCGAAGCAGACAAAAAATACGAGTGCGAAAAGGTGTACATGGGCGAGGGCACGCCGACGGCCGAAGATTTCTGGAAAATCGCCAAAGACGATCACCCTGGCGTCCAGATGGTCATGAATCAAAAAGACGTCAATCTCGCCGGACCGGTCAAGGTACTGAGCGAAGCCGAATACCCCACCCGTTATGCCGGCGTGTACATGCGCCCGGAGCAGTCCCGCAAGATATTCGAGGAAAGAGGCTGGAGTGAAGTAGCTGCTTTGCAGCTCAGAAACCCGATGCACCGATCCCATGAATATCTGTGCAAAATAGCGGTGGAAGTCTGCGACGGCGTTTATATCCATTCCCTGGTGGGAAATCTTAAACCCGGCGACATTCCTGCCAGTGTCCGCGTAAAATGCATCGATTCTTTAGTGAAAAATTATTTTGTCGAGAAAAATGTCGTCCAGGGCGGCTATCCGCTGGATATGCGCTATGCCGGTCCGCGCGAAGGCCTGCTGCATGCCACCTTCCGCCAGAACTACGGCTGCTCCAAAATGATCATCGGACGCGATCATGCCGGTGTGGGTGATTTTTACGGCATGTTTGAAGCCCAGACCATTTTTGACAAGATCCCCGCGCCCGAGGGCGAGGGAAAGGCGCTGCTGTGCACCCCGCTGAAAATCGACTGGACTTTTTACTGCTACAAGTGCGACGGCATGGCCTCTTTGAGAACCTGTCCTCACGGAAAGGCGGATCGGGTGCTTCTCAGCGGCACCATGCTGCGCAAAATGCTCTCCGAGGGGGGCGAACTGCCGGATCACTTCGGACGCGACGAAGTCGTTGCAATCCTGCGCGACTACTATGAGGGGCTGACGGAGAAAGTCGAAATCAAGCTCCACGGCGCTGCAACCGGCGACCAAAAATAGTAGCCAACCGAAAAAATCATTCGCACCATTAAAGGGAGCCGCCTGCTAAGGCGTGCTCCCTTTTTTTTTAAAAATGCGGCTGATAGATTCGAAATCCACTTTGAGAACTTCTGAATAAAAGGAATTCTGCAAATAGGCATTCACAGCTCACTTTAATTTACCGACATCACCGGCGCGCCTGAAAATCCAGTACATCGGCTTAGGCAGCATCGGGCTCGCATTCACTTCAAACAACCGACTGGATCATGGCCTGTACATTTTCCAGCTTGGCGTTGGTGGGGATGTCGCACCCGGAATGAAGGATAAACCCCTCGGGGCCTAATTCACGGATGAGCTTGCTGCAGTATTGATGAACCTTATCGGGCGTGTCAAAAGCGAGCATTGCCGCGGGTACATCGCCCATTATACACAAATGGTCCCCCAGGATTTTCTTGGCCCGGAAGATGTCGGTTTCTCCATCGAGGGCGACAATAACCTTGCCCTTTGGAAATTCTCTGAAACGATGCAGTTCGCGATCCCAGTTGGAATCGAGATGGAGCAAGGCGATCAATCCGGAATCGATGACTTCACTGACCAAGCGATAAAAATACGGCCAGACAAAACGTTGCCACATCGAGGGCGAAATCATATGAGGAGCCGTACGCCAGCCGCCGACCCAAACGGCCGGGTATCCGCGGCCTTTCGCCCTGGCACACTCGATTTGAGCCAGATGGGGCACGATCACATCCATGACCTCTTCCACCTTGTCCGGTATTTCAAGTAGATCCATGAAAAAATTATCCATGGATCGCGATCCGCACAACAATTCAAACGGTGTGCTGACATCCCCACCGGATAAGACCGGAATGCCTTCCCTGGCCCATGCCTCGATTACATTGACCGATTTTTGGTTTCCAGGCAGCAGGCTTTGCGCAGCATCATCGAGCACCCGCTGTGACAGGTATTCTGCGAAATAATTCGCCCACCCCATTTCCAGAATCCGATCATAATCTTCCGGTTGCATCAATTCCGTCTCGACGACCTGCCAGATCGCATCAGGCGGCAGATCGACGCCCGGCACCCTGACTTTCGATCCATAAAGGTAGCAGAGGTGATACGGCGAAAAGGAGCCGTAATTAATGGCATCGCCGTCGCCAATCAGCTTGTAGGCCGCTATCATCGTTTCCGTGGCTTTGGCGGGTGAACTGACAAATTCGGAAATCGGCGTGCCGGTTACATTCGCGGCAAACGCGGCATATTCCAATACCACCGGAACCCGGTCCGGCTGCTCCACACGAACCGCCTTTAAAATTCGGTTCAAGCGCGTTTTATAAATTTCATTCTTGTTCATGTTCGAAAAATATTCTATTTTAATGAATGCAAACCAATCATATTTCCCTCGGTATCCATGATCAATGATATAAAACCATACTCACCAATAGAAAATTTTTCTTTAAATATGCCTCCGCCGTTTTCGGACGCTGTTTTAGACTCTACGGCACAATCCTCACAACTAAAGTAAATAAGGGTGCTATTCCCTCCGGGGGACATGCCCTCCATTTTTACTAAAGCGCCCGGGGCACCATATTTCTCCATATGCGCCGGAAAAGCCCACAACTCAACGTCTGGATTATTCAGCCTTTCAAGATTTGCTTCAAATACGGATTCATAAAATTTCTTGGCCCGCTCCATGTCCTGAACGTAAATTTCAAACCAACCAACCGGATTGATTTTCATTTTGCCCTCCTTTTGATGATGGATGCATTGACCTTCCGCTTGCCTTCGCATGAGGGTGTCAACCTACCAGTTTCCGCGGGGACGAAATCGGGTCCCCGGTGGGCTGGTATTATAAATCCAATCTTATGGATTCTCCCGATTCAATGGCTACAGCTTACGTTCATCCTTCATGCCGAACGCCGGTGATCCGGCACTGAGATATTTTAATTCCGTTTGACTTTCATTGTACAGGCTATGAAGACTATTGGAAGGGATGAATATGGTGTCACCGGCAGATACGGTCGATTTTTCATCATCGATTTCCATAATCCCACATCCCTCAAGAATCATATAGCATTGCTCGGTTTTATGGCGATGCGGCTTACTGAACCCATTCTCCTGAATGGACAATAGCTGCTTCTCCTTCGTAAATATCGGCATTACTTTCCTTCGTGGCTATTCTCAGCATCTAAAATTCTCAAAAAGATTCGACCGAAGGATCGCTTTTGGCACCCATGAGTGAACCACCGGCGGGAAAAGCCAGACCGCCATGGTAGCTTCCGGCGTTAATACTCGATGCATCTCAGGTAAAAGCTTATCTCAATAAACGTAATGATAGCTCTTCAGGCCGCACACAACGCAGAAGTCAGGGACAGCCAGGGCTGCCGCTGACTTCCACAAAGAGAATAAATTTTCAATTTTACATAAAGCTGCGGAACGCCTCGACCCTGGGTGTTACCTGAACTGACATGTTATGCATGGACTTGCAGCTTTTTGTACAGAAACTCCGGGACAAAATCTGCGCCATTAGGCCAAATAACCGTATGAAGCTCCTGGGAAAATTTTTTAAAATAGGGTTAATGGGGACGACTGTTCCATTTTTCTATTTCCCCCATTTTTGTTTTTATAAGGTGTGTTTACCGGGAATCAGTTGTCCAGCACCCATTTTGTCTTTCATTTGGTGCAATTAAATACAAGAATTCTAAAAAAAACTTACCATTTTTATGAAATAAAGTTCACAACGATTTCTGCTCTCGCCTTTTTAGATTATAGCTAAGTATCTGTAATAAAAGTTTAAAACCATCATTTCCACCTTCTTGCACGATATTTGCTCTACCAGTCCCTAAGAAAAAGCCAAACCTAATCGTAAGATAGGGACGGAAAGCCACGGGTCCATGGCACATATGGATAGCCGGGTTGCCTTCATATTAAAAACATGGAGGTTAAAATGAGAGTATCGCCGGTAGAATTAAACTCTTGTGGTTCTTGTAACTTTCAACCACTCATTAATATGCTCAGGCCGGATGAGGCTACAGTATTTGATGTGATTAAAGGCGAATCCGTAGAAAAAGCAAATACCTCCACCACTTTGTTTAACACAATAAACAATCTGAATCAGAACGCTTATGGACCGAAAGATAAAATCACCAGAGATCCGGGATATGTCAATTTATGGCTACAATATCCCAATGAAATTATCAGAGATCTTGCCATGACAATTGTAGATCCCGGTGACTCCGATGATATTAAAATGGAAAAAATCCAACAATGGGTCGTTGATAACGTCGAATATATGACAGATCAGGACCAATACGGCTACGGGGAACTATGGGTACCACCGGTTATGGTTTTACAGACAAAAAAAGGAGATTGCGAGGATGGGGCATTTCTAATCATGTCTCTTGCACTGAATGCCGGAGTTGATCCCGATCGGTTGCGAATGTACGGTGGGTTCGTTGATGCTGGGCCGGGAGCGGCTTCCGGGGGCCATGGATGGGTTGCATACCGTCGCCAATCAGATGATGAATGGGTCGCTGTCGATTTTTCGTATTATCCGGATCTCAGGTCGATGAGGCTAAGAACTCCTCTTAAAGATGACCTGAAATATGTGGAGGATTATTTCTTTATCACCAATCAATATACGGTGGTTACGGATGAGACCAATCGTATCAGAAATCCGGAAGTTTATTTTTCAGATGGGCGTGTAATTCCCAACGTACTGTTTCCTACTGGATCATTACTGAGCAGGTATGCATAATTTTTTGAGCAGGTGGAAATCTCGGATGGCAGACAAATTGGCGATTAATGGAATACCCAAGAAACGAACCGTGGTTCGGAAATTGGTCATATTAGGTTAACAGTCGAAATATATTTCAGCTATTTCAATTCTGTTCCGGTTTTAATTTACTTAACCAACTCGATGTCTCCTGGCTTCCAAGTCTTGTTGAACCAGGGCTCAAGCGGTCCGTACAGCCGAAGAAGCATGAACCACCCCTTGCCGGGAATGGTCTGAATCCAGTTGTTTGCTTTGCCTTCCGGAGCCTTTGGGCCGAAGTAGACATCGACCGAACCATCCTTGTTAATGAGCAGGTCCTTGTTCTGACTGCTGACGCTTGGGAATTGCTGATCCGTTTGGACCATTTAGCGCGTCTGGTTGTCATACACAATGGCTGACCAGAAGTCTTTGACAGGAATGTTTGGCGGCAGGTGCAGCCTGTAGGTGTTTCCACCCTCGAAGGGGTTGCCATCCGCATCCTGTGTACACCATGGGTATTGTGATCCTTTGCCGACCATTTTTTCTGCCATGGCCGGTGTGACACCAGTGGCCAAATAGTAGAAGAAAGCGGCACCATCCAGATTGGCCACTCCAGGGGATACCTCAAACTTGTACCCACCGAAGAAGGGTAAACGCCAAGGGCTGTCTGGATAAAAGTAGGCTTCCTTACTGCGCATTCTGAAAGCGATAGCCCGTGCTGTCGGTTGTTATCCAAATAGCCGATGAGTTTTCGTATTTCTTCTTTTGCCAAATCATTGCCGGGTTTCATGCGCTGAAGCCCCCAGATAACATTATCGACTTCGGCATAAAAAAGCCGTGTCAGCGTACTTTCCACCCATTCAAGACACTTTTGAGTACCCTCACCGTATTGTCGCCGGGAAACCTGATGGATATGCTCGGCACAATGGAAATAGTCCAATATCTGCCGACCTCTTGGAAAACAGGACGTCATATGTTTCCACAACCAATCGGCGTCATCTCCCAACAATCCAATGCGAAGGATACGGGATGCAACCAATGACAGATCATTTCCGAATTGCGCTTCATTTTGAATTTAATGCCAGCTGACCACATGCACGATTCGATCCTTGCCCAGCAAATATATGCTACTTTTGTTCAATCAACGCTTGCAGACAAGCACCAAAAAACTGCCGCTTGGTTTCGGTAAACAGCTGGCTGAGCTCCTCCAGCGTGGGCTCTTTGCCATCCACGAATACTTCGTCTATAATTTTGTCGACCCACTTGTGCACTTCATCATGGATCATATGGCGAAATCTCCCCGCTGCATCCTGTTCAAAAGAGCGTGCTGCAAGTTCCATGGCACCCCCGTTTACAGCCCCGCCAATTCTTGGCGAAAACGCGGTGAAAGGGGGTAAACATAAATATCCTTGACGGCCGCACCTTGCCGGATATGGGCCCGGTCCATCCGGCCGCGGCCCGTCGTTTTGCCCAGCTGTATCCAGTTGGCGGCCTTATAGCAGGTGCCTTTGAATCGCTTCGGCTCAACCAATGTCTCCATAAGGGCCGGACGATAACCGTAACACCGTTGCCAATCATCGGGCACGGTCTTGATTGCCAGCGCCAGAGCCAAACTGGCAAGGTTTTTGACCTCAACCCACGGAAAAATGAGAAATCGGCTGTTATTAATGATTTTTTGTAAGTTGACCCGGCGTTGCTCGTCGCTCCAGCCAATCCAGCGGTCCCGGGGCGCCATCTTCCAAGCCGGACTGGAAAATTGAAAACAACCCACAATATCATCGCTGGCATCGGCCTTGATAAAATAACGCAGCTGCGCGCCAAAGGGCAATTGATACCCCAGGTAATGATACCGATCAATGTATTCGTACCAAAGCTGTCTTTGGGGCCGGCTGTCAACCCTGGCCAACACGATCGGCGACAGCTCCTTGAGCTTTGCGCAAATAGTGGGTTGAATATCCGCTTTGGCGCTGCGTTGAACCCTTGCGGCGCCTCTGGCCGCATCCGGTTTCCTGCGCGTCGGAAGCCTTATAATGCCCTTTTCATCCAGGCGTTCAAGAAACTGTCGGCATTCAACAGTTTTAAGCTTGCCGGTGGGCCTTTTCCATGAAAATAGCTCACAGATGGTATTGGCAAGCTCACTGCGACTGAGCTGCGGGAAGGTTTCTACAATCTCGATTATCTCGTCGAGTTGTTGAGTATTGACGCTGTGTCCACAAAATTTATCAGAACTCACCGACTCCATTTGACCACCTGCCTTTCGCAATGATAGTTTATTATGCTATACAGGTAATCGACGAAAATGTCCAGAGCTTTTTTAATTTTTCCATAATTTTTTTCTTTATTGCATCGGAAATTCATTAACAAATCGGTAATGCACCCCTGCATCCGGATGTGGCTAAAATCGGTATTGCCCCAACGGCATCTTTCCGGCAGCAGGTTTTCTTCCCGGGTCGATTTGAGCATCTGCTGTTGATGAGCCTTGTGGCTTTTTTGACCGCCCTTGGACCGCTGACCTTTTTTGCCCTTCCTTTCTTTCCGAGTATAGGGGCTGTCGGATGAAGGAGGTTGCTGGAATTTTGCTAATTCTTTCGGGTTCGAACTTCGAGTTGTTCGATGCGCTTCTCATGTTCTTTAACCTGCTGTTGCTGCAACTCCAAGCGCGTTGCCATATCAGCCATCATTTGTTCTATAAACAGAATATAATGGCGAACGGTCTCCGGTGTAAGGTTCCATTCAAGCTCCGTAAAAGTGCGCTTAATATCCATGAAAGCATGCATAGCATAGTTAAAACAAATAATCTAGTATTTTTTTCAATTATTTCAACGGCTTGCAAACAAGCTAAATTGGCAGTGATTTCAATGTGTTAGATGCTATTGTTGTTGCGGCTTGAATCCCCGTGAATAGGTACCAAAATATGAAACACTTAAACCAAGTTCCGTTCAATGCCGGCGGGTTTTGTTGAAGATTGTGGTTCGCTACGCTCTCACAATCTATCCTTATTCGTTGTGTGATATTTTATTCGTAATGGCTCCATAACCTGATGACTTTCACTATTTTTTCTGCATCATACGGTTGATAAACCAATCTATGTTGTATGTTTATTCTTCGAGAGTATGCACCCGATAAATCGCCAACTAATTTTTCATATGGTGATGGATTTTGATAGGGATTTTCTTTGATAATTTCTAATAACTTCTGAGCTTTATTTTTTAGGCCTGATGCAGAAATTTTTTTTGCGTCTTTTTGAGCTTGTTTTGTAAAAACCAGTTCCCAATTCACCAATCAAGCGCCTTTGAGCAGTCTGACAGTTTTTCGTTTAAGCCTTCTTTGATTGACTCTCGCATTCCGGGAACGGAAAGCAGATACATGGTTTCTGAAATAGCATTCCAATCTTCTTCTGAAATTAGGACTGCATTTCTTCTTTTCCCCGTAATAACAATAGGCTCATGTGTCTCTGCAGCCTCATCAATAAGCCTGTATAACTTTGACCTAGCTTCTGTAGCATTTAGTATATTCATAATAGTGCCTCCTGTTTAGAACGTACGTCATTACGGTCGCTAAGTCAATTTTTTTCTTTTACACAGCTGCTCTCCTGGCGCTAATTAAAATTTGCCTTTTTAAATTACAGGCTTTCAGCAAGCAAGTTTTTTTGTCCTCAAAGCAGTGATCAGGTGATTCGGTGGTGTTTGCCTTATAATGACCAATTTCTGCCCTTCTTTCGAGTGGTGGCTTCAGCTTAAAGACAGGGTGCTGATCTGTCAAATAAAAAAAGGGAAGCCGATATGGCTTCCCTTTTGTGATTTTGTATTTGAAAGAATTTCTTAGAAATTGCGTCCCGCGTATTCATTGTACGCCATGGCCACCGTCCGATAAACCAGATGGGCCAGTTTCGAAAACGGCAGGTAGGCGATCATGGAAAAAACCAGCATGAGATGAATGAAATACAGCAGGTAGGTGAGAAAACCCCAGCCGGCCAGGCGGGTCAATTCGGTTAACAAACCGGTTGCGCCCAGGCCGAAAGCGAGATAGACGAGATACCAGTCCCAGTATCCGCTGATCTGATCCTTTTTAGCCAGCCGGTTCCGGATCAACAGGGAAGTGCCGACGACAATCGCGATGCCGCTCAGATTCGCCAGCCATTTAATGGGATTCAGCTGAGACCAGGGGCCGTGTAAAGGTCCTTCGGGGAACAGGTAAGAACCGTAGAGCACCAGGAAAATAACGCTGGTCACGATAAAGGCCCCGATAAACCCGAAGAGCGTCAGCAGGTGCGCGATTTCGCGGCTTTTGTTTTCACCACACTCCGAAAATTTGCTGTGTTTCAGGATGGTCGGGATCACTTTCACCAGAGACCTCAGGAATCCGACGGGCTCGATTTTTTCTAAGTTGGATTTCCCTTCCGTCAGTGCATTTTTGTGCATGTCGCCGATGAACCTTTTGAGGCCCAACGCGAACACCGCAACCATAAATATGGAGGTCGGGACCATGATCATATCCACCAGCCAGGTGGATATGAATTTGAAATGCGCGATGTGTCCGTGGGAATTCAGCTCAGGCGTAAAATCGAGCAATCCGGTAATCAAACCGATTACGAGAAACAAAGCGGCCGGAATCGCCAGCAGAATCGGAAGCTTTTTGGGATCCTTCAGCGCCTGGGCCAGTACTTTCGGTTGAGCATATTCGGATATCGTGTAGGCCCGCACGGCCGCCAGCACATCGCCGGGCTTGGCTTCCCGGGGGCAGCGGGTGGTGCAGTCGCCGCAATTGTGGCACAGCCAGATATCGGAATTGCTCACCAGCTTGTCTTTCAGCCCCCAGGATGCGGCGATCATCTCCTTGCGCGGAAATGGTTTGTTGTCCGGGGAAATCGGACAGGCAACCGAGCAGGTGGCGCACTGGTAACACTTCTTTAAATCTTCGCCGCCCAGGGCGCCCACTTCTTTAATAAAGTCCAGATCGGGCTCGATAACGTATGTTTCCGCCATATTATTTCCTCCTAGTGCCCTGTCTTAAAAATAATGATACTGTAATCCAAATTTATGAACCGCAATCAGAATCCCTTGAAAGGATTGGGACCCAGTTCCTCAATCAGGGCGGCAAAATCATCGATGATTTGCGGAATTCTGTCATACTCATCAATGGCCACCTGGAACTGCGCAACCCGTTCATCTTCAAGTGCCAGACTGGACAGGGCGTCCCCGATTTTCTTTATCCGGATATCGGCTAGTTCACTGCCCTTCACAAAGTGACACTGGTAGTCATCGCCGTGCTTGCAGCCCAGCAGGAAAACACCGTCCATGCCCTGAGCGAGTGCATCCTTGATCCAGATGACATTGACGGATCCCAGGCACCGAACGGGGATGATCCGTACATCCGCCGAATAGGACATCCGGTTCAGGCCGACAATATCCAGGGCCGGATAGGCATCGTTTTCGCACACCAGGCCCAGAATCCTCATTGGCGGATCATCGAAATCGTCTTCGGACGGCACCCCGATGGCCTTCACCATGGAACCGATACTGTCGATGCTGTAATCCGAGAAATTGATAATCCGCTCCGGGCAGCACCCCATGCAGGTCCCGCACCGTCGGCAGCGCGCCGGATTGGGCTTGGGAGTTCCCTTGGCGTCATCATCGATGGCCCCGAAGGGGCATTCCTGGGTGCAGCGCTTGCACTGGGTACACCGCTGAAAGAAAAAGTCGGGAAATGTCATATCCCCGGCTCTCGGATGCACCGAAACTCCCCGGTTGACCGATTCGAGGCACTGAATCGCCTTGAGGGCCGCACCGGTTGCGTCTTCTATGGACTCTTCGACCGTCAGGGCACGCCGGATGCCGCCGGCCGCGTAGATGCCGGTCCGTTGGGTTTCATAGGGGAAGCAGATAAAATTGGAGTCCGCATAATCGGCAAACAACGCATTGTCCCGGAAACCGGGGCCCTGACGGTATGCCAGGTTGACAATCGGATCGTCTTTGGTGGCCGGCACCATACCGGTGGCCAGCACCACCATGTCGGCTTTGACCTGAACTTTTTCACCCAGCAGGGTGTTGTCGGCCTCGACAATCAGACGGTCTCCGTTTTTCGCAACAGAGACGACTTCTCCCTTGGTCAGAAAAATTCCGTTATCCTGCTGAATCCGTTTGTAGAAATTTTCCATAAGACCCAGGGTCCGCATGTGCTGATAAAAAACGAAGGCTTTACCGTCCGGAAAATCCTCTCGCACGTATTTGGCCTGCTTCAGGGCCACCAGACTGGTTACCGCACCCGCATAGTCAAAGTCTTTGTCGTCACCCTGGCCGGGACTCTGGATGAAAACCACCGATTTGGCTTCCCGGTCGTCGGAGGGCCTTTTAATCTTGCCGGCGGCAGCGATTTCCTCAAACTGCTGATTGGTCACGACATCGGGGAATTCACCGAACCCGAGATGGGCGAATTCTCCCTCCTTGGGTTGGTAGGGGCGCCATCCGGCAGCCAGGATCACGGCGCCAAACTTTTCGCCCTCCGGATCGAAGGTCAAAATGTCCTTTCTGCCTTCGTTGTATTCCATGAATTTTAGGTGGAGCTGTTCGGCCGTCAGGTCTTTGCCCTTCTCATCGACTTTCATTTCATCGGGCAGGGGAAAGGGTACATCGAAGGGTGTTTTTTCACCCGGCTTTTTGAGCGTAACCGTAAAATTGCCCGGCTCACCGGCAATCCGTGCGACCACGGTTTCGGTCTTCACCGAAATGCTGGGATAAGTGTCTAATGCCTTGATCTTCGCTTCGATGCTCGGTGGAATCAGGCTGTCATAGGGATAGGCCCCCGGAAGTTGCTTACGCCATTTTTTGGCCTTGCCGCCCAAGGTGGGCTCTTTCTCCACGATAGTGACTTCGTAGCCGGCCTTGGCGGCTTCGATGGCCGCCGTTATGCCGCTGATACCGCCGCCGATGACCAGAATTTTGCGGTTCAGCGTTTCGAGAAGATACGGTTCGGGCAGCTTGACTTTTTCGACGCGGGCCATGCCCATCTTCAGATAGTCTTCAGCCAGCATCTGGACATGATCGATGAATTCGTCGTCGTCTTTTTGTTCCTCGGTGGGAGCCGGAAATTTGGACCGGGGATGGGACCAGACCACCCCCTCCCTCAGGTTGACCCGATCCACGATGCAGCCGTCAAACCGAAACACATCGGTCAACACCCGACGAGAACAGGCGGCAATCACCAGGCTGTTGACACCTTCCTCGGCGATATCCTTTTTCAGAAGTTCCACCCCTTCCTGGCTGCACAATACCGGGCAGGTCTTTACGGAAAGCCCTTCTTCCTTGGGAATATCGCATAATTTTTCAATGTTCAGTGACTCGCCGAGCCCGCAACCCTCGCATATATACACACCATATTTTTTATCCATGGGTATCCTCCTACCTGTTCACCAGAGTTTGAATGGCCTTCAAAGCCATGCCGGTAGCATTCTGATTGGATGAAATCACATCGGCCGGTTTGTTGGCACAACCGGCTGCGAACATCCCGCCGGTTTCAAAATCATTGATGATAAATCCATCATCGTTGTAAGTTAAATCCGCCGGAAGTTTGGAAGTGGCGGTTGTGGGCTGCATACCGGTAGCCAGGACAACCATTTCCACTGCCTGATGGATTTTCTCACCCGTTACGGCATTTTCGGCGACCACGGTGATATTTTTGCTCGCCGGATCCTCACTGACCTCCGCCACCTTGCCCTTGATCAGGAAAATGTTTTCATCCTTTTTGATCTGCTCGTAAAACCGTTCATAGCGGTACCCCGGTGTTCTCAAATCGATATAAAACACATAGATTTTGGCCTCGGGATAGCGTTCGCGGACATAGGTTGCCTGTTTCAGGGAGGCCATGCAGCAAATATAGGAGCAATAAGGCAGGTGGTTCTCGTCTCTCGAACCGGCGCACTGTACGAAGGCGATACTCTCCGGTTCCTTCTGATCCGAGGGGCGCAGAATTTTTCCCTTGGTAGGCCCGTTGGGCGATGCCAGCCGCTCCATCATCATATTGGTGATAATGTTCGGATACTGCCCGAAACCGAGGTTGTCGATTTTGGTGGCATCATAGGGGTTCCATCCGGTGGCCCAGACGATCGAACCCACGTTGAAATTCAAAGTCTTGACTTCCATCGCCAGGTCCACCGCATCATATTTGCAGGCGTCCTTGCAGCGCTGAGCGTCATCGGTGCCGATGATTTCCGGTGAAATTAAAAACCGGGCCGGAAACGCCATTTCAAACGGCAGATAAGCACCCTTGACTTTCTTCATGCCCAGATCGAATTCGCTGTCGATTTCAGTTTGGCTGGCTTCGGCACAGGCGCCGCAGCACGTGCAGTTTTCATTCACATATCTGGGAGAAACTTTAATGGCTACGTCGTAGTTGCCGGGGCCGCCGTCGACTTTTTCAACTTGGGCCAGGGTCAGGATTTTAATTCTTGGATTATCCTTGATGCGCCTGAAGTTTATTTCAAGACCGCAGGTCGGAGGGCATAGCTTGGGAAAATACTGATTGAGTTGTGCTACCCGTCCGCCCAGAAAAGGATTTTTCTCCACCAGGAAAACTTCGTACCCCACTTCGGCGGCTTCAAGGGCCGTGGTCAAACCGCTGATGCCTCCGCCAACGACTAAAATGCTTCCACTAGTCGGGGCTGCTGTTTTTTCTGTCATGCCATCCCTCCGTGCAGTTTGTAATTTCGAATAATCTTTTCGCCTTCGGCGATATCCGTTATTTCGGGTATCCGAAGAACTAAATGCTCAATGGTGTGGTTCAGGCTCATTGAGCCCTTAAGTCTGCAGACAAACACGAAGGATATCGCCGAAAGGGCCGTAAATAAAAATTTACCTGGTTATCAACAAAAACCTCCAGGTGTCGGAAGACACCTGGAGGCAGCATTTATCGACAATAGGTCATCGTCGACTTTCCGATCAGTCTTTGAATATCTTCACATAGTCTTTCTTGAAGGTATCCCATTTCTGCTCTTTCGGATCGAACTTGGAATTCACGAAGCAGAACCAGTTCTCATCGTCCTGTCCCGGATAATCGGATTGATAATAGAAACCGGGGTAGCGGGTTTCTTTACGGAACTGAATGTGGCGCAGATGCGATTCCACCGTCCAGATACGGTGCTGGATCTCCCAGGACCTCATCAATTCGTGCAGATCGCCGGCAGCCAGCTTTTCATTGTCTTCACGCATGGTTTCCAGCATCTCCATGACGATCTCCAGGTTCTTGCTGGTCGTCTGATAGAAGGTAGCTGTTCCGGCGCCGTATTCGTGGGTAGCCTTCATCATGCGATACATCATGCCGTTGGGTTTGATGTAGTTGGGGTTGATGTCGTCGGCCGTGGTGTAGTCGGCGAAATCCAGGTAAGTCCGCACCGGTTTGTACACCATGTCGACCAGTTCCGCAGTGCTCTGGGCAATGGCCGGTGAATAATCGGCATGGTCCTGGGCATAGCGGACCATCTGCTTGGCGGCGATACGACCTTCGGCGTGAGAGCCGGAGGAGAACTTATGGCCGGAGCATCCGACACCGTCGCCGGAGGTGAAAAGACCGTTGACGGTGGTCATGCGGTTGTAGATCTTGCCGTTGTCAGCCTTGATCTTGTAAGAGTCAGGCACCCAGTCCAGATCCGGACCGGAGGTCCACAGGCCGCAGCAGCCGGAATGTGATCCAAGCAGGTAAGGCTCGGTCGGCATGACCTCGGAATTTTTCTTTTCAGGCTCGGTGTTGGTGGCGCACCACAGGTTGGCCTGGCCGCAGGTCATATCCAGGAAGTCTTCCCAGGCTTCGGACTCGAGGTGTTTGAGCTCTTTTTTGTCCATGGTTTTGCCAAGCTCAGCCAGAGCGGTCACCGTGTCCATCATGATCGGACCGCGGCCTTCTTTCATTTCAAAGAGCATCAGGTGGTTACGCAGACAGGTCGGCGTAATCGCGGCGGTGCCGTACGGCGCATACTTTTGCAACTCGGATTTAGCCGCATCGCTGCCGGCGAAAGCTTCACCCAGACCATTGAGGGTTTTGGCCTTGAACAGCAGGAACCAGGCACCCACGGGGCCGTAACCATCCTTGAAGCGCGCCGGGGTGAAACGGTTTTCCATCATGGACAGTTCCGCACCGACTTTCATGGCCAGGTAGTAAGTGGAACCGGAGTTCCATACCGGATACCAGGCACGGCCCTTGCCCTCACCCACGCTTCGCGGCTGATAAATGTTTACCGCGCCGCCACAGGCAACCATCATGGTTTTGCATTTGATAATGTAAACCTTGTTCTCACGGACCGAGAAACCGACAGCGCCGGCGATCTGGTTTTCCTTGTTGGCGTCCAGCAGCAGTTCGACGATAAAAACCCGCTCCAGAATATTTTCTTCACCGAGGGCCAGTTTGGCAGCTTCGGCAACGATTCTCTTGTAGGATTCGCCGTTGATCATGATCTGCCATTTACCGGTGCGCACCGGCATGGCGCCTGCTTTCAGGGTCCCCATCTTTTGACCCTTTTTACCATCGAGGTTTTTGCCTTCTTCGGATTTTTTCCAGATCGGCAGGCCCCATTCCTCGAATAGATGTACGGAATCATCGACATGGCAACCCAGGTCGAAGATCAGGTCTTCGCGGACGATTCCCATCAGGTCGTTGCGGACCATGCGCACATAGTCTTCGGGGGTATTGTCGCCGACATAGGTGTTGATTGCGGAAAGGCCCTGGGCAACCGCCCCGCTTCTTTCCAGGGCAGCCTTGTCCACCAGCAGTACGCTCTGGTCGCCGGACATCCACTTTTTGACCTCAAACGCGGAGCCGCAGGCCGCCATGCCACCGCCCACGATCAATATATCAACTTCTCTTTCTTCGACTTCCGGGTCCCTTACAGCCTTGAGTTCACCCGCAGGTTTATTTGGTAATGCCATATTGCATCCTCCTTAAAATCACTATTTATAAGTCAATTGTTATCACAAGTGGTTGCTTGCCGGATCGATGGTTTTACACCATTTGTCCTGCATCAGGGGCACGCAGTGTCGCGCCATCCGCTTCTTCGGTCGACAGAAGCTGGCCTTCGAGGTCCTGGCCTCTCAGATCCGCATAGGCGTTGGCCTGTCCTTCGGGGGTGGTCCGGATGGGGAACTTAAATCGTTTGATGACTCCGTTTCTGAACTTACAGGTCCACATGACATCTTCGGTACCCAGCATCGGCATTACGCTGCTTCCCAGGGGAACAAAATCCGCATAGCCTCTCACCTCAATGGCCTGGGTGGGGCAGATCTTGA
Source organism: uncultured delta proteobacterium (assembly GCA_963774425.1). GTDB lineage: Bacteria > Desulfobacterota > Desulfobacteria > Desulfobacterales > JAFDCJ01 > JAFDCJ01. Next base: position 5,919 of record CAVZEZ010000011.1, on the reverse strand, counting down.
CACAGGAAAAGCATTCCCAGCATTGATCGGGCTCCTGGTTGTAAGCCTTCATTTCATTGGGCTCCAGCACCATCAGATCATTGGGGCAAATGTACATACAGGCTGTCTTGTCGCCGCCCTTACAGCCGTCGCATTTTTCTGTTATTACAAAACTTGGCATTTATGATACCTCCTAATTTTTTGGTCACATGTTTTTTTAACGCATGGTCAATCATCAAATTAAAATAGCTTCTCTGGTTTGCACCTCCCTTCTTCGTTTTGACCCGTAGAAGTACTCCCGGGTTTATATTGTTTTAATATATGGGTTTTTATGGTGCTACCGCCGGTACCCGTCCGGTTGAACTCATTAGCGATCAAGAAAGGTCGATGGCAATATGTCTTATAAATTCAATTAGATATGAACGTATAAGAGAGAAACAATATCATTCGCGAGTTTCCTTGTCAAGTATTTTTAACCTGACAAAATCACAAAAAAAAGGAGTTGTATCGACCCGAATCGACTATTTTACTACATCTGGATGAAGCATCCTGGCCCGGCACCAGATGTAGTGCCGGTCCGGCTGATCTCTCCGGTTGACAAGGGTCGGTATATCGGCTCGATCCGGTGCGGGACAACAGCCGGATATTGTCGACGGACTCCGCAAATTATTTATTGACAAGATGAGTAAAACTGCTACTGAATCTATCTATAAGCGGTGTCAAAACCTCAGGTTCTGAAAGGCCCGGCTTCCAACCACATCACAACATCAAGGAGCGGAGCCAATTGAGCCCCGAATTGATTCCCATATCAGAAGATGACCGGTTTCGGTTTACCTGTTCACCGGAGGTTCCATGCTTCAACGAATGCTGCCGGAATCTGAATCAATATTTCAGACTTACAATATAGTCCGTTTAAAAAGCCATCTGAGCTAACCTCCGGGCAATTTCTCGAACAGATCACAAATCCAGCATAACGGCATTTTAGATAAGCCTCGATTATAACCCTACCGAAGGATCCCCGCGAGCTGACGGCCCTTCGAGACGATAAGGATGTCGCGTCTATGAAAATCGTCCTTCCTCATGCCGTATCTATCCTGGATGCGGGCTTCGGGACGGTCGCGTGCGACCGGTGAGATCTCCGAGCGATACATGCTGCTCGGATCACATGCCGCGGATCTCGGAATCGGACTGGATCGGACACGTGCTGCGCTACCAAGGTGCTGCTCTACAATGAGATAAATACAGACTCATGCAAATCATCAGCCTGAAAAGTCGATTCACTCCCGCCCGTTGGCCACAGATCCTGCCATTTATATAAACAACTAAACCTCAATCCGTATCTGAATAGGTGCTGCCGACATTTCGAATTCAGAAAATGCGGCTTGACTCAGATTTCGAGTGATTCCGGTTCGTATTGAACTTTTCCGGTCATTAACCAAACAAGCGGTGGAATCATGGAACTAAACAATAAAGTCGCTCTGGTACTGGGCGCTGTCAAGGGAATAGGCAAGGGAATCGGCCTGGCCCTGGCAAAACAGGGCGTGAGCGTCGCCCTTAATTATTATGACTGGGAAGAAGAACTGGACAATTTGAAGAGAGATTTTACCGGCTCCCGGCATCTGATACTCCGTACCAACCTGCTCGAAGTGGATACCATACCGGGCATGATCCGCCAGGTGATCGATCATTACGGCCGGCTCGACATCCTGATCAACAATATCGAACGCGGCGGGTGGCCCGTGGTTCACGGACCCTATAACCAGCAGCAGTGGGATCTTGAAACGCAGACGACGTTGCGTGCCAAACGCTGGGTCTTTGAGGCCGCCCTGCCCTGGCTGCAAGCCGCCGGCGACGGGGTGGCGATCAATTTCTCATCGATTGCCGCCATCGTCGGCCGCAGTGGTCCCGCCGGCTTGATTTTCAACGAAGGATATGCAGCCGCCAATCGTGGGATCTCCCTGCTGACGGAGACCTGGGCCCGTATGGGTGCCCCCCGCGTGAGGGTGAATGAAATCATGCTGGGCCTGGTGGCAACCCGGCATGCCGAAAATACCCGCGGATGGGGTCTTCTGAGCGACGCACAAAAACAGGCGCTCATCGATCACACGCTGCTGCAACGCACCGGTACGGTGGACGATGTCGTCAAAACAGTGCTCTTTGTGATCAAAGATGCACCGTTTATGACCGGCACCGTCCTGCGGCTGGACGGCGGTTATGTATTGGGGGCGGATAGAATAGGCGAAATGCCGGAGGGTGTTGTTCACACAACGAACAGAGCATGGGCAAAGCCTTCCGGATCCGTATTTCAATAGGTTCTGGCAAGCTACCGCTGCCGGATATCCCGGCTTGGCATGCCCCAGACAAAGACCTTCACCCACTCAAAGCCGAATTTCAACAAGCGCACATCGTCTTTTTTCAGGTTTTTGACCACCGTGCTTTTTACTTTGTAACGCTTCAAAAAACTGCTTTGAAACACAAATTCCCGGAACCGATCGATGTTATAAGTAGCCATGAAGGCCATCTTCGCCCGGGGCCCTTCAGGCCCTTCGGCTCCCCAGGGATCTTTAATAAATAATCGCTTCACCCCCGCCCAGCGAATTGTCATCTCTTGATACAGATCGGTCTCCTGATCGGAGGTCCATTCGGAAATGGTCCATTCCTGCTTATCATGCCGGCCAAGACAGAATTCGGGGGGTCTGAAAAAATGAACGGGGGTATCCTTTTTAATGTCGGCGTCATACAAAATTCCCTGCTCGACGGGGAATGTTCTGCAGGTATCCGGACGGTCTTCGTAAACGCTGCATCCGGAATCAATCAGGAAGGGACAGGTCTTTTCCCGATTGTCGGCCATGCGCAAAAGCACGTCCGGAAAGAAACTGGAAGGTCGCAAAACCACATCCACATACCGTTCCAGAAAGGCGTCCGAAGAGATACCTAAATTCTGCTTTAACCGGACCACATCGTAAGGATACAAAAACAGGTTCAAATTGCGGCAGCATTGGTTGAAACAGGCAATTTCCGGATGGCATCGGAAGCAAAATGCTTCGTTCGGGCCAACCGGAACTCCCGATATTTCATTTATCTGATCTTCATCGAATTGTTTCATGATTGAAAAACTTCGCCCGACGCCGGGCGTATGGCGCCTGGCACTTTTAAAAATAATGGTTCGCTTTTACCGCTTCCCTATCCAGGCTCCGCATTTCGACTTCGAGTTTTTTTCATTTCCGTATTCCCCATTCCGACTTCCGCATTCGACTATTTCCCCGCTATCATTTCCGCAATAGTCATTTTGAGCCTGGCTTCAAGCCCGGCCGCCTGTTTCAACTCATATTCCAACCGGGCCATCTCGGAGTAAAAAGGTGTCCGATCGAATCTGCAGTAGGCTTTTCCCGCACAATGGCGTTCAAACATCCCGCAGCCGGGACCGTAAACGGGTGCCTGACCCGGCTTTTGCAGTTCATGGGGAATCCCGTGCAATCTGCAGATCATGGGGCGATATTCATAAAGGATGCACCGGTCTTCGTCATTGAGCGGACACATCAGGCGCAAGGTCCCCAACTCCTTGGCCGTATCGGCAAATGCCCGACAGATTTCCTCCGCGTGCTTTTTTACGTGGCGTTGCACGTTGCTGTCGAGCGTTTCCAGTCCATGTTGAATGAACAAATATTCCAGGTACGTATGATGATAAAAACGGGTCCGGCAGCAGTTGTCCTCACAGCCGTCACAGCGAAACCCGTAGTGCGCGGCCGTGTCGGCGTACTGCCGATCCATACGGGCAAAAAGGCCTTGCAACCGATCGAGAAAAACGGTCAATACCGGAGACCGAAGCTTCAGGCCGGGGTGGCGGGTTGAGGACATTGGATCCAACCTCATATCAATGGAGACGGGAAAAAGATTTTTTTATACAGATTCATGGCGGAGCGATCGGTCATGGAAGCGATCACGTCACAAACCATTCGCTCGCGGTTGTGATCGTCAAAATTACCACCGATAATTTGCAATTCCGTCAGTTTCGTCTCCAACACGAGGGGATTTTCCAGAAAGTAGCGATACAGGTCAGACAGAATTTTTTTGGACTTCTCGAAATCTTTGTGAACCCCCGGAGATCGGTAGACATTGTCGTAGAGAAATTGTCTCAACGCCATCATGGCGGAGTGCACTTCATCACTCAGCTGCAAACACAGCTTTCCGTTCCGGACTTCACTGACCGAAATGAGATCCCGGATCATGGTTGTCGCCCGCTGGGAATGGGTATACCCGAGGATTGAGGTACACGATGAGGGAACCTGGTCGGCACTGACCACCCGGCTGCGGATAGCGTCCTCCAAATCATGGTTCAAATATGCCATGATATCGGCAATCCGGACAATTACCCCCTCATAACTGCAAGCCGTTTCCTCGGGATCTTCAGGGATGATCTTACCGAAGCCCTTGGAGTGTTTCAATATTCCGTCCCTGACTTCGCGGGTCAGATTGAGACCCAAACCATGGTTTTCCAGCACATCCACAACCCGCAAACTTTGTTCATTGTGTGAAAAACCCGGAGAGTAGATTTCCTTCAAAGCGGTCTCGCCGCTGTGCCCGAATGGCGTGTGGCCGAGATCGTGTCCCAGTGCGATCGCTTCAGCCAGATCCTCGTTTAAAAAAAGCGCCCGCGCCACCGCCCGGGCTATCTGAGATACCTCGAGCGTGTGAGTCAGGCGGGTTCTGTAATCATCTCCCAACGGGGAAAGAAATACCTGCGTCTTGTGTTTCAACCGTCTGAAAGCATTGGAATAAACAATGCGGTCCCGATCCAGTTGAAATGCGGTGCGAACCGGACACGGTTCCTCCGCGATTTCACGGCCCCCGCTTTCGGCGCTCAGACAGCCGAATGGCGACATGAAATTCCGCTCACGTTTTTCAAATTCACTGCGAATTGACATAAATCACCAGAATATTATAAAACCTTGCTCCGAGCGCCGGGCTATTCCCCCTTCGAAGATAAAGTATATCGACCTTTATCTCCTTAAAATAGTTTGTCAAAACCAAAAAGGTATTATATTATGCCAAAGCTATAATCGTTGTAAAGAATTATCTGCCGGCTAAGCAAAATCCGGATCCGTTGAGCGGTTCTTTAATAATAATCACGTGCAGCATTCCACAAACCGGCTGAATCGGTCGTAACGGGCAGGGCCCCGCCAACAGGGATCGGAGCTCGGCTTAAATTTCAACAGGGCTAATAGAAAAGCGACCCGGTCATGAATGGGCATCATCTGGTACTTGGCAAGCTGCAGGATTACATCACCGGCGATATCCTCCTTGATACCGATGATGAACGTTGCCGGCAGGCGATTGCCCGCCTGCTCGTCAATCGAAAAGGTTTTCGCAGGGATGAGATCCAACCGCGCGTTAACCTGCTGGTGCAGGCCGGTGGGAAAAAAGCCATCATAAAAATCGATTATGCGTTGCGCATTTCGGAGAGGATCGGCATGCTCGTCAAATTCGGCCCGGGTTCGATCGTCACGCGCCGGCGCCCCCTGCTGGCCGCATCCCGGACACTGACATCTTACCAGATTCCGACTGTGGTGGCCACTAACGGCCTGGATGCTGAAATTCTGGACGGGATCTCAGGCAAGGTCATTTCCCGGGGTTTGGAATCGATACCGGACAGGGAGCAATTGCTGAAAATTGTCGCCGAGGCCCGTTTTAGCCGGATTCCGGCCAAAGTGGCGGAAATGGAGTCCAGAATCCTGTACTGCTATGAAGTGGATGGCGCCTGTCCCTGTGATGAAGATGTCTGCCGGCTGTAACAGCAGATAATCACAGGAGAAAACCGGGCTTCAAACCTGAGGTAAGCTGGAAGCACTTTGGACTATCAATATTTTATGAGGAAAGCCCTGGATCTCGCCGCGCAAGCGCTGGCGGAGGGTGAATTTCCGGTCGGATGTCTGATGGTCT
>CAVZEZ010000010.1:0-249385 GCA_963774425.1 uncultured delta proteobacterium | reverse complement strand
TAACTCAGCAGCCGTGATAGACTCATGGGATTTTTCCATCCTATATGTAATAAGTGCCTTGATATCAACAGCATTCATATATCCAGCCCTTCGCTAATGACATTCTGGTAGAAAGGAGTGGAAACATACTTTTCATTCAGGGTGGTCTCATCAAGAATTATCAGATCAATCAGACAGTCGTGCTCAAGTTCTAAATCATACGCGATGTCAAACATTTCCTCTTCCAATTGGCGGTTAACTTTAGAAAGAAGGATAAAAACATCGATGTCGGAATCATCCCTGCGATCACCGCGTGCAGTCGATCCATAAACCTTCAATTCTTTTAAATTGAATTTCGATTTTATTTTTGTCTTTAATTCGGCGACAATTTGATGGGATTTTTTATCCATTTACCTTTTCCATCTCAGAGGAAACAAAGGGGTCGTATCTTAATTATTACAGTTCCTCTCGGGGACATGGGGACGTCCGTTCTATATTTCTATTTTACCGATTCTTACGATTTGTTAAGAGAGCGAAACCATTCAAGGGCAGAGTAGGGGACATCCTCGGAAATACGGATTCGCACCATGACTCGGAGCAGCCGTTAATGGTATAGATATAAAGGTATCAGGGTAGAGATGCATTTATCTGCGAATGTCGGCGTGTATTTCTTCGTAGTCGGCTCAAATATAGTTGCTGAATTTTATCAAGAAACATTTAAAATATAGGGTTTTTTTGGTGTTAGGGCACGTTTTTCAAGGGTAAAAAGGTGCTTTTAAAGTTATCGGCTATGAAATAGGTAGGATCCTTGCTCTTGATTTTGAAGGATTGACAGATATCAAAGCGCCCCGATCCAAATCTTTACTGAACTGGCGAATTGCATCTGTTACGAGCTTGCCAATTGCTTTAGGGGTGATATTTTGCGTTCGAACCTGAATTACGCTCGGGCAATCCGCCCCACCGGCTGCCAGAAGGGCTCCAAAATCCAAGTCATTCGTGAAAACAGTAAAACCATTATTTTTAGCCCATAGTAAGATTGTCTGGTCTGGTGCATCAATAGCTCCCACATCAGACCAATGGACCGCCTCCCAGCCTTCAGTAATAAATAGCTTTACCCATTTCGGAGATAGATTCACTGTCAATGGGGATTTTTATCATGATGCCAGAGGTATTTCTCTTTCCTCTGCCCTCCAGGCTGCATATGAAAGGGAGCAGTATGGGGACGCCCATAAAATTATAAGTTCCTTTTGGCATTCAGCTTATAGGTCGGATCAAATCAAGTTGCTGAATTTTACCTGTGAAAAACGGGCCTTTTTCTCTCTTAGCGTACTCTTTATAGGGGCAAAAAGGCGATTTTAAGGATACCATTTCATTCTCGCGCGAAGGCAAAAAGGCGCAGTGAAAAACGCAACCCCATTTGTTTAAGCCCATCTCATAAATGTGCAGAAATTATTCCTGGATCCCGACTCTCCGCTCCGCTGCGGCCGGGATGACGGAGTAGGGTTGATCCGCTGCGGCCGGGATGACGGAGTACGGTTGATCCGCTGCGGCCGGATGACGGAGTACGGTTGATCCGCTGCGGCCGGATGACAGAGTATGGATAATTCCGAGTCGGTGTTGACAGAATTGAAAATTTAAATTTCATCGTTTGTTGCTAATTTGCCGGAGGCGTGAGTTATGGGGACGTCCGTTCTATACTGCTATTTGGACGATTTCTGTGATCTTTTAAAAGAGCGAAACCATTCAAGGGCAGAATAGCATAGAAAAGTGGTGTCAAATCTTGATTAGTGATCAAATTTCCTTATTCTCATGGAAAAAATCGATAAATATCTTTTCTGTGAAGCACTCTTTCCAGAATGGCTTTATCTTTTAGAGCTCGCAAACCGATTCTATATGAACCAAAACGCACCTTGTAATACGATGGATAACCTTTCATTTGTTCTATCTTCCCGAGATCGCGTAGCGATTTTGCCTCGGGAAGCTCTTTGAATACAAAATGTTCTATACTTGACCTTTTTTCTGCCGGAATTCTCGAAAGCTCCTTTAAGAATTTTTTTCGAAATTCTATTATCATTGTTTCTTTTCCAACTGATCATAATAAGCCTTAGCTTCGTGAAGACTTAGGGTCGCATCTCCCTCATTTTCCCTGATCAATTGGAATAATGAATAATTTTCTAAAACCTCTTCTATCTTTTCAAAAGTTTCGATTGGAATTTGAACTGCTATTTTGTTATCATGTTCATCGACGATATATTTTTTATTAATCAATTCCATTTGCTTTTCCTCGAAAGATAAATCGTGTCAAATTTTGACGGGTTGTGTCCCAACTCGAAATTTACTTACTAACGCCGCTTTACGTTGGACGCAAAATCAATATTCATCTCGGTCGGTCCAAGCGAAGTTGTTAAATTTTAACAAAAGGAAATATGGGGACGTCATAGAATCTTCTTAGTCGGACCAAGCCAAGTTTCTGAAATATAACAAGAAGCATGTAAAATATGGGCGTTTATTGTTTCCTCTGGGTCGGACCAAATCAAGCTGCTGAATTTTTTTAGAAAACATGCGAAAAAGAGTCGTTTTTCGCTCTTAGCGTACACTTTTCAGGGGCAAAAAGGCGTTTGTAAGGATGTTGGCTCTACCGTTTTGGCCCGCGGCCGTTGGAAAAGCGCTTCAGTCTTCGCTCTTCGAGCTACGCCTCACACGTCGCTTTAGGTTAGAGGTTGAAGGCAAATATATGGATTAAGGTTTATGGGGTAGGGATTAGATTTATATATCAGCTATTCAATCCGCGGATTTACCCCTTAATCCCAAAATCACTCAAAATTGATCACGAAAACGCGAAAACACGAAATTTTTGGGGATGGAACATTTTTCAGGTCTTCCGAAAGTAATAGTGGGCATTGTCGGTAAGGCTCTGACAACTTAGTCGCCCCCTTTTTCTAAAAATTCAACCGTTTCTTGATATAGATGTTCTGCAATCCCTGTGAATTTCGCTGCTTCCTCTTTTGATGGAAAACCGGAGGGAGGACAAAAGGGTCGCATCTTAATTATTAATTATTGATGTCCAATAAATTAAATTTGGCCTCTACTTCTCAAAAGGTCTCTCACCGCGCTGATGAGTTTATCGGCCCAATCAATAAAAGGTTCAGCTTGTTCTGGAGTTAAAAATATTTGTTCACGGTAATCGCCTCGCTGCCGTACATCAAAGGCCTTATTCACTGCACGTCCGACATCTTTTGGGATAAGCCCGCTTTTTACGAAATGGCGGTTGAAATAGGATAGTACTCCGGAATGCTTCGAGGAGGAATAGGGCTCAAAAATTAATAAAGCCAGAATTGAATAAAACATGGAATAATATGCCCTATTTATCACGGATCTTGTTGATTTGCTTCCAGCAAGTAGGTATCGAGCTTCATCTAAAGACTCTCCAGCTTGCTGAAGTCGGTACAACGCAAGCTGCCTCTTTTCGTTATCTTTGGTCAAAGGGTTATGCCTTCCCGCATAATTTTTTTGTAAATTGGAGACTCAGATAAAGGACCCGCCTCAAGCTCTTGCTGATCGAAATAAATGGCAGTTATCAGGCAATCATTCTCAATATTAATATCGAAAATTAGATCATCTATCTCTGATTCTGTTGATGGTGTCGCATTCTTAAGAACCACCATCACATCTAAATCTGATTCAGGGGTATCGAGGGCTTTGGCCTTAGATCCATAGAGTTTAAAATCCAGAATTTCGTATCTATTATTAAGTTCCATCTTAAGCGCACTTAGCGCCTTTTTTTCATTAACTGAAATTGGCATATTGATCACCGTCGGGATTCGTTAAAGAAAACAAAGGGGTCGCCCATTAAAGGGCCTGTCAAGAGAAAAAACACCTCTCTATTTCAAAAAATTAAATTTTTTTTGACAGTTAATGGAAAGCTTACATAATTCCTCTTAGTCGGACCATATCAAGTTGCTGAAATCAATCAAGAACCATGCAAAATAGAGGCGTTTTGCGCTCTTAGCGTACGCTTTTCAGGGGCAAAAAGGCGCTTTTAAGGAAACGAATTCATTCTCGCGCGAAGACGCAAAGGCGCCAAGAAAAGCCGCAAACCTTTCTTGTTTAGGGGACATGGGGACATTCTATATGTTCCTTATGCCAACAAAAAAAGTGAACAGGGGGACGGGAACAGGAGACGGTCATGAATATATGCATAATTCCGGTATGATTTCGACGATTCAGGCCGATCACACAGCTCCGCCTCCTGGGTTACAGGGCCGAAGACGATTTAACCAGTTCAAATGATGATGCTTTTGTACTGGTTGTATCGGTTGAAGCTGTGTCTACCTTAAGCTTTTTCTCCCAATAAAAAAATGCGTTGCCAAGGTCAAAGTAGCCAATGATATGGGGTTGACAACAGAATTTAGGAGTCAGGAGTCAGAATTTAGAATTTTTTTCATATAGGCTTGTAGTATTTTGCTGACTTCTGATATTTCCTCTTAGTCGGACCAAATCAAGTTGCTGAAATCAAACAATAAACATGAAAAATATAGGCGTGTTTGGCTCTTAGCGTGCGCTTTTCAGGGGCAAAAAGTCGTTTTTAAGAATATTGGGTTCAATGTTTGGGGCTACGTCCTTCGGACTACCACCCCACATGCAGGGTTTGGGGTTTAACCGCAGACACACGCAGATGGACGCGGAGGCCTATCACACAGCTCCGCCTTCTGGATTACAGGAAAAACCAAGGGGTCAAGTCTTCATTCTTGACGCAACTAATTTTTTTAAATTGCGTGTGGTTTTAAGGAGTGCTCCTAACATTTAAATTTTTTGCTGGATCCCGGCTCTCCGCTCCGCTGCGGCGGGGATGACGGAGAAAGGTGGCTCCGCTGCGGCGGGGATGACGGAGAAAGGTGGCTCCGCTGCGGCGGGGATGATGGAGAAAGGTGGCTCCGCGGCGGCGGGGATGACGAGTTAAGTTGCCGCTCTGAGACGCAGAGGATGTGTGTGAATTTGGCTCATTCAGCCAGCGGGTGACGCATATCTATTTTCAGATATTTGCTTCTTCGTGCGCGATACCTGCTTGACCGGCCAACTCGTAAACCATCTGCATGGGTTGAGTCACCTTGTTTTTCGCATCGAGAATTTCGAGTGAAATAATATCTCCCTTCGAATCGTAATCCAGAATAATCCCATTTTTCTCCTCATCACTTTCAACAACTTCTGCATCTTTGAGAATAATGGAAAGTGTATCTGTTTGAGTATCATATATAACTTTCATTTCTTATTTCCAATATTTTTCTATTTTGGATGTCCTGTAAGCCGTCACGACTTCAGGTGGTTTCCGATCGAAATCAATAAAAATTCTTATCAAATGCAATTTGTCTGAAACTTCAGACCGCACTTTGGATTGATAAACGCTGCGTCCAGGTCGAATTTCCACTATCTGGTCTGGATTTTTCAATATCGACTGTACGGTCTTCGTTGAAATACCGCGCCGTTGCATTTCGAATAGGGCGTGATCAGTAATAATAAAATCTTTCATTTCGTTCGGCATGGTCCGCTTCTTGTAAATTTCTTCTTAGTTGTATTTCCTCTTAGTCGGACCAAATCAAGTTGCTGAAATTAATCAAGGGACATGGGGACGTCCGTTCTATATTTCTATTTGAATGATTCTTACGATCTTTTCAAAGAGCGATACCATTCAAGGGCAGAGTAGGGGACATTCTATGAGGATATGAGGGACGCCCAATAAAAAAATTCCTCTTAGTCGGACCAAATCAAGTTACTGAAATTAATCAAGAACCATGCAAGATATAGGCGTTTTTGGCTCTTAGCGTGCACTTTTCAGGGGCAAAAAGGGGTTTCTAAGGATCTCATATGTGACCTGCGGCCGTTGGAGGAGCGCTTTGCTTTAGGTTAGAGGTATAGAGGATTCATTAGGCCGATGGAAGATGGACGACCGCTAGGCTCGGAAGATGGACGAGAAGGCGCAAAGAAAAACCGCAAACCTTTTTTGTTTAATACCTCCAACTTACATAACCGCAGAATATATTCCTGGATAGCGCTAAAGCTTCACTTCGTGTCCGGCTCTCCGCTCCACTGCGGCTGGAATGACAGAATTAAGGATTAAGGATTATGGGGTATGGATTAAGTTTTTATATCAGCTATTCGATCCGCGGCTTAATCTCTCAATCTATAGATCACTCAGATTTGATCACCCCAGTTAAACGGTAAAAATAAGTTTAACGAGGCAGGCGAAAGTACGAAAGAAAAACCATCCGTCCTCCGTCTCCTGTCCTCGGGCCGCAGGCCTCCTCCCCCTTAATCCGTAATCCCTAAATCCGTCCATCATCCATCGCACGTTCGAAAGATTACCAGGGTCAAAGCTTGATGCCCTCGTAAAAAGTCAAAATTCTCAAATTTCGAATCTATAACCTGTTGGAATCATTAGGTTCGAAAATTAAAAATTGGCTATTTTTGGACTTTTTACGGTGCGCCAGGATAAGCCTGGTGCATCTTGCTGGCTGAAAGGTGCCAGCCATGGTAATTGCCCGTTCGCCATGTAGCGGCGGTCCCCTGTGTAAGGGTAACCGAGCACGGGAAGCGGACCGGTTGTCCGGGGTGATTCCGGATTGCGAAGTGGTCAACGCCACTGACCGCGAACGCGCGAGCCCTAGTGTAAGCGAACCCGATTCGGCCTCGTTAGTCCAAGTGAGTGTGGCCAATCTTCCGTAATGGACGAAGCCTGCTACTTGCAGGGTAGCAACGGGCGCAGGCACCTGCAAGGCACTCCGGGGTGTTTGGGGAGGGCGCCTGCGGAAAGATGCGCCGAGGAACCTGGGAGACCCGGCGCGGCTGGGTGTGAGAGCCAGAGGATGACCGGGAATACATAACCGGGAAATCTGCTGCGATTGGGAGTCGGAGAGGCCCATAGTAGCCAAGAAGCGGGGTAATGCCCGTGGAGCCAAGGAATAGCATTGAGTCGGACCAAATCAAGTTGCTGAAATTAATCAAGAACCATGCAAAAAACATGCGTTTTTCGCTCTTAGCGTTCGCTTTTCAGGGGCAAAAAGGAGGCTGTAAGGATATATATCCCTTCCAATGAAGTTCAGGGCAACCGTTTAAAAGGTTCATATTATTGATCACGAAAGCACGAAGACGCGAGATTTAGAAAATGAAACAAAAAGGAATTAAAGGTAGCATCTTATTTACACCCAAGATATGTGCAAATTTGTTCCAGAACCTTATTGAAGGCTGCATTTTCGAGGCTTCCGTATTGTCTTACTATAACTGATTTGCTCAAGGTAAAAAGCTTGTCACAGCGAATCCAGCTCTGACGCGGTATATTTCCTGTTATCATGGAAGAATTATCTATGGCAGCCGCACATTCAGCCGTAGGTACTGAAGTGACAGCAGCACATATAAAATCTCCGTGCCGGTCTATCTGAGTTAGAACCAACACGGGCCTTCTCTTTTCGGCTTTAAGGTTAGAATATGGGAACGGAATACCGATCAGATCGCCGGGCTTAATGCTCATTCCAGACATCATCCTCTTTGTTTTCCCAAATGTGATTCATGACCGGCTCTTGAGCTTGTTTGACAGCTTCAATATCAGAATCCCCTCGGGCACTGAGTTGTTCAATGAAATCGAGTACCAGTTTTGCCACCGGCTCCGGAAGGTCTTTTGCCTTTTCACAAATTTTATCTGTGACGTTCATACGTTCACCCCAAAAAGGTCAATTCCTAAACAAAATTTTCTTCTTCGTCGTTACGAAATCGGTGTCCAGGGAAACCAACAGGGTCGCATTTTAATTATTAATTATAGGTGGAGATTCAAACAGATTTGACCTCTACTTTTCAAAAAATCTCTCACTGAACTGATGAGTTTATCTGCCCAAGTAATAAAAGGATATATATCGAGGAACTTACGGATTTTTGGACTCGTTGTCGATGGTCAGTGAGAGAACGCAGATAATGGGGACATCCGTTCCATACTGCTATTTGAATGATTCTGGCGAAATTTTATAAAAAACGAAATCAGTCAAGACACAGGGGGACGTTATGTTACGAGTTTAATTATGTGGTTATTTTCACTTAGTCGGACCAAATCAAGCTGCTGAATTTCTTCAGGAAACATTTTAAAACTAGGCGGTTTTCGCTCTTAGCGCACGCTTTTCAGTGGCAAAAAGGTGCTTGTAAGGATATTGGTTATGAAATAGGTAGGATCCTTGCTCTTGATTTTGAAGGATTGACCGATATCAAAGCGCCGTGATCCAAGTCTTTACTGAACTGGCGAATTGCATCTGTAACGAGGTATTTCTCTTTCCTCTGCCCTCCAGGCTGCATATGAAAGCGCTTCAAATATATCCTCGCGCTCGAGATAAGGATATGCGTCAAGCACATCCTCGATAGTTTCTCCCGAAGCAATCAGTCCGACAATAGTTCCCACCGTTACTCGCATTCCCCTAATGCAGGTTTTCCCCCTATAACCTGAGGGTCGAATGTAATTCTGCTGAGTTGTTCCATTATTATTCCTCCCATTCATGATGAACAAAAGGGTCGCATCATAATTATTAACTATTGACGGCTTCCTTATAGAGTTAAATCTCTAAAGAGCAAATGCTTAAATACAATCCAATCTTGGAAATCGATTGAAGTTCTCACTAATTATCGAAAGCAATCTAACGGCACTATTTATTTTTGGGATCGAAAGGATTTAACAAGTTGATATCAATGTTTTTAAAATCATCCATATTTCGTGTTACCAAACAGAGTCTATCCGCTTCAGCAGTGGCGGCAATAATAGCATCGGGAAGTTTTATGCGATACTTTTTCCTATAATTAATGACGATATCAGCGATGTCCTGGTCAATAAACCGGACATTAAAAAGGTCAATTAACTCTTTAACAAAATTTTCTTCTTCGTCATTATGAAATCGGTATCCTGCGACTTCCATATAGGAAATAACAGAAATAAAAAGAGTGTCAAATTGGTCGAGGAATTTATATGGCAACTCATTTTTTGATAGATAAATTAGAATATTACTATCGAGTAAGGCATTATTCCCATTCATCACGCATTTTCCTCTGCCAATTCTGGGGATCTTTTATTTCCTGGAAGGGCTTGATATTAGGATATTCCTCGAAAAGACTGATGAGTTTTCGGCTCATTTTGCGAACTTCTTTTAATGGCCTGATCCTTATTTCGAGATCCTTGTCCATTAAATCGGCTGGGACTTTAATGCATTTATGAATACTTGAACCTTTCTTTATAACAGTATATTCTTGCATGGTCACCTCAAGTTTCTTTGGCTTTTGAATCGCCGGTTTAAAAAGGTAAGGATATTAATTCATTCTCGCGCAAAGACGCAAAGGCGCAAAGAAAACACGGAATACGCAAGCGTTACGCTGGTGTTTTTCTGCATTATACAGTCCTCCTTACACGGAAAGTTTCTTCTCAGGAGTTTCTTCTCGGTCGGACCAAATCAAGTAGCTGAATTTTATTAAGAAACATGTAAAATGTAGGCGTTTTCCGCTCTTAGCGTGCGCTTTTCAAGGGCAAAAAGGGGTTGACAACAGAATTTAGGAGTCAGGAGTCAGAATTTAGAATTTTTTTCATATAGGTGTCCTTGTCAAACACTTTCGCAGGCTAATTCCTGACACTTTAAGATGCAGAAGACTTCCAGTCCTCCCTCAGGTTGTCTGACTCGGACTGACCTTCAGAATGAGCCATAAAATGGATAAACAAGTTGTAATCGGATTCGATAAATCTTTTAAACCAGCCGGTTTGTTTGGCTCTTTGCGGCTGATTATATCTTTTTGAGCCTTTTTTCCGGCAAAAAACCGTTTCCCGGGCCGATTCACATTAATCGGCAAGCTGATATTGCCAATTAATGAGCTTACTGATCATGCTTCGAGTATAAATCTTCCCATTTTTGCTCACTTTGAATTTCATAAGCGAAATTTCTTAATAGTTCCAATGCTTGAGTGCGATGAATTTGATCTATGCTTTCTAAAATTTCTACAGCCGTTAATGACTCTGGCGATATCGGTGTTGGCGTTTCCATGTGAAAATTACCTGAATTTAATATTTATAATTTTTTGTAACTATTCAGCGAAAAAGAAAACAAAAGGATATCAGGGCCGCCCATAAAATTATAAGTCTCTTTTGGCATTCTCTTAAATTATCTTGGATACTTGGCGTCTTTACACGAGCTTTGAAATAAAATCTTCGCGATGCTAAAGAAATAAATACCTCCGCAAAGTTTTTTTTCTTCTCGGTCGGGCCAAATCAAGCTACTGAAATTTATTCAAGAAACATGTAAAATATAGGCTGTTTTTGGTCCTATCGAACACTTTTCAGGCGTAAAAAGAGGTCTTTAAGGATACTAATTCAATCTCGCGCGAAGACGCAAAGGCGCAAAGAAAAACCGCAAACCATTTGTAGAATTTATTCCTGATAATCAGAAGAGAACTATCGATTAAAACGATTTCGGCTTTTACTATAGCCTGTTTGCCGGCTCTCAATTCCTCGTGAAAATCAATGGATTCTGCGAAACCATGAGTGTCAAGCCGTTCAATTCCACTACGAAGGGCGGAAAGGTACTCATTAAGCTTCATATTCCTAAAAAACAAAGGGGTCGTATCTTAATTATTAATAATAGAGGAAATATCGATCAAATCTAACTGCTGATCGCATTCGAAACGCTTCGATATCGAGAAACCTGGTGAATTCCTGAATGCGCAATCCCTAAATCCCTGAATTTGTTTTCGCCTTCTGTCCTCTTTTCGTCCATCATCCATCGCACGTTCGTACGTTCATCTTTTGTGCATCTTCACCTCTCCGTGCCTTGGACCATCGGCCTTATATGGCTCCGCCTGCTGGATTACATTGGAGGGTATAATTAACCAGCTAAAATCTTAAACATTTATTGATAGTATCGGTTGGCGTGGCGTTTACATTAAGTATTTATCTGAAACTCCTCTTTGTGAAACTCCTCTTTGTCGGACCAAATCAAGCTACTGAAATTTATCAAGAAACATGTAAAATATAGGCGTTTATCGCTCTTAGCGTATGCTTTTCAGGGGCAAAAAGGGGGCCTTTAAGCTTACATTTCGCTCTTTGAAAAAATATTTTTGGTATTATTGAAGGTATTAAAAATAAAATCAATCAGGTACATTTAAATTGCCACCAATCGGGCTGAAGATTTTTGTACACTGAGTCGGGAACTTCCAGCAGGCGATTGACCTGTTCATGCAGGTCATTGAGGCCTTTGACCATTGATTGGATGCAGACCCCATCGCGAAATATTTGTGAGTAGTGAACATTTCGAAAGAAATACCTGATATTGTTCCATGTGGGCTTTTTGGTATTCATTGCCTGGGGGAGAATCGGCAGTTTTGCGATCTTGGTTTTTGGCATATTTATCCGAATTTTTCGTTCCATCAGCGAGACGATCATCAATGCCACGAAATAGAGAAACAGGATGGCTTCAATTCGCTTTACCTTTTTGATGAAGACAGGCGCGACTTCCAACACCGTCTTTTTGGTATACATACGTTTTTCAAGGAATGGCTGGCTTTTGTACTTTTTCAATACTTCAGCAGCCTCCAAATCCGTGTTGGTGATCAAGGGGAAAAGTCCATCTGTTTTGGATGCATCCAACAGTGCTTGCTGGTTTAACTCCCATTTAAGGCTGTATTTGAATTCCCATTTGTTTTTGTAAACGCTTTTATAAGAAGGTCTGCCGGGAGATATTTGCACTTTTACCTGTTTACGTTCGGTGAGGATCTCAACGTCAATAAACTCTTTGACTGCTTTGCAAATATGATCGACGGCCGCCTTGATTTCTTTTTTGGTCTTCAGATGATATGCGTTTAATTTCGGAGATAATTCTTCTAGTGCTTCAATGGCTTTATCGATTTTTTTCTGTCTCCGAGCTTGATCATCTTCGTGTTTTGAACTGCTATGAACCCATATGATACGAAAGCCGTCTTTAGTCCTATCGGCTTCATATGTTTTAAAGATATTGACTTTGCCTTTTTTGCGCGAGCTTTCAACTTGATAAGCGTCTTTGAACTGGAGATCATCGGTTTTTAACTGTTTGAGAAACCCTTTAACTTCCTTTCGATCCTTGGGCACGATGGTGATAAAATAGCCACCGTTTTGGGCGATATGGGTCAGGTTTTTATGGCTGCATAGTTTGCAGTCGGCGACGTAAATAAAATCCTCTTTTTCCAGTAGCGTGCGCAGTCCGTTCCAATTGGGGATATGGGTGACATCATCGGGACGTTCCTCAAATTTACGGATTTAATGTGAACCGCCGTGGCGGCTTTGGGGGACTGGGGCCCATCGGATTTTGATGATTTTTTAGAGCGTTTTTATTATCTTTTTCACAGTGATGGATAATGGTAAAAGTTCTTTTTCACATATCCAGAACACTTGTTCTGCATCTATATCGAAATAGTGGTGTGCGATAATGTCTCTAAATCCGATAGCGCCCTTCCAATCGATTTCAGGATATTTAGAAAGCAGGTTGCCGTCGGTAATTTTATCTATTTTTTTCAAAGCATCCCCGATTGCCATAAATAGCATGCAAATGCTATCAAGCTTTTCCATACCAGCCGGTGTGTCTGTGAAATCGTTAACACTTTGAATAATCTCGGTTCGTTTTTTTATTGTTTCAAGAGCATCGTCTATTTGTTTGAGGATGGATTGAACGAGTGATTTGTCATGCATATCGACCTTCCTTTTCAATCCGATCACGTAGATGGGGGTTCATTTTATCGCGAACCCGGATGATATCGATATGTCTGTGAATTAAATCCTCGAGATCTTCTTTGATATGAACCAGGAAAAATGGGTTAGGGGTATTCGTTTTAATACAAATGTCCACATCGCTGTCAATCCCAGTATCACCTCTTGCAGTTGAGCCGAAAATACCAAGCTCAAGAATTCCATATTTTCCTGCGTTATCCCTTTTATATTGTCGCAATATATTTATAATTTCTCTCGTATCCATGCTATCCCCATACGATCAGTAATGATTTTTACGGAATATAGCAAGAAGCAGTGCAGTTGTCCATCAGGAGGGGCTCCTCGTACTCGTATTGGTGTCGGAACCCAACAACAACAAAGGGGTCAGAAAAGTTTCTTCTTAGTCGGACCAAATCAAGTTGCTGAATTATTTCAGAAAACATGTGAAAAACAGTCGTTTTTCGCTCTTAGCGCACGCTTTTCAGGGGCAAAAAGGTGCTTGTAAATATATTGGCTATTAAATAGGGAGAATCCTTGCTCTTGATTTTGAAGGATTGACAGATATCAAAGCACCTTGATCCAAGTCTTTACTGAACTGACGAATTGCATCTGTAACGAGCCTGCCAATTGCTTTAGGGGTGATATTCTGTGCTCGAACTTGAATTACGCTCGGGCAATCCGATCCACCGGCTGCCAGGAGGGCTCCAAAATCCAAGTCATTCGTAAAAACTATAAAACCATTACTCTTAGCCCACTGTAAGATTGTCTGGTCTGGTGCCTCAATAGCTCCGACGTCAGACCAATGAACCGCCTCCCAGCCTTCGGCGGCAAATAGCTTTACCCATTTAGGAGATAAATTCATGTCAATGAGGATTTTTATCATGATGCCAGAGGTATTTCTCTTTCCTCTGCCCTCCAGGCTGCATATGAAAGAGCTTCAAAAATGTCCCCGCGCTCGAGATAGGGATATGCGTCAAGCACATCCTCGATAGTTTCTCCCGATGCAATCAGTCCAACAATGGTTCCCACCGTTACCCGCATTCCTCTAATACAAGGTTTTCCCCCCATAACCTGAGGGTCGAATGTAATTCTGCTGAGCTGTTCCATTATTATTCCTCCGAAGATGACCGCGGGAGTATGGGGACGTCCCTTCTAATTCTCTAATGAATCAAACTCCCCTTTGTCGGACCAAATCAAGCTCCTGAAATTAATCCAGAAACATGAAAAAAAACAGGCGTTTTTCGCTCTTAGCGTGCGCTTTTCAGGGGCAAAAAGGCGGCTGTAAGAATATAAGTTCATTTTCGCGCGAAGGCGCAAAGGCGCAAAGAAAACCGCAAACCATTTGTAGAATTTATTCCTGGATAGCGCTAAAGCTTCACTTCGTGCCCGGCTCTCCGCTCCGCTACGGCCGGAATGACAGAATTAAGGATTAAGGATTATGGGGTATGGATTAAGTTTTTATATCAGCTATTCGATCCGCGGCTTAATCTCTCAATCTATAGATCACTCAGATTTGATCACCCCAGTTAAACGGTAAAAATAAGTTTAACGAGGCAGGCGAAAGTACGAAAGAAAAACCATCCGTCCTCCGTCTCCTGTCCTCGGGCCGCAGGCCTCCTCCCCCTTAATCCGTAATCCCTAACCCGTCCATCCATCCATCCACGTTCGAAAAATTGGGTCAAAATTTCTTTGTAAACCCGATGCCCTCGGTTTACAAAAGTCGAAAATATCTTGTGCAATTTCGTCTCTAACCTGATTGAAATTATTAAATCCGTACATTAACCATTGAACGTTCGAAAGATTACCAGGGTCAAAGCTTGAATAGTGAATAAATGGAATCGTTCATGTGATTTCTCTTAGTCGGACTAAACCAAGCTGCTGAATTTTTTAAAGGAAAGACGCGAGGGTCGCATCTTAAATATTAAGTGTTGAGAGTTACGAAGATAATGGGTAATGGGCTACAGATTATGGGAAACCGGCTATCGACAGGCATCCGGATGAAGGCACATAATGCCTGACTCTATCTTGAATTTTCTATTTGTCCTCCACAAATGTCTGAAGGATAGCTGATGATTTTGATACCATTTCCTCATCGAAAGTGACCAAATCGGTTTCAAATTCCTTTGCTACTTGAATCACAAGTGCATCCATGCCGCGAACGCCAATCTGAATGGCGATTTCGGACGCTTCATTGGCGGCTTTTTTATCCAAAATGACAAAGGATACATTTTCGATGTCCTGAAGCTCTTGCTTTATATCATTCGCCAAATCCTCGGAACCCGATCTGCGTTTTATAGCGGCAACGACTTCCACAAAAACAGAGTAGGGCATAATGGCAACATTCTCACCCGACAAGACGGGTTCCCATATCCGACAGGCTTCCTGATGCCTTGGCTCCTTTTCCAGCAGGGAAGCAACGATGACCGAACTATCGAGAGTCAATTTTATCATAAGGATTTCGTCCGTTGCCGCCTAATCTCATCGACCGCGGAAACATGATCCCATTTTTCCGAGACTTTCTGACTTAACGATTTCCAACGGGTTCTTTTGGAGGGAACCAAATTAGCGCATTCTGATTTTTGAAGAATGATATATTTTTGTAACCCCGCTATTTCATTGACAAGCTTATCTAACTTTCGTTCCATGGCTGAAGGCATTGCTAAAACCTCCTCTAATGGTCAAGACGTAAAAGCGCCTTTTTTGTTGTGGAAACGATGAGATGGGGCTTATGAGGTGACTCCGCTCAAAAAGTTCGTCAAAATGCCACAACCATCAATGTTTCAAAATAATAAGAAGTTGACCCGCCGTCAATCACTTTTTTGGGTCAACATCAGTGTGAGGGACATGGGGACGTTATGTTACGAGTTTAATTATGTTGCGAGTTTGGCCGACATTTCATCTGGATCTTTTACTTTCTGATCAAACAGGGGCAAGCCGTTGCATTTTGTTCCCTTGATTCCCGCATTTAAATCCCGCCGGTCTTTTTAAGTCCCATCCCGCGAAAAGTTTCAACTTTTTTTTATGTTTCTTTTCATTTAGGAAATTACCAGGGTCACATCTTAATTATTAATTATAGGCGGAAATACGTTCATATTTGACCTCTACCTTTTAAAAAAGGATCTATCACCGCACTGATGAGTTTGTCTGCCCAATCAATAAAGGGTTCAGCTTGTTCTGGAGTTAAAAATATTACTACAGCGAAACCTTTATGTTATAAAATTTGGCCAACTTGACCCGTTTCTTTCGGTGCGACTTGTAGGCGATCAAATTGCGGCGCAGGTGATATTGAACAATTTCCATCGCCCCCTCGGCGCTCAGGGATCTGAGGGGAAGTACTAACGATAGTATTTTGCGAACCAAGGGAACCGTCAGCAAAAGGGTTTTTTTTAAAGCACAATCTCATCCGCAGGATAAAGTGCAGGGCCAAGAACACGTAGGTCATGTGACGATGCCAGGCGGGCCAGGAACGGTGTTCATAGCTATCCATGCCAACCTGACTCTTTCCTTCCTGAAAGCACTGTTCAATTGGCCAGCGCATGTTGGAGGCCTCAATCATTTCGGAAAGAGAGATCTTCTTGGGCGCATTGGAGATGGCATATTTGATCTCACCATCTTCGTTTTGTCGCAAAAAAAGCCATTGTTGATCACCTGCCGGCAATCCGTCGCGAGACAAACAGACGCGAATGCGAGCCACCTTGGCGATGATGGGTCCTTTGGCACCCTCGGCAACAACGACCGGTTTCCAGAACACGCGATCGGACTTCGCGATCTGAGCTACGGTTCGCGGCTTGGGTTGTCCGGATAATACTTTGACTTTGGTGGGGCGGCGTCCACGCCCCTTATAGGGCGGAAACCCCACTTTTGGCTTTTTTGTAAAAACCCGGGTATCGGACTTGATCGCGGCAAAGTAAAAGCGATCCTTGGGCAAGGCGTTTAAAAATTCTATGTCGCTGCCAAAAGCGGCGTCGGCGCCGATCCACTTAGAGGGGTAATGCTCTGTGGCGACAATCTCATTGATTAATCTTAAAGCGATCTGCTGCTTGGTCTCAAAAACAAGATTTTCGGGGACCCGGTTGAATCGGCGTCTTTTTTCCTGCTCCGGGGAAAACCAGCTTTCCGGCATATACAGCTGGCAACTGAGCAGGCCGTAGCCCTTATCGCTTGAATAGCCGATAAAAACACCGGACTGGCAGTTTTCAACCTTTCCCAGAGGGCCACAGTACTGTCGGGCTACACCGACCGATTCTTTGCCCTTTTTGGGAAAATCGCTGGGATCGACGGTGATCATTCCATCGGGCGTGGCGATCAACGCTGCCAGCATTTGCTGATGAGCGCGCAAACTCCTCTTTGTCGGACCAAACCAAGCTGCGGAAATTTATCAAGAACCATGCAAAATACAGGCGTTTTTGGCTCTTAGCGTGCGCTTTTCAGGGGCAAAAAGGCGTTTCTAAGGATAATGGGTTTGAGGTTTAGGGTTCAAAGTTCAAAAGTTAAGGGTTGAAAACCCTCTTTTAAGACATCCAGCTTGGATAAGCATAGGGTTTATTCCTGGATTCCGTCCACTGCGACCGGAATGATAGAGTAGGTTGGCTCCGCTGCGGCAGCAATGTCATCTTTCTTCTTAGTCGGACCAAATCAAGTTGCTGAATTTCATCAGAAAACATATGATAAATAGCCGTTTTTCGCACTTAGCGTACGCTTTTCAGGGGCAAAAAAGCATTGTAAGGATTTTGGGTTCTGGGTTCAGGGTTTAACCGCAGACACACGCAGATGGACGCGGACCCGTTGTCGCTGCGGCAAACCAACGGCCTTTTGGCCGATGAATCCGTTTGTTTCACCATTATTGAAAAGCAGGGTGAATACAACCGAATTAATCGGCCAAAAATTTGCAATCGCTCCGCGATGGAACACGTTGGTAATCATTGTCGGCGTTTGTCTGCATTCGTCTGCGGTTCATCACTCAGATTCTTCTTAGTCGGACCACTGATTCTTCTTAGTCGGACCAAGCCAAGTTTCTGAAATATATCAAGAAGCATGCAAAATGTGGGCGTTTATCGCTCTTAGCATACGCTTTTCAGGGTAAAAAGTCGTTTTTAAGAATATCGGGCTTTTCAGGGGTGCGAAGACCGAAGCGGTCGTCCATATCCCCTCGGCCTCCCTGGCTTCGAGCCTTCAGCCTCATATGGCTCCGCCTGCTGGATTACATTGGAGAGCATAATTAACCAGTTAAAATTTTAAGGATTTATTGATTGTATCGGTTGTAGCGGTTTTTACTTTAAATATTTGTCTACCGGCAAAATATCACAAGAACAAATATCTCCATCAGGCTCGTTAAGATCGTTAAGATCGTTAAGATCGTTGCGAACGTTGTGTTCGATAATTTCGTTTAGAGCGCTGAGATCAAAGGAAATAAGAGGGTAAAAAGATATGAAAATCAGAAAATCAGCAAACTAGCCTAAAGAGCGCCGTGGATTATTGGAAATTGAGTGAGAAGGTCTCAATTCTTTCGGTTTGGGCTGCCTGAACAAGCCTTTGGTCAAAACAGACAAAAAGGATAGCATCATGCAGCCTTTCTTGCATTATCACGGCAGAAGCAAGATGAATCGCATCGAAACCCCGCAGGGGGTGCTTAGCAACAGCTCTATCGATGTATTCGTTTAGTTCGTCGCTTACCTCGACACGGATAAAGCTATCCCAATCCGAGCGAAATGAATCCACGATCTTTCCGATCAGATTATCCTTGAGTTGAGTCTCTCTTTTCTTACGATAAAAGGAGGCTGAAGCCTCAGCGTAGGTTACTGAAGATGTTATGATTTCCGTTGCTTCCGTCCATTTTGAAATGACCTCGTTTGAATACGGCTCTTTAAAATACCTTTTTACTAGAGCACTTGTATCCAGGTATAAAATCATCGCCGATCCTCAATAACCATTTCAGACGCCGGTTTTCCCGGAACTTTTTTGGGCGTGAGGCCTTCTTTATAAAGGTTGTGGGTTGGTAATGCCACCACCCCCTTCGCGATCAAGGGCGCAAGAGCGGTTCGAATAGATTTATTGCCCTGATTTTCCTTGATGATGCGTGCAACAGGTCGGCCCCTATCCGTTATAAGGATCTCTTCCCCGGCTTTTACTTATGCCAGATAACGGCTAAAGTTGTTTTTGACTTCTCTGATACCCGCATTGATCATTTTAATACCCCCTTCTCATTGTAGCCATATTATCCAATATCGTAGCTACTTTATGTTGGGGTGTCAAGTAGCAGGTTTTCGGACAAGTCGGGGACATTCTTTATTAGTTTAGATAAACAATAGGATCGCATCTTAATTATTAATAATAGAGGAAAAATAGATAAAATCTAACTGCTGATCGCATTCGAAACGCTTCGATATCGAAAAACTTGGCGCACAGAGGTGAAATGTAAATGTCCATCCTAAATCACAGAATTCCTGAATCCGCAATCGCTATATCCCTTCCGATAGCTCCGCCGTCTATATAGTAATATTTTTTACTGGATCCGAGCTCTCCGCTCCGCTGCGGCCGGAATGACTAAGTATGGGGGGGGTCCGCTGCGGTCTGGATGACGAAGTAGGGTTGCTGCGCTACAGCAAATGTGAGTGGAAATAGTGCGACACTTACCCTTCGCCATTCCCTGTTACAATTACTCGAGTTTTCACACGCGTATTTTTAGCAATGTGCGTTTCAGTGTGGGTATATGCGCTTTACAGATGTCATATACTATTTCATGATCGACCTGATCATAATGATGTGAAACGAGATCGCGGAATCTGGCTATTTTATTCCACTCAACATCAGAATGTTTATCGAAGAATAAAGAATCCATTTTCTGGACTTTCCTAACCGATTCACCAATCACCTGCAGCCGCATCACGATAGCATCAAGAAGCGTAATTCCTTCAGCTGATTGGACAAATTCTTCCTGCGAAGCAATTTTCTGAAATCGGCTCTCTATTAGTTCAATGGACTCGAGCATCAAGTCCAGGCAATCGGCAATTTCCTGTTCATGCATATCGGATTTGAGATGTGATGCGTTGGAAAAAGCGCTTGCTTAAGCTGGGCCTTTTGCGAACCAGCTCTACCGGTTTTCCGATCTTTGTCTCCAGATAAATTTGCAGGCCAGCGAGAAAATCAAAACGAGGTTCCGTGAGTTCGATAAGCAGATCCACATCACTCTCGGGTCCTTGGGAATCTGTCGCATAGGATCCAAAGAGGCCGATGGATAATACGCCGAACTCTTTCCTGAGCAAAGGCTTTTCATCACGCAGTAAATCTAATATTTCTTGACCTGTCATATTCTTTAACCCAGTTATCTTGAATTCCTCTCGGTCGGGCCAAATCAAGCTACGGAAAATCCGGGACGTTGTTGACTGATTTGACAAACTGAAATATTTAAATACAACAGCGGTAAACCAAGGGCCTTTTGGACGATTAATCCGTTTATTTCACCTTTTAAAAGGTTCATATTATTGATCACGAAAGCACGAAGACGCGAGATTTAGAAAATGAAACAAAAAGGAATTAATCTTCTTAGCCGGACCAAATCAAGTTGCTGAATTTAAACAAGAAACATGTAAAATATGGTAGTTTTTCGCTTTAGCGTACACTTTTCAGGGGCAAAAAAGCATTTGTAACTTACATTTCGCTCTTTGAAAAAATATTTTTGGTATTATTGAAGGTATTAAAAATAAAATCAATCAGGTACATTTAAATTGCCACCAATCGGGCTGAAGATTTTTGTACACTGAGTCGGGAACTTCCAGCAGCAAATCGGGGACGCCCATAAAATTATAAGATTCTTTAGGCATTCTGTTTAAGTTTCTTCTCGGTCGGGCCATGCCAAGCCTCTGAAAATTAAAAGATTTGCTGCGCTGCATCTACCCCTGATAATGTGGAGCTGGACTAATTTAGCTGTGAAAATCTGTGAAGATCCGTTCCTATAATAACGGGTCTGAAATGATCGAAATCCATTCCTGTAACAAAGCTACTGCTGGATCCCGGGTCTCCGCTCCGCTGCGGCCGGGATGACGGAGAAAGGTGGCTCCGCTGTGGCCGGAATGGCAGAATTAAGGATTAAGAATTATGGGGTATGGATTATTGGTATTTTGATTCCCGTCGAGGGGGAAGACAAAAGGGCTCATTTTATGGATGAACATATGCATTGAAGAGCTATTGATCAATTTTGATCAGTTTCTTTATGGTGCCACGGATTTTTTCAGCAGCAGTTTTGGCACCCTCTCCATCTTCTTCCGTGAATGATTCGGACCAGTGCACCGGGTATCTGGTGACTATGTAAAAACGATTTAAGAATCTGCATTCATCTATTAAGGATTCAAGATGGTTGTTTTTTGAAACACAGATTTTTAAAAGAACCGTAAGATCATGAATCTTTTTGAATTCGAGATCGTTTGCGATGATAAAAGTTTTCAGGTATTTTTCTGCCGCCTGTTGAAAATGAAAATATATTTGAGCATAAAATGTGCTGTCTTCGAGGCTTAGTACTGCAAATTCGAAATCTTCATCTGCAGATTTCAACCAGCTCGAAACTATTCTTTCATCAGCCATAGAGGACTTTGCCTTCTTCGAAGATAGTGCTGATAAACGGATCGCCCAATTCCAGCCTTTGATCAATCTCATCAGATCGGTAGACCAGCATGTCCGTAGCTGTATTTCGATCTATCAACATCTCCAACTCCAGCATGCGATCGATGCTGCGAGCAGGCACTTGATCTTTGATAATTAAAAAGTCCAGATCATTTGCATGATCATATTCTCCGCGCCCCGCTGATCCAAATAAAATGATTTTAAGCGGCTGATATTTATTTATTATCTGCTGAACGATATAATCGATTTCAGCGTTTATCGCTTTTTCGTTCATTTCAAATTATCCCTGTTTTCCCTGAAAGGGCAAAAGGGTCGACGATTTCTTCTTAGTCGGACCAAATCAAGTTGCTGAAATATATCAAGAAGTGATTTCTTCTTAGTCGGACCAAATCAAGTTGCTGAATTCAATCAAGAAACATGTAAAATATAGGCGCCTTTCGCCCTTAGCGTACACTTTTCAGGGTCAAAAAGGCGCTCGTAAGGATATTGGGGTTCAAGGTTCCGGGTTCAGAGTTCAGAGGTTCAGGGTTGAAAAACTACAAGCCAGTTCAAATCCGAACCGCCATCTGGTTGTGGGTTATTTCTCTTTGGCAATGGTAAGTATTTTCACATACATTTCCTCTGTTACCCAAAAGTGGTGTTGGGTGCGTAATTCGTCGATAAGAGGCTTAACGGCTGTGAGCAAGCCAGATTGTTTAGCTTTCAGTAGGATGCCTAACGTACCCGTTATTGCTAAATGATTGGACTGCGCAACCAATCGACCATCCTTATCATCCATAAGGCACAATTTCGCTTTGTTCTCCATGGCAAGGCATATAGTCTCGGCTTCTCCTTGATGAAGGAGCGGGACCATCTGTTGGACTAAAAGTGGATTCGATATTGGCACGATAACAAAAAGTCCTTCCTCAAGACATTTTTCCCATGGTTGAAAAGCCGCAAATTGCCAATTCACCTCGTCAGCTACCGTTTTTGGAATGCAAACGGTTCTAAATAGCTCTCTCAAAATAGAAATTTTATCAAGATGGAGCAAATTGCTAATGGGTGTCGTGTTGCTTACAATCATAAGATCTTATCGATTATAGATATATCTTGTTCCAGTTCTTCGGCATCACTGTGAATGGCGATGTGATGTTCCGCTAGAAAACGCTCAAATGATAGACGGTCCTTTTCTAATAAATAAGCACCCTGGCCGGCTGAAATAATACCTTCTTCATAGAGGCGCAAAACTAGTTCTTCCATAAGAACTTTTTGTGCCCGTTTCGGCGGCACCTTAATTTGCGAAGCAATTTCCGGTGGGATACATAAACATATTTGCTGCATAATGACCTCCTTGTCTGTAGGTCAAGAGATGGAATGCTTGCATTGGGTCTATTTCCTCTCGATCGGACCAAATCAAGCTGCTGACAATTTCTCTTTGACAATTTCTCTTAGTCGGACCAAAACAAGCTGCTGAATTATTTCAGAAAACATAAGAAAATTGTCCGTTTTTAGCTCTTAGCGTACGCTTTTCCGGGGCAAAAAGGCGGCTGTAAGAATATCGGGCTTTTCAGGGGTGCGAAGACCGAAGCGGTCGTCCATATCCCCTCGGCCTCCCTGGCTTCGAGCCTTCAGCCTCATATGGCTCCGCCTGCTGGATTGCATTGGAGAGCATAATTAACCAGTTAAAATTTTAAGGATTTATTGATTGTATCGGTGTTCAAAGCATTAATAGCCAATTTCGGGCAAGAAATTCCAAAAATTCACAATCTTATTCGCTTGAACCCAGATTTGTGAAGATTTATGTGGTGAATCGCTCAGCCTCAACTTTTCAACAGATTGTTGGGAATGGAAACACACCATGTTGAATATACCGGCATCAAGCAGCACCTTTGCATTTTTAAAATCATCATTGACGTAACCAAGCCATAACTCAGGGATTTTCTTGATCATATATTTTTATCCCACTTCGAATGGCAGAAAATAAAAATGAAGAAGGCTCGTTTACCAAAAAATCATATTCTTCAGGTGTGTAAACAAGAAGGTCAAGTCCGATACTGCGATCGAATTCGGCTAATTCCTTTCGCAGTTTCATTCTTCTTTCCGAAGGCCGGTCCCTTGTAGGAGCCACAATTAGTAAATCGATATCGCTTTGTTCATCGAAGGATCCCTTGGCATGTGACCCAAAAAGATACACTTCTCGTGGGTTGATTCATTTTATTATCGAAATTATTTTTCTGAGTGATGGGTCGTTTTTTTTCATTTCTTGAAAATATTTTGCTTCTGGGCCGAGGGGGTACATGGGGACGTTCCGTTCTATATTTCTATTTGAACGATTCTTACGATCTTTTAAGAGAGCGAAACCATTCCAGGGCAGAGTAGGGGACATCCTCGGAAATACGGATTCGCACCATGACTGGGAGCAGCCGTTAATGGTATAGATATAAAGGTATCAGGGTAGAGATGCATTTACCTGCGAGTGTCGGCGTACGTCGGCGGTTCATTCATCAGTCCAGATAGATTTGAATTCTCAGGGCAGCTTGAGAGAAAAGCGGTGTCAAATCTTGATTAGGGATTAAATGTCTAAAGCGGATACCCATATAGGCAGGGATTACCTTAAATCTCATTGCTGATTGTATCCGCAGTTTTTCGAGGTCGTCCGATCAGATCTGCTACGGCAAAAGAATTTCTTCTGAGTATTTCTTCTTAGTCGGACCAAATCTAGTTGCTGAATATTTTCAGAAAACATGTTAAAAACAGGCGTTTTTCGCTTTTAACTTGCTACTTGAAAAGTTGGAAATGGGTGCCTATTCTTGTTAATCGTAGAATATCATCTTCAATGCAGTAAATTACCAGTAGATCGCCACCTATATGAAACTCTTTGAACTCTGAATAATTTCCGATCAAATTGTGGTTGCGGGCCTCAAGAGGCAATTTTTTGCTCTCCAGCAAGACGGATAAGTACCTTATTTACTTCTCATACTGATCATCCGTCATTTTCAGCTTTCGATAGTCCTTTTTGAAGGTTTTGGTCCGGAATAATCTCATCAAGGCTTTTTGCAAACTCATCTATGGATACAAAATCTCCAACCAGGTTTTTGGCTTCCGACATAGCCGCAAGGGTTTCATCGTCTGGCATTTTCAATTCAAATGGAAGCCCTTTGTGACATACAATCATATTGTTAAAAACATTGATTGCCTGTGAATAGGTCAGACCCAGATATTTCAAAATTTCTTTGGCCTGCAAATAGTTCTCCTGATCCACCCGTATAGTTGTTTGTGTTTTCATATGCGTCACCCCCCCTGAGCACGGTTTTTCATTTTTTCGCAAAATATCCCAATTGGGATATATTGTCAAGGCCATTTTCTTCTCGGTTGGACCAAAGCAACCTGCTGAATTTTATCAAAAACCATAAAAAATAGGCGTTTTTCGCTCTTAGCGTACGCTTTTCAGGGGCAAAAAGGGGTTTTTAAGAACATAAGTTCATTCTCGCGCGAAGACGCAAAGCCGCCAAGCAGTGCGATGAAATTCAGGATAAAAAAATCATTCATAAAAACTCCAAATTGTTTCTCATCGTTTCTTTTGTCGCACTTTGAAGCAGCCGCAATAGTTTTGACATAGTTTCTCTGAATGGAAGTTGCTTTGAAACAACTATCCCCCAGTGTTCCTTACCACTTTTTGCGTACTGATTATGCAGGATTACAAAATCTTTCATATTGAAAGAAAAAATACAGCGTTTATGATGGGTAGCAAATGAAAGCTGATCAGAATCTGAGCGTCCTTTACGATCCAGTTCTTGGGTGTGAAGTACATCATATCCTCTTTTCCGTAAAGCATGTGCTAATCCTGAATGAATATCATCGTCTAATAATAATTCGATTTTCATGATTACGGCGTTTTTCGTTTTGGGTGTTGCGTAATCTTTTCTTTCCAGGAATCCTCATCCGACGATTCAGACAAATCCATGTCCACATCCTCTTGATGGTCGAAATAGTATGCCAAAGCTGAATGAACCTGAGACGGTGTCAAGTGAGTTAATGTGGTTAGAATTTCATCAGCGCTCATCCCCATCTGATAATATCCGGCAATGCATCTGACTGTGATTCGAGTCCCAATAATAATTGGTCTTCCATCGGCTATTTCAGGGTCAGATCCAATGTAGGGATACTTATTCTTTGGTAAAGGCATCGCCATAATATTCCCCCTAACTTATTTATTATTCCTTTGAAACAACTTTTGGATTCTTCTTTCTCGGACCGAATTAAGCGGCTGAATTTTATCAGAAAACATTCGAGATATAGGCATTTTTCGCGCTTAGCGTACTCTTTTCAGGGGCAAAAAGGCTGGCCTGCGGCCGTTGGAGGAGCGCTACGCTTTAGGTTAGAGGTTGCAGGTTGAAGGTTTGAGGATTCATCAGGCCGATGGAAGATGGACGACCGCTGCGCTCGGAAGATGGACGAGAAGGCACAAAGAAAAACCGCCACCCTTTTTTGATTAAGACCTCCAAATTAAATAAGAGCAGATTTATTCCTGGATAGCGCTAAAGCTTCACTTGGTGCCCGGCGCTCCGCTCCGCCGCGGCCGGAATGACAGAATTAAGGATTAAGGATTATGGGGTGGATTAAGTTTTTATATCAGCTATTCGATCCATGCATTCAATCCTTCGTTAACCACGTTCTGATAAAATGGGGTGGAAACATACCTTTCATTCAAGCTGTTCTCATCAAAAATAATCAGGTCAATTAGACAGTCATGCTTGAAAAAATTCCTCTTAAAAAATTCCTCTTAGTCGGACCAAACCAAGCTGCTGAAATTTATCAAGAAACATGCAAAATATAGGCGTTTTTCGCTCTTAGCGTGCGCTTTTCAGGGGCAAAAAGGCGGCTGTAAGGATATTTGCGCCACAATGAAGTTCAGGCCACCGTCTAAAAGGATTATATTATTGATCACGAAAGCACGAAAACACGAAATTATAGGGGATGGAACATTTCTCGGGTCTTCCGATAGTAATAGGGGCATTGTCTTCAAGGCTCTGAGCGACTTATTCACGCCCCCTTTTCTAAAAAATCAAGCGTTTCTTGATATAGCTGTTCTGCAATCTCTGTGAATTTCGCTGCTTCCTCTTTTGATGGAAAAACCGGACGGCAACAGCCCAATACCATTTGGGTACCTCGTATCAATATAAATGTCATCAACCAAGTTTAATGTATTTTCATCCAAGCTTGGAAACCGAGCGATGTTATCACTAATTATTGAAAACAATCGAACGACGCTATGTATCTTTGGGACCGGTATCTCATACTCCTCGAGAATTGCCTTAAGGCACTTTTCGATACATTGTTGGCAATGGAAAAGCGCTGCATTAGCGACATAATCATTGTCACGTAATTGCTTTGCCGCCGAAAAATCTCGATCAGCAAAGGATAGCCATTGTTTAGTCCCGTCTTTCATAAAATGGCGACACCCTGATCCTCGATATTTTTTATAAATAAGATTTTCGAAGTTTTCAGATGTTCCCACTCAGCCTTGGTGTAAACGATGAGATCAATCGGGTATTTTTTTTTTAGCGGTAAAAGCTTGGTGGATATTTTATTCTTATTTTTTAAGAAATCCTTATAGTTTTTACTCATTTCCTGTTCATCAGATATTACAATTAAATCTATATCGCTGTCATCTAAAGGTGTGCCATAGGCATGAGAACCGAACAATATTATTTTATGCAGCTTTTCCTGTTCCAGGCATTTCAATATTTCGACTTTTATTTTTGGATCTAACAAAGCTAATCCTCTCAGTCGGACCATGTCAGGTTGCTGAATTATTAAAGAAAACATGTGCGTAGCCGGGACGCCCATAAAATTATAATTAATTGTTGTTGAATTTTCAGCTTTAGCTCGAAACTCTACGGATGCGTTATGCGCAATTTTCGATCCGTTGCAACCACAAAACACTTTTTCCAGCTATCTGGATTTTCCTTTTCAAAAAGCTCTTTTATTCTTGCGGTCAGAGTCAAGCGACCTGGGCTGCGTAAACGAAGCAACAATATGCCATGATGCACTCCCGGTTTAAAAACACGAATATCTGAAAAATCAAGGTCCTGTGTTATGAGAAACCTGCCCTCCCGCTGCGCGGAATCCAAAATTTGAATATCTTTGCACCCAACCAGTCCCTCATCTTTTACCGTTTCGACATCGTGGCCAAAATTTCCAAGTGTCTGCGCTAACGAAGCAGGGATATTTTCATCCAGTTTGATTTTCATGCAACTTTCGGAATCTCAGGTAAAGGCAAATCCTCTTCCGCAGACGCAGCGGCAAAGGCAATAATTGCTCGAACATGTTTTTCCTCTAATGATGGAAAATCTCTTATGATTTCAGCAATTGTTCCACCTTCAGCCAGACTGGCCAACACTGTCCGTACCGTTACGCGAGTACCCGTCACAATAGGTTCACCACCACAAATTTTGGGATCACGCATTATAAAATCTCGATAATTCATCAGTGACCTCATAATTTTCTTCTTTTTCCAAATATCTTCTTAATGGACCAAATCAGTATTTTGTCAAAATATCAGGCGGCATTTTGAAGGTGCTTTTCAAAATCCGGCCGGAACCGTCAAAAAATGCTGATAATCATTTGACCATTCAATAAAATCAATAGAATCCTCAAGTCTGCCCGTGGTGTATTTATCAAAAAAATCCTTTGAACTCATGCAAAAACGTTCCTCGCAGAATAGAGGCGTTTTTCGCTCTTAGCGTCCGCTTTTCAGGGGCGAAAAGGCGTTTGTAAGGATATTGGGTTTGAGGTTAAGGGTTCAAGGTTCAGAGGTTCAGGGTGCAACAGCTTTTTTTCAAGTACTGCAGCTTACGTGAGCGCAGTATTTTTCCTGGATTCCGGCTCTCCGCTCTGCCTGCGGCCGGAATGACGATCAAGTCGTTTTACAAATTTTATCTCAAGCATCTTCTGTCCCCAAGGGTGTCCAAGAAATCGGCAAAGGCCAATAGCTCTGCCTGAAGCTAGAAAGCATCCTTCTGTTAATGCTCGGTGCTAATAGAGCCAAACCATGATCGCCGTAAACGAGCCACCTGCTGATCGCCGCAATGGTGCCACCGGATGATCTCCGTAATGAGGCACCTCATGATCGGCGTAAGGGAGCCACCTGGCAATCTTATTTTCAGTATTGTTTCTGGGTCGGACCTGGTCGGACCAAGCGAAGAAGATTCATCTTATTCCTCTTAGTCGGACCAAATCATTATTCCTCTTAGTCGGACCAAATCAAGTTACTGAAATCAATCAAGAACCATGCAAAATATAGGCTTTTTTAGCTCTTAGCGTGCGCTTTTCAGGGGCAAAAAGGCGTTTGTAAGGATATTGGACCCCTACGGCCGTTGGAGGAGCGCTACGCTTTAGGTTAGAGGTTGGAGCAACAAGAAATCCGATTTATAGCAATTTTGCCGAAAGCGTTGAACTTGGCGCACTGGCGACTTGGCGCGAGTCACTGGAATAAACCATCATCTCGCGGAGTCCGAAAACGCAAAGAGAGAAATTTGGATTTTACCAGCCATCATTAATTCAGGATTTTTTAACTTTTCTGATTTGTGTCGCTTCAATAATAGCGTCAACTATGGACGGCTGACCAGTTGCTACGACCCCTGAGCTGGTATGTTTGTGATTTGGATAAGATTCAAGCTCAGGAAAGTGAGGAGTATTATCGTATCGAATAATAAGATTATTTTTATCATCTTGAAAATGATAGCGATAACCAATATGTTCGATATCCATGCCTTCTGAAACAACAGACTCGTTGAGCTCAAGCAGGTACCCGTCGATAAATCGAATTCTTATTCTCAAATTGATACGATTCGAAGTGAGGTATTCAACTTCATATCGTTCGACATAACTGTCAGATAGGTCCCTGACTACCCTATCAACATTTTTGAGATATTTTTCCAGGTTATCAGGCAGCATTTTGAAGATGCTTTTCCAGGTCGCTTCGGATTTTCAAATAATGCTGATAATCGTTTGACCATTCAACAAAATCAATTGAATCTTCAAGGCCGCCTTTGGTGTATTTATCATAAAATCCTTCTGAACTCATACCAAATCGTTCCTCATAGGTACTAAGACGCTTAGCGACAGCAACCAGAGCATCTATTGATGAGTCATACTGAATCGTGTGTTTCATAATTTCCTCTTAGTCGGACCAAACCAAGCTGCTGAAATTTATCAAGAAACATGCAAAATATAGGCGCTTTTCGCTCTTAGCGTACGCTTTTCAGGGTCAAAAAGGCGTTTTTAAGGAGGCTGTGCCTGATTTTATATATTAATGAGCCCCAGTTTCAATTATTTATCCTAGCCGTTGGAGTGGTGATCAATGAAAGATTGACTGCATTCGCATTAAAGATGGGAGAGAGGATAGGGTGGATTTAACCACCCTGCACTCAATTTACAGGATAAATTTTTTTGCTGCCGACCACTCTTTATCAAGCTTCACCTTCTTAATTTTTTCTTCCAGTGTACCATAATCGATCTGATCCGGTGAAATAGACAGAATCCCCGAAATATCTCTTATATGCTTCTCTGATTGCCCTTCTCGATAATATTCTAGTTTCCGCAGGATGACATATTCAATAGGTGCCAGCCAAAGTTCATCGCCCTCTATCCTAATGAGTTTCCTGTTATCCAAACCCCACTGATTTATTTTGTCCCGTCCTTTGGTATAGATGTCGGCTTTAAAGCCGGTTGCCTGGTGGATTAGATTGAAATGCCCCCTCTGTGACCGCCCTATCTCAATCAGGATTACCTCGGGAGGAGGACTATAGAATTCTTCAGGCGGAAAAGTATTTAATAACGGTTCTATTTCATCAGTAGTTAGATCGACGACAACATCGATATCGTTTGTAAGCCTGGGTTCGCCATAAACTATGCTGGCCGCCGCACCTGTTACCATATAGCGAATACCGAGGCTGTTGAATTTGTCGACGAAAATTTGATAAAGTTCAGGTTGCGCCATATAAAAAAATCTCGTTGACTGTTTTCCTGATTTTTTCTTCGTTCCAGTCCGGATGTTTATCCTTTATTGAAGCTGTTTTGAGAGCTCTGGCAGATTGGTACAACTTGATAGAAACATCCAGCTTCTGCCCAGGTGTCATTAATTGATAGATTTTTTTTTGTTCGGGATGCATTGCTTGTTTGCGTGCAGTTCGTATAAAACCAACGAGGTCACCCATTCATTCTCGGTGCAACTAATTTTTCAAAATTTTTTTTGCTTATTCTTCTTAGTCGGACCAAATATAGCGATGAGGATGTATTTTGCGGCCTTCATCGCAATCGTGTCCGGAACCAGTTCTTCCTGCTCGATCGTTGGTTCAACTCCAGGCTGTTCCTTTTAATCTCGGTCAGATATTGCCTGATTCGGATCTCGTCGACCTTCATCCTGCGACCTCCTGCATGAGTCCCTCGCATTCCCTGAATCGCGACCCGTATCGCTCCAAAAAATCGAACCTTGCTGAAGGATGTCTGTCAACCAAAAGTCTGTTGGGCTCCAATACATTCTTCAGATACAACAGGCTGAAAACGTCGCCTGAATTTTCAAGGTCGTTGATGATACGGATATCGAATTTTTCGGGAGCCAGACCGGTCTTTTAAAGATTCTTCTCGGTCGGACCAAATCAAGCTGCTGAATTTTAGCAGGTAACATCCTAAATAAAGGCGTTTTTCGCTCTTAGCGTACGCTTTCAGGGGCAAAAAGGCGTTTGTAAGGATATTGGGTTTGCGGTTCGGGGTTTAAGGTCCAGAGGTTCAGGGTTGAAAAGCGATAATGGAGGCAACTATGAAAATATGCGTTAAACTTGGCCCTTGAAGTCTTTGCGCGAGATCAAATTTTTTCACTGCGCAGCGGATCTGCGCGGGTGGCAGCCGTTTTGAATTTGGCCCGTCCGGAGAAAGCCTAAAGCCCAGCCCGATCAGTCTCCGTCAGATACCATTCGTACGTCTGCCGGATGCCTTCCGCTAAACCAATGGATGACCGCCAGCCCAGATCTGCCAGACGCGAGACATCCAGCAGCTTTTGCGGCATCCCATCCGGCTTCGTCGAATCGAATACAATATCTCCGTTAAACCCGACAATATTCCGAACGATTCCTGCCAATTCCTTGATCGTATGATCCACCCCGCTGCCCAAATTCACGAAGCAGGGCTTTGGATAGTTCAAAAAATGTTGAGCAACTATTTTATCATCCAGATTCATGACGAAAATGCAGGCCTCGGCCATGTTTTCAACGTTAAGAAATTCCCGGCGAGGCGATCCGGTTCCCCAGAGTGTGATAGATAGGGGCTGGGAGGTAGAGGCGACCGAGTGAAGATTTTGCATGAGAGGCTGATCCGTTATTGGCCCGAACCGGGCTTCGTCCTTCCGAATGCCTTGCCAGTCGCCGTCTGCGGCCAGTTTTGCCAGATGAAACTTGCGGATCAGCGCGGGCAGCACATGCGAATTTTCCAGGTCGAAATTGTCATTGATGCCGTAGAGGTTTGTAGGCATCAGCGCCAAGAAGCGCGTGCCGTACTGCCGGTTGTAGGATTCGCACATCTTAATGCCGGCGATTTTGGCAATTGCGTAGGGTTCGTTGGTCGGCTCCAGCGGACCGGTGAGCAGGTGCTCCTCATTCATCGGCTGAGGCGCATGTTTTGGATAGATACAGGAAGATCCCAAAAACAAAAGCCGGGTGACACTGCCTTTGTAAGCGGCGTGGATGATGTGGTTCTGGATGGCAAGGTTGTTATAGATAAATTGCGCCGGATAAGTGTTGTTGGCCTGGATGCCGCCTACCCTAGCGGCCGCCAGAAATACATAATCCGGCTTTTCTTTATCGAAAAAGCGGTCGACCGCAGATTGGACCGTTAGGTCCATTTGTACAAGTTTCAGTTCAGCGGGAAACTCCGAATTGGGATTGTTTGGTGAAAAAGAGACCGCATCCGGCCGCCGGGAATGGTAGCTGCACAGCAGGTTTGTGTACTCTAAGGAAAGCAGCTTGCGGCTGATCGCGCTGCCGACCATTCCGGAAGCTCCGGCAATCAAGATTTTGGCATCCTTATTCATTTTGAACCTGTTTTTTTTACTCGCGCGAAGGCGCAAAGAAAAACCGTAAACCTTTTTTTTTAAGATCTCCAACTTACATAAGCGCAGAATTGATTCCTGAATAGCGCTAACGCTTCACTTCGTGCCCGGCTCTCCGCTCCGCTGCGGCCGGGATGACGAATCTGGTTGTTCTGACTTTGAGCTTTGAGCATCTTTTGGCCTTCAGCCTAATAGGGCTCCGCCTCCTGGATTACATTGGAGAGAAAATTAACCAGTAAAAATTTACCATCTATTGATTGTATCAGTCGAAGCGGGGTTCACTTAAAATATTTGAAATTGTTTTTCATTATAATCAAAAATCAGTAAAACCACAATAGATCAGGCCAAAACGACATGAAAGGAAGCTGCCTCGATATTGAGCAAAAAGCGCTGCGCATTTCCGAAATCGTGAAGCCCGGAGTCGATGAAGGCGGCCAGGCAGGAAGCAGCAAGGATTCTGGGGCAGGGATCACGTATCTTGTTTGTTTACCTTCGGAATTTTAAGGTCTTACTCCTCAACCTGATAGCCTTCACTGCGTAAAATTCGCGCCAGCGATTTGCGGGCCGGGGGCTCACCGTGAACGAGCTTTATCACCGCCGGTCTGTGGGGCATGGCCCGCACCCATTCCAGCAAGCCGCTTTGATCGGCATGCGCGGAATAGCCGGTCAGAATGTGTATGCCGGCTTCGATGGGGACTTTCCGGCCATCCAGATACACGTACGCGCCCGGGGTGCCGGCATATTGCTGAATGCCCCTTCCCGGGGTACCGATCGCCTGGTATCCCACAAAGCAAACATCATTTTCCGACCGCGGCAGGCCGGCTATCAGATGGTCGACGATCCGACCGCCGGTGCACATCCCGCTGCCGGCAATGATCACGGCCGGTCCCTGCATGCGCATCAGTTCCTGATGTTCTTTGGGATTCTCAATCCCGTAGAGGCCCTTGAATGTGAGCGGGTGGTCGCCGCTTCGGCGAAGCTCCCCGGCTTCCCGATCCCAGAATTCGGCGAGCTTCGCATAAATTCCGGTTATTTCCAGTCCCAATGGTGTGTCGACAAATACGGGAACCGCCGCCTCCGGACTGAACATGGGAAATTCTCCGCGCCAGCGGCTATCCGATATCAAGCGATCCATTTCATAGATCAGCTCCTGGGTCCGACCGAGGGCGAAGGCCGGGATAAATACCTTGCCGCGGTCTTCGAGTGCCTGGTTCAGAATGCAGCCGAGGCGTTGGATCCGGTGTGCCCGATCCTCATGCAAACGGTCGCCATAGGTGGCTTCCAGCAATACGAGGTCGGCCGGTTCGGGAATTTCAGGATCCGGTAACAGCGGGGTATTTTTAGCACCGAGATCGCCGGAGAACAGAACAGACCAAGCCTGGTTTTCAGCCTGCAGGTGAACAGAACACGAGCCCAGGATATGGCCTGTGGTCTGAAGCATGAATTGCAGTCCCTTTGGCAGATCGAAGCGGGCGTTGTATTCAAAACCCCATGACAATTCATCGAGAGAATTTTCGATCCGGTCGATTTGGCTTCTTTTTAAAGACATAAAGCCCAGAGCGTCTTTGAGCATCGGTTCCAGCAGCGCCTTCGTGGCATGGGTGGCGATCATTTCACCGGCAAACCCATTTTGAATTAATTCCGGCAGCCGTCCGATATGGTCAATGTGGGCATGGGTCACAAATAGAAAGTCCACCTGATCGGGGCGAACCGGCCAATTGTCCATGGGAACGGTCGCGTCACTCCCCTGGGCAAGGCCGCAGTCCACCATGATGTTCAGACCCCGGGTCTGAAGCAAATGACAGGAACCGGTGACGCATTTTTCACCGCCAAGGTGAATAATTTTCGGCTGTCGGTTCATGGGGATCGTTTAGGTCGTTAGAATCGTTGAGATCGCTAAAATCGTTTGGTTTGATTAGCTTATTAAAATCGTTGAAAATGCATCGTGCTCCTTCACCTGGCTGAAGGTCCTATGGTGGCCGGTTACGCAATTAATTGGGTCGCGTCGGTTTTCCCGAAGATCTCCATAAAACAGGAAGCTAAAAGAGAATACAGCTGGCAAGGGATAATACTGAGAGCGTAACCTGTTGATGGCGTCAAACGATGGTCTGGCTTTGGATGAAATCCTTTTGAGTGCCGATAAACGGCCCCCCCGGAATGGTGGATCCGGGGGATACATTAGTATGAGTCCTAAGGATTTGGGTCAAATCCCCCCCAGTCATTGAGGCAGGTTTTTAGCCGCAATCCAGGAATTTCGCCGCGTGACTGGACTCCGGCTAAACCCCCTGCCGGAGTGACGATTCGGGGACACATTCGCGTATGGCGAAAAAAGCATCGGCACACAAAATTTATAATCCACATTTGTATGCCGACCTGTCAGAAAAATTAAAATTGAAACCGGAGACCCGGGTTCAACGATTGCGCCGCCTTAAAAGCAATACCCCGAAGAGTCCCGAAATCAGCAGTGTGATACCCCCCGGAATCGGAACCGCTTTGATTAACAGGTTGAATGTACCGCCTGGGACCTCTGAAATCATGCCCGAGACACTTGCACTATATTTGGTTCCCAATGCCGCGGTGAAACTGCCCGAACCGGGTTGGGTCAAGAGGAGATCGGGACTGCCTGAATGGGCAATGAGGACCTCGAGTTCGTCAAAGGGATGACGAAAATCATAATCGGTCAGGGTTACCAGGTAGGTCAGCGGCGTTTGGTCGGCAGTGAAAGTATAGGTTGCTATATCACCCGGTACCTTAAACGAAGCTGTTTCATCCAGTACCGTCGTCGCCCCGGCAAACGTTGGAATAATCAAAATGGCGACAGCCGCGACGATCAGTATCAACCTTTTCATGATCTCTTTCCCCCGTGAAGCCAACAGCCTCTCCACTGGTTTATAAAGCCCCTTCAAACGGATACCTTCCCGTCTACCCCTGGCGAAAACGACGCTTTCTTTTCTCGTATGGTTACAAAGCTTTTAGCTATTTTGAACTGTATGCCTCATAGCAGAGATTTTTTATAAGATCAACAAAAAAGTTTTCTACGATGCGAAAAGATGTTGGCTTTGATCCAACACAACTGGATTTAAAATCGACAATTACAATTCACCCATGAAGGTGTTGATAAATTGTGCGGTTAATCCAATAGAGACCCTATCCCGTTTTGTTTACGATCATTTGGGGTGAAAGCAAAAAGCGAAGGGCGAGAGACGATGAACTGGGGACGAAATAGATCGAGATTCAGGGATTGAGGGATTCAGGGATTAAAATCGAGGCGGCCTTTTCGATCCGCCAGGCCAGGGCATAATCCCGCACAAAGAATACCTGCCCGGGTGGCGGTTTCACTTGAAGCAGGTAGTTTTTATCCTTCTTCAACCGGAGCCATAGGTTCTGGGTGCTCCCTCCGGATTGGGTCGACGAGGCGAGCAAACGGGGCGTCTGCGCATCGGTAACTTCGTATAAGTACAGGGCAAAGTCGAAAGCGGTGGGGGTTCCGTCGAAAAATTCCCCGCTGCCGGGATTTATCTGGATATTCCAGGCCAGAGATGCCCACAGACGACTAAAATTCGTATCGACGGAGAAATAATAAGATCCGGTGGTATTGCTTCCATCGGATCCGCCGAAATAAGGATCGTAGTCGAATCCGACGGGTCCGATGCGGCCTGCGGAACCGGGCTGGTCTTCTTGGGAATTCTGCTCGCCGGCCGCGATCATCCGGTAGCTATGGTATATATTGACCTGGCCGGCGCCGTAGCGGCGATCCAGTCCGTTTTTAGTTCGATTGGCTGGATCGCTCCGGTATTCGACGATATTCGGCGTATTCCCGTCGATGATGACGGTATTGTGGGTCACGCGGTCGGCGCCCGCCATGAGCGCCGCCTTGACAACCTCGGACCGCTCCGCGTTGTAAATGGTGTCCCCATTCCGATTTTCGGTGCTCACCACGGACGGGTCCCGCGACAGGCTGGGGTGGGTGTGCCCTAATTCGATTAAGACGGCCGCCGCCGAAGCGACCACCGGCGCAGCCGCACTGGCGGTTTTAATGGGCGCGATAAGCTGGGGGCAGGTGCGCCCGGGGGTATACACCCCGTCGACTGCGACGGAGCCGGCCCCACTTTCGCCGGATGCCTGGCCGACGGCGATGGTGTTGAACGCACTGCCCAGCAAGGCCTGGCTCGGACGGCAGGGGCCGACGACCTGAATGTATTCGTCCCCGTCAATAACCCAATCGAGCCGTTCCAGCAGTCTGGCATTCGATTCGCCGGCATTGCCGATCCAGCTGTGGTTGGCCAAGCGGCTGCTGGTGGAAAGCGGTTTGTAGGGCCCGTTGCCCCTCAGAAAACCCGAACCCAGCCAGTGATCGGCCAGAAAGCTCTGGATGGTTTTGATGCCGGAGGCCAGGGAGGTGGGATCGCCGTAAAAGCGATAGCCGACAGAAGTGGCATGGCCGGAATAATAAGGCGGGCTGCCGGAGGCATCGACGATCGTCTTGCCGGCAAATTCCGGGCGGGTGGGATCGGGCGCCCACACTTCTATTTTAGCGGTCTGTCCGTTGCCGTCATGATCCAGCAAAATGGGAGCCTCGATCTGGCTAACCATCGGCAGGTCTCCGCCATCGGAAACGGCGCCGCCGAATTCGTCCCGCAGGGCGGTGTACCCGATGTCATCCTTGTAGTCGGCAACTGCGATGGAAGAGAACAGCAGACAGAAAATTAAAATTCCGCAAATTTTATGATATTGGATATTCAACATGAGTTTCGGATAGACGGTTTTGATCGTGTAGATCGTTTTGATGGTCCCGGTTAAACAAGGGGCAAAAGAGATTTAACGGGATAATTCTGGATCGTTAATGCCAGGATGGTTCAAAGCGAACCGATCACCGCCCATTGCCAGACAGATACCAAACCTTGGGCGCTGGGCCTGCCGCCGGTGGAGGCTTCAGGTTGGAGGAAAAACTCTCAAAACGATCTGATTGTGATCTAAATAAGAATTTATCGGATGCACCGTGGAATGGCAAGCTAATTATTGCCCATCCATCAAAGGGTCTTTTACAATGATGGGCGCCTGATGGTGTTTCCAATCCAGAAATGAGAATTTTTGCTCAAGTTCAAGGAAATCAAGTCCTTGCGCGGAGGCGTAGTTTACTACGCCGCACAAGCAAGGGCGCGGATTGACGCAGAAATCGGGCAAAAAGGCCATTTGTGGATGGAAACTAATTATGATTTCCGGGTACCGCGATCTATGCCCTTTTGGTATTGGATTGAAAACGAAGCTGTGGTAATTAACTGAAAAGCGGATTCCGCATGGGTCGAGGGAGAATACATGATGCTCTATATTCTGATGTTGCCGATAATGATCTGGGGCTCGATGATTACGAAGGATGTCACTATGGGGATGAACCCAATCCCCAGCAGCATGAACCGGCGGGAAATCTCCACCTTGATACCCGTCGTCAGCGATCTAATTCCAAGGCAGTTAATCGGCTCGAGATTTAACCGGTCTAATCTGAAGGTTCCCAGCGGGCCAACGGCCCATCCTGCCGGAGAATCCCCGGAAATGCTTGCCGCCGGCGGAGAAAATAGAAGGCTTGAAAATCGGCCCCTCCTGCCGGCATCCGCCCGTAAAAAGCGGATTACAGCAGCCCGGTCCGTGACGATAGTTGCCGATATCAACGGTTACGGCCTAAAGCCTGCGGTACAAGAGGTAAGGGCCGATATGGAAATGATCGAATGGGAAAATGAGGCCCAAAAGTCCAGGTGCAGTGCCTATCTGACCGGTCTGAAGGATGCTTTTCTCAAGACCAGGTATTTTTCCATCCAGCGCATTCCCTGCAGCACCGCGGAAAACGCCCGAGCCTTCATGAAGCTGATCGATACCTGCAAGGATGAATGCCCTGCCGGGTTCCTGAAAAATAACGGCTATACCTCCCGCGTCATCCGGAATCTGAGCTGGCTGGAAAAACTTGGGACCGATCGCTGCTCGGATATGAACGACGGGCCAGCTCCGCAGAGCACCAATGGTGACGCCACACATCAGGAGCCGGCAAAGGGGAGGATACCCCAACAGGAGCAACCCTAGAAGGCACGCGCAAGGCCGATTAGCTCAAAGCTAAACAGGCTGAAAGCTCAAGGCTGGAAGGCGAAGGCCGAAAGCTGTAGCGACGAACGACGTGCGAGGAAAGAATAGGGATTAAGGCATTGAGGGATTAAGGATTAAGGGATTGAAGATAGGGGGATTTAGGAATTGCGTAAAACCGATGGGAGATGGACGACCAGCTTCGGTCTTCGCTCTTCGAGCT
Source organism: uncultured delta proteobacterium (assembly GCA_963774425.1). Taxonomy (GTDB): domain Bacteria; phylum Desulfobacterota; class Desulfobacteria; order Desulfobacterales; family JAFDCJ01; genus JAFDCJ01. Next base: position 210,670 of record CAVZEZ010000010.1, on the reverse strand, counting down.
ACGCCCCGACAAGCCGCTCGGACGATGGACGAGGGAAGAATAGGGATTAAGGATTAAGGACGGATGCGGATGCGTGCCGCTGACAGCAAGGAGGGAGTTTTTTCCACCGTCACTCTGGCAGGGTTTTAGCCGGATTCCAGCCAAACGGCAAACTTCCCGGGTTCCGGCTCTCCGCTCCGCTGCGGTCGGGACGACGGGTTAAGTTGACATTCCGCTACGGCCGGATGACGCGTAAGGTAGCTCCGCTGCGGCCGGGATGACGAATCGGTCAGCCGGGTTTTTTCGTCTGTCCGGTGGATGCCGGAGTTCAGTTACCATTTTCGCTGGATCCCGGATCAAGTCCGGGATGACGAATGGGGCAGTCCCGGCTTTGAGCCTCATTAACGTTGAGCTTTTTACTTAATCCCTCAATCCCTCAATCCCTCAATTCCTCAATTCCTAGTATCCCTCCAGAATAAAATTCGAAAAAAGGATTGGATAGGTAGCCGTCAGGGTGAAGATGGCATAGGCGATCATGGAAATCAGACAAAGCTTTTTTTGCAGGCCGGGCAACGCCGGTTTAAGGGAGGGGGTGTCTCTGAACCGATCGATGATGCCGGCCGAAGCTCCGGTAATGCCGGCCGCCAATAGGGAGAGGTACAATGGATATCCGATATAATGATAATCCCCTTGCAGCAGGCAGAACGGACAGTGATGAGTGGGCAGTTCATAAAAATAGACCGAGATAAATGAGATCACGGCGGCCAATGAGAAAACAAACAACCCGGTGCTGAAACAGGAGAAAACGCGCACCGCCCGGCCGGTCGCCAGAAAGTGGATTCCCGCCCGCAAGGTCAACACCACGCTCAGGTAAAACACGACCTTGGCGGGAACCGAGGGCAGGGACGCCATCGAGCCGGCAACCCCGCCGGCATCCGTGCCGAACAGGGTCCCACAGCAGGAGGTGATGACATTGGGTTTGATGCCCGCAAAATAGTTCAGTACCAGAAATGTTTCCAGCCCCAGCAGGACGGTGATAACAATCAGCAGCTTGTACTTGAACCGGATCAGCGGGTAGTCGATCCCCTTATTGTCGGTGTAGTTGACGAGGAGCCAGACCCCGCATAGAAAAAAGACGACGATTTTGATGACAAGGGCCGGGTAGCCGTATTTGTTCACATTCAGGGAACCCGCCGCGCACATGGCGCCGACGAAAAGATCATGAACGTGATCCGCCGTGTAAACGAACAGAAAAAGGGAGAACAGCCCGAGACCGAACAGGTAGGCCAGCAGCGTCGCTATTAAATATGTTTTGCGCTCCAGGGCCAGCTGCTCCTCACTGCCGCTTTTAATATCCCACCGGGAGAGAATCCGCATGCCGATTGCCGAGGCATAAACGGCATAGGCGCTTACCAGCAGCGAACTGGCAATTAACGCGATAATGGCAGGGTTTAAGATCAATTAATAAGATTACCTATCTAATTGAAATGACGCTAAAAGGAATGAAACAGAAGCTGAAAGCTCAAGGCTCAAAGCGAGTGAAACAGAAGTTCAAAATTCAAGAAAGAAATTTTTTGCACGATTTCCAAATGTGAAAAAGAAAAATATAATCCGTGTCCAATCATTATTATCTCATCACCGCATCCGGGTCCATGGTGGCGGCGCGCCAGGCCGGTACGATCGTAATCAGGGCATAGGGCAGCACGGTCAGGGCAAATACCGTCGACAGTTGATAAGCACTGAACACCGGACTCAGTTTGAAGTTGGGATAAAGGACCGCCCAGCCTTTCAGGGCGTGCTCGAAAAGAGGTGCGGCGGCGAAAAAGACATGCACGTAAGCCGCTATGACCCCGACCAGAAAGGCCGTCAGACAGATGACCAGGCCTTCCCAGAATTTGAGCAGCAAAATGTCGGAAGTGTCCCAGCCCAGGGCCTTCAAGATACCGATCTCGGCTCTCTCCTGAGCGGACAGGCCAGTGGCTTTATCCCAGGCGAAGATGAAAAAGGCCAGCACGGCCCCCGCCAGCAAAACGATGATATAACCGCTGCGCCAGTCGAATAGCGAGGTGTAGGTGCGCCGGATATCCTCCCGCAGCACCGGCCGTGTGTCCGGCAGAAGGGTGATGACCTTTTCGGCAATGGTTGGGCACTCGGTCAGGATTGCGAATGGTGACCGCCAGATCGGTGAAACGCCCCGCGGGGATCCCGAATATCCGTCGGAAGGCCGACTCGGTCACCAGTATCAAATCCGAGGAAACCAGATCCGTATCGCCGCTGAAACTGCCGGAAATCTTCAGAATGACGGGTTCTGCCGGTGTACGCCTTCACATAGATTCGGTTATCACGTATGGTTCCCCAGGTTCGCAGGACCCCCGCCCCGATGATGGCTTCATCGTCCTTGATCGGGAAATCGCCGGTTGCCATCAGGGTGTAGTTCGAGCCGGATGCCTGGTGAAAATAATAGCCCCAGAGCCGGCCCTGCACTTTGCGAATTCCCCGAATGTTTTTGATTTTTTCGCCGTAGCTGTCGGGAATCAGGTCGTGTCTGCCGGCAATCACCTTCTGAACGATCAGCTCCGGCGAATCTTCCAGAACCGCATCGGCCTCGCGGCGGATGGCACTGGCGAAGAAAAGGACCGAGGTGATCAGAAACACGATGAGGGCATAGACCACTGTCAGCGATATATTCTTCCATTTCCGCCGCAGCAGGGAGGAAAGGGTGAAGTCGAGAAAATAGAGATGTCGTTGGAGCCAGGTCATATTTTGATTCAATTAACCGCGGACGCACACAGACGCACGCGGACAGAAAAAGAAAAAAACAATTACTATTCAATACGGCAAGGGAATTAGATAATAGACCGAATCGTCTTGGATTTCCTGACTTTTTCAAGAAATCCAGGCCCAAGTATCCGGTTAACCTCCATAACAGCCCCGTTAATCTGAACTGTCAATTCATTGTCATCCATTATATCCTTAATTTCTGTGTGTGTCTGTACTACTAATGTGTAAATTCTTTAATTTTTATTAAGCAAATTATGCTGCAAGAGCTGAAATCCTATTAATTGGAATATGTTGCGTTTGAATTACAGCGGTTACAATTTGACGTCCTTTGTTCGTCAAAACATAACGAAAAGTGCGCGGCACCTTTCGGATAATTCCATGGGCGCGAAGCATACGGAGCCGATGGGTGACACGAGCAGACAGGCGCCGCCTGGTTTGGACGTCATGGTTGCCGGGATAGAGCCCTTGCAAAATATCCTTATTTCGAAAACCAGCTATATTGAATTCCCCTCGGCTGATTATCTGAAGAAGAGTTGTGTCTTCTTTGTCCCACGGGCGAAGGGGGCGAACCCGCTGCCTTTTCCAATGAACAGGGCGGCAAACCGATTCAACGATTTCTCCCAACAGACGCTCCACCTCGACAGAAGCAAGAGCATCCAGATACCGTTGATTGGATGCTTGAGAAAGCTGTGCCCGCCGATGCAGATCAGCAACGCCCTTGCGCATTCGTTGCCAGGAACTGGGGCCCTGCGGGTCGTCTTGTTTGGGCCGATACACCTTGAAATCTCGTACATTGTTCATTGTGGTCTCGATGCGCAGAATACTTCCATGCTTGTCATAGGCTTTGACCGAGTTGGCCTGGAGGCGATGTTTGAGTCGGATGCCTTCGACCCGATGTCCATAATGGCTGACGACTTGCCCTTGGAAGTTGCCATGGAGTTTTTTGCCCAAAAAGCGCATCACATCCTGGCTACCGAAAACCGCGATGCCGCTGCGCACCAGAGTCGGGTAGATACGGGCCAGAGATTCAGCGGATTTGAACATGATATCCGTAGCCCATTCACTCTGGTGGGTCGACCAATAATAAGGCTCCCGAAAAGGCGCCAGCATGGCATCATGAGCCGGATTCAAACAACTGGCGATTTTGTCCAGCTCGCAAGGCCAGTTGGTTTGCAATTGCTGATCCATCAACTCTTGGGCTTTGTCGATTTGATCAATCCAAGGAAAACAATTGTCGCGCCGTTGATAACCAATTCCAATTCGATCCATTTGCCGGGCCAACCATTCTCGTCCATTGAGGCAGATCTGGATGGAAAATGGAAACCAACTTTGGATCCGCGCGTTCATAAACCCGAATATCTCATCGATCCAGTAATGATACAAAAACAGGCACTTTCTTACGCGTGGCTGAAGTTCAAGCTTTTTTTGTTCCCGGTTGCGAAATATTTCATAACTTTGACAAAGCTCCACGGCGGTCAAAACGCAAATCAACCCCTTGCGGATTCCGTCTCGTTGAGCAATTTTGCGGGCTTGTTCCTCTTTATCTGTTTTGGCAGACGCCAGGTAAATGACAGGACGCCCCTGCTGGCGTGCTTGGGCGCAGGAGGCCTCTTTCAATTGTTTGCTCTTGTCCAAAAACAATTTGCCGCAGTCTTTCAAGGGAACTTTTATATTCCAAAGATAGTTCATTATCCCACTTTTGACTGCCAAAGCTCTCAACGTGCCGCGCAGAACCAAACGATCGAATCCGCTCAGATGCCCGATGATTTGTTTTTCATATTGTGTTATAAAAGCTTCCATGGCGTCCTCCTGGGTTTTGGTGGTTGTTGGCACTTCCAACATACCCCAGCTGTGACGCCATTTCTATTTTATTTTTCATGCGCTTCAAAAAAGCATGTAAATATCCGGGTCCAGAGGGTCCGGCTTTGGGTTAAGCCCAGAGGGCACGACTTACGACAAGTGACATTGACAAAATTCGAAACAAGTTCGAATAGAAGACCAAAATTCAAAAACAAATTCATCAACGGCGATTTTAACCATGGCTACAGTTTTGAACATTTGAATTTTGGTCATTGGGCATTGTTTCGAATTTCGGATTTCGAGCTTCGGATTTATCGTTGCCATTGTCTGAGGCAGAGCCAATTGACCCTGACCGGGCCCAAAGGACCAGATTTTCAAGGTTACAATAAATCGGTTCAAGGGCAAATTAATCACATGTTTGGTTGCGGCCCTGCCGCGCTAGTTGGGTCTGTGGCTGATTTATCTATTTTCCTAACATCATTGGCGGCAATGTCAACGAACCTGAGGGGAAATGCTCGAACGCCATGGGGTGGCTCTGAAAGGCGGAGAACAGATCCGCCTGGGACAGATGCCGGGTGTAGCGGGCCTCGGTAAACAGGCAAAGATCGGTAAGGCCCAGCCTGCGTACCAGTTGCTTTTCCTGCGCCCGGATTTCAGCGAAATGGGTCGCGTTTAAGACCGGGTAGAGGCTTAGCAGAGAGGTCAGGGTGATCAGGCAGCAGATCATGAAAGCCAGATATATGAAGGATTTTCGCATTCTGTGTTTCTTTATATTCGCCACAGACCCACACGGACGAAAACAGATTCAGGGATTCAAGAATTTAGGAATTCAGGAATTGGAGGTAGATAAGGATTAAGGATAATGGGGTATGGATTACGTTATTTTACGGTTTTCCTAATCCGCTAATCCTTATCCCCTAATCCTTCAATTACTCAATTCCGCAAGCTATTTCCTCTGTTTTGTCCTCTGCCTTTCCGCCTTCTCGTCCGTCATCCATCGCACGTTCCCACGTTCAATCTTCGTCCATGCTAATCCAGGCTTTTGATGACGCCCGCATCGATTTCTTCAAATTGGTATATGCGCCGGCCCTGATGGTCCTTTTTGAAGGTCTCGGCGTCCGCCGCGGTTACAAACGGGATCAATTCATTTCCCATGGGTCCATAGACATCGCTGCCGGCGACGAAAAAAGCGCCGGCGGCGTTGATGATCTGCATGTCATAATATTCCGTGACATAGACGGCGGCGATGTCTTCAACGGTTTTTGAAGGGTTGTATTTTTCCAAATTCAAGTAGTATTTGAACAGGTCCTTGGCGCCGTCGAAAAAGGCTACGGATCCATCCTTGAAGATAATCTGGGCCACCCAATCGGGGTATTTGTAGACAAACATCCCGCACACGGGGCATTTATCCTTCTTGGATGCCTGCTGGGGCGCCGGCTCCGCGGCGAGGGCAAATGATGTGGAAAGAGCGAAAATCAGGATTGCCGTTAAAAGAGCCTTCGGCTGCATGGTCAACCTCCTCGTGTTCGGTCGTTTAGGTCGTTAGGTTCGTTATAAGCGTTTTGATCGTTTAGGATCGGCAGGCAATCCTCTTTCCGTCTCTCCGGCGGATGCCGGAGTCCAGGGGCTGTTTTGTCTGGATCCCGGATCGAGTCCGGGAAGACGGCTGTGGGCGACCGTTTTTGCCGTCCTGTCACGACTGTGTTCGTCTCTCCGGCGGATGCCGGAGTCCAAGGTTTTTTGCTGGATCCCGGATCGAGCCCGGGAAGACGGCTAACCTGGATCCTGGATCAAGTCCCGGATGACGCGTTGAAATTTGCACTTCACCGGGAATGACGATTTATTCGCCCTTGCCTTGGCTTTTCAGCTTTGAGCCATATTTTTTTCTTAATCCCTAAATCCCAATCCGGCACAACTGACAATCGGTCCGACCGATATTGGCGGCGAATGTTGCCAGATCGCCGGCATCGACGTCTCCATCTTCATCCAGATCGGCCCCTGCGTTATAACCGGGCAGCAAACTCTTGGTGCCGAAGGCAGCGGCGAAGCTGCCCATATCGGTCTCATCCACATCTCCGTCTGCGTCGAGATCCCCCTGGCAAAGCTTCCTAATTGTCACTGTCTGGGAAACCGTCCCCTCGGTCCCCGTTATGATGACCTGTTGCGGCGCCTCAACCAACTGCGTGATGGAAATTTCCCACCGCATCCCGTTCCACTCCATGGGATGAGAGGTGCCTAGATCGAGGGCCAGATCAGCGAAGTCGCCAAGGTCGCTGGTTGCGGCGACACAGAGTGTCTGAGCGCTTGGAAGGTACGCGGCTCCGAGAATATCGATGGTCAGATCGTATCCATTGCAGTCCTGGTCGATGCCGTCATTTTTAGTCTCCGGGGCACCCGGATAACTTTCGGAGTCGTTATCGTCGCAATCAATCATGGTACCGCAGTCACTCGCCGCCTCTGAATAGTATCCGTCGCCGTCGGCGTCGATGCAGGGAACCAGCCAACGGTAGGCGGCCAGCACGTCTATCATGCCATATCCATAGTCGTCATCCGGTCCGGGGTCGCCCAAATCGCGCGCGGTCGCCATTAAGGCCGCTTCCAGATCCACCGGCGTCGATTCGGGAAACGCCTGCATCAGCAAGGCCATGGCGCCGGCGACATGAGGTGCGGCCAACGAAGTGCCGCCCACATGGGCGGAGGTATCCAGTTGGATCCATTGGTGAGCGTCGCGGATTTGACATCCACACCGGGTGCAGCCACTTCCGGGAAAAAATCGTTTTCCAGCATGCAGGGAGACGGTCCCCGGCTGCTGAACGATGCAATGACGCCATCAATATTGACCGCGCCCACGGCAAAGCTTTTGGGGTTATTGGCGGGGCTGATGCTGGAGGCGGAATAGGGACCTTCGTTGCCCGCCGCAAAAATCACCGCAATCCCGGATGACTTCAGAGCCTGAATATCCTGCTGAAATTCGAGATAGCAGGTATTTACCAGGCCGTTATACCCCCAGGAATTGTTGACGACATCCGGCGCATCGTCCGTGGCGGGGTCGCCGTCCGGATCCAGCAGCCATTGAAACCCCTGGTGGATGGCACTCACCGAGGCATAGCCGGCGTCGTTGAAAATTTTGACCGCGATCCATTGGGCACCCGGCGCGACCCCGATAGCGGAACCGGTCGCATCGCCCCCCAGCATAATGCCCATGGTCTGGGTTCCATGTCCATGGTAGTCATAGGGAGTGGCTACATGCTCGCCGTTGGGATCGAACCAGCTGTTGGTTCCGCCCCGCCAGCGGCCGGAAAGATCATTATGACGGTAATCCACCCCCGTGTCCATGTTGGCCACCACGATGTCCTGGCCGGTAATTCCCAGATCCCATAGTTCGGGAGCATTAATGGCGGCGATATTCCACTCCGGCCCGGCCGCGGTCTCCGGTATCGGCTCGGACAGCGTAATCGCATAATCCAGACGGACTTCGCCACCTCGGGCCGGGCGGCCAGTTGCTTTATGGCATCGGCCGGGACGGTGGCGGCCACGGCGTTGATGATCCACAGCGGCACGCAGGTTGTCCGCCTGTTTGGCATTCAAATCCGTTATCAGGCTCGTTTGGGTCGTCGACCGCCCTGGATTTGAGGTCGTGATGATTTCCGTCCGCAGACCAGACTGTTCATCCTTCAACAGCGCAGGTCTTGGTTTCGGCAACCTGTTTTGGTGTCGACTTGATCCTCCAGCACGATGATCACGTCGATCAGGTCGTTTGGGTTGGCGGATTTCATGACCGCGAACAGTTCGGGCGCGATTTCGCCGGCCAAGGCGTTCGATTACGAAGCAGAATAGCAAACAGGATCAAGCAAGGAATTGCAATATATATCGTGTCTGTGGTTTTGAATTCATAATTTAATTGTTGATTCACGAAAGCGCGAAAGCACGAATAAATTCGAAAATTTATCTGATCTTACGTATAAGGTCACGAAAGCGCGAATCAAAGGACCAAAATTCCAAAGCCCGATTACAAATGAGCAGCAAACCCTTCGGTAAAGACTCCGTAATCATTTTTTGATCACGAAAGCACGAAAGCACGAAATTTAAAAAATTTAAATTTGAGAACTATTCGCATATTTCCACAGTGGGTTTTGCAAAATTCAACAATCAGGCCCATCTTCAACCTCGTTGCCTTTAGATAGGATCGCAACTGGGCGAAATGGATGTCCGCGAATTCTTTAATTGCCTTCAATTCAACAATTACCTTGTCTTCGACAACCAGATCCAGGCGATGCAACCCGATCTCTATATCGAGGTAAACTATAATTTTTATTTCTTTCTGGCTATCTCGAAGATACAGACGCCGCCTTGAAAGTTCTATTTTAAATGCTTCTTCATAGACACTCTTCCAAGTATCCCGGACCAAGCTCCCGGTGGACCTCAATCGCCGCACCGATGATGTTATTGCTTAATCTCCCGAATTGATGTCGATCCTTTTCGTGTTTTCGTACTTTCGTGTTTTCGTGATAAAAATTTTTAATTGGATGCATGGTGCTCAATAAAAAAGGCCGAGTCATAATACCTTATGCCCCGGCCCTTTATAGGCGCTTTGCGTTTCTTGGCCCTGCGTATGGTCGCAGCGGCATTTGTTTCGAATCAGGGAAGAAATGCTTCACCTGAAATGCTTTAGATCATGCTTTAAATTTCTTCCTGATGCCCACCATTCCCACCAGCCCGGAGCCCAGAAGCAGGACGGCCGGGGGGATGGGTACCGCCGCCGTGGTATTCGCGGACGCGGTGCCTTCGATCCCGGCGACGGAAAATTCATTGTCCGACCCGTTCTGCAGTAAACCGGGCGCGCTGAAGATGATGGAATACACCTCCGGAGCATTAATCGCCAGCATGAGTTCTCCATTGCTGGCCGGACTTGGAGTCTGGCCTTCCAATGCCTCAAAGCTGGACCAACTGCCGCTGCCGTTCAACTGATATTTTCCCGTTTCGTGATAGGGCTCGCTGAAGAGGTCCGTGATATAGACCTTTTGGAGATCGAAAGGACCGGAGGTAAAAGTGATCTTTAAAAATTCTTGCCCTTCGATTTCATCGGCTTCGTAGCTGTACTGTACGCCGAACCCATCAGCGTTCCCAAAGTCGTCGTGGTTGTCCCACCAAAGCGTTGCGGGTTCATCTATAAAGGTTTTGGCCTCGAATTTGAGCCCGATGCCATCGACAGTTGTGTCAAATGAAGCCTGATTGTGTGCAGGAGCAAAATCATTGGTCGTGAAATCGATGATATTGGCGAAGGCGCTGGCTGTCATTAGAAAAAATAGAGTTGCTGTGAACAAGAGAATCCGCTTCATGAATAGTCACCTTTCAGGATGCTGCTGTGGTGCCTGGAACTTCGCGAGGCACAATTCCAGGGAGAAAGTGCCTTAGCCTTAGTTAGCTTCGCTTTCTGCGAACAATGCCGACCAATCCCAGCAGACCGGAGCCCAGCAGGAGGATGGAGCCGGGGATGGGGACGGCGGCTAAATTCGCTGTGACAGGGCCTGTGATGGAAGTACCATCCGAATCATTATAATCATATGCTAAGAAGGAGCCAATAGAGAGGGGGCTATCATTTGGAGACACTATGGTCAAGATTGCGCCATTCATCAACGGCCTCATGTCAGTATCTGGAAAATCCACCCCACCAAATACGGGGGGAATATCAAATTGCCAATATGTAGCATACGGCTCAGATTTAGTATCAATAAACCAGTCAGTGCTGCCTGTAATTGTGCCCTCAAATCCAGCAACTTGGTTATTTACATTACTGACTGCAGAGTAATCAATGCCGGAGATCACTAAATTGTAACTAGTTGAAGCCTCAGCATGACAAATTGCAAAGAATGTCAAAATTAAAGCTATTGCAAAGAATTTAATTTTCATTTTGTTTCTCCATTTCTATTATGAATTTTGTAGAATTGACTTGTCGCGATTATGGCATCAGCATTGCATTTAAGCAATTTAGATCTCTGGTGGTCAAAGTACCACTTGCATTGCAGTCAGCATAGACCACATAGTTTCCTGCATTAAGAAGTGTATTCAATGTATTTAGATCGCGTGTAGAAATACTGCCGCTTGCATTTGCATCCCCCCTTTCTACTACCTTTGTGCTGAAACCAACGCCGCCATTGCCCCCGTCCAAATCAGCCCCGGTAGTGCTCACAAAATTGACATACGGTGCCGTTCTTCCGTAATCCAGGCCTATAACTGGAACATTCGCGGTCTTCCTATTAAAGGATGCCGTTCCGATTAAAAGCCGCGGACCGTTCACTCCCGCTTGAGGGGCATTAGTATCAAGCTTGCCGACGATATAGATAACCCCATCGGCAACCTCTTCCGGAGACATATAAGGATAGTTGGTAGTCCCATCGCCGAAGTACCAGTCAGCATCATTTTTCGTAGTACCCGCAAGTGCCAAATCATTTGCGTCATACGTCAGTTTCACTCCCGCGCTAATAAGATCATCGGCTCCCGTGTTAGCATAAACGTAGCAGACGACATCATTCTTCGTATACGCACACTCAGCGAATGCATCCACCGCCAATGCCGTACCCGGCAACCCCAACCCCATCAAACAAACCGCCATCGCTAAAAACATTAAATTCCTTTTGCCCTTCATGGTGCCTTGCCTCCTTTCAACCGAAAACTGAAAATGTTGTTTTGTGTTATGCAAAAGATGTACCGCGTCCGTCTGTTTCAGGAGGTTTTTTAAAATAATATTTAATTGTAATTTCAGGGTATTAGTCACACTGTGACTTTCCATATATCAGACGGCAACGAATAGCAAGAAATATCTGTAAAACTCCGCCTACAATTGGGTAATGAATTCCACACATTGCGGGAAACTTATTACCTTACCCGGCTAAGCCGGAGGCGAAAAAGAAAGATTGATCACCCCAGTTAAACGGTAAAAAATGTTTAACGAGGCAGGCGAACGCTCGAACAAAATAGAACCGAATTTCGAGTTTTCCAAATTCCGTGGTTTGGTGGTGAACCGCGGTTCCATAGTATACAGTAAATTTATTTTGATGAACTCATATCGCCTTATCAGAAAACCAATCTGCAGCGCGCGACGACCTCTATCGTCACTCCGGCAGGGTTTTAGCCGGAGTCCAGTGGTGTTTTTTTCTGGATTCCGGGTCAAGCCCGGAATGACGACATACCACCCTCGACAGCGTTGCCGATTAGGTTACCGTCTCGAATGCGGGGGGCCAGATAACACAAAGCTCTATCCGGTTCCCTGTACTTTTAGCGACTGTGGCCGGGCGAGGACGACAGCCCGGCCGCAGGTTGGTTCTGTGAATAATCAATTTCGGTTATTCAGAAAGCTCCAGTTTAAGGGATGCGGGCTATTTTATCCCCCTCCCTCAGTCCCTCCCACCAGGGGAGGGAAGCAATTTTGCCGCTTGCTGCAGCTTTCAGGATAACTGCGTTATCAATAACACCTAAACGATAAACTTGCCCGATCAGAATACGGGACAATCGGTCCGTCCCAACTCCTGCATCAGGACCATCAGATCCATGGCATCGACGTCTCCGTCCGGCTCGATATCGCCGGGACAGGCGGGGCCCGTCGTTCCACAGTCCATCCGCCCGAAATCCGCCGTCAACGCAGCCAGATCCTGGGAATCCACATTCATATCCAGGGGATTCGGCGCGATATTGGCATGGCAGATATCCACCACCACGGGCTCCGAGAAGGACTCGGTGGTGACGCTCATGAACTGACCGCCGTAACCGACCATGTTTTGGGCGACGATGCGGAATGAAACCGGCGCATCGGTCCAGCTGAATGGCAGGTCGTTGACGGCGCGCACTTCCTTCATATTCATCATATTCAGGGGTGAGTCGTCCGTCACCACATCGACCCAGCCGTTGCCGTCATCCCGCTGGACAACGAAGGCGGTCTCGGTCAGCGAGTTGTCGTTCCAGGTCAGGCTCAGGGTCGTTGGGCTGCCGGTGCTGCTGGCCGTCCAGGCGAGCCCGTCGGGCTTGTTCGGCGGCAGCGACACCGACACCGGCCGCATCATGTCCATTTCCTCGTGGCTCAGGATGTGGCAGTGCCACACATACTCGGCGCCGAAGTTGACCAGGTCGTTGACGATCGGATCAGTTGGGTTGCCGGCCGCATCCATGTTGTTGAAGCCGATGGTCGATCCGAGCGGCGTCATCGGATGCAGCGGCCGGATGCTGTTGGGCAGCTCGAAGGGAAGCTGGGGAATGATCGGCCGCAGGGCCACGATCGTGTCCTCCAGCGGGCTCACCCGCAGGGTGTCCTTCCAGCCGAGCTCCGTGGGATGCGGCGGGCTGACGATGTTGTCCCATGTCACCCGGTTGAGCACCTGCACGTCGTACAGGTGCCAGTGCAGTGGATGGGTGTCCACGCCGTTGTGGGTGATTTTCCAGATCTGCGTGCCGTCCGCATAGGAGATCGGAGCGACCTCCATGGTGATGTCATTTTTCGGCAGGTTGGTGCCGTCGAAAAGCTCCGTCGGCGGATTCACGTACGGGTACAGGGTGATATTTTGAGCAGCCGGGTTGGCCGGCACGGCTTCGACGCCGAGGTTGGCCTGCATCCGGCCGAACTCGTCGAAAGCCGAAGCGTTCATTTCGTCGTGAATCGCCTTGGGTTCGATGGGAAGCTCCAGCTTTCCGTCGGGATTCAACAACAGGGTGTTGAAGCCGAAGGTGGTTCCGTCCTGGTCCGCAATCCGGAGATAGCCGTCACAGGCGGTGCTCGTGTTGCCGCCGTTGTGCAATAGCCGCCTGCTGCGAAGTTGTGCCGTTGGCGGAATCGTAGCCTTCCTGCAACCCTTGCCGCACCACGTGCCACCCTTTCGATCTGGGGCCCAGGATTACGGCGCGCGCCTCGAAGCTGTCGGGTTCGCCCGGAGTCTCCACCTAGACGATGGCCCGTTTGCCCGTAATCAGGGGTGCTGCCTCCGGGATTACCAGCACCTTTTTCTGATCCTCCTTGCGGTTGATATCCATCCGGGTCCCGGATGACAACGTGGTATAAACCTCCCCCCTGGCGAGCATTTCCGGCTTCAGCCTGCCCTTGGGATCGCTACAGACAACGTCGACATCGAAGGTGTGCGTTTTTTCATCGAAGGAGGGATCCAGGTAGACTACGTTGCCCCGGAAGGCCTCGCCCGGATAGGCATCCACCCGGAATTCGGCCTCCTGTCCCTGTCTGAGCCAGGGATAATCCGCTGCTTTTTTACGTCCCTCATCCGAGCGCAGTGGTCGTCCATCTTCCATCGGTTTTAATCAATCGCCAATATTTCTTTGCCTCCAACCCCGATCCTCTATCCGCTAAAAGCCGCAGGCCTTTCTATTCCACCCCGTAGGATTCAAGTTTTCTTCTGAGGGTGTTCAGTCCGATGCCGAGGATGCGGGCGGTCTGGGATTTGTTATTTTCCAGCCGGCGGTAAGTTTTGAGAATGTGCCTCTTTTCCATCTGGCTCAGGGGCAAGATGGCTTCTGTGGCTGTCGTCTTATCAAGTTGTGCAGCCGGGGTCCTTTTCAAATGCTGCGGAAAATGATGGGCTGAAATGGGTCTGCCCTGAGCCAGATTTACGGCTGCCTGGACAATGGACCGCAGCTCCCTGATGTTGCCGGGATAGTTGTAGTCCATCAACAGGGACAGGGCCTTTTCCTCGATGTCGGCGCCATCGGGTCCGCAGAACTCTTCCAGAAAGGCGGTTAACAAAAGCGGGATATCCTCCTTTCTTTCACATAAAGGCGGCAAATGCAGCCAGCCGCCCCGCAAACGATAGTAAAGGTCCTTGCGAAAATGATTTTTGGCCATCATTTTTTCAAGGTCCTTGTTGGTGGCTGCCACGAACCGAACATCCGTTTTTTGCGACCTGCTGGTTCCCAACTTGATAAACTCGCCTTCCTGCAAAACCCGCAGCAGCTTGCCCTGCAGCTCCAGGGGAAGGTTGCCGATTTCATCCAGAAACAGCGTGCCGCGGTCGGCGTGCTCCAGATAACCGACCCGGTCTTTTTCCGCACCGGTGAAAGCCCCCCGGGTGTGTCCGAAAAACTCGGCATCAAAGAGGTTGGCAGTCAGCGCGTCCATATTGATCGCCGCGAAATTGAATTTGGCCCGGGGGCTGGCCTTATGGATCGCCCGAGCCAGAAGCTCTTTTCCGGTGCCCGTATCTCCGGTGATCAACACAGGCACATCGCCGGACGCATGCAACTCCGCCTCCTTCAATATTCTCAACACCTTCTCCGACCGGGTAATGATTCTTCTGAAAGCCTCCGTATTTTCCAATTTGGGAATTGTCCGAAGTTTGCCGATATCCAGCAGATCGACCAGGCGCTTTCTTTCCAAAGCCCGGTTGAGGGAGGAAACCAGATCTTCTTTGGACAGTGGTTTCACCAGGTAGTCATAAGCACCTTTACGCAGGCATTGAATTGCCACCCGAACCTCATCGACGGCTGTCACCATGATGCATTCGGTGGCCGGGCTGTTGTGACGAATCACCCCCAGCAGCTCGATGCCATCCATGCCGGGCATGGTAATGTCGATCAGGGCGATATCATAGGCTTCCCCATCTTCAAAGGCGGCGGCCGCTTTGAGGGAGTCGCTCTCGATGCGGATATCTTTGAAGCCGGAGGTGATCAAACCTCTGCGCACACTGTCAAGAAAATCAGGCTCGTCGTCAATAACAATAATCCGATTGTCCATGGGTTCCTTGTTCGTTTAGTTTTATTTAACCGCAGACACACGCGGATGGCCGCAGACAAAGGCCTTTGGCCGATGACTCTGTTCACCTGATAGAGCCTCGGCGAACAGAGTCATCGGCCCAAAATAGTCAATCGTTTCGCGATGAAAACCAGTCCGCCTGACTTCCATCGTCCATCTTCCCTTTTCCCAACCTGTCCTCCGTCCTCTGACTTCTGACCTCCGATCTCTAATCCATAATCCCTGAATCCCTAAATTCGTCTTACGCTTTGAGCCTTGAGCTTTCAGCTTTGAGCTCCTCTTTATCTCGGATTCTTCCGTTTTTCCTTATCAGGCAAAATAACCCTGAACTTGCTTCCGGCTCCCGGCTCACTCTGCACTTCTATGCTTCCACCCATTCCCTGAACCAGATTGTGACAGACGTAGAGCCCCAAACCCGTTCCCTGGCCGGGCGGTTTGGTGGTATAAAAGGGATCGAACAGCCGATCCCTCGATATTTCCTCAATTCCGCGTCCGTTGTCAATGACGTCGATAATTAAATGCGCCAGCCAGGTGTCGCCAATGGATGCAACCAGCTTGACATGAGAGTTCTCCTTATCGGCCGCCTGAGCCGCGTTCATCAGCAGATTGATGAGGACCTGCTCCATGGCGTGGGGGGCGGTGTAGACTTGCGGCATTTCGGAGGGGATGTCAATCACGAAGGATTTGACCGAATGCTTTATCTTCTTGCCGCAAATGGCGACCACTTTGTCAACGACGGATTTCAAATCCACATATCTTTTGAGCCTTTCACCGTCGCTCTGGGAAAATTCCCGTAGATTTGACACAAAGGCGCTGATCCGGTCGGCTCCGTTGCCGATGTTCTCCATCAATCGGAATATGTCTATTCGAAACGCTTCATAGGGCATCTGGCAAAATTCAAGATCCGGATAGTCCGCCGTGTGCCGATCCACAATCTGGAGCAGTGCTTCGATGTAGTCTTTTAAAATCGGAATGTTAAAAGAAATAAAACTGTTTGGGTTGTTGATTTCGTGAGCGACGCTGGCAACCAGAATGCCCAGCGAGGCCATTTTTTCACTTTTAATAAGCTGCCGTTCGAACATGCGGGTCTCGGTAATGTCAGTTACCCGGATGACGGCGTCTCTCGGCTCTCCATTCTCCTTTTCCAGGGGATACACCATTACCTGTTCGATTCGTTCGGCATCTATCAGGCCTTTGCGCTCAAACTTGAGTTGACGGCCATTGCGAACAGCTGCCGGAATCCGGCAGCCGTTGCAGGTCTCTGAATCGCCGGAAATCTGAAAGCAGGTTTTTCCGGCGATTTTATGGAATTCACCGACCTTGTAATAGGCGGAGGCCGATTGGTTGATCATTTTGAGTCGCATCTGGTGGTCGACCAAAATCAGCGAATCCGGGATCCCGTCGAACATTCCCTGCAACATGGATTTGCTCTCGTGAAGCTGCATTTCAATCTGTTTACGTTCCGCGATTTCCCTGGTCAGGTTTTCATTGGCGCGGGACAGCTCCCCGGTGCGCAGCGCCACCCGCTCCTCGAGCTCCTGGTGGGCCGCCTTCAGATCGGTCTGGGCCCTGAGGCGCTCGGCATTCTCTTTTTCCAGGCGTTGCTTGACTTCCCGCAGGGTCTGGTAATCCCTGCTTCTGCGGCGTAGAAAAAATTGAAAGGACAGGGCGATGGCAAGGAACAGGGCGATGCAGGTCGCGACCAATACCAGGTGAAGATACCGAAAATGGCGCAGATTTTTGGCCTTGGTATTTAGAAGTCGGCTTTCCAGTCGGCCGACCTGTTCGAGAAAAGCAGCCATCGCTTTTTCATACTGCTCGCGCAGATCCCCGACGGAACCGGACAACTGGGTGGCGGCAAATATAAATCCGGTAACTTTTTCCAGAGCGGCCAGTTTATGCTGGATGAGTTTGATCTGATCGCGGGTCTCATCGTCTCGAAGCGGATTGAAAAACTTACGTTGGGTCTTGTTGTCCTGAGCGATGACATGCAGATACCACACAACCTGCTCCAGGGGCTGCCATATCGTTTTCATATCCGCGGTCATATTGCCGCTGATAATTTCGCGAAACCAGAGATCCGCTGCTTCCGCCTCCAGCTGTATTTCCATGACGGCGTCTATCATGGGTTCATCCAGCGTGTTTAACCGTTCACCAATATAAAATCCGTAAATCACGATGCCGATGACGATCAGTCCGATTGTGCTCACCAGCAGGTGCATCCGCCACGGTATGGCTGGAAATTTTTTTCTCGAGGTCATGAGTGGGTTCGCTGGGTTCGTTGTATAAAAGCTCAAATCTCAAATCTCAAAGCTGAAATCTCAACGCAAAGACTGAAAGCAGAGCCTTCGGCGTTGGAGGAGCGCTGCGCGTTAGGTTAGAGGTTTGAGGCCTAAAAGCATCGATGCCCCTGTTTTTTTTAATTGTCCCTCATCCGAGCGCCGTGGTCATCTATCGTCCCTCGCTCTTCCCGTTGAGCCTTGAGCTTTCAACTTTGAGCTTTATTTCTTAATCCTAAATTCCTAAATTCCCTAATCCATGCCCTTACCTTCTCCCAGGTAATCCTTATCGGACAATATCACCCGAAACGTGCTGCCCCGGCCCGGTTCGCTGTCCACTTCGATATACCCCCCGATGCTTTGGATCAGATTGTGAGTTACGTATAATCCCAGACCGGTTCCTTCCGTCGGCGGCTTGGTGGTAAAAAAAGGGTCGAATATATGGCGTTTTGTTTCGACATCCATTCCGCAGCCGTTGTCGCTGATTTCGATGATAATATGCTCCCGCATGCTTTTTCCGAAGGTCGCCTTCAGCATAACCCGGGACTTTTCCTTGTCAACCGCCTGGGCTGCATTCATCAGGATATTGAGCAACACCTGTTCCAGAACTTGCGGATCGGAGTACACGGACGGAAAATTATCCGGAATCGACAATTCGAAAGAGTTCACTGTTTTTTTGATGTTGCCGCCGCAGATAGACAGAACCTTTTGGATCACGGAATTCAGATCCACCCACTTTTTAGCTTTTTTCCCGTCATAGCGAGAGAATTCCCGCAGATTCGAGACAAAGGTACTGATCCGTCTCGCACCCCGATCAACATTTTGGATCAATTTTATCATATCTGCGCGAAATTCCGGATAGGGCATGTTGACCAGTTCCAGATCCGGATGTCCGGCGGCGTATTTATCGACGAATGGAAGCAGCGCGTCGATGTATTCCTTCAGAATCGGCAGATTGAACGTCACAAAACTGTTGGGATTGTTTATTTCATGGGCGATGCTGGAAACCAGCACGCCGAGGGAGGCCAATTTTTCGCTCTGTATCAACTGGTTTTCGATGCGGCGTTGTTCGGTGATGTCCCGGATGTGAATGACAGCATCACCGACATCCCTTGTTTTTTCTATAACCGGGTAGATCCAGACACGCTCCAACCGTTCCAGGTCCATGAAGCCCTTGCGTTCAAAAGACAAAACGCGGTTATCCGAAACAGCCGAAGGTATTTGGTTATCGACGAATTTGCCTGTTTCGGCCGCGGCTTCCCGCCACGGCGTCCCGATGATATCCTGATTAATCCCAAGACGGTAGTAGGCCACGGAGGCCCGGTTGATCATTTTGACCGTCATATGCCGGTCGATGAGGATCAGCGGATCCGCGATTCCGTCGAAAACGGCCTGGAGCATGGCCCTGTTTTGTCGCAGTTGGATCTCAACCAACTTGCGTTCATCAATTTCGGTCTTCAGCATAATATTGGCCCGTTCAATTTCCGCGGTGCGCTCCAACACCCGAAATTCAAGGTCATCTTTCGATTTCTGCAGGGCTTTTTCCACCTTTTTGCGCTGCAGGGCCAGCGCATAGAATTCAGCCACGCGGCGGACGGCATCGAGGTCCTGCCCGCTGTAGTCCTTTTCCTTGTTGGCCAGCGCGATCTGGCCGGCCAGGTTGCCCTCGATCGTGATGGGCACCGAAAGGAAACGACGAATTGGGACATGGCCTGCCGGCGTTCCGGCTGAATCCGGATGTTTTTGAGGTGTATTGGTGTAGAAAGCATCCAGCGAATTCAGGGAATATCCCCAGAGACCGGGATACGAGCTGTCGGATGGGCCGGTACCGGTACCTGCGGATTTTTTTCCCGAGGCGATATTACATTGCTCCCGCGGCAGAACGACCAGATCCAGGGCAGCGGCGTCGCCTTTGCCGGGGCTGATCGCGGCTAAATAGCCATCCCGGCTTTTGGTGAGATTCGCGGCTTCATTCAATACGGCCCGGGCCGTATCTCCCAGAGATGCCGAAGGTGAGATCAGGGGTTCGTACAGATGCGAGAGCGCCTCGTCGACGGCCAGTTCCCGGTTGAGCCGTTTCGTCGTCCGGATTCTTTCCAGGACGCCGCCCAGCCGGTCGGAAACGGCTTCAATCAGGCTTATTTCCCGTTGCGGATTCAGACCGGTATCCGATCCCGCCGTTTCTTGCAGGTTTACAATCTCCAGCAAGCCAACGCATTCGCCATTGTCCATGATCCTGCCGGTCTGCCGCCGATGCGATTTCTCGAAGTTTTTCGTTTTGAACTCCCGGTCTTCCACGGTAACCCGCACGCCGATGGTTTGCGGATTCAACCAGGCGAAGGGAATCAGACCGATCAATTTCGTAATCAGATTTTCGATCGAAATATCGGGTTTTTCCATCAGCCTCGACACGGCATAAAGGCACTGCAACTCCCTGATATAATCATCCAGTTCGAAGGTTCGCTCCTGCATGAGGTTTTCGGCCCGCGTGCGAACGCGAATCTGTTGCCTGAGGGTTTCATTGGCGGCGGAAAGCTGTGCCGTGCGCTGTCTTACCAGACTCTCGAGATGGTCTCCATGTCGTTTGAGCAGCTCTTCGGATCGTTGTTGCGCCAGCATGTACCGGACCATGGGGCGAATAACGGCCAAGTACAGCACCGGAGAGAGCAACAGGATCATGAAAGCGGCATCCAGCACCACCATCATTCGGGAGGGAATCACAGGAAAAATTTGAAGGACAGTGATCACCAGTGCTTCGCACAACGTCACACTCAGGACGATGCGTATGACCAGGAGGATTCGCGACCGGATCCCGGCTGGTTTCAACGGTATCTCAATGGCAGGCGACGCGGTTGCGGACGTTGATGGCTTGGCGCTGGGTGCTTTATGCAAGACGTCCATGTTCCAGATTGTTTTTTCCACAAAGGCAAACAGAATCCATAGAATGATTTTCCTTGAGGGATCAGCATCGAATTCACGAAATAATGTATCAGGAAGCTGTCTCTAAATCATGCGTTGGCCAAATCCCGGTGTCAGTGTCCTGTTTAATTCCACAATATGCGTAAACACCATCGATGTAAATTGGGTTTTCGCCTGGATATTGAACCAAAATCTTAATTCTGAGATAGCCTCAATTCGGACGGGAAACCGAGGCGGGATATTCTCTTTTCGACAGCGTTGACGTGTAAAAAGTTAACCCGATAAACCGGTCGAGAAGTTTTTATACTACATCGCGGACTGTATAAAGGGTTATATATCATTTATTGGCCGCGGGATCAAGTCGTCGCATTTCAAAACTTAGCGCCGGTCTGGATTGACCTGCCGCCGTTTGTGTATATTATACTATTTTAGTATAGTTAATCCGCAACCATGATGACAGGGTTTTTTAATAAGGATGGCTTAGAATGACCAAAGTTCTCGTGGTGGAGGATGACCGCAGCCTCTCGCGGCTCATCCAGACAAGATTGGAAATGCAGGGCTACCAGGTATCTACGGCACTCAACGCGGAAGAGGCATTGGGTCAGTTTCGCAAAGAGATGTTCGATATGGCGCTGGTGGATCTCAGGCTGGACGGGTACAGCGGCATCGAACTCATGGGGGATTTTCATCGTGTCGGTTCGGCAATGCCCATCCTCATTCTGACTGCCTATGGCACGATTAAAAGCGCCGTGGAGGCCATGGAAAAAGGCGCTTGCGGTTATATAACCAAACCATTTGAGTTTGGCGACCTCATCGTGCAGATCGATAAATGCCTGCAAAAGCGCCAGCGCGCAGGAAAAGCAAAAGCCAGCGACGGTCTCATTCCGCAGGTGCCTGATATCCAGCAGATTGTTTGTAAGAGCGAAAAAATGAAAAAAGTGCTGCGAAAGGCTGCCCGTGCCGCCCGGGCGGAATCCACGGTTCTGATTCATGGTGAGAGCGGAACGGGAAAGGAATTGATTGCCAGCTATCTGCATCAGGGCGGATCGAGAAAAAAGGGACCCTTCGTGGCCCTGAATTGCGCGGCGATTCCGGAAACGCTGCTGGAAAGCGAATTGTTCGGCCATGAAAAGGGCGCATTTACCGGTGCGGACAGCAAAAAAGCAGGACATCTGGTTCAAGCCGGGGGTGGCACACTTTTTCTGGACGAGATTGCGGAAATATCGCTGAACATGCAGGTCAAGCTGCTGCGGGTGCTGGAGGAAAAAGCTGTTTATCCGCTGGGATCCAACAACGCCGTCCCATTTGACGCCAGGATCTTAACGGCAACCAACAAAAAATTGAAAGACGAAATAAAAAGCGGAAATTTTCGCGAAGACCTCTTTTTCCGTATCCACGTAATTGTCATTGAGCTACCCCCGCTGAGAGAACGCAAGGAAGATCTGCTCGATCTGGCGGGTCACTTTTTGAAAATCCATGCGTCCCAGATGCAAAAGGGGATCCATGGCTTCTCTGAAAGGGCTTTACAGAAAATGCTGCACTACGAATGGCCCGGCAACGTCCGCGAATTGAAAAACAGCATTGAATCCGCGGTGGCGTTTTGTGATCAAGATCGCATCACAGACGATTTAATTCTGCCGGCAAAAGAAATTTCAGTGAAAGGCATACCGTCGCTCAAAGACGCCAAAAAAAGTTTTGAAAAAAAATATCTGGTCAAGCTGATCGGGTCTACCCGGGGCAATGTCAGCCAGGCTGCTAAACTGGCCGGTAAATACAGGGCCGATTTATACGAGCTGCTGAAAAAATACAGATTGGATCCGGATGATTTCAGGGATAAATGAGGATTAGGAATTGAGGGATTAAGGGATAAGTACGTTAGGAATGATATCTTTTGTATTTGATGGCATCCGCATCAGGCAGATCATTTTGAAATATTTCCCACCTGTGAGGCAGAGAGGTGTCACCTACCCCAAAAACAACCAATCCAAAATTGCACATCTCTAACCAACCATTTGAAATAACTTATATTTAAACCTCAGATGTGCCTAAATGGCATACCTGCGGTTACGCCTGCCACAGATTTTGAATGGATAGGGTCCGTTCCAGCGACGACAACCTTTTGATTTTGTAGGTTTTAAATGAATGTTTGCCGATTTTGCCGCTCAGGCACGGTAATTGCTGCGGAATATCTTATCCGTCGGCCATTAAATCAGAATGCAAACCTGGCAATTTCAGGATGGAGGGTGCTGCGCTCCCGGACGGACGGTCGAACATTATTACTTCATCTAACAACAGCAAGGGGGACCTTTGAAGGCTGAGCGAAGAAGGCATCCACGCTACATCGTCAAGAATGGCGCGATTGAAGTACATACCCGTCAGTCCAAGATCATCGGCAAATTGGAAAATATAAGCAAATGTGGATTGGCTTTTCGATATACCCCTGTACAGGAAGAAACAGTGCATTCTGAAACCGTCGACATCATGGCCAGCGGTCCGGCCCGGTTTTATTTATCAGGGTTCGTCTGCCGAATGGTCCATGACATCACCACCCTGGCCGAGGACCAAAATTTTACGGGAATTGAAACCCGTCTGCGTGGAATGGAATTCGTCAAAATCGAAATGGAAGAAAATCTGGAATTTTTTCTAAACAATTGTCTTAACGACGCCGACTGATAAAAATAATGAATCCCACCCCAAATGATCGTAAACAAAATGGGATAGGTTTTTTATCGATTTGATTTAACGATCACTATCTATATTACCGCTCACCTGGGACGCCTTGAAGCCGGGGCACTCTCGACTTTCGCTCAATCAGGGTAATCCTTTGCCCTTTAATCCTCAACCCTATTTTCGTCCATCTTCCCTCGGTTTTACGCGAGTGCATCCCAATCCCCAACCCGGACAAGCCGGAACCATACAGGTTTCAAAAAGTTGGTTCAAAATTTTTTCTTTGTGAACACCCGAATGCCATGGGTTTACAAAGAAGTCGAAAAATATTTTGTGCATTTTGCGCAAAACTGAATTGGTAACTGTCTAATTCCTCAATCCCTCATCCCTTAATCCCTTCTCCTCCCCGCGCTTCCCTTTGCGCTTTCAGCTTTCAGCTTTGAACTTTTGCGCTTTGAGCTTACTTGTTCAGCCGAACCGCCAACACCAGCGAAACCAGAAGTATCATCCCTGCCAGCGCGAAAAGAATTGCTTTTCCGGGATGTTTCGTCAAATTCCCATCAGCGGTGGCGGTAACGAAACAGCCGGCTCCGGAAGTCCCGAAATCATTGGATCCGGCGGAGCCGGTCTCGACCAGTGCCGGGAATACGGTCGCCAGACCCGAGGGATCGACGATCATGCCGTTGGCCACCCCATCGTCGTCGCCCATCCCACCGTCGATCAGGGTGATGGTAACCTGGTCGCGGGCATTATTGAAAACCGCTCCAAGCTCGCCGTTTGCACCGGTTGCCTCGTCGTAATTTATCCAGCCGTCACCGCCGGCGTCATATTTGTACCAATGGTAATGTTCAGGAGCCGGCTCCGCTAAATGCACCGTCAGAATGACCGTCCCGCCGATGGTGTCGGCCTTTGCCTGAAAATCGATCATTCCCATTGGAAAATCCCGGGGCTTGCCGACAGTTTCAACAATAGTGGTTGGATCCACCATTTCAAGCTGCGCCAGCCTGCCGCCGCTGTCTTCGGTGATCCCGATGGGATCCCCTTCTTCGGATGAACAGGTTATCGCTTCGTCCGGAAACCCGGAAATGCCGTTATCACTGATCGTAATGGTGACAGTATCGCTGGAATGCAGCCCGAATGGGTCTTCAACCGTCAGTTCAAAGGTCAGTATTTCTCCACTCAGACCCACCGCCGGGGCCACAAATACGGGCTGAGCCCCGGTGGGATCGGACAAGGCCACCGCGGTGCCGGGACCGGTTTGGGTCCAGGTGTAACCGGCGATGCCGCCGTCTGAATCGCTGGAAGCCGAACCATCCAGGGTGACGGTTTGCCCTTCGGTGACCGTCTGATCCGATCCGGCTTCGGACACGGGTGGCTCATTCAGCCAACTAACGGTAATGATAACTTCGTCGGTGTCCTGCAGACCCTGGTCATCGGTGACTGTCAGCTTGAAGGTGAGGGATTCGCCCTGGCTTCCAACATCCGGTGCGCTAAACGTCGGTTGAGCGACATTTGCAGCCGATAGGGACACCGCTGGGCCCGCGGTTTGATGCCACCCATAGGAAACGATGGTGCCATCGGGATCTTCGGAACCGGTGGCATCCAGCGAGAGGACCTCGCCTTCGGTGACCGTTTGATCCACACCGGCCGCGGCCGTGGGGGGTAGATTGTCCACGGTAACCACCACGACACAGCTGTCGATATCCTGGTACCCGAAGGTATCCGTCACGGTCAGGGAAAAGGCCAGGGTAATGCCGCCGGCCGCGGCTTCCGGGGAGACAAAGGTCGGTCGCACGGCTGAGTCGTCGCTCAAGCTGACTGACGGTCCGGCCGTCTGCTGCCAGAAATAAACGGCGATCCCGTCGTCCGGGTCACTGGAATTCGATCCGTCCAAAGTCACCGTCAATCCGACCTGCAGCACGGTTTGATCGGCGCCGGCATCGGCAACCGGCGGCTGGTTGACGTCGGTGACGGTGATGGTCACCGTATCACTGGCGAAGAGACCGCCGTTGTCGGTGACCGTCAGGCTGAAAGTCAGGGTATTGGCACCGGACTGGAAACCAGGGGCGCTGAATGTCGGCTGAGCGGCTGTCGGATCGGAAAGCGCAACGTGAGGTCCCACCGTCTGCTCCCACTGATAGGAAGCAATGCCGTCGTCCGGATCGCTGGACCCCGAGGCGTCCAGGGTCACCGTGGCGCCTTCACCGACCGTCTGATCGGAACCCGCATCGGCTGCTGGCGGATCGTTAACGGGTGCCGGTCGGCTGGCCGGATTGCCGGGAAAGGTGTCCACCAGGATTTCGTCAAGGTTGACGTATCCGTCACCGTCGCTATCCTGATTTTCGATGGCCCCGAATGCCGCGGCATTTGCACCGGCTGCCTTCCAATCGAGCGCATAGGGATTGAGTCCGCCCGTTCCGTTTGAATTGACATGGCAGGTGATGCAGCTGCCAAGAGTGGATCCACCGCTGGTTCCGGCGGTCCCGTATTCCGTATTGAACCAGGTCGTATAGGTACCAAATGCGGATGCCGCTGCTGCGGCAACCACGGTGAAAAGGACTGCCAGGCAAAGGGCCGGCAGCTTTCCGGTAATGGCTGCTTTTGTTTTTTCAAAGCTGGGGTTTCCCGGTACACGCGTGTTATTCATTGTCTTCAAACTCCTGATAGCATTTTTCGCTCACGGTTCTGAGGCAGGTAATGACACATTTGTCGGCAATTTCCATGCCATATCCCCCTTGATGGTACAACCTTCTGAATTTAAAAATATATATGGACTAAATCCATAATCAATCAAAAGGTTGTGAAGAGTTTAGCCTGCAGTGGAAATTGATCACTCTATCCTCAACCCGCCGAAATCATATTGGATTCATATGCATTATAAAGTATACCCTCAATTCCTCAATTCCTCCAACCTCCAATCTCCAACGGCCGAAGGCCTTATTGCTTTGAGCCTTGAGCTTCACGCATCATTTGCATCGAGCCCATTCGTGGCTGTCTAGAATCTGTAGCTGAACTTCAAATAAAGGATGTGAGCGTCATAGTCCTGCCACAGGGAATCGGCCAGCAGGGCGCCGTTGAAATTGCCGGCAGCGTCGGTGGGGACATAGGTGAATCCGTCCTTGTCATAGTCATCATAGTCGAATTTCTGCCACACATATCCCAGGGTCACAAAATAGCCACCCCAGATATTGTACTTCAGGCTGGTGTCCAGGGTCTGGAGCGTGGAATTATCGACGGAATCGAAATCGGGAACCGAGCCGTCGGGGATTTTAAACCCGATTTTGCCGTTTACCCTGGAATAGGAATAGGTCAGATTGAA
Source organism: uncultured delta proteobacterium (assembly GCA_963774425.1). GTDB lineage: Bacteria > Desulfobacterota > Desulfobacteria > Desulfobacterales > JAFDCJ01 > JAFDCJ01. The sequence goes on along the minus strand of CAVZEZ010000010.1, from coordinate 184,182 downwards.
ATCGAGCCGTTCGGGTATCACACCATAGGTAAGGCCACCGCCAAACGTATCGACTCGATCTTCCCCCTTCGCCTGCCAATCGGTGACAGTGGCGATGCCATCACCGTCTTCATCGAATTCGCCCTGCGCCTTTTGATGGTTTTTGTAGTCTTCATAGATATAAAAGGCGTTGAGGCTCAGCCGTCCGGTCAGTGAATAATCTCCATCAATTGAGAAGGAATAATAGTCGGTGTCCGTCAGGCCGTAGGACGAATGCTGGAAGTCATCCTTTCCGAAGGTAAACGACCCGCTCAAAACAAGCGGCTCCATGGAATACACATTCGTCATCAGCTGATATCTGTTCCGCACGACATCTGCCTGGAGATACTTTCGCAGTCCCGGCAGCTGCTGGAGATCCTGTCCGGATTCTAGATATACATTGTAATCGTAGCCATCGATATCGGTATCGGTGCGCTGATAAGATGCTCTGAAATCCGCCCATTGAAAGGGATTGGTGTCGACCGAACCGCCCAGGACATTGTCCGTCTGTTTGTCGACTTCCCGATTATCGCGTTTGGTGAGGATATAGGCATAGTCCAGGTTCAGGCGGGTTTTGGCCCAGACATCGAAGCCCAGGTTTACATCGGCTTTGGTTTTGCGATAGCTTGAGGGACGCGTGGATATCGGAACGCCAAGCTGGGGGATTTCCGCAAACGCATCGGTGGAAACATATCCATTCGGAAATTCGATTTTGTCGGTTTTGTTGTGGTAATCGTAGTGGCGGAAATTGCTTTTGACATGCATGAATTCAAAGGGCCTGGCCGTCAGGGTGGCGTTGTAAAGCGCGGTGTCGACTTTGACGTCGGCTTCACCCACCGGCAGGTTGGCGGGATCCATGTAGTCGATCGGGGCAACCAGGGCGGTGTTGGTGGTAAACGGCGGCAATTCGTCATCTTGCCGCATCCAGCCCCAGGCGGCATTGGCCGATATGCGGCTGTTGAGGGGAAGATTCGCGTAAGATCCCGCCAGGGACAGATTCTGATAGTGGTTGTCGGGGGCCAGGTCAATACGGCCGGCGGTCGGTTCCCCCACGGCGTCATCCACCCGGAAAGGGTTGTCGAATGTCAGGGTGTCTTCATTGTTGTGGAAATTCTGGTAGTAATAGGTCGCATTCAGAAGATATGATTTTTGGGCCAGTTCGGCGATCAGCTTCACCGACCAGGTTTCATTGTCGATGGGCTCGAAGATCTCCAGGGCATTTCCCAGTCCGAACGACCCCAAAAAGGGCCGGGTACCCTCCTGTTGTTCGTGTTTGAATTCGGTGCGGAGACTGAAAGGATCGAGGGCTAGCAGCTCCAGATCACCGGAGAGTCTCTTACGTTCGATTTTGGGATCACCGACGGCGGCCTTGGCGAATTCATTTTCAAGCAATTGGGCCTGCGCCGCGGAATTACCCGCCAGGGCCTGCAGGTTGGACTGCAATCCGTCATCCAGCGTCAGGTTGTCGGAGCCCACGCCCGAATACAGCGTCTTGACCCCAAAGGCAAACCGGTGGGGGATCTCGTCATAGGTAATACCCCCCTTTATTTTGCCGTAGCGGTTTCCTCGAAAATTCAGATTGACATCATCCTGGCTCAGATTTCGGCCGTCGGCCTTCAAATAATAGCGGTCTTCGTTTTTATATTTGGCATCGAAACCGCCGCTGACGGCTTTCGGATCGCGATATTGGGTATACAAGGAGTCCTTGGCATCATCGTTGCGAAGCCTGCCGATCACGCTCAATTCACCGGACAGTCGACCGAGAAATGCCTCAGTGGCGGATGTCTCTCCGGCTTCGGATTCCGTTTCAGATTCTTCAGCTGTCAGCAGGTCCTGTTCCGCCGAACTTTCGCCAGGCTCAGGGGACGGTGCCGATATTTCCGCGATTTCATTGCTATCCGGGACAGCCGGCTTCACCTCTGCAACCGGGGGCGGGGTCTTCACCGTCGTAACCGACGGGATGAGTGCACCGGGGCCGGTGGCGGCGCTTCCCGGTGGGTATAAATCCATAACAAGTCTGTATGTGCTTTCGGTCCCGGTCTGCCCGCCCATGGTGAAGCTTTTGACCGCGGTATGCGGCTGCCGGAAACGTACGGTTATCACCGAACCCTCGGGCAGTCGCCGGTGGATTACCTGTGCGGCGGCACCCGCCAGCCTGCGGAACATAACGGATGGTTCCGGCCCCAGTTCGAGTGTTTCATAAAGGATACTGACACTTTCGGCGGATGCCGGACCGATCTTTACGGGTCGCGCCCCTTCCGAATCCAATACCAGACGGGTAAAGGTTTCATGTTGTCCCGTGCGGATCTCGTTTAAGGTGGTGACCGATGCCGCAATCGAGTATGAAGCTGCCAGAGCCATACCCAGAACCACTATCGCCAGAACAAAAGCGTATTTTTTTATCATCAGAACTCTCCCTCAATTCCTCCATTCCTCAATTCCTGTCAAAATTTCTAAATACTCTTAAATTTCCCTGCTTTGAGCTTTCAGCGGCAAGCCTTGAGCTGTGTTTATCTGAGCAGGCTCTTGCCGGACGGATGGTTGCTGCCATGGACCTGCAGATGGCAATTGAGGCATGCCCGATAAAATCCGCGATTGTTCAATGCCGTATAGACGAACTGACCGGCACTTCCGGTGTTTCTGGCCTGCAGCCCGCTCGCATGCCCCACATTGGAATGGCATCTCTGACACAGATAAGGCGTTCTGGCATTCAACAAGAAGGCCTGGGTGGAACCGTGGGGGACATGGCAGGCAAGACAGTTTTCCACTGCCGGCGGATGCTCCCATAGAAACGGTCCCCGGGTTTTGGCATGGCATTCAAAGCATTTCAGGTTGATGTCCTGGGCGTCGATCAGCTTATCCGCAATGGTCCCGTGGGCATTGTGGCAATCCGAACATGTCATCTTTTCCTCCCGAATCGGATGATGGGACTGGCGCAGCAGCTGCGGTGTGATTTTTCGGTGACAGGCGGCACACACCTCCGTCTGGCTGGGTTTGGACAGATATTTTGGATTGCCGGCATGAACCTTGTGGCAGTCGGCGCAGGAAAGCGACCGGAGTTCATGCTCGCTGGCGTGCCACATGGCCGTTTTTCCCCTGTCGTGGCATTTCAGACAGACAGCGTTCTTTATTGCCGGACTTTCCGAAGATTCGGCGCTCAACTCCATGATGTTTCCACCTTCTCCCTCCTCCGCATGGTCGACGCCCGGGCCATGACAGGATTCGCAGGCAAATCCATGGCTGCGCCCGGCCGGGGTCCTCGGATCTGCCTGGATTCCATGGGTACTTTGGCCGAAGGTTTCATAAATTTCCTCATGGCACTCCATGCAGGTTTCATCGCCTGCGAGATTTTCCGGTTTTCCACTGCTGTGGCAGTTGAAGGAAAGGAGCAATACCCAAAAAAATGTATAAAAAAAGATACGTACGATTTTGCGTGTCATCGACTTTCGCCTCCTGATTTCTAACCCTTGCCCGCTGCGATATTTATTGTTCACCGCGCATGGCCGATCGTTGCCCTGAGTAGGTAATCACAAGGATATTCAGGCAATGCGGTGAGAGGATACCTAAAAAAAGCCCGACGCCAGTTCGGGCGTTTCCCATTTAAGCAATTTATGTACCATTTCTACGGAAGTGCATAAAAACATACTAACTATGCCGAAATGGCGTCGGTTTAGGGCCTTCAACGTCAGGGAATTGATAAGAGTGCGCGTTTCAGCATGGAAGACTGTATGATTTAAGTTATCCGACGTGTAGGGAAAATCCTACTGATTCAGTTCTAATTTGGATCTTTAAGGGTTCAAACAGAGATGAGCGTTGATGAAGCAATTTTAAATCTTATTGGAATAACTATATAAAACTATCTCGCCGTACACGTTGGTATGTAAATTGCTGTAGAGCTGAAAAACCAATTTCAGTTCCACGAACCAACGGCTGAGGTTAACCCCGGGCCGACTATCCAATGGGTGACCCTGACGATCAGCGGTGGGTGGAATGGCTTTCACAACACATTTTAAGGAGGTGGTAAAAAAAAGATTCAGGTTGTCGATTCAGATCGTCTCATTTAGCACGGTATCTCAGAGATGTTTGGTTCGATGATATCTCATGAATTCATTCACCCCCCTTCGACGAAGCCGGTGCAGGGCCTGCAAGCCCCCGCACCGACGAAATCGGAGGATTCAGGTCACGACACGACCGGGGCCTGCTTTGATTGTCTGCGGAATTCACTAATTTAAACTAACGAGGTAAACGGAATGAAAAAAATCAGATTCATGTTTTTTATTGCAATAGCAGTACTTTTCGGATTTTACGGTAATGTGTATGCCCTACCGACATATGATTGCAACTGTACGAGTTGCCACGGCAACAGCCGGCCAAGCCAATGCGCACCCGTCAACGTGGCACCTGTGGCCAACGCCGGCACCGATCAGAGCGTAGATGAAGGCCTCTCGGTGACCCTGAATGGCGCCAATTCCAGTGATGCGGACAATAACATGGCCTTTTACTTCTGGGAACAAACCGGCGGACCGGAGGTCACGCTCTCGGATAGCAATGCCGTCAGACCGAATTTTATTGCACCCGCGGTGAGTGCTGACGGCGAATCCCTGACCTTCAGACTGACGGTGACCGATGACGCGGGAGCCGAGGACACCGATACGTGTATCGTCAATGTCTCCTGGATCAACGAAGCCCCGGCCGCGGATGCCGGTTCCGACCAGACCGTGGACGAAGGCGTTGTCGTCACCCTGGACGGTTCCAATTCCATTGATCCCGATGACGGCATTGCCGCTTATTCCTGGAGGCAGGTCGGTCCATCTACTGTCACCTTGTCGAATAAAAACGCAGTGGATCCGACCTTCGAAGCGCCGTTTGTCGACCTGGGCAGCCTGTCGCTGACCTTTGAACTGACGGTAACCGACGCCGGCGGTCTGCAATCGACGGATACCACCGTGATCAACGTGTCCTGGGTGGACGAGGCCCCGACCGCCGATGCGGGCACCGACCAGACGGTCGACCCGGGCGAAACGGTGACCCTGGACGCTTCCAATTCCAGCGATCCGGATGACGGCATTGCCTCCTATCGGTGGACCCAGGTCGGTGCGACTTCAGGCAGTTCCGCAATCCTTTCAGATCCCACCGCCATTCGGCCCACGTTCGAGGCGCCGGCAACCGGCACCGAAGACGCCAGCTTAACCTTCCAGGTCACGGTGACCGATAAAGAGGGCCTGCAGGCGACCGATACGTGTATCGTCAACGTGAATGCCATCATCAGCTCCCCGGTCAATGAGGCGCCGACAGCCAATGCCGGTGACGATCAAACCGTGGACGAGGGTGATGTGGTGACTCTGGACGCATCCGATTCCAGTGACGGCGACGAGGGAATCGCATCTTACCTCTGGACCCAGACCGGTACGGACGACGGAATATCCGTGACGCTGTCGGATCCCGCCGCTGTTCAGCCCACCTTCGAGGCGCCGGCGGTTGGACCGCAAGGGGCATCCCTGACGTTCCAGGTGACCGTTACCGATATCGGCGGCCTGCAGTCCAGCGACACCTGTATCGTCAACGTAAACGCGGTCGAAGTCACTCCGGTTAATGCCGCCCCGACCGCCGATGCGGGCAATGACCAGACCGTGGACCCGGGCAATGTGGTGACACTGAACGCATCCGGCTCCAACGACCCCGAAGGTGTGGTTGCCAGCTATATGTGGAAACAAACCGGCGGCATGAGTGTGACCCTTTCGGATCCTTCCGCCGTCGATCCCACCTTTGATGCTCCGATGGCCGGCGCAGCTCTGACATTCGAGGTCACCGTCATGGATATCGATGGGCTCCAGGATACCGACAGCTGTGTGATCAATGTGAATGCGGTCGAAAATCCGGACACCGGGAACCAAACACCGCCCGCGAGTGACGTGGAAAACGATGACACCGCGGACGAAGACCGCTATGAGAACGATAGAAATGACGACGACGATCGGGAACAACCCCGGTATGACCGGACCCGTCGCTACGACCGCGATGACCGTTATGACCGCTACCGCAGCGACGATCGCGAGGACCGTTACACGCGTCAAGTCAGCAATGATCGGGATGACACCGTCGACCGTTACCAGCGTGATGATCGCGAGGAGCGTTACACGCATCAAGCCAGCAACGATCGGGATGACGCCGTCGACCGTCGCCGGAGTGAAAGTCGCCGCGAACGCGACGATGACTAATACTTCTCCGGCACTTTAAACAGCCACCCTTTTCCGGACTCCGCACAGGCTCCGCGCCTTGCGGTTTCCGGGAAAATTTTCTGCTTAAGTAATAAAGAAATATATTATTAAATAAAAAAAACAATAAGATAAGATTGTAATAACTAAATAAAAAAATACAGCAAAAATAATTTAAAGAATTAATGAATGACACCTTCGTAAAAAAAATCATGGTGCTGACGGGACGCAAGACACCTCCGGACGTGGTGGGATTCGGCGTTGAACCCGGGTATATCGGCTGCTCCCAGGGAGCTTTCGACGCCGGTAGCCGCCGTTCTGGATTTTCTGGTCGAGGCCGTGCGGAAGGGATTCGGAGAACACGTATTACCGATGGACGATGGACGACCGCTGCGTTCGGACAATGGACGACCCGTTAGGGGATTGAGGGTTATGGATTAAGGATTGAGCCTCTTGAGTTATACAGAAAATTTAGGTAATCTTTTGTAGAATTACGTGATTGACCTTCTACGATAACCCCCTAATCCTTAATCCTTCTTTGCCTCCGTCCTCCATAGATGTTACGGAATCTCTGAGCCAGCCGCTGGTGGCTTGAGCGCGCTTGCATATGCCTGTGCGGCTTCGGCATGCAGCAAGGGTCCTTCGTCCATGTATCTCGGGGAGAAATGAAAAACGGTCAGCTGTTTTGCCCGGGCCTCGCCCGCCCAACAGCCGGCCCGGCGGGCCGTGAGATGGTGTTTGCGAGCTGCAATCTCCCGGTCGCGGTCCAGAAAGGCAGCTTCGATGAAAAGATGATCGGCCTCCGCGGCCAGTTCCACAATCCGCTGTCGGTTGGCGGGGCAATCCATCACATCGGTTACATAGCTTATTTTTTGTCCGGGCGAGATGATGGCGATTTTAGCGGCAAGTTCCCCCAAGGCAAAATTTTTCGATGGCGCATCCCGGCCCTGATCGACGTTGAAAGCGGAGCCGGGGTCTTTCCGATCATAAAGCGCCTGCTTGAATTCAGTGAGCCAGGGTCCCGGCCGCAGGCCCAGTTCAGCCAATCCGCTATTCAGAATATTCACATGAAATCTTTCTTTCAAAGAGAATCCCAGACAGGAAATCTTATGATCGAGGATGGCCGCGGATATCTCGAAGGCCGGCTCTGAATACAGCACGCCGTTAAACGGACGTTCGACCGGTTCCCGCAGTGGCTGAAAACTGTCCCGACAGCGATATTGCCGGTTCAAGGTGTGTCCCGGATGCACCTCGTTGATCGTTAGAATGAGCGGATAATCGTATTTATCCGCCAGATTCCAGGCATATGCGGCCAGTTTGCCTTCCACGTTTTTCAGGAATCCGGGGGGACCGTAAAGCGCCAGACTTTTATCGCGGCCGAGAGACAGACGCAACAGGCGGTCGAAACCGATGAAATGATCCATGTGGGTGTGGGAGACAAAGGCGTGGCTGATTTTGAGGATGTCCCTGGCCGACAGGGGGGCGATATCGCCGAGGTCGAAGATTACGGCACGGTTTTGAAAGACGAAAGGGATGAAAAGACCGGGGTCGTCAAAAGGGCCGTTGATCAGCCTGGGTTGAAAGCTGGGGCGCATTATTGCGGCATATACTTTTTTACTTGCTCATTGATGGTTAAGTAAATTTCTTCGTCGGAGCCGAAAATATCCACCACGTCTTTGTGCTTGATGAGTTTTTCAATGACAAAGGCAGTTACGTAAAGGCTCACGATTTGGGGGTTGGGCACTACATTTCGGATGGGTGCGACCTGATAGTCAATATCGAAATCCTCCGCATGGCTCATTTTATCGAGGCATTTCGTCAGTTGTTCGCCAACGGCATTTTTGTTGGTGGTTTCGATGAGGTGCTTTTCGACCAGCTTCATGGCGATCGCATTGGCCAGGGATTCCGAACAATCCCGAAGCCGGCCGATCGCCATGCGCCGCTGGTAATCCTTGGTCGATTCTATTTTGGATAAAATGGTCGATTCGCGCGAACTTGGCCGGAAGACCTTGCCCATGGCATGCCACCTTTTTTTTGCAGATCATTAACTAGTTTCCATCCACAAATGGCCTTTTTGCCCAATTTCGGCGTCAATCTGCGCCCTTGCTTGTGCGGCATAGTAAACTACGCCTCCGCGCAAGGACTTGATTTCCTAGAACTTGGGCAAAAATTCCCATTTCTGAATTGGAAACACCATCCGGTGCCCATCATTGTAAAAGACCTTTTGATGGATGGGCACTCGCTAAATGGATCGTGTTTATTGATGCGACTATAATAAGAACTCTGAAACCTGAATGCAAGAAAAAACCTTCAATCCATATCTTCGATGACGAGTTGAACGGTCTTTTCGCCTTTCCAGCGATTCCAACGAAGTTTGAAAACGATACGGCAGAAATCGCCTCGCTGACCCGGCGTGGTTTCGGCGTTGAAATAGATGCCGTTAAGAATCGGACCATTTGGCATCGATGACTGCCGCAGGACGAGACGCCGGTGATTTTTTCCGACCGTCCTGGATGACAATACCTTGACCCGGGAAGCCATGAAAAGCGGTTCAGGATTGCCGGCGCCGAACGGCATCAACGTCTCCAGTTCATCGACGAGTTTTTCGGTGATTTCGGCAAAATCCAGTTCCCGGTCGACACGAATGGAGGGGATGAAATCATCGGGGTGGCCGACGCGCTGAACGGCGCTTTCGAAGGCGGTTTGGAATTCGGAGATATTTTCCTCACGAATTTTCAGTCCGGCCGCCATCGAGTGGCCGCCGAAGGCTTCCAAATGGTCCCTGCAGCTCTCGAGGGCCAGATGGAGGTCGAGGTTTTCGATGCTTCGGCCGGAACCCAATCCAACCCCGTCCCGGGTGGTGATCAAAATGACGGGCCGACAGTAGATATTCACGATTCGGGAAGCCACGATCCCCAGGATGCCGGCGTGCCAGTTCTGATCCGACAGAACCAGGGAACGCCGGCGGAGCAGCGAGCGGTTGCTTTCCAGAAACTGCTGAATGTGATCGAAGATACCTTTTTCCAGTAGGCGTCTTTTCTGGTTCAGCAAATTCAGTATCCGGGCTGATTCGACCGCCGGTTCCCGGTCTACGGCCATCAACAATTCCACGGATCTGGCGGCGTGGTCCATGCGGCCGGCCGCATTCAGGCGCGGCGCCAGCCGAAAAGCAATATCGTCGGCATCCAGGACGGGACCGTTGACGGCGCCGGCTTCCAGCAGGGCGGCCAGACCGGGGCGACGGCCGTCGTTGATGACCCTGAGGCCGGTTTGACAGAGTATGCGATTTTCCCCGACGAGAGGCACCATGTCCGCAACGGTCCCCAGCGCGACCAGATCGCAGTAGGCTTTCAAATTGGGTTCCGCTCGTGCGCGCCAGAACCCCGTTTCCCTCAGATGCGCACGCAGGCAGATCAACAGGAAAAACGCCACACCGACGCCGGCCAGATTTTGCAGGCCGGCCGCACAATCCCGGCGTTTCGGATTTATGACCGCCAGGGCCGGAGGAATGTCGTCTGAAATGGTATGGTGGTCGGTAACGATCACGTCAATGCCGCACCTTCGGGCCGCCGCCACCGCCTGATGACTGCCGGAACCGCAGTCGGCCGTGATAATCAGGCCGAATTTGTTGGGCCGGGCATAGCGGGCTATGTGGCGGGCTTGGATGCCGTAGCCTTCGGTGAGTCGGTGCGGAATGTAATATGAGACATCGGCCCCGGCATAGCGTAAAAAGTTCAGCAAAATAGCCGTGGATGTTACGCCGTCGACATCGTAGTCTCCGAAAATCAGGATTTTTTCTTTATCGGCGATGGCCGTGGCGAGGCGGGTGACGGCCGCGTCCATGTCCTTGAGGGCAAACGGCGAACGGATGCTGCTCAGCGAACCGGCCAGAAACTCCCTGGCCGCCGTCAGGGTCCGGATATCCCGGTTCACCAGGACGGTTGCGGTGACCGGATGACAGTTGAGCTGCCGACTCAATTCCCCGACGATCTGAGGATCCGGTTCATACATATGCCATTGTTTCTTCATGGGGCGCCATATATCTCAATTCGTCATGGCGGACAACGCAAAATCATGTTTTTGGGGTTGAAAAAAAAAAGGAGTCGGATATACTCCTGTTTGTTTTAGAACCTTAACATCTTGAAACTGCATATGAAAACAGTTAAACGGTTTTTGCGGGTCGAGAGGCGCGAAATTGCCTTCCTGAAATTCATTTTCGAAGCATACGATGGGCTGGCGGTTATCGAAACCCTGGATGCCCAAGCGGGAAAGCTCGTTTTTCACATCGCACCCGGGTGTGAGCCGGACGTGGAGATGATCCTGAAGAGTCTTGAAAAAGATATGATGATGGAGCCGATAACACCTTGAATCCGGCAATTCACGTCATGTCAGCATCCGGTCGAGCGAACGGATGCCTTTCCGCCGCGACCTCGACAATCGATGAACCGGGGTTATATTAGAGAGATGGGTAAAATTTGGCGATATTGTCAATTGCAGCATTATGGTATGAAATTTCATGGAATCTAATTCTAACCGGAACAAGTATTTTTACCTGAATACCATCGGATGTCAGATGAACGTGTATGATTCCGAGCAGATCGCCGCGCAACTGGCAGCGTTGGGATACCAGCAGACTGCTGTTCTGGAATGCGCCGATCTCGTTCTAGTCAATACCTGCACCATCCGGGCGAAGGCCGAACAAAAAGCGTTCAGCTTTCTGGGAAGGCTCGCCCGGCTGAAAAGCAAAAATCCGAACCTCATTACTGCGGTCGGGGGATGTGTGGCCCAGCAGGAAGGGGCAAAAATGTTCCGGCGGGTTCCGCACCTCGACCTGGTGTTCGGAACCCGGGCTATTGACCGTCTGCCGCGGCTTATCCAAAAAATAGAGGAACACCGCTGCCGGATCGTCGATGTTGAAGAGACCGGACCGTCGGAACGGTTCGCGACATTGCCCACCGACCGGCAGCCGGGGGCGGTGTCGTGTTTCGTGACCATCATGCGTGGCTGTGACAATTTCTGCACCTATTGTGTCGTTCCGCATGTACGGGGCCGGGAGGTCAGCCGGTCTCCGGCACATATTCTGGAGGAAATCACGGCGCTGGTACAATCTGGTGTAAAGGAAGTCACCCTGCTGGGCCAGAATGTAAACAGCTATGGGAAAAAAGAAGGATTGTGTTCTTTTGCGGAATTGCTCGGACGCGTGAATAGCGTCGAGGGACTCGCGCGCATCCGATTTACCACATCGCACCCCAAGGATTTCGATACCAATCTGATCAACGCATTACGTGAAAACGAGAAGGTCTGCGACCACATCCATCTGCCGGTGCAATCGGGTTCCAACCGGATATTGAAACGAATGAATCGCCGGTATACCCGGGAGCAGTACCTTGACAAAATCCACAAACTCAGGAATACTTGTTGCAATATAGCGATAACCTCCGACATCATTGTGGGCTTTCCGGGAGAGACGGAAGCCGAGTTCAACGAAACCCTGGAGCTGATAAGGACGGTGCAGTTTGATGGTATCTTCGCCTTTGCCTACTCAGACCGGCCGAACGCGCCTTCGGTGCAATTCAGCGACAAGGTACCTGAAAGACAAAAAAGAAAAAGACTGCAAATTCTCTTGGAAACTCAAGAAGTTTTCACAAGAGTGAAAAATGAGGCGCTGGTCGGCTCCATCCAGCCGATACTTGCCGAAGGTATGAGCAAAAAGCAAGCATCCGGCGGCTCGGACGTCGCACCATCGACCCACGTCCAGTGGAGCGGTCGCACGTCCACGAATAAAATAGTTAATTTTCATCCTCCCGATAAATCGACCGGTCGGGCTGATATATACCCGGGAAAAATTGTTTACACGAAGATCGAAGAAGCATTCGCCCATTCACTCTGGGGCAGGCCCGTCAAGGTTGAATCAGCAGCTGGAGGTTCGAAAGGAGAAGAAAGTTATGCTGCACAAAGTTAGTATAGCGGGTCTGACAATGGATCCGGCATCGAATACGCCCATCATTATCTTGAAGTCGGATTTGCACGAACAAGCCCTTCCAATCTGGATCGGATTGCTCGAAGCCACAGCGATCGCGTCGGCGCTTCAGGATATCAAATACGACCGCCCCATGACCCACGATCTTTTTAAAAATTTTTCAGATACCTTGCACATCTCGATATCCAAAGTTGAGGTATGTGACTTAAAAGACAGCACTTTCTACGCTCGAATATATTTTGTCTCAAAAGACGGCAATTTTGACATCGATGCCCGACCCAGTGATGCCATTGCGCTGGCCTTGAGGTTTCATGCGCCGATCTATGTAGAAGATGCCGTCATGCAGCAATCTAAAATCAAGGACGGTGACGCCGAAGTCGCAGATACCAGCGAAGAAGGTAAAAAATGGGCGGATTATCTCGAAAATCTGTCACCGGATGATTTCGGCAAATACAAGGTCTAATCAAAGCGATAACCGCGGTGGCCGGCGCTTTAGAATCCGTTTATCCCGTCGGGGGATCCCCTGCGACGGGATTTTTTTTCAAAATGCTTGAAAAAAAGAAGATTTCCCGAGATTTTTGCAGCCATCAAATATTGACCGTTTTAACGATAATCCGGAATCCTCCTAAAATTTTTATGAAAATTTAATTTCCGCACGTGGCCCTATTTTAGAGCGTTGACGGGAAGGCCCACAATATCTTCTTAAAATTCAGTTGCATGTAAATTGTTGATAACTCCCGATCGAAAATCAAAAAATACAGTGTAATCCGGTTTGACACCGGTGCGAACTTTTCTATAGATATGCTCGCAACCCGGTTGAAGCGGACAGTGAATCATCTTGTGATGGATTTCCCTTTTCTTGGATTCCCCCTTATCTGCCGGATGTCCTGTGTTCTCTAAAATCACAGTATGTTGTATCTTTAGGAATATTTAAGCCCAATATATAGTTGACAAGGTTTTAAAAAATGTGTAGGATACCGGTTGTTGATTGATTGAATCTGTATTGTGAACATCTTGTGGAGAAATATTGCATGTCAACCATCCTGGTTATCGATGATGAAAAAGGTATCTTGCGGTTTATGCATCAGGCTTTAACCACATTCGGTCATCAAGTTGAAACAGCAGGTGATGGTCGGGAAGGAATCCGAAAATTCGATGACGGCAGTTTCGATATCGTTATTACCGATATACGTATGCCGGGAGTTGACGGCAACGGCGTTGTACAGCATATCCGAAAATCCAAAAAGCAATCCATTCCAGTGATCGCCATCTCTGGCACGCCCTGGTTAAACGAGTCCGGCGGCTTTGACATGGTGTTGTCAAAGCCTTTTCCAATTAGAGCGTTGATCGAATCCGTGAGTTCACTGGTGCCGGTGGATCCACGGCTGCAGTGAGCGCCTGCGGTCAATTCCCTCCGAATGCATAAAATCTGATTCACCGGCTTGCGGAAAAGCACCGGCATCTGTCGGATTTGCAGAAGAACGTCTCTACCCGGCAGGCAACGCTGGAGCCTTTTCTATTCTTTCCGGCCTCACCGGCTCAATCGTCATCCCTGAGAAAAAACTCGTGGTACTCGGACTCGGTGAGATGGTTTTTGAGAAGGCGGTTGATGAGATCGAATACTTCTTGCAACTCTTCAGCCGTCATTCTTTTGGTGAGCAGAGCCATCAACCGGTCATCGGAAAACTTCTGGAGGTAGCATATAATCGTGTTTTCATCTGTTTCCCGGTCAGCTCCGTACCCTACCAGCCCTCGGTAATCTTCGACAAATTTGTGAGTGTGCATTTTTTTTCCGCCATCGATGATTAAGGATAAAGGGTAAAGGATAAAGGATAAAGGATAAAGGGTAAAGGGTAAAGGGTAAAGGGTAAAGGGTAAAGGGTAAAGGGTAAAGGATAAAGGGTAAAGGGTAAAGGGTAAAGGGTAAAGGGTAAAGGGTAAAGGGTAAAGGGTAAAGGGTAAAGGGTAAAGGGTAAAGGATAAAGGGTAAAGGGTAAAGGATAAAGGGTAAAGAATAAAGGGTAAAGGATTAAGGAGAAAGGATCAAGGATAAAAGATCGGGGATCAAGGATTATGGGATAAGGATTAAGGAACAGCGGGAGGCATCCGGGATTAGACCGGATTAGGGATCAAGGGCTAAGGATAAAAAATTGGGCATGAGGAATCCGGCGCGTAATTCTTGATGAATTCGTAAAAAAGTCGAATTCATCATGTGTTCAGTATTATTACAAGATTGTCAATCTTAGTCCTTGATTCTTTTATCCAGCACATTTCGGACGGTGGCGGCCAGCTCATCTTTATCGATGGGTTTCATGACAAATTTGTCAATTCCCATGGCCAGGGCTTTTTCCTCGTCAATGGTTTCATTGAATCCGGTGCAAAGAATTACGGGAATCCGGGGGTTGATGTCCAGCATTTTACGCGCCAGACGGTCTCCGGTTATTTTAGGCATCGTCATATCCGTAATTATCAGGTCAAAACGTTCCGGCCCGGCGGAAAATTCCTCCAGTGCCTCTGCACTGTCGGTTTTAGGTGTCACTTTATAACCGAGACCTTCCAGGATCTTTAGCTCCAGCTCCATGACCTGATCCTCATCATCAATTAAGAGGATGCGCTCGTTGCCGGTTTTATTAAGCGCCGATGCAACCGGTTGCGCTTCGATATCCACATCTTCGATGACCGGCAGGTAGATGGTGAAAACGGCGCCTTCGCCCGGCCGGCTCCGGACGCTGATGTCACCCCCGTGGTTTTTCACGATACCATGCGTTACCGACAGACCCAGCCCGGTTCCCTTGCCCTGTTCCTTGGTGGTGTAATACGGCTCGAAAATACGTTCCATGACTTCGGGTAACATACCGTGACCGTTGTCCTTGACCACCAGCTCCAGGTGCGGTCCGACTTTCATTCCCACCCGTTGCCTGGATTGATCGTAACTGAGATGGATCTCTTTCAGATTGATCTCGATTTTTCCCCCATTATCCTGGACCGCATGAAACGCATTGGTGCACAGATTCATTATCACCTGGTGAATTTGGGTAGCGTCTCCATTGATGCGTCCGCATTCATTGTCGATGGAGCTGCTGATTTCCACGGATGACGGAATCGTCGCCCGCAAAAGCTTCAGGGCTTCCTTTATGAGGGTTTGAACCTTAAGGGGCTTGCGCTCCTGACCGTTTTGCCGGCTGAATGTGAGAATTTGCTGAACCAGTTCTCTGGCACGGTTTGCCGCCCGCAGAACTTCTTTCAGATTTTGTCTGGCCTGGCTGCCTTCAGGAACATCATCCAGGGTCAACTCCGTGTATCCGACGATCGGGAAGAGAATGTTATTGAAGTCATGGGCAATTCCTCCGGCCAAAGTGCCGATGGCCTGCAGTTTCATTACCTGTTGGAGTTGGTTTTCGGAGCGGGCCAGCTCCCGGGTTCTTTCTTCAATCTTATTTTCGAGCACCGTGTTCTGATCGCGCAACAGCTGGTGATGCTCCTGGCTTTCAAGGGCATTGGCCGTATTCAACAGAATAAATGACAGCAGGGTCGTTGATTTGTCGGGGATGGTATTTTTTTCAGCGGGCACCAGCCCGATGAACATGCCCCGGATGCGGGAGGCGGTGGAAATCACGTGCAGCATGAGTTGCCTGGTATGGTTATGCGAAGATATGGTGATGCCCCTTCTTTCACGCATCGCCCAGGCAAACAACCCCTTATCGATCATATGATCGACCTGATCGCAGATAAATTGTTTTTGGTTTTGCGGCGCGCACCAGGTAAAACTAAAATCCGACCGGTCCTGATCGATGAGGTAAAACCCGATCGCGTCGAAGGGAATCAAGAACCGAATTCTTTTTTCGGCCTCTTCCAGGATCTGTTCCGGGTCGCAGCTTTTGCTGATATTTTCCTGAAAGTCACCCAGTGAAAGCGCCATCTCCAATGCATTGTGAATCAAACGTCCGTTTTGCTCCAGATACTCAATGCGGGCCTGAAGATTTCCAGGAAACATTTTTATTTTATTATTTTCACCGGGATTAAGCATTCAGTATCGATTCCAATCCACGAAACTGGTGCAGCGCCTGCCCGACGATGATTTCAAAGCTGTTGGGGGATAATTCGAGGCATTGCCAGGCGTGATTGTCCAGGGGTGGCACAAATTCTTCGCCACTGCTGCCGATCCCCAGGGCGTTGATGAAAATATCGGCGAGATGAACGATACCAGCTGCCGGCAGCTGCCGGGATTTCGAAGGTGAATGATGACCGACAACGATATCCTCCAGAATCGATGGCAGGTTCCACTGTTTCATGAGCCGGCTGCCGACCGCGGCATGATCACATCCCAGCATCCGCTGTTCTGACTTGTACAACAGGCTGCCGCGGATCTGTGCATGTCTCAGGACCGTGCGCGATTCCTCCGGAAAATAGATGTAAAGCATCAGTCTGCCCAGGTCGTGCAGGAGGCCGGCGACAAACAGCAGTTCGGTCTGCGGCATGTTCTTATGGGCGGCAATCGCCCGGGATAAAATGCCGCAGGCCAGACTGTGCTTCAGAAATGAATGCATATCGACAGTTTGTTGTGGAATGCTTTTGAAAACGGAAATGATGCTGATACCAAGGGCAAGTCCTGAAATCTCCCGGGTGCCGATGATGGACACAGCGTGCGAAACCGTACTTATTTTCGACGGCAGGCCATACATCGAGGAATTGACGATTCTGAGCAGTATTGCGGTCAGGCTGGGGCTTTTGCTCACGACCCGGGCGATGTGATCCGCCGATGACACCGGATTGCTGATGACCTCGTTCAGTTCGAAGGCGACGGACGGAATTTCTGGCAGAACGATATGCTGCCTGTGAAGTTTCCTGAACAAATCGCTCGGCGGCTCCGGCTGCCCGACTGCCTGCCGGCAGGTCCCGGCTCGGGATGCTCCGATCCTGGTGTGGATGTTGTTGTCAGATCTGAACAGCAGCGCTATCCTGAATATTTCTCTGACAGCGGGATGTTCTGGATCCAGGTGGCGGAAAATTGCCTGGAGGCTCCGCTTTTTTTTATCGAGCACCTCCAGACTGATTTCCGAATTCGAACCGTCTACATCACGACCCGCGGACGCTAATCTTACCTCTGTTACCCCCCAAATTTTAAACACCCGGATGTGATTCGCTTCGATTGGAATGCCTTTGGACAATAATAGACGGCCGTTTACGTCACGCACCTCTTCGGCCAGGATCTGTCCGGATTTCACTTTGTCTGTCGGCACGACGACCATGATTAAACTTTCACATTCATATATGTAAATCAATTTTTTAAAGACACTGGAATCAAAATTATTATCGTCTGAGAGGCATGGAAACTTGAGATTAAACGGGAAATATCTTCGGATGGCGGCTGGCAAGTTCACCGAATCGGTGTGAAACGGAAGTGGAGGCCAAAGGTCGAGATGTGCCCAGCCGGAATTTAGGTAGAACATAAAATTTTAAGTGAATGAAATTCATTATTTTGGCTGGTTGACAATTAAATTATTATTCTTTATATATAGGCAGTCCTTTAAATGGATACGGCTGCAACGGCGAGCCCAGGAACGGTTTACGACGGACGATCACTTTTATCAAAAGGAGCCGGGATAAAGAGGACCCAAAAAGCATTTACAGCTGTCGTTAAAAAGGAGTGCCCATTTTAAACGGAAGATGTTGATTCAGCCGGCAGCATTTTTTTTTGGCGTTGCACAAACGGGCTCGCGGGCCGTGTGGTCCTTTTTTTTGCGATCGTGAGATTCACTAACCATTCTTTTAGAAAAAAGGGAGGCGTAAAATGAAAAGGAAATCTATAATTGGATTTATGATATTTTTGTTCGCAGTTCTTATGATCGTACCGGGTAGAGTTGCGCTGGCCGAAAATCCGGTCGTCATCGGCTGCCCGCTTTCGACTGCCTTCCTGTATGGATGGGACGCGGAGCGGGCCGTTAAGTTGGCCGTAAAGGAGATCAATGCCGCCGGTGGGGTCGATGTCGGCGGCGAAAAGCGTCCGTTTGAAGTGGAAGTCATCGACACCCGGGATTTGGAACCCGGCGTACCGGTCAGCGAAGCCCTTTTGGCGGTTGAAAAGCTGATTTTGGATAAAAAAGCGGATTTTCTCATTGGCGGGCCGGTTCGGTCCGAAGCGGCGCTGGCCGCCATGCCGCTTCTGTCCAAATACAAGAAGGTTTCCATCCTGACCACCGGCGTTTTAACCCCCAAATACAACGCCCTGGTTGCCGAACAATACGACAAATATAAATACTGCTTCCGCATTCACGGCGAGGCGAAAAACCTCGTCGGTGAAATGTTTGCCAATTTTTCCGACCTGAAGGAAAAATACGGATTCAACAATCTGTTCATTATCGCCCAGGACGTATCCCATGCGCGGGGCGCTGCCAAGGTGATGCAAAGCGTGGCTGAAAAAAAAGGCTGGAACGTGACCGGAGTGGAGATCTATCCAACCGGCGCCACCGATTTTTCCATGGGCCTGCTCAAAGCCAGGGATACCCAAACGCAAATTATAAATATCTGGATGGATATGCCGGAAAGCGCCATATTGCTCAAACAGTGGTATGAAATGAAAATTCCGGCCCTGCCGTTCGGTTCCACCCTGGCGGCGGCCGAGCAGCCCGGTTTCTGGCAAGCCACCGATGGCAAGGGTGAATACACCCTGTGCAATGTGGTCAACGCCGGCAACGCTCCCTCTGAAGCCACTCCGTGGACAATGAAATTCTACAAGGCCTATACCGATATGTGGGGCATAGAGCCGGAAGGTCTGGGAACATCGAGCAGCTACATGGCGGTATACGTCTTGCGCGATGCCATCGAACGCGCCGGCAGCCTCGATCCGGACAAGGTTGTCGCCGAATTGGAAAAAACCGATGTCATGGGAGTTTATGGCCGGCTGCGGTTCGATCCCAAGAGTCACCAGGTCATTCCGGACACAGACCCTGAAAAGGGAGCGGTGGGAAGCATTATCCAATGGCAGGACGGCAAGCGGGTGGTGGTCTATCCGCAAAGCATCGCCACGGGCAGCATCCAGTTGCCGCCCTGGATGAATAAATAAGGGGTAAGGATTAAAGGGATAAGGATTGAAGGGGTAAGGATTAATCCTTAATCCTTTAATCCTCAACTAATGCCATGCAAATATTGATCTACGGAACCATCAACAGTGTCGCCCTGGCACTTTTTTCACTTGGATTTGCTTTGGTTTACGGGGTCAGCCGGCTGCCCAACTTCGCGCATGGCGCCTTGTATGTGCTCAGTGGTTTTATCACCTGGACGTTAATCAATTCCATGGGCCTGAACTATCCGCTCAGCATCATTCTGGCGATGGTTGCCACCGGAATTATCGGGGCCTTGATATATCAGTTCGTACTGATTCGCATCCGGGGCATGGAGATTTCGGAAATCATGGCGACCTATGCCATTGGGCTTGCTATCCTGGAAGGTCTCAGATGGGGCGGCTTCAAGGGCATGACCTACACGCTGCCCGCCTTTATCGGAGGCAGTATGCAAATTTTCGGGATACCCGTTGACTACCAGCGATTGCTGGTCGTCGGCATCGGCGCAGCCGTGGTGGCGCTGTTGTGGCTGTTTACCCATTACACGCGAATCGGCTTGGCGCTGCGCGGAATGGCACAGGACGAGCGCGCGGCCATGATGCTGGGGATCGACTCCGACCTGATGGCGGTGGCGGCCATGGGCTTCGGTTCCATGCTGGCCGCCCTGGCCGCCATTTTGTTGCTGCCGCTGGGAAATATTGTGGTTGAAACCGGATATAATGTCCTTATTCTGGCCATTGCCGTGTGTGTCGTGGGCGGCCTGGGCAGCTGGGTGGGTGCGGTCATCGCCGCATTTCTGATCGGTTTCGCTCAGATACTGACCGTCGTGTATCTGGGCGCCCATTTTCAGATGGTGGTGGCCTTGCTGGCGATCATCCTTACACTGATTTTGAAGCCCTCCGGACTGTTCGGACATCAGAAAGAGTTGGAAGAAAGAGTATGAGTGAAAATCCTGACAAGCGCCGTAGAGAAAGACTGGACCGCGGCATCAAGGTGCGCTCCGACGGACTGTATGCCCTGATGTCCTGGCGGGAACTATGCTACCTGGCTTTGCCCCGGCTGCTGCTGATCGGCGGGATCCTGATTCTGCCCCTGATCATGCCGAGCACTTACTGGCAGCGAGTGGTATCCATTGTTTGCATCTATGCCCTGCTGGCCCTGAGCTTTGATTTTCTGGCTCATTTTGTGGGACTGGTATCATTGGGCGGCGCTTTTTTTATCGGAACCGGCGGCTATATTGCCGCCATCCTGAATACCTCCTTCGGGCTGCCGCCGGTATTGACGATACCCCTGGCCACCATCATCGGTGCCTGTTTCTGCACGCTGCTCTTATTGCCTTGCCTTCCCCTGAGGGGAGTCTATTTCGCAATCATCACCCTGATGTACCCGTTGCTTCTGGCCCGGGTGATCGAAGCCCTGGATATTCTGGGCGGAACCGACGGGGTCTTGGGCGTGGAGAGTTTTTTGAATCGTTGGATGGAACAGTATTTCATCATTCTCATGGTCTTGTTATTTCTATTTGGTGTGCGAAGACTGGTCATCAAAGATATCGGTCTGGTTTTCAGGGCGGTGAAGGACAACGATCAGGCCGTCAGAGCCAGCGGGATGAGCGTTACGTATTACAAATCCATCGCCGTATTTATCGCTTCGGCCATGGGCTGTCTGGGAGGTGCCTATCTGGTTCATCTATACATGTGGGCCGGACTTTCGATGTTCGCACTTGATTTCTCGATTTTGCCGATCGCCGCAACGGTAATAGGCGGCAGTGCAACCCTGGTCGGCCCGGTCCTGGGCGCCTTCATTCTGGTGCCCATTTCAGAGCTGCTGCGGGCTTTCGGCACCCTGCGCATTGTTTTTTACGCGCTGATTCTGCTTGCTTTCATTATTTTTCGCAGTGAAGGACTTCTGGTTTACGGTCAACGCAAATATCAGCAGTTTGAAAAATGGGTAAAGGTATGACCGCACCGATTCTGCAAATCAACCGGATTACCAAAAAGTTCGGTGGTATTTTCGCCCTGGACGAGGTCAGTTTCGATCTCCATGCAGGAGATATACTGGGTATCATCGGTCCCAACGGTTCCGGCAAAACGACCCTGGTAAACTGCATCACGGGGTTTATCGGACTCACATCCGGCGAAGTGTTGTTCAAGGGAAAAGTTATCAGCGGAAAACCGGCGCATAAGGTCGCCGACATGGGCATTACCCGAACCTTCCAGATCATGCGGCCCTACTACAGTCTGGCCGCCTATAAAAACCTTGTCATTCCCCTGTTTTCTCCCCGGGCGAAACGAACCGGAGGCTGGAGAGGGGGGGGCAAACTGGGCGACCGCAATACCGTCAGCATCGACATCCTCGAAGAGCTGGGCTTTGAAAGGGAATCCTATGTTCCTTACAAGACAGCCTCCAGTCTGCCGACCGGATATTTGAAGCGCCTCGAACTCGCCCGATGCCTGGCCCTGAAACCCGAGATTATTATCTGCGATGAGGTCTTCTCCGGCCTTAGCGCCAGTGAAATCGCCAGTATGGTTCCGATGATCGAGCGTCTGCAGATGGAAGGAATTACGCTGATCATGATCGAGCACCGTTTGCGTGAATTATTCCGGGTGGCCAACCGGGTACTCGTATTGAACTTCGGCCAGAAACTCAGGGAGGGCCCCCCGCAGGAGGTAATGGCCGATGAAAAGGTCAAGGAGGCCTATTTCGGATCGGAAGCGGTCGAGGAGGCATTAGACTATGATTGAGGCTAGCGGCCTGATGGTCTTTTACGAAAATATGCTGGCGCTCAATAATGTCAGTATGAAATGCGATGAGAAGCAAATTGTCGGGGTGTTCGGGGCCAACAGCGCCGGCAAATCCACCCTGATGTATACACTTTCAGGCATCATCGAGGATATCAGGAAAAAAGAGCTCATGGCCGGTGGGGAACGGGTCACCATCCTGGGCAATATCAAGTATCTTGGCGAAGAAATCATGGGGCTCAAGCCCAGCCGGCGGGCTAAAAAAGGTCTGGTTCTATGCCCGGAGCGACGCCGGATCTTCAAGGAAAGCACGGTGCTGGAAAATTTGCGGATCGGCGGCTACCTGGCTTCCACCGCTCAGGCCAAAAAGACCCTGGACTATGTATTCAAGATTTTTCCCCCCCTGGAAAAGCTGCAAAAGAGAATCGGCGGATTTTTAAGCGGTGGCGAGCAGCAGATGCTGGCGATCGGGCGCGCATTGATGGCGCAGCCCAAATTGTTGCTGCTGGACGAACCGTTGCTCGGATTGAGCCCCCTGATGCAGGCGGTTCTGGTGCGGGGGACCCGGGAAATCCGTGATGGACAGGGAATCTCCATCGTCGTGACCGAGCAATACGCCCGGCCGGTATTGCCGATCGTCGACTATGCATTCATTCTTGAAAATGGGGCCGCCGTGCTGGAAGGCTCGCGTGAGGAGCTGATGGACAACCCGGACGTTCGTTCGGCTTACTTTGGGATATTGTTTGATGCAAAACAAAGAAAACACCCTGGAAAATGAACGGACCTTTTCGCGATTCGATCAGATGAGCGAACGCCATCCGGATAAAACCGCCGTTCTGTATCTGGGAGAGCGCCTCTCCTTTTCGCAATTAAAGAACCTGAGCGAACGCTTTGCCGGTGCCCTGGCGGATCTGGGGGTTAAAAAAGGCGATAAGGTCATGATATACATTTCCAATTGTATACAGTGGGTTATTGCCTTTTTGGGTATCCAGAAATTAGGCGCCGTCCTGGTGCCAGTTTCACCCATTTATACCTCCCATGAGCTGAATTACATGGTCGAGGATTCGGGGGCCGAGACGATCATTTGTCTGGATACCAATTTTTGTTACGCCAGAGAAGTATTTTCGGAGACCGGTCTCAAAAGAATTATTGTCACCAATCTGGCGGATCGGCTGCCGTTGTGGAAGCGCTCTTTAGGGCTGCTCTTCGATAAGGTGCCCAACGGCAAGGTGGATTGGGGCGAGGGCATCTATGCGTTCAATGCGCTTTTGAAACATCCGCCGCTAAAATCCCTCCCTGAACTGGACCCGCGCAAGGACCTTTCCTATATTCTCTACACCGGCGGTACCACCGGGTTTCCCAAGGGCGTTGCCGGCAATCACATGGGAATGGTCTCATATGTGAACGATGTCACCGATGATGTGGCCGCCGGTCATCTGAAAGAAGGCGAGGATGTGTATATGGCGGTGAATCCGCTTTTTCACATCATGGCGCTGGGCCTGTTCATGGCGCTGGGGTTGAACAAGGGAAATTTGACTGCCCTGATGCCGGTGCCCCAGGTGGATGCCATTCTTGAAACCATTCAGCGTCATCGTGTGCGCTGGTTTCTCGGAGTGCCTGCATTGTACCGCATGATTCTTGAAAATGACCGCCTGGACCAGTATGATCTGGGATCTCTGCGCTATTGCTATTGCGGCGGCGATGTCCTGCCGATGGAAGTATTCAACCGTTGGAAGGAACGTTTCGGGGTTCCGATATATCAGGTCTATGGATCCACGGAAGCCGGCCATGTGACCTACAGCCGAATCAATGAAACCTCCGATCCGACGACGCTGGGGCTTCCCTTGAAAAGCAGGGAGTGCATTGTCGTCGATCCGGACACTCTCCAGCCGGTTTCTCCCGGCGAAGTTGGCGAACTTCTGGTCACATCGCCGTATACCATCAAAGAATACTGGAATAAGCCCGAAGAAACCAAGCGTTCCTATGTGGATATCGGCGGCAAAATTTTTTACCGCATGAGCGATTTCGTCAGACAGAATCCCGTCGGGGAGCTGACTTTTGTCGAGCGTTCGGCTGATATTATCAAACATAAGGCATTTCGGATCTCTGCTTCGGAGATCGAGGCCGTGCTGCAGGACCACCCGACGGTGATCGGCGCCTGTGTGGTCGGGATTCCCGACCCGAAAGTAGGCGAACGGGTCAAGGCCATTGTGGTCTTAAAAACGGATGCCAGAGGGGTAGGGGGTGCGGAACTCCTCCAGTGGTGCCGCGAAAGATTGGCCCCTTACAAGGTTCCGGGCTACATCGAATTTCGGGATATGCTGCCCAAATCCAAGGTTGGGAAATTGCTCCGACGAGAGATCCGGGATGAGGAACGCCGGCGGATTTCCAAAGAAAAAAGTCAATAAGCAATGGCCTGGCGAAAATCAAGATGGTTTCAGGTGTCAGGTTTCGGGTGTCAGGAAAGCGAGTCGGCAAATCCTGAAACCTGAACACTGAAACCTAAGTATCACTGCGCTTTCGAATACCGTTGCCGGTGGATCTTCGGCGGTTTGCGGGGGACTGCCTTTATCGGCCCTTTTGGTTTTCCGAAAAGAAGGACACCGGCGATCTCAAGATCATCCGGCACATTCAAGCCGGATTGAACCTTTTTCGGGTCGAAAAAAGTAAACCACAAGGACCCTAATTCCATATCCGACGCGGCTAACATCATATTCTGAATGCAGGCCGAAACAGCTTGCATCGCGCCGTAGCGCTGTCCGAAAAAACTGCCTAATCCGTTTTTGGAGGGGTTGACCACGACAACGATATAAACCGGAGCGCTATCCAAAAATGCTATGTCGTATTGACCTGCCCAGGCAGGTCCCCCGTTTTTGACCACCTTCTGTTTGGCATCCTCGGCGGCTTTTTTAATCCCGGCCTTGATCTCGCTGTCCGTAATAATAATGAACTCCCATGGTTGGAGGTTGAGTGGACTCGGTGCCCATTGACCGGCCTCGATGATCGCCGCAATCTGAT
The DNA here is from genome assembly GCA_963774425.1 of uncultured delta proteobacterium. Taxonomy (GTDB): domain Bacteria; phylum Desulfobacterota; class Desulfobacteria; order Desulfobacterales; family JAFDCJ01; genus JAFDCJ01. Next base: position 159,152 of record CAVZEZ010000010.1, on the reverse strand, counting down.
CTTGCGATACCTCTAAAGCGTCAAATACCCGGCAACTTCTTCTTTCTTTCACCAATTCTTTGAATTCCATAATAGTTACCTCGCTGTGCAGTCTTATTGAGTTGCTGAGTTTCATTCATGAGCCATGATCGGCGAAGATCCGTGTCCTGAACGAATCAAACGAAATCCGGCTTCAGCATCCGGTTGATATCCTCCGGGAATGCCATGCAGACGCTTTCGCCGAACAGGCGGCCCAGGGCGGCCACGTCGGGCGTGCCGATGGCCGGGTTGAAATAGATTCGCGGTGAGAAGATCATGTGAAAGCGTGCATGTGCATCCTGTGATGATCCCGCGAAAAAGCTCATATTGAAATTGTAGATTCCTATGCGGTCATAAGCCTTCATCAACCGGGTCAGGCCGGTGGCCAGATCCTGCAGATCGGCGTCGCTCAACTCCAGGGTGGACCTCACGCCGTCGACGACCGCCATCGCATCTCCGGCGGCGCCCAGCGGAGCAAAAACACTGAGCCAGGCCGTGCGGCCGATTTCTCCAAGATAGCGATCGCCCCCTTCTTTTTCGGTCCGTACCAGATCGTCCCAGTAGTTCGTTTGGTTCGTTTTCCAGTAATGTTTGGCGGACTCCAGTTCTTCGCGCAACCGGTTCGGCGCGAAAGCGCTTGGAAAAACCTGCAGGTGCGGATGGATGATCGAACTGCCCGAGGCCGGCATGTAGTTCCAACTCACCAAGTGGTAGACCGATTCGGGATGATTCATTGCATCCAGGTGGCGGAAGTACTTGAGCGCCAGGCGAAATCCAGCGGCAATTCGTTCGGGCTCGATATCCGTCATGGGAATATAGTGCCGGCTGCCCAGCGTGGCCACGGCACCCAGCATGTCATAGGGTGCGATATTGGGAAACAGTATTTTGTCATCCAGCTCCATGCGGCCTTCGGGAATAATTTCGGGCGGAAAGCGCGGGGTGACCTTCAGCACTTTATCCGGGCAAAAGGGACACCAACTCTCGGTGCCCGCAACCAATGCGTCGATGTCGGGTTTATCCCATCTGAGTTCTCTGAAATGACAGATGCGGGATGTTTTGCCGGTAAGGGGATCCTTGCGAATTTCATTGGGAATTTTTCTGGGGGCCATATCATGACCGGGATCCAGCAGGACGGTTTCTCTGGCGATCGCTTCGAATTTCATCGGATATCTCCCGAAATAGCGTTTACAGGTTTCAGATGCCGGCATATTCCACTAAAAGCGAGGAGATTCCACCTGCCATGCCGGGCGTTGTTGCTGCCTGATAATAAATCCTACCCGGCCGAGCCGGAACCAAAAAAGAAAGATTGATCACGAAAGCACGAAAGCACGAAAAAAAGAATAAAATTTCGTTTTTTCTGAATTTCGTGTTTTCGTGATGAAAAATGTTTTGCCATAAAAATGCAAAGAATTCAATTTGTACGTGCTAATAGAAAATCTCGGTAAAAATAAAAGAGCCTGCAAATTTCTCGTCCACCAGTAAGGTCACATCACGGATCATTTCCCGGCGGCCGCTCAGGTAAAAGTCATATGCCCCCGGCGCCAGTCGGCTTTGCAGATAATCGGTGACGCGGCCCTGAAAATACCCACCGGATGCTGGTTCTTCTGATATGCAGGGCACGTAACGCTCGGCGCCGCTTTTGAATACCGGGGCATAATAAGCCTCCGCCGCGGTGTTGACACCATGGAGCAGAATATATCCGGTCACCCCGGAGCGTGCCATTGAAACAAAAGGGGCCACTCCGGTGCCGGTGGCCACGAAAACCGCCGACCGGCCCGACGGATCGAAGGTAAAGTAGCCGTGGGGTCCGCTGAAATTGAAGTGGGAGCCGATTGGGGCCGCACTCAATGTCGGTGTCAGGATACCGGCCTCGATATTTCGGATACACAGCGCCAGGTACGGATCCTGCGGGGCGGACACCAGAGAGTAGTCCCGTTCTATCGTATCCTGGCGGAGACGAATCCATTGGCCGGGAGTGAATTCGAACCCTTCGGGTTTTGTCAGGGTGATCTCGAAGGATGATTTCGACAGCCAGCGGCGTTCGATTAGTTGTGATGTGTAGGTCGCGAGCCTGTGTTTCACGATTTGGCGATCCGGTTTTAACTCATTCGCTTCCTGATGTTTATTTTTATGGTTGCCAGAGTTCCTCGGCGATATCGAATAAATGATTGCAATAGCGCGCCAGGACAAAGAGATAATCCGACAGCCGGTTGACATAAACCAGCAATTGTCCATAGGCATCGGGCATCTGCTTTTCGTAGGATGCATCCAGGAAAGCGACGATGCGGCGTTCCGCCCGCCGACAGATCGTTCGGGCCACATGCGCCCAGGCGGCCGCCGGGTGACCGCCGGGCAGGATGAATCCCTTGAGTGGGGGCAGTTCCGCATCCATGCGATCGATGCATGCTTCCAGCGTGTCGACGTGCTGCTGTTCGATGGCTGCGACCGTATCCATCGCGGCTGAATCCGGCGTGGTGGCCAAAAGCGCCCCGATCGCGAATAGATCCGACTGGATGATCCGCAATTCAGCGACGATTTCGGGATACGCCGGGCCGAGGCCGGCAATCAGCGCCCCGATGGCCGAGTTTAATTCATCGATATCGCCATAGGCTTCGATACGCTCGTCGGCTTTAGACGTCCTTTGCCCGCTGAACAGGCTGGTTGTGCCCCGATCACCTGCGCCCGTGTAGATTTTCATGGTTTTTTCCTCGCAAGACAACTGTTTCTTCTCTGATCAGACCCGCTTGTTTTGGTCACCGGCGACAGGTTCATATGTGGGACCCGTGTGTCTGCGAATCCAAAATCAGTTTCATGGTCGCGGCATCTATATTGCCGCCGCTGATAACGATGCCGACCCGGCCGCGGGGTTTGATTGCGCCACTTAACAGTGCCGCGACCCCGAGGGCTCCTGACGGCTCCACCACCAGCTTCATCCGATAAAATAAAAATTTGACGGCTTCCATGATGGCGCTTTCAGATACGGTTTTCATGTCTGCCACATATTTCAGCACCAGGGGAAACGTGATCTTTCCCAAAGACGGCGTTCGGGTTCCGTCGGCGATGGTAGGCGGATTTTTTACCGTGTGGAGGGTTTTGCTGTGAAACGATCGGGCGGCGTCGTCGGCGAGTTGCGGTTCGATGCCGATCACCCGGCAACGCGAAGCACCGGCCCGGGCGGCTATCGCACAACCGCTCAATAATCCGCCGCCGCCGCAGGGAACCAGCAGCATATCCAGGTCATTGGTTTGCGCCAACAGTTCCAGGGCGGCGGTTCCCTGACCCGCGACGATGTCGATATGGTCGTAGGGAGGCACCAGGGTGTAGCCGTGTTTGTCCGCGAGTTCCCGTGAAATTTCATCCCGTGAGGCCTCACGCGGATCGTAGTCAATCACGCAGGCGCCATAGCCTTCGGTGGCCGCGCGTTTGATCCGCGGCGCATCGGACGGCATCACTACCACGGTTTTTATCCCCAGCAGGCGACCTACCAGGGCGACGGCCTGGCCATGGTTTCCGGAAGAATGCGTAACGACACCCCTTTTCTTGTGGGCGTCGCTCAATCGCGACATGGCGTTGTACGCCCCGCGGAACTTGAAAGCCCCCATGCGCTGGAAATTTTCGCATTTCAAAACAATTTCCGCGCCGGTGATCCCGTTCAAAGTTTGGGAGGTTATGACCGGTGTGACATGGGCATGGCCCCGCAGGGTTTCCCGGGCCTCGTTGACCCGGGCGAGCAGACTGTCAATGTCCTTTTTCATGTACTTGCCCTTCACCATTGGGAAGGCGGCAGCTCCTCCCAGGGATATCGATCGGTTTTAACCGGAATCCAGTACAGATCCCCTGAATTTCGCCAGGGGTCGAGAATCATTCCTTCCGCAAATGGATGTCCCCCGGCAGTGATGACCACGCTGTTGTGCTCCCGAAGTTCGCTGCCGCGATAGGCCACGCCCCAGTGGAGCTGATAGGATTTTAAATTCAACGACTGGAGCTTTGCAAGCAGATCCGCCGTCCAGTGGTGACAAAGACCGCGAGGTTTCAACCCCAATCGAACCAGCACATTATGGAAAACCGCCGGCCGGACGAGTTTATATTCTTCGGCCAGCCGGTAAGAATATTGAATAGCGGTTTGCGCCACCAGTCCCGGCTTCCGCCGGGTTTGCCCAATTATTCAGAACAACCAAATCCGCCTGCAGCGATGCCACTTTTGCGCGGCAGGCTTCCGCCTCGGCCGCGTTGTTCACGGAAGGCACATGCACGGTTTGACAGCCGGTAGCGCAGAAGCTGAAGATGATCAGCAAAAGGATAAAAATTGGGTTGATCGTGTCCTGGAACATCCGCATAATTGTAAAATGCTCAAAGCTCAAAGTTGAAAGCTGAAAGTTCAAGGCTCGAAGCCTGCGGTGTTGGAGGAACGCTTCGGTCTTCGCTCTCCGAGCTACGACCCGACAGGCCGCTTTAGGTCGAAGGTTTGAGGCAAAGCGCAAGAGTCAGAAGTCAGAGATCGGAAGCCAGATATCGTTTTTGTCCCACGCTGATGCGTTTTCTCCGATTTATGACCTTTTAATCTTCTAATCTTCTCCACTTCCGATCTTCTTTCCGTTCATCTTCCATCATCCGAGCTCAGCGGTCTTCCATCCTCCATCGGGTTTCCCTAAATCCCTGAATTCTCGAACCCTATAATCGCCCAAGGCCCCGTTTCCAGTCTTGCGCTCTGAGCTGACATCATATTTCGATCCCCATGGACGCGAATTCCTTTTCGATCAGATCCTGCCAGCCGGAGTTCGCGGCGGGGTTGGCGGGGCTGGGATGAGTAATCCGACCGATGGTTACCCGATACCCTGATAATGCAGCCCGCGCCCGCTTTTCCGCAAACCGTCCGACACCGATTACGTAATGGGGGGCCAGCCTGTCAATGGTGCGGCGCAGGGCGCGATCGCAGATTTCAACCAGGGCTTTGCGTTCGCCGGTCTTGAGTTGATTCGGCGTGCGGTTGCGGCCGCCGGCTTCCATGAACAGCAACGGGCAGTAGTTGGCAACAAAAAAGCGTGAGAAAAAGTTGGCCGGGGTGGTGTATCGCTGCCGGGCCCATCCCCACAAACGTCTTCCGCTGACTTCACTACGTTGGCAGTCAAAGCCGGTTACCGGTCTTTTCGGGTGCGTGACCGCCGGGGTATCGACCGGTCCTTCGATGCCCATCCAATCCCTGACGGCCGACACTTCACCGAACGGCACGCCGGTTTGCGCCATCCCCCAGGGGCCTGGGTTCATGCCGATCAGGACGATCTCCTTGGGCGCCGCGGCGTAGCGTCGCCAATATTCGAGATGGGGCGCGCGCGCGTATACCAACGGGTTGTAGACGCTGGTGACCGGAGCTTCGAATTTCAGCGACTGCAAGGCGTTCGATAAATCGTCGATGATGGTTTCCAGCTTCACCTGTAATTAACCTTGTTACCGGGTTTCCGAAACTTTCAATCTGAATGTAATGATTACTTCAGCGACCCTCGCAGACCGATTACCAAAAGAATCAAGCCGGCCGCCTGGACCCAATGGTAGACTCCGTTATGATCAAACTTTCAGATGAAGGTTACGGAAATCAATAATATAGGCACCCAGATCAAAAATCAAAGCGGTGGCTTCAAACGATTTTTGCGAAGAAAGCCTTTATCCGTCAGGCAGTAATTCGGTTCACTGTCCGGTCCGCAAAGAAAAGATCCGTCCATCCGGTCAAGGTAGCCTTTTGCGACCAGCTCATGCAAAGCCTGCCTTTTTCCCAGGTGGTTGCCGGGATAATACACACCTTTTTTCATTTTCTCCAAAATTTCATCCGTCATTGCTAATTCTTCCCCATCATCGCTTCAAGTGCCTGTGCCCGTCCGTTCGTTTTTCAGAGAAAATTCATATGATTTTCAAATTCGCACCACCTTCGATGGGTGGCTCCGTTTTTTCGCCGGCCGATGCGCCGGCAGCGAACCCGCAAACCTGATTTGAGGCGTTGCAACAATTCCTATCGTTCCAGCGAATCGAGCGACTGTTTGGCTCCCAGCGCCATGTGCAATCCATCCGTACTGACGGCGATCAGGGAAAAACCTTCGTGGATGCAGGCCGCGGCGGTCTGGGATGTATCGGCGAATATCCCCGCAGCAAGTCCGGCATTGCGGCAGCATTCGGCCATGGTTGCGATGGCTTTGCGAACCTCCTCATCGGCGATGTTCCCCATTTTGCCCATGCTGGCCGACAAATCATAGGGCCCGATGAAAACGGCGTCAATGCCCGGCACCCGGACGATATCGGCAATATTTTTCAATGCATCGGTGGTTTCCGCCTGTATGATTACCGCGACTTCGTCGTTGGCCCTTGTCACGTATTGTCTGAATCCCAGTCCGTATTTATGGGCTCTGCCGATGCCGACCGATCGGACTCCCCGCGGCGGGTATTTGCAAAGCCGAACGATGTCTTCCGCCTCGGCGGCCGATCCTACCCGGGGTGCGATAATGCCGTCGGCGCCGATATCCAGGGCTTTTTTAATCCAGACTTCGTCGTTGCCGGGAATCCGAACGACACAGGGGCAACGATCGCCGGCGGTCTGCAAAATCCTCAGGGCGTCCCGGGAATCGAAAGCCGCGTGCTCGGTGTCGATAAACAACCAGTCGAAACCGGACTCGATCATGATTTCCGCCACTTCGGGCGCCGGAATCGTGATGAGAGTGCCAATCAGGACATCGCCGTTCTTCAGTCTGGCACGAAAATTCATGGTCATTTTTCCCTCCTGTTAAAACCACTTCTGGCTTTTGTCTTTTACAATCACAAGCGGCTTGATCTTAATGGTATCCGGGATGTCCGGTTCGATATAAACCACATATTCATAAAATTTCGTGTTTGCCAACTTTCGTATTTTCGCGATGAAATAATGCATTGGTTTCAATACCCCACCGCCTGGCCGTCCTTGCGCGGATCGGACGCGGCACAATAGCCGTCCTCCAGGCGCTGAATCACCTGGGCGCCTCCGAACATACCGGCCGGCGGCGTTTCGATCATGACATGACCGCGCCGTTTCAACTCGCTGACAACCCCAGGCGCAAAACCGGGCTCCAGGGCGACACTGCCGTCTTCAGCCACATGCCAGCGGGGGGCATCGCAGGCCGTCTGGGGATTCTGGCCGTAACCGAATATTCTGACCATCATCTGTACGTGTCCCTGAGACTGCATGCTGCCGCCCATGACCCCGAAACTTAAAAGGGGCCGGCCGCCGCCGGTCACAAAGCCCGGTATTATGGTGTGAAACGGCCGTTTGCCGCCGGCGACACAGTTCGGATGTCCCTGCCTGACGACAAAACCCAGTCCACGGTTCTGCATGCTGATGCCGGTGCCCGGAATGACGACGCCGGATCCGAAGCCCAGATAATTGGACTGGATGAAGGAAACCATCATGCCGTTTTCATCCGCCGCCGTCAGATAGACGGTTCCGTGATCTGCGGGGATCCTCGATTCCGGCCGACCGGCGCGGCCCATGGAGATGTCGCGGGCGCGCCGCACCAAATAATCGGCGGTCAAAAATTCCGAGGCCGCGACCTCCATAAAACGCTCGTCTGCAATGTGGCGATAAGCTTCAGCAAAGGCGATCTTCATGGCCTCGATCTGCAAATGGATGCTGTCGGCGGTATCCACTCCCGGAGTTGACAGATCGAAATGGCGCAAAATTCCAAGCGCGATCAGCGCGGCCAGGCCCTGGCCGTTCGGCGGGATTTCGTGAAGTTCCCGGCCCAAATAATCAACCGCTATGGGCTCGACCCAATCGGAGCGATGATCCGCAAGATCCTCCAGCGTCATTGCGCCGCCGTTGATTCGTGCGCAGGCGACAATTTTTTCAGCCAACTCTCCGCGATAAAAGGATTCGCCGCGGCTGGCGGCAATTGCTTCCAGGGTACGGGCCTGATCGGGACAGCGAAAAAGCTCGCCGGGGCGGGGTGCGCGGCCGTCCGGTAAAAATGTCCGGCTAAAATCCGGAAAAGTATGATACTGCCCGACGGCCCCCGCCCAGCGTTCGGCCGTAAACGGAGTGACCACAAACCCCTTGGCGGCATATTCGACCGCGGGTGCGAACAGATCGGCAAAAGGCAGCTTGCCGAATCGGCGGGACAGTTGATCCCAGACATCCACCGCGCCCGGGACGGTCACCGCATCCCAGCCGAGAGCCGGCATCGCATTCAATCCCGCATAGCGCTCCAGCGACCAGGCCAGAGGCGAACGCCCGGAACCATTCAGTCCGTAAAGCTTCCGGCCGTCCCAGATCTGAACGAAGGCGTCGCTTCCGATGCCGTTGCTCGTGGGCTCGACAACCGTCAAGGCGATGGCGGTCGCGATGGCGGCATCGGCGGCATTGCCGCCTCTGAGCAGCATTCTCACACCGGCCTGCGCAGCCAGAGGTTGGCTGGTGGCGACCACGTTGCGGGCGAAGACCGGCATTCTGCACGACGGGTAGGGAAAATTCAAGAAGTTATACATTCAGCGACTCCTGATCCCGATAAATCTGAATTGAAGATTGAAGATTGAAGATATATGGAAGCATTGCTCGAATTACAGGTGTCAGGTGTCAGATGTCAGCGTCGCCGTTGGCACCTATCATTTATTTTTATCGAGAAAAAAAGCTACAAACAGCGCATGGTCATATGAGCTGTCAGGCATCAAAAGTGCTACCCTAAATGATCTTGGACGCCTTGCAACTGGGGCACTCTCGACTTTCGCTCAATTGGGGTGCTAATTTCCTGAAACCTCAAGCTGTCCAAAGGCTCCAGATCTTACCGGCAATTTTTTGTCCCCATCGTCAGTTTAAGCACCTAATAAAACACACACCGGGTCCTGTGCCGCGGAACGGCCTTGTACCGGGGCAGTCGGCCCCGATTCCAGAGGAAGTGGTCAATATCGGAAGAGTTGACGGAATGCCCCCTTTTAAGAATTTCATTCTTGATCAGCTCCACTGCATGCACGGCGCATGCCCGAATCTCCACTTCCTCGAGCGATCCGGACGGAATCGGTGTTTCCACCGCGATGCGGTCCAGCAACGCTTGCTCGTAGGCTAATATGCCATCTATCCGCAATACATGGGGTACCAGATTATCGGCAAAGATGGTCAGCCGATTTAGATCCTTGAAATACCCCCACCCTTTGCCCTCGAAAGCGATCGACAGATCCGCCGCCGTGATCTGGGCCCGTTTGTAAAATGGGACCTGCAACCCGCCGTAGGTTTCGACATCCTGGAAGCAGGGCATTTCAGCGAGTATTCGCACCAGCCGGTCGGCGGATGATCCGGCTTCCTCCACCAGGGCGGCAAAATCCCCGTTGAAGGATTCGAGCAGATATCGGCCCAGATCGTTCAACGCCTGCTGAAAATGCCCCATCAGCTCGCGGATGACCTGGTTGGCGGGATCCTGATCGAATAGGCCGGTGCACTCGACGCGCGTCAAACCGGCCAGATTCTCGGCTGTCAGACAGCCCCGGCTTTTGTACACGTCATTTAACGAAGATGCAATCGTAAAATACCCGGACATACCCGGCCGTTTGCGCAAATGGGGAAAGTAACCGGAGCCGAAATTGATGGTATCCAGAGTCAACAGAAAAGCAAGCGTCTCTGCTTTTTTCCCGAGGTAATGACAACCGGGGTCCAGTTCGGATGGTTCTGTCATCCGAACCGGCAGGGATGCCGCATAGCCGGGGATATGATCATAGTCAATGTGAACCCGGCTCGCCCTGGCGGCAACTTCCCTGCAGGCGCTGCGAACCGCATCAAATATATCTTTCATTATCATGCTTTTGGCTGACGGGTAGCCAGTAAATGCCAGAAGCTGCTTTTCCGGTTTGCCCGGCTTTCGGCCATTTGGCTGGACTCCGGCTAATAACCCTGCCGGCGTGACGATTAAGGATGTCGCGATTTTACCCCCTCCCTCAATCCCTCCCGCCGGGGGAGGGAAGCAGCACTTTGCCCCTTTTCGAGAGGGGGACCGAGGGGGATTTCTTCTCATGGGCAAGTTCGATCGGCTGTAGGAACCCCTGAACCCCAATTTTAAGGACAGATTACGTGATGTTTCTCAAGCCGCTTTAACCCGTCGCGCCAGGGCAGGCCTAAACCTGGAAACTGTCGTTTCACACGAGGGTTCAACCAATCGGCTTTAAAATGAATGTGGGCCGCATCTCCCCGTCAGCGGGAATGGCCTCGGCATGGGTGACGCCGCTGCGGACCAGAACTGAGTCCAGACCGAAGGCATTTGCACCGCGAATGTCCGTTGCAAGCTGGTCCCCGATCATCACCATGTTCCGCGTACCGCTGCGCCGCAGTGCTTCCTCGAATATGGCGGTATGGGGTTTGCCGAGCTTTTCGAAAGAAAGTCCCCCTCGGCCGGGATAACGCTGGTGAAGAGCCGCCTCGATAACCAGGGCGATGCTCCCGCTGGTAATGCCGAAACCCGGTTCGCTGTCGGTACCGGATCCCGGCCGCGGTCCTGATTTCGGATAGATCAGATCGGGATTGGGCAACAGCAGGTGAACGTGTTCGCCGCGATCGAATCTGCGAATCAGAGCGGTCAATACGGTGTCGACCGTTTCCAGAAAAGGGAAGCCGGATTCATCGGCCACGATTAAAACGTCAAACGCGTCCGACGGGGAAACCACCCCGCCGCCGGCCAATTCGACATACCGCTCGCTGTCTCGAGGCCCCAATACCACACAGCGCGATCCTGCCAACCGGTGTCGGTCAAAGTAGTCTTCCAGCAAGGCGCCCGAGGTAATTATCCGCCCCGCTTCGATGGGCAATCCCAAACCCTGGAAGCGGGCGGCCGCGGTGGCCGGCAATCTGGATGCGTCATTGGTCACGATGTAATAGGGTTTCGAGGCCTGTTCGAGCTTTTCGATCAGCCTGGCGGCACCGGCCAATACGCCGGTTGAATGAACCAACACACCATAGGCGTCCAGCAGCAGCACGTCATAGCGATCCATCAGTTCGTCGATGGTAATTTGCCGAAGGTCGTACATATTATTCACACCTGAATCGTCCTCAGGACGAAACTTGCGCGTCATAAAAGGTTTCCTTCATCATAACGGCGGATGCCAAAGAAAGTACCGCGCCGGCCAGGCAAATCAGGAACATGCCCCGGAATCCGTCCGCCGTGTACTGTCCCTGATCCGGGCTGAGAGCGGTCAACACGGCGCCGATCAGAACCTGGAAGGCGGCGCCGCCGGCAAAGGGGAACAGGTTAATCGCGCCGACCGCCGTCCCCGATATGGCAATGGGAAATAGCTCCTTGGCCACGGCCGCCATGACCGGCCCGACAGCGCCGGAGAGAAAAAGAATAAAAAACATAATATAGAGTTCCGGCAGGGACATGGAGTCGACCCGGTAGGCCATGACTGCGCTGATCAGGATCACGATGATGCTGCAGCCGACAAGAACCGACTTGCGGCCGAAGCGGTTGGCCCACCATCCCAATAAAGGGCTGCCGAAAACCAATGCCAGGGCAAAAGTGGACAGCACCCCGCCGGCTTTCGTTTTGCTGAACCCGTAGACCTGCATCAGGTACGGTCCGCCCCACAATCCCCCCACCGCAAATGAGATGCCGATCATGCAAAATGACCATAAAGCCGGCGGCCAGAAACGGGCGGAAGTCAGAACCATCCGCAGGCCCGCCAGCAGTCCGATTTTTCCCCCGGCTCCAGTCGGGTGGGGATTGATCGCCGGCATGCCCATGTCGGTGGGCTGGTTGCGGACAAAAGCATAGACGAGAACGGCATTGACCAGGGTCACCACGCCGACTGCCAGAAACGTCATGCGCCAACCGATGGCATCGCTGATCCAGGCGAGGGGGGCGCTGGCGCAAAGAGCGCCGATGCCGCCCATGGACATGAAGATGCTGCCCATAACGATGAACTGACGCACGCTGAACCATTCGGCGAGCAATTTGAAATTGCAGACAAAAACGGTCGATACGCCGATGCCCACCAGGATGCGGCCCATGATCGCCAGACTCAGATTCGGAGCCACGCCCATCAGGATGGAGCCGATGCCGGCCAGAACCAGGAAGACGGATACCGTTTTCCGCGCTCCCCATGAATCCGCCATCAAACCCGTCGGCAGCTGCATGACGGCATAGGAATAGAAATAGGCCGAGCCCAGTACGCCCAGCAGCGTGCCGGTTATCCCGAATGAACTCTGAATATCCAGAGCGATGACGGCCGGGCATAGACGATGAAAGAAAACCAGAATGTAGCTTAAATTAATCAGCAGGCAGATGAAGTATCGGTATGGTATGGCTGGGTCTCCTTTCCCGGAAAGCCGGCGGGCGGCGGTCCATGGTCGAATCAGTGCATTGCCTGTATCGTGCATACCGCTCTTTCCGGAAATTATCAACCACATAAAAAGAAACTTAGGGGTCTATACCGGAAGAATAAAGCTGAACGTGCTGCCCTGGCCCGCACCTTCACTTGCGGCCCAAATGCGGCCGCCGTGAAGTTTCACCAAACTTTCCGTCAGCGACAAGCCCAGGCCGGTTCCCTGATATGTTCGGCTTGCCGAACTTTCAGCCTGCTCGAAGGGATTGAATATCCGCTCGAGCTCGTCCGGCTTGAGACCGATGCCCGTATCCGATACAGTGATTTTGACAGACCGCCCCGTGCCGTTTTCATCCCCCGGTTGCTCAGACAGAGGATATTCGGATGGTTGCGCCGTCAGGACAATCGCGCCGCCATCGGGTGTGAATTTCACGGCATTGGAAAGCAAGTTATACATAATTTGCTTGAGCTTGCGTTCATCCGCCATAATGGTTTCCGGCAAGCCGTCGATGACTGTTTTCAGTCCGATACCATGTTTAACAGCCTTTTCGCTGATCATGACCAGACTGTTTTCCAGAAGTGACTTCAGATCTATAGTTGCGGACTTCAGCTCCAGCCGTCCCGCTTCCACCTTGGCAAGATCCAGGATATCGTTAATCAGGGAAAGCAGGTGGGTGCCGCTGTCCAGGACGTCATTGAGAAATTCCGACTGGGTGGCGTTCAGCTCTCCAAAATTGTTGTCGACGACCAGCTCCGTGAATCCAATGATGTGATTGAGCGGGGTTCGCAGTTCATGGCTCATGTTGGCCAGAAAGTCGCTTTTGGCCCGGCTGGCCCTTTCGGCTTTTTTCTGGGCCAGCTCACGCCCTTTTATTTCCACCTGCAATTGCCGGTTGCTTTGGGTCAATTCGGCCGTGCGCGCGATGACCCTTTTTTCGAGCTCATCGTGTGCCTTGCGAAGCGCGATGGCAATTTGTTTACGGTCCAGTATCTCCATCTGTAATTGTTCGTTGGCAACCCCAAGATCCCGGGTGCGTTCCTTGACCCGCACCTCCAGTTCATCGCGGCCTTTGCGAAGCATTTGCATCTGGTCGTTGATTTTAAAGGCCATCGAATTCAACGTCTGAAATACAATGCGAAACTCCGCAAAATTGTTGCCGTCGATTCCGATCTGATAGGACAAATCCTGTTGGATTTTTTTGGTTTGAGTGACGGTTTTTCTAATTTCCCGCACGATCCGGCTACCGTTGACGACGATCCAGGCAGCTGTCGAAACCGCCGTCAGCAGCGCAAACAAGTTCAGATAATGCAATAATCGGCTGATCTGCTCATTGGTCTCTCCCAGTGTGGCGCAAATGCCATTTATGATGGCTTTAATCTTTTGCCTGGACTGGTTCAGCGCCAGGAGGGAGGCGTGCTGTCGGCTTTCAAGTTCCAACAGATTTTCGAATGACCGCTCAAAGCTGCGACCGGTCACCAGCAACTCCTCGATCAGCAAGCCGTCCTGGGCATCCAACGAATAATCTTCAAACCGGTTGACGTGGGTAAAATATTGATTCATTCGCTCTGAAAAATGGCGCCGGACCCGCGCCGTGTCCGCCGTGTTATCCAGATCGTAAAAACTTTCAAAAATATTGTAGAGGCTGGTATAGACCGCCACCGCGGTTTTGATGATATCCGGCTCCGACGCGGAGTGCACCGGGCTTCGCGTGAATCGCGCCGCGGCATCATTATCTTCAGACAAATTTCCGCGGCGCAGCGAATTTTTCAAGTAAGCGATGTGATGGGTGTGAATATACTTTACACTTTCAATAATATCTCTCAGGGTTTCGTGCACGCTGGTTTGCAGGAAGGTCAATTCGCTTTGAATCTTCACGAGCTCCTGAAATCGCTGCTGCCGTTGCTCCAGGATCCGATCCCGGGATGGCTGGTGGCAATCGGAGCAGCTCTGTCGCAGAATCTGGTAGTCCTGCTCTATAGAGTCTGCCTTGGAATGATCACGCAGGATTTCATTCTCGGACAGGAGGATGCTTGAAAAATCCTTTTCGATCCCGGTAATTTTCTGAAGGTTTGATTTCGCGGTATGGCCGACGCTGTTGAGGATGTAATTAAGCAAACCGATAGCCAGCAGCATGACAATGGCGGCAATCAGTAGATTAAGTCTGCTTTTAATCGACCGCAATCTCATTTGGGCCCTGCTAATTTAGACCGGTGTGCGTACTGGGGTGGATACTTTGAGGGTAATCCAGCTTAATCCACCCCCGCATCCCGAATTGGAGCCCCACCACGTTGGTGTAGCCGAATTTCGAGAGATAGCGAATGGCAAAGTCATCGCGGTTCCCGGTCTCGGTAATGGTTACCAACAACCCTTTCGTGGGTATGTGATTGCGGACTTCGGCGTCCGTCAGCTCGTCGAAGAGGTGGTGGATGGTGTTGCAATTGCTTTTGATATAGTGCAACGGCTTGTCGAGATCTAAAAAATGTTCGGTCCGCAAATCCAGCAGCGTCAGAAGCGGGCGACCCTGCGTATCCCGGCAGTCGCCGGGTTCTGCCTGCCGGATTTTTTGCAGCAAAACGTCAGCCGCGATAAATTGACTCTCGGTGGCGGGCAGCGGTTCGATCACATCGAGTGTATAGCCGGATTTTTTCCAATCTTTGATTCCGCCGTTGTAAATTTTAATATTGCTGTAGCCAAGCTTTTTGACGGCAACTGCCGTCTTGTAGGCGAATACTCACCGGTAGCCCATTCAGTAGGTAATAACCAGCCTGTCTTTCGGATCTCCGATACGATCGCCGACCTTTTCGGCGCAATACCAAGGCACGTTTACGGAGCCCGGAATGGAAGCAGTTCTGAAAATGATCTCGTCCAGGCTGTTTACGAGGACAAAATCCGTTCTGCCGGCGGTCCGGTCATCCAGCAATTGCTTCATCTGTTCGGTTGTCACGATGTCGAAACGCTCCATTGCCAGAGCGGCGGTCGCTGCCATCAAAATAATCGAGACCGCCAGAAAAATGCTTTTTTTCATTCTTTTTTCCCTTTTACTAAAAATTGATGGAACAAACCCACCGCCGCCTCAAGAAGCCAACGCGGCTGTCCCGGCCGACTGCCCTGCAATCGGAGTGAAATCCAAGGCCGGATCCAATTTGGAAGCCAGCGGGCGGACACACAAAGTTTATTATCGTCTTTCCGCGAGAAAAGATTAGGACCTAAAGTCTGGGGGAAATCTGCCAATATCACTGGATGTATCCAGATATTTGTTTGTAATTTGGTAACTTTCAATATATTCAGACCGACCATGCTGTCTCGGAATAGCTCCGATGTCATTGTCATCGGGAAAAAAATGCGTCAATAACTTTGATACCCAAGAAACCAGCATATTTTCTCGTAATTATTCTCCTGTGCCTTGCTGCCTGCCGACAGCAGCCCGACAGCACCCATCCCACCGCGGCCGTCCGGGGTGTCATCGACCTTAGCGATTGGGACCTGAGCCGTGACGGACCCTTCACGCTTTCCGGTGAATACGAATTCTACTGGCAGCGGCTGCTCGATCCGCGGGATTTGCCGCATCCTCCCGCTTCATGGAGAACCGGGTTCATCCAGGTTCCTCAGGCCTGGAGCGGTCAGCAATTTCAGGGTCGAAGGATACCGAGCGACGGATTTGCCACTTACCGTCTCACGGTTTTGCTGAATGGGCAGGCGACCGATTTGGCGGTCAACATTACCGGAATCGGCACTTCGTTCAATCTGTTTGTCAACGGCCGCAAGATTTCTTCGGGCGGTATCGTCGGAAAAACCGAGGATGCCGCCAAGCCCACCTCCCGCCCGGTCATCGTTGAATTTAAAGCCAGTGAAAATATGCTGGACATAATTCTGCAGGTATCCAATTTTTCCCACAGACTCGGAGGCGTTTGGGGGCCGATTGTGCTGGGAACCCCCAAGCAGCTGCAACACCACCGGGGGCTGCACATCGCGTATGACTTTTTTCTGTTCGGCAGCATCCTTATCATGGCCCTCTATCATCTGGGTCTGTATTCCATGAGAAGAAAAGACAGATCCTCCCTGCTTTTCGGTCTTTTTTGCCTGATCATCGCCTTGCGGATCCTGAACACCGACGATCGTTATCTTCTCGAGCTGATACCTCGAATCCCCTATGAGATCGTCATCAAACTCGAATACCTGACGTTTTACCTGGCGGTCCCGGTCTTCATCCGATATATCTACTCGCTTTTTGCCCACCGGTATGACCGGGCCGTGTGTTTTGTGAGCGATATCGTCAGCCTGGCCTTCTGCGGTGCGGTTATCCTGTTGCCGGTGAAAATTTTTTCCCGGATGCTGCCCGCTTACCAGATATTCTCGGTGACGATCTTCATCATCCCCCTGGTAGCGCTGGTGGCCGCTTCCATTAAAAAAGACAGCAGGGCGCTCATCTTTCTGGCCGGTTTTCTGGTATTGTTCCTGTTTTCCGTCAACGACATTCTGTATGCCAATAACATTCTCCAGACCGGCTACCTGGTTCAGTTCGGTCTTTTCGTATTTATTTTTTCCCAGGCCTATCTGCTTTCGCTTAATTTTTCGCGAGCCTTCACAACCGTTGAAACCCAGAAAGAGAAATTAAAGCTTGCGGAAGTCACCCTGCAAAGGGCCAATGACCGGCTCGAAAAGAGAGTTCGTGAGCGAACCACTGACATTCTTGCAGCCAACACCCTTCTGCGGCAGGAGATCGAGGAAAGGAGGCGGGCACAGGAGGCAACCCGCGAGGCCAAAATCGCCGCGGAGATCGCAAGCAACGCCAAAACCGAATTTCTGGCCAATATGAGTCACGAATTGAGAACGCCGCTGAATCATATCCTCGGATTTACAGAGCTGGTGTTGGATAAAAATTTTGGTGAGCTCAACGAACTGCAGGAGGAATATCTCAGCGATGTTCATCGCAGCAGCAAACATCTGCTTTCCCTTATCAATGACATTCTGGATCTTGCAAAAATAGACTCCGGTAAACTGGAGCTGCAACTGTCGGAAGTCGATTTAAAATCGCTCCTGTCGAGCAGCCTCGCGATGGTTAAAGAAAAGACGATCACCCATGAAATTCAGTTCAAACTGGAGCTGATCGGTATACCGGACAAGATTACGGCGGACGAACGAAAAATCAATCAGGTGATGTATAATCTTTTGTCCAATGCCGTGAAGTTTACACCCGCCGGCGGTAATGTCTCGATCACGGCGGAAACCTGTGTGTTAAAGAATGCGAATGACGAGATTAATCGCAAGTCCGGGGTTGAAAGGGTAAAAGTCAGCGTCCGCGATACCGGCATCGGGATCGGTCCGGATAATCTGGCGCGTATTTTCAACCCTTTCGAACAGGTGGACCAGACTGCCACCCGCCGGTATCAGGGTACCGGCCTGGGGCTTTCCCTGAGCAAAAGGTTCATTGAACTGCACGCCGGCGAAATTTGGGCTGAAAGCTCCGGGGAAGGACGCGGCTCCTCTTTTCACTTTATTTTGCCGGTGAAACAGCCCGAAACCTAGCAACGCTCTCAAGGCAAAACGTTTTGGTTCAAGATCCAGGCGGGGACCCGATTTAATTCGCAGGCATACTTAAAGCAGGTTGAGGATTTTAATTGCGGCGCCAACACCGGGATTGGGGGCAAAATATTTTTTGAGATAGCTTCTAAAGATTTTGGGGAACATGATGATATTAATAAAGAGGAAAGCAGCGTTTTTCGTTTAGTTGAATTTTGATTTCACGCCTAATTGCGCTTCGTATCGCCAGCGATTTAAACCTACAACTTCCGTCTCTACAGGGAGAATCAATTGCACACCGAATTAATGACAGAATATGAAAATGCTACCGGCGCACCAGTCGATGACAGCCTTACCGGGCTTCTCAACCATGGTTTTTTCCATTTCCTGCTGGACCGGGAAGTCAAACGGTCCGAAAGATATGGCGGTCCGTTTTCCATCGCCCTGGTCGGTGTGGATGGCTTTTCCTTTTACAACCAGCGGCACGGTACGGCAGCGGGAGATGTCAAACTGAGACAGATCGCGGACATCATTTCGGAAAACATACGGGAGTCGGATGTGGCGGCCAGGTTTTCAGGCGACGTAGTGGCCGTCCTGTTCGTCCAGGCGGATATCCGCAACGCCGCAGAGCCTCTGGAAAGAATCCGGGCCGCGGTTGAAGCTCTGCCGGGCGGGCCGTTGACCATCAGCGCCGGTCTTGCATCCTATCCGGTAGACTCGGGCCATGCCCAGGTACTGCTGCAAAAAGCCGACGAAGCGCTGCTCCAGGCGAAAATAAAAGGGAAAAACAGGATCTGCATGACGCAAACCGACATCGCAGCCGGTGGTCACAAAAAGGCGCGGATCCTGGTGGTCGACGATGACCCGCGCAATGTCAAACTCCTCGAAGCCCTTCTGCTTCCCATAGGTTATGAGGTCATAAAGACTTACAGCGGTTCGGAAGCGCTTTGCGCGCTGGACAAACTGGACGTCGATCTCGTCCTGCTGGATATCATGATGCCGGAGATGAGCGGCTATGAAGTCTGCCGACGGATTAAGGATAGAGAGGAAACCCGGCTCATTCCGGTGGTCATGGTCACGGCCCTGGATGATATTGAAGATAAGGTCAAGGCCATCGAAGCCGGTGCCGACGACTTTCTTTCCAAACCGGTCAATAAGCTGGAACTTCTGGCCCGGACCCAATCCCTGGTCAGACTCAAAAAACTCAACAGCAGATTCGTCAGTATTCAGGACATACTTTTTTCAATGGCAAATGCCGTTGAGGCCAAGGATGCCTATACTCAGGGACATGTCGACCGGGTGGCCGGCCTGGCTGTGGCGGTGGGCGAAAAATTGGCGCTGTCTGAAGATGAAATCGAGGCACTGCGATATGGAGGTGCCCTGCACGATGTCGGCAAGATCAGGATTCCAGAAGCTATCTTGAACAAGCCGGGCGCCCTGGACCCGGACGAATGGAAAATAATGCAAAGTCACGCCGAAGCGGGTTACAAAATATGCATGCCGCTGAAGAAGACGCTGGGTTCGGCGTTGGGCATCATCCGCCACCATCATGAAAAGCTGGACGGTTCGGGATATCCCGATGGTCTGAAGGGGGAGCAGATCCCGATGATTACCCGGATAATGGCCGTGGTTGACATTTATGACGCCTTGATTACCGACCGCCCTTACCGCAAGGGGTTGGGAAAGGAAAAAACATTTGAGATCCTGCACGGGCAGGCCGAAGAAGGTAAAATCGACGGGCATGTCGTAGCTTGTCTAAACGAGATGTTAGCCTAGTGCCCATCCACGAAAGTAAAAATTGAAGAGGCTGGACAAGGTAAAGAATGCAAAACAAATCCATTTTAATTATTGAAGACAACGAGTTGAATATGAAGCTGGTCAGGAGTATGCTGCAGCTGGGGCAATATGATACCTTCGAAGCGCGCGACGCTGAAAGCGGTATTCAGCTGGCCCGCGAGCACAGGCCGGATCTGATCTTGATGGACATTCAGCTTCCCGGTATGGATGGGTTGCACGCCACCCGGATTATCAGGGAGGATCCCCAATTGACCGAAGTACCGGTGGTGGCGCTGACTTCCTATGCAATGCAGGGCGATGAGCAGAAGGCCACGGAAGCGGGTTGCACCGGCTATATCTCCAAACCCATCGACACCCGTAAATTTCTGGATATTCTGGCTGGCTATTTAGCTCCGGCCCGAAGGTGACCATTCGACTCGATCCGGCACGGGAGTAATAACGTCGTCGCCCAGCGGGGGGAGGCACCTGACGGCTTGTCGCCCGGTTTGACGGCCGGCCTGGGAGAACATCCTAAATGAACCAACCCAAAATACTCATCGTCGACGATGACGCCAAAAACATCAGACTTCTCAACGCCATGCTGATGTCCGAAAATTATCAGACATTTGACTGCCTCAGCGGCGAGCAGGCGCTTAAAACGGTACCTGAAGTCAGCCCGGACCTGATTCTGCTGGATGTGATGATGCCCGGAATCGATGGCTTCGAAGTCTGTCGCCATCTCAAACAGCAAGAGGAAACCAGGATCATTCCGGTGGTCATGGTCACCGCCTTGAACGAAACAGAGCATCGCCTGAAAGCCCTGGAAGCCGGTGCCGATGATTTTCTGACCAAGCCGGTGGGCCATACAGAACTGAAAATCAGGGTAAAATCACTTTTGCGTATCAAGGCCTATCACGATGAATTGCTGGCCCGCAACCGGGAAATCGCCCACAAAAACGAGAAGCTGCTCGAGCTGGAGAAAATCAAAGCGGGCTTGACGCATATGATCATTCATGATCTGAACAACCCCCTTTCCGTCATAATCGGAAACATCGAGTTGTTTTTACGCGAAAAGCCGGCGCTTACCCCAGGACAGCTCGAACGTCTGACGCGCTGTCTCGTCTACTGCCAGGATTTAGTTGACATGATCCAAAGCATGCTCGATATCCAAAAAATGGAGGAGAGTAAACTGACTCCCGACCTCAGACAAACCGATATCACCGCTC
Organism: uncultured delta proteobacterium; assembly: GCA_963774425.1. GTDB lineage: Bacteria > Desulfobacterota > Desulfobacteria > Desulfobacterales > JAFDCJ01 > JAFDCJ01. The sequence continues at coordinate 138,299 of CAVZEZ010000010.1, read as the reverse complement.
TGAGCAAGGAAGTTCTGAAACTGTTGGATATCAAAGCCGCGGAAAATCAGATACTTCTATCCGGCGATGGATCGGCCGCACCGTGCCTGGCCGCTGTGGACAGAAATCTTATTAAACGGGTTCTGACAAATCTGGTCAACAATGCTATCCGACACACCCCCCCGGGCGGTCATGTGGATATTAAAACAGATGCCGCGCAAGGTCAGAATATGATCAGACTGCGCGTAATAGATACCGGCAATGGACTCGCACCGGAATACCACCGAAAGGTGTTCGATAAATTCGAACAGGTGCATCTCAAAAAAGACGGCGTCAACGTCGGAACGAGCGGGCTGGGGCTGACATTCTGCAAAATGGCCGTCGAGGCTCACGGCGGCAGGATTTGGGTGGACAGCGCCGGAGAAGGGCAGGGGGCCACCTTTCAGTTCACCCTGCCGTTGGAACCACCGGCCCGGCAGGGATAAAGTATCCTCGCAATTATCTTCAGAGTTCAAAGTAGCTTCCATGAGACGGCAAATCTAATTGGAATAAACGTCATTTCCAGTCGATTCCATGCCAAAACCCATGCCGGAGTGACGATGAAGGGTGTCGCATGCTCCGGAATCGTTTTCTGAGAAGGCGAAATGGGTAGTTCATACGAGCCGGGGCCGCTGGCTAAAAAAACAGCCCGTTGATCAAGGAAAGAAACTTATAAAAAAAAGAGAATGTCGAATATCGACCCGCAGAATATCGAATGTCGAAGGAAGGTATGTTGTCGATTCTATTTTAAAGGCCAGAGCGCAGCGATTCCACCCTTCGAAATTCATGATTCGCTATTCGATATTCTGCGGGTCGCTCTTGAAGTTTCACATAAGCAGGAGCCACGGGCTAAAGGGTAGCCCGACTAATCAAGAACAGAAACTTTTTTTTAAAAGGATTGACTTCATTTTACCCCCTCCCTCGATCCCTCCCGCCGGGGGAGGGAAGTGGACTCCTCTCCCTTGACGGGAGAGGCCGGGTGAGGGTGATAAAATGGCAGAATTCCTTTCACAGATTCGAAGTTTCATACAAGCGCACAGGCCGGGAATTTGAAAATTTTCTAGCTCAGGCCGGAATGACAAAACAAAACCGGCTTCCTTGACTCCTTCCCGTGCTTTCAGCCCATATCTTTCCGCCGTGCAATTCAACCAGCCGTCGGGTCAGGGACAATCCCAATCCGGTCCCCGGAAACCTGCGATTGGATGTGCTTTCAACCTGCTCAAAGGGATTGAAGATTATTTCGAGGTCTTTTTGGGCGATACCGATCCCCGAATCCGAAACGGCTACCTCGACAAACTCACTATCCTCACCGTTGGAAGCGCCCTGCTCGCCGTCCAGCACAAATATTTTGCCGCTGCCGGTCACACACCGGTCCCGGGCCGCCTCGAACCGGGCGGCAGTCAGTTCGATTCGTCCGCCGTCCGGTGTAAACTTGACGGCATTGGAAAGCAGATTGTACATGATCTGCTTGAGTTTGCGTTCATCCGCCCGGATCGTGGCCGGAAGATCCCTGAATTGGGCGCTGAGCCGGATATTGTGAGCCAGAGCCTTTTCCCGGACCATATTCAATCCATTTTCGAAGATCCGGCGCGGATCGAGGTCCGCCGGCATCAATTCCATTTTGCCGGCTTCAACCTTGGAAAGATCCAGTATACTTTCTCGCTGTGGGCCATTTCCCGAAGACCGGCGGTCATGATATAGATCGACACCGCGCTGATGCCATTGAGTATCAAAAAATTGACCCCGGAGACGATCGCACGCTCGGCGCTGGGGAATAAGGCATAATCGGTATTCAGGCGGGAGGTGTGCATCAGCCAGCCAATGATGAACAGGGTGGCTCCGTTTGCAGCCAGTGCGATGAACGATATCCTGAGTCCCAGAAAAAGGGAGGTCAACACCACGAATAAAAACAGCCAGGCAGGGCCACCGCTGAGAAAACCAAGCTTGAGAATGATTCCCAATCCCAGCAGATAACAGATAGACAGCGTGCTTCCAATCCGGATCTCGTATTTCAGGGAGCGGCAGAAAAGCAGGCAAATGCCCGTGGAAAATGCGACTAAATCAATGGCAATCAGTTGCCAGCGTTCTTCGCGGAAATAGACGACCACGGTGGGGACGAGAACCAAAAAACCCAGCAAAACCGCCGAGCTCAGAATGGACTGCAGGATATATTCCTGGTAGTAGCGAACATTGTCCTGATACGCTGTGCGGCAGGGAAAAATTCTGTTTTTCAGAAGACCCAGGTAATAAGTGAACAGTTTAAATCGCATCTGCAATAGTTGAGGCCGCAAGGCCGGAAACCCTTGGTAGAAATAGATTCCTAAAAAAATGGAAACTGCCTGAAAATTTCAATAAAAACTTTCAAAGCACCGCTTCGATCGGGTAGAAATCTTCTCGGCTGATTATGTAGCTAATCGGCTGATATGCGGATAACTTTACCATTTTGTTTTTCAGACCAAGATGGTGAGGATTCGAATTAGAGAGCATGTAGAATCAGCGCACGAACACCGGCAAAGCAGGGAGAGTGTGGAAGATCCTGCAAGGACCACGCTGCGCCGGCAGTCGAAGATTTACGGCTTACCCCAATGTTGCAACGTTAGGGTCTGTCCGGGGCGGAGTGCTGTCTGAAATTGCTGGGGGTCAATCGTAATCGTAATATTCAAGTCCGAGGTGAGTGATCAACTCCTCGCCTTTTAAATGGCGAAGGGTATTTTTCAGCTTTTTCAGCTGGATAAACAAATCATGTTCGGGATACAGCTTTTCAGCGACCATCGGGCTCTTATAATAAAAGGAAAGCCATTCCTGAATGCCGCTCATACCGGCGCGGGCGGACAGATCCATGAACAGCGCCAGATCCAGTACAAGCGGAGCCGCCAGGATGCTGTCCCGGCAGAGAAAGTCCACCTTGACCTGCATCGGGTATCCCAGCCATCCGAAAATATCGATATTGTCCCAGCCTTCTTTGTTGTCCCCCCGGGGCGGATAATAATTAATCCTGACTTTATGATAAAAATCCCGATAGAGATCCGGATACAGTTGCGGCTGCAGAATGTATTCCAGGACGCCCAGCTTACTGACTTCCTTGGATTTGAAGGACGTGGGCTCGTCCAGAACCTCACCGTCGCGGTTGCCGAGTATATTGGTGGAAAACCATCCGGCAACGCCCAGCATCCGGGCTTTAAAGGCAGGCGCGAGAACCGTCTTCATCATGGTCTGGCCGGTTTTGAAATCCTTGCCGCTGACAGGTACCCTGTTTTGCTTTGCAAGCTCGAGCAGGGCCGGTGTGTCCACCGTCAAATTGGGGGCACCATTACCGAAGGGGACACCCTCGCGAAGGGCGGCATAGGCATAGATCATGCTCGGTGAAATGGCAGGATCGTTATCCTGCAACCCTTTTTCAAATGCGTCGAGGGAGGCGTGTACCGGCCCCGGTTCGATGTACATTTCCGTGCTGCCGCACCAGATCATCACCATCCGATTCAGCCGGTGATGCGCCTTGAAATCCTGCAAATCCCGGCGAAGCTGATCGGCCAGATCCATTTTGGTGTCGCCTTTTTTGACATTGGGCCCATTGAGCCGCTTGACATAATCCTGATCGAAGACGGCCGGCATCGGTCTGACAGCTTCCAACTCGGAGCGGATGCCCTCCAGAATAGAATTTTCCAGGACGCCCGCCTTCTGGGCCGCCGTGTACATATCGTCCTCGAATACATCCCAGCCTCCGAACACGAGGTCATCGAGACCGGCGAGGGGCACAAATTCCTTTATCAAGGGGATGCGCTTGTCCGTGCGTTTACCGAGTCTGATCGTGCCCATTTGCGTCAGGGAGCCGATGGGTTTCCCCAAGCCTTTACGAACAGCATATACGCCCGCTACGAATGTGGTCGACACGGCGCCCATTCCGGGTGTCAATACCCCGAGTTTCCCCTCGGCCGGTTGGATCTCAGTCGTTTTCATCGATGGTTCCTCCATGCAAGTGTGAGTATGGCAAACGCATGTATCAACACCAGACGGTAAAAAGTTTTTAGGTTTCAGGAAATGAGCACTTTTGATGCTTGATAGCTCATATGGATCTGCGTAGTTTGTAGCCCTTTTTCTCGAAAAATGACTGATAGGTGCCAACGGCGATGCTGACACCTGAAACTTCGAATCGCCCGGACCTATCGACGATTACCTGTCGATGTCGCTGGGTTAAGCGTCTAGGGCGGCAATTCAACTTTGTGAAACCCTTCGGCCAGTTCATAGCTTTCGCCCATGGCCATATCGCGGCAGCGTTTTTTCAGCCAACCGAACGGGTCCGAGGCGTCGTACGCTTTCATCTGGCTCTTATGGCAACGCAGGGCCGCAATTTTGCGGTGGTAGGTGGCGGTAATATCGGAACGGTAGTTGATGTCTTCGGCCGCCCAGAAAAGGATCTCCTCCACTTTGTGAGGCTCCAGTCCTTCCTGAAGCAGATCCGGGTAAGCCAGATGATCCCTGGCATACGGAAATACGGCGTCCATGGCTGTTTGACCCAGAATGCGATGGTCACGATGCCAGAGATAGCGGCGATAAGGATCGGAGGTGACCAGAATCCTGGGCCGAAAGATTCTGATCAACCGTACGATACGCTTTCGGAATTCAGATGTTTCTTCCAAACCCTGGTCGGGATAATCCAGAAAGACAACTTCGCGGACTCCCAGGGATGCGGCGGCAGCCCTTTGTTCCGCCTTGCGCAAGACTGAGATCTGCGTCGGGGTCAGGGTGCGGTCCCCGGAACCCTTGTCTCCATTTGTGCAGATAACATACACCACCGATCTGCCTTCACTTGCCCAGCGCGCCACCGTGCCGGCGGCACCGAACTCTGCGTCATCCGGGTGGGCGGCAAGAATCATCACATCACAACTTGTCACAGAAGCCTTCCATAATTAAAGATTTGTTTTGAATTTGAATATGGTGATTTGAGATTTGTTGGCCTTTATTTTTTGATGAATTCGTAAAAAGTGGAATTCATCATGTGTTTACAATTTTGTGTTTGGTGTTTTTGCGAGATCGTCATTTTTGGAATTTATAAAACCATTGAGAGATCCCTGGATTCATCCGCATGATGCCCTCGCAGATAGCGGATGTTCATCTTCCAAAGCGCATTGATGGATTGCAGTTTCATATTCCACGATTACTTCCGCGGCTACCTTGGACCAGCCATAGCCGATAATGGAGCGACGAATCGCATCGGCTGTCGGCATTCCGGATCCGGTTAAAATCCTCCGGATTCCCCCGGCCAGCGCTTCGGGCGAGGCATTGGGGGCGACATATCCCGCTCCGCTAGTATTTATCAAGCTTTCCATGGCACCCACCGGAGTGGAAACCACCGGTCGGCCGCAAGCCAGTGCTTCGAGTCCCACCAGACCAAAGCTCTCGTAACAGGAGGCGATCACCAGGGCATCCGCTGCCGCATAATAAAAGGGTAAATTTTGTTGGGCGATGCGCCCCGCAAACGTTACCCGGTTGTCAACCCCGAACTTTACCGCCTTCTTTTTCAGGAAGCGGGATTCGGGAGCGTCATCGCCATCACCACCGACAATGACCAGACGAAGATGTTCATGGCTGCGCAGCAGGCTCATGGCTTCCAGAAGTTTGTCAATTCCCTTGAGAGGGTCGAACCGCGCCACAGAGAGCAGGATCACGTCATCTCTGTTAAAACCCAGTTTCGTGCGGGCTGCCTGCTGTTGACCGGGACGAAACAGGTCCAGATTGACCCCGCATGGAACGACGCCGATATTTTGTGTCCGGGCTCCGTAGTAATGGATCAGGTTGTCTTTTTCACGTTCAGTGGGGGCTATCACCCGGTCGCAGGTAGCGATGAGTTGCCTTTCGGCGTCAATGCGGAGTTCGGGTTCCAGCGGGCGTGCGCCGGTGCGGTTTTTCACTTCAGCAAGGGTATGCAGCATCGTGACATGCGGTCGATTCCAAAATTGTTGGGCCCAGATACCCAACTGACCGGACAGCCAGTAATGGCTGTGAATAACATCATAATCGATACCCATACGGGATTTGAATTCTTCCATTGAGCGGAAGAAATCCATCAAATGCGGATAAAACGCCATTCTGGAAAGATTGCCGACATGGGGTGTGTTGACATGAATCAGCCGAACATTCTTGAAAAGCGGGATCACCGGCCGGTGACCGCCGTCATTTAACCGAGTATAAATATCAATCCAATGTCCATGTCTTCCAAGTTCATGGGCCAGCTCCCGAATGTAGACGCTCATGCCGCCGGTATCATTGGTCCCCAATTCACCGATCGGATTCGAGTGAATGCTGAGCATCGCAATTTTCAACTGTTTCTTGTCCACCTTAGCATCCCTGCGTATTCGTGTTGATGGTTGAGCCCGTTGGCCGGTGAGCCCGTTTGGCCGTGGGAGGCGCACTCTGCGTGAAGCCGTCGGCGTTTTAGAAGCGCTACGCTTGAGGATTGAGGCTGGAGGCAAAAAAGGATTAAGGATTACGGGGAAAGGATTATAGATTAGGAGTTAAGCTGCAAAAGGAAGGCCTGGCTAAAATCACAATCCATATCCCATAATTCTTACCCCTCAATCCTGCTTCTCCAATCTTCTCACCTTTCTAAGCTTCCAACCTTCTTTTCCTCCCTCTTCCCTCATCCGAGCGCAGCGGTCGTCCATCGTCCATCGGTTTTCGGGAATCCCTCCATCCCCCTGTCTCTAAATTGTCAATCCGTGATTCCCATTAAAGCTCGATCACGCACCGGCGGAGTTGTACCGGCCGCCCTCCCAATCGTTTTTTATATGTTTCGGTGCCTTTGAGAAAGTCGTACGTGGCTTGGCCAGATTGAATGCTTTCTTTGATGCTAAGCACCTTGCAGAGCAAACCGACACCCAACGAACTGAAATCATGGTCATAACCGTTGTTGTACAGGTACCTTGCCGAGCGATAGTCAAAGCACATGGCCGATGCGACCGGCTTTCCGTCGAGGTCCAGAAAAAACAGCTTCAATATCCGGGCCTCGGCCAGCCGTTCGGCCAACGCGGTGAAAAACGATTCCATCCGGGTATTCATAAATCCGGCTTTATCGGTTCGGTTGGCTTTGAACAGCGCCAGAAAGGTTTTCATTTCCGTTTTCACTGCGGAAACATTTTCCACCGCCCGATAGGTTACCTCGCCGGCTTCGCGCAGGCGCCGGAGCTTGCGCCGGATCTCATGCCTTTCTTTGCCGGTCAGCACCTTCAGGTAGTCCTCCCAACTCGACGGCAAGGTCATTTCGAATGAGACGTCGCTGTCCCGGCAGGTGACCCTGCAGTCGGTTTTGGCGGCCAGGGGCAGCAGCTCCGTCATGACCGAGGAATCCGGCCGAACCGGCGCCAGTTCCATGCGTTGCACGCCGTTTTTTCTCAGATATTCTATCAGGGCGCGGTAGAATTCTGCGGATGCGTCCCGGGCGACGATAAAGTCCAGACTGTCGCACACATCTTCATTGCCCAGAAGCATTACCCTATCGTTTTCGCGCCGAAGGGGCGCAATTCCGATGGTGCGCGCTCCACGGCAAACGGAAAGAAGTTCGACCGCGCCGCCGCCAAAATTGTCCCACCAGGGTTTCAACCATACCGGCAGCATAAACAGACAGTTCCATCGCAGCCGGCTGTCCGCCGCCTGCCACCGATCGAAAATTCCGTCCCATGTCACGGATTCAACCGTGTATGACTTATCCATGCCAATTATCATTCGAATTAAGCTCCAAGCCATGGGGGCCGGGATGAAAACCGGATCCCTATCTTTCCAGCCGCCACTGCGAACCGTGTTCGGCATCCTGGACAGTGATATTGGCCGACCGCAGGGTATCACGGATCGCGTCGGCCTCGACCCAGTGTTGGTTGACCCTGAAAGTCTGCCGTAATTCGAGCAGGGCTTCCACCAACGGAGCCAGGCACTCGGTCCGGTTACCGGCTGACGAGGCCAGCGCAGTGCCCATCAGGACGATGAGATCACGAAACGTCTCGCGGCCCTGGCTGATAAACTCTTCACTTTCCAGATCCCGCTGGGCCTGCCAGATGACACGGTCCAGCTCCAGCAATGCGTTGGTGGTCGCTTGAGGGTGATGTTCTTCGAGACCTTTTTGAAAATTATCTTCAAGCTCATGAATAACATTCCAGAACGCATCCCGGCCGGGTCCCAGGTTTTCCCGGGACGCCGCAACCTCCGGCGAAACCGATCGCTTAACGGTGGACATGGTTCCGCTCAGCAAGTCCAGCGCCGGACGGTCACCCGAACTGAAAGACAGTTCACCGTTTGGGGTCCTCAGGGTGACCCGCCCGAGCCCCCGGATGTGAGCCTGCCCGCTTTCGAAGTCCAGAATACAGGCTGTGTGCTCATCCAGACCCAGCACGTGAACACTCGGCGGAAGAAGGGCTTCGAGTTTGCGGAAACGCGTCTCGCCCATGAAACAAAAGCGGGTATCGTGGGTACCGCCTTCGGCATTGTTCCAATGGGGGATCGCCACTAGATCGAGGCCGAACTGCCCAAGGATATTCAGGCCCTCGATCCAGTGCAGATCCTGACCGACCTTATAGATTTCATACACCGGCAGGGTGAAACGGCCGACAGTCAGGGAAGCGGCGCTGGCGGTGACGAGGCAGCCGCCTTTTGCGATGCATTGGCTCAAAATATCCGGGATCGGAGATCCCAGCCATTGGCGGACCGCATACGTCGGGCTGCCCGGCCCGATGAGAATATAGTCCGAGTTACGCAATATTTGAAAGGCCTGCCGGGCTTCCAAACCCGTTGTCGTCTCCCGGGATTTATACGAAGCCGTCGATAGGGGATGTCGGACCCGAATCTGGAAATATTCCATTGCCTTGCGGGATATCTGATCCACATTGAGCTGGAAGCCGGCCGGTGTATCCAGAAAAGCCGCCTGCGGTGATCCCGGCAACTGGTCCAGAAGGGCTTTGTGAACCTCAACCATGGTTGCGGTCAGCTCGCCGGAGCCCATGAGAACGATTTTTCCTTTTTCAGGCAGCATTCCCTATCCTGTACGGGTCAGTAGCGGATCCGTTTTATCGACGCGTAACTGCGTCGAACGAAATGAGGCGACACATTCATAACAGCGGCAGGGCGCGAATGTCCGGCACCCGGGAGTACATTATTGGAATAATAATGCATAAATCGATTATGGCAATCTGGTAAACAGGTAGTCCGCCGCACCAAAATTCCCGCAATTTCTATTTATTAAATCATTCGCGGTGCGAGCTTTGCGCGAAATAAATTATCCTTAATTTCATTTAAGCTCTGAACGATCGTGACAAATATGCGGATAAATCATGAGAGTGTCAATTGGAACTTGGCGCCGGCTCGTGTACAAGCTGAGTTCTCGATATGGCAATAATGGAATATTGGCAATTTGGGAGCGTTAACGAGGGAACGACCTTATTGTCCCGCTCGGGGGATGGGAGAAAAATCCCGGCCTTCAGGCGAAGACATTCGTTTGACGTTTGATGATGGGCAAGGATACAAAGGGGCGAGGTTTCAAGGATTCAAGGAAAAGCCTGACCGGTCTTTTCACTTGACCCCCTGGAACCCTTGAATCCTTGAACCCAACCTTCCGGCTCAGCCGAAGGGTTTGACAATCGAGAAATATGAATGATAGTTACGGTAGAACCAATTGGATATCGGCCTGATAAGTCCTGTAGGGCTTATGCCCCTGTCACCATTTCCCGGCGTGTCCGGGGATAATTGGGAGGTATAAAGATGGCAAATATCGTGGAAGAAGACGGCATCCGGATTGAAAGGCTGGAATTGGGTCCTTATGGCACCAATGCTTACATCCTGTTTTGCCGGCGCACGGGAAGCAGTGTGCTGGTGGACGCCCCGGCCCGGGCGGACGAAATACTGGCCCAGCTCAAGGGAACGGATCCGAAATACATTCTGATGACCCACAGCCATATGGACCACACCGGCGCCCTGGCCGAAGTGAAATCCGCCCTGAACGTTCCGATCGCCGCCCACCGTGATGATGCCGCAAATTTGCCGCTGAAACCGGACCTGCTGCTGAATGACGGGGATGAAATCAACAGCGGAGACCTGCGGGTTAAAGTTTTGCACACCCCCGGGCATACGCCGGGCAGCTTGTGTTTTCTGATCGGAAGCTACCTGATCGCCGGCGATACCCTTTTTCCCAACGGACCCGGGAAAACCGGGTCGCCCGGCAATTTCAGACGGATTGTCGAATCCCTGCAGAACAAGATTTTCACGCTGCCGGAAGACACCCGGGTTTTTCCCGGTCATGGAAGTTCGACGGTCGTGGGTAAAGAGAAACAGGCTTTCAAGACTTTTTCCGACGGCGGTCTCGATCCCACTCTTTACGGCGATGTGCTGTGGTCGTGATGATACGTGAAACTTCGTTTACAATCAGAAACTATCGTCCGGCGGATTTTGACGGTTATGTTCAATTGCACAGCGAGGCCGCTGGATTCGATGGAAAGGCAAGGCCGGTATCCGGAAATCGGCTGGCGGAGGCCCTGGGACATCCGAGCTTTCATCCGGAAACGGATTTGTTTATCGCAGAGAGCAGCAACGGCATCATCGGTTCCACCCGTGTTTTTCTGGAACAAGGGATCCAACGCGCTATTCTGGACTGCATGGTCCATCCGCGGCATAGAAAACGAGGCGTTGCGAGTGCCCTGGTGCGTGAAGCCGTTGTGCATGCGGAAAATGAGCACTCCCGGGTGGTGCAGGTCTGCATCCCTGAAAGCAACCTTACGGCTAAAACCTGCGCATCGCGTCTGGGCTTTAAATTCATCCGTCGATTCATGGAAATGAAGTTGGATCTCGGCCGGGGGCGGCTGCCGACTGCCGACCCAATCGGCTATATAATCCGCCATTTCGATCCGGCTGAAGCCGATAGATTAGCGAAAATCCAAAATCGAGCGTTTGCCGACTCGTGGGGGTTCAATCCCAACACCACGGATGAAATTGCCTATCGTACCGGCTTGGGATGCTCCGCTGAAAATATCATTTTAGCTGAGGTGAACGGTAGACCCATCGGTTATTGCTGGACTCAGTTGCTGAAGGAAGATGACCGGACGGCGGACGGCATGCAAGGCGTGATCCACATGCTGGGCGTAGATCCCGATTTCCGCAGGAGAGGGATCGGCCGTAACGTTTTGCTGGCAGGTTTGTGGCATCTGAAGCGCAACGGCGTCACCCTCGTACGGTTGACCGCAGATGGAGAAGAAGCGGCGGTTCTCAGGCTTTACCAATCCGTGGGTTTTGAAATATATTCGCGAAGCGAGTGGTACGAGAAAAGGCTTTTCTAAATATTGGTTGTCAGATTGTTTTGAGTGAGCCCTTAGCAACATTGGGGTGAATATCGTTCGAAAAGTTCGACAAGTTCGGCTCTTAACAAGTTGGCGCGGTCAACTATATGCTGGTATTCGGTTTTGAGCGAGTTGATTTTGTCCAAGGTCTTTAAATATTCTTCACGAAACAGGACAGCCCCTTTCTCGATATCCCGTTCATATTCGTCTTTGAGCGAACCCAACCCTTTTTTCAAGGCGATGACATATTCTTGCTTGAGAGAGACCAGTTTTTCAAGCGTTTTTTCGTATTCAGCCCTCAGTTTATACGCGCTTTTTTCTTCCGCATGCTCGTATTGATCGGTCAGCTCCCGGAGCAATTCTTTGACCGAGACGATTTTGTCTACCCGATAAGCATTGCTGCCGGCAAAGGCAAAGCCCCTGTCCAGAATCCCACGGCGGGCATTGTCAAGCGCCAGTGAGATGCAATAGCGGGCGTTTTTGATATCGCAGCTTTTGAGGCATCTCCAGGCACACCGGACGGTCGTCTTTTTGCCCGCGGCGGCATTTTGTAGAAATCCGTTTCTGATGGCACGGCCGGGCATCCCCACCGGGCTTTTAATAATCTCGATGTCTTCCTCACGACAGGCCACATAGGCCTCTTTGAATCTGATGTCGGCGTCACATTCATGGGTCGCCACAAAGCGGGTTCCCATCTGGACGCCGCCGGCACCCAATTTGAACGCCTCGAGAATATCAGGGCCGGTATAAATGCCGCCGGCGGCGATTACCGGAATTTTCCTGTGATATTCACTTTCAAAAGCCTTGATCTCGGCCACGACTTCGGGCAGTATCCGTTCCAGCGCAAAATCAGGATCATCGATTTGATCGGCTTTGAATCCCAGGTGACCGCCTGCTTTGGGGCCCTCGACAACCACCGCATCGGGTATATCCTGATATTTCTTGGACCACGACCGGAAAATCAAGCCCGCCGCCCGGGCGGAGCTTACGATCGGAACGACTTTTACCCCGGCCGCCCTGAGGTCTTCAACCGGGATACCCTTAATCGGCAGGCCGGCTCCCAGAAAGACAAAATCGATTTTTTCCTCGATGGCGACTCTGATGAGATCAAGACAATCATCAACCGCCATCATAATGTTGACCCCGATGAGGCCTGCGGTCTTCTCCCTGGCCTTGTGGATTTCCCTTCTCAGGACCTTTGCATTGGCATCTTTATGTTTGGCATAGTATTCGGCATCCAGCATTCCAATTGAATTGGCTGCGATCACTCCGATACCGCCTTCATTGGCAACGGCGGATGACAACCCCGACAGAGATATGCCAACTCCCATTCCACCCTGAACAATGGGCAGTCGGGCGACGGCATCGCCGATCCTGAGTTCCGGCATTTTGCGCCAGTGATTCAGGTTGAAATCAAACCGCGGCCATTCAATATCGCGCAGGTCCAGTTTGGGTATTTGCAGCCTTTTTATCATGCTAAAGTCCATGCGGGGATTCTCCTTTCCCGGTGGGAAAAACTAAGTGCGGGATCTGTAACAAAATATGGATAATAGCTTAAACAGGTGTAAAAGTAAAGGATTAAAAAGCTGCCGCCGATTTGTTGGGAATTCATCGCACCCGCTTGTATCAAAAAATAAAGAAATTAAAATTTCACTGCCCAAATCTGTGAATCAATTTTTTTGTGAACCCTGAGCCGGTCTGGATGCTTTATTCATTCAGCTTGACACACAAATCCCAATTTTTTATAGTTCGATCTTGCAAAAATTCCTTTCCAGCGGTCTTTTCTCATTGTCATTTCATCTCTAAACAACAAGGAGGCGCAAATGAAAAAAATACATATATTAGGGTGGGTCGCCCTGTCCCTGGTTGTCGGCGTCGGGCCGGCTGGTGCGGCTGGCGGCGGAGACATCACCATCGCCCTGGGCTCCGAACCCACAACCCTGGATCCCCAGCTGCGCGAAGACGGCGGTGAACGGGCGGTCACCGACAATATTTACGAGACGCTCATGGTGCGGACGCCGGACGGCAAACTGACCACCGGCCTGGCGTCGGAACCGCCCGAGCTGGTCGATCCGCAGACCTGGGAGGTGAAACTGCGGCCGGGCATCCAGTTTCACAACGGAGAGCCGTTCAATGCCGAGGCCGCCGTTTACAGTATCCAGCGGATTATAAACCCTAAATTCAATTCGGAGCAGATTTCGTTTTTCGAGACCATCAAGGACGCCCAAACGGTGGACGATCTCACGCTGCGAATCACGACCAAAGGGCCGGACCCCATCCTGCTGTCGCGTCTATACTGGATGAAAATGGTTCCGCCGGTCTTTTCGAAAGACCCCAAATTCAACGAGAACCCGGTGGGCACCGGGCCTTACCGGTTCGTCCACTGGAACCGGGGACAGGACATTTTGCTGGAGGCCAATCCGGATTATTGGGGACCGGCGCCTCCAATAAAAAAGGCGAAATATCGATTCGTCGAGGAACCGGGCACCCGCCTGGCCGGATTGATGGCCGGCGAATTCGACATCATCACCAACCTGCTGCCGGAATTCACCCAGCAGGTGCCCCAGGAGATTCACATTTTAGGACTGGAGCATCCGATCATTATCCTGAATGCCGACGGCGGACCGACCCAGGACGTCCGGGTGCGCCAGGCGTTGAATTACGCTGTCGACAAGGAGGCTCTGGCTGAAGGTTTGTTCGAAGGATATGCCCAGATTGCCAGGGGCCAGTTGTTAAGCCCTTCTTTTTTCGGCTTCAACCAGAATGTCGAGGCCTATCCCTACGATCCGGCCAAAGCCAAAGCATTGCTGAAAGAAGCCGGCGCGGAGGGCGCGACGATCGAACTGATCGGCACCGCCGGCCGCTGGCTCAAGGACCGGGAACTGGTCGAGGCCGTGGCCGCTTTCTGGGATGCGGTGGGTCTTAAAACCACCGTCCGTATTTTCGAGTTCAACGAATATCTGAATCGACTGTTCGACCGCCAGACCCGGGCGGACGCCATTTTCGTGGTCAGCTCCAATGAGCTTCTGGATGCCGACAAGAGCTTTTCGGCCTACTATCGCTCCGGCGGCATCGGCTCCTCCAACACCGACCGTCAACTGGCGGAACTGATCGACAAGGCGCGAACCGAAACGGACCTCATCAAGCGGGCCGCGTTTTATCACCTGGCGGTCGAGCGGGCGCACGATCAGGCCTATTTCGTCTGGCTGCTCAATATCGAGGATATTTACGGGGTCAGCCAGCGGATCGAGTGGCCGGCCCGGGTGGATGCCAAGATCCTGGTCAAGGAAATGAGATTGAAGTAGGGGAATGCAGGATTGAATTCTTGTGGCGAAACCATGAAAATTCCAGGCGCCCAATCCCCCATCTCAAATAAATTTCAATCATCTGACCCGGACAAGCCGGAATTGACCGGTTTTCGTTCGTAAGCTCATGAGTTCATTAAGCTCGTGAGCGTTTGCGAACTCACGAACTCAAGAGTTCATTTCTTTTTTATTCAGGTAAAACAGTGGGTCGTTACTTTCTCAAACGGCTGTGGCAGGGGATTGTCGTCATTTTCGGCGTCACGATCATCGTCTTCGTGGTGACCCGACTGATTGGGGATCCCGTGAAGGTGATGCTGCCCATGGAAGCCACCCTTGAACAACGGGCGGCCTTCGAAAAGCGGCTGGGGCTGGACCGTCCGATTGCGGTTCAATTTCTGGAGTTCGTGGGCGATATCTCCCGAATGGATTTTGGTGATTCGCTATGGCAGCACCGGCCTGCCATGGAAATCGTATTTGAAAAGCTGCCGCTGACACTCGAACTGGCATTTCTCGGCATCGGCCTGGCATTCGTCCTATCGATTCCCCTGGGCATCATTGCCGCCCTGCGGCCGGGGGGTCTCTCCGACCACATAACGGTTTTTGTCAGCCTGATCGGCCTGTCGGTTCCCCAGTTCTGGATGGGGCTGCTGCTGATCGTGCTGTTTGCGGTTCAATTACACTGGCTGCCGACATCGGGGGTCTCCACGCCGGCCCACGTCATTCTGCCCGCCGTCACCATGGCCTTGCCGGCCCTGGCGCGACTGGTGATGATTGTGCGCTCCTCGATGATCGACGAGCTCAATCAGCAGTATGTAAAAACCGGCTTTGCCAAGGGATTGCCGTTTTACCGGGTCGTGGGTGTGCACGCCATGCGCAATGCGGCGCTGCCGGTGGTGACCCTGGGGGGCTGGGAACTGATCCGGGCCGTGGCGGGCTATTCGGTGGTGGTTGAAACCGTTTTCGCCTGGCCCGGCCTGGGACTGACCGCCATCCAGGCGATCGAACGCGAGGACCTGATACTCCTGCAGGCCATTGTTTTCACGGTGGCCGTGATCGTGGTGTTGATCAATCTTCTGATGGATATCGCCTATACGATCATCGATCCCAGATTGAAACTGGCCTAGGATAAGTCCTGTAGGGCTATAGGTCTTATAGGTCATATAGGACCTATGGTTAAGTCCTATAGGTTCAATAGCAAAGCTGAACTGAATGAAAAACGAAAACAACCTGGACAAAATGCTGGGCGGTCGCCGGCGTGAATGGCGCCGGCGGCTGATGGGGCTCCTGCAGGAACTGCACCATGACACGGCCGGCCTGATCGGCGTGGGTCTCATGGCCGCCTTGATCCTGATGGCCGCAGCGGCCCCCTTGCTGGCACCTCACGACCCCGCGGCCCAGGACCTGCGGGCCCGGTTGAAGCCGCCCGTCTGGGCTGCCAAAGGAAGCTGGACGCATGTTCTGGGTACCGATCATCTGGGCCGCGATGTCCTGTCGCGGGTTATTTTCGGATCGAGGGTATCGCTGCTGGTCGGTGTGGCTGTTGTATCGGTCGCCGGTACCTTCGGTGTCCTGATGGGGTTGGTTGCCGGATATCGAGGGGGGCGGACGGACAATTTCATCATGCGTTGGATCGACACCCAGGTGGCCTTCCCCGGGCTGCTGCTGGCGCTGATTATTCTGGCTGTCATCGGCCCCAGCATTACAACCGTCATCATCGTACTGGCCCTCAACGGCTGGATGGTTTACGGCCGCATGACCCGCAGCGCCGTGCTATCCGTTCGCCAGACTGCTTATGTGGAAGCCGCCGAAATCGTTGGATGCAGTTCCAGCCGCGTAATATTCCGCCATATTCTGCCCAATCTGACGTCGCCGTTATTGACCCTCGGAATTCTCGAATTTGCCCGTATCGTGCTGGCCGAAGCGGCCTTGTCGTTTCTCGGTCTGGGAATTCAACCGCCGGCGACTTCCTGGGGACTGGATGTCGCCGCCGGCAAGGATTATATCTTTCGCGCCTGGTGGCTGGTCACCATGCCGGGGATCGCCATATCCGTCACCGTGCTGGCAATCAATCTCGTGGCGAGCTGGATGCGGCTGGTTTCAGATCCCCAGGAACGCGAAAAGCAATTTGCGCGACGGATGGCCGTGGCTAAAAAACGCGCCGGCCGGATCGCGCCGCATCGAGAGGCATTGGGAAAATGATACGGTCATCCAGCCAACCTCTGCTGCAGATAGAAAATCTGGTGGTTCATTTCACGACCCGAGGCGGAATCGTCCAGGGCGCCCGCGGCGTCAACCTGCAGGTGGAATCCGGTCAAACCCTGGGACTGGTGGGTGAATCTGGTTCCGGCAAAAGCGTCACCTTCCAGGCGGTTATGGGACTGATCTCCATCCCCGGCGAAATTGTTGCCGGCGATGTCCGCTGGAAAGGCCGTTCGCTGCTCTCCCGGGAGGGCCGGCGATTTCTGAATCGGATCCGAGGCAAGGAAATCGCGATGATATTCCAGGACCCGATGACCTCGTTGAACCCGGTTTTTACCATCGGTATTCAGATCGGGGAGGTCTTGCGTCATCACCTCAAAATGACCGGTAGGCAGGCTCGCCGCCGCGCCGTCGAATTGCTGGAAATGGTCAATATCAGTGCAGCCGAGAAGCGGCTCAAACAGTATCCTCATGAATTTTCCGGCGGGATGCGCCAGCGCGTGATGATCGCCATGGCCCTGTCCTGTGAGCCGCAACTGCTGATCGCCGACGAGCCGACCACCGCCCTGGACGTGACCATTCAGGCCCAGATTCTGGAACTGCTGGCGGAACTACAACAGCGTTTGAAACTCTCGGTGGTCATGATCACCCATGACCTGGGCGTCATCGCCCAGTTATCCGACCGGGTAGCCGTGATGTACGCCGGTGAGATCGTTGAAACCGCCGATGCGGAAGACATTTTCGAGCATCCGGTTCATCCATACACCCAGGGGCTGTTGCGGGCCACCCCCAGGCCGGATGAGGTCACCGAGCGGATGATCGCCATCGAGGGCGTACCTCCGGATCTGATCTCGCCACCATCCGGCTGTGCTTTTGTCACCCGCTGCGATCGTGCCCGGGAAGGCTGCGGCGACCGGCAGCCGCTGACATCCTATGAAGAAAACCGCCAGGTTTCGTGCTGGTGCGCTTTGCAGAGGATGTTGTAAGATGCCGGATATATCCCATACCGAACCACTGGTCAAAGTCGAAAAGCTGAAGGTACATTTTGATGCCGGGCGCAGTGGTTTCTGGGGCCAGCGACGACTGGTGGTGCACGCCGTCGATGACATCACGTTCGATATTTTCCCAGGCGAAACCCTGGGACTGGTGGGAGAATCCGGATCCGGTAAAAGCACCACAGGTCGGGCCGTCCTGCGCCGAATACCGGTGGAATCGGGCCGAATTTATTTTAAAGGCCGCGAGATCACCCGGCTCGACGAAAGGGCGCTGCGGCCGTTGCGCAAACATATGCAGCTCGTTTTCCAAGACCCTTACGCCAGCCTTAACCCCAGGCTGCGGGTCGTCGATATTATCGCCGAGCCCCTTATCGTTCACGGCGTTGCGAAAAACACCCGTGAAGCCGTTGAGCGGGTCGCGGAGCTTTTAACGCGGGTGGGGCTGCCGCCGGATTCAGGCGGCCGCTATCCGCACGCCTTCAGCGGAGGGCAGCGCCAGCGGATCGGCATCGCCCGGGCGCTGGCCCTCAGTCCGGAATTCATCGTTGCCGATGAGCCCGTATCGGCCCTGGATGTGTCCATCCGGGCGCAGGTCGTCAATCTGATGCAGGATCTGCAAACCGAATTCGGGTTGACCTATTTTTTTATCGCCCATGATCTTGCCGTGGTGCGGCACATCTCCGACCGCATCGCGATCATGTATGCCGGCAAAATCGTGGAAATAGCCGGGCGCGATGCCATTTACGGATCGCCGGTCCATCCCTACACGCAAGCGCTGCTGTCGGCCGTACCGGTGCCCGATCCCAGGGCCCAAAAAGCGCGGCTGAGAATTGCTTACAGCGGGGACGTACCGAACCCCATGGCACCACTGCCGGGGTGCAGATTTCAGTCCCGCTGCCCCCATGTATCCGCACGCTGCCGCAAAGAGGATCCTCCGCTGGCAGAGCGCCGGCCGGGGCACCGGGCGGCCTGTTGGAACTCTGGAAAGGACGAAGGACGACGGACGAGGAAAGAAGGGGAGGGATAAAGGAGTCGTCTCTCGTCCTTCCAATCACTGCCCGGCAAAAACACCCGTCAGCCCGGCGGAATCCACCCGCTCGGTTATTTGCCCGACGTCGGTGGAATAAAGTTCACGTTCCAACATTCGATCGAAAAAGACCGATCCGGAGAACGTATATTTCAGGGCGAGACCTTCCGCGGCGTTCATGCGGGTGCGCACATACGAGATCGCATCCCCGACCGCCAGCCGCTCCGGGATTACCAAAGGTTTTTCTTTTTTGATATGCCGCGCAGCATTGTAGCCGGCCAAGGTCCCGGTGCAAATGGCTTCGGTGTGTCCGACCAGCAGGCCGGCTTTTTCGCCTGCACAGAAAAGATTGTCCACCCCGGTTACCTGCAGGCTGTCGTTGCGCGGCGCCATGCCGAAGTAGCGCACCGAGTTTCCCCTGCCGCCGGCGTAAGGATCTTCAAACCGCGCATACTCGAATCCCGGAATTTGTCGCAAGGCCTCCAGAGGGAAGAAGGGGCTCATCAGCTTGGCATGGCCGGTGTCGAGCAGGACGATATTAGTTTCAAAGTCGGAAATGGCATATTGCTGGCAGGCTTTGATGGCGAGCTTGCCGGTCAACCGGTCGGCCGCCGCCAGCGGCACCACCACAACCCCGTCACGGTTCAGGCGATTGACGATATCCTTGGCCAGGGATTCCTTCAGAAGTTTGCAGGATCCGCTCATGGCACCCATCTGCTCGCCTTTCTTTCCGATGATTTCACGGACACCGGCTTTGGCCGACAGGCTGACCCGCCCGCCGAACGAGTGGCAGCGCAGCACGCACATGACACATCCATTCCCGTGCTTATTGCAATTGGCCGGCGGGCCGGCGGTGCCGGTGGTGTCGACAAAAGCATCGGCTTCGAAGCGCATTTCGTCTTGCCCGCACTTTCCGATGGCGGCTTTTATGCCGGGTTCACCCATTTCGACATCGGTGATGCGGACTGACAGTTGAATTTGGACGCCCGCCTGTGCCAGAAATTCCTTAACGATCGGTTCCATGGTGGCCACATTGTAAAGGGATGCATGGCGGTGACCGGGAAATTCGATGCCGCGGTGAAGGCTGTTCCTATCGGTCAACTGAAACAGTTCTCCACCGGACATGGCCAGCATTTCCTCGGCCGCCGTAAATCTGCCGTTATTGCGCATAATTCCGCCGACCAATCCGGTTCCCAGCAGCATATCGGTGCGCTCGATCAACAGAACTTCGGCCTCCTGCTTGCGGGCGGAAAGAGCGGCTGCACATCCGGCCCATCCGCCGCCTACGACGACTATTTTCATGCGTGTCTCCCTTTTCAGCCTCTTTTTTCCACGACTCGAGCGTTTGATAATACTTCGCCGTCCCATGGGATTCAAGGATTATTCTTTATGTTTCCTGACAAACGCCGATATTAATCCAATGGCAGTCTGTCCCGATACACTGCGGTATTGATCTTATCATATATATACGATATCCTGCACCAATACCCAAGCGACCCGGCGTATACACGCAACCGACTCGGGCCTGACTTCTCCGGGTATTCTTTGAAAAATCGGTGAGCTTGAGTGGCTGTCATTTTGTGATCATTTTTTGAAATCGGCCAGTGACGGAACCCTAAAATTAATTTGTTTACAGAGTGAGGATGATATGAAAATAATTGTCATAGGAACGGGATACGTAGGGCTCGTTCATGCGGCGGTGTGTTCAGAGTACGGCCATGAGGTCATTGCCCACGATATCGATAAGGAAAAGATCAAGGCCTTTGCCAGCGGTCAGCCCGAGTTTATCGAAAAGTATGTCAACGAACCCGGCCTGGCGCATATCATTCGCGAAACACTTGGTAAATCGCTTCGTTTTTCAGATGATCTGCCGGCGGTCATCGAGGGTACCGATGCCGTTTTCATGTCCCTGCCGACCCCGCCGAACATCGATGGTTCGACCAATCTCACCTTTTACAATGCCGCCGCCGAATTTATTGCCGAAGTCCTGGCCCATAGAAAAAATAAACGCCGGGTCGTGCTGGTCAACAAAAGCACGGTCCCCATCGGCACGGCACGGCATCTCGAATCCATTATGAAATCCCACGGGGTTGAAAATTTCGGGGTGGCTTCCAATCCCGAATTCCTGGCGGAGGGCACCGCGGTGGCGGATGCCCGCCGGCCGGACCGGGTGGTGGTGGGCTGCGACTGTGAGCAAGATTATGTCATTCTGCGCCGGGTGTACTCGCAGTTCGTCCACCATGTGCGCATAAAATATATTGAAACCACGCCGGAGACGGCCGAGGCCATAAAGTATGTGGCCAATACCATGCTGTTGACCTACATCTCCTTCTGGAACGGCGTGGGGGCTAAAATCGGTGAAAAATTGCCCAACGTGAATATCGACGATCTGCGGCTGGGGGTCACCGCGGACGACCGCATCAGCACCTGGGGCTCTTTTGTGAGCAACGGCGCGGGGGGGAGCTGCTTCGGTAAAGATATCGCCTCTCTGATTTATCAGCTGCGGCGGGTGAACGTGAGTACCAAAATGCTGGAAGCGTCCTTTGAGGTCAACGAATATCAAAAGGTTTATCTCATTGATCGGGCAATCACGGAGGCGGGTTTCAAATTCAACAATAAAACCGTGGCGGTCCTGGGACTGGCATTCAAGAAGCACACCAGTGACATGCGGGACGCCTCTTCGATAAAGGTTATCGAATCCTTGTTGGGCAAGGGAGTGGCGGCCATCCATGCCTATGACCCCCTGGCAAATGAGTCGGCCGCTGAGGTGTTCGATCCGTCGAAGAACATTCTGTTCGAAAAAATTAAGTATTTTGACACCGCCCGGGAAGCCATAAAGGCTACGGATGCCTTGTTCATTTCGTCGGATTGCGAGGAGTTCAGGGGCTTTTCCCGAACCATCGAAGACTCGGTCAGCGCGCCATACCTCGTTATGGACGGAAGGCGGATGATACCGGATTACAATGAACTGGTTACAAAAAACTTTACTTATCTGGCGGTGGGTTCGATGGTTATAATGCCGACAGAGGCGGATGCCCTTCTTAACTACTCAGCCGCCACATCCCATTCAGAGCCCCGAGAGGCACGCCGGCCCCGGGTGGAAAACAACGAGGTCCTGGGGACTGTTTAGACTGTTTACCCGTAAGCCCGTTAGCCGGTTGACCTGTGAGCCCGTTGGCCGGAGGGGATCGGTTGGTTCGTTCGTTTAGATCGTTCGATTCGTTAGGATCGTTGGGAACGTTTGGAACGGACCGGGCGATATTCATGCAGCGATATCGTCGGCATCCCGATGGCGGCCGAAGCAGCATTGCAGTAGGGGCCGCACCTGAATGTCCGATCTCTACACTTCTCCTCTCGGTATCGAGCTTTTGGCCGCTGCCCACCGGTAAGTGGATTATCCCCGGCATCACTCATAATCACAAGAAATCAGCAGTATCCACCTCCCGCTATTTCCTTGACAGGCCTCAGCTTACAGAGTAAAAGTCTAAGTTTAAGTGAAATTCTATCCAGGGGGAATCGATGAATTATAAAAATACACTCAACCTTCCAACCACCCAGTTTCCCATGAAAGCCAATCTGGCCAAACGAGAACCGGAGCAGCTGAAATCATGGAATGACAACCGTCTTTACGATCAGATCCGCAAGAGCTCCGAGGGAAAGGAACAGTTCATTCTCCATGACGGGCCCCCTTACGCCAACGGCTACATTCATATCGGCACGGCGCTGAACAAAATACTGAAAGATATCATTGTCCGCTCAAGGCAGATGGCGGGCTACGACGCCGTTTACGTGCCGGGCTGGGATTGCCACGGCCTGCCCATCGAGCACAACGTGGACAAAGAAATCGGTCCCAAGAAGAAGGATCTCAGCATGGCCCAGATCCGTCGGTTGTGCCGCTCTTATGCCGAAAAATTCATCAATATTCAGAGGGAGGAATTCAAGCGCCTGGGGGTGATGGGTATCTGGGATGATCCCTATCTGACCATGAATTACGGCTATGAAGCGACCATTGCCCGGGAATGCGGCAAATTCGCCAAGGACGGCAGTCTGTTTCGCAGCAAAAAGCCGATTTACTGGTGCTTTACCTGCCAGACCGCTTTGGCGGAAGCGGAAATCGAATATGCCGAAGACAGCACACCGTCGATTTATGTGCGGTTTGCCATGAAAGACGACCTGAGCGGTATTCTGCCGGCGCTGGCCGGCAAGCAGGTTTCCGTGGTCATCTGGACCACCACTCCCTGGACCCTGCCGGCCAATCTAGCCGTCGCCCTGCATCCGGATTTCAAATATGCCGCCGTGGATGTCGGCGACGACCAGGTATATATTCTGGCCGCCGAGCTGGTGGAAACCTGTATGCGGACATTCGGTATCGAGACATATACCGTCCTCGGGGAGCTGGATGCCAAAGCGCTTGAAAACAAGCGTTGCGTCCATCCGCTGTATGGGCGGGATTCTATGATAATTCTGGGGTCGCATGTAACCCTGGAGGCCGGCACCGGCTGCGTACACACCGCTCCCGGGCACGGCCGCGAGGACCACGAAGTGGGTCTTCAATACGGCCTGGATGTCTACTCTCCGGTTGACAACAAGGGGCGGTTCACCGAAGATGTCGAATATTTCGAGGGTGAATTCGTTTTTGATGCCAATAAACATATCAATGCCAAACTGGACGAAATCGGCGCACTGGTCCGGGAAGAAACTTTCGAGCACTCCTATCCGCACTGCTGGCGCTGCAAGCAACCCGTGATTTTTCGCGCAACCCCCCAATGGTTCATTTCCATGGAGAAAACCGGGCTGCGGGAAAAATCGTTGGCGGCCATCGACAATGTCCAGTGGATCCCCGGCTGGGGACGGGATAGAATTTATGGGATGATCGAAAACCGGCCTGATTGGTGCGTTTCACGCCAGCGGGCCTGGGGTGTGCCGATTACGGTCTTTTACTGCGAAAAATGTGATACCCTTTTGTTGAACGATAAGGTGATGGAGGAGATTTACCGGCTTTTTGAAACGCATGGCGTCGACATCTGGTTCGAAAAAGACATCTCTGAATTTTTGCCGGCCGATATTCGCTGTCAATCCTGCGGCGGCGGACAATTCATCAAGGAGACCGATATCCTCGATGTATGGTTCGATTCCGGTGTCAGCCATGCCGCCGTGCTCGAGAAACGGCCGTATCTGAGATGGCCGGCCGATCTGTACCTGGAGGGCAGCGATCAGCACCGCGGATGGTTTCACAGCGCCCTGTTGACGGCGGTGGGCACCCGCGGCCGGGCACCTTACGAAGCCGTGTTGACCCACGGCTTCGTCGTGGACGCCGAGGGCCGCAAAATGTCAAAATCGATCGGTAACGTCATTTCTCCCAGCGAGGTAATTGAAAAATACGGTGCTGAGATTCTGCGCCTGTGGGTGTCGGCATCGGATTACCGCGAAGACATTCGCATTTCCGACAACATCTTGAAGCAACTGACCGACGCCTACCGACGCATTCGAAATACGAGTCGTTTCCTGTTGGGAAACCTCTTCGATTTCGATTTCGAAACCGAGCGGGTCGACTATGAATCGATGCCGGAAATCGACCGGTTCGCGTTGCACAAGCTGCAGCTTATCGTTCAAAAAGCGCTTGCCGCGTATGAAACGTATGAATTCCATGTTATCTACCATGCGCTCTATAATTACTGCACCTTGGATTTATCGGCCCTGTATCTCGATATTCTAAAAGACCGGCTGTATACCTCGGCATCGAAATCCAGGCAGCGAAAAAGCGCCCAGACCGTCTTATACACCATCGCCGACACGCTTGCACGGTTAATGGCGCCGATTCTGCCGTTTACGGCCGATGAAATCTGGCAATACATGCCGTCGGCCGGTGGCCGCGAAGCCAGCATCCACTTGGCGCAGTTGCCGGAGGTAAATCCGGATTTCAAAGATGATGTTTTATTCAAGAAATGGGAGTTTCTGTTGAAAATCCGTGGGGAAGCCACCAAGGCTTTGGAGGAGGCGCGGGCCCGCAAACTCATCGGGCATCCCCTGGACGCTGCGGTTACGATTTCAGCGGATGGAGAGATGTACGATTCCCTGCTGCCTTACGCCGAACAGCTGAGAACCCTGCTCATCGTGTCGCGGGCGACGCTGGTAAAGGATGAACCTCTGGAGGGTGCCTTTAACAGCGCGGACCTGAAAGGGATTTCGATACTGGTTGAGCTTGCATCGGGCGAGAAATGTGAACGTTGCTGGGTCCATGATACAACGGTCGGCAATGACCCCAGCCAGGCAACGATTTGTAGCCGCTGTCGGGAGGCGCTGGCCGAGATGGGATGAATCGCCCGGGAAGTCCGCATTGCATAATGGTTCTCCAGCTCGGGGAGCATGTGTTTAATGGTACCGGTCTTTTCACTTGACCCCTGGAGCCCTTGAATCTTTGGACCCCACGTCTTCGACTTTAGCCGAAGGTAGCTGACTTCATATTATGCTGGCGAATAAATATACAAAACTGGCGATTGTTGCCGGATTGGTGGTATTGGCGGACCAGGTTTCAAAAGCCATGATTTTGAGATATCTGCCGCTACATCAGAGTATATCCGTCATTTCAGGCTTCTTGGACATTACTCATGTCCGTAATCCGGGAGGTGCCTTCGGCCTCATGTCCACCATGGGGCCGACCGTCCGCACGGTCATCTTTCTGTTTATTTCATCTCTGGCTGTGGTCCTTATTTTGTATTTCTACAATAAAACACCCAGCACCCATGCGATTCTGGCCACCGGTTTCGCTCTGGTATTTGGAGGCGCCATCGGCAACCTGATCGATCGGTTCCGGTTCGGAAATGTCGTCGACTTTCTCGACATTTACCTGGGCAATTTTCACTGGCCGGCTTTTAACGTGGCGGATAGTGCAATTACCATCGGTATTTTCATTTTCATTCTGCATTTGCTGTTCAGAAAGATGCCGGAATAGCGGCTGGCTGGGAACCGCATTCGGTTTCAGATTTTGTTCAGTACTTATATGAAACTACAAATATTTTATCTCGCGCAGAGTCGCAAAGCTCGCAAAGGGAATGATTAAAAATATAAATAATCTTGGCGCCTTGGCGTCTTGGCGCGATGATGAATAGTTTCTGTCTTTGATCAGTCGGGCTGCCCTTTCGCCCGAGGCGGCGGCTCGTGTGAAACTACACGTGTTAAAAGGTATATATTCGATTAATCACCCTCACCCGGCCTCTCCCGTCAAGGGAGAGGAGATTTCTTTCCTCCCCCGGCGTCCTCCGGCTCGTAGAGCCGGCGAGCCTGCGCCTCGGAGAGGAAGGATTGAGGGCGGGGGTAAAATGGAGCCGATCCTTTTTAAGATGTTTCTTGGTCGATCAGATCGGCTGTTATAATCGCCGGAGGCCGCTCTTGGGTAAACTGCTTAATTCTTCGCCGCATCGCCATGTCGGAAATCAGTTATAAAGAATTGGAAACCTATCTGCGCAACCGGGAAAACGATCCATTCTCCCCTGTCTATCTGATATACGGAGAAGATCTTTTGACCCAGAATGCGTTTGAAGCCCTTTTGGAAGCGCTTTTGCCGGTCACGGAACGCAGCCTCAATTATGAACCGATGGATGGCTCGCGTGAACCTGTTCACGAAGTCATCAGCCGGGTCAATACCTATTCATTGCTGCCGGGACAAAAAGTTGTCGCCCTGCGTGACGCCAGAATATTTTATGCCGGACAGGACAAAAATGAGTTGCTTGAAAATGCCAAAAAGGCATTTGATGACGATAATCTGAAAAAGGCCGCCGGGCATCTTTTGAGTTTGATGGGGGCCAACAATCTTTCCTACGAAGATTTGGACGAATCCGGCCGTAAAAAAAGCCTGGGTCTCGATCCTGCTTCCGGGCCGGATGACAAATGGCTGGATGAGGTTATTGTCTACTGTCGTGAACACGGGTTGTCGGTTCCCGCCGGCCGGGATGACAGCCGCAGACTGCAGGAGGCGGTGGAAAATGGATTTCCCGGAAACAATCATTTGATTATCACCACCGATATGGTGGATAAACGCCGGGGGCTATACAAATCACTGAACGCTTTGGGCATGATTATCGATTGTTCGGTGCCTAAAGGCGACCGACGTTCCGACCAGATAGCCCAGGAGGCCGTGCTGGTCGAAAAAATGAACCTGATACTTAAAGCCGGCAAAAAGTCCATGGGCCGCGCGGCCTATGCGGCCTTGTATGAAATGACCGGATTCGATCTGCGCACCTTCTGCAGCAATCTGGAAAAATTAATCAACTGGGTGGGTGAACGCGGAGAAATCACGCTTGAGGATGTCAACTCCGTTTTAGAGCGTACCCGAAAGGATCCGATCTATGAGCTGACCAATGCCCTGGCAGATCGCAAAACAGACGCGGCGCTGTTTTTTCTGGACTCATTGCTGTCTTCCGGTATGTACCCGCTGCAGGCGCTCGCCGCCTTGATCAACCAGATCAGGAAACTGCTCCTGGCCAAAGGTTTTGTGGAAAGTTCCTACGGAAGGGACTGGCAGAGCGCCTGTCCCTATCCCGTTTTTCAAAAACGGGTCATGCCGGCCGTCACCGAGTACGACCGCAGTCTGCTGGACCAGTTGGATAGGTGGCAGTCCATGATGAACCCCGAGGCAAATTCACGGAAAAGCGGGATGCCGGCGAAGGGGAAAAAGAAGTATTTCAAAACGACCACCGATCTTTTGCTTGCCAGAAATCCGAAAAATCCTTACCCTGTGTACCTGTTGCTGAAAAAGTCCGACCAATTTTCCAGGGATGCGCTCGTCGGTGCCGTTGAAGTGCTGATGGACACCGACAAAAAGCTTAAATCCGGCGCTCAATCGCCCAAGCTGATTCTGGAAAAGGCTATATTGAGTATTTGTGAATGATTTTGAGCGGAGATATGCGACATGGGGTTTATCAGACAGCAGGAAGAAAGGCTGGCGGCCCGATTCCTGACCTGGCAGTATGAAAAATTGAAAAAACCGATTCCCCCTGAAGCAGATTTGGGAAGCCAGGCTGCCAGAATCGTGGAGGAGGCTCACCGGATCGCTCGCCAACGGGGGCGCAATGTCGTATCGATTGTTAAGGATCTCATCGAGGATATCAAAAAATAACCAAAAGGGGGGTGAACCATGCAGGACTCCTGGTCAAAAAGACTTTCCTGTGCAACGCACTGCAGCCGGTGCAATCTGAGATTGACGCCGGACAATCCGAGAATTCTCTCGGTTTTGGACCATGAGCCCATCTGTATGAGCTGCAAAGGCCGGGAAGAGAAGCGGGACGACTACGAGCAGGTATCCAAACAGATGATCGGTCAGTGCTTGATTGATACCGAAATGCAATGGAGTGATCCGGAGGGATACTGTTATCATCACTTTTATCCGTTCACCTGCTAAAAATCCCACATGACGGGGTTTTCATCCAGATTATCCGTGACGAGCCGTCCAATCTCATCCATGCGGACCAAATGGTTTTCCGACAAAACCAGATCGGCCGCCCGGGCATTTTCAATCGCCTGATCGGCATTGCGGGCGCCGGCAATTGCGCACGCCGAAGCATGGGATATGACCCAGGCCAAGGCCAGTTGAACCAGGCTGACTTTATATTCAGCGGCGATTGGACGCAGCCTGTCCAGCGCTTTCTGGGCCTTTTGTAAATTATCCGACCTGAACAACTTGTTTTTTCGACGGTGGTCGCCTTTTTCAAATTCATGCCCCGCACCGAATTTTCCGGTCAGCAACCCCTGCGCCAGTGGTGAATAGGACAGTATGGTGATGTCGTTTTCCCGGCAGTATGACATGGCATCCTTTTCAATGTGGCGCCAGAACAGGGAGTAGGGGAATTGCAAACTGTCGATCCGGGCGTACCGGGCGGCGTCTTCCAGTTGCGCCCGGGAAAAGTTGGATACCCCGATCGCCCGGATTTTACCTTTTTCATGGAGTTTATTCATGGCCGCCATGGTTTCTTCAATGGGAACGGCTTTGGTGCCGAAGGAGCCTGCCGGCCAATGGATCTGGAACAGATCGATATAATCCGTATTTAAATTTTTCAAGGATCGATGGCAGGAATCGATGACCTGATCGAATTTGAGGCGATTGGCAAAAACTTTCGTCGCGAATATGACCTGGCTTCGAACTTCCGCCAGAGCCTTTCCGAGAATACGTTCCGAGTGCCCATTGCCATAGACGGCCGCGGTGTCAAATGCGGTGACACCCGTTTCGTAAGCGGCGCGCATGGCCCGGGCGGACTGTTCGTCGTCGATTCCCACCCACATGTCTTTGCCGGCTTGCCAGGTTCCCATGATGATGGGTGAGATTTTCAATTCGGACTTTCCCAGGGTGCGAAGCTGCATATTTGCCTCCCTCTTCCTTGACGTTTTCATGATTCCGGTTGTTATCGGCCTAAACCTAACCACGAACCTGTGAAAGACAACAAGATATTTGACAACCGTGTAAAACTCAAATAATCATTGAAACAGACATTGAATCCGCCGGTGGGTGGAAGTCCATGTCGATAAAGATTCGTCGATATTTCTTATTCAGCTTGAATTTTCAGGTGTCAGGTGTCAGGTTTCAGCGTTGGAACTGAAAAGATCATCACGAACCATAGGAAGCCTTGCGAGAAGCCTTGGGGCTGTTGAGGGTCCTAAATGATTTCTGGCACCGAAAGTGCTAAATTCTGGCACCTGACACCTGACACCTGACACCTTAAACCTGTAATTCGAGCAATGCCGCGACCTCTGGCTCTTTCTCCGAGCGCGGTCTCGGAGGAAGGCTATTTTATTAAATCATTACTTTATAAAATTATGGATACGTTATGAAAAAAAATAGTCTATTCGATTTCGATACACCGGTGGAACGCCGCGCAACGGCCAGTCTGAAATGGGAAAAATACAAGGGTAGGGAGATCATTCCCCTGTGGGTTGCGGACATGGACTTTCGGTCGCCTCCGGCGGTCATCGAGGCCCTTCAGCGCCGGGTCGATGACGGCGTGTTCGGCTATACCGTCGCTTCGCCGGAATTGAACGACGGAGTCGTGGCCATGCTTCAACGGCTGTATGGCTGGGAGGTTGACCCCGAATGGCTGGTGTGGCTGCCGGGCCTGGTGACCGGCCTCAATGTGGTCTGCCGGACAGTGGGAAGGCCGGGGGAGGATGTCATGACGGCCGTGCCGGTTTATCCGCCCTTTCTATCCGCCCCGGGGCATTTCGGACGAAACCTGATTACGGTGCCCATGCAGGAGAAGGAT
Organism: uncultured delta proteobacterium; assembly: GCA_963774425.1. Lineage (GTDB taxonomy): Bacteria > Desulfobacterota > Desulfobacteria > Desulfobacterales > JAFDCJ01 > JAFDCJ01. The sequence goes on along the minus strand of CAVZEZ010000010.1, from coordinate 108,197 downwards.
AACCGCTGGCGGTTCGATTTCGATCGTCTGGAACAATCGATCACCCCCCAAACCCGGCTTTTCATTCTCTGCAACCCGCATAACCCGGTGGGACGCGTTTATAATCGGCAGGAACTGGAAACCCTGGCCGCCATCTGTAAAAAGCACGATCTTGTGATATGCTCCGATGAAATTCACTGCGGGCTGATTCTGGATCGGGACAAACCCCATATCCCCCTGGCCACCCTGGATCCGGACACGGCCGCCCGCACGATCACCTTGATGGCGCCCAGCAAAACGTATAATTTGCCCGGGCTGGGCTGCGCCTTTGCCGTGATCGGCGAGCCGGATCTGCGTCGAAGATTCAAAGCGGCCATGTCCGGCATCGTTCCCATGGTCAACGCGCTGGGATACACGGCGGCCCGGGTGGCATTCGAGGATTGTGACGACTGGCAGGCGGCCCTGCTTGATTATCTACGCGGCAATCGCGATATGCTGCAGGCGGCCGTTGGCGGCATGCCGCCGCTGTCGATGGCCCCCGTGGAAGCAACCTATCTGGCCTGGATCGACATGCGGGGCACGGGTCTAAAAAATCCGGCGGTGTTTTTCGAAGACGCCGGGGTGGGGCTTCAGGATGGAAGTGATTTTGACGGCCCCGGTTTCCTGCGGATGAATTTCGGGTGTTCCCGGAGTCTGCTGGAAACAGCCCTGCAAAGAATGAAGGCCGCCATGGAAAGTCGCTGAAGGCATGACGAAATTTAAAAAGGTTTCAGGTTTCAGGATTCGCGGTGCAACCGAAAAGACAAAGAAAAGGTCTTTTAGCTATAGCTTTTCTCAGAAAAGCATTTCCCAGCGCGCGATAACCTCCATCGTCCGCCCGCTTATATGAAACTACAAATATTTTATCTCGCGCAGAGTCGCAAAGCTCGCAAAGGGAATGATTAAAAATATAAATAATCTTGGCGCCTTGGCGTCTTGGCGCGATGATGAATAGTTTCTGTCTTTGATCAGTCGGGCTGCCCTATAGCCCGAGGCACCCGCTCGTATGAAACTACAAATTCCAGGTTCAAGGTTCAAGCCTGCCCTGGCGCGACTGGTTAAAGCGGCTTAAGAAACATCAAGTAATCTTTCTGTCTTTGATATAGTCGTGCTGCTCTTTAGCCCGAGCGCTGCGGCTTATATGGATCTGCGTAGTTCGTATCCTTTTTTTCGATCCAATAAGGCTGATAGGTGCCAAGGCGAAGCTGACACCTGACACCTGACACCTGAAACCTTGAACGGTCTAAAGGCTCAGCCATCTTATCGGCGATTTCTTCTCGACGCCGTTCGGTTAAGCGCCTATAGCTTGTATCCGATCGTTCGCAGTAAATTTTTGCGGGCCTCGATATCCTCTGCGGTCTCAATTCCTTTGGAGCTGAATCCGTCGATCACTCCAAGAATGCCCCGCCCCTGGTCGGTTTCAGCAAGGATGACTTCCACCGGATTGGCCGTTGCACAGAAGATGCGGCACACCTCGGGTACATTTTTAATGGCGTTCAGGACATTTACCGGATACATATCCTGCATGAAAATGATGAAACTGTGGCCGGCGGACAGTGCGTGGGCATTTTTTTTCGCGAGTTCGAGCAATTCGCCGTCGGTTCCGGTATGACGTACCAGACATACATCGGATGCTTCGCAGAATGCCAGGCCGAACTTGGCCATGGGTACGGTCGATACCATCACTTCGTGGATATCTTCCACCGTTTTGATGAAATGAGATTGACCCAGAATCAGGTTCAGATTGTCCGGATTTTCAATTCTGACGGTTTTCAGTTCCATTTTGACCTCCGAAATTGAGTTGATAGGCGTTGCACAACATATTGTCGCTCACCGGAGCTTTGAGGATAGCCGCGTTAACTTTTATCCCCCGATGGTGTTCATCTGGCCGCAGACCCTGGACGGATTTTGTAAACGCAGATTATGATCCGATGGTTTGTGGCGTACCGCTTTTAAAAAAATCTCGGCAATCTGCTCCTCCGTACCCCCGCTGCGCACCACTTGTCGGATGTCCTCGTGATGGTCGGACAATAGACACGGCCGGAGCTGGCCCCGCGCCGTCAGTCTGAGCCGGTTGCATTTGTCGCAGAAGTGGTGACTCAACGCGTGGATAAATCCGACTTCGCCGGCAGCGTCCTCGAAGCGATAGCGCTGGGCGGGTCCGCCATCGTTGCTCGAACTGCGAACGGGAACCAGCCGGCCCAGGGTGCTGATGCGCTTCTTGATTTCAGGGGCCAGAAGCAAAGGCCCGTTGCCTATCTGCGACTCTCCGATAGGCATGTACTCTATAAAACGGATGTGCAGCGGGTATTTCAAAGACAGCTGCGCCATCTCCAACAGCTCATCTTCATTGACGTCATGCAGGGCGACAATGTTGAGCTTAATCGGGTGAAATCCCATTTCCAGGGCCGCTTCTATGCCCTGCCAGACCTGGTCGAAGAGATCGAACCCGGTAATCCGTTCAAATTTTTTTCGGTTGAGGGTGTCCAGGCTGATATTCATCCGCTTGACGCCGGCGGCCTTGATTTTTTCCAGATTGGCTTTCAAGGTGACACCGTTGGTGGTCAGAGATAAATCGTGAAGCCCCTCCAGCCTGCTCAGATCTTCCAGAAAGCCGTAAACTCCTTTTCTCACCAGCGGTTCCCCGCCGGTAACCCTGACTTTTGAAATGCCGAGCTTTATCCCGATTTTCACTAATTTCAAGATCTCCTCATAGGTGAGGATTTCATCGTGCGAAAGTCTGGGTATGAGATCCCGGGGAACACAGTAGATGCATCTCAGATTGCACCGGTCGGTGATGGAAATGCGCAAATAATTCAAATGTCGGTTGTAAGGGTCGATAAGTTTCAATTCGGTTAATTCCCATTCGGATAAAATTTTAAGCGATATTCCGGAATTTCAACAATCGGAGGTCTTTCCAGGCCGACGATTTTTAAACTATCCGGCTCATATCGGTTTTCCACCAGATTATATTGGATGATTTCATCATACAAACCACTCTTTAACTCGATTAAACCCAATCTTTTCTGGCGGTTGATAAAGGTTTTCAAAATGGCGAAAGACATCCTTCCCAAAGCCTTGGTATCCTGATTGCGGTGGATGCGGCGATCGAGATCCACCTGGGCCATGACTTCCAGCCCCCACTTTTCATATATATCGAGAATCATGCTCGTTTCAATACCATAGCCGATTGGAAAAGGGATTTTTTCGAATATTTCCCGGTAACCGGCATATTCCCCCGAAAGGGGTTGCAGGAACTGGGTCAGTTCCGGGAAAAAAAGGGAAAACAGCGGTCTGATTACCAATTCCGTTACCCGCCCGCCGCCGGTGGGCCGGATCTTATTCTTGCCGATCGAAATCGGTCTGTCATAAAATGCCTTGACATATTTAATTTTGTCGTCCAGCAGGAGCGGTCCGATCAGCCCGTAGGCAAACCGGTGATGAATATTTTTGATGTCCGCGTCGATGTAGACGATGATGTCCCCACTGCTAATATAAAGAGCTTTCCACAGATTTTCACCCTTGCCGCGAAATTTTTCGAGATAAGGTAGAATTTCGTCGGCATTATAGACATCCGCACCAAACGCCTCGGCGATTTTTACCGTATCGTCGGTGGAGCCCGAATCGATGACAATCAGCTCGTCCACCAGGGGAAAGCGGCTCATCAGTTCGGATTTCATGATAATGATTTCTTTGGCGATGGTTCTTTCCTCATTGAGGGTCGGCAGGCACAAAGAAATTTTGATATTCTTTTTCTGTTTCTCCTCAACCAGGCGAAAAAGGTCCTTGAATTCTGAATAATGGAAGGTATTTTCTTCAAGCCACCTATTGTTCATCGCAAACTCCGCTGTCGATGGCTTTCAAGACGCCGAGGATCTGAGCGATGCCCTTGAACATGGGCTCAATTTCCATGGTGGCATTTTCGGCGTAATAGTTTTCTCCATGGGTGATTCCCAGGGTGACGGTCGGTATTTTGCGGGCAAGGAATATCGACATCGCCGATTCCGTCGATTTGCTCACGGGCTTGATGCCCAGGCTTTCCAGGATCGAAGCCGCACGCTTTACCAGCGGATGGTTGAACGGCAAGCGGGCGGCTTTCAAATTGCTGATGGTCTTCATATCGAGATCGACTTCGTTTTCGTGTGCGATTCCAGCGACAATGTCCTTGAAGTCACTGTATAGAGATTTGACCATTTTGTAGGAATCGCTGCGAATCTCAAACCCCAGAAACGCATCGTAGGCGATTTTGCCATGGTTGGCGCCGCCGCTTATTCTGCCAATCACGATATGGGTGCGCGGTCTTTGGGAAAGCCTCAGGCTCATGATATCGTTGATAACTTGATTCAGGATCAATATAGCGTTGGGGCTGAATTTCTGGGCGACGCCCTTTACCTCGGGAATGTTGCAGATAATTTCCCCCCGGATCATTCCGTCCGAAAAATAATTGAGTCGGCCGAGTTCGATCCCCTCCAGGCACACGGCGCCCCGGATGGGGGTCGGCCAGGTTTTCAGCAAGTGCCGTACACCGCGCAGATTGCCTTTGCCGATGGACTGAATCGTACCGGCCAGCACAATATCGGACTCGAAGCGCAGCCCGAGGCGCTTGAATATAATCGGCAAGGAGGTCAGGACTCCCACGCCCAGTGAATTGTCGAGAATTCCCGGTCCGGTTATGGAATTTTCCCGAATGGTGTAATTGTGAACGATGTCTCTTTCGATGAATGTATCCAGGTGCGCCAAGACGAAGATGGGGGGCTTTTCAGGTGAGGTTCCCCTGATGATGCCGATCGGGTTTCGATAGCCGTCGGTGGTCACCTCATCGACCCCGAATTCAGCCAGTCGTTCCTGGAAGAGGGTACTGCGCCGCGATTCCTTGAAAGTGGGGGCGGGAACCTGGCCGATTAAAACGATGTTGGTGATGATCGTATCTCTGATAGATTTTATTTCATCCACCATTGCAGGAAGATTTTTGAGAAACTCATTCATCGTCTTGACTCCATCCATCAGCCTCCCCGACCTGTCGGGATGAGCGTTGAAAATATTCTGCCGGTACCGATGGAACCGCTTTTTTTGGGTGCCGATCTGACAGATGCCGGGAGGTATCCCAAGAATTACGAATTGTTGACAGCGTAATAGTGGACTATTGCGTCGCACAGGCCGGAAATGGTATAGGATTCCGCGGTTATTGAAACGGTGAAACCAAGCTTTTCGGCGGTCTCGGTAGTGATGGGGCCAATGCTGGCGACGGTAACATGATCGATGAGTTGTTTGAAATTATCCTCCGAAAGGAGATCTTTAAAATTCCGGACGGTGGACGAACTGGTAAAGGTAACCACATCGACGCGCTTTTCTTCAAGCTGTTTAACGAGCAGGTCGGCATTGTCACTAACTTTCTCGGTGAAATAGACAGTCACTTCATCGACGGCGGCGCCCATTTTGCGCAACTCCACCGGCAGCACCGGCCTGGCTTCTCTGGCCCGCGGCAGTAGAATCTTTTTCCCCTTCAAATCGATTTTGGCAAACGCCTCCACCACGGCTTCAGCCCGGTAGTCTTTCGGTACGATGTCGGATTTCAAACCATATTCAAACAGCTTGGCAGCGGTGGCCGGGCCGATGGCGGCGGTGTGCAGATGGGTCAAGGCGCGGACATCCTTATTCATGTCAAACACGTGCTCAAAGAAAAACTTGACGCCATTGACGCTGGTGAAAACGATCCAATCGTAGCTCAGCAGGTTTTGAACCGCCTGATCCAGGGGACTTCTATCCTCGACTGCGGAAACCCGGATGGTCGGAAATTCCAAACACTCGGCCCCCAGATCGGATAACCTTTCGACCAGATCGCTGGCCTGCTGGCGGGCGCGCGTGACGACGATCCGTTTGCCCAGCAGGGGACGGTTTTCAAACCATTTCAATGTATCCCGCAACTGAACGACCTCGCCGACCACGATGATCGCCGGTGGCTTGAGACCGGCCTTTTTAACGCGATCGGCGATATTGTCCAGGGTGCCGGTTACCGTTGTCTGGCCGGGGGTGGTGCCCCAGTGGATCAAGGCCACCGGAGACTCCGGGGATCTGCCGTTTGCGATCAGTTTCTGGGTGATATCCGGCAGGTTTTTTACGCCCATGAAAAAAACCAGGGTGCCGATACCCCTGGCCAGGGATTCCCAGTCGATATTCGATACTTCTTTATGGGGATCTTCGTGACCGGTGATAAATGCAACGGTGGCGGTAATCTCGCGGTGCGTCAGGGGAATGCCGGCATAGGCGGAGGCGCCGATGGCCGAGGTCACTCCGGGCACCACTTCAAAGGGGATCGCGTTTTTTACTAAAACTTCAGCCTCTTCAGCGCCCCGTCCGAAGATAAACGGGTCGCCACCCTTCAGCCGGCAGACCGTAGCCCCCGCTGCGGCTTTTTCCACGATGAGCGCATTAATCTTTTCCTGGGACATCGTATGGTCGCCGCCCTTTTTCCCGACATAAATGAGCTCGGTGCTGCTGCGGGCATGATTCAGCAGGGCGGGGGATGCCAGGTAATCGTAGATGATCACATCGGCGTTTGCGATGCACTGCCTGCCTTTTACGGTGATCAAACCCGGATCTCCGGGACCTGCTCCTACCAGATAAACTTTCGCTTTTGCCACAGATAAATCCTCTAATCCGGCTGAACCGGAATGAAAAATCGACCCAAAAACTTTGCCACAAAATGCAATAAATTTATGGTTGACGGCCTAAGTTTTTTCCTATACCGCATGAAAGAGATTGCCCCGGGGGCCAGTAGCTCAATTTAGGTTTCAGGTTTCAGGTGTCAGGTGTCAGGTGTCAGGTGTCAGTGTTGAGGCCGGAAAGATTATTGCAATCGAAAGACTATTGCAATCGATAGAAGCCTTGCATCTGCCGAGGTCCTAAATGATTTACAGCACCGAAGTTACTAAATCCTGACACCCGAAACCTGACACCTCAAACTGATTTAGGGCCTGTCAACAACTTTTTGTCGATACCCCTGACTTAAGCGTCTAATGCGACTTTTGCTGCAGTTGTGCCAGGATCCTATCCGCTCCCTGGTCCAAAAGCCTGTCGGCCAGGGCAACCCCTGCGGCTTCGGTCGAATCGATCGAACCGGATTCATTGGCCTTGAGTATGCGGGAGCCGTCGAGATCGGCCACCAGTCCGGTGAGTTCAACGATATCGCCCCGGATTTCACCCAGACCGGCAATCGGTACCTGGCAGCTTCCACCCAGGCGCTTCAAAAAAGCACGCTCGCCCATCACAATGGCCCGGGTGTCGGCATCGTCCAGCGATGCCACCAGGTCCCGGATATTTCGATCATTTTCACGGATTTCCACGCACAGCGCGCCCTGACCGACGGCGGGCAGCATGATATCGTAACTCAGCTGCTCCGTGATCCGATGTTCGAGTTCGAGGCGCTTCACGCCGGCCGCCGCCAGCACCACCGCATCCAGATTCTCGGTTTGCAGTTTTTTCAAGCGGGTTTCCACATTGCCCCGCAATGGTACAATATGGATGTCCGCGCGCGCGTGCCGGAGCTGCGCTGCTCGTCGCAGGCTGCTGGTACCGATATGGCTGCCCGGCCTCAAGCGCGAAAAGGGCACTCCGTCCCGGCTGATCAGGACATCCGCCGGAATCTCTCGGGGGGGGACGGCGCCGATGTACAATCCGGGGGGGATGTCCGCCGGCATATCCTTCATGCTGTGGACGGCGATATCGATTCGGCTATCCATTAAAGCCTGTTCGATCTCCTTTATAAACAGACCCTTACCACCTATTTTGGCAAGAGGTACATCAAGGATTTTATCGCCTTTGGTTTTAATAGTTACCAGTTCGACCGTTTGGTGGGGGGAGATCTTTTCCAGAGCGGATTTGATCCAATTGGCCTGCCACAGTGCCAGTGTGCTGGCACGGGTTCCAATTTTAATTGAATTTTTCATCAGTGCCTGCATCCCGCACAGCTGGCGGCCGCACACCCGCCGCAGGACGAACCGGCCGATGTGGACACAGTTTGGCCGCCGGCGCTTTTGCTGACAAAACCACAGGCTGACATGAGTTTGGAAACTTTCTTGCTGGCGCAGTTTGAACACTCCGGCTTATCGCTGCCAATGATAAGACACTCAAAATTCTCACCGCATTTTTCGCAGTGGTATTCGTAGATCGGCATTAACTTGCCTCCTTCAGATTGCAACATTGATGAATTCGTATTAAGTCGAATTCATCATGTGTTTGGTATTTTGTGTTTGGTGGTTGGTGTAAAATATATATTATAATATAATATCAGTAATTTATCTAACTAAACACTAAACACCAAAGACGAAACACCCTCGTAAAAGATCACCATTTTGACTTTCACGAAATTGGAAACATTGAATTCTTTAACTACTTAACATAATCATCGGGTCCATGAAATCAAGACAACATCCCGCGGAGGGCGATGGACGAGAACCCGACAATGACGGATGAATAGTTAAACCTGCTTCGAGCTGCCATGTCTAAAAACCACAAACCGATAAATTCCTTGCTCTCACGCTTCCATCTTCCCTCGCCCTTCGTCTGTCATCTTTTGCCACAGACCTAATCCAGGTATTCGATGACTCCGGCTGCAATCAGCGGCAGCAGAATTTCATGATGACCCACCAGGTTGATGCCCCGGCCGCCCCGGGCGGTAGGCCGGCCGACGACGTTGGTGAGCGGACGATACTGCCGGATGAAATCCAGGTTGACCGTTGTGAATTCCTCCAGGGTGTATCCCAGATTTCTGACCAGGCTAGTGGCTTTCAGGAAAACTTCCGGCAGGATCACGGCGGAACCGACATTCAAATAGACGCCCCGGTCCAAAGCGGCAACCATGGCTGCAAACAGCCGAAAATCGTAATGGGTTGCGGCGCCGGCCTTCCCGGGATCGAATCCGGGGTGCATGTGGATGATATCCGTGCCCATGGCGACATGAACGGTAACGGGAATTCCCAGACGCGCCCCTGCGGCCAGAATGCTGGCATCCGCCAACGGAAGCTCTTTTTCCAGTATGCGCCGGCCGACGGTCTCCCCGAGTCCCGCGGATACGTTGCCCACCGAAGCGATGGCCTCGTTTAAAAAAGTGCAGGTCTCGTGCGTCATACCGAATGAACCATCTTCCAGGGCTGCTGCCACATCTTCCGACGTGCGGCCGACCATTGCCAGTTCGACGTCATGTATAATGCCGGCGCCATTCATCGCCACACCGGTAATCAGCCCGCGATTCATCAGGTCGATGACGATGGGACTCAGGCCGACCTTGATGACATGCGCACCCATACCGAACAAAATCGTGCGGTTTTGTCTGTGAGCCGTTACCATGGCAGAGATCACACGCTTGAGCTCCCTGCCTGCCAGGATGTCCGGCAGCCGATCCAGAAAAGACCGGTAGGAATCACCCTTGCGCCAGGTTTCAGCGAAATTTTCCGCGGTGACCTTGCTTTTGCGCCCGGAAATACTGCGGGTCCTTATTCCCTGAAGTTCCAGTGGTTTAAATCTGGTTGGCACAATCCTCCTCTAAGTTGCTAAGCACGAAACACACGAAAAGCACGAACACTTTTTGTGTTTATTGTCCCACTTGGATCTTTTGACCGACCCCTGGAATCCTCGAACCCCAAGCATTCGGCTTTAGCCGAAGGCGGTTGACTTCGTACGTTTCTTGGTTCTGATTCAATCGTCTAATCCCTGAATTTCTCAGGATACAGCCGCCGGTCGACGAGGTGGCACATAATGTGTCCCAGGGTAATGTGGGTTTCCTGAATGGCCGCGGTGACACCCGAATCCACGGCAAATACGATATCAGCGATTTCGGCCAGCCGACCCGCCGGTCCGGTCATGCCGATGGAACCCAGCCCGATTTGCCGGGCGGTTTTCACCGCTTTCAAAACGTTTGAGGAATTGCCGCTGGTGCTGATGCCCCAGGCGATGTCACCGGGTTTACCGAGCGCTTGAATCTGTTTGGCAAAAATTTCATCGAAATGGTAATCGTTGCCGATGCTGGTGAGCACGGAGGTGTCTGTCGTCAAGGCGATCGCCGCGATGGGGGGACGCTCGATCTGAAAACGGTTGACGAATTCAGCCGCCAGATGTTGAGCGTCCGCCGCGCTGCCCCCGTTTCCGAAAATCAGGATCTTGTTGCCTGAATCGATACAGGAAACCAGCATCTCGACCGCCTGGATGATCTTGTCCACATTATTTTCAATACACCGCCGTTTTGCCGTTATTCCGGCTTCCAATACGGTCAGGATGACATCTTTCATTTCGAAGGCCCCTCTCACGAAGATTTGCCGGCCAGTCGGGCTTCGAGGTCCCGAATTTCCTCGCGGGCGTCGTGGCCGCAGCGTTGTGCCGTTTTATACGCTTCCAGGGCTTCTTCGAGGCGGTTCAGCTTGGAATACAGGCGGCCCAGACGGTAGCGAAACAGACCGTTTTCGGGCGAAAGTTCGATACTCTCCCGGCAGAACATCAGCGTGATTTCGGCATTTTCTCCCTGGTCGTCAAACAGGCATGCCAGGGCCGACATGGAGGCTGCATCCTGGGGGTTGCACCGGATGGCTTTTTTATAGGCCGTCACGGCGTCCTGCTGCCGGTTTTCAGCAGCGTAGCAATCACCCAGGTAACGATAAACCATACCTGAATCCGGATCGAGGGCCGCCGCCTGTTCGAGGAATGGTTTCGCTTTTTTCGGCAGACCGGATTCTATATAAAGTTTGCCGCTTTGAAAAGCGACTTCATATATATTGCTGTTGATCCGGCCGGCCTCGAGAAAAAAATCAAGTGCTTTTTCAGGCTCTTTTTGCAGGGCATTGATCAGACCCAGATTATACAAGGCCATATATTCGGCGGGATCCAGGGATAGAACGGCTTCAAATTCCTTAATTGCCGATTCATAAGCACCCAGGAGCCCGTAGCATACCCCGAGGCTGTTGTGAACGTTCACATTTGACGGTTCCAGTTGCAGCGCGCGTTCGAATTCGTCCACGGCTCCCTGCAGGTCACCTTTTTCATACAGTTTATCGCCGCTGATGTTCAGACTGACCCCGTCAAAAGCCGTTACGCTGCCCGCACCGAAGAAGGCGGCGTGGTCCACCGCCTTGCGGGCATTATCGATGATATCGTTCTTTTTATAGCCGATGCTGGGATATGCCGCAATGCCGATGGTCACGGTCTGTCTGGTCTTCAGCGCCAAGCGCTCCTGGATTCGCCGCGCCGTCCGGAGACCTTCACGATCGTTTTTCTGGGGGAAAATACAGCCGAATAGACCCGGTTCAAGGATGCCCCACCAGCCCTTTGTCTCCCGGCAGACAGATTCCAAGGTTGCGGCCACCTCCATGTGCTCGTCGAGGGCGACCGGGTTGGAATATTCTTCGTGCTCCGGCTGGATTTGATCCACGCCGACCGCCAGCGCGGTGAATCGGGACTCGGAACCCAGCCGCTGCCTGGCAAGGTCGACGAAGGACCCACCGCCAAGCAGGTCCGGGTAGACCGTTTGAAGCATTTCAAGGACGCCGACGGCCTTTTTTCTTTCTACATCCCGGTGACGTCCGGTGTCCGTCTTGGAGAGTAAAAAATTTTGTGTAGATCCGGGTTGTTGAAATATGGTTTTTGGGCTGCTGCTCATGGTTAAGCTCTTTGAAACAATTTTTCAAATGCCGATTCAATGATTGGAAAATCGTCATCCAACAAGGTTCTGGGGTCTATGATGAGCGCATCGCCTTCGATGCGCCCGATAATTGGAGGCGTATTTTGCCGCATGGCGAGCTCCAGTCTGTTTACCGACATTCCCGTAATCGTGATTCGCAGGCACTTGCTCGGCAACTCCAGCAGCGGCAGGGCGCCGCCGCCGGCTTTTGAGGGAAGTTCAACCAAGTCTATGTGCAGCCGGGAATTGTCAACTTTGTGGAGGTTTTCCATCAACCGGAATGCCCGCGGTGCGATCTCATCGATTTTCATCGTCAGCATTCTCAAGGTCGGTATCGTGCGGATCGCCTGGGCTTCATCGCGATACAACGCCATTGTCGCCTCGAGGGCGGCCAGGGTCAGCTTGTCGATGCGCAGGGCCCGGGCCAGAGGATTTTGTCTGATTTGCTGCACAAGGTGCTTTTTTCCGACGATGACCCCTGCCTGGGGGCCTCCCAGGAGTTTGTCGCCGCTGAAGGTCACGATATCGGCGCCGGCGGCCACCGATTCCTGAACCGTGGGTTCCTTCGTCAGATCGTATTTCGAGAAATCGATGAAAGTGCCGCTTCCGAGATCTTCCATGACCGGCCGGTTATGGCGAGCGCCCAATTCAACCAGTTCTTTGAGCGAAACTTCTGCCGTAAAACCGATTACACTGTAATTGCTGCAATGCACCTTCAGCAACAGGGCGGTGTTGTCATTGACCGCATTTTCGTAATCTTTGCGGTGGGTTCGATTGGTGGCGCCGACCTCCTTTAAGATCCCGCCGCTTTTGGCCATCACATCCGGTATCCTGAATGAGCCGCCGATCTCAACCAGTTCCCCGCGGGATACGATGACTTCCCGGCCGTGGGCGAGGGTGTCCAGACAAAGCAGAACCGCCCCGGCATTATTGTTGACCACCATTGCAGCCTCGGCGCCGCTGATCTCGCACAGGATATCCTCGACGATACTGTACCGCGAGCCCCTGGCACCGATATCGAGGTCGTATTCCAGATTGGAGTAGCGGTCCGCAATCGACGCCATATTGTCCACCGCCGCGGCGGGCAACAGGGACCGCCCCAGATTGGTGTGTACCACCACACCGGTGGCGTTGACCAGATGCTTCAACTTCCGCCTCATGGCCTTTTCGGTTGCCGACCGGACCCCATCGATAATTTCGCCGTCAGTCAGGTTGTCTTCATCCATATCCCGATCCGAGGCCAGGATACGGTTTCGCACGGATTCCAGGGTATCACGGATCGAATTGACGATTACGGTTTTCGGTTTGTTTTCAAAAAACGGCTGCTTTCCGACGATCTCCAGGATATGGTCCACTCCCGGAAGCAGACGCAGCAGTTTTTGCTGATTTTCGGATGGCTTCATTTTTACCGCTTTTTTTCTGGCAAATCTCATCACAGAGATTGGAAAAAAAATTATCTCCGGATTCCGTGCGGGAAATTTCTGCGTTTTTTTCGATGGGATGGGCGGGATTGGGCCCGGCGGCGAGGTCGATTGTCCTTCAGCCGCAAACCTGAAGGTCAATTCCTGGAACCCCAGCCTTATTGCCTGTAAATACTAAAAATACAATTTTATACATGTATTGGTCGTTTATTTCAACAGATTTTTTGGAGCCTCTCAGAAAATCCTTTATGAATGCTGGAAATTACGATAAAGACAGCATGAACATCCTGAGGTTCCGCCAGGGTTGGGTGGATTGAACAGCCCTTGGGGTACAAGGTTCCAATTAGGTTTCAGGTGTCAGGTTTCAGGTGTCAGCGTTGCTGCTGGTGGGCGACTTTAAAAAAGGGAACCCCGAGATTACCACGCCGCTAAAAAATTGCGGACACCAAGGAAGCTTTATTCAGACACTGAAGCCCGACACCTGACACCTCAGGCGCCACAGTGACGCAATCAACGAATCATTTGTTCACACCATGTGGCTGAGCACCAAAGGCTGAAGCGGGGTTTTTATGAAAAATCTTCTGGTTACGGGAGGGTGCGGTTTTATCGGCACCGGGTTTATACGCTACCTGCTGTCCGAGTCCGATTTCGACGGGCGCATCATCAATGTTGACAAGCTCACATATGCCGCCAATCCCGACAACCTGGCGGATATCGAAATGGCCAATCCCGGGCGCTATATGTTCATAAAGGCGGATATTTGCGATGCCGGGGCGATCGGACATGTTTTCGAAAGCCATGAAATCGACGCCGTCTGCAATTTTGCCGCGGAATCCCATGTCGATCGGTCGATTGCCGCGCCGGATGCGTTTATCAAAACCAATATTGAAGGCACTTTTACGCTGCTCGAAGCCGCCCGCCGACATTTGCACCGCCTGGTTCTTTTCCACCATATAAGTACCGACGAGGTATACGGATCGCTCGGCACCGAGGGTTTTTTCACCGAACAGACTCCCTATCGGCCCAACAGTCCCTATTCGGCCTCCAAGGCCGCTTCTGATCATCTGGTGCGGGCCTACGCGAAAACATACGGACTGCCGGTGACCCTTTCCAATTGCTCGAACAACTACGGACCCTATCAGTTTCCGGAAAAATTGATACCGCTGATGATCCTGAACGCCCTGGAGGAAAAGGTCCTTCCCATCTATGGCGACGGCCGCAATATCCGGGACTGGCTGTTCGTTGCGGATCACTGCCGGGCCGTCTGGGAGATAATGAAAAGCGGCGGCCGGGGTGAAACCTATGCAATCGGAGGACGGTGTGAATCGACCAACATCGATACGGTAAACCTGGTGTGCGATCTGCTCGATGAAATGGCGCCCAGGGCCGACCGGACTGCACGGCACAACCTGGTTGTTTTTGTCAAAGACCGCCCCGGTCACGATTTGAGATATGCCATCGATTGCAGCAAACTGGAAAGAGAACTCGGTTGGGCTCCCCTGGAATCTTTTGAAAGCGGCCTTAGAAAGACGATTCAGTGGTATCTGGACAATCCCCGCTGGGTGCAGCGGGTCAAAAGCGGGGATTACTTGAACTGGGTGAAGCAACATTACGGCTGAGAAGGGTAATGCCAATTACCTTCGGCTAAAGCCGAAGGCTTGAGGGGTCAAGGATTCAAGGGTTCGAGGATTCAAGTGAAAAGAGAAGGAGAGGTTGCCCTGGGGCTATGGACCCCCGGATCCAACCTTGGTCAGACTTAAGAACTCAGCTGAAGGGGAGGGCTTCCTGCTATTTCCCGTATGTGACAATAAACAAAGACCGGGCGACGAATGATAAAAAGAAATCAGCGGCCAACGGCAGAGCGTGATCCCTTTCAGGAGGCTTAGTTATACTATCCGCTCTGCCGGTGGCCGCTGATTTCAAAATGGATTTTTTAAATGCGAAACGCCAAAGATTACATTGTTTTTCCCTTGGATGTTTCTTCTGAGGATGAGGCCAAACATTATATCGAGCTTTTAGCTGATTACGTTGGCTTGTTTAAGGTGGGACTTGAGCTTTTTATCCGGTCGGGGCCGGACATCGTCCGCTTTATCCATTCCACCGGCACGGCGGGTGTTTTTCTGGATCTGAAACTTCACGATATTCCCAACACGGTACGTCGCGCCATGGCAGGGGTCGCCGATCTGGGGATTCAATTCGCAACCGTGCATTGCGGTGAAACTGCCCGAATGCTCGAAGCCGCCGTCAGCGGCAGTCGGGAAAAGGTCGGCGTGCTGGGCGTGACCGTGCTGACCAGTGTAAACGCCGACGATATCCGGGCCGCGGGGTATCGTTCCGAATTTTACCGGGATCTTTCGACCCTGGTGCTGCAGCGGGCTGCGATGGCCAAAACAGCCGGTTGTGCCGGCGTTGTCTGCTCCGGACTGGAAGCCGCCGGGATCAAGGCGCACTGCGGCCGCCAATTCATCACCGTCACCCCCGGGATCAGACCCGAATGGTCGGTGGATGCAAAAGACGATCAGCAGCGGATCACCACTCCGGCGCAGGCCGTGAAAAACGGTTCGGACTATCTTGTGATCGGCAGACCCATTCGGGATGCAGCCGATTCCCGCGCGGCGGCCGAACGGATTGCGGAGGAGATTTCGAAGGTGGTTTAGAACCGGTTTCAAAACCCCATCCAAGGGCTCACGAAAAAGTAACTTCACATTTAAAATCGGGGCCAAATCCATTCCCGGTCGTTGCGGCCGGTTTTTAGCCGGAATCCAGGAAGTTTGCCGTGGGGTCCTTCTGTATGTAATAAACCATTCTCGGGATACCGCTCAACAGAAGGCCGTAAACATCCGGTAGACGGTCAGCGCCATAATCACCGCACCCAATAACAGGGCGAACACCATCTGATCGGGACTGAATTTTTTCAATCTTCCCGGTCCAGGCCGAAGGCGCTGTGAAGCACCTGCACGGCAAGTTCGGCATACTTTGCCTGGATAACGCAAGAAATCCTGATTTCCGAGGTGCTGATTAATATAATATTGATATTTTCCCTGGCCAGCGTCAGAAACATTTTGGATGCCACTCCCGAGTGGTCCTTCATACCCACCCCGATTACCGAAACCTTGGCAATATTTTCATCGCCGTAAACTTCTTCAGCCGCAATATCGGCGGCGACCTTTTTTTCCAGGTCGAGCGCCTTTTTGAAACTGCTTTTAGGGACCGTAAAGGTCAGATCGGTCTGGCCTTCGGCCCGCGTATTCTGAATGATCATATCGACAACGATTCCGGCGTCTGCAATGGGGTTGAAAATTTTTGCCGCAATGCCGGGCTGATCCGGGACTTTTTTCAACGTGATACGTGCCTGATTCTTATCAAGGGTAACCCCGGATACCACCAGACGTTCCATGCCTGAATTTTCGTTAACCACCATGGTCCCCTCCTCTTCACTGAATGAAGATCTCACATGCACCGGAATATCGAATTTTTTGGCAAACCCAACCGATCTTATCTGCAGCACCTTGGCACCCAGGCTGGCCATGTTCAGCATTTCATCATAGGAGACCGCACGGAGCTTCCTGGCTTTGTGGCAGACATTGGGGTCGGCTGTGTAGATACCGTCCACATCCGTGTAGATTTCACAAACATCGGCCCTGAGAGCCGCGGCAATGGCCACGGCGGAGGTATCCGATCCGCCCCTGCCGAGAGTGGTGATATTGCCTTCCGGGTCACTACCCTGGAATCCGGCGATTACCACGATATGGTGATCAGCGATCAATTTCTCGATTCGGTCGGTTTTAATATCAACGATCCGCGCATTTCCATAGCAGTGATCGGTCACGACTTCGGCCTGATAGCCCAGCAGAGACTGGGCAGGATAGTTCATGGATTTCAGCAACATGGCCAGGAGGGCGGAAGTTGTCTGCTCTCCGGTGGCCAGAAGCACATCCAGTTCCCTGCTATCCGGAGATTCAGTCACTTCCCGGGCCATGTTGATCAGTCGGTCGGTAATACCGGACATGGCAGACAGTACGACGACGACATCGTTGCCCTTATTATAGGTCGCGACGACCCGTTTGGCGACATGCCGGATGCGTTCAATATCCGCGACCGACGTTCCGCCGAATTTCTGCACAATTAAGCTCATTTCGTCTCCGTTTTTCTACTTGAAAATTTCCAATGTTTTTATCAGATTGCGGGCCGGGTGTCCAGATGCAATGAGTCTGATATCGCGGCTGGAATCACCGGTTATGGAGAACTTTACCAGCAGATGATCCTCCGGCAGGGGCTCTGTCAGCTTTTGCGCCCACTCGATGGCTGTCACGGCGCGTTCGTACAGCAGTTCGTCCAAACCGATATCATCAAAATCATCCACCCGGTCCAGACGATACAGATCGATGTGCAACAGCGGCAAACGGCCGGGGTATTCATTGATCAACGTAAAGGTCGGGCTGGTGATGTAGAATTCGGACGGAACTTCGAGGCCTGCAGCCAATCCCTGGACAAAGGCGGTTTTGCCGCTTCCCAGATCTCCGTAAAGCGCAATGATCAGCGGGCTGCTGATATGCCGTCCGATGGCGCCCCCCAGGTTCCGGGTTTCATCGGGGCTGCGGGTCGTTATGTGGCGTTTTGTTTCGTTCATATAAGCCGCAGCCTCGGGCGAAAGGGCAGCCCGTCTGATCGAACCAGAAACATCTTAAAAAGGATCGGCTCCATCTTACCTCCGCCCTCAATCTCTCCTCTCCGAGGCGTAGGCTCGCCTGCCCTACGAGCCGGAGCCCGCCGGGGAGGGAAGAAATCTTTTCTCCCTCGATGGGAGAGGCCAGGTGAGGGTGAATGAATCCAATATATACCATTTAACACGTGTAGTTTCATGCGAGCCGGTCTGATCTTGCAGAGAATCTCTGGCAATATCGTTTAATGAACGTCGAACATCGAATTTTGAATAAGGTATTGTGTCGCTTAGAAAGCGCTTGACAAAGTGACACTGCCCTGACGGTGGGAAGCCTTCGCAAATGAGCCGACTTTGCCATAGTGACTGGCTATGTCGGCTGAAACGCAATCAGCCATCAAACAACGGGCATTCGCTTGGGTTGAAATCGAATAAGCGCAGCGACATCAGCTGAAAATGTGTGTGCCGGCAAACTACAGCGGGATTTCTCCGTTATTTAAGATCCAGAATTTTTCTGATTTCAGCGGGAACGGCGTTCATGACTTCGCTGGCAAGGTAGCCGTAAGGTCCCGTGGACTGTGCCAGGCTGTCCGCGGCGGCGCCGTGCAGGTAGGGGCCGGCCTGGCAGGCGGATTCGGCGGAAAATCCCTGGGTCATCAGGCCCGCAATGATTCCCGTCAGCACATCTCCCATCCCACCGGAAGCCATTCCGGCATTGCCGGTGGGATTAATGAAAATACGGCCGTCCGGGTGCGCGATGACCGTACGGGCTCCTTTTAAAACGATATGAACATTGAAGTCCATCGCGGTATTCCGGGCGCAGGTGATCCGGTCCTGCTGAATCGCGGTGACACTGGTATCCAGGAGCCGGGCCATTTCGCCGGGGTGGGGCGTTAAAACAATCGGCGCATGGGCGGTTTTGAGGATCTCCGTCCTGCCGGCCAGACTGTTAAGACCGTCGGCATCGATAACCATTGGCATCCGGCTTTCTTCAATGAGTCTGAGAACCAATTTCCGGGTTTGGTCAGCCTGACCCAGTCCGGGTCCGATCGCCAGGCACTTTTTGCCGCCCGCTAATTCCTGCACGGTCTCGAAGGCGGAGTCGCCGAGAATTCCTTCGCCGGTCTCGGGCAATGGGGCGGTCATGACTTCCGGCAGGCGGGTTTCCAAAATGGCATTCAGGCTGCGGGCGATTCCCAGGGTTACGAGTCCCGCCCCGGTCCGCAATGCCGCTAGGGAGGCCATCATCGCGGCGCCGGTTTTGCCGAGGGAACCGGCAATGACCAGCAGATGTCCGTTGGTGCCCTTGTGGGCGTCCGGCGCTCTGTTCGAAAAGCTGGAAGTGATCCGGTCGGCTGTCAGCAAGAATTGCCGGGGACCGACGGATTCGGCGATATAGGGTGGGATTCCAATATCCACGATGTCCAGCGTCCCGGTGTAATCCGCACCCGGATAGATCATGTGGCCCGGTTTGGCAAAACCAAAGGTTGCCGTCGCACGGGCCCGGATGCAGGCTCCGCGTTCCCGACCGGTTTCCGAATCGAGCCCTGACGGTATGTCCACTGAAAATACCGGCTTGTCAAGCCCGTTGATAAAATCGATCACCGTTCGAAAATATCCCCTGACGTCCGATTTCAAACCCGTTCCGAGGATTGCATCCACCCAGATATCCGCTTTCCGCATGGCGGGCTGATGAATCGAAAAGGAATTTTCATCCGGAATCTCGACCACTTCGATTTCCAGCAGGCGCAAGAGCTTGAGGTTGGCGGCGGCATCCCCCTTGACCTGGTCCCGTCCCGCGAGAAGATACACGATGGTGGTTATTCCGGACTGGGCCAGGTAACGGGCAATGACAAAGCCGTCTCCCCCGTTGTTCCCACGACCGGCGACGACAGCGACCTGTCGGGCCGTTATACCGGGAAATTGTTTGAGGAAAAAACGGGTGGCTCCCCGGCCGGCATTTTCCATCAACACCCTGCCGGGAATGCCGAAGGATTCAATGGACAGGCGGTCCATTTGCTGCATTTCGTTGGCCGTCACAAGTATCATTTGCTTATCAATCTTTTCATATCCGCCACCGCGGTCTGCATTCCCTGCAGGACGGCCCGTGAAACAATGCTGTGTCCGATACTGAATTCGTCGATTTCACTCATGTTTCCAAAGGCTTTTACCGTCTTATAGCACAATCCGCGGCCGACGGCGACGTTGAACCTCAGTTTGTGGGCCAGTTTGATGGAATCGACAATATTCAAATAGGACTGATGCCTCTTCTGGGCGGTTTTCGCCTCGCAGTAAACGGATGTGTTTATCTCGATCAAGGGAACGCCGATCCGGTGAGCCGCCTTTATGTGTTCGACTTCAGCGTCGACCAGGAGCCCGACCGGTATGCCGCTGTTTTGCAGGGTTGCGACGGTGTCGGAAATATCGGAGCGGTGCACGATAAGATCCAACCCCCCGTTGGCCGTGAATTCATCCCTCTTTTCAGGAACCAGTGTCACCAGATCGGGTTTTATATCCAGGGCGACACCGACCATTTCGGATGACGAGGCCATTTCGAGGACGAGTTTGCTCTGAACGATACTGCGTAGGATACGGACGTCCCGGTCCTTTATGAATTTTCGATCCAGCCGCAGATGAACGATGATACCATCGGCCCCGCCGAGTTCCGCCAAGGCGGCAGCGGTCACCGGGTCCGGAAACTGGCTTGACCGAATTTCCCTCAAGGCGGCCACCTGGTCGATTTTTACCGCCAACCCGGCCATTGGCTAACTCCTTTTCGGTGAACGATGAAAAGCGGGGCTTCAATTTTGAAAAGCCGCGATGTTGTCTCAACAAGGTTCTGCATTTATCGTTGATGGATCCGTAAAATAAGCCGCCTGTTATGTCGTCTCATTCACCGGGCGTTCCTCATCGATCAATTCCAACAGCTCCCGGCTCTTGGTCTCCATCGCGAGGGCTTTTTGGTCCGATTTTTCATGGTCATAGCCGAACAAATGCAGGATACCGTGCACCAGCAGCTCGTTGAGCCGCTGTTCCAGGCTTATGCCGCCATCTTGCGCTTCCCTTGCCGCGGTATCGGCCGATACGATCACATCCCCCAGAAGATAAGGAGTCAGGTGCGAGAATTCACCTTCCCGCATGGGAAAAGCGATGACGTTTGTGGGACCACTGCGGTGGAGGTATTGTTGGTTCAGTTTTTCTATCTCGGAATCATCGACAATAACGATGGAGATCTCTCCGTCAGGGCAGCTTAACGCGTCTAAGATGACCTTTACCAGATGCTCTGTTTTTTTCAGTGAGATCGCGAAGGAGCCTTGGCGGTTGTCTATCAGCACTTCCATTGTCTGCCCTTCCTTTGCCGTTTACGGCGGGCGAATTCCCTCTTTCCTGGTATTCGATCCGATGGTGGTGGATACCGTTTAAAATTTTATCGAAGCTGCGGGCGATTTTATGCAGGTCCTTGAGAGTCAGTTCACATTCGTCCAACTGGCCGTCGGACAGGATGTTGTTGATCAGGTTCTTGACAAGGCCCTGGATCCTGGAAGGCGTCGGAATGTCAAGCGTTCTCGATGCCGCCTCGACGACGTCGGCCAACATCAGCAGACCCGCTTCCCGGGTTTGCGGTTTGGGACCTGAATATCTGAAATCATCGATGTTGACGGAATCCTCACCCTTTTGCTTTCTGGCTTTTTCATAGAAATATTTAATGATGCTGGTGCCATGGTGCTGCTGAATGGTATCCACGATAACCTGCCCCAGTTTATTTTGACGCGCGATCTCCACCCCGTATTTTACATGGGAGATCAAAATCAGGCTGGACATGGAGGGAGCCAGTTTGTCGTGCCGATTTACACCTCCCCCCTGATTTTCGATAAAATACAGCGGTTTTTTGATTTTGCCGATGTCATGGTAATAGCCGCAAACTTTGGCGAGAAGGGGATTGGCGCCGATTTCCGATGCCGCGGCTTCCACCAGCGAGCCGACAATTACCGAGTGATGGTAGGTACCCGGAGCTTCGATCATGAGCCGGCGCAGAATGGGGCGATCCAGGCTGGCAAGCTCAAGAAGCGATATGTCCGTGGTGTAACCGAATGCAATTTCCACCAGCGGCACCATGCCGGCGGTCACCATGCCGGCGCCGATGCCGCCTAGAAACCCAAACGCCCAGTCCCAGAACAGTCTGGCGCCGGAGAACTCGGCCAGGTAGAAATCGATGGCGGTTACCAGCAGGATATTGAGCAGTCCGATTTTGGCTCCGGCTGTGATGAAAACCTTGCGCTCCCTGCAATTGTGAATCCAGTGTGCAGCCATGGTGCCGTTTATCAGGAAATACAGGAAAATCGTCAGGCTGTTTTCAAACAGGACGGCGAAAGAGACGGCCATAACCGCCGCAAGGGGGACTGCGACCCTCAATCCCATGAATACACAGATAATCATGGCACCGGCCGCCAAAGGTATCCCGAACCACATGGATGACATATGCACGGGCAGTGCCGAGCTCTGGGCGATGACCTCCGACAGTTTGCCGCTGATTTCGGCGATAAAGAAAAAGGTAAGGAACACGCTCGCCATAAAGAGCAGGCGTTTATTTTGTTCTCCGGATCGAAGGTCCGGCTGGTTCAGATGCAGAATATAGGTGGTCACCAGAAGACAAATCAAGAGCAGGGCGGCACCGACGCTGGTTGTAAAGACCTGCTCATTTTTGGTCTGGGTCTCGAGGGTGTTGAGCTTCAGCAATTGAACTTCGGTGACCAGTTCGCCTTCGCGCAAAAGCATCTCGCCGGCCTTGATTTTGTGAAGAACGGGTTTGATTTCGGCGGCCGCCTTATTTTTGCGCTCCTGGGTTTCGCTGCGGTTCAAGGTGATATTGGGTTGAATGAGCCGCTGAACAATATCCACCACGAGGTTCAATGACCCATAGTCCAGGTCGCTGAGCAGCGGTTGCCCGATGATCCGAACCATGGTCTTGGCCTGGTCAAGACCGTAAAATTTTTTCAGCTGGAGCAGCTCCTGTTCCTCTTTGGTGCGCACATTTCTGAGGATTATGCCCTTTTCCGATTCTCTCAGCAAAATATCCTTATTGGTCACCACGCCGTTGTCCAGGATCTTTTTCAGGATACGGTTGATGATTTCGGAATTTTCAGCCGAAAATCCCATTCTTTCAAGCTCATCGTAAGCGCCCTTGCTTATTCGAATTCCGAGCTTTTCTTCGAGATACTTCCGTTTGTCGGCAATGACGGGTTTCAGCTGTTTGGCCGTTTCGGCGGCGGCTTCAGCGCCCATATCCGTCGATGCGGTATCCTGTATGCGCGGAGTATCCTGGAGCTTGACCGCGGCCCTCATCTCATCGAAGACCGTTGTGACATTGCGGGCCAACACCTGCGCGAGCTCCGGGTCAAAATCGTAAACCGTCAGCACATCTTCCACCGACTGTTTGCGATTGGCTTCCGTTGCCTGCTGATCTTCGATAAAAAAATCTCGGGGGGATTTGATATCCCGTTCCGCCACATCTCCCAGGTTATACCGGTGTCTGGTGACGACGAGGTTCGGAAAAAGAATTACCGAAAAAAGCACTGCCACGCATCCCAGAAGACCCCAGCGGAACCGCCAGTCGGAGTCGAGGAACTTACGATCGGATTCTTTGTTTTTTTCTCTGCCCATATGACCTGACCCGGATAAACCGGAAATTGAGCTTGAAAATACCTAAAAAAATTTTGCCATTAAATGCAAAAAGTCCATCCATGATTTATCAGGATTAAGGATTAAGGATTATAGGATTAAGTTGTCAAAGGGAAAAGGCCATGAAAGAAACTGGAACCTAAAAGTGCTCATCCTTCCCCCCTTAATCCATACCCCTTACCCCCCTTTAATCTTGGTGGCTTCAAGCTCCTCGTAAGCGCGTATTATTTCCTGAACGAGCCTGTGCCTGACAACATCGCTTTTCGAGAAAAAGACGAACCTGATGCCTTCGATACCCTGCAGAATATTCTTGGTTTCAACGAGCCCCGAATTTTTTCCGGAGGGCAGATCGATCTGGGTGATGTCCCCTGTAATGACCGCTTTGGAATTGAAGCCGATGCGGGTCAAAAACATTTTCATCTGTTCCGTGGTCGTGTTCTGGGCTTCATCGAGAATAATGAAGGAATCATTCAGTGTCCGTCCGCGCATGAAAGCGATGGGCGCCACTTCAATGACGCCTTTCTGCGTCAACGCAGCCGCTCTTTCAAACGGCATCATGTCGTGGAGCGCATCGTACAGAGGCCTCAAATAGGGATCTACTTTTTCAGCCAGATCACCCGGCAGGAATCCCAGGGATTCACCCGCCTCGACCGCCGGACGGGTCAAAATGATCCGGTTCACGATGCCTTTCGACAAAGCGGAAACCGCCATGGCCATCGCGAGATAGGTTTTCCCCGTACCGGCTGGACCAATGCCGAACACAATATCGTAATTTCTAATGGCATCGATATATTCCTTTTGGGCCGGGCTCTTGGGTGTAATGGCACTTTTTTTGGAAGTGATGTAGACTTTATCCAGAAAAATTTCTTTTAAATTTACGCGGTCATCCGCGCTCAAGGCACTCACGGCATAATCGATGTCATTGACATGAATGGGGTATTTTTCCTTCAGCAGGCCGTAGAGCTGATTGAGGATGTTGGTGGCCAGGGCCACCGCGATCTCGTCTCCTTCAAGAAAGACGGTGTTGCCCCGGGTGTTTATGAGGACATCGGTCGCTTTTGCAACTTTTTGCAGATTCCTATTGTGTTCCCCAAAAAGTTTTTGGGCGAGATCAATATCTGCAAAATTCAAATCCGCCTGTTTGCTTTTAGAATGTTTAATCATAATTCAATTATAATGGACCACTCCCTTAATAAACTATCGCTTAAACGCTATTTTTAGCATATCTTCTAAAAAGATTGCAAATACCAATTACTCTTCGGGCCAAAAAATAAAAATCCCTTGACTCGATTTGGCTGCTTTGCTACTTGACGCTTTCGATCTTTTTCCTTTCGTCCACCCCGAAGTCGGCTTGTTTTCCAATGAATCCATTTGATATTCTAATTATCCTGATATTGGGCTACTGCCTGGTTAGAGGCCTTTTCAGAGGCCTTGTCAAAGAAGTGTCATCGATTATCGGTGTCCTGGGCGGGTTTTATGCAGGTTTTACCTATTATCCCAAGCTGGTCAATCTGCTGTCGGAGTTGATCCATAACTCCGCCTATCTTAACATCTTGAGTTTTATGATTATATTTTGCACTGTTCTGGTGCTTGTCAACGTTTTGGGGATCATTATCAAATATCTGCTGAACATTTCATTTTTAGGCTGGGTTGACCGTATCGGAGGGGTGGTTTTCGGTGTTGTCAAAGGCGGTTTGATCGTTTCCATTCTTTTTATTGCGCTTACCACGTTTCTCCCCAAAAAATCTGCTTTTATCAAAAACTCCACCCTGGCTCCCCATGTGGCTCAGGTTTCCGAAAAGATGTCGGAGGTGGTTTCCAAGGAAATGAAACGGGATTTCAGCATCAAGTTGGGGGAGCTCAAAAAAACGTGGAAAATCCAAAATTAAATCAAAAACATAACTTTCTGGATGAATTTCTGCGGCTGGTAGAGACCCTGAGGGGCGAAAATGGATGCCCATGGGATAGACAGCAGACGCCGGAAAGCGTGAGCGTTTATCTGATAGAAGAAGTCTTTGAACTCATGGAGGCCGTTCAGACCGGAGATCCCGAACAAGTTTGCGAAGAACTCGGTGATGTTTTATTTCAGATCGTGTTTATCGCCCGGATGTTTCAGGAACGCGACGCATTCGATATTTTCGATGTCGTCCGAACCGTCACCGAAAAAATGATCCGGCGACACCCCCATGTGTTTGGGGACAAAAAGGTGAACAGCAGCGCCGAGGTTGTGGAAAGCTGGCATAAAATAAAGTTGGACGAGAAAAAATCATTGCCGACGCGGTCCGCGCTGGACTCGGTGCCGGTCCGGCTGCCGGCCTTGCTGCGTGCTTATCGCATCTCGGCACGGGCCGCCCAAAGCGGATTCGAATGGATGGATGCTGAGGATACCGCTGCAGATAAAATACCGGCTCAGTTCCTGGAAATCAGCGATGGGGCGAACGGGGCAAGCCCCGATGACGCATCCCGGAAATTCGGCGATTTGCTGTTCGCACTGGTCAATATCGCACGGCAGGCCAAAGTCCATCCGGAAACCGCCCTGGCAGGATCTGTGAAAAGATTCGAGCAGCGATATAAAAAGATGGAAGACCTGATTCATGGACGCGGTCAGGAATTCAGCGACATCCCCGGCCGGGAAAAAGCGCTGCTGTGGAGGGGCGTCAAGAAAAGGGAGCGGCAGGAGAACGGTTGAATACAAACTCCGGCCTTGTTCCCGGCGACTCACCGCAGTCTTATCCGGTAGGCGTTGGATTCGCCTCGTAACGAGTCAAGTGCTGAAAGATCTTTTTGGGTCCGGAAAAACAGTATGTACCATTCGGTCCGAGCGCCTTTTACACCATTTCGCCGATCGGAAGGTATCCGGGAGGCGTCTTTTTTACCAGATTCCCGTTTTTATCGTATTTTTCAACGACCAATTTTCCGTCTACGATGTTGTTGCGAGATCTCATGTTTTCCTGGGACTGAGAGTCCATTTTCGACTTCTCACCCTCGTCACTTTGTTCGATCGGTCGGTGTTCCCTGATCCGGTCGGTGCGCTGAACCGCCACCTCTTTGTCAGAGGTATCCGCGTGATAGCTTGTACGCAGATACTGTTGCATTGTGGCTTCGCCGATTTCATTAATCATGTTTCCCCCTTTTGTTACACGCCTTTCCCATGGTGCACGGTCGGGACGTGCTTGAAACGATCCATTCAGCCGACAGCCGTGGTCGTGGTTGCCATCCGTATTCTATCAAAATTCCGGACCGTCGATATTTCCTGGATCTTCAAATCCCCGACCCTCTTTTTTCGTTTGCATATCCTTTGACATTTGATCGAGTCGTTGGATCAAAAAATTTGAGTCATCCGCCGAGACCGTATTGGTGGTTTTTTTATTAATGGTGTTGATGACATTAAATACAAATGCCGTCCTTTCCATTACATCGGATTTATCCGATTCGACTTGCCGCTCACTGATTTCCTCCGTCCGATCGGAAATTGGCCGGGTCGATCCACTTTGGGCGCTGAAGCGGGTTATTTTATTCAAAATATCTTTTGAGATCTTCTCAACCGTGGTTCTTCGCTTTCCCTCGGAATTCAAGGAAACCCGATCCGCGGAAGGCTTTGCGGATATCTCCTCATTTTTCCCCATCATTGTATTGCGTCTGAGCTTATTGCTATAGACGTTCAATACATTGTGCATCTGATAACTCGGAACGAACATTTCCCCAATCCTCCTAACTGACTTTCATATCGGTCATATCTCGAACCGACTTTAGAAAAAAAAAGAAGCCCACGAAAAATAGTTGAGGCATTCACCGTAGATTCCGTGTGGTTTCAAAGGAATGAGGCCAGAGGGCAGACAAAGATGGTTTCGGAATAATTGAGAGATTTGTAAAAGCGGCCTAGATCGCTTCCCCCGCAACTCCCGGAGCACACCGAGAAACAGATGGTTTGTGGCTTTGTCCTGGAGGTTCGGCGGATGCCGCTTTCACATAGAGAATGCAACCTGAATTGAAAAAGCGGGGCGGCGGCTTTTTTTACAAAAGTTCGACGCTACCCCGCTGTGCTTTTAAAGCCGTTTATTCTTAGCGTTCAGTTTGTGTCTAACACTTCCGATGAACTGCACCGTCTCAAGTGCTTTAATCATCGAACTCACCCGCGGGACCCTTGTCGCTGTTAATGGACGCACCCCTTTCGATGATTTTTTCGGTTGTCCACTGGGATGGATCTTCGAGCCGGCTTCCCTTGGAGCCGGCGTCATGGGAACCGGCGTCAATGATGGTCTTCAAAGCCAACGGAGCGGTGTTTTCTGCGTTTAAAACATTGACCAGCATACCATAGACGAATTGCTCGACTCTGGCGACCATCCGTTCCCGGATAGCGGCGGACTGGCCGAGGAGTTTGTTTTCGAACGGCAAATTGAGTTTTTTATAATCGCCTTTTTTCCAGCCCTTATCCTGAGCATAAGAGACCATTTCGCGCCACATTTCTTCCGTAACGCCCTGTCCGCTCACTTTTACGAAGTTGCCCTCGTCATCCAGACGTGCGTTGCCGTAATCGTTGACTTCCAGCCCCCAGGATATCATCTGAAGGGCGGTGGCGACGTTGGCCTTTGTGGTTCGGGTCTGGGCGGCAATTTCCCGCAATCGGTCCGAGCTGTTGCCGGAAGTACCGTGCTGAGCTCCCGAAACTTTGTACGTTTCCAGTGCGGCATGGATTTTGGCCGTCAAGTCCACCTGAATGCCCTGACCGCTGGCCTCGATTCCGTGGGTGGTTCCGTTGTTCAAAGCGATCCAGTCCGGGAAGATATCATGGGCGTTCAGCCCCTGGATGAGAAAAGAAGCTTCCGCCACCGTGGATAGCCCTTCTTTCCCTTTTATTTCACCGACTTCAGTTTCAAGCCCGGCCCATTTGGGCACGTACGGGTTCAGCGCAAGATTCGCTATCAGATTTTTGTCGTCCGGCATATGGGATCCATCAATGGCGATGGATGTAATCCCGGCGTCAAACATGGAAGGTATTTCGATTTTAGCGGCTTCGACGTCCTGGTCGCTTTTCAGACCGTAATGGTCGGCGTGAATAGCGACCGGCACGGTGATTCCCAATTCATTGCAGGCAGCATCGACGATGCGGGCAATGTTCCAGTAATTCACGGCGCAATAGGCATTCGCACCGCCCTCCGATTTGGCGATTTCAATAATTATGGCCGCATTGGCCCTTTGCGCGGCCTTCAAGGCGCCTCGAATGACAAAACTGTTTCTGCCGTTGGCAGCCATGGCAACGGCGCCTCCCTTGGCCAGCAGGGCTCTGTCGATGAATTTTCCGCTGACGATCAGAGCTCTGGAGTTCGGAAAGCATTTGACCACATTCGGGGGCCGGCCGATTTGCAGAGCTTTTTCGAAATCCGCTGACGCGCCGGTGTTTGTTTCAGCCATGTCAATACCTCCTTCTTATTGTCTGTTTTTTATAGGGTCCAAACCTGAAATGGATCAGTTTAGCTCTCTGTGTCACCGGCCCTGGATCGGACATTCTCGATCACCGTCAGAACCTCCTTCTTGTCAGACCGTTCGGCATACAGGGAACCCCATCCCTTCTGAAACTGAAACAGGCCGTCGTACGCCGTGTCGTGAAAGGATCGGAGTCGATGCGGTATATGCCGTTGCTCCAGAATCGAGGCAATCAGCCGTGCTTCGATTTCATTGTCAAGTACAGCTATTTTTATAAATTCCGCTTCATCTCCTGCGACCATGTTTTTTCCTCCTGCTTGGCACGATCACTGGATGTCAAACTCCAATTCGGCCTCTCAAATTGGTTATCTGGAGCCGCCGTTATGAAAAAGAAAGGGTTTTATCGAACGATCGCGGGTCCAAAACTGAATGCCTATATTCATTTTAATTCATGGGTATTGATCATCCGGGCAGGACCCCCGGCAGTCAGCGGGCTCGGTTTGCTCCGGGGAACGACGTCGCTTCGGGTGCACGTGCCTTCCTCAGTGGTTTTTCAGGATGACAACGGCATTCGGCCCCTGTGAACCAGCCATGTGCCGCCGGATGGAATTAAGATAGAGAATCAGAATGGAATGTCAAGAAAAAAGATGGTTTGGGCTCCACGGATCGGTTCCGGTGGAGCCTTCTTCGAAGCGGGGATAGGGAAACAGTTTGAAGTTTTCAATTATGTTCCGCGCTATTTTGCGCCCGGGCGCTGTTGTTTGTGATTCGCTGGTTGTATGTCTCCAGACGGGTTTCAAAATTTTTTACTCTTTTCGCGTAGCGTTCCGCTTGATCGTTCAGGTGCTCGACTTTGCGGTTGTGTTCCAGAATCGCTTCACGGCCTTTGAGAGATTCGGCCGCTTTGGTGAGCTGTTCCTTCTGTTTGAGCAGGGTTTGATATTCGCCATCGATTTGCTTTTTCGTTATGTCGAGCTGCTGGCGAACCACATCCAGATTTTCTTCAGCTTCGATCTCGTCGGAGAAAGAAAAATGTTCCTGTTCTTCGGCCAGGCTCTGCTCCAAATCCGCATTTTGGTCAACTTCCTCCAGCCCTTGCGGGTCTTCATCCTCCCGGTCCTCGCTTCCGTCCGATAACTCGCTGTAATCTTCGGCAAAGTCCCCGTTTGAATCCATTTCGTATTCAGCCGAAGCCTTTTTCGCATCTGCCGGTTCATTGTCCGTGTCCGTCTCGTATGCTTCATCGACGGCGAATGCATCTCTTTGATCAAACGGGAGGCTGCCGAAATCATCCGTAAAATGGATATGGCCGTCTTCATCCACAAATTTGTAGATTTCGGATGCAGCCGGGCAGGCGAACAGGATAACGATCAAACACGAAAAAATTTTAATTTTATTCACCGATGAGTCCTCCTTAAAGAAATTTCAGGCAAAACTCGCGTCGCGAGTCCATTCGGATTCTATATCGTCCATATTCACTTTAAAGTTGAGCGGAATTTTGGCCTTATGGGAAAAGTCTAAAGTTGGAGGCCAACTAATATTTGACAATCTTTCAATGTGGTGTAAACTGGCTGCGTTTCGCGGACGTGGGTGACATGTTTACGTTTTGCATTTTTGCCGATTGAATGCCCGGATTCGATTTGCGTTTGGATCGATAGGGTGGTTTCGCTGATCTGTGTGCGCCCGGGTTCGGAATTGGGGCTAATTTCAAAAATGATGCGTGTTGAAGTATTCCTATGAAACTGAAGTTTATCTTTATCACGTTGGCTGCGGTGATTCTATTGGCATCCTGCGGCGGTAAACCCGGCATACCTCCGGAAACCTATCCCCGGGAAGGTGACGAACTTTTTTCCCAGGCCGAAAAACTCTTCGTGTCCAGATCCTATAGTGAGGCTGCCATACTTTTCAAGGATTATGTCAGCCGTTATCCACAGGGTCCGCTGGCACCGGCCGCTCTGATGAAAAGCGGGATCATCAGCGCACTGGCGGGTGACTACGAGGACGCCCGGGCTTTCTTCAGAACCCTATTGTCGGAATATCCCGAGAGTTCCCAGGTGCCCGATGCCCTGGTTGAAGACCTTTTTACGTATTACCGGCAAGAACGGTATGAGGAGGTTTTGACGCTGGCACCCGACGTTCTGCAACGTCTGGCGTCCACGCTACATATCTTCAAAACATATATGCTTATCGGCGATACATATCTGGCCATGGAAAATCCCATCGATGCCGTCTACAATTATTCGAGGGCGCGCGATTACGCCACGGCTGCCGAAGATAAAATCGCTGCCGACCGGATCCGGGAAGCTATTGCCCGGCTCGATCCGGGGGACATCGCCCTTCTCGTAAATCATCCTGATGAGAACCTGCCCATGGACTACCTGTTGTATCAGCTGGGTTTGGATTATGCACTGGAAGAAAAATACGATGAGGCATTGGCGGTATTAAACGAGTTCCTTGTGAGTTATCCCGACCATGAAAACCGAAATCTGGTCGATTCCCTGATTGCGGAAATTAAAAAAAATGCAGTCTTCAACCGGTATACGATTGGTTGCCTGCTCCCTCTCAGCGGTTCGTATGAAATTTTCGGTAATCGAGCGTTGGAAGGCATCGAGCTGGCGCTTTCTAAATTCAGCCTGCAGGCAAACACGCCGCGGATAAATATCATCGTCAAAGATACCGGGGCCGATCCGGATAAAACCATGGCAGCCCTGGAAGAGCTGTACCTGGAAGGGGTGGCTGCCATCCTCGGGCCCATTGTCACTTCGGATATCGCCGGCCGTGAAGCCCAGCAGATGGGGATTCCAATTATCACCTTTACGCAGAAGGACAATATCGCTGAAATAGGGGATAAGGTCTTTAGAAACTTCATTACACCCCATATGCAGGTTCATGCCATCGTTGATTACACGGTCAACCTTTTGGGTATGGACCGTTTTGCAATCCTCTATCCCGAGGAAACCTACGGCGATACGTATATGAATCTTTTCTGGGATCAGCTCCTGGAATCCGGTGCGTCGGTTGTCGGGGTCGAGTCCTACAAGCCCGACCAGACCGACTTCATGGATGACATTAGGAAGCTTGTCGGTATTTACTATGAAGTACCCGAGGATCTCAAACCGGAGGAACAGAATCCGGATTTGGCACCCCCGGACCAGAAGCAAACGGACGCTGATGAAGAAGAGCACGGATCGGATGCGAAAAAGCACGAAGAGCCACAGCCCATTGTGGATTTTGATGCTGTTTTCATTCCGGATGCCCCCGGAAAGGTCGGGCAAATCGTACCCCAGCTGGTTTATTTTGATGTCAAGGATGCCCAACTTCTCGGGACCAATCTGTGGCACTCCGATTCCTTGATCAAAATAGCGCAACAATATGTTCAAGGTGCCGTGATGCCCGATGGCTTTTTTGCGCAGAGCGCCGAACCGCGTGTGCGTGAGTTCGTCAAATCTTTTGAGGAGACATACCAGGAGACGCCGGATTTCGTTGCAGCGGTTGTATATGACTCTGCGATGATCGTATTTGACGTGGTAAGCCGTCCCCACATCCGCTACCGCACTGATATTAGGGATGAACTGCTGAACCTGAAAAATTTTCCCGGCGTAACCGGAAATACCGGCTTCGATGAGAACGGGGACGTAGAGAAAAAGTTGCGTTTGCTGCAAATCAGGGGCAAACGTTTCGTGGAGCTGGAATAGCCTCTATAAGCATCGCTGCCGGCTAAAGGGCCGCCGGTCTAATCGATAAAGAAACCGTACCAATTTGGCATGGTTTAGTAAGAGCCTTCCGGATAAATGGATGATCTCCGGGGCCGGGGCGATTGAATCACAAATTCCAAACAACCAATCCCTGGCCCAGACCGAGTTTCCGCCGACAGAATTTATTGCCTCCAACTTCAATCTTTTCTATGTATTTTTAAGCGAACCCTGTCCGGTGGCTTCGAGGGCGCTGCGCCACAAACTTCCTTTAGGATCCACTTTTTTTCTTTTTTCGACAATCAGTTTCATGGGTATATGGACGAATTGATTGTTCCAATGGCCGATCAGCATGCTGGTGCGGCCGCTCATGCCGGCGTGAACACTGTTGCGGCCCAGGAAGTTGCAAAAAACCCGATCATTGGCGCTGGCCGGAAGACTCCTGATCATATAACTCGGGTCGATATACTTTATGGATATATCGATATTTTTGGCCGCAAAGTAAGTTTTGATGGCATCTTTTAGATATAATCCGATGTCTTTCAGTCTGATGTTGCCGGAAGCATCATGCTCGGTTTCTCCATTCTCGAAATATTTCTGACCGGCGCCTTCCGCCACCACGATCACCGCATGCTTTCTTGCTGTCAGACGTTTTTCCAATGCACTTAACAGCCCCTGAGGTCCTTCGATATCAAAATCGACTTCCGGGATGAGTACAAAATTGACATCCTGTTGGGCCAGGACCGCCGTAGCGGCGATAAAGCCGGAATGCCGGCCCATCAGCTTTATCAGACCGACACCGTTGGGATAGCCCTCGGCCTCGTTGCTGGCGCTGAGGATGGCCTTGGTAGCCACGTCGACCGCGGTATCGAAACCGAACGAACGGGAAACCATGTGAATATCGTTATCGATGGTCTTCGGAACGCCGATAATGCCGATCTTCAGTCCGCGCTCGGTTATTCTGTCAGCTATTCGGCTTGCCGCTGTCAGGGTGCCGTCCCCGCCGATCATAAAAAGCAGCCCGACATTCATTCTTTCCAGGCTGTCGACGATTTCCTCGATATCCTGGGGCCCCCTGCTGGATCCCAGTACGGTTCCGCCCCGGTCATGGATGTTGGCCACAAATTCCCGTGTCAGATTGATCAAATCATGTCCATAAGCGGGGATGAACCCTTGAAGCCCATATCGTATGCCGAAAATGTTGCTGACGTCGTAGCCGTAGTGCAACTCCAGTACAATCGATCTGATAATATCATTCAAGCCCGGGCACAACCCGCCGCAGGTCACCAGGGCGCATTTTAATTTGCTCGGATCAAAAAAAATATGTCGGCGGGGGCCGGCAAGCTCGAAGGACGACAGGGGCAGCGACGCACTGAAAATTTGTCGGATCCGGGCCTCATCCACTTCCAGGGTAACCCGGCTATCGTCTGAAACAAAACTGATGCCTTCCATCCCATCCGCTATTCTCTTGACCGGTGTGGATATTTTGGCTGGACCCAGGGTGGGTATTTCCGTTACAATCGATTCATTGTCCATTAAATTTGAGTTCCCCCTTTCCCAGTATGTCATGCAGATGTAAAATTCCCAGAACCTCTCCATTGGACTCGATTATCGGAATGACGGTAATCTGGTGTTGTTCCATGAGGTTCAACGCTTCGTACGTTGGGTCATCCGCCATCAAAGAGCGCGGATTGGCGGTCATGATATCTTCAGCGACAAGCTTGGATACCGGTCTGTCGGCTACCAGCATGCGCCGGATATCCCCATCGGTGATTATTCCACTGAGCCTGTTGTTTGAATCCAGCACCACGGTTGTGCCCAGCCTGCCATGTTCGATTTGCATGAGAGCTTCTTTTATGGAGGCACCTGCGACCACCCGCGGAACTGCTTTGCCGGCGGGTATCAGATCCCGAACCCTGCCGGAAAGTCGTTGACCCAGGCTGCCGCCCGGATGGAACAGTCTAAAATCACTGGATTTAAAATGTTTTTTTTCCAGCAGGACGACAGCGAGCGCATCTCCCATGGCCATCAGCGCGGTGGTGCTGGCCGTGGGCGCCAGGCCCATCGGGCAGGCTTCGCATTCCACCCCGACATCGATGACAATGTCGCTGTGTTTCGCCAGAGTCGAACGTTTATTTCCGGTGAAGGCGACGATTTTGCAGCCGATCCGCCGGATACTCGGCAACAGGATATTCAGCTCATCAGTTTCCCCGCTGTTGGACAAAGCCAGAAAGATATCATCCGATGACACCTGGCCCAGATCTCCATGCATTGCCTCCACCGGATGCAGAAACAGTGCCCGGGTCCCCGTGCTGTTGAGCGTGGCGACGATCTTGCGGCCAACGATTCCGGATTTTCCGATACCGCCGATGATGATTCGGCCGCGGGTATTCAAAATCAGCTCAATCATTTCGAAAAAACCGTTGTCAATTCGCCCGCACAGTTTTAATATGCCCTCGGCTTCGATCTCGAGTACCTCAATCGCTTTTTGGATGACATCGCTTGGATTCATTATAATATGTATTTTTTTGTTGACAACTTTAGGCTGAATTACTAAAATCTGAAATTCAAGAAGTTTTGGCTGGGGCCAAACGGTTCCCGGCTTTTTTTGTATCGACTTAAAAATCACTAAGGAGGTAGTTCTAAATGAACTGTACAACCATAAAAGAAGGAATTGAGTGTCCGTTTATGTCCGCTAAAGGATGCACTTACAAAGACGGGATTTGCCATCAGATCATCGAGCAGTGCCAGGGGTGCAATCGCACCACCGAGCTGTCTTCCGGCTGGTTTTGCACAGCCTGTCCCGATCCGGCCATGAAGTGGAAAAACGGCAATTGCAACATGGCTTCTCACATCACCACAGCCAGCGTTGCTGAAAAAACCAAGATCAATCCGCTCAAGGCATCGAAAAGAGCTCGAAAGTAATCCTGCTTGCGATCCAACGGCAAACCCCGCTCAATATCAGGGCGGGGTTTTTTTCCCTCCAATTCACCGGATGGGCTCCCGCATTTCCCGCGCACGTCGCATGACGGGTACCGCCGCTTAAGGAAACCTTCCGGTTTGCCGCACGCGTAACCCCTGTTCACGCATTCTGCCATGTCACATGATCGCACCAAACTTTCAATGAATTTTAGATAGTTTAGGTCATTTCAGGCGTTTGCTTGTTAAGACAGCCTGCCTTACCGGGTCGACGTTGAGGCGGCTGTCAATTTTTCGATAGCAGCCAGTTGGATACAAACTGCAACCAGCTCCATGGCAGACCGAATTTCCTCCAAGGGCGGAAAAGATGGAGCGATGCGAATATTGCGGTCCAGGGGATCCTTTTTATAAGGAAAGGTAGAACCCGCAGGCGTCAACTTGACACCGGCTTCGGCCGCCATATCGACCACGGCCGCGGCACATCCCGGCATGGTGTCGATACTGACGAAATAACCTCCGCCGGGCCGACTCCAACCCGCAACGTTTTTGCCGGACAATTCTGTTTCCAAGACGTTTTGCACCGCATCGAATTTAGGCTTCAGGATGGCAGCATGTTTTTTCATGTGTTCTTCGATACCATCCGAGCTTTTAAAGAACTTCACATGTCGCAGTTGGTTCAGTTTGTCCGGACCGATGGTTTGAAAAGACATCTGCCTTTGGGTCCGCATCATATTTTGCCGGCTGCCGGCCATCATGGCCACTCCGCTGCCGGCAAACGTGATTTTGGAGGTGGAACCGAAAATGAATACCCGTTCCGGATTGCCGGCCTGCTTGCAGGCCGCCAAAATATTTTTGAGGGGCGCGGGGCGGCTATCCAGGTGGTGGACGGCATAGGCATTGTCCCAAAAAATGCGAAAATCAGGTGCCTTGGTTTTCATCGCCGCCAGGCGATCGACCACCTCGTCACTATAAACGATTCCGGTGGGGTTGCTGTATCTGGGGACACACCAGATTCCCTTGATGCTCTTATCTCCGGCTGCCAGTTCCTCAACCTGATCCATGTCAGGGCCGCTCTTGTTCATCCCGACCGCGATCATTTCGATGTTCAGAAATTCACAAATGAAAAAATGGCGGTCATAACCCGGACTGGGGCACAAAAACCTGGCTTTCGGCAAGCACGCCCAGGCCGGGCTCTCTTCCGTGACCCCCTTGACCATGGCGCGCATGAATGTATCGTGCATCAGGTTGAGACTTGAATTTCCGCCGACAATAATTTCATCGGGTGCCACTTGCAGGTACTCGGAAAACAGTTTTCTGGCTTCTGGAATCCCCTCCAATCCGCCATAATTTCTGCAGTCTCCCGTTTGTTCGCCCCGGAATTTTTTGCTGGTGAGAATATCCAGCATTTCGCCGGAGAGATCAAGCTGTTCCGGACAGGGTTTTCCGCGGGTGATGTCGAGCGTGATGCCGCGGGATTTGAATGTGTTATACCGCTCCAGGAGATCGTCTCCGATCTGCCGCAGTTGCCGAGTGTCTAGTTGATTGAAATCAGGCATGTTTCGTATCTTCTCTACAAGTCATTCATTTGAGATGGGTACGCCAAAAAAAATATCTATACCACCCGACGGTTTCCCCATCAAGGCCAAATTGAAATATTCGAACCATCCAAACCCTTGGGTCCCTCCACGACGAACCCAGCTTCGATTCCCCCCTCCGAACGTATCAATACCTTACCTCCATCAGAAATAGCCCATGTGCGGGCGCGGTGGCGCCGGCCCGGCTGCGATCCCTTGATTCCAGGATCTGCAAGAACGCTTCCGTCGAAGTCTTTCCAATTCCCACATCCACCAGGGTACCGACAATGTTGCGCACCATGAACCGCAAAAAACCGTCCGCCCGAATTCGAAAGGTGATCAGCGGTCCGTCGGTTTCGATCAGTTCCGCCGCCATGACATGACGGGTCGTATGGGCCCGGGGGCTGCCGGCGCCTTCGAAGGCCTTGAAATCATGGCGGCCGACTAGGTGGCCGGCCGCGGACCGCATGGCGGCGAAATCGAGCTGTTTGCGAATGGACCACGTATACTGCCGGTCGATGGCGGGGGGAATCGGATGATTGTACACCCGGTAGTGATATATCTTGCTCCTGGCATCAAATCGGGCGTGAAAGGTGTCGGCAACCTCCCGGCATTTTCTGATGACGATGTCGTCGGGCAGCAGGCTGTTCAAGCCCCGCTGGATTATTTCGGGCGTCAGGTCCGTATCACAGCGAAAGTTCGCCGTTTGTCCGAAGGCATGCACGCCGGCATCCGTTCTGCCCGAGCCGGTAACGGTTACCGTCTGGCGGCTCAAAACCAGCAGTGTCTTTTCGATTTCCTCCTGGATGGTTGCATCATCTTTCTGACGCTGCCATCCATGATAGCGGGTTCCGTCGTATTCGATGGTTATTTTAAAATTTTTAAACATCAGGTTTTAAGCTGCCCCGGGGCTGCCGTCGGGGGCCTAGGTCAGATCCCAGAGCACACTATCAACGCCACTGACAGTGAAATAAACGATAAAATGGTGGACATGGCGATGGACGCCGATGCCAGATCCGTGTCACTGTTCATCTGGGACGATAGAATATACAGCGCCGGCGATGTGGGCAGGGTAAAATATAGCAAGCCGACCTTCAGGGCCATCCCGGAGACGCCGAACCACATCATATATAAATAGCCGGCAGTTGGGAGTATCAACAGTTTGAATCCGGACGATACCAGCGACATTTTATAATGGCCCTTGACCGTGGTCAGAGTCAGCGCGCCGCCGATGGAAAGCATCGCCAGGGGCAAGGCCACGGCCGAGGACAGTTTCAGGGTATTGTCGATAAAGGGTGGAAAGCCGGACCGCAAATTCGCATAAATTATTCCGCTGATACATGCCAGGATGAGGGGATTGGAAATCAGGGCTTTGACGGTCTGAACCAGACGCCTTGCCATGTGAACGTTTTTTTCGGAAAACCACGCCAAAATCGACACGCACAGCACATTGATGACGGGAATGATCATGCCGATTAAAATGGCGAAATTTTCGATGCCCTCTTCACCCAATGCATTTAGAATGATGGCAACGCCGATATACGAGTTGAACCGGTAGCAGCTCTGGGAAAAAGTGCCGGCCTGAAAATCGGGCACTTTGAAAAAGATGATAAAAAGCGTGCTCAACGCCCAGACGGTGATCACCGCACATAAAACCGCTTTATAAAGACCGGCATTGCTGAAAAATACCGTAGAGGCACCGCCGATTTTCCAGAACAGCAACATGGGGAAAAATATGTAATAGGTGAGCCTGTCGGCCGTTTTCAGGAAAACGGTGTCCGTCAGCCGCCATTGCTTCAACAAAACGCCAAAAAGGATGAGCGCAAACACTGGAAACAGGTTGTTTAGTAACATCATCTGAGTGACTTCCCGAGAATTAAATAAAAACACATGTATAGTTTTCTCGGATATTTATGTCAACAGTTGATAAATGTGCGCTTGTGTGAAACTACAAGTTCAAGGTTCAAGCCTGCCCTGGCGCGACTGGTTAAAGCGGCTTAAGAAACATCAAGTAATCTGTCCTTAAAATTAATCCATTGGTATCTGATCCAGGTCTGGGCCAGGGGTTCTGGGTTCTGGGTTAAAAAGGCATTTTGCCATTTTATCAACCTCACCCGGCCTCTCCCATCAAGGGAGAGGAGACAGCTTCCCTCCCCTGGTGGGAGGGACTGAGGGAGGGGGTAAAATGAAGCAATCCTTATTAGAAAGTTTCTGTCTTTGATCAGACTGGCTGGCCTTTACCTGAAACCCGAAACCTGATAGTTGAACACCAAACACCAAACACCAAACACCAAAACACAAAACAACAAAACAGCCAGCGGCGACGGCTTATATGAAACTACAAATATTTTATCTCGCGCAGAGTCGCAAAGCTCGCAAAGGGAATGATTAAAAATATAAATAATCTTGGCGCCTTGGCGTCTTGGCGCGATGATGAATAGTTTCTGTCTTTGATCAGTCGGGCTGCCCTTTAGCCCGAGGCGGCCGCTCGTGTGAAACTTCATAAAATTCAAGGTGCATGTCATTGCCTTAATATTAATTTATGGAGCGTGGGAGCGGCTTCCAGCCGCGATGGTTAAATCCGGCTCAATACCAATTTTAATCGCGGCCGGAAGCCGCTCCCACAAGGTTTTATTATGCTCTTTTCAAGCTCCAACAAAGTTTTTTTTTTCGATCAGACCGGCTGCCCTTTAGCCGGCGGCGGCGCTTATATGAAACTACGCCAGAATGGCACAGTTTCTGTCTTTGATCAGTCGGGCTGCCCTTTAGCCCGAGGCGGCCGCTCGTGTGAAACTACCTTGAAGGTGTCAGGTGTCAGGATTCGCGGTGCAACCGAAAAGACCAAGAAAAGGCTTTTTAGCCAGCGGCACCCGCTTTTAGCCATATCAAAAAACGATTCCGAAGCGCGCGATACCCTCCACCGTCACTCCGGCATGGTTTTAGCCGGAGTCCAGCCCTACGGCGAACTTCCTGGATTGTGGCTAAAAACCGGCCGCAATGACCGGGGGTGGATGTGGCCCAAATTCCGATAAAGTTTCTTCCTTTGATCAAACTGGCTGCCCTATAGCCCGAGGCGCCCGCTCGTATGAAACATGAAAGGTTTCAGGTGTCAGGATTCGCGGTGCAACCCACAGGACCAAAGAAATCAAACTGGCCGCCCTTTAGCCGGCGGCGGCCGGTAGTCTGGAATATCAGGAGCCGGTTTCCTGCCTCCCGCTGCCGCTTGAGGGCCGCACAGTGAAAATCCGGGAACAATGTGGCGTATGCCAATAACTTGATTTATCAAAAAATGCATGTTAGTTTGGCGGGAATTCAGCCGATATGAAGGCAATTTGACGGTATTCGAAATCGGATTGAGCCTTAGTATTATACGCATTTATATTTCCCTCCCATCTCTACGCATCGGTTCAGCCTCGCGGGATCGGTGGATATTTCCGGCTCGCCGCAGGATTCGAATCACCAAAATCCCAAACGGGGCCTTTGCGCGCAATGAGTCTTCACCGGCCCTTCATTTTACATGCAAGTTGCCCAGCCGGATCAGAACCAAGGAGAGCCCTTTCGGGAAAGCCGTCAATGGGTCTGTAATCCAGGGGGCGGAGCTGCGTGCGGCAAGGGGGGGTGGGGGTACCTGCAGTTTGAAAGATTACGCTGATAAAATCCGGTTTGGATCTTTTGTGCCGTTCGATGCTGATAAAATGAAATCAATTGAAATTAAAAAGACGATTTTCAATACCGCCGACACCTTATTTAGCGATACCCCTGTGCTTTTCGCATATATGTACGGCAGTTACGCGGCTGATCAATCACACCCTTTCAGCGATCTGGACATCGCCATATATGTACCGGCGTCATTGTCCCGGAAAGAGCGGATGGATCTGGAAATGGTGCTGGCGCTGAAAATAGACAAAAGGCTCGTGAACGGACCGGAAAGCGATGTTCGCATTATCAATTACCTTCCACTGGTAGTCGCAGGTGAGATCGTTACGGAAGGCATCTTGATTTTCTGCCGCGACGATGAAGCCAGGATAGACTATGAAACCATGACCCGTTGTGCCTACTTTGATTTCATACCGTTTCTACGTAGCTACCAGCGGACCTACCTGGAGCAGATAGCGGCCGAATCCGATTAAAAGGATTAAAAATGGTCTCAATTGAAAAAATATCCCGAAAATGTATCCAGATGGATGATTATCTGGGGACTTTAAGTCAGATCGCTAAAGTGCCTGAAGAAGATTTTTTTAAAGACAGAATTTTGATCGGCAGCGCAAAGTATTATCTGCAGGTCAGCATTGAGTGCTGTCTCGATATCGCCAATCATATTATCGCTGCTGAGCGATACAGGGCGCCCAGAGACTATGCCGATTCTTTTGCCATTCTGGAGGAAGAGGGATTTTTTCAGAAAGAACTTGGTCGTAATCTGAGGCAGATGACAAAATTCAGGAATCGGCTGGTTCATCTGTATGGAGAGATTAATGATGGGTATGTATATGAATTTATAAAAAATGATAGCGAGGATATTCGCAAGTTTAGAAGCATAATTATGGCGCGTTACGGCTTATCTTGAGCTAAAGGCCTGAACAGGATGCAGGCGGATTCCCTCACGGGACCGTTTGGATATTTCCATATACGCGCCGCCATGCAAAATGCTATTAATATAAAAATGTTACGCTAATGTCTGACAATCTGACAGCCCGAACGGTACATGGATTGAAGTGGAGCTATCTCGGGACTGTGGTAAGGACAATCCTGCAGATAGGGTATACGGCGGTGATGGCCCGGCTTTTGGCTCCTGAAGCATTCGGACTGATGGCAATGGCGGGGGTTTTTCTGGGTTTCGGTCAGTATTTCGCGCAGATGGGTATCGGGTCTGCGCTGATTCAGAAAAGTGTTGTCTCCAAGGAAGACGTTAAGGCTGCATTTACTACTGCAGTATTGCTCGGCTCGATATTCACGATTGCGGCCTATATATGCGCCCCCTTGGCAAGATATTTTTTCGGCAGCCCGGAATCCATACCTATCATTCGAGTATTGGCCGTCACATTCTTGATTTCCGGTCTGTCCTTGACGGCGCAAAGTTTAATGCGCCGGGAACTTGCTTTTCGCAGGCTGGCCACCATAGAAATTTTTGCTTTCCTTCTCGGAGGAATAACGGGCGGTTTGGCGGCATACAAAGGCTTCGGTGTATGGAGTCTTGTTGCGGCAGCATTGAGTCAGAGTGTCTCAGCGGGAGGACTGTCCTATCTCCTACGCCCTCATAGACTGTCGTTTATTTTCAAGTGGAGGTATTACAAACATTTCTATTCATTTGGCGGTAGGGTGTCCGTGATAGGATTTTTTGAATTCATCAATTCCAGTCTCGATACCCTGACAATCGGCCGCTTTATGGGCGCGAATCCGCTTGGCATATATAATCGGGCCTTTATGTTGGTTAATCTGCCAGCCCAATACTTTTCAACCAGTCTTTCTAAAGTGCTTTATCCATCTTTTTGCAGGGTAAATGGGGACATGGATAGATTAAAGACTGCGTATTTATCGACCGTTATGCTATCTTCATCCGTCCTGCTTCCCATGTGTGCCGGTATTGCCGCGGCCGCCAGTGAAATTGTCCCTGCCATTCTCGGAGCCGGGTGGCTCGACGCAATCCCGATAATTAAGTTGCTTGCCATAGCGGTCTCCCTGAACCTCATCTCTCATTTTGGTGGCATTTTTTGTGAAGCGACAGGAATCCTTAATTTCAAACTTCTGATGGAGGCCGCTCTAATTGGTCTTCTGGCCGTGTTTTTGTACTCATTTAGTATCTTCGGTCTTAAGGGATTCTCGGCTGCATTAATCTTAACGGCACTTACCCGTTTTTCAGGATACATCGCTGTCATAAAGAAAAGGTTTAAAATCAGTGCCAAAGAGCTGTACGATGCATTTTTGCCGGCTGTCATTTCATCGTTTTTTATTTGGGCGGCTATCCACGCGTCGGCATTGCTTTTGAGGGCGGTGAATGCGCCCGTAATGGTAATATTCATTGTTGAATTTTTAACAGGCGTTTTGTTTTTCCTTTTGATGATGGTCTTTGGTCCACAACGTAAATTGAGAAATGAAATCAGGTTCCGCCTTGAGCGCTCTGGTTTGGCGGGCAGCAAGAAAGTACTATCCGACAAAATGTCTTACTGGGTGTATCGATTATTGTCAGTCCATCTATGAAGAAACCGACTCTGAAACTCTTATTGATACTCAATGAAAACAATCGACGCGCCCACGATGATGTCCATAAGGCTCTGGAAAAACTTGCGTCCAGGGATGTACTGCAATCGTATTATGTCTACCCTTTTATTGCCCGTTTTGTTTATGATGTCGTTATGGTAGGCAATTATATTCGCAGCTGGTTTCCATTCAAAACATTACCTGGAAGCCGCGACAGGAAAGAAATCGCAGACTTTTTCTATAAGAGACTGGGCGAACGCTTTGCAGTTTTCGGGAATGGATGGAAAGGCAAATACGCAAAAGGACCCATTCCCGATGAAAAGCAAGGGGAAATTTACCAATCCAGCCGTGTATCCCTCGGTGTAAACAGTCTTCATTCAAATTACTATTATTCCAACAGACTTCCGATATCGCTTTCCAGCGGAGTGATCATGGTCCATAATTATGAAAAAGGAATCGGCAAGAACTTCGAGAATGCCGGTTATAAGTATTTTTTTAAATATATCACTGATGCCTGGAAAATGACAGAATCCCTACTGCAGAAATCGCAATCCATTTTGGACAGTATCGCAGGCAAATATCGCGAGTTTGCACTGAAGAGATTAACTGTGTATCGAAATATGGAGTATATAATAGCCATCTTAAAAAACGTCAGGGATGCCCGTATCAGGAATTCAAACGAGGCTCAAAGGCTAAATCCCTGGATTGGAAACATCAGCTTTTAGACAAGATCGAAATGAGAATAGGCATCGCTGGACCGATGACTTTAAGGTCTTTAAAGCTTAATTATAGAAAGAATAATCTTCCTGTCGGTTATGATTGCCCTCTGACCTCCATGTTAATCAATGGTCTATTAAGTAGAGGATACGAGGTGGTTGCTTACACAACTTCAGTTGATATCGAAACTCCAAAAGTCATTGAAAGTGAATCCCTTAAGGTTTGTATTGCCAGGCGCGAACACCATGCAGCGAGAGATTTCTTCAGGTCAGAAAGAAGCGACTTGGTCGATCTTATGCATAGACATCCAGTTGATATTATAAACGCTCACTGGTCATACGAGTTTGCATGGGCGGCCATGGCGACTGGAATACCAACTCTCGTCACGCTACATGACCACGCATATACTGTGCTTAGATATCAAACCGATTTTTATAGGATAGTGCGTCTAATAATGAATAGTATTACACTGAAAAAGGCC
Source organism: uncultured delta proteobacterium (assembly GCA_963774425.1). GTDB lineage: Bacteria > Desulfobacterota > Desulfobacteria > Desulfobacterales > JAFDCJ01 > JAFDCJ01. Next base: position 63,752 of record CAVZEZ010000010.1, on the reverse strand, counting down.
AAACATTTAAGCGTGGTTTCTGATTATCTTTTTAACAAATTGTCAGTGAAAATAAAAGCCAAATCGAGAGTAATTAACAATTTTTATTCTAAAGAAATTGCAGTTTTTTTAAATCTTGACTATCCTAAAAGTAACTATATTATCACCGTATGTAATGGTTTCGGAAAATTGAAGAATATTGATACTGCCTTAAGAGCCTTCGCTCTCCTAAAAAAACAGGTTCCTAATATGGAGTATCATTTGGTTGGTGATGGTATGGAACCTTCAGGGCCAGCTCACCAATTTGCCAAAGAAAATGATTTATCAAGTGGGATCAAATTTTTTGGAAAACTGCCTTATAAAGAAGTTATTACAAAAATCCAAAAAGCAAGAATACTTTTGAACCCCTCAAAAGAAGAATCTTTTGGCATGGCGGTTTTAGAAGCCATGATAGTTGGCACCCCAGTGATTGGTGGAGCCAATAGCGGAAACATCCCTCCGCTTCTGAATCATGGCGACTCAGGCGAACTCTGTGATATAAATTCTTCTAAAGATATTAGTAGAAGCATTTTAGCAATATTGCAAAATAATCAATATGCAGAAAAGTTATCCAGAAACGCACGATTCTATGCTCAAAAAAAATTTTCAGAAACTCTCGTGATTTCGAAATACCTGCAATACTATTCGGATATCCGTAATGAGGCGGCTTCGTAGCCATGAATATTTTCTACAGAATACCTGTTTTAAGAAAGCTTATTCTATTGCACCAGAATTTTATTTTTAATTGTCTATACAGAGAAAAGTTTGGAAATAAAGTAATTATTTTTGGCTATCCCATAGTTTTCATTAAAAGAGGTGCCGATGTAAAAGTGGGCAAAAATTTAACATTGATATCTCATTCTTTTTTCAGTGAGCCAGGGATAAATCATCCAGTTATAATCAGATTGCTTAAAATCGATTCAAAGCTAGAAATTGGTAGCAATGTGGGCATCAGCGGTTGTTCAATTTGCGTCGAAAAGGAAGTCATAATTGAGAAAGAAGTAATGCTTGGAGCTAATGTCTCGATTGCTGATACAGATTTTCATCAAATTAAACCCTCGAATCGAAGATTTTGTCGAGGTGGTGTTAATAATGAAGAGATACTAATAAGAAGAAATGTTTTTGTCGGCATGAATTCAATAATACTAAAAGGGGTTACAATTGGCGAAAATTCAGTGATAGGTGCGGGAAGTGTTGTCTCAAAAAGTATTCCGGCCAATGTCGTTGCAGGTGGAAATCCATGCAAGGTTATAAGAGAAATGAATATAAATAATCTCCAAGATATGAAGAATAGAGACCCAGAGATCTGAAAGCAGAGTTCTGCCTAACGTCTATATGACCACTATTTTAATTTTAATGAACTAAATATAGTAAGTTCTCCTATAAAGAAATGCAACGTTAAGGGATAATCCAACATTCCAAATAACCGAAAAAAAACTATCCAATTTTGAACTTAAAAACTAAAAACGATTCTATAAAGCCTGAAATTGAAACCTTATAAAAACTCTTGATTTAAATAAAAACTCAAAAAAGGCATTAGCGTGTATACTAATGTTTTTGGCTATAGACTCTTCAATTGCAATTGACTATTTCATGTAGTCCACCTTAATTATGGCCATGGTTGCCAGCATTTTTATAGCAATACAATTTCAAATTCTGACTTTGTCCGTGTTTATTATGTTGATGGTTTGAGAAACTTTGTTGTTAACGGCAATAATGATATTCTGGTTTATCCGAGTCCCGTAGCACTTTCTGTAGCGATTAGGCAACTTATAATGAATGATACAAACAAAGAAAAGATGAGTGGCGAAGCTCTCAAATTTATCTCAAAGTATTTCATAATGGAAGATTCATTGAAAAAGATAGCGGATCTTTATCAAGGTATATCCTAAATGAACTGAATAGTATTGCATTATATCATAGATAGTAAATAGACCAAAATGCTAAATTTACTACTATAAATTCGTGGAGCATTCTATATTTATTTTATTGTCGTAGCAGCCGGACATTTATCGTGTTTTCTGATCTTCTATAAGTTTTCCCCTTGTCAAAAATCGTTATTTACTTTTTGAAACTAAAGATTTTGAACAGTATAGCTATAATTAAGCGGCCTGCCCTGGAATATTTCGCTGGAATTTGTATCGCTGTTATCGGTTCTTATATGCTGACACATGGAACCCAGTATAAGCTTTGTCTGGTAATTGGATTTATCATATCTGTTATCATCGCATGCAGACATCCGCTGCTAATTGTATCAGTGCACTTTATTTTTTCTATTTTTCCCAATCTGTTTCTTATGGCTGTGAACGACCCCTATTCTTGGCGAAATTTGGCGAAAGGAATAGGCGTCAATGACATTGTCCTATGTGCGATGGTCACAGCAGTTTTCTTGAAATTTTGCCCGTATATGATAAAAATTCATGCGTTGGAAGGCCGCCATGAGGTACGAAGTGGTTTGGGAGCGTCGAAATATGTGATTATGTTCTCTATATGGCTTTTATTTGAGATTGTGAGAAATATCGAGTTCTATGGTCTTTCTGCGCCGGGAGAATTTAGATCTCATTATCTCGTTTTGGCACTGCCTTTGTATATTACCGTATTTTTTGATTCGACAAAGAAACGTGTAAGCCTTTATAAGATAACTATCCTCATCGGTTCATTCTTACCGCTTCTGATAATTCCGCTTATTGGAGAGCTAAAAGGATGGTCAATTGGGCCATCCAACAGATTCTTTCCAGCTTCTATATCCCTTGGAATCTTATATGGTATCCTGGCATCTGCTCTTGCAAGCAAATATGGTGTTATTAAGACTCCCAGACTGTTATTGTGGCTGATGTCATCAGCAGAGGTTTTGTTAATAATTTTCGATTCACATAGGTCTGTGTGGTTCACTGCCGCGATTATTCTTTTTCTCATGATGTGTTTTAGAGAGATTCAGTTTAGGAAGTTTTGGAGAAACAGCCTGTTTTATGCTCTGGCGGTCATTCTTGTTCTATTCCTGGCCTCCGCTATCATCACCTCGGTAATGGAGACGGGGTTAATTGATTTTGTAGCCGAAAGAAGTTCAGATATATTTAAAATAGACGAAAATTCTAACACGACCACGGCCTGGAGGGTTGCAAAATGGAAGGTACAGATGCAAATATTTTCCGCTTGCCCTTTAGCAGGCATAGGCTTTGGTGGTTATTGGGGAGTATCAGGCCTCGACGGAGACACGGGCATATCACCCCATAATTTGTATATACAGATACTGGTCAAGCTTGGGATTATCGGACTGGCTCTCTACCTGATTATAATTGCTTGCCTCATGAGAAACATAAAAAAAGGTATCAAGCTATTAAGAGAACAAAATGATCCGGAGATGGCAATTCTTATTAGTGGAATGATTATTTTATTGGCAAGCCACGCTTTTTATATCGTTTATTCGTTGGAGGACTATAGTTGGATATTTATTGGTTTAAGTATCGCCGTGATTCGGTCCAAATTAAGCAAGCACAGATCTCTCAATTCAATCAGAAGAGAGAGGGTGGCAGGAAACGCACTTAAAGCGTTGATTAAATGAACTACTCGGACATTTACATCGTCATTCCCGTGCATAACAGGCTGGATTACACTAAAGCCTGTCTTCATTCTCTGCGGCGGCAGAGTCGGCATGGATTTAATGTCGTAGTTGTGGATGACGGTTCTACAGATGGAACTTTTGGTACCCTCAAAAAACAGTTCTCTGAAGTTAATTATATTGCTGGTGACGGCACCCTTTGGTGGTCGGCATCCATGAACAAGGGGGTGACTTACGCGCTTGGACGAAATGCGAGGTATATAATATCCTTAAACAACGATACTTTGGTTGTATCTGATTTTGTCCAGCGTATGTTTGAAAGCGCATTGCAATTTCCTGAGTCACTTTTCGGAGCTTATATTTTAGACATAGATACACAAAATCCTGAATACGGCGGCAGTCGAATGAACTGGAGAGAAGACTCTGTTCAGTTGCTTGATATCCTGTCACCTGAACAAAGGAAAGGTCTGCACGAAGTTACCCATTTTCCAGGCAGAGGATTATGGATCCCTTCAGCAGTTTTCAAAAAGATAGGTTTGTTCGATTCAGTTACTTTTCCCCATACAGCCGCTGACTATGATTTCACCCTAAGGGCTGCGAAAGCTGGGCATAAGATATTTTGTAATTATGACGCAAGGTTATACAGCCATGTATACGCTTCTGGTGACTGGGAGATACGTTTAAATTTTAGTTTCAAAAACTATATTCGCCATCTCACCGACATAAAGGGAGGGGGAAACCTCAGTATGTTCATCAAGTTTACAATGCGGCATTGTCCCTATAAATATAGATTCCGGCACTTGATAACCGGAATAATAGCCCGGCTGGGGGGATATCATTTGAGATGGGCCAGACACCTAATAAATCAATGGAGAGTAAATGGTCCGATGCTGCATATGTAACAGCAGCACAAAGCGGTTAGGTGCTGGTGGAAAGTCTTTTATATATTGTTGTCGGAATAATGAATGCAGACATTGTTTCCGCCATCCCCAGCCCGATGATGAGCAATTGGCCGGATTCTATGAAAAAGATTATTACGGTAACGGCAATAGCCGCTATGGTCAAACCCAGCACGAAATTTTAATGCAAATATTGCATTGGCTTCCAGAGGTACGAAACCCCTTGTTGGATGTTGGTTGTGGTGAAGGGCTTTTATATGAGGCCCTCCCGCCTGAATCCCGAAAATATTATACAGGCGTAGAGCCCGACAATACCGCCAGGGAAAGAGCGCAGAAGAGAACCGGGTGCTTCATTGCCGAGAGTTTGGAATCATTAGGTGCATTGCACCAATTCTTCTTTATAATTGTTCTGAATCAGGTGGTAGAGCATTTCCGCAGTCCTTTGGATTCAATGAAACAAATCAGCCGAATTTCCTCTCAGGATGCAGTTTTACTGACGGCGACTGCAAATAGTGCGTCTTTGAAGGCAAGAATTCATGGAGAAAAATGGGATCAATTTCATAACAGAACCCATCTGCACCTGTTCACAAAGAAGTCTCTCATTCTGACTCTGCAAAAGAGCGGTTGGCAGAATATAAACACAATAAGCGCTACGATCAAGTATCCACATCATGGAACTTTTCAACAACTCATACATCGCTTGCTAAGGAAAACAGGATTGGATGGCAACTTAACCCTGCTTGCCAGAAAATGAGCCATTGGTAAACAAAAAAAACAAGAGGGTAGCAATTGTCATGCCTTTATGGTCGCCAATGCGACATCAGGTTTTTGAAGCACTTGTTACCCAGCCCGATGTTTATCTTAAGGTCTTTTTTGAGAAGGAAAACGTCCGTTCGGGGAGATCATGGTCACCGAATTTCAGTGCTTCTTATGAGTGGGACATAATAGAAAGCTACCACCCCGAGTACCTTAAGCGTTTTCGCCTTATTCCTTATCGGCTCCCATGTTTTTTGAGACGCTTTAAACCTGATATCGTAATCGTTGTTTGCCTGACCCAGGCTTTATTCGGATTAACGACTTTGAGGCACAAGAACTGTAAGCTAATTCTGTGGACTGGTGAAAGTGAGCATATCCTGCAGCAGCGTATTAATCCGAAGTCCGTAAAATTAATCCGCAGATTGATATATCCGCTTATAGATGGTTTTGGATGTTACAGTAAGGCGACTATGGCATTTCTTAACCAGACCTTCGCCGTTCCCGTTACTAAGATCTTTCAAATTCCACAATGCATAGAGAATCGTCATTTTGCAGTATCATGCAACAGTCCGAATAAGGAGCAGCTTGCTCACTCGAAACGCAAATATGTCATTCTGTCTATTGGCCGGCTTATTCATCTGAAAGGATATCATCTGTTGATAGCTGCCTGGTCTAATCTTCCGAAAACACTGACTGACAGCTGTGTCTTGAGGATTGCCGGCAAAGGCCCTTTACGGGAAAATCTTGAAGAACAGGTACGCTTAGCCGGATTAGATAGTGTCGAATTTATTGGATATGTAGAGTACAATCATCTGCCATTTCTCTATCATAATGCCGACATGTTTATACTACCCAGCTTGGAAGAAACTTGGGGATTCGTTGTAAATGAGGCCATGGCGTCCGGTTTGCCGGTTTTGTGCTCGAAGTATGCTCATGCTCGGGAAATGATAGCAGAGGGGCAAAACGGGTATCTTTTTGATCCTTTTTCGGCAGAAGATACCATATTGAAAATAATGACCTTATACGAGAAGCGGTCGCAATGGAAAGAAATGGGGTTCCATGGAAGTATAACCGTTAATAAACATTATACTGCTGAAATCGCAGCTAATGCGATATTGGGCGGTATTGACCGGATAAAAGCAAATGGCTAATTGAATGACCTATTGTTTATTTTAGGGGAAGAATTCATGCATCCACTGATTTCATATCAAGTATGCTATAAACCTTTTTTAGTTAAACTCTAACCCTTGGAGTAAAATTAGATTGTTTTTCAGGTTGAAAATTGTACTTGAAAATTTCCAAAGGAAGAGGTGATGCCATCCGGACCAAACGACTTTCAATTGTTACAACCAGCTGGGATGACGGTAGCCCATTAGACCTTAAAATGATGCGTCTGCTTGACAAGTACGGATTAAGGGGCACTTTTTATGTTCCTATCAAGAACCCTGATAGACCCGTCTTTCTCAAACAGGATTTACTTGCATTGGCGGCCCATTTCGAATGTGGAAGCCACACATACAGTCATTTACCTTTGCCAAGCTTATCGCCTGCGAAAATTAAAGAAGAAGTCTTTCGAGGAAAAAATACCCTTGAGCAGAATCTGGGCCGTGAAGTCTCTTGTTTTTGCTATCCGCTGGGGAAATTTAACAAAACAGCTGTTCAGGCCGTAAAGGAATGTGGGATCAGGGCTGCTCGGACAACACAAGCATTTCAAATTGCCGGTATCAGTAATCGATTCATGTGGGGTACCACTTTGCAGGCTTACCCGCATACCTTATCTGTTCACATTCGTCACGGGCTGAAAGAGCAAAATTGGAGCGGTCTTTACAATTATCTTATCCATCTGCCAATTTTTTCAGATTGGAGGGTCTTGGCCATTAAACTCTTTGATCTTGCTTTGCTCCATGGTGGCGTTTGGCATCTATGGGGGCATTCTTGGGAAATCGAAGAATTTGGGCTTTGGGATGACCTTGAATATGTTTTTCAAAACATCTCCGGTAGGTCGAATGTATCTTATCTGACAAACGGCGAGGTCATCAATTATTATTTTCCGGAGCGATAATCGGATTTGAAATTAGGAAATCTTACATCAATTCTGTCCTGTCCGGACGATCAGGCCAGGCTAGAGCTCAAATCTGATTTTTTGCGCTGTATTCGATGTGGCAGAGAATATCCGGTTCTGGGTAATAATTTTGTCGAAATTCTTCCTGTATGTTCTATGACACATCATGGTGATAAATCCGAATATTGGCAAAGATACCAAATTGAATATGAACGGAGTTTCGTATGGATTGAAAATGCAAAGGCTTGGGGGCGATATGATTTGGCATGCAGTTCATGGGCTGAAAAGCGCCTGCGGCAAGTTGAGTATGTGAAAAGCATGCTCGATGAGACTCGCGCAATCTGTGATGTTTCAGCCGGAGCTGGGACATATACGTTTGAGTTTGCCAAAGCTTTTCCGCTTGTAATTCATTGCGATTTGTCTGTTGAAAATCTAAATGACGTTTATAAGCGCAAGCAGCAAAATGATATCAAAAATATTATTTTAATCCGGTGCGACTACTTTAACCTGCCTTTTAAGAATTCACTGCGGCAACTTATTTGTACCGATACGCTGATCAGAGGACGACAGCATGAAAATTTACTACTAAATTCCTTATATAATGCATTGGCCTATGACGGCCAAGCGGTAATAGACTTTCATAACTGGTGGCACAATCCCTTGCGTCGTCTGGGGCTGATGCCGCAAAATTTCGTATCCAATAAAAGCTATACCCGGCAATCCGCAGAAAAGATCCTCTGTGAATCCGGAATACGCAATTATAGTTACTCCCCATTTTACCAGGAGATTCCATTTGGCGCCGATGCAGTCCTCCAGCATGTAATTCCACCAACAAGATTGATGTACCATTTTCAAAAAGTTGCAGATGAAAATTCTTCAAATACATAATCATTATCAATATTCTGGCGGTGAAGATGCTGTTGTTGATTCTGAAAAAGAATTATTGGAGGCTCATGGCCATTCAATTATCCAATACCTGCGGCATAATGAAGAAATTAATGATTTTAAGCTTCCTGACAAAATCGCCCTGTTTTTAAATACCGTCTGGTCCCGAAAAGCATATCGGCAATTAGGCAACCTTTTGAATAGGGAACGACCTGATATCGCCCATTTTCACAATACATTACCTCTTATCTCACCGGGGGCATATTATGCCTGTAAGAAATATCGCATTCCGCTTGTGCAGACCTTGCATAATTATCGCCTTTTATGCCCGTCGGCACTTTTTTATCGGAACGGCCGCGTATGCGAAGAATGCGTTGAACATTCCCTGTTTCGATCTATTTGGTATGGCTGTTATAGAGAATCACGAATACAATCCATGGCTGTGGCATTAATGCTGGCGATGCACAGATGGCTCGGAACTTGGCGTAGGGAAGCCGATGCATATGTGGCACTCACAGAATTTAGCCGCAATAAGTTCGTGAACTATGGGTTTCCAGCAGACAGGATTTTTATTAAGCCAAATTGTCCAAAGTCTCCCCTTGAATATTCCGTTTTTGATGCGGGGTATGTTCTTTTTCTCGGACGTCTATCTGCTGAAAAAGGACTTGAGACGCTCTTAAAAGCTTGGGAAGGTCTGAAACATATCAAACTTAAAATTGCCGGCGATGGTCCTTTGCGTGACATTTTGCGAAATAAAGCCCGAGAGAAGATGTTGAAAAACATCGAATTTGTTGGATACCAGTCCGGTCCGAATTGTCGCCAGTTGCTGCAAAATGCAATGTGTGTGGTACTGCCGTCACAGTGTTACGAAGCATTCCCTTTGATTGTAGCTGAAGCATTTGCTGCCGGCAAGCCGTTAATAGCAACAAACATCGGCGCCGTTGCAGAGATGATTAGAGATCTGCAGACAGGTCTGCATTTCGCTGCAGGTGATCATGTTGAGCTTGCAGGTAAAGTTCAATGGGCATGGTCTCATCCGCAGGCAATGAAAAAAATGGGACTTTCGGCCCGAAAAGAGTATGAAGATAAGTATTCGGCTGAAAAAAATTATACAATTTTACTGGATATCTATCGGCAGGCAAGGACTCGAAAAATAACGGGTTCTCTATAAAGATGGTGAATATTTGATGTACAAACGGAAAAGAGTAAATGTACTTGGAGTTGAAATCGATGCCGTTAATCTTGCCGAAACGGTTTCGCTGATCGCCGCGTGGATCGAGCAGAAAAACATGGGATATGTAAATTTTTGTACTGTGAATACGATAATGGAATCCCTTTGCAGCCCTAAATTAAAGCAGGCATTGAAAGGGGGAATGACCGTCCCGGACGGCATGCCCCTTGTTTGGCTGTGTCGCTACTATGGGTATAGGGACGTCTCACGCGTATATGGTCCCGATCTGATGCTTGCTTTCTGCCGATATTCCGAAAGAAGAGGATACCGGCATTTCTTCTACGGCGGTGCTCCGGGGATTGCCCGAGAACTGGCGGCCAAACTCAAAATTCGGTTTAGCAGGCTTGAAATTGCGGGCTCTTATACGCCTCCTTTTCGTAAATCCGGAGAATTTGAAGAATATTCGGTAATTGATAGCATTAATGCATCGCACCCTGACGTGGTTTGGGTTGGTTTGGGAACTCCCAAGCAGGACCTTTGGTTAGCACAGCACCGGCATCTTTTAAACGCACCGGTTTTAGCAGCCGTGGGAGCTGCCTTCAATTATCATTCGGGCAGATCTCGCCAAGCACCGTCCTGGATGCAACGCAGCGGGCTTGAGTGGATTTTTAGATTAATTAATGAACCTCGGCGTTTGGCTTTCCGCTATCTTATCTACAATCCGGTTTTTATCCTTTTAGTACTCATGCAGCTCATGGGTCTGCGAAAATATAACTCTTTTTGAGAAATGTTGAACAAGATGAAGGATTCTTTTGCAAACGGTGGGGTTCCCCAGAAGAGCATCGAGATGAATCCGCTTCGGTTAAATGATTCATCGCTGAAAAGGCGGAAAAAAATAATACTAAATGGGTGGCTCGCAGCGATCCTATATTTATTCTCTGACTTTCTAACTATTTCTTTCACCCTGCTGCTTTCATACACGCTATACCGCCTGCTTGAGATCGGCAATAAGGCGATATACCAAGAAATGGATATAATCTCGGCTATCCTCTCCGTTGCTCTATCTGCAGTATTCATCCTTTATTTGTTCGGGGGCTATGAAAAGGAATCCAGCGTGCTCAATGCGGCAGAAATAAAAAACGTTGTTCTGGGCTTCACAATCACCTTCGTTCTTTTCGTCTTCATTACGCTTTTTACAAAACTACCGGTGTCCAGGTATCTGATGGTCCTTGCGTACGGCTTTACCCTATTTGCGCTCATTATAGAAAGAACTTTTATTTATCATGTGTTTAGTTCCACTAATGTATTTAAAACGCTAAACAAAAAAGTGGTAATATATGGCGCTGGCGAACTGGGAATTGCACTCTATCGATCGCTGGTGAATTCTCCCAAACTCGGTATTACGCCAGTGGGATTTATCGATGACAACATCGACGCCGGCCATGTCTGTTATCCCAATGGATTCAACTGCCAAACCGGTCTGCCGGTTTTAGGTACCGGTGAAGAGATTATCGGATTAACGGGAAAAATTCATTTCGACGAAGTCATTGTCGCCATACCAAAAATAGATCGGCAGCCACTGCTGGATACCTTGCTGCGGTTAAAAGACAATAATATCAGAATCAGCTTCGTGCCCAATCTTTACCAGATATTCCTGAAAAAGATACACGTACAGAAGATTGGAAATATTCCAATTTTCAGCGAATATGAAGATGATCGGAACGGCGTATACCTGATAATTAAGCAAAGCTTTGACATTTTGTTAAGCGGGATTCTGCTGCTGATATTATCTCCTGTTTTTGTGATTTTGGCGGTGGTGATTAAATTGGATTCAAAAGGCCCGGTCTCTTTCAAACAGGACCGAATCGGAAAAAATGGCAAGGTTTTTACGATATACAAATTCCGTAGTATGGTCACCAGTGCCGATCCATACGAGATCAACCCCGTGGATGCCGAAGATGAACGTATAACCAGATTCGGCCGTTTTTTGCGCCGAACGAGCCTGGATGAATTACCCCAACTGATAAATGTGTTAAAGGGCGACATGTCACTGGTCGGTCCCAGGCCTGAAATGCCGTTTATCGTCTCCAAATATACTCATATCCACCGGGAGAGACTCAAAATTCTGCCGGGCATCACGGGGTTGTGGCAATTGAGCGGTGACCGCACAAAAGCCATTCACGAGAATATGGAATATGATCTGTACTATAAGAACAATATGTCCTTTTTCCTGGATGTCGCTATTTTGCTCGAAACCCTGATTTTTGCTTTCAGGGGGATATAGATCGAGGCTTCCGCGAACATTCCGATCCATACCGAGACTACGCTTTTCCGGGCTCAAATTCTTTATTGAAGACAATGACCGTATCCCATATATTAATCCTATTTATTATCGCAACGGTCCCCGTCTTTTTTGCCGCTGTGCAGCCGTGGGTGTGGGCCAGTTACGGTGTATTCATAATTATTGCCTACCTGACGTTATTGTGGAATTCCAATGTTGCCCTGACTCCGATTGCGGATAAGGTTATCGCTGCAGCGCTGGTTATTTTTTTTACGGTCACCCTGCTTCTCTGTCTGCCGCTTCCTGCTTCCATTCTGTCTTTTTTCAGCCCCTTCCGGCTCCAGACAAGTGATGCCGCACAGGCACTGCTAAGTACTCCGGACCGGTGGCAGACTTTAAGCTACTCACCAAGAATCGCCTTCTCCTGGTGGCTGTTTTTATCCTTCCTTTGTTTGTTATTTGTTGCAATGCGCAGCCAGTTCACCCATGCCGATTATTTGAAACGCGCCGTTTGCGTCATGCTGGCGGTCGGTTTGATCGAGGCCGTTTATGGTCTTATTCAGGCATTAGTACCCACTTTGGGAGTGTTGTGGGTGGATTACATTCAGGCCTATATGGGCGACGCCCGGGGCACTTTTATCAACCGCAATCATTTTGCCGGTTTCATCGAGATGGTTTGGCCGATTGCGCTGGGCTTCACGCTGGCTCAGGGCGGCTGGAGACAAGGCTACACGCTGAAACAAATCTTGTCCTCCGAAAGCCTGAACCGGCAGGCATTGCTCGCGCTGGGGGTCGTCGTACTTTTACTGGGCCTGCTCTTTTCGCATTCCCGCGCAGGGATTACCGGGGCATCGATGGGCTTTTTGACTTTTATTTTGCTGTCCCGCAATCGCAGTCGGGAAATGTCGCGGTTTATCCGCTCGATGCTGGTCGGCATTATCGGACTTTTGGTTTTTTACTGCGCGATTATGGGAACCGGGTCGATCGCCGATCGTTTTTTACGTTTGGAAGAGGGCGATTCACGGCTTAATATCTGGCGGGACAGCCTCTCGATTATACGGGACCATCCTTTCGGTATCGGGCTAAGAAATTATGAGAACGTATTCCCGGTTTATAATGCATCCAACCTGTCCGCCGGTACAGTGGTCGATTATGCCCATAACGACTATCTGCAACTCTTAATCGAGGCCGGTTGGATCGGGTTTTTGGCAGCCATCAGTGGCTTCACCATCTTCATGTGGAAAAGCCTGACAAAGATCAGACGTATGGATTCCCACAAAGATCCGCTGCGGTTTTTTCTTGCCGTTGGCGCCTTCAGCGGATTGATCTCAATGGCGTTTCACAGTTTTTTTGACTTCAATCTGCAGATCCCGGCCAATTGCATTTACTTCGTTGCTTTGCTGGCGATCGTATATTCCTGTGCCTGGTCCACAGATACCTCAGAGTTGAATATCGCGGACAAGCAAAGACATTTACTTTAAAATTTATCGAAAGTGCTTTTTGCATTGCGACTCAGTTAACCCGTCAGTCCGAAAAAGACGCAATTATCAGTCTGTGTCTGTTCCGGGTGGGTCTGGGGCTAAATTAAACATATGATAGATTTGCACTCACATATTTTACACGGTCTCGACGACGGACCTCAAAGTCTGGACGAAAGTCTGGAACTGGTCCGGGTTTATATCGACGCCGGATTCCGCCGGGTGGTCGCAACCCCCCATGCGGTGCCTGGAACCACCTGGATGCTTGCGATCGAAGATGTTCGCGGGAAGCTTACCGAATTGAATCAGGCCATCGCCAAGGAAGGCTTGCAATTCGAAGTGCTGCCGGGCATGGAGATCGCCTTTGACCCCTCCATTCCGGACCATCTGGAAAATGGCCGGCTGTTCACCCTCGCCGAATCTTCGTATGTTCTGATCGAAACCCCCTTTCAACAGCTTCCGCTGGGTTGGGAACAGGTTTTTTTCACGATATTAACCCAGGGATATCATATTTTAATGGCACACCCCGAGCGCTGTGCCCAGCTTACGGTGGCTCCCCAACTCGTCGACCGCCTCTTGGAATCGGGGGTCTATTTTCAGATTACCTGGGACAGCTTCCTCGGTTATCAGGGTCGGGACGCTTTGCGTATGGCGCAGCGCCTGGCGAACAGCGGCCATATCCACTGCCTGGCGACCGACAGCCACCATCCCCAGCAACGCCATCCCGGCCATGTAAAGCCAGCAGCAGCAAAGATTGAAAAAATTATCGGAGGCGAAAACCTGCAGCGCATCGGGTCGGAAAACCCGGCACGGGTCGTACGGGGCGCCGAACTTGTGGCGATGATGAAGCCGTATTCAAGAGCAGGGGGCAAAAAGCAGTCGAAATGGCGGTTTTGGTGAAATACCAAAAATTCAAGTAACAAATTTCCAAATAAATTCTAAATGCGAAATCCTAATGACCGAATCGGCTGAATCTCAACACTTAATCGTAACCGTGATAAACAGACCTGGCTTTTGCCTTCCCGACCCCAACAAGTCTGTTGGGGGGTCTATGATTGGTTTATCCCGGGTGTGAGATGGACCAGATAAACAATGCAGGCTAAACAATTCGGCAAGATTCTATTCAAGATTTTTATTACTCTCATTTTCACGGTCATGGGCGGATGGCTGGTATACTTCAACTGGATCCAGCGGCCGATTCATTACCGCAATTACACTTTTTCGCCGGCAGAGGCCCAGCGGCTGCAGCCGTTTGCCCGCGCCCAATATGCACACGGTCTGAATGCCTGGTTCCGGAACGACACCCAAACCGCCGCCGCATTCTACAGAAAAGCCGTGTCCCGGGATGTTTTTTTCCTGGATGCCTGGCTCAGACTGGCCGAAGCCGAAGCGGCCTTGGGACACGACCAAAAAGCCCGGAACATATTGGCATTTGCCGTCGGTCTGACCGAGGATGTTTTGCGCTGGAAATGGGCGCAGATATTGCTGGCCCGCGATCTGGGCATGGACGAAATTTTGTATCGAAACTGCAACTATTTGCTATCTCATCGCCAAATGCTGCCGGATGTTCTGCAGTTGCTGCGCATCCACCTCGGCGCAGATGTAACCGCCACCCTGGGGGTGCTTAACCCGGAAAACCTGATAGCCTACTTGAACTGGCTGATGCGTTGGGGGATGTCCGCAGATTCTCTGGCCGTCTGGCAAAAGATCTGTCAAAACGGCAAACCCGATACCGAACTCGCAATGCAGTATGCTCATTTTCTCCTGAATCAGATGCAGGTTACAGAGGCAATGGCCGTTTGGCAGGAATACCACAGCCTCGATGGCGTGACCAACCCGGGCTTTGAAAAAGAGATAACCCAACGCGGGTTCGACTGGCGCTATGGGGAGGATAAGAGCGGTGATTGGCGAATCGAACGGGTAAATCAAGGCGCCTTCGAGGGACAGCATGCGCTCCGGATTTCATTTTCCGGTCAACGAAATATAACATTTCAAAATTTATTCCAGATCGTTCCGGTGGTTCCGTCGAAACGTTTCCGGTTGCATTATAGCTGGAAAAGCGAAAACATTTCCACTGACCAGGGGCCGTTTGTCGAGATTGCCGGCTATGATCAGGATGGTTTCTATCAATCCGGACCGATGATTACCGGCACCCACGAATGGCGCAGGGAATCCATAGAATTTCGTCCGCCTGCCGGTTGCCGGGCGGTGGTGGTACGTGTCCGGCGCCATCCGAGTCGCCGCTTCGATTCTAAGATAAAAGGCGTCCTTTGGCTGGATAATTTCCGGTTGGAAGATTTAGATTCTGAAAAGAAACCGATATTATCGGAAAAAATCCTATGATGAGGCAGCGTTATGACCAAAGATAAATTGACGGACACCGGTGGATATCCTTCCGAGATAATGCCGGCGGCTTTCCACGAACATCTTCCCTCAACTGAAATTCAAGAGCCGTTTTCTGCCTGGCAGGAAAAAGAGGAAATCAGTCTAAATGATTACCTCGATGTGATCTTCCGCCGCAAGTGGCTGATTATTACGTTTCTACTGTTCATTTTTCTCACCACCCTGATTTTTACCCTGACCGCAACCAAAATTTACAGGGCGTCGGCAGTTATCGAGGTCAGCCAGGAATCACCCCAGGTGACCAAGTTTGAAGAAATATTGGGGGCCGAGGTGAAAGCCAGGGAATTTTATGAAACCCAGGTAGAATTGATCAGTAGCAAGACATTGATCGGGCGAATCATAGATAAGTTGAATTTGATAGAACATCCGGTCCTCTCGAAAACCCTTTTCGGCGATGGCAAACCGGGTTTTCTCCACCACATGAAGCAAACGGTCAAATCAATTCTGCCAGGTTACAAAAACGATACCAACGATTCGGCCATATCCACAGACGTATTGAAAAATCAGAGACTGACTGATTATGTGGAGGAGAACCTGGCGGCCGCACCCAGCAGAAAGTCGATGCTGATCTATGTTTCCTTCAGCTCGCCGGATCCGGCGCTTTCGCGGGATCTGGTGAATACCCTCATGGATGAATTCATTGCCAGAAAGATGGAGCAAAAACTGGAAGCTTCCGGCATCGCAAGGGATTTTCTCATGATGCAGATCGACCGGGCCAAGATCAACCTTGAAAAGGCGGAGGAGGATTTAAACCGATTCGGCAAGCTGGCGGGCATTGTGTCCCTGGATGCAAAATTAAACAGCATTTACCGTCAATTGGAGGATCTCAATTTGGCCTATACCGAGGCTGAAGCGGATCTGATTGCCAAAAAAGTCACCTATCAACAGGCGTCCGGGCAAGGGCACGCCAGCCTGCCGCAGGTGCTGGAAAGCGAGCTGATCGCCAGGCTGAAAGAAACCTATGCCCAGTTGAAATCCGAATATGATGATCTGAAGATTACCTTCCATGACGATTACCCGAAGGTCAGAAATCTGAAAACCCGCATGGCCAGTATCGAGGGGCGCATCCAGCAGGAGGAAGAAAGAATATATTTGTCGTTAGAAAACGAATACCTGGCAGCTAGCAAGCGGGCTGCCGCCATGCAGGAACGCGTTGAGCTGCAAAAAAAGCTGGTTTTAGATTTAAATGAACGTGCCACCCAGTACTCAATTATGACCCGGGAGGTGGAAACCAATCAGGCCATTTACCAGAGCCTGCTCGAACGCGCCAAGGAAATCGAATCCATGGCGGGCGTGTCTGCCAGCAATATCCAGATTGTGGATCGGGCTTCGCTGCCGATTTTTCCGATCAAGCCGAATGTGAAGCTGAATTTATTGCTGGCCATTGTGGTCGGTATCCTCGGCGGTATCGGCTGCGCCTTCCTATCCGAATATTTTGCCGATACCATCACCAACCCGGAAGAAATATCAGAGCGTTTCAAAATACCCATACTCGGCATAATTCCCCAGGTGAAGTCCGGTGACGTCGGTGTGGAAAACAAGTTTTTGCGCCACCCGCGATCGCCCTTCGCGGAAGCCATCCGCTCATCCCGGGTATCCATTCAGCTTTCCGGGGCCGACACCCGTTCCAAGACTTTCCTGGTTACCAGTGGTTTGCCCAATGAGGGCAAGACAACCATCGCCGTCAACCTGGCACTGAGTTTCGCGGCCGCCGGCGAGAGTGTGATTCTCATCGATGTCGATTTCCGCAAGCCGAGCCTGCAGGAGGTCTTTTCCCTTACCGGATCCGTCAACGGCCATGGATTATCCGGGTTTCTGGCCGCACTGACCAATACGGTGTGTGTATACACGAGATTCCATAAAAACCTGAATATTATTCCGTGCGGCCCCGTGCCTCCGAACCCGGTTGAACTGCTGGCATCGAAGCGCTTTCAACGGTTGATGAAAAAATTGAGTACCCGATATGACCGTGTAATTCTCGATGCGCCACCCTATATCGGCTTTGCCGATGTCCTGGTTTTGTCCAAACGGGTTGGCGGCGTCGTTTTGGTAAGCAGTATCGGCGAAGCCAGTCGCGAGACGATCGGCCAATTTAAGAAAACTATTTTGAACATCCGCGGTGTAATCCTGGGCTGCGTCGTCAATAAGGTAGACCTGGACAAAAAATACGGCTATGGCGCCTACCACAAATATTACCAGGCCTACCGGCATTATTACGGCCGGGATGAGGAAAAAAAACCAAAGCAGCTATCCTCAACTACCTGATAAAATGGGTACCTCTCGGGGATAAATTGGAGATTAGCCAAACCACAGAAATGACCACGCGGTTTGTGAAACGGATTCGACAAGTTGATGATACCCCTTCACTTATCCGCTTGATAGCCGCTGACGCCGTCTATCTGATGATTTGCCGTGAAATTGTCAGTGAGGGGCTTCATAGAAGCCAAAAGTTTGTTGGATCCGTTAAATCGGCTTGCGTTAAGCAAGGATTCGAATTTCAATCCCTTCAGGATAAACTTTTACCGGTGGCCAGGGCACTTGGATTGAATTTGTCCCGGATTTATCAGATAGATTATTACAGCCTGCTGGGGGTTGATGCCCAGGCAGATATATCGGAGATTAAAAAAGCGTATCGAAAAATGGTCTATGACGTTCATCCGGACACAAGCTCTGAAAAACGCCATGATCATGAGAAATTTATCGAACTCAATGATGCCTATCGAACCCTGTGCGATCCGGCTCTGCGCGCGCATTACGATCTGAGCAGACAAAACCTTTTTCGCTGGTATGAAGCGCCGATACAGATTGCAGGGACAGATCGCAAGCCTGCCTCCAGGTTTGTTTGGCAATTGGCAACCCTGGTAATTGTTTTGGTTATCGGTATATTTGTTTTTGATTTTTTGGTTCCTTAAAATCTGCTCAAAATAATTGACACCTTCATAAAAGAAAAAACGGACTCATACGATGCATCCTCAAAATTTAATCAAGCAAAAATTCGCAATTCAACGCCCATGGTGGTTTTTGTCTTCCATGATATTTAATATTCTCATATTTGTAGGCACAATGGCTGGATGCGCAACCCATCATCAGCAAGAAGACCTCAATTACGCATTCCCGGATGATGAAATCAGCCAGATCAACGAGCGGATACTCGCCGGGGCCCGGACGCACAACGATCCCAGCGATTATTTATTAGGGGCCGGAGATTTACTGCAAATAAATGTTTTCGAAGCTAAGGAACTCGATTCCAAGGTTCGGGTCAGCTCACGTGGATATGTCACCCTTCCACTGCTCGGATCGGTGACGGTTAAAGAATTATCCGCACGGGAAGCCGAACAAAAAATCGAGGAGCTGTATCGAAAACGCTACATAAAAGATCCCCATGTCACGATTTTTATAGAGGAACATTTCAGCAGAAGGGTCACCCTCATGGGGCAGTTCAAAAATCCGGGCACCTATGATTATTATTCAAAACAAAGGCTGCTGGATGTCATGGCGCTCGGCGGTGGTTTAAGCGAAAAGGCCGGTCTCGTCGTCCAGATACGCAAATCCAGCGACTCCCCCCAGGGACAAAGCGTTTTTATCGTTGATTTAGATCAGTTGATAAAGGAAGGAAATTCTGATCTAAACATATCTATCAACGCCGGGGATGTGATATTTGTTCCGGAAGCGGGGGTGTTTTTTGTGGACGGCGCCGTCAGAAAACCTGGATCGTATTACATTAAACATCAGACCACCCTACGGGAGGCATTCATTGAGGCGGGTGGTCTGACGCCCTACGCCAAAAAGGATCAGGCAGTCCTGGTTCGTTACAGCGAGAAAGGCAATCGACAGATGATCAAACTTGATCTTGGTCAGCCGGATACGTTGGAAATGAATATAAAGGATCGTGATGTTCTGATCGCCGAGGCCAGCACTTTCGGAAAACTGGTGAATGGCACGGGTTTTTATATTGGATTACCCGGGCTGGGGGGCATCGGCTATCAGGATCCTGAACATAAATATTAACCATCAAGGAGAAAGTTGAATGATCCGGGCAGGAATCAAATCAGGATTTAAAATCATGGCTGTCGGCCTTTCATTTACTTTAGCGCTTTCATGCTTGGCGTCAGAGCTGACATTCGCCCGTTTATACCCTTCCGGTAAAGTCACTATTTATAACAGGAATCAAAAAATCGGAGAATTCAGCCGGGAAGCGCCGTTACCCGAAGGTTTTTTAATTGCAGCCGATGGCCGATGCGGCGTAAAAATACAGAGCGTCTATCTGGTGGCTGAAGACCAAAGCCTTTTTTCTATCTCCACCGCAAAAAATATCCAGAGATTATCGATCAAAAAGGGAACCATCTATTTTGCGACCGCCGGCAATATTCCCGCCCTAAGTTTTGCCACCCCGTCCGGCGATCTGGCTGTGCTTGACATCGTGTTGAATGCCGCCATCGGCACCCGGCAGCTAAAGGGGTACGTCTCTGCCGGATCGGAAGGTTCCGAGCTGGGAGTTATCGAAGGCGGTTCGATGATCGTTTCCACCCAGCAGAGGGAAATGATGATTAAATCCGGTCAGCGGCTTATCCTGAGCCAGGCGGAAATGGATATCGGCACACCGCAGCCGGAGGAAAAGCCGGCTGAAAAAGAGACGCCGAAGACCGAACCCAAGCAGGAGACACCAGAGGGCCAGGTGAAAAAGGCCGGAAAGCCGATCAATAAGAATATTATTCTGGGCGCCGTCGGCGGCGCCGTGTTGCTCGCAGGCATTGGGGCACTCGCCGGCGGCGGTGGAGGCGGCAGTGGCGGCAGTGGCGGTGGAAGCCCGATCAGCCCATCTTCCCCGACGCCTTGAGGATATTCCGGAACTGATTGCCAGATTGTCAAGATTCTTTCAAAAAATCAGCGGACACCGGCAGCGCTGAGCTCCTTCCAGGAGCCTTTCGCCCATCACCCGTTTTGCAGGTGTTCCCTGATAGCTGCGGTGCTCAACCCTGTGAGCCGACCGTTTTTGAACCCGTCCATATCGGACGGGTTTTTTATTTTAAATTGATTTGATACGGCATAAGTGTCAAAATTAAGGACAGTCACTGTCGGATGTTTTTGGGCGCCGTGGTTTGTTTCTGCCATTAACCGTATTATCTTTAATGGAAGCCGTTTCAAAACCTCAGATCAGGTTAGAAGGCAAGAGGCACACCTAATCCTTTGAAAACCTATTTAAAAGAGGTTTTACCGTATTGAAGGAAGACGAACGTAGCCGATTTACCGCCGTTATTGTTGACAGTTGTTTCTTATTTCAAAGTGTGAAACCAAGCGAACCAAGTTCATGTGCGCAGCCGATTACAACCTAAGAAAAACGCCTTTCGACCGAACATCCAGGCCGGAATATATCTGGCTTGGCAAAGCTCATGCGGAAGCCCTGGCGGCTATCAAAAGGGAGTTTCTCGCGGGTAGGGGCCTTTTCTCCATCACAGGAAATACCGGAAGCGGCAAGACCGCTCTTGTCAAGCGGCTACTGTCTGAATTGACGGTCAATAAAGTGGTGGTAACGGTTACGGATCCCGACTTGAGTCAGCTCGATTTTTTCAACTGGCTTTCAATTGAACTTAAATTGAATGTCATTTTCAAAAGCAAGGGGGCCTTTTTAACCCGGTTCAAAAAGTATTTGCTGGACGCATTCAGAGACGGCGTCCGGATAATCTTGGTCATCGATGATGCCCATCGGATCAATCAGGACCTTCTAAAAGATCTGATGATCTTTGCCAGCGTCGAGAAGGACGGCAAAAAGCTGATCAGCATCTTATTTGTCGGGCAGCCGGGGTTTAACGAATTATTACATCAAGAGCAAAATCAATTTTTAGCAAGCCGCCTCAGCCTCAATTATCATTTACAGCCGTTGTCAAAAGATGAATTGATCGACCTGATATCGCACCGTCTCAGGGTTGCGGGCGCCGAAGCGAATATATTCAGTCCGCAGGCTTATAACCAAATCTTTCGGTATTCTGCCGGATACCCCGGAGCAGCGCTCAATATCTGCGGTCGGGCACTGGCTGCCGGCAGCACGCGATCCGTGCCTGTCATAGACGGCAAACTGATTAACGAATGTGCTGAATATCTTCAATTGGCCGGGATAGAAGGGGAAACCGTCGGTGCGCCTTACCATGATGGAAGCTCTGATTCCATGGTGTCGGCCGAACAGGAGTTCAGCGAATCCAGGGCCGATATCAGACAAGCATTCAAGGATGCCTTTTCGTTCAAGATCTTCCCGGTCAATCGGACTTCCATAATGGCCCTATTTTTAGCATGTCTGGCGATTGCCTTTTTCCTCATATATCAATTTAAACCCGATCTGCCGTCCTGGGCGAGCCTGACCCGCGACCTGGGGCAATTAGCGTACGTGCAGAAAGAACCAACATCGTTGAATAGGGTGCGGGAAAATCGGAAGTCTTCCCCAGCGATTGTTTCGAATTCTGTCAGCGATCATAAGACTTCCTTGCCTGCAGATGAACCTCAGGCCGCATCGCGGGGGGGTGACGATGCCCCCGCCGATTCTAAGATTTTTGGAAAAAGTGTATCTGCACGCAGTGAAATCGAGGCTTTGCCCGAAGCGCCTGCCGGCCATTTATCGATGGGTGAAGCTCAGGCAGATGATCCATCAGGAATAAAATCGGCTTCAGCACCCTTGGTGCCGTTGAATTCGGTTGAACAGGACCCTCAAATGCCGCCCAAAGAGGCCGGGACACATAAGGATCAGGTGGTTCAGGGCGCGTCTGAGGGCGAATTGGAAAGGCAATCGGCAGATCAAGACTATGCAGAATTGTCCCATCGTTTATTTTCGGAGCTGAAGCCCCTGGAAGAAGAGCACCTGGAGCCGAACGTCACGCCGGTTCTTCCCGCGCCGGAGACCGAAAAGGCGGGGATTGCGCCGCCGGCGCCTGATTTATCTGTCAGCCGGGTTGATCCGCTTCCGCCGGCGGGTAAAAGCGAGTTAAGGCCCGCTGCAGGATCGCGGCCGGCGGCGGAAATTAAAATGATCCATCTCGAACCTCCGTCTGAACAGGTATCTGTTCGACCCCCCGGGGAATCGCGGCCGGAAGCGGATGCCCATCCTTTTCAAGCCCCGCCGAATAGCCCGGGGCTCACGCTGGAAAGCCCCCGGAGGTTGGGCGCAATCTCCAAACAACCGGCAAATGACATTGATTCCGGCAAAAACGTGGGATCCTTGCAACCGGAGCCCGGAGACACTGCACCACAGGTCCCTCCGCCGCTTAAATCCGACTTGGATAGCACAGAGAAGCCTCCCCGGAAGACCGGCCTCGAAATCGCCAAACTTAATGAAAAAGCCTTAAAAGAGGACACCCGCAGGCGGCTGCAGGCTTTTCTGGACACTTATTGCAAGACCTACGAAGAGAAAAATCTGGATCGTTTTTCCACTTTCTTTACGCCGGATGCCAGGGAAAACAATAAGCCTTTTCACACTTTGTTGCCGGTATATCGCCAGAATTTCGCTGCAATCGATCGTATATACTATCGGATTGAATTGCAGGACTTTGTGTATGACAGCCAGAATAGCGCCATGAGAGTCGAAGGAAAATTTTATCTGGAATGGCTTCCGCAAGGAAGTGAATGGAGACGCAATTCAGGTAAAATTTTCATGGAACTCAACGACTCCGGCGCATCATACAAGGTCAGACGACTTGACTATTACGGTGAACGACGGCGGTGATCATTCATAAGTGCCTGCCGCTAAATGAATTGAATATTCAAACTGAGGAAAAAGACGATATGGACAAGCATGGATGTTCAGGATTTAAAGCTGCCGGTGTGGTAAGTGGACTGAAAAAAAAAGGCGGGAAAGACCTCGGACTGATTTATTCGGAGGTGCCGGCCAATGTCGCCGGCTTATTCACTCAGAACCGCGTTCAGGCGGCACCGGTGCTGCTGGATCGAAAACGGATCCGCCGGGGCGTATGCCGGGCGGTGATCGTCAACAGCGGTAATGCCAACTGCTGCACGGGAGATCGCGGCATGCGCGACGCCCTTGCCGTGGCAGGGTATGCGGCCACTGGACTCGGCGTGGATGAACAGGATGTGCTGGTATCTTCCACCGGTGTCATCGGCGAGCCCTTGCCGGTCGAAAAAATCGAAGCGGCCGTACCGAAACTGATCGGTTCCCTGCACGTGGAAGGTATCACGGATTTTGCCGACGCAATCATGACTACCGACACGGTGCCCAAAATCGTCACCCGCCGCGGGGAGTTGGACGGCAAGGTTTTTACGGTAACCGGAGTGGCCAAGGGAGCCGGAATGATTCAGCCGAATATGGCGACCATGCTCTGTTACGTCATGACCGATGTCCAGGCTTCCCCGGTTTTGCTGAAAAAAATGCTTGAAACGGCGGTCGATCTGTCGCTGAACAGAATTTCCGTCGATGGGGACACGAGTACGAACGACACAGTTTTATTGCTGGCAAACGGTCAGGCGGGCATAGCGCTTGATGACGACGCCCGGAGGGATGTTTTCCAACCGGTTCTAAACGAGGTGCTGATCACCCTGGCGAAATGGTTGGTAAAGGACGGGGAAGGGGCTACCAAGCTCGTCGAGATCGCAGTCACGGGCGCCTTATCGGATCAGGATGCCCGCCGGATTGCGCAAACGGTGGCCAATTCCAATCTGTTCAAGACCGCCTTGTTCGGGGAAGACGCCAACTGGGGGCGAATTCTGGCCGCGGTCGGCCGGGCGGGCGCCGAGATCCAACCGGAGAAGATCGATGTTCGCTTCGGCTCTGTCCTGATGGTGAAAAACGGTATGGGTTGCGGAAAATCAGCGGAGGCCGAGGCCACGGAAATCCTCAAACGATCCGAATTTGATATCACGATCGATTTGAAGATGGGATCGGGGGTCGCTTCCATGATAACCTGTGATTTTTCCCTCGATTATGTAAAAATCAACGCTGATTACCGATCATAGGGTTGTTGGGCGCTAAACTTGGGGATATCGACAAGAAATTGTCCATAGGTTGTTAGACGGTGTGAGGTGTCAGGTTTCAGGTGTCAGCCCGGCAGAGCAGCAATTTCCGATGGTTTTAAGCTCGTATGGTCGTAAGGTCGTAAGCTCGTAAGGTCTTAAGCTCCTGAGCTCGTAAGCACTCACAAACTCATGAGCTTACGAGCTAAAACCAGCACATACAAACTTATGAGCACATGAGCTTACGAGCTAAAACCCGTCAATTCCGGTTTATCCGGGTTAGGGATAAGATACTTGCCGAAACCAGAAATCCGATACCAGAATCCCGAACCTGACACCCGAAACCCGAAACCTGACACCCTAATTATGCCGATGGCATCGATTCGTTTACAAAAATTCCTTTCCACCGCCGGGATCTGTTCACGCCGGAAGGGAGAGGCATATATCAGTGAGGGCCGGGTAGCCGTCAACGGCCTGACCGTGGTGGAACTGGGCACGAAAGTGAATCCGGAATCGGATCGGATCAGCGTCGATGGAAATCCGGTCCAATATGAACAGCCCTATGTGTACATTATGCTGAACAAGCCGCCGGATTATGTCACCAGCTGCAGCCATCCGGGAGAAAAAACGGTACTCGATCTGGTGGATGTCGCCCAGCGCGTTTATCCCATCGGCAGATTGGACAAAGACTCTACCGGACTTTTGCTGTTGACCAACGACGGAGAGTTGCATCACAAACTCTCCCACCCGTCTTTCAACCATGAGAAGGAATACGATGTCACCGTGGTCAGACCTATTACGGACGGCGCCCTGCGCAAAATGGCCGCCGGTCTGCCGATGATGGAGACCAGAACCCGTCCGGCCAGTGTAAAAAGGATATCGCCGCGAAGATTTCGCATTATCCTGAAAGAAGGCCGAAACCGGCAGGTGAGGCGCATGGTCCGCAAGGTGGGCAACCAAGTGACGATGCTCAAACGTATCCGGGTAGCTGGTATTAAACTGAAGGAGCTTCCGCCCGGTAAATGGCGTCATTTGACGGCCGGGGAGAAACAGGCGCTGCTATCCGGTGCTGATTAACCGGAGAAACCGACTATCGTATAGAAGCAGCGGATTGATTTTTCTGCTGAATTCTGATACCGATTCAACTGGTGAAAGGCGGTTTGGTTTGATTAATTTCGATTCGTTGATGTCCAGAGAAAATAAAATTGCCGTAATCGGCTTGGGGTATGTCGGTTTGCCGCTGGCGGTGCATCTCGCCGCCCATTTCGATGTGGTCGGCTTCGACCTGAAATCCGCCAGAATCCAGGAGCTCCGGTCAGGTTTCGATCGCACGCTGGAGGTCACAAAAAGCCAGCTCGAAAGTGTTGAAATGACCTATTCTGACAACCCGGAAGACCTTTCCGATTGCCGCCTGCTGATCGTGGCCGTTCCAACTCCCATTGACGAGTTCCGGATACCGGATCTGGCGCCCCTGCGGGGGGCTTCCACTACCGTAGGGCGGCATCTGCGAAAGGGGTCATGCGTGGTTTATGAATCCACCGTATATCCGGGGGCCACTGAGGAGGTGTGCATCCCGATCCTCGAGGCCGAATCGGGTTTGAAGTTCAAAAAGGATTTTTTCGTCGGTTATTCTCCCGAACGGATCAATCCGGGAGACAAGGTTCACAGCCTGGACAAGATCATGAAAATCGTATCCGGCTCCGACCCGGCAACCTGCGACCTGCTGGCCGATGTCTACGGTATGGTCGTCAAGGCGGGCATCCACAAGGCGGGTTCGATCAAGGTGGCCGAGGCCGCCAAGGTCATCGAGAATACCCAGAGGGACCTGAATATCGCCTTGATGAACGAGCTCTCCAAGATATTCGACATCTGCGGAATCGACACCCTTGAGGTTCTTGAAGCAGCCGGCACGAAATGGAATTTTCTGCCGTTTCGTCCCGGATTGGTGGGCGGCCACTGTATCGGCGTCGATCCTTATTATCTGACTTTTAAAGCTGAAGCCTTGGGCTATCATCCGGAAATGATCCTGGCCGGCCGGCGCATCAATGACGGTATGGGCAAACACATCGCCGAGCGGATGGTGAAAATGCTGATCAAAGCGGGCAAGCAGGTAAGAGGCGCCCGGGTGGCGATTCTAGGGATTACCTTCAAGGAGGATGTTCCCGATATTCGCAACACCAGGGTCGTGGATATTATCAGAGAACTGAATGATTACGGCATCGAAGTTCAGATCAGCGACCCTTTAGCGGATGCAGTCGAGGCCCGCCGTTATTACGATGTGGAATTGAGGCCGCTGGATGCCATCAAGGAAGTGGATTCCGTTATTTTGGCAGTCATGCACACGGAATACAGAAAACTCGGTCTGGTTGGGATTCGCGGGCTCTTCAACGGCGGCAATGCCCTGGTAGTCGATGTCAAAGGATGCTTCAGCCCAAAGGAGGCGCAAGAGCTGGGCATGACATACTGGCGTCTCTGAATGCAGTTTTTCGAGCTCCGGTCCTCGGCAGCATGCTCAAGACCGACTTGAGCGTGTCCGACCCAAAAAATAATGCAAAATCTTAAATCGCGCTGGCACCCCCATCCACGCTGATGGTTTGCCCGGTGATGAAATCAGATGCGGATGAGCAGAGAAACAAAACCGGCCGAGCGACATCCGCGGGTTCGGCGATTCTGCCCGCCGGAATCCCCTTGACTATCTGGTCATGTATTTCGTTATTCGACCAGAACGGTTCGCTGAATTTTGTCCTGACCATACCCGGCGCCACCGCATTCACCTGGACGTTAAAAGGCGCCAGTTCATGGGCAAGTACCCGGGTCATCATCTCAATGCCGGCTTTGGCCACCCCGTAGATTCCCATGAAAGGAGCGGACCGACGGGCGGCGGTGGAGGAAATGCTCACGATTTTTCCCTTCTGTCGATCCCGCATTAACCGGCCTGCTTTACGGGAACACAGGAAGGTACCGTTTAAATTGCTGTCGATAATTTTAGACCAAAGACCGGGGTCGGCGTCCAGAGCGCTGGTGGCGATATTCATGCCGACATTGTTGATGAGCCCGTCCACCGCACCGAAGGCTTCGATCGCTGCATCAAAAAGTCGGTCGACATCATCGGATCTGGCGATGTGGGCCTGAACGGTCAATAGACGATCTCCGGCATCGAGCGCGTTGCGGGCAGCTTCGAGTCCCTCCTGTTTTCGTCCGCATATCACCACTTTCGCTTTCTGATTCAGCAGCATGGCGGTGATTTCCAGACCGATGCCTCTGCTGCCACCGGTGACGACAAATACCTTTTCTTCCAGATTGAATGCTAAACCTGCCATTGCTTGCCCCCATGGTTATATGAAACTACAATCAATTAAACAGAGAACCGCAGAATATCGAATGCCGAATAACGAATTTCGAGGGAAGGTATAAATTCCAAATTTCAAGCACCAAATAACAAATATATCTCAAATCACAATAATCAATGACCGAAACCGGCCAAACCCGGAAAGTGCAGCGATTTTCTTTTTTCGTTATGAAACCACCCATATCGCGTTTTTCCCAAACCGGTGCGGCGTACCGCTAAAAAGGTATATACTGCGGGAAAAAGCGGCGTGCAAGCGTTTACTCGATATAAACCTTCTGCCCCGGGAAAATTGTACTTCCGGGATATAGCTGGTTCAGACGCAGAAATCGATTCAGCGGCATTTTGTGACGCCTGGCAATTTGAAAAGGAGAATCACCTTGTTTGACCTCATAGGTTGCAAGTCCGTCGACTGCAGGGGCAGGCATCATTTTTCCCGGGAAAATCGTCAGGACCTGGCCGATGTACAAGGTTGTGGCTGTGAGATGGTTGAGATCCTGGAGCTTTTTGATTGTGGTTCCAAACCGATTGGCGATGATAAACAGGGAGTCGCCTTTTTGGACCACGTGGTTCAGCGCCTCTCCGTTATCGGGCTGCACGGTTCGAGGCGCGCTGCTCATGTAGCCATTTTGAGGAATTTTTAGCCGTTTGCCGGCCACGATATAGTTCGAACGGCTCATATTGTTGGCCCGCATGATTTTTCCCACACTGGTATGATAGCGGCGAGCTATGACGGAAAGCGATTCGCCCGGACGTACCCGGTGGTAGACAAATGCCCTCCGGGGGGGATGGGATACCGGAAGATGATCGATCTTGGCCATCAGCATTTCACGGCTGCCGGGCGGAATGTTGAGGTGATAACTATCTCCGGGTAAAATGCTGTAGCGAAGTTCGGGATTCAGTTCCTCCAGTGTCTTTGCGTCGACGCCGATCGATTGGGCGACGTTTTTCAGGTGGACCTGCCGGTTGATTTCCACGGTTTCGTATGCCAGCGGTGGATCGAGCGAAATGTCGTCCAGGCCATAGGTGGCGGGATTGTTCAGAATGTGAAGGGTCGCCAGGAACCTGGGAACATACCGTGCGGTTTCCCGGGGCAATCGTTCGTAGAGATCCCAGAAATTGTCCAGGTAATTGATGTTCTGGCTTCTGATCAGCCTCAGCACTCTTCCCTCACCACAGTTGTAAGCAGCCAGCACCGTCGACCAGTCACCGAAAATCTGATGCAGTTCTTTGAGGTATTCGATAGCGGCCTCGGTGGATTTTTCCGGATCCATGCGCTCGTCGATGAACGTGTCGCGGCTCAGCCCGAACTTATATCCGGTGGAGGGGATGAATTGCCACATGCCCAGCGCCCTGGAATGGGACAGGGCATTGACCTTGAAGCCGCTTTCGATCAACGGCAGCCAAGACAATTCCTGGGGGAGTCCGGCCGCTTTCAGTGCGCTGATGATCTTGTCGCGATAACGGCCGGAACGTTTATAAGCCCCCATGAAAAAACGCCGCTCCCGGCCCTTGGTAAAACGATCGATTTCAGCCTGAACGTGACGGTTAAGCGAAATGGGTATCGCATGATGGTTCCCGTTGATGACGATATTGCGTGAAGCGTAAATTTCCAGGATGCGTTTGGAGATCATAAAACGCAAATCTTCTTTTTGCTGAATGAGTTTGGGTTCATCCGACGTATCGGCACTCAGTATGAGGCCATAGGCCCGATCGAGGGCATCCAGGGCCTTCTCCAGTTCTCCCTGCTGCCAGTATTCCTGGGACAATTGACAAAGTTCGAGGGCTTCATCCAGATCGGACTGGTCACTTTGACCCGGCAGGGCGTCCGTTTCCTGGCCGTCTGCCAGGGTATCCGCACCGGAGACGGCTCCTTTGCGGTAGTTCCCGGACGAATCGGTCGAGCGGTGAGCCAAGTCAAATGCGACCGTCCGCACACCTTTCATCCCGTTTACGGACGATGGGTGAGAGCTTGCCGGAGAATCTTCTGCGGGATGCAGTAAAGCGTTGCGCTGATCGGGATCCGACTCGGCGGGGTTATTGACGTCGAATGACATATGGGTGCAGCCATTTACCATTAACAACAGCAAAAAGGGAAAAAGCAGGCGACGCAGATTCATCAGTTCAATTCCTCGAAAGAATATCGCATCTTTGCAGGACCGGAAGCCGGGTGCTAAGGATGATGTTTAGGGATAACCTGGTTATTTAGGATTAAACAAATATAAATAAAGTTGTCAAGCACTTGTAGCCCGGTATTTTAGGAAAAATCGCATAACAACGAAAAAGCAAGCACGGTTCGCGTACAGGATTACAACATAGAGAAAGCTTTGAGGGATCTTAAGCACCCAGGCGGAATCCACTGCAAAGCATATTTTAGTTAATCTGGCTAAAGCATCAACCGTTTTTCGTCATTGGATATGGTTTTTCGAATCGCACGAAACCGTCTTTGTTATATGCCAGGTTTATGCCAGAAAATCAAAAAAAGAATCTTTCAATTCGAAAAATAGTGATTACTATACAACGATATCGAGCTGAATACGCCGATATACTTAGAATTTATTTAATCAGGATATTTAGAAGCACTGATTAGATATCGGCGCCGCCTTCAAATACTTTAAAAGGAATTTTGCGATCCTTTAAGAGAATTTAGCAAATCCTTAGGGTGAAGGCCGGCATTTTTTTGACAGTCGGTGGCTGATCGTGCTGTTTATATTACAGGTATCTTTAAAAAATTAAAAAATTATCCAAAAAACGATGGTAATTTACAAAAATATGAGATTATGGGATTTATTATGAAATAATCCCGAATAACGGGGAAATTTAGAGTTTGTTTTTTGTTACTCAAGAGGCTAATGATATATGTTTTGAATTTAAAGCGGTCAGCTTTTCTGTTCTTTTTAATAATTTGTTGTTATTTCAATTTGATAGTTGTGAGGCCAGCGTAGCTCAGCTGGTAGAGCAACTGATTTGTAATCAGTAGGCCGGGGGTTCGAATCCCTTCGCTGGCTCCATTTTCGAACCTGGCTTCTCCCGATGTCGGGAGTTAGCCGGCAAACGGTAGGATTGGAATAGTACAAAACGGTGGGGTTCCCGAGCGGCCAAAGGGAACAGACTGTAAATCTGTCGGCGAAGCCTACGGAGGTTCGAATCCTCCCCCCACCACCAGCCTGGAATTAAGTCCGATGTAGGAGATCACCAGGTCCGTATCGGGGTCGATAGTTACTACATGGCTTCCTGCAAAATTAACACACATTGAGAGGAATGTTTTGAATTTCTCCTCAATGGGAATTCTTTGACGGAGAAATCATCTGTTGCCGTAAAAGCGGGAGTAGCTCAGTTGGTAGAGCTTCAGCCTTCCAAGCTGGATGTCGCGAGTTCGAATCTCGTCTCCCGCTCCAGCAGAAGATAAGTCGAACATAATTCAGACGCCCACGTAGCTCAGTAGGTAGAGCGCTTCCTTGGTAAGGAAGAGGTTCAACGGTTCGATTCCGTTCGTGGGCTCCACATGAATTAAAGAACGTCAATTACTGCTTGAATACTGAATGACAAATAGGACCGCAACTGCAGTATTCACTCGAAAATTGTCAATCCAAAAGGGGAGGATGGTAATATGGCGAAGGCAAAGTTTGAGCGGACCAAGCCGCATGTGAATGTCGGCACAATCGGTCATATAGATCATGGCAAGACGACCCTGACGGCGGCGATCACCAAGCATTTGGGTTTGAAGGGCATGGCGGATTTTGTACCGTTTGATCAGATTGACAAGGCGCCGGAGGAGAAAGAGCGCGGGATCACGATTGCCACGGCGCATGTGGAATATCAGACGGCGACGCGCCACTATGCCCATGTGGATTGTCCGGGTCATGCGGACTATATCAAGAACATGATCACCGGCGCGGCGCAGATGGACGGCGCGATACTGGTGGTGGGCGCCGATGACGGGCCGATGCCGCAGACGCGCGAGCACATTTTACTGGCGCGGCAGGTGGGCGTGCCGCGGATCGTGGTATTTTTAAACAAGTGCGACATGGTGGATGACGAGGAGCTCATCGAGTTGGTGGAGCTGGAGTTGCGTGAGCTGTTGGACAAATATGAATTTCCCGGCGATGACACGCCGATAGTCCGTGGCAGTGCGTTGAAGGCGTTGGAGAGTGACGATTCGGATTCAGCGGAAGCCAAATGCATATTTGAGTTGATGGATGCGATCGACGCGTTCATTCCGGAGCCCGAGCGTGATATCGACAAGCCGTTTTTGATGCCGATCGAGGATGTGTTCAGTATCTCGGGCCGTGGCACGGTGGTGACGGGCCGCGTGGAGCGCGGGATCATCCATGTGGGCGATGCGGTGGAGATCGTGGGGATCCGGGAGACCTTGAAGACGGTGTGTACGGGTGTGGAGATGTTTCGCAAGCTGCTCGACGAGGGGCGTGCGGGCGACAACATCGGTGTGTTGCTGCGGGGCACCAAGCGCGAGGATGTGGAGCGGGGCCAGGTGGTGGCCATCCCCGGTACGATCACGCCGCATACGAAGTTCAAGGCGGAAGTTTACATATTGAGCAAGGAGGAAGGCGGACGACATACGCCGTTTTTCAGTGGGTACCGTCCGCAGTTTTATTTTCGCACCACGGACGTGACGGGGATATTGACGCTGCCCGAAGGCATCGAGATGGTAATGCCCGGCGATAACGTAACGATTGAAGCGCAGCTGATAACGCCGATCGCCATGGAGAAAGAGGTTCGTTTTGCGGTTCGCGAAGGCGGACGTACGGTCGGCGCCGGCGTCGTCAGCGAGATCATCGAATAAAATGGCGAAGGAGTCTATCAGGTGAGAGTTATCATTACCCTTACATGCACGGAATGCAAACGCAGAAATTATACGACGACCAAAAACAAACGGACGACGCCGGATAAACTGGAATTCAGTAAATATTGCAGGTTCTGCCGCAAACACACTTCCCACAAGGAAACAAAGTAGGAAAATGATTCGGACCGACGCGCTCCATATAAGTTTTGTGCTGCGCCGATCACCGCCGGATCCCGTGTGATGCAGCTCGTCATGAAAAATACCCAAAATTATATCGAAAAAAATTTACAGGCCAGTAGCTCTAACGGTAGAGCATCGGACTCCAAATCCGGGTGTTGGGGGTTCGAATCCCTCCTGGCCTGCCATCTTTATTATGGGCAAAACTCAGGGGCGGAAAAACCTTCGCACGATGTCGGCAGTGTTAACGTCTGAGGAAACCGACCGGGTTTGGGGGGATGAACTTCTATAAAGCATATTTTCCGGGACTATGCGCCGCAGGCGGAATGCCTGCCGGGGAAAGGGACACCCTATCGGAGTTTTGTCGGAAATTTCTGGATCTTTGAGATCTTCGCTTAATTCAGGAGCATAATGGGACGTATACAGCGTAAAAAGCCATCAGGGGCAAAAAAGAAGAAGCAGGCAGTTGAAAGCTCGGCCCCCGGTATTCAACCAGCCGATAGCCGTGCCGTGAAGAAAGCCGCCCCGGGGGACACGGCTGCCCCGGTTAAAAGCAGGATGCAGGGGCTGCTCGTAAAGAAACCATCACCGGCTCCCGGTCAGGTGGCGGTAAAGCCGCGGGATAGCTTCATCAGCAAAGCCACCCAATTTTTGAGAGAAGTCAAGGTTGAGCTGAAGAAGGTTACATGGCCGTCACGTAAGCAAACTATCGGATCTACAGTGGTCGTCATTGCTCTGGTAATGCTCATCTCGATATTTCTCGGCGCAGTGGATTTGGGTCTGTCCAGTCTGATCCGAATCGTACTTCAATAATCTGAGGAGAGAAACAATGGCGCTTAAATGGTATATCGTGCATGTGTATTCGGGCTTTGAAAATAAAGTCAAGGCGGCCTTGGAGGAGCGCATTGCCAATTTCCCTCATCGTGGAAAATTTGGTGAAGTGCTTGTGCCCACAGAAGAGATTGTCGAACTGGTAAAAGGAAAGCGCAAAACATCCTCCCGGAAATTCTATCCCGGCTATATCCTGGTTCAGATGGAACTCGATGATGGAACCTGGCATGTCGTGAACGATACAGCCAAGGTAACCGGATTTTTGGGCGGGCGAAATAAGCCGGCACCTATCTCCGATGATGAAGCCGATAGAATATTAAATCGGATGGAAGCTGGCAAGTTGAAGCCCCAGCCAAAATATTATTTTGAATCCGGAGATGAAATTCGAGTTATTGACGGACCGTTTACGAATTTTAACGGCACGGTGGAAGAGGTCAATCAGGAAAAAGGTAAGATCAAAGTTTTTGTAAGTATTTTCGGGCGTTCGACCCCGGTCGAACTGGATTTCGTCCAGGTTCAGAAATTATAAAAATTCGCCTGCCGATGGCGTTATTCGCGGCGAGCGGGTTATTGAATCCTTTACCCAGTTTTGAATTGTAATCGAATCGTTCCAATGTACATGTGAACCTAAAATTAACATACATAATTTCCGGTTTATCCGGAACAGGAGAAAATAGGTTAAAATGGCAAAAAAGGTAATGGCGCTCATCAAACTTCAGGTTGAAGCCGGAAAGGCCAATCCTTCTCCCCCCATCGGTCCCGCCTTGGGACAGCATGGGGTAAATATTATGGATTTTTGCAAGGCGTTTAACTCCCGCACTGCTCAGGAAGAGGGCATGATCATTCCGGTCGTGATAACCGTGTATCAGGATCGATCATTTACATTTATCACAAAAACACCTCCGGCAGCGGTTTTGCTCAAAAAAGCGGCTAAAATTGCCAAAGGCGCGGGAGATCCCAAACGTGATCGGGTCGGAAAGGTGGACCGGCAGCAACTCGAAGAAATCGCAAAGTTAAAGATGGTCGATCTCAATGCGAATGACCTCGACGCTGCGTGCAAAATCATAGCCGGAACGGCCAGAAGCATGGGGATTGAAGTCGGCTGAAATCGCTTTCACCTGACGGTATCAGGCTTGACGTCGGGCGTTAGATGACTTTGCAGCGCAGCTTTAACCTGTAACCTCTCGTTATGATAAAACGATATTCGAATCAAGGAGATACAGAAAGCAATGCCGAAACGGGGTAAAAAATTTATCGAATCGCGGAAAAAAGTAAGTGCCGGGGAATTTGACGGTCTTGAAGGGGCCGTGAAACTGACTTTGGATTCATCTTATGCCAAATTTGATGAGACCGTTGATGTCGCCGTCCGATTGGGCGTCGACCCTAGGCATGCGGACCAGATGGTGCGCGGAAGTGTGATTCTTCCCAATGGAACGGGCAAGGAGGTGCGGGTCCTCGTTTTTGCGAAAGGCGAAAAGGAAAAAGAGGCACTCGATGCAGGTGCTGAATTTGTGGGAAATGACGATCTGGTAGAGAAAATAAAGGGCGGTTGGTTCGGTTTCGACAAAACGGTGGCTACTCCAGACATGATGGGGACGGTCGGTAAAATCGGGAAGCTGCTGGGTCCGCGGGGGCTTATGCCTAACGCGAAAACCGGCACCGTTACCTTCGATGTCGCCAGAGTGGTTGGAGAGCTGAAGGCCGGCAAAATAGATTTCAGAGTCGAAAAGGCCGGTATCGTCCATGCGCCCATGGGTAGGGTTTCATTCGGCGTCGAAAAAATCATCCAGAATATTTCTGCTTTTCTAGAGACTGTCCTGCGCCTCAAACCGGCTTCCAGCAAGGGAACTTACCTGAGAAGTATCGCGATTTCCACGACCATGGGTCCGGGAGTGAAAATAGATACCGCCCTTCTAAAGGATTTGACCAAATAGCCAACTTTAAACCGATTCCGGTGCTATATATTCAGCCTGCCACAGGATAAAATTTTTATGGTTTGCTGGTTGATATAGTTCCACATCAACATTATTCTGTCAAAGACCGTAGGTTCACTCTTAAGAGGGCTGACATAGATCGTGTATAATCGGCATTGCCGGCCTACCGAGACAGATATGTGATTGTCCGTTGATAGACCGCCTGGCTGGGGTCGCAATCGCAAATCAGTGCAACTGATTCCTTCCGGTTTTTGTTCAGACGAGGAAGGAGGTGAAATACTAATTGAGACTTGAAGACAAGCAAAAAATTGCCGAAGAACTGCACGAACGATTTTCAAAATCCGCAATCGTGGTCCTCACAGACTACCAGGGCTTGAATGTCGCAACGATCAGTGACTTGCGTCGTAAGCTCCGAGAAGAAAATATCGATTTTCAGGTTGCCAAGAACACACTTCTCAGACGGGCGTCTAAAGATACCGAAGTCGTTGCGCTCCAGGAACATTTCAAGGGACCGAGCGCCATTGCACTGAGCTACGGCGATCCGGTTGCACCGGCCAGGATTCTGACCGAGTTCGCCAAAGACAACAAAAACCTCGAAATCAAATGCGGCGTGCTCGGAAACAAGGTGCTCGACGCTGAAGCGATTAAGGCGCTTGCCAAGCTTCCGACCAGAGAAGTGCTGCTGGGACAATTTCTTTCGGTATTGAATCAGGTTCCGACTTCATTCGTTGGTACCCTGGCTGCCATTCCCAGGAGTTTCCTGAATGTACTGACGGCCATCAAGGATCAAAAGGAAGCGGCTTGATGCCTGGATTTCGACGGGGAATGATCCGCTGTCGACGGGTTTTTATTTTTCAATTTTTGGATTGAATTCCGGGGGTTCGCGGATCAGATTGCAAACACACAGCTATCAACGGATATAATTACAAGGTATTTGGAGGAAAAAATGGCGAAAGCAGATGTCACCAAAGAGGATGTAATAGACTTTATTGCAAACATGTCGGTTCTGGAGTTGTCGGAGCTGATTAAGGAAATGGAAGAAAAATTCGGTGTTTCGGCGGCAGCACCGGTAGCCATGATGGCCGCCGGACCCGGTGATGCCGGTGCCGGTGCAGCAGCAGAAGAAGAACAGACGGAGTTTGATGTTATCCTGACAGCATTCGGCGACAAGAAAATTCAGGTGATCAAAGAGGTAAGAGCGATTACCGGACTGGGCCTCAAAGACGCCAAGTCGCTGGTGGAAGAAGTTCCCAAGCCTGTCAAGGAGGGAATCGCCAAAGAAGAAGCTGAAAAGATCAAGGCTCAGCTGGAGGAAGCCGGGGCACAGGTTGAGGTGAAATAGCCGCCTGCCGGTTGTCAACGGTCCGCAGCCGTTCGCTGAAATTCTGTGCTATCAACGTCTTTCCTGCCGGGCGGCGCCGGCCGCTGAAAGTTTCATTTGCCGGCTGCGGTTCCATAAATGTTGTCCGCCAGGGAGGGCCTGCAGCTTTTGCGCCGGTCCTCTTGGCGGCGACGAAAGAAGGCTCCAGCGAAGCAATTAAACAAACACCAGAAAATTTGGAGATGCCATGTCTGAAAGGCTTTGGGCAAACAAGCGCATACGGAAAAATTTCGGTAAAATTAAAAAGATTGTCGACATCCCGGATTTGATCGGGATGCAGCGGGATTCATTTCAACGTTTCCTGCAGATCGGTGTGGCTCCTGAAAGGCGCAGGGACATCGGTTTGCAGGCTGTTTTCAAATCCGTGTTTCCAATCAAGGATTTTACAGGCAGCGCATCCCTGGAATTCGTTTCCTACCGGTTTGGGGATGTGAAGCATGAGATAGATGAATGCATTCATCGTGGCATGACCTATGAAATACCGATTCGCATCACGGCCAGACTGGTGGTTTATGATATTGACAATGAGACCGGCGTTTCCAACATCCGCGACATAAAAGAACAGGAAATCTATTTTGGTACCATACCATTGATGACGGAAAAAGGCACTTTTATCATCAACGGCACCGAACGGGTGGTCGTCAGCCAGCTGCATCGATCATCGGGTGTTTTTTTCGATCACGATAAAGGAAAGAGCCATTCCACCGGTAAAATCATCTATAGCTCCCGGATCATCCCGGTGCGCGGATCCTGGATCGATATGGAGATCGATCCCAAGGACATCGTGTACATCCGTATCGATCGGCGGCGAAAATTTCCCGCAACGATTCTGTTCAAAGCTTTTGGGTTCACTGTTGATGACCTGTTGTCCTACTTCTACAAAACCGAGCATATCGTTGTTAAAAGCAAGAGATATTTTGTCAAATTCAATGAAAACTTTTTAAGAGGCCGAAGGGCCAGCAAGGATGTCAAAGACCCTGAAACCGGTGACGTTCTCGTTAAGGCCGGCCGCATTTTTTCCAGACGCGCCATCAAACGTCTGATTTCGGCAGATGCGGACCTGATCCCCATAAATCCCAGTGAGCTTATAGACCGGGCCTTCGCATCCACGATAGTCAATCCCCGGGACGATACAGTCATCGCCAAGGCAGTCGACGCTGTCGATGAGCGAAGCCTTACCGAACTGAGCGAGGCCGACATCAACGAGTTCGAGCTGCTGTTTATTGACGGATTCAGCGCGGGCGAATCCATCCGTAAGACGCTGTTGATGGACAAAGTTGAATCCAAGGAAGACGCTTTAATCGAAATTTACCGCAGGCTCAGACCGGGGAATCCGGCTACGCCGGAAGTGGCCCAGGAGTTTGTCGACAATCTGTTTTTCAAATCTACTTACTATGATCTTTCCGGTGTGGGCCGCCTGAAAATCAACCAGCGCCTCGGTATCAACAGTGAAATTAATCTGAATATCCTGCGCAAAGAGGATATATTGCTGACCTGCAAAGCACTGATCGAGCTCAGAGATACCCAGGGAGTTGTCGACGATATCGACCACCTCGGAAACCGAAGAGTTCGAGCGGTGGGAGAGTTGCTGGAAAATCAGTATCGCATCGGTCTGGTCCGAATGGAACGGGCCATCAAGGAACGCATGAGCCTTCAAGAGGTGGATGCGCTGATGCCGCATGATCTGGTGAACCCGAAACCGGTGTCGGCCGTGGTCAAAGAATTTTTCGGAACCAGTCAGCTGTCTCAGTTCATGGATCAGACCAATCCACTTTCAGAGACCACGCACAAACGCCGGCTGAGTGCCCTCGGCCCGGTGGACTTACCCGAGAAAGGGCCGGGTTCGAGGTGCGCGATGTGCATCCATCCCATTATGGACGGATTTGCCCGATTGAGACCCCGGAAGGTCCCAACATCGGGCTGATTGTATCCTTGAGCACCTATGCCCGGGTCAACGACTACGGTTTTATTGAAACTCCCTACAGCGTGGTGCATGACAGCCGGGTTTCCAAGAACGTCAGATTTCTGGATGCTTTTGAAGAAAAGGAATTGCCGATCGCTCAGGCCAATGCCCCGCTCGACGACAAGGGGCAATACATAAACGAGCTGGTAACCTCGCGGGTCGCCGGGGAATTCATGATGGTGGAACGCGACAAAATCGAGTTGATGGATATTTCTCCCAATCAGCTCGTCAGCGTATCCGCCTCGCTGATTCCCTTTCTGGAAAACGACGACGCCAACCGGGCGCTGATGGGCTCCAACATGCAGCGGCAGGCGGTTCCTCTGTTGATGAATCAGGCGCCGCTGGTGGGTACCGGAATTGAAGAGGTGGTCGCGAGAGATTCGGGGGTGACCATTGTCGCCCAACGGGATGCCGAAGTGGTGGATGTCGACGCCAGCCGCATTGTGCTCAAACACGATCCCTCCGATGATCCCAACGAAAAGGATGTCACCATTTACAACTTGTCCAAGTTTATCCGCTCCAACCAGAATACCTGCTTCAATCACCGCCCCATCGTGAAAAAGGGTCAACGCGTCAAAGCCCGGCAAATCATTGCAGACGGACCGGCCACCGACCAGGGTGAACTGGCTTTGGGCAAAAACGTTACCGTCGCGTTCATGCCCTGGGGCGGGTACAACTTCGAGGATTCGATTCTGGTCAGCGAAAGGCTCGTCAGGGACGGCGTCTATACATCGGTTCACATCGAGGAATTTGAAGTTGTCGCCCGCGACACCAAACTCGGCAAAGAAGAAATTACCAGGGATATCCCCAACGTTGGTGAAGAAGCCTTGAAGAATCTGGATGAAAGCGGAATTATCCGTCTGGGTGCCGAAGTCTATCCGGGAGATGTTCTGGTCGGCAAGATTACGCCGAAAGGAGAGACCCAGCTTTCACCCGAGGAAAAGCTGTTGCGGGCCATATTCGGTGAAAAGGCGGGTGATGTCAAGGACACCTCCCTGAGGGTGCCCCCCGGTGTGCAGGGCACCGTCATCGATGCCAAGGTTTTTTCCAGAAGGGGCATTGAGAAGGACGATCGGACCCGTCTGATCGAAGATGAAGAGATTGCCACCTTGGAAAAAGATCGTGACGACGAGCTCGCGGTGATCGCGGATGTCGTCAGGTCTCACATCGCGGAATTATTGGTTGGGGAAAAAGTTTATGCCCCTTTGAAAAGGGACAAGAAAATTATCCTGGCAAACGGTGCCAAGATTGATGCCAAAATACTTGCCAAAATACCGATCGTGCAGCTCGAAGGCATCGTGTTGGAAGATCCCAAGCTGACCCAGGAAGTGCACGATATCCATCGAACGCTATCGGGATCAGTGCGAACTTTGCCGGTTGACATTCGAGCAGCAGGTGGGCCGCTTTGAAAAAGGTGACGATTTGCCCCCGGGTGTCATTAAGATGGTAAAGATCTATGTGGCAATGAAACGCAAACTTGCCGTCGGCGATAAAATGGCCGGACGCCATGGCAACAAGGGTGTTGTTTCCCGGATTCTGCCGATTGAAGATCTGCCTTATTTTGAAGACGGCCATACGGTCGACATGGTGTTGAACCCATTGGGCGTGCCTTCACGTATGAACGTGGGGCAGATTTTGGAAATACATCTCGGGCACGCTGCCAAATCTCTCGGAGACCAGCTCAACATCTTGTTGGAAGAGCAGAAAATCAAGGCCCTGCGGGAGAAAATGAAGAAGGTTTTTTCGGAAGCCTCCGCCAAAAAATCGATTGGTCAGATGGAAGATCAAGAACTGATTGAATTCGCATCTTATTATAAAAACGGCGTTTTCATGGCCACACCGGTTTTTGACGGTGCCAAGGAAGAAGAGATCAAGGAATTGCTGGTCGAAGCCGGCCAGAGCAGTACCGGCCAGGCGCGGCTGTATGACGGGCGCACCGGTGAGCCCTTCGATGATAAAATCACTGTGGGTGCGATGTATGTGATGAAACTTCACCATCTTGTGGACGATAAAATCCATGCCCGTTCCATTGGCCCCTATTCGCTTGTAACCCAACAGCCGCTAGGCGGAAAAGCCCAGTTCGGCGGTCAGCGTCTCGGCGAAATGGAGGTTTGGGCCATGGAGGCTTATGGCGCTGCTTATGCCCTGCAGGAATTTTTGACCGTGAAATCCGATGATATGGCCGGCCGGACCCGAATGTATGAAAAAATTGTCAAGGGACAAAACGTGCTGGAACCCGGGATCCCCGAATCTTTCAGGGTCATGACCAAAGAACTACAGTCACTGGGGCTCGATATCGCTTTGTTGGAGGAAACGGAGTAGCGGCGACGCTACGGCGCTTGATGATTCGCCATTAATAAAATTTTTCGTATGGTTTCAGGTGTCAGGTGTCAGGTTTCAGCGCGCGGATAACCGCAGCAGGCGCGGTCATTATGGCCTGCAAACGAACTGCAGGCTCCCGGGATTCAGAGATTCACCGGGACACTTTGCGTGCAAATTCTGACACCTGAAACCTGACACCTGAAACCTAATTGAGCAGGACCTTTGCCGCCTCTCAGGGGAAAGAAATTAAAGTTTTAGCTAGTGCCCATCCATCAAGGGTCTTTAAAATGATGGGCACCTGATGGTGTTTCCAATCCAGAAATGCGAATATTTTGCCCAAGTTCAAGGACATCAAGCCCTTGCGCGGAGGCGTAGCTTGATACGCGGCACAAGCAAGGGCGCAGATCGACGCCGAAATTGGGCCAAAAGGCCATTTATGGATGGAAACTAGCTGAATCAACAAATAATCTATTTAAACATATAGGAAAATACCATGGATACTCTTTATGATTTTTTTGCCAAGCCTACGAATCCTAAACGGTATTCGGCCATTCAAATTGCCCTGGCATCGCCGGAGCAAATCCGAAAATGGTCGCATGGAGAAATAAAAAAGCCCGAAACCATTAACTACCGCACGTTCAAGCCGGAGCGTGACGGACTTTTTTGTGCAAAGATTTTCGGCCCGACCAAAGACTACGAATGCAACTGTGGTAAATACAAACGCATGAAGCACAGGGGGGTTATCTGTGAAAAATGCGGCGTTGAAGTTATCCAATCCAAGGTTCGCAGGGAGCGGATGGCCCATATCGAACTGGCGACTCCGGTGTCCCATATATGGTTTTTGAAGAGCTTGCCGAGCAAAATCGGCAATTTGTTGGACCTGACGCTCAAAAACATGGAAAAGGTGCTGTATTTCGACAGCTACATCGTGCTGGATCCCAAAGACACCCCCTTGTCTCGTGGACAGCTGCTGTCGGACGAAAAATACATGGAAGCCCGCGAAACTTACGGCAATAAGTTCGACGCTGGAATTGGCGCCGAAGCTGTCAAGGAAATGCTGGGCAACTTGAATCTGAACGAGCTGTATGAGCAGCTTCGAACCGACATCCATGAAACCGGCTCTATTGCCAAACGCCAGAAGCTGGCCAAACGCCTCAAGATTGTGGATGCCTTCCGGCGATCCGGCGTCGACCCGACCTGGATGATCATGGATGTCATTCCGGTGTTGCCGCCGGATCTGCGGCCGCTGGTTCCGCTCGAAGGCGGTCGCTTCGCCACCTCGGACCTCAACGACCTGTACCGCCGCGTGATTAACCGCAACAACCGATTGAAACGTCTGATAGAGCTGAAGGCTCCCGACATTATTGTCCGCAATGAAAAAAGAATGCTGCAGGAATCGGTCGATGTCCTTTTTGACAACGGCCGCCATGGACGGGTGATTACGGGCTCGAACAAGCGCCCGCTGAAATCGCTCAGCGACACGCTCAAAGGTAAACAGGGAAGGTTTCGGCAGAACCTGCTGGGAAAACGGGTGGACTATTCCGGACGTACCGTTATTACCGTCGGTCCGGATTTGCGGCTGCACCAGTGCGGTCTTCCGAAAAAGATGGCGCTCGAACTCTTCAAACCCTTCGTATACTACCGTCTAGAACAAAAAGGGCTGGTGTCCACTGTCAAAAGCGCCAAAAAAATGGTGGAACGAGAGGTCCCCGAGGTATGGGACACCCTTGATGAAGTGGTCAGAGAATACCCGGTCCTGTTGAACCGAGCCCCGACCCTGCATCGGTTGGGGATCCAGGCTTTTGAACCGATTCTTATCGAAGGAAAGGCTCTGCAGCTGCATCCTTTAGTCTGCACGGCGTTCAATGCCGATTTCGACGGCGACCAGATGGCGGTACACATACCCCTTTCCGTCGAAGCCCAGATAGAAGCCCGTGTGTTGATGCTGTCCAGCAACAACATCCTCTCGCCGGCCAACGGCAGTCCCATTATCGTGCCGAGCCAGGATATCGTATTGGGGATTTATTATTTGACCCGAACCGCTCCCGGCAGCCAGTCTAACGGCAGGATTTTTTCCAGTGTCGACGAGGTTCGCTCCGCCTTCGACAGCAAGGCCGTCGATCTGCATTCCAAAATTACCCTGAGAACCCACAACCAGCGTTATGAGACCACGGTGGGCAGGGTGGTCCTGTGGGAGATCATCCCCAAGGTTGACATCTTGGAAATGCGCCGCATCAAGGTCGAGACCGAGGAAGAAGCCGATAAAATTCTCGATCTGCTCGACCAGGGAGAGGCATTTGCGGACCTGGTCGGTAAATTTGCCGACGATACCGAAAAAGAAAATGACGGGTACATCGGCCGGTTGGCATTCAACGAATTTAAAAGCGCGTTCGGGTGTGAGGATGCCGATGTGGAGGCTATTTTTGCGCTGAACGCGGGAGATTACAGCAAACATGCGCTTTTTGCCGATGAGAGTTACCACGTTTTCGAAATCATGGATAAAAAGCCTGCGATTCCCTTCGATATCGTCAACCATGTCATGGACAAGAAAATGCTGCGCGAGTTGGTCGATTACGTCTACCGCAATTTGGGCGCCAAGGCCACCGTCATTTTGTCCGACAGATTAAAGGACCTGGGCTACAGATACTCGACCCAGGGAGGGCTTTCCATATCCATTGACGCAATGATCACGCCGGAGAGCAAGCAGGAAATCATCGGTAAGGCCGAAAAGCAAGTTTCCGAAATCGGCCGGCAATATACGGAAGGGCTCATCACCCAGGGCGAAAAGTACAATAAGGTTGTGGATATCTGGGCTAAGGCAACCGATGATGTCGCCAACGAAATGATGGAAGCCATGAAAAAGGCACCGATAACCGGTGGGGACGGCAAACCGCTGCTTGACGAAAATGGAGACCCGGTCATTGGTGAGAGCTTCAATCCTATATATATGATGGCCGATTCCGGCGCCAGGGGCAGCAAGGACCAGATGCGTCAGCTCGCAGGAATGCGTGGGCTGATGGCCAAACCTTCCGGAGAAATCATCGAAACTCCCATTGTGGCAAATTTCCGTGAGGGGTTGTCGGTGCTGCAATACTTCATCTCGACGCACGGCGCCCGCAAGGGTTTGGCGGATACTGCTTTGAAGACCGCCAATTCCGGCTACCTTACCCGGCGTTTGGCGGATGTCGCCCAGGACTGTGTTGTACTGGAAGACGACTGCGGCACCCTGACGGGTGTCGAGGTCGAGCCTTTGATGGAAGGCGGCGAAATTATCC
The DNA here is from genome assembly GCA_963774425.1 of uncultured delta proteobacterium. GTDB lineage: Bacteria > Desulfobacterota > Desulfobacteria > Desulfobacterales > JAFDCJ01 > JAFDCJ01. Next base: position 19,258 of record CAVZEZ010000010.1, on the reverse strand, counting down.
AGCGTTTAGGCGAGCGGGTATTGGGTCGGATTGCCAATGAAGATATCATCGATCCCTTCAGTGAAGAAATCATTTGCCACAGGGGGGAAGAAATCGACGAGCCGGTGGTGGATAAGATAGAAGAGGCCGGTCTGACAAACCTTAACATCCGTTCGGTTCTAACTTGTCGATCCAGAAGCGGCGTTTGCGCCAAATGTTACGGCAGGGATCTTTCACACGGTCGGGAGGTGGAAACCGGTCAGGCGGTCGGCATTCTTGCGGCCCAGTCCATCGGCGAACCCGGTACTCAATTGACTATGAGAACCTTTCACATTGGCGGTACGGCCAGTCGAAGGGTGGAGCAGGCCGACATCCGGGCCAGGTTGGACGGTTCGGTTAAATTTGTCGACCTGAGTGTGGCCAAGAATTCCGAGGGGCGTTATGTGGTCATGAACCGGCGCGGCGGCAAATTCACCATTTTGAGTGAGGGGGGTCGCGAACTGGAAAGCTTTCCGGTCATATATGGCGCTCATCTGCATGTAAAAGACAGTCAGATGGTGAATGCCGGAGAGCTTCTGGCGAGCTGGGATCCTTTCACGACGCCCATACTCTCGGAAGTCGATGGAAGCGTCAAGTTTGGGGATATCGTCATTGGCCGGACCATGCAGGAGAAAGTGGACCCCGTCACCGGAAAATCCAGCCAGACCATCATCGAATCCAAGAGCGCCGATGAACGCCCTCGCATTTCCATAAAGGACAGGGATGGCAAAACGGCGAAAATCCCTGACTCGTCTGCTGTAGCGCGATACATCCTTCCGATAAACGCGATCATTCTGGTGGAAGAGGGAGATAACGTCAAAGCGGGTGATATTGTCGCCAAACTGCCACGCGCTACCACCAAAACCAAAGACATCACCGGCGGTCTGCCGAGGGTCGCCGAGCTTTTTGAAGTACGCAAACCCAAAGAAATAGCTGTTCTCAGTGAAATCGACGGTTACGTTTCCATTTCCAAAAGCTCCAAGAAAGGTAAACAGAAAGTAACGGTCACCCCTGTCGATGTCGGAGAGAAGAAAGAGTACCTGATTGCCAGGGGGAAACACATTAACGTGTATGAGGGCGACTATGTGAGAGCGGGCGAGGCGCTGATCGGCGGTTCGGCCATTCCTCAGGATATCCTCAGCATCAAAGGGGAAGTTTCTCTGGCACGCTATCTTGTCGATGAGGTTCAAGAGGTCTACCGCTTGCAGGGGGTTCGGATTAATGACAAGCACATCGAGGTTATTGTTCGCCAGATGATGCGGCGGGTGAAGGTGCTCCAAGTTGGCGATACCGATTTTATCCAGGAAGAACAGGTCGATAAAATCAGATTCGAGGAGGCCAATCGTGCCGTTATAGAAAAGGGCGGCCAGCCGGCGGTTGCTGAATCTCTGATTCTCGGCATTACCAAGGCATCCCTGAGCACCGATAGCTTTATTTCCGCGGCCTCATTTCAGGAAACCACTAAGGTTCTCACGGATGCGAGTATCGCGGGATCCATTGATGAACTCAAGGGGTTGAAAGAAAACGTGATTATGGGCAGACTGATACCGGCCGGTACCGGCCTGCCGTTGTATAATGATGTCGGTGTGAAGACAGCCTGATCCTTTTGATGGGTGGTCGCTTTTTTTCGCAATGGCAGGAAACTGTATCGATAATGGAAAGTTAAAAAAAAATCACACAGACCATAGTAAAAAAGTCTTGACTTTGGCTTGCAATATGTATACATATCGGCATTTTGCTACAGCGTAATTCACGAAGCGATCAATCAGGAATAACGAGGAAAATATGCCCACGATCAATCAGCTAATCAGGAAAGGCCGAAAGCAGATCCAAAAGAAAACCAATACCCCGGCGCTCAAGAAAGCCCCTCAGAAAAGGGGGGTTTGTACAAGAGTTTATACCTCGACCCCTAAAAAGCCTAACTCGGCGTTGCGGAAAGTGGCCAGGGTCCGACTGACGACTGGTATGGAAGTTACAGCCTATATTCCCGGTATCGGACACAATCTCCAGGAGCATTCGGTGGTTTTGGTAAGAGGCGGACGAGTGAAGGACCTGCCGGGTGTGAGGTATCATATCGTCAGGGGGACGCTGGACACCCTGGGAGTCGAAGACCGCAAGCAGGGCCGATCCAAATACGGAGCTAAAAAGCCGAAGTGAGGATTTTTGCAAAGCAAGCACTTATTTCCAGTTTAGGAGCCGATATACAAAATGCCACGAAGACGAGAAGTACCTGAAAGGCCGGTAACGCCTGATCCAAAATACGACAGTAAGCTGATTACTAAATTCATAAATGCCATCATGCGGGACGGCAAAAAAAGCACGGCCGAGTCGCTTCTCTATGATGCCTTCGACATCATGGAGGAAAAGACGAAGGGGTCTCCGCTTAAACTTTTTGAACAAGCGGTGGATAATGTCCGTCCTCTGATAGAAGTAAAATCCAGAAGGGTCGGTGGGTCAACTTATCAGGTTCCCACTGAAATCCGACCATCGCGGCGAACCGCTCTGGGGATTCGGTGGATCATCAGTTTCGCCCGGAAACGACCCGAAAAGGGCATGGCCAAAAAGCTGGCGGCCGAACTCATGGATGCCGCCAACAATCGCGGTGCTTCCGCCAAGAAAAAAGAAGATACCCACAAAATGGCGGAAGCGAACAAGGCATTTGCCCATTTTCGCTGGTAGGGCTCTGAATTACAGTAAACAGTTAATTTCATAGGGCATGTCTTTCATTACAGTGCCCTATGCATTTCTAAAGGGGAGGATGGTAATATGGCGAAGGCAAAGTTTGAGCGGACCAAGCCGCATGTGAATGTCGGCACAATCGGTCATATAGATCATGGCAAGACGACCCTGACGGCGGCGATCACCAAGCATTTGGGTTTGAAGGGCATGGCGGATTTTGTACCGTTTGATCAGATTGACAAGGCGCCGGAGGAGAAAGAGCGCGGGATCACGATTGCCACGGCGCATGTGGAATATCAGACGGCGACGCGCCACTATGCCCATGTGGATTGTCCGGGTCATGCGGACTATATCAAGAACATGATCACGGGCGCGGCGCAGATGGACGGCGCGATACTGGTGGTGGGCGCCGATGACGGGCCGATGCCGCAGACGCGCGAGCACATTTTACTGGCGCGGCAGGTGGGCGTGCCGCGGATCGTGGTATTTTTAAACAAGTGCGACATGGTGGATGACGAGGAGCTCATCGAGTTGGTGGAGCTGGAGTTGCGTGAGCTGTTGGACAAATATGAATTTCCCGGCGATGACACGCCGATAGTCCGTGGCAGTGCGTTGAAGGCGTTGGAGAGTGACGATTCGGATTCAGCGGAAGCCAAATGCATATTTGAGTTGATGGATGCGATCGACGCGTTCATTCCGGAGCCCGAGCGTGATATCGACAAGCCGTTTTTGATGCCGATCGAGGATGTGTTCAGTATCTCGGGCCGTGGCACGGTGGTGACGGGCCGCGTGGAGCGCGGGATCATCCATGTGGGCGATGCGGTGGAGATCGTGGGGATCCGGGAGACCTTGAAGACGGTGTGTACGGGTGTGGAGATGTTTCGCAAGCTGCTCGACGAGGGGCGTGCGGGCGACAACATCGGTGTGTTGCTGCGGGGCACCAAGCGCGAGGATGTGGAGCGGGGCCAGGTGGTGGCCATCCCCGGTACGATCACGCCGCATACGAAGTTCAAGGCGGAAGTTTACATATTGAGCAAGGAGGAAGGCGGACGACATACGCCGTTTTTCAGTGGATACCGTCCGCAGTTTTATTTTCGCACCACGGACGTGACGGGGATATTGACGCTGCCCGAAGGCATCGAGATGGTAATGCCCGGCGATAACGTAACGATTGAAGCGCAGCTGATAACGCCGATCGCCATGGAGAAAGAGGTTCGTTTTGCGGTTCGCGAAGGCGGACGTACGGTCGGCGCCGGCGTCGTCAGCGAGATCATCGAATAAAAAAGAAAGATTTTGATAAATGATAACGAATACTAAGATCAGAATTCGGCTCAAGGCATATGATCACAAGCTGTTAGACCAGTCTGCCTCGGATATTGTTGACACGGCGGCGAAAACCGGGGCCAAGGTCGTAGGGCCGATACCTCTGCCGACACGGATTAACAAGTACTGCGTACTGCGTTCTCCCCATATTGACAAGAAGTCTCGCGAGCAATTCGAAATGCGGACACACAAACGGCTGCTGGACATACTCGAGCCTACTCAGCAAACGGTCGACGCGTTGATGAAACTGGATCTTTCTCCGGGAGTCGATGTTGAGATAAAGCTTTAGCTTGCCATCTTCATTTTGACGGTTGGCGGTCGACAACCGTGGTGTAATCATAATCGGCTTAGTTCATATTGATTACCACCTTCAGCCGATGGTTGAATTCTGCGATAGCGCAGATCCGAGAAAAAATGAGAACAGCCGGGCAAAGGGGATATATAGGGCTATGAGTAGAGGCATTTTAGGAAAAAAACTGGGCATGATGGGCGTATTCTCCCCGGAAGGTAGATATATACCGGTTACCGTTATTGAGGCCGGTCCGTGCGTGATAACCCAGATAAAGACGAAGGACACCGACGGATATGATGCGTTGCAGTTGGCCTTCGGTGAGAAGAAGAAAGACCGGATGACCAAACCGTTGCAGGGTCATTATCAAAAAAGTAGCGATCGCTGTTTTCGCTATATGAAGGAATTCCCTGTCGAAAATCCTGCAAATTATAGTCTCGGTCAGGAACTCACGGTGGACATGTTCAGGGTGGGTGAGCGCATCGACGTCGTAGGGACGTCGAAAGGGCGCGGATTTTCAGGGACCATCAAGCGGCATGGTTTTCACCGCGGCCCCATGACCCATGGCAGCAAAAATATTCGGTTGCCGGGATCCATCGGCTGTAGCGCCTGGCCGTCCAGAGTTCTAAAAGGCAAAAAAATGCCCGGAAGATACGGCAATGACCGCAAGACAATTCGCAATATTCAAATCGTCGATGTTCGCGCCGATGATAACCTGATTCTGGTCAAAGGCGCAGTTCCGGGAGCCGAGTCGGGTCTGGTCGCCATCAACAAACCTAAATTCAGTAAAAAAATCAAGTAACTCGAAACAAATACAGATAATAATGTATGAGGAAACGTATGCCGGTTATAGATGTCCAAAATATAGATGGCAATCAGGTCTCACAGGTCGAACTCGCCGATAATATTTACAGCGTGCCTGTCAAGCCCAGTGTATTGCACGAAGTCGTTAATATGCAGTTGTGCAACCGGCGAGCCGGGACTGCGAGCGTCAAGCATCGGGGCGATGTCCAGGGCAGTGGGAAGAAGCTGTTCCGACAGAAAGGGACTGGACGGGCCCGCAGGGGAGATATCAAATCTCCCTTGCTGAGAGGCGGGGGTGTTGTCTTCGGACCGGATGGAAGAAAATATGCCTATAAGGTTCCCAAAAAGGTCCGGAAGCTGGCCCTGAAAATGGCATTGAGCAGCAAATTGAACGACAACGAGCTGATGGTGCTGGACCGAATCGAGTTGGATGAAATCAAAACGAAAAACTTCGTTGACATCCTGAAGACTTTGAAGGTCGAGAATGCTCTGATTGTCACCGATAAACCGGATGAAAATCTGGAACTTTCATCCAGGAACGTACCCGACGTGAAGGTTCTTAGAAGTGAAGGGCTGAATGTATATGACATTCTCAAATACCGGATGTTGGTACTGCTGGAGCCTGCAGTAAAAAACATCGAGGGGAGGCTGCTTGCATGATGGCGAATGAAATTATAAAAAGACCCTTGATCACTGAGAAAACCAGTATCCAGAAAGAGCTCAATAATCAGTTGACTTTCGAGGTGGATCGCCGGGCCAACCGCATAGAGATCAAGCGGGCGATCGAAACCGTCTTTAATGTTAGAGTTTCCGATGTAAAAACGATGCAGGTCTCAGGCAAAACCAAGCAACGGGGCCGCGTCATCGGCAAACGACGGGATTGGAAAAAGGCGATAGTGAAGTTAATGCCCGGTCAACGGATAGACTTTTTTGAAGGTGTATAAAATTTAGGAGTTACCAATGGCGATTAGACGGGTTAGACCGACTTCTCCGGGGAGACGATTCCAAGCTTACTCCTCGTTTGAAGAGATAACCAAAACAGAACCGGAAAGACAGTTGCTCACAGCGCTAAAGAAGTCCGGCGGACGCAATGCGAACGGCCGGATTACCAGCCGGCATCGCGGTGGCGGACACAAACGGCACTATCGGATCATTGATTTCAAGCGCGACAAGACGGGTATTCCGGCCAAAGTCGCTTCCATTGAATATGATCCCAATCGGTCCGCCAGGATTGCATTGCTGCATTACGCGGACGGCGAAAAGCGCTATATACTGGCCCCCTTGAATCTGAGTGTCGATGATATCGTGGAATCCGGTCCGAATGCCGATATCAAACCGGGCAACACCTTACCACTCAGCAATATCCCGCTGGGTACCCAGATCCACAATATCGAATTGCGCCTGGGAAAAGGCGGACAAATCGTGAGAAGCGCCGGGACCTATGCCCAGCTCATGGCCAAAGAGGACCGGTATGCTTTGATCAAATTGCCGTCGGGTGAAGTCCGCATGGTTTTGATCAATTGCAAGGCCACTGTCGGGCAACTGAGCAATGTAACTCATGAAAATATCGATTTAGGAAAGGCCGGCCGGAAACGATGGTTGGGCAAACGGCCGAAGGTCAGAGGGGTTGCGATGAATCCGGTCGACCATCCCATGGGAGGCGGTGAGGGAAGATCTTCCGGTGGACGGCACCCATGCAGCCCATGGGGGGTGCCTACCAAAGGCTACAAAACCCGTAAGAATAAGAATACTGACAATCTTATAGTTAAAAGGCGTACCAAAAAGCGCGCCAGGAAATAAATAACCCTATAAGTCAACAGTGGGAGTTGTCTGTCATGCCGCGATCGTTAAAAAAAGGTCCATATATTGAACCGAAACTCATGAACAAGGTGCTGGTTGCCCAGGAGTCCCGCAGCAACAGAGTCATCAAAACCTGGTCGAGACGTTCGACAATTATACCGGAAATGGTAGGAATTACCCTGGCGGTTCATAATGGAAGAAAATTTTTGCCGGTTTTCATCTCAGAAAACATGGTGGGACATAAACTGGGTGAATTTTCACCGACCCGGACCTTTTACGGGCATGCCGGTGACAAGAAAAGCAAATTAAAAAGATAGTGCCGGTTTATCGAATCCAGGGGGAGGGGAGGCCGGTGTCAGCGATTTGTCGGCTTCTTCCCGCATTATATAAACAAGTGACTGAATCAGGAATGAAACAGAAAAGGCCGTGTTGAGCGAAATTTTGCCAACAGGGTTCTCGAGGCAAAAAGGGTTAGCGACATGGAGGTTAGAGCGGTTTCAAAATATGTTCGCATTTCACCTCATAAGGTTCAAAAGGTGATCGGCGCCGTCAAAGGCAAACCAGTTGAAAGCGGGATTCAAAAATTAAAATTTATGCCCCAAAAAGCAGCCGGCCATTTTGGAAAAGATTGTGCGTTCAGCCGTTGCCAACGCAGATCACAATGCCGATATCGATGTCGATCTGCTGGTTATCCGCAATATTACCGCAGACCAGGGGCCGACGTTGAAACGCTGGAAGGCAAGGGCCCGGGGCCGGGGGACGCGTATATTGAAAAGAACCAGCCACATAACTGTCATCTTGGCTGAAGAAACGTCTGCATTATAAAGGAGGTCAAGCTTGGGCCAGAAAGTAAATCCGATTGGATTAAGACTTGGAATCGTAAAAACATGGGAATCACGATGGTTCGGCGGTAAGAACTATGCCCGTTATATTCTGGAAGATCATAAGCTCCGGAAATTCATTCAGAAAAAACTTTCCCATGCAGGCGTGTCCAGAATTGAGATCGAACGATCATCCAAGCGGGTCCGGCTGAGAATTTATACCTCCAGGCCGGGAATTGTTATCGGAAAGAAGGGCTCCGAGATATCGCAGCTCAAAAAAGACATCGAAAAGATAACCGCTCATGAAGTCCTGATCGATATTCAGGAGATCAGAAAGCCGGAAATCGAGGCCCAGTTGGTGGCCGAAAATGTGGCACTTCAGATTGTTCAGGCGCGTCGCTTTTCGACGCGCTATGAAACGCGGCGTGACCTCTGCCATGCGATTCGGGGCCCTCGGCGTGAAGATCATTTGCTCCGGACGTCTGGGCGGAGCTGAAATGGCCAGAACAGAATGGTACCGTGAAGGCCGTGTGCCGTTGCATACGCTCAGAGCGGATATTGATTACGGCTTCTACGAAGCCCGCACGACCTACGGAATTGTCGGGGTCAAGGTTTTTGTTTTCAAAGGAGAAATTCTGAAAAAGGATCAGGTGGAAATGGCAAGCTGACTTGCCCTCGTCGCTACCCCTTAAACGTCCGGCAGCCGAAGGAAGAACAGCCGATTCGATTGAGCTACAAGCTTATTCCAAGATTTTATTAATTACGGAATTCAAAACAGGCGATTGAGATTCAATATTGTTAGCTGCCGAGTCAGAGTCTGCTTCGAGATGATCCCGAAGTCGGACCCGCAGACGCAACGAGCAATAGGAGACCAAGGATATGCTGAGTCCTAAAAAAGTAAAATTTCGCAAAGTACAAAAGGGAAAGATGAGAGGCGTCGCCAGACGCGGCTGCACGTTGAATTTTGGAGAATTCGGTCTCCAGGCAATAGAATGCGGCATGCTGACCGCCAAGCAAATAGAGGCTGCTCGTATCGCCATGACCCGACACATCAAAAGAGGTGGGCGAATCTGGATTCGTATTTTTCCTGACAAGCCGTTTACTAAAAAGCCTGCTGAAGTTCGAATGGGAAAAGGCAAGGGTTCTCCTGAGGGATGGGAGGCCGTAATACGTCCCGGTAGAATACTTTATGAAATGCAAGGGGTTTCCAGGGAATTGGCCAAAGAGGCCCTGCGCCTTGCAGCCCATAAGCTTGCAGTAAAAACCAAATTTGTCGAGAGGAGCGATAGCATATGAAAGCCAGTGAGATTCGTGATATGAGCCTGGAGGAGATGCATCGCAAGGTTTCAGAGTTGAAAGAGGAAATTTTCAATCTGCGTTTTCAACATGAAATCGGTCAGCTCGAAAATCCCCAGAGAATGAAACAAACGAAACGGGAAATTGCCAGGTTAAAGACAATTATTGGAGAAGTCACCGTAAACCCTTAGAGAGATAAAGATAGTGGCTGGTATGAAAGAACGCGGAAAAAAACGAGAGATGATCGGAACGGTCACCAGCAATAAGGCGGACAAAACCGTCACCGTGCTGGTTGAACGGTTGGTTAAGCACAAGTTGTATCTGAAATATGTCAAAAGGCACGCCAAATTTGCCGCCCATGACGGTCAAAACGATTGCCGCATTGGTGATAAGGTACTGATTTCAGAATCCCGACCACTAAGCAGGACCAAAAGGTGGCGGGTGGTTAAAATCCTTGAAAAGGCTGTCTGATGGTAAGGGGAATAGATTAAAATGATTCAAGCAGAAACACGATTGACCGTGGCCGACAATTCAGGAGCCAAAGTGCTTTATTGTATCAAAGTGCTCGGCGGCTCCAGAAGGCGGTATGCGTCCATAGGGGACATCATTGTAGTTTCCGTCAAAGAAGCCATCCCGAATGCCAAGGTAAAAAAGGGCGATGTGCTGAAGGCTGTTATCGTCAGAACCAAAAAGGAAATAAGAAGACCCGATGGGTCTTTTATCCGATTCGATGACAATTCCGCGGTTCTGATCAATGCCTCCAGGGAACCCATCGGCACCCGTATTTTCGGTCCTGTGGCCAGGGAACTGCGCGCGAAGCGGTTTATGAAAATTATATCCTTGGCACCTGAGGTTTTGTAGCCGCTCCATGCCTTTATTGGCCTGCCATTCATGGTTTAATGGTCGGATAAAAATTTATCACCAGTCATTTCAAATGTTTAAGAGAGAATCTTCTTATGTTGGCAAAAAGATGTAAAATAAAAAAAGACGATAAGAGTAAAAGTCCTCGTCGGTAAAGATCAGGGTAAAATCGGCAAGGTGCTTAAAGTCGATCAGAAAAAGAATCGTATCCTGGTCGAAAAAATAAATATGGTGAAGCGGCACAGCAAACCGACCAATCAAAACCGGCAGGGCGGCATCATTGAGAAGGAGATGCCGATCCAATGTTCCAACGCTATGATTATGTGTGGCAAATGTGTCAGCCCGACTCGGGTTAAGACGCAGCGTTTGGAAGATGGAAAAAAGGTTCGTGTATGTGTAAAATGCGGCGAAGCGCTGGATACATAGACCCGTTTTCGGGAGGATCAGAATGTTACAATTAAAAGAAATTTATGAAAAAGAAGCGGTGCCCCAGCTTATTGACAGGTTTAAATATAAAAACATCATGCAGGTTCCCCGACTGGAAAAAGTGGTTTTGAACATGGGGTTGGGCGAGGCCATACAAAACATAAAACTGCTGGATTCCGCCGCCGAAGAGCTGCAGATGATTGCCGGCCAGCATCCGGTGATCACCCGGGCCAAGAAGTCCATCGCCGCTTTTAAATTGAGAGAAGGCATGCCCATCGGGTGCATGGTAACGTTGCGGCGCAGTCGCATGTACGATTTCTTCTTCAAACTCGTTAACGTAGCCCTTCCCAGGGTGCGCGATTTCAGGGGGATCTCGGGTAAAGCCTTCGATGGCCGGGGGAATTACTCTCTGGGAATTAAAGAACACATTATATTTCCCGAGATCGACTACGATAAAATCGACAAGATCAAAGGGCTCAACATCAGCGTTGTGACATCCGCCCAAAATGACGAGGAGGGAAAAGAGCTTCTGCGGTTGTTGGGAATGCCCTTCCGCAATTAAAGGCTCTCGGTCTCCAAAGGCAGCGGCGGATTCAGATTTCGCCGCAATTTCGAACTCAGACCGTTGGATCTCTCTAACCAATCAGGAGGATAATTTGGCAAAAAAAGCGCTTAGAATTAAAGCGGTGCAAAAACCAAAATTTAAAGTCAGAACCTACAACAGATGTCCCGTTTGCGGACGTCCCAGAGGTTATCTGAGAAAGTTCGGTGTTTGCCGGATCTGCTTTCGTGTATTTGCATCTAATGGCAAACTGCCAGGTGTGATCAAATCAAGCTGGTAAAATGTATTCAGTAATCTTGCTGTCGGCTGCTGGCGGTCAAGTCGCACCAGCGGTGATGGGACATACACATTTCACTGAATATTTTTGATGCAGCGTATTCCAGCAACCGTGAAACAGGTGCCGGAGAAAGTTTAACAGGAGAGAACAATGGCGATTAGTGATCCAATAGCTGATATGTTGACCCGCATCCGCAATGCGGGCAAAGCAAAATTTAGCAGCGTGGATATACCCGGATCGACGTTAAAGATCGAACTGGCGAAAATCTTGAAAGATGAGGGCTATATCCGCAACTATAAGTTTCTCAAGGACGGGAAGCAGGGCGTGTTGCGCCTTTATCTAAAATATGGTACCGGGCAATCCAATGTAATTTACGGTTTGAAACGTGTCAGCAAGCCCAGCAGACGCGTTTATGTAAAAAGCAAAGATATAAAGCCGGTATTCAACGGAATGGGTATTGCGATTTTATCGACCTCCAAGGGTGTCGTCACCGATAAAAAAGCTCGTGAATTAAATGCCGGAGGTGAGGTTGTCTGCCATGTCTGGTAGATATTAATATTTGCAGGATAATTCTGAATCTCCATACAAGACAGACTCATTCAGGAGAATAGAACATGTCTCGTGTAGGTAAAAAGCCGGTTGCCATACCGGACAAAACCAAAATAACATATGTTGACCGGTCACTGACCGTGGAGGGTGAAAAAGGCCGGCTGAATCAGTCCATCCATCCAGCGGTCGATCTGAAGATCGAAGACAATGTCATGACCGTCACTGTTGCAACACCGGATAGGCGCAGCCGGGCTTTGCAAGGACTTACCCGCAGCCTGGTTGCCAATATGATTGCGGGAGTCACCAAAGGGTTTGAACGCGACCTGGAAGTCAATGGAATTGGTTATCGGGCAGAGCTCAGCGGCGATCAAATCATTTTCAACGTGGGGTATTCCAATCCCGTCGCCTTCAACCTGCCGGAGGGAGTTTCGGCAACGGTCGCCAAAAACAACAATATCAAATTGTCTGGAATCGACAAACAGAAAATCGGTCTTGCAGCGGCTGCCATTCGACGGATACGACCTCCTGAGCCCTATAAGGGAAAAGGCATCAAGTATGCCGAAGAAAATATCCGCAGAAAAGCCGGCAAAACGGGCACAAAGTAAAACGAATGAGGACTGAAAATCAATAACCGGGTTGGCCTTCAATCGCGCCGGGCGGCGCGAGGAAGCGACATTCTGGAAATATTGTCTGCTATTCGTCAATATTCATTCCTGAGGGGAAACAGATAATGGGGTCCAGTAACATCCGACAGAAGTCACGTCTGAAAAGAAAAAAACGTATCAGAAAAAAAATCCATGGAACGCCGCAGCGACCGCGGCTAAGCGTGTTTCGCAGCGCCAGACATACTTACGCGCAGATCATCGACGATACGGGCGGACAGACGCTGGTGGCAGCGTCGACCGTCGATCAGCAGGCCAAAGATGCGCCCAAGTTCAAAGACAAAGTCGATGCGGCGAATTTTGTCGGCAAGCTCGTCGGCGAAAGAGCGCTCGACAAAGGAATCAAGGAAGTCGTATTTGATCGCAACGGGTTTTTATATCATGGGCGTGTGAAATCCCTTTCTGAAGGAGCACGCAAAGTCGGTCTGATCTTCTAGGCCGGGGGGATGTCTTTCTTTAACTACTTTCGGATAATGAAGGAGGCAGGTTCTTGTATAAGCAGGATATAGACGAAGTTCAATTGATAGACAAGGTGGTTCACATAAATCGGGTGGCTAAGGTCGTCAAGGGAGGCCGCCGATTTAGCTTTAGCGCCATAGTTGTCGTCGGTGATGGCGGGGGTTCCGTCGGCTTTGGACTCGGCAAAGCTGGAGAAGTACCCGAAGCCATACGCAAAGGTGTTGAAAAAGCCAAGAAGAATATGGTCAATGTGCCGCTTATAGAGGGAACCATACCATACGAGGTGGTCGGGCGATTCGGCGCTGGGAGGGTCTTGCTGAAGCCTGCCGCACAGGGAACCGGCGTAATTGCCGGCGGTGCGGTAAGGGCGGTTCTCGAGGCCGTCGGTGTTCAAAACATACTGACCAAATGCCTCGGGTCCCACAATCCGCACAATCTGGTAAAGGCGACGATTGCCGGCCTTCAACAGCTTGAAAGCCGAGATCAGGTTGCCGCCAGACGCGGAATCAGTGTAGGTGATTTGTAGAAAGGATTTATTCAATGGCAGCAATGCTAAGAGTTACGCTCGTGAAAAGCATGATCGGACGGCCGGAGAAACACCGCAAAGTTCTGAGAGGAATGGGCCTGACCAAAATGAACAGGACCGTCGAACTTCAGGACACCCCCAGCGTTCGGGGGATGATAAATGCCGTCTCCCATATGGTGAGAGCTGAGGAGAAGACCGATGAAACTTAATAATTTATCACCGGCGAAGGGGTCCCGCAAAGCCTCCAAACGTATCGGCCGAGGTGTGGGATCCGGAAGCGGCAAAACTGCTGGACGGGGCACGAAAGGCTTTAACTCCAGGTCCGGGGGCGGAGTCAGACCGGGTTACGAGGGCGGTCAGATGCCGTTGCACCGCCGGTTGCCAAAGCGCGGGTTTACCAATATATTCAAAAAAGATATCGCTGAAATCAATATTCGGGATCTGGCACGGTTTGATAAGGGGAGTCTGGTGGACCAAGCGGCCTTGATCAAGGCCGGACTGGTCAAGGGCCATCGAGACGGAATCAAACTTTTAGGGAAAGGTGACATTGACCATCCGGTGAATATCAAACTAAACCAAATCAGCAAAAGTGCCAGGGAAAAAATTGAAGCGGCGGGCGGTAAAGTAGAGGTAATATAATGATCGGCGGCGGGTTCCAGAACATATTTAAAATTCCCGAACTGAAAAAAAGAATTCTTTTCACGCTCAGTCTTCTTATCGTGTACCGCATCGGCGTGCACGTTCCGGTTCCAGGGATCGACGCCACGGCGCTGTCGTCCTTTTTTGCGCAGGCCGAGGGCACCATTTTTGGCATATTCAATATGTTTTCCGGCGGCGCTTTCCGAAGATTGTCAGTTTTCGCCCTTGGCATCATGCCTTACATCAGCGCTTCAATTATTCTACAACTGCTGACAGTGGTAATCCCGCACCTTGAGCAACTTAAAAAGGAAGGTGAACAGGGCCGGAAGAAGATTACGCAGTATACACGATACGGTACGGTCGTTCTTAGCATCATTCAGGGCTTTGGCATCAGTGTCGGCCTGGAAAGTATGTCCGCTCCCGGCGGTGCTCCGATTGTCTTGATATCCGGCTGGGGATTCCGACTGATGACCGTCATCACCCTGACAGCTGGAACCGCCTTTATCATGTGGCTTGGCGAACAAATCACCGAGAGAGGCGTAGGCAATGGCATTTCCCTGATAATTTTTGCGGGGATCGTTACCGGACTGCCGGGTGCCATCGTCAACACCGTTCGTCTACTATCCACCGGCGAAATGGGGATTTTCGCAATCTTGATAATTCTCATCCTGATGATTGCGGTAGTCGGATTGATCATCTTTGTGGAACAAGGCCAGCGACGAATCCCGGTGCAGTATGCCAAGCGCGTAGTCGGGCGCAGAATGTATGGCGGGCAGAGCACTCATCTTCCCTTGAAGATAAACACGTCGGGTGTTATTCCGCCTATTTTCGCTTCCTCCATCATCATGTTTCCAGCGACCATCGGAAGTTTTGTAAAAATTGAATGGATTCAAAGCGTTACCGCCGCCATGAGGCCGGGAAATGCCATATACGAACTTCTGTTTATCGGATTCATCTTTTTCTTCTGCTATTTTTATACTGCTGTTACGTTCAATCCCGTCGATGTTGCCGACAACATGAAGAAAGCCGGAGGGTATATACCGGGGATACGGCCGGGAAAGCGTACTGCGGACTATATCGATAAAGTGTTGACCCGCATTACGCTTGGCGGGGCTGTGTATGTATCAGCGGTTTGTGTACTTCCGTCGATACTTATCACAAAATTCAATGTTCCGTTTTATTTTGGTGGTACTGCTCTTCTCATTGTTGTCGGTGTTGCCATCGATACGATTGCCCAGATGGAGTCACACATGCTGAGTAGGCATTACGAAGGCTTTTTGAAGAAAAGCGGTGGTAAGATGCGGAGCAGATTCTAAGCGCTACGAGGAGATAACACAGGAGTCGCCAATGGCCAAAGAGGAGGCTATAAAAGTAGAAGGTGTCGTTCTCGAGACCTTACCCAATGCCATGTTCAAGGTAGAACTGGAAAACAAACATCAGGTTCTTGCCCATATTTCCGGAAAGATGAGGATGCATTTTATAAAGATTTTGCCCGGCGATAAAGTTACGGTCGAGCTGTCACCTTACGACCTTTCGCGTGGAAGGATTACCTATCGATCAAAGTAATGGAAACGGCACGCTGAAACGTCGGCACGGCACTTTTTCAGGTCTGACGGTGCGCCAATTCGGGCAATTTGCCCGCGATTCTCGATTTTTTCAATCAGAAGTCAATAATATTCAATGACTCACAGGAGTAACCTACATGAAAGTTAGAGCATCTGCCAAAAAAATATGCCCCAAATGCAAAATAATCAAAAGAAAAGGGGTTGTGCGGGTTATTTGCGAAAATAAGCGGCACAAACAGAGACAAGGATAAAAGGAGGAAACGCTTTGGCCAGAATTGCGGGGGTTGACTTACCCAGAAAAAAGCGGATTGAAATCGGGATGACCTATATTTACGGGATCGGTAAAACGCTCATCCCAGAGCATTCTTACGAAGCTTAACATTGATCCGAATACCGTGACCGACGATTTGACCGAAGAACAAATCAACGATATCCGCAAAGTCATAGACAGCGAATATAAGGTCGAAGGCGAGCTCCGAACCCAGGTGTCCATGAATATCAAACGCTTGATGGATCTTGGATGCTACCGTGGTCTTCGACACCGAAAATCGTTGCCTGTCAGAGGACAACGGACAAGCACCAATGCGCGGACGCGCAAGGGACCGAAACGGTCCGCCGTTAAGAAAAAAGGCGGCGCTAAAAAGAAATAAGCGATGACCGGATGCCGCCGGAGGCAATTTCTATCGTAATTTCGGATTATTATATTCAGGATCGCAATACCTATTGGAATTAGTCAAATACGAGAGGCGTTATAGATGGCGAAAAAAACCCGTGCCAAAAAGAAAGTGAAAAAGAATGTTGCCAACGGCGTTGTGCACATCCAATCTACTTTTAACAATACAATTGTGACCATCACCGATACGGTTGGAAATGTGATTTCGTGGTCAAGTGCAGGTGTTCAGGGATTCAAAGGATCTCGCAAAAGCACGCCGTTTGCCGCGCAACTTGCGGCGCAGGATGCTGCTCGAAAAGCTATGGAAAATGGCATGAGAAGCGTGGAAGTCTATGTTAAGGGGCCCGGTCCGGGCAGAGAGTCCGCTCTCAGAGCCCTGCAGGCAACCGGCATCAGCGTTGTAATGATCAAAGATGTGACCCCTATTCCTCACAATGGCTGCCGACCACCAAAAAGACGCAGGGTATGATTCAGCGAGTTAAATTGTTGGTTAAATGCAATTTCTGCAGTTATACACGGGACTTTGCCGTTTAACTGAACCAAAGGGAGGAAAACTTGGCAAGATATACGGATTCCGTTTGTCGGCAATGCCGACGGGAAAATCTCAAGCTGTTTCTCAAGGGAGACCGCTGTTATTCGGATAAATGTGCTTTTGACCGGAGAGGTTATCCACCGGGACAACATGGCGAACGTCGGGGCCGAAAACCCTCGGATTATGGCGTTCAGCTGCGAGAAAAGCAGAAGGTAAAACGCATGTACGGTCTTTCCGAAAAGCAGTTCCATCTTATTTTCAACAAGGCGGAACGTCAAAAGGGCGTTACCGGTACAAACCTGCTCGTAATGCTCGAGCGGCGACTTGACAATGTCGTTTATCGACTGGGCTTTGCCGGTTCGCGCGCTCAGGCGCGGCAGATTGTTCGGCACAGGCATTTGCTGGTTAACGGTAAACGGGTTGATATTCCCTCCTTTACTTTGAAAATAGGCGATATGCTTGAAGTGAGGGAGAAAAGCAAAAAGATTCAGGCGCTTCAGGACTCCCTTGATGCTGTTGTTCGCAGGGGAGTTCCTCAGTGGCTCGAACTTGAAAAAGACGGTATGAAGGGTAAGGTGAGGAGTTTTCCGGTGCGCGAGGATCTAACTATGCCTATCCAGGAACAGCTCATTGTCGAGCTTTACTCTAAATAGTTCGATCTTTACGCAGAACAGTTGCAATCAGTGAGATTGACCGTCGAATACGGTTAAAAAATCAAAACCTGACATCATCAGGAGATTAAAAATGCCGTTAAATGAACTTATGTATATGAACTGGCAGGAATTGATGAAGCCAGAAAAAGTTCAAGTAACCAGCAGTCCATCCTATTGCAAGTTCGTTTGTGAGCCCCTGGAAAGAGGATTCGGAATCACCATTGGCAACAGTTTAAGAAGGATCATTCTTTCGTCCCTTTATGGTGCCGCCATTGTGTCGGTTAAATTCGACACTGTGATGCATGAATTCAGTGCCATTTCGGGAGTTCTTGAAGATGTATCCGAGATTATTCTGAATTTAAAACAGGTCCGCTTCAAGGTAACGGATTCCGAACCCAAAACGGTGAGAATCGACGCAAACAGCGAGGGACCGGTGACCGCCGGGGATATCATCAGCGACAATGGGCAATGCGAAGTGCTTAATAAAAAGCAGCTCATTGCAACCCTGTCCGAAAAAACCAGTTTGAAAATGGAAATGAAAGTCAAAGTCGGTAAAGGCTACTCGTTGGCCGAAGCCAATAAAGACGAAGATGCACCCGCAGGGACGATTCCCATCGATGCCGTCTTCTCGCCCATTAAACGGGTTAACTTTACCGTTGGAAACGCGCGCATAGGCCAGCGTACGGACTATGATAAGCTCACGATGGAGATTTGGACGGATGGAAGCGTTACGCCGGAAGATGCAATTGCCTATGGCGCCAAAATATTAAAAGAACAAATGTCGCCGTTTATTAATTTTGACGAACAGCTGGAACCCAAGCCGGATTCAAAAAACAGGGAAAAGGAATCACCCCAGTTCAATGACAATCTTTATCGAAGCGTAGAAGAGCTCGAGCTTTCCGTGCGCAGTGCAAATTGCTTGAAAAATGCCGATATCAACAAAATATACCAATTAGTCAGCAAAACCGAACCCGAGATGTTGAAGACTAAGAATTTTGGCCGAAAATCATTGAATGAAATCAAGGAAGTTTTAACTGAAATGGGCCTTTCGCTTGGGATGAAGCTTGAAGGGTTTGTACCACCCGAGGAAGAGACTGAGGAAGGAGAGTAACAGTACAATGAGACATCGTAAAGCAGGCCTGAAATTAAACAGGACCCCAAGCCACCGGGATGCCATGTTCCGTAATATGGTTACCTCATTGTTCAAACATGACCGTATCCGGACCACCGATGTGAAAGCAAAAGCGATCAGGCGCTGGGCGGATCACCTGATTACCCTGGCTAAGCGCGGAGATCTGCATGCTCGGCGTCAGGCTCTCTCGATTGTAAGGGAGAAGGATGTCGTTCATAAATTGTTCGAACAAGCCGGCGACCGGTTTGGTACCACATCGGGAGGTTATACCCGGATTGTAAAATTGGGAAATCGACCGGGTGATGCCGCATTGATGTCCTTGATTGAATTGGTAGCCCTCCAGGATACCAAAACGAAGAAATCCAAGAAGAAGAAGGCAAAGGTCGCCGGAAAGCAAAAAAGACCGACTCCCGACAAGAAGGTGCAGGCCGGTGTGAAATCCAAAATAGCGGAAGAAAAAAAGGAACCCGCGGTGAAGACCGACAGTGAACCGGCCGATGTAAAAGGCGTATCGGCGGAAGATGTTCAGCCGGATGCCGCAGCGAAAACATCACCTGAACCGCAGCCCGAGGAGACCACCGGCCAAAAACCTTCGGAACCCGATGCGCCGGCTGAGAAGCCCGATAAGGACGATAAATAGTTATTCGCTTTCAGGTGTTCTTGAATAATTGATTCCAAAAGCCCTGTCATTTTTGTGACAGGGCTTTTGTTG
>CAVZEZ010000009.1:0-308196 GCA_963774425.1 uncultured delta proteobacterium | reverse complement strand
GTATTTAAAACATTGAATTCCGATCGGCTACCGATCATCCATCCGTCGCCCCGGATGCATTGCATCGACTATGGCAGCAAACGGGAAATGGCGGTTCAAAATGTGGAGATGATCTCCGACCGTCCCCTGAAACACAATCTCACCGAATTTCTTTACCTGAAAAAAAATTATCCGGATCATCCCATCATTGCCAGCATTATGGGTTTTTTTCTGGATGAATGGGTCTATCTGGCAAAGGCGGCCGAGGACAACGGCGCCGATATGCTGGAGCTCAACTTTTCCTGCCCCCACATGTGCATCGAGGGGGCCGGTCACAAGGTGGGCCAGGCCTTCAAGCTGCTGGAAGGCTTTACCGAGGCCGTCAAAAAGGCCGTGTCCATTCCGGTGATCGCCAAAATGACCCCGAACATCACGGATATGAACGAACCGGCCATGTATGCCAAAAACGGCGGCGCCGATGCCATTTCGGCCATCAACACCGTCCGGGGTATCTCCGGCATCGGGCTGGAGGATTTTGTTCCCAGACCCAATGTCTTCGGCAAAGGGGCCATCAGCGGAACCTCCGGCCCGTCCGTCAAGCCCATCGGGTTGAATTTTATCGCCTCCATGGCGCAAAACCAAAAGCTGGGACTGCCGCTGTCGGGCATCGGCGGCATCGAGACCTGGATCGACACCCTGGAATACATCCTTTTGGGCGCCTCCACGGTCCAGGTAACCACCGGCATTATGCACTACGGGTATCGGATCGTCGAGGACATGATCGAGGGCCTCAGCGATTTCATGGCCGAAAAAGGTGTCGCCCGGGTGTCCGATCTGGTGGGCAAGGCGCTGCCGAACCTGAATGAAACCGAAGCCTTCGATCTGGACCGCCAGGGAATTGCCAGCTACCACATGGATTTATGCATCGGTTGCGGGCAATGTTATATCGTATGCCGCGATGCCGCCGGCCAGGCCATTGAATGGAACGCTGAAACCCGCCGGCCGAATTTAATCGAGGACAAATGCCTGAGCTGCATGCTGTGTAAATTCGTATGCCCGGTCACCGATCTGATATCCTACAAGGAAATGCCCGGTGACTGGCAGCGCCGGGAAACGGCGGTGATGGACCGCAATCTGGAAAACGACGTGAAAGTCGAGCCTTTTACAAAGGAGGGTCCCAATGAGTGTGTTATTTAAAGGCGGAACCATTGTAAACACCAGCGGCCGCTACCTGGCGGATGTCTTTACCGAGGGCGACATCATCAAGGCGATCGGCACCGATCTGGAAAATGCGGCCGATGAGGTCGTCGATGCCCGGGGAAAATACATCCTTCCCGGAGCGATCGATCCCCACACCCATATTTCGATGCCCTTTATGGGAACCTATGCCCAGGATGACTACCAGAGCGGTACCGTCGCGGCGGCCTGCGGCGGCGTCACCTGCGTAGTGGATTTCGATCTACAGCAGAAGGGAGAATCCCTGCTCGATGCTCTGGAGCGTAAAAAGGCGCTGGCGGAAGGCAAGGTTTGTGTGGACTATTCACTGCACCCGGCGATCATGGACCCCCGGCCGGATGTCATCGAGGAAGTCAAAAAAGCCTGTCAGGAGTACGGCACGCCGAGTTTTAAAATATTCATGGTCTATGATTTCCGGGTGGACGACGCCACCATGATCAAGCTGCTGGAAGTCACTAAAAAATACGGCGGCCTGGTCCAGGTTCATGCGGAAAATGTGTACATCATCCAGCACATGAATGAAGTGCTCGCCGCCGAAGGCAAACTGGCACCGTACTATCACGCCGTCAGTCGTCCGAATATCGCCGAGGAAGAAGCCGTCGGCCGCGCCGCCAAAATGGTGGAGCTGACCAAATCCCGTATTTATATCGTGCATCTGTCATCCCGCGAGGGGCTGTGGAAGGTCAAGGAAGCGCGCAATCACGGGGTAAAGGTCTATGCCGAAACCTGTCCGCAATATCTGTTGCTGGATGAGGAGCGTTACAAGGAGCCGAATTTCAACGGCGCCAAATATGTCATGTCCCCGCCGCTGAGAACCAAGGAAAGCAACGCTGCCCTCTGGGAAGGCTTGCGCGGCGGTGATGTTCAGGTAGTGGCCACCGATCACTGCCCATTCGATTTCAACGGCAAGAAAGATATGTTCGGCAAAGCCGACTACAAAAAAATCCCCAACGGCGCGCCCGGCATCGAAACCCTGATGATGCTTCTGCATTCCGAAGGGGTGGTCAAGGGTAGAATCACCCTCGAGCGCATGGTGGATGTGCTGTCCACCAACACCGCCCGCATGTTCGGACTGAAGGACAAAGGGGAGATCGCCGTGGGCAAGGATGCCGATATCGTAGTTTTCGATCCGAAGCAGACCTTTACCATCACCCAGGACAAGCTGCACATGAATGTGGATTATACCCCGTATGAAGGAGTCGAAGTGACCGGCATGCCCGGCGCGGTGTACTCGCGCGGCCAAAAAGTGGCCCAGTGGGGCGGAGAGCAGATGGAATTTACAGGCAGGGTCGGCCACGGACGTTTTGTCAAACGCGAGCCTTTCGAGGAGTTTTGATGGCAATATAGGTCCTATAGGTCTTATACGGCCTATAGGACCTATCTGCCGGGCTGACTCTTTCAACCGGCTATAGGTGACTTATTTCTCATTGGCCGATCGCAAAAGTACGTGCAACAGCACGTTTGCGCCGGATTCGCAATCTTCCCAACGGCTCTTTTCCACTTCCACGTGGCTGCGGCCGCCGATGCTGGGGATAAAGATCATGGCAGTCGGGCAAATCTGGTTCATATAGCTGGCATCATGCCCCGCGCCGCTGACCATGTGCAGGCTGGAATAAGCCAGCTCTTTAGCCACTTCCAGCACCAGCCGGACCCGCTTTTCATCGAAGGGGGAGTGCTCCACCCGCCAGGTTTCCTCGATTTTAATCGGACAGCCCCGGCGGGCCGCAATGTCTTCAAAATCCCGGCGCACCAGCTCCCAGGCCTTGATGGCATGCTCATCGTCCCAGGAACGAATGTCGACCGTAAAGTGCACTTTATCCGGAATGATGTTTCGGGAATTCGGATAGTTCTGAATTTCACCGACGGTGGCTACCATGTTGCCGCCCATGCGTCCCGGCAGGTCATTGACTTTTAAAATCATTTCAGCGGCGGCACACAGGGCGTCATGCCGTCCCTCCATGGGGGTCGGCCCCACTTGGTTGGCCTCTCCCTCCAGATAGATGTCATACCAGTGCAGGCACAAAATTCCCTTGGGGGCACCAATGGTCAGCCCCTCGCGCTCGAGAATCGGTCCCTGTTCGATGTGAAACTCGTAATAACAATGAACCGGATGCTTTTTGCAGGGAACGGTTCCCTTGTATCCGATGCGGATCAGTTCGTCTTCAAACCGCTTGCCGTTGATATCGGTGCGATCGTAAACCCAGTCTCTCTCCAACGCCTCCGCCCACACGCCGGACGCCACCATGGCCGGCGCAAATCGGGAGCCTTCTTCGTTGGTCCAATCCACGATGACGATGGGCCGTTCGGTCTCTATGTTGTTTTCGTGGAGGGTGCGCAATACCTCCAGAGGACCCATAACGCCCAGAATGCCGTCAAACCGCCCGCCCTTGGGCTGAGAGTCGATATGGGACCCGCTCATCACCGGCGGCAGATCGTTGTTTTTCCCCGGGCGGCGACCGAAGATATTGCCCATTTCGTCGACGGTGATATCAAGGTTCAATTCTTTAAGCCAGCTGATGAAGAGATCGCGGGCCTGTTTGTCTTCATCCGTGAGGGTCAAGCGCTGGACGCCGCCGCCCGGTGTCCCGCCGATTTTGGCCATTTCTTCCAGCGAGCTTTGCAGGCGCGCACCATTTACTCTCAAATTCTTCACATCCATTATAAAATCCTCCTTGGTTGAGATTAAAACATTCTGATCAATACCACCCCGGCGACCAGCAATAGGACCCCCAGCATCCTGAATCCGTTGATCGGGTGCACCGGGTAGCCCAGCCAGCCGAAATGGTCCAGGCAAAGCGAAGCCAGCATCTGACCGGCGACGATCAGGGCGACCATTGACGCGGCCCCCAGTCTCGGTGCCAGCACGATAGTCGAGGCGACCAGAACCGCGCCCAGCAAACCGCCGCTCCAAATCCACCAGGGAAAGCGGGACGCTTCAGCCGTCGGCCAGGGGGTTCTTAAAATCAGGGTATAGATGGCCAGCCCGACGGTGCCGACCGCAAAAGAAATCGTGGCGGTCAGGATGGCCGAACGGCTCCAAAGGTTGAGTTGGGCATTAATGCCGGCTTGGGTTGGAAGACAAAATCCGGCGACGACAGCCAGAAAAATATAGAACCACACCGAGGTCATTGGGATTTTCCTTCATTTTGAGATTTCACATTTGACTGAATATAGATGGATTTAAGATTGCCATCCTCAGGGTGCCGCATGGAAGGTGGAATGCCCACTTCGTCTTCTGCATCCTTTCCTGCAACCCGTAATCATAGGTAAGAATAATTCAGCTGTCAATCTTGATGATTTCGTAAAAAGTGCCGATTTCGTCATGCCGGAATAAGGCCGGCATGACGATTCGAAGTGCAGAACCACCCCTCAATCACCTTATTTTTCCGATCAATAGCACCGGCTTCAGCCCACCATGAAAGAGAGGATATGTTTTCAGCGAGAAGGGAGCTTTATTTGCGAGATTTTGGGTCGGGGATATGAGAATGACTTTCCAACCCTTATATTCCTGATTCAAGCGGGCACAGATTTTTGTGAAAAGCTGTTCGCTTGTGGCGCGATTTTCCAGGCGTCTGCCATAGGGAGGATTGATGGCCACCACACCGGCTTGATGCCTAAAATCCGACGGTGCCACCTCGAAAAAATCCTTGTTGACGACGTGGACAGCGTCGGATAACCCAAAATGCCGGGTGCACTGTTCCAACCGGCCACAGGCTTCCGGATCTTTGTCGGAAGCCAGAATGACAGGTTTCTCAAAGCTTTCAAACCGGTCCCGGTATTGTCGTTTCAAGTACTCAAACCGTTCCGGCCGGAAAGAAGGCCATTGCATGAATGCAAACTCCCTGAACCAGCCGGGGGGTATCTTTTTAGCTATCAGTAAGGCTTCCAGCGAGTAGGTTCCCGCACCGCACATAGGGTCTATTACCGGCTCGACACCGGTGTAACCCGCCAACAGCAAAGATGCAGCGGCCAGCGTCTCCCGCAAAGGCGCCTTGCCGGTGTGTTTTTTAACGCCCCGTTTGTAGAGATGATCCCCGCTGCTGTCAAGGGAAACCGTGAAGCGGTCATCGACCCCTCGTACAAATATCCGTTGCGGCGTCACCCGAATCCGGCTGTTTTCATCCGCTACAACCGGCGGGCCCAGAATGCCGGTGATAGTTTCGCTCAAACGCGCCCCAACAGCTTCGCTGTGATAGAGCCGGCAATGCCTGACGGTAACGTGGATTTCAAAAAGGCTGTGTCTGGCGAGATAAATCTCCCAGGGAATTTCGGCAAATCTTTTTTCAAGCTGTTTGAAATTGCTGGCCTTGAAGGATTGAATGCGCAGGAGGATACGACCGGCAGTGCGCAGATTGAGGTTGGCCAGGTAGCAGTCTTCCAGGCGAGCTTTGAACTCCACCCCGCCGGGGACCGCGGATGCCTGTTCCGCGTTGATCTGAAGGGACGTCAGCTCTTTCAGGCAAAGACGCTCGAAACCGGGATGCGTTACGATAAAGTAATCCCGTATCCGTCCGGTGACATGCCGTTTTATCCGTTTGGAAAGTGAATTTGCAGGGTCCATACCGATTTGACAATCCTTTGCATTATTTCTATACTACCTTATTTAGCGGATTCAACGAGCATCTATATTCAATGAATGCGGCCACGTGCTGTTCACATTCAATTGGAAGGGGAGAATTTTTATGAGGGCCAGGCATTTGCGCTGCGTGTTGATCATCACGTCTTATATAGTTGTTTTTTCTTTTAGCCTCGCTTATGCATCCGACAGTATCAAGTGGTACTCTTATGATGAGGGCCAGGTGCTTGGAAAAGCCGAGAAAAAAAAGATGTTTCTGCATTTCTATGCGGACTGGTGCGGTTTTTGCCTGAAAATGGCCAAAGAGACCTTTCAAGACGCCGCCGTCATTTCCTACCTGAACGACCATTTTATCGCCATTAGAGTAAATTCCGACAAAGAGCCCGATATTGCTATGAATTACGGGGTGATGGGACTTCCAGCAAACTTTTTTCTAACCGAAATGGGCCAGCCGATTGCCAACATTCCGGGATATATTCCTCCGGATGCACTATTGTCGATGCTCAAGGAAGTTAATGCCATCAGTCTGACAAATTAGTCGATCCGGAATTTCCAGCTCATAATGAAATTGCTTAAACAGACAGGCCTTCTTTTGGGTGCGTCGATCATTGCGGCGCTTACCGTCAATCATTTTTCGCCGGTCGGCATTGCCCTGGTGGGTCAGTGGGACACCGCACAGGGGGTGGTTACGGCCAATGCAAAAAACGATACCGATTTCAAAAAAATTGAAATAACCTCTCCCTCGCTGGCCAAAAAACTGTACGACAGCCAAAAATATATCTTTGTCGATGCGCGCTCCCGGGAGTCCTTTGCTGAAGGACACGTCAAAGGAGCGGTTTCTTTGCCCGTCGGGCGGTTCGATGAAAAAATCGGAGCATTTTTAGAGCAATACCCCCCGGAAACAGGCATTGTTACCTATTGTTCGGGCAGAACCTGCGAGGACAGTCACCAACTGGCCCAACTACTCGTGGCTTTTGGATATACGCAAATGCGGGTTTTCATCGACGGCTACCCGGGCTGGGAGGCGGAAGGGTATCCCATTGAATAAATACGTCCAACCGCTGCGTGCCAACCCATGGATCGAACTGGCGCTACGCCTGATCCTCGGCGCGACATTTGTCTACGCCAGTTACGACAAAATTCTGGCATCGGCGGCTTTTGCTAAAATTGTCTATGGATATGGCCTTTTTCCCGCTGTATCCATCAACCTAATTGCCGTCATCATTCCTTTTCTGGAGCTTTTTACCGGATTGACGCTGATCACCGGCGTCTATCCCCGGGCCGCAGCCCTGCTCGCCGGCGGCATGCTTCTGGCCTTTATCACCGCGCTTTCCATAAACCTTATACGCGGCTATGAATTTGACTGCGGCTGTTTTTCGATGGATTCCGGGGCTCGGGGAAATTTTGCCGGATTCCTGATTTTGCGCGACCTGGCCCTGGTCGCCTTGAGTGCTTATATCTTCTTTTACCAAAATCCACGCAGGTTGGGTATACAGAATATACGCGGTATTCAAAAAACACAGGCTTAGGGGGCCGTGCTTGAGCTCTATCCAAGACGGCAACACAAAAAAAAAGAGCAATGAGGGCACTTCGGATGTTGGGCCATACAACTAATGAGAATTTTTGCCCAATTTCAAGGAAATCAAGCCCTTGCGCGGAGGCGTAGCTTGCTACGCCGCACAAGCAAGGGCGCAGATCGACGCAGAAATTGGGCAAAAAGGCCATTTATGGATGGAAACTAATTAGGGTATTATATCGAGATGCTTGCCAGTATTTCTTTTTCTTTTTTTTGCACCTGCTGTTCCATATCGTTTATTTCGCGGGTCAATTTTTGGACAAATTCATCATCATCGATTGAGAGCAAATTAATCTTCACATTGTACAGAGCTGCCAGGGTAGCGGTTCTGGCGTTCATGGCGGCCACCATGCCGTCTGTGACCGCATTTTTATTGCCGCCTTTGACTGCCCGGCCGGCCAGATTGATAACCGCCACCGCATGGTTGGCCACTTCCAATGGCACCAGGGCGGCATGTCTCAAGGCCTCCTGAATTTCCTGTTTTCGCAATTCCCGTTCCCAATCGGTGTCGCGGGGCAGCTTAAAGGCGGCCATTACTTCGCCGTAAGCGTCGGCATCGCGGTCGATGGCCGCAGTCAGCTTTTTGCGTAATCCAGCGGCCTGTTGCGAGATATCCCGCATCTCCTCCGTGAGGGCTTCATAGCCCTTCTTGCCCATGGTCAGGTTGGCCACCATCTCGGTCAAACCGGCCGCCAGTGCGGCATTCAGGGCGGCGACACTACCACCGCCGGGCACCGCAGTCCCCGCTGCTGCCTTTTCCAGATAGTCCGTGATTTTTAAATCGGCTAACAATATGTCATCCCTCCTTTTTCCCGGTTGTAAACCAGGTTGCCATTTTTAACGACTTTATCGACGGTATTGACGCCGATATGATACGGAATGAACTTATAAGACGGATACTCCAGCACCACCAGGTCACCGCGCTTGCCGACGTCCAGACTGCCGATGCTTTCCGCCCGGTCAATTGCGGCCGCGGCATTGATTGTCAGCGCCGTGACGGCTTCCTCAGCCGTAATGCTCATATAAATCGTGGCCAGGGCGAAAATGAGCGGGATGGATTCGGTGAAACAACTGCCGGGATTAAAATCGGTGGCCAGCGCCACCGCACAGTTGGAATCTATCATTTGACGTGCCCTGGCATAGGGTTCTTTCAAGCTGAAGGCGGTTGCCGGAAGCAGGGTGGCCACCACGCCGGCGGCAGCCATCGCACGGATGCCCTCGTCGGAGGACCGCAGCAGGTGGTCGGCTGAAACGGCGGCCAGTTCGGCGGCCAGTTCGGCTCCTCCGATCGGTTCAATTTCATCGGCATGCAGCTTTATCTTCAATCCCAGCGCTTTCGCTGCCGCCAAGTGCCGGCGGGATTGTTCGACCGAAAAGACATCCTTTTCACAAAAGATATCACAAAATTCGGCCAGTTTGCGGTCGGCCACCCACGGCAGGACCTTGTCGGTCATCAAAGTGATGAACTCATCTTCCCGGCCTTTATAATCTTTCGGTACGGCGTGGGCCCCCAGAAAGGTGGGTACAATGTCCAGACAATGTATCTTGTTTAAATGCGCCATCACCTCGAGCTGTTTGATTTCCGTATCGCGGTCCAACCCGTAGCCGCTTTTGCCTTCCACGGTGGTGACGCCGAAGGAAAGCATGGAATCCAGCCGTTTGATACCCGCTGCCACCAATTCCTCGAAAGCAGCTTCGCGGGTCGCCTGAACGGTGTTGACGATGCCACCGCCGCGGTTCATGATTTCCATGTAACTTTCACCGCGCAGGCGCCAGGAAAATTCTTCGGCCCGGTAACCGCCGAATACCAGGTGCGTGTGCGAATCGACGAAGCCGGGCAGCACCGATCGGTTTTTAGCATCGATGACATCGAATTCGGCCAAATCGGAGCCGGCCTTTTGAAGTCCCGCCAGGACATCGTCGGTGGTTCCCACGGCGGCGATGATGCCCTCTCTAACGGCCACCGCGCCATCGGGGACGATGTGCAACTCGTCCATTTCCTCACCTTTTTTAGCTGCAAACCCGCTGCAGGTCACCAGCTCGGAAGCGTTTTTAATAATTATATTGCCATTCATCGGGGTGCCTTGCTATTGTCGCTCAACCGTTCTTTCTTTGATTTGAGCCGACCTACTATCGAACTTCGAGAATCCAGCGTCCGGAATCGAAGTCTATTCATAAATGCGATATTCCAGAACCTGATCCATGGAAAAGTCTTCCACCTTCAGATAATATACGGCCGAGTCGATCAGGGCTTCCATGGGGACCAGGCCGATGATTTCGCTGCCCACCACATGGACGCCGTAGCGCCGGGCTTCGATTTTTATCAATTCAAATACGCGGTACAGGGCGGTTTTGGTGTAATCCGTCATATTCATCGAAACCTGGACAATTTTCCGTTCCTTCAACTCGATGCCGATTCCCTTGCAATATCTCAGCCCGCCGCTGATGTGTCGGACCTGTTTTGCGATTCGATCGGCAATTTCGAGGCGGTTTGTATCCAGATTGACATTGAAGGCCACCAGGGGCATACGGGCGCCCATGGCCGTCACACCGGCGGTGGGATGAATCCGGGGCGGTCCGAAATCCGGCGTCCATTGCGCTTGTTCGAGTTTCTCGGCCATGCCCTCGAACTGGCCCTTGCGAATGGCCGCCAGATTCTGTCTTTCAGGCCTGGCGGCCGATTGCTCATATAAAAATATCGGCAGCTGATATTTATCGGCCGCAGTCCGTGCCGTCGCTTTTGAGATTTCCACGGCTTCCTGGACGCTGATATTTTTGACGGGTATAAACGGCACCACATCGATGGCGCCCATTCGGGGGTGCTGACCCTTGTGGGAGCGCATGTCGATGAGATCAACGGCAACGCCCATGGACTCGATGACGGCGGCTTTCAGGGGTTCGGGTTCGCCGACCACGGTTACCACCGAGCGGTTATGGTCCTCGTCATTCTGGTAATCCAGCAGCTTGACACCGTCTTTTCCGCGAAACGGCTCCACGATTTTTTCGATTTTTTCAAGATCACGCCCCTCACTGAAATTGGGTACGCATTCCAGAATTTTATTCATGCCGCCCATCGTCGCCCTCCTCTGTATTTTATGCTCAAGGCTAAAGGCTCAAGGCTAAAGGTTAAAGGTTAAAGGTTAAAGGCTCAAGGCTAAAGGTTAAAGGCTAAAGGTTAAAGGCTAAGGGATAAGGACTATTCGCCGAATCCGAGACGATGCGTTAATATATCCGCATTCCAGCCGGGCGATCCATCATCGATCCTTTCCCTGCGAGGCCGGGGACCCCCATCGTTGAAAGCTGCAAACCAGGTTTGTCCGGTCTCGAAATGTCAGGATTTATCAAAAGCCTGGTCGACAAGATTCTCCACCCGATCTTCGTCCGCAGCAAACGGCAATGTAATATGATCCGAACCACGGCGCAGTTCGTTATACCTGGCCGCGGTTTCAATGGAGTTTTGATTTCCGGCCCAGGCGCGGCGGGCGACACCGCCCATGACATCCCAGGGAATGGCCTGCCGGATGACGTCATCGATGCGGTCACTGCCGTCCAGCACGAGGCCGAACCCGCCGTTGATCGCCTTGCCGATACCGACTCCGCCGCCATTGTGCAAGGCGACCAGGCTCATACCCCGGCAGGCATTGCCGGCGAAACACTGGGTGGCCATATCCGCCATGATATTACTGCCGTCCTTGATATTGGCGGTTTCCCGGAAGGGAGAATCCGTTCCCCCCGTGTCGTGATGATCTCTTCCCAGCATGACGGGTCCGATTTCTCCATTTCGCACCATTTCATTGAATTTCAGGGCGATGGTCATTCGGCCCATGGCGTCCTGATAGAGTATCCGGGCACGGGTTCCCACCACCAGCCGGTTTCGGGCGGCATCCCTGATCCACACATAGTTGTCGCGATCCTGAAACCGGCGCTCCGGATCGATGCATTCCATGGCGGCCTTGTCGGTCTTGAGCAGGTCCTCGTCCCTGCCGCTCAGGCAAACCCAGCGAAAGGGACCGTACCCGTAGTCGAACAAAATCGGTCCCATGATATCTTCCACATAGGATTGAAAAATAAATCCCTCAAGGGGATCTTTGCCGTTTTTGCAGATATCGGTGACCCCCGCATCGTACACCGCTTTTAAAAAACTGTTGCCGTAGTCGAAAAAACAGGTGCCCCGGTCGACCAGGATTTTTATCAACTCGTAATGCCGCCGCAAGGTCGTGTCCACCATTTCCTTGAAGCCGGTGTGACCGGTTTTTAAAAGCCGGGTGCGTTCCTCAAAGGAGATTCCCTGGGGGCAGTAGCCCCCCTCGTAAACCGCATGGCAGGATGTCTGGTCCGACAGCAGATCGATTTCAATATGGTTGTTGACGGCATATTCGATCAGATCCACGACATTTCCGCAAAAGGCAATGGCGATACTCTTTTTCGCCCGTTGATATTCGACGGCAATCCGGAAGGCTTCGGCCGGATCCTGGACCGATTGTCGTATCCAGCCCTGTTCCAGCCGGGTCTGAATCCGGGAAGGATCGACCTCGGCGATGACGGCAACCGCATGGGCGATTTCCGCGGCCCTGCCCTGGGCGCCGCTCATCCCGCCCAGCCCGGATGTTACGAACAGGCGGCCGGTCAAATCCTGATCCGCCGGGATGCCGAGTTTTGAGCGCCCGGCGTTGAGGATGGTGCTGTAGGTGCCGTGGACGATTCCCTGGGGTCCGATGTACATCCAGCCGCCGGCGGTCATCTGACCGTAATTGGCCACCCCCAGCGCCGCGGCCCGGTGCCAGTTTTCCTGATCGTCGAAGCAGCCGACCATCAGGGCATTGGTGATGATCACCCGGGGCGCATTCTGCGACGACGCGAACAACCCCAGGGGATGGCCCGACATCATCACCAGGGTTTGTTGCCGGGTGAGCTCTTGGAGATAGCGTTTGATCAGGCAATATTGCATCCAGTTCTGGCAGACCTGACCGGTTTCTCCATAGGTTACCAGATCATAGGGATACAGGGCCACATCGAAGTCGAGATTGTTGTCGATCATCACCTGAAAGGCCCGGCCCTCGATACATCTGCCGTTATAGTGATCGATGGGGTGGCCCTTGATGTGGCCGGGGGGGCGGAATCGGTAGCCGTAAATGCGTCCGCGGGACATCAATTCCTCCAGAAATTCGGGTGCCAGGACCGCATGCCATTTTTGCGGGATGTAGCGCAGGGCGTTGGTCAATGCGAGTCGGGTTTCGGTGCGGGAGAGAGTGAAGCGCCGGGCGGGCGCCCGGCGGACGCCCGGTGCGAAATCAGGCAGCTCGGGCAGGTCCTTAAATAGTTCTCCCAGATGGAATTCCATGGCCTGCGACATGTCGATGCGGTTTTGCACGTGATCGCCTCCGGCTTTAAATTGGGGTTGCTATTATTATGCTATTATTATGTGAATTAACACATTCGCATGCAAAAAAGCAACAGTAAGGTTTGACAGGATAATGCCTTCAATAGTAAGTAAACGAGGGTTTGTGGAGTTATGCGCAATCAACCCCTCTCCAGAGCAGGGATGCGCGAGATAAACTCCCAGAAACCCTTCAAACAATCAAAATCAGAATGAGTTGCGGGAAGGATTCCGTTCCCTCCGATCAGGACCTCGACGATGATAAATATATTATTGATTTTGCAGGCAGCGCTGGTGGGCGCTATTTTCTTGTTTACCATTGGTTTTCTGATAGCCGGTCTTGCAGAAAAGGAGTACAGAGCGGCTTTGCTGGCTGCCGCTATCTGCGGTGTTCTGGTGATGTTCGAGTTTTGTATCTATTACCTTCACACGCTGGATGCCTTTTATACCGTCGCCGGCAAAACCTTGCTGGTGAGTGACTGGATCGTGGCCGGCGCTGCAATCTATTTCCTGGTTTACAGAACCGCTGCCAATCAAAAAGCGCTCAAAGGCGTCGCAGGCTCTATTGTCGGCAAGGCGCAGCGCTTCGATGAACGCGAGCAGGTTTTTGCGCGGGAACGGAGCCTGCGGCCCGGATCGGCGCAGTATCATGAATTTTATCAGATGCATCCCGAGCTGGAACAAAGGGATTCTCAAAGAAGGGCAGCCGGCGGGCTGCTGGGGATACCGGGGGCCATCGACCGACCCGGTGAAGCCGCCAACGTTTCGGCGATGACGGCGGCATTTTCGGTTCCGCCCCATTTCGGCCGGCCGGAGAGCCACAGTCCACAGGTTTCTGCTGCCGGAGAAAATCGTGCAGCCATGAGCCCCGCAGAGGCTGCCCTGCGGGTCAAGGACTTTGCCCGCCACCTGGGCGCCGGCGTGGTGGGCATCACCCGGACAACCCCCTTGTGGGTATATTCCCACCGCGGGGAAATATTTTATGATAACTGGGACCAATGGGGTGAGGCCATCAACGTGGATCATCCCTATACAATAGTTTTTGCGGTGGAAATGGATTGGGAGATGGTCCGTACCGCACCCCACACCCCCAGTGTGGCCGAAAGCGCCCTGAGTTATTCAAAAGGGGCCTGGATTTCAAGCCAACTGGCCGCCTACATTGCGAATCTGGGATATGCCGCCACGGCAAACCACAGCCGGCACTATGATTTACTGCTGGTACCCGCCGCTGTAGATGCCGGTTTGGGGGAGATGGGCCGCTTCGGCTATCTGATCACCCGGGAGCTGGGACCGCGGGTCAGGCTTTTCGCCGTGACCACCGATTTGCCCCTGACTGCAGACAATCCGGTGGATATAGGGGTGGAGGATTTTTGCGGCTTTTGCAAAAAATGCGCCCGTTGTTGCCCCTCCAATTCCATTCCCGCCGGCGACCGGCAGGAATCCAACGGTATTGTGAGATGGAAGCTGAATGCGGAGACCTGTTTCGCATACTGGGCGAAGGTCGGAACCGACTGCAATGTCTGCATGCGGGTATGCCCCTGGAGCCATCCACGGACATTTCCCCACCGTGTGATTATCGCGCTGGTGGTGCGCAACCGATGGGCGCGCCGCCTCTTTTCTCTGATGGATGACATGTTTTACGGCAATAAACCCCGGCCGGCGCCACCGCCTTCGTGGGCCAAATACAAGTGAATCGCTGAAAAGCCTACCGCGGGCATATCCGCATGTGATGAGACCATAACCGGTCCGGCTTTGGCCGGTCCGGTTTTAGATCGTTGCTGCCCAATATGGCAAAATAGACCCCATCCTTCGACTTCACAAAATGGGATGTCCAACGAGGGTTTGTTTTTCTAAAATATCGGTTATAATTACGGAACATTAGATATTATTTGCCATATTGTTTATGCAACTGAGGGGTTGACTTCGGTGCTCACCGAAAAAGAGCGCGGCATGCTCAGGGCTTCCCGGCAGAAGGTTCACCGTCATCTATCGAATGAACCGGCCGACGGGTCTTACGCCCGGCCAGATAACTCCCAGGATAAAGGATCGCAATACCCATGAGATCCCTGGTACGCCTCTATCGGTTTCTAAAGCCATTTCGTATCCAGGCCGTTGCGGCGTTGGTTCTGCTGTTTGGCATGGTCGCCGCCGATCTCGTCATACCCCGTTTGACGCAACGGATCATCGACCAGGGTATCGAGGCCGGCAATCTTCAGGTAGTTATCGCGACAGCCCTCTATATGGTGGGAGCCGCGATCCTATCGGCCGTCCTCGCGCTGGTCAACAACTACCTCTCGGTGAGCGCCGCCATGGGGTTCGGGGCCAACCTGCGCAGCGAATTGATGCGCAAAGTGCAGTCCTTTTCCTTCGAGAATCTCGACAACCTTCAGACCGGCCAACTCATCGTACGTTCGACCAGCGATGTCAATATGGTACAGATAATTGTCATGTTGTCCCTGCGCATTCTCACCCGGGCACCCATCTGGGCGTTGGGAGCGATCATTCTTCTCATTTTCACCAGCCCCCGGCTGGCTCTGATCATGGCGATATTTGTGCCGCTGATCGCCGGGCTTCTCTGGCGGTTTGCCCGCAAAGCGCGAACGATGTTCTTTCTGATGCAGCAGCAGCTCGATCGACTGAATACCGTCCTTCAGGAGAATCTTGCCGGCATACGGGTGGTCAAGGCATTTGTCCGGACCGCGCACGAAATCTCCCGATTCGATACCGCCAACCAGGAACTCATGCACCGGACGATCCACGTTTCTCAGCTCATGGCCGTGTTCATTCCGGTTATCCTCCTGATACTCAATCTGGCCATTGTCATGGCGGTCTGGCTCGGCGGAAAATTGGCCATTGCAGGCCACATGTCCATCGGGCAAATGGTGGCGGCCATCAACTATCTCTCCTTCGCGCTTTTCCCGATTCTCATGCTGGGCGGCATGCTCGGTCCTCTTTCGGCCGCGGATGCTTCTGCGAGCCGGATTCTGGAGGTGCTTGACGCCGAGCCGGTGGTGCAGCCGTCCGACGATGCGGTAAAACCCGTTCGCTCTCAGGGGCGGATTGTTTTTGAAAAGGTCTGTTTCAACTACAATCGTACAGGCGCGGAGCCGGTGCTGTGGGATGTGTCGTTTACAGCCGAACCCGGTGAGACGGTCGCCATAATAGGCGCCACGGGTTCCGGGAAGTCGACCCTGATCCACCTCATTCCCCGTTTTTACGATGTAACATCCGGCAGGATTACCTTCGATGGAACCGACATCCGGCAGCTTGATATTCACTGGCTTCGAAGCGCCATGGGAGTGGTTTTGCAGGAAGCGGTCCTGTTCGGCGGCACCATCCGCGACAACATCCGCTACGGCCGAACTACTGCCACCGATGCGGAGGTCATGGCCGCGGCCCGGATCGCCCAGGCCGACATGTTCATCGCCGAGTTGCCCAGGGGCTACGACACCGTTATCGGCCAACGGGGGGTGACGCTTTCGGGGGGACAACGCCAGCGAATCGCTATCGCACGGGCGCTGCTGGTCAAACCCAAGGTCCTTATCCTTGACGATTCCACCAGTGCCCTGGACGTTGAAACGGAAATACGACTCCAGAACGCTCTCGACCGGTTGATTGCCGAAGCGATAGATGCCACCACCCGCATGATCGTCGCCCAGCGAATCAGCACCGTCTTGCTTGCCGACAAGATCCTGTTGCTCGACCAGGGCCGCATCGCCGGTATGGGGACCCATCGGCAGCTGCTCGCTTCCAATACGCTGTATCAAGACATTTATCGTTCCCAATTGGGTGATCCGGCGGAAGGCAAGACCAGACCGTATGACTGACACACAAACGCAACAATCCGCCAGGCCGGGTATCGCCGGAATGCCGGGTCCGGGTGGAAACCCCCAGCGTCGGACAATCGAGCGCGCCAAAGATGTTCAGGGAGCGTTGCTTCGTTTGCTCCGTTATCTGGGTCCCCATCGAAAGGCTTTGATGGTGGTATTCGCAGCCGCCTCCCTGGGAACCTTGACAGCCCTGGCAGCCCCCTACCTGCTGGGCCGCGCCATCGACCAGCTTGGCGGGGGAGATTCCGCGGTCCTGCTCAGGACGGTTGTTTTCATGCTGGCTGCCTATGGGTTTTCGGGCCTGGCCCAGCTCTTCCAGGGAGTTGTGATTGTCAGGGTTGCCCAGAAAGTCATGCAATCGCTGCGTTCGGATCTTTTCAACCACATACAATCCCAGTCTCTCAGATTTTTTGATAGCAGGGCCCAGGGGGACCTCATGAGCCGGCTCACAAACGACATGGATGTCATCAGCCAGGTGCTCACAAACCATGCGGCCCAGCTTTTCACCGGCATTCTGACGCTGGCAGGCATCCTGATCGTCATCTTCATTTTAAGCCCCTGGCTGGCCCTCGGATCGATGATTGCCTTTCCGCTGATGATCGGTCTCGTGGGGATGGTCGGAAAAAGAACGCGGGCCGTATTCCGGAACTATCAGGCCCGCCTGGGAATACTCAATGCGGCGCTCGAAGAAACTTACAGCGGCCAGCGGGTCGTTCTGGCCTTTGGACAGGAAAAAAACGTCTTGAACCGGTTTGATCAGGCGAACGAAGCGGTTCGGTCCACCGGCGTGCGGGCCATGGCGCTGGCTCTGGTGGTCATGCCGATGATGGGGATCTTGTCGAATCTCAACGTGGCGATTCTTTGCGGC
Source organism: uncultured delta proteobacterium (assembly GCA_963774425.1). Classification (GTDB taxonomy): domain Bacteria; phylum Desulfobacterota; class Desulfobacteria; order Desulfobacterales; family JAFDCJ01; genus JAFDCJ01. Next base: position 290,754 of record CAVZEZ010000009.1, on the reverse strand, counting down.
CTGGGGGGATGGCTGGCGATCCGGGGAATGGTGTCCATAGGAACCATCGCTGCATTTATCTCCTACTCGCGGCGTTTCGCCGAGCCACTGCGCCAGCTCGGCAACCTCTACAATCAGGTTCAGGCGGCCCTGGCCGGCGCCGAGCGCATTTTTGAAATTCTGGATACTACCCCCGATCAGACTGATGCCCCCGGCGTACCGGTGCTGTCTGAAGTTGCCGGAGAAGTCGAATTCGACCACGTATCCTTTTCATACCGGCCCGAGCTTTACGTCCTGAAGGACATCTGCCTGCATGCCCGACCCGGTCAACGCATCGCCCTTGTGGGACACACCGGTGCGGGGAAGACCACCCTGGTCAATCTCCTTTGCCGCTTCTACGACATCGATGAAGGGACTATCCGCATCGACGGCACGGATATCCGCAGCGTATCCCGCGACAGTTTGAGACGAAAGCTCGGCATCGTCCTGCAGCAGACGTTTCTTTTCAGCGGATCCGTGATGGAGAACATTCGCTATGGCCGTCTGAGCGCCCGCGATGAAGACGTATTCGCCGCTGCGAGACTGGCCCACGTGGACGGGTTCATTCGTCGCTTGCCGCATGGTTATAATACCATCCTTTCTGAAAGGGGGGAGAATCTGTCTGCGGGTCAGCGTCAGCTCCTTTCGATCGCCCGGGTGATACTCGCCGATCCCGCCATCCTTATCCTGGACGAAGCGACAAGTTCCGTCGATACCCGTACCGAGTTTCTTATTCAGCGGGCGCTCGATGAACTGATGCGGGGACGCACAAGCTTCGTCATTGCCCATCGGCTTTCCACCATCTCCAGTGCCGATCGGGTGATTGTCATCGAGAATGGCCGGGTAGTAGAGCAGGGAACCCATGAAGAACTCCTGGCCGGGCAGGGGGTCTACCATCGCTTGTACCAAAGTCAGTTCCGGGCGAAGTTGCCGTCGGCATCATAAGGCCTGTCTTTAGCGCATGGCCTGGCTGCGCTCATTCGAGCCGGGAGTAGATCCGCGCGGGTGGGAATGGCTGGAAAACCGCAGAATAATCGTCCGGATGCGCCTGGATCCTTTCGTTACAGGCAACAAAAGCAGATAACGGGAAAGCAATAAATGCGCCGCCTATTTTGCATGGCTGTCTCGCGGCACTTTTGCGTGCTTTTGCCGAGTTTCAAATATAGTGAAATGTTTTTTTAAAAATGAATAGCGAAAGGAAAATGGACAATGGAAAAGAAAAAATTCGGTCCGCAAACACTGCTCTATCCGATGCCGGCGGTTCTGGTCGGTGCGATGGTCAACGAAAGACCCAATTTTATGACGGCGGCCTGGTGTGGTATTGCCGCATCAAAACCCCCTGCTATCTCTGTCGGGCTGCAAACGGTCAGACACACCCTGAAGGGCATCAAGGAACAAGACACATTTTCCATTAATGTGCCTTCCGCAGCCCTGGCCAAACAGGTGGATTATTGCGGCATCTATTCGGGTGAGAGAAGAGATAAAGCAGAGCTTTTCGATATTTTTTTCGGAGAGTTGAAGACTGCCCCTCTCATCCGGGAGTGCCCGGTGAATCTCGAATGTCGAGTGATCCATTGCCTGGATTTGAAAAGTCACGAGCTGGTGATCGGCGAAATAATCGAAACTTATGTGAGTGAGGATTGTGTCACCGACGGCAAGCCCGATCCCGACAAGATAGATCCCCTCATTTACACAACGGGAGTGATGCACTATCAGCGTCTGGGGGAAGTGGTCGGCAAGGCCTTCAACATGGGAAAAGACTGAGCAGCAACCCAGTTGGTTTTTCCTTCAACATAGTTGGTGTAATTAATCGGGAAATCCAATCACTGTGATTGAATTCTCTTGAGGAACGGTCACATAAGCATGATCTCCATCCGGATCGATCGCTATGTTAGTCGGACCGTTGCCCATAGGGATGTTATGCAGGACGGTACTATTTGACGCTAAAATTACCGAGACTGAACAACCGCGCCAGTTTTCTGTATTGCCTGCCGGACATCCCGGGCAGTACGTAACCTCTCCCCGATTAGCCACATACACATATTTACCGTCGGGTGACACCGCAATGCCCCTAGGATTTAGACCCACAGAAATAATATCTGTGATGGTATTGTCTGATGTCCGGATCGCCGAGACGGTATCAGGGCCCTCTCCGGTGACATAAACATAATCGCCGGCCTTCGTAACTGTCATACCTCCCGGGCTAAAGCCAGTTGGAATTGTGTTTGTAACCGTGTTATCCGATATCCGGATCACCGAGATCGAAGGGCCTAAGAAATTGGATACATAAACACGGTCACCATTCGGCGCCGCTATCAGGTTTGAGGGAAAATCACCCACAGGAATCGTATTTATGATCGCGTTGTCCGACGTTCGTAACACCGAAACCGAATCTTGCTGATTATTTGCCAAATAGACATAATCACCATCTGGCAACACCGATATGCCCCCCGAGCCAACGTAATAACCCAATGAAATTTTATCGATCACCGTATTGTCTGATGTTTGAATGATTGACATCAAGTTGCTTTTCGTTGAATGATAATATTTCACGTATGCGACATATAAATATTTCCCATCGCGGGTTATAGATAAACTGTATGGCTCCCCATCCACGGAGAGCGTATCTATCAGCGTATTGTCCGACGTTCGCAGCACGCGGACGGATTGTTCTGAAGAATTTGTCACATAAAGGTAATCTCCATTGGGGGACATTGCTATAACACCCGGACTATTAATAGAGATATTTGAAATGGTTTCAAAGCCTTCATCAATTTGCCCATCACAATTGTCATCCAAAAAATTTCGTGATATTTCGTCATTTTCAGGATTGATGGAAGTATTCGAATCATCACAATCCGTATTATCTTTCACATAATTTTCAGGGACTGGACAGCTTTGCCCTGCAGCATTCGCATCGCCGTAACCATCTCCATCAATATCCGGGTAGAAAAGTCCTTCATCTATTTCACCGTCACAGTCATTGTCCACCCCATCACAGATTTCATCGGCATCCCAGTTTATGGCGGCATTAGTGTCGTCACATTCGTTGCAGGAGTCATATCCATCTTGATCTTTATCCACGCAACGATAAGCCTCGAAGGTGCCGTCAATTAGTGGTTTACAGAAGGTTTCACCTATCCATGTGCCGTGTACTTTCGTATCTGAATCAAAATAAAAATGAAGCTCCATTCCACGTCCGTCGCCGTAATTGATTTCATCCGGGAAATGAATTTGGCTTTCATTTTTGACTATTTTACTCTGAAGTTGATTGGTTTCCCAGGCATACTGTTCATTAAAGCACCCGATGGCAACATATGAACCGTTTGCAGACGTTATAAATATGTCGCCGTTTATGTCTTCAACCTCGAATTCGATATAATGCCCGGGAAACATCGCGCCTTCCCATGTTCCGGCAAAAGGTGACTTTGGCGCCGGCACGGAATCATATGCTTTGATGCCGAATTGGCTGCAGAGGCCCGTAAACTCGTTCGAATAAATAAACCCATCCAATACATCTTTTCGATTGTTGCCTGCCTTAAGGTCGGCCATCCAGGCTTCCCATCCACCCTGATCCGGGTCTCTGTTAAAAAAGGCTTTATATAAAATAAGCAGAAATTCTGAATCGGAGGTTCCTTTCGCAATAAATTCTTTGCTAAAAACGAAACCCTGGGCAATGTCCGCACCGGTATCGGCCCCGCTCAATAGGGCATCCGCCCAACCGGCCAAGCCCGCAGGGTCCGGTGTGCGATCGAGACATAAATCATAAAAGCGAGTAACAAACGCTTCGCTGAATTCTTCGGGGGTATCGGGATCATTTTTGACAGCGAGGATTCCGAAAGCATTGCACAATTCGATAAATTCCGGTGAATTAATAAACCCATTCAACACTTCCAGCCGATCCTGGCCCGCATCGAGTTCGGCAAGCCAGATGTCCCGCCCCGACGGGTCCGGATTCCGATCGAAGAAAGCCTTATACAGCACCTCCAGGAATTCCGAATTTCTCGTATTTTTTTCCTCAAATTCAGCGCTGAAGATAAACCCATAAGCCACATCACTACCGGTTTGAGAACCATCCAATAAAGCGGACACCCAGCCATCTAGACCGTTATCGTCTGGATTTCTATCCAGGCACAATTGATAGAACCTGATAACGAAATTCTCGACCTCCGTTATTCCGGCCCATGATGGATTAACACCGAGGACAGTTAGGAAAACAGCCAAAGAAATGAAGTATCTGTTCAGTTTGTTGCCACAAGCGTTCATGAAGACCGTTCCTCTGCAAGTAAAAAGGTAAATGTTATCATCCCCCAATCAAAAAATAAAAAAACCCACATCTTTTTGGGAAATGGGGTTTATTCCAGAACATAGGCTCTCCGCTGCGGTTGAACGGTTATTCTTGGGGTCGTCTCTCGTATTTTTTTAGAAGGTATTCGTGTAACTCGTCGATAACGTGTTTAAATGGTAATGCCAGATCAATGGCCAGCTTTTATTTCTTTTTGGGTTTCGATACGGGTTGCGCCTTTTTCGTGTCATAATCTGTTAATACATTCAACTGTTCATATCAATAATAAAACATGACATGGTGAATTTAAAAATCCGGTTATCCAGAAAGCTCAAGTTAAAGGAATGATGTTTATTTTATCCCCCTCCCTCAGTCCCTCCCGCCAGGGGGAGGGAAGCAAAAGAGCCGCTCACTGGAGCTTTCTGGATAACCGGGTTTGAAAATATTTGAAGGATCGCCATTCCTTTGTTGCTGAGCTGAAAAGGAAGATGCGGCTGATCGCCGGCCGCAGGTATTCAAGTCATCGCGAAAGCCCCCAAGAACTCCTATCCCTGCATACTCTCTAGCTCCTCCCAGCGAAAATATGCTGCCTCGATTTCCTTTTCCACCCGCTCGAGATTCGCTTTCACCCGGGCGATTTCGTTTTTATCCTCTTTGTAGAAGAGGGGATCCGACATGATCGCATAGAGTTCTTTCTGCTCCGATTCGAGGGTATCGATCTTGCGCGGCAATTCAGTGAGCTCCCGCTGTTGCATATATCCCAGTTTGACCGGTTTCCGGATATCGGGTCTTGGCGGGTTTTTGTTGCTGTCTTTTTTGGTCGGCTTGGGGACGGCTTCCGTCTTCGGTCTCTGGACCAACCAGTCGTCGTAGCCGCCGGCATATTCGATCACCTGACCGTTTCCTTCGAAGACCAGCGTGCTGGTGACCACGTTGTTTAACAAACTCCGGTCGTGGCTGACGAGCAGCAGGGTTCCCGGATACTCGAGCAGGAGTTCTTCCAAAAGCTCAAGGCTTTCCGCATCCAGATCGTTGGTGGGTTCGTCCAGCACCAGAACGTTGGCAGGTTTGACAAACAGCTTGGCCAGCATCAGCCGGTTTCGCTCGCCGCCGGAGAGCACATAGACCGGGGTGCGGCATCGGTCCGGCGAGAAGAGAAAATCCTGAAGGTAGCTGACCACATGGCGCTTTTGATCATTGAAGATGATAAAGTCATTGCCTTCGCCGATGTTTTGCCAGACGGTCTTTTGCTCGTCAAGCTGCGCCCGAAGCTGGTCGAAATAGGCCACCTGAAGATGGGTGCCGTGCCGGACACTTCCCGTTTCGGGGGTTATTTCTTTTAAGAGTATTTTCAGCAGGGTCGTTTTGCCGACGCCATTGGGACCGATGACCCCTACCTTGTCGCCGCGCATGATAACGGTGGAGAAGTTCCGGATGACGGTGCCTTGTTCGTAAGAAAAGCTCAACCCGACAGCTTCGATGACCAGCTTTCCGGTGCGTTCGGCCTCCTGGGCCTGCAGCCTGACATCGCCGGATTTTCCACGGCGGGCCCGGTAGGCGGCGCGCATCTTTTCCAGGTTTTTGACGCGTCCCTCGTCTCGGGTCCGGCGGGCCTTGATGCCTTTTCTGATCCAGGCCTCCTCCTGGGAAAGCTTTTTGTCAAACACCGCCGTTTGTTTTTCTTCGGCCTCCAGGGCAGCCTGTCTGCGCTTTAAGTAGGTTTCGTAATCGCAGTCATAGGAAATCAGCCGGCCCCGATCCAACTCGAGAATTCGGTTGGCGATGTTTTTCAGAAATGTACGGTCGTGGGTGACAAAAAGCAGCGTTTTCACATGTTGGCGGACAAACTCCTCCATCCATAGAACCGTATCGATGTCAAGGTGGTTGGTGGGCTCGTCCAGCATCAAAAGATCCGGTTCGCGAACAACCGCTCGCGCGAATAGTGTCCGGCGTTTCATGCCCGCCGAAAGGTCGGCGAATTTGCTTGCCGGGTTCAGTCCGGTTCGCGACAAAACGCTTTCGACACGGCTTGAAAGCGCCCAGCCTCCATCTGAATTCAGCTGGTGCTGAAGCTCTTCGCGCCGTTTTTTCAGTTCCAGGCTGTGTTCTGCCCCGGTGTTTCGGCTGATCCGGTTGTATTCAGCCAATATCCTGCCGGAATTATCGAGGCCCTCGGCAACCACCTCGAATATCGTGCCACTGAAATCCGCAGGAACATCCTGTTGCAGGGAGGCCACCGCGATGCCGCTGCCACGCCAGACGGCGCCGCTGTCGGGTGGGAATTCGCCGGCGACGAGTTTCAGCATGGTGGATTTTCCGACACCGTTACGCCCCACCAGACAGACGCGTTCGCCTTTATCGATTTGAAAGGTGATGTCGTCAAGCAGCGGGGGCCCGCCGAACCCCCAACTCACATTGCGCATTCCGATTATTGCCATAAGTTGATCCGGATTAAATGAAAAATGATATTTGCGGCATACGCAAATACATCATCGCGTCAAGACGTCAATATAATTATTATAGGATCATTTGCTTAAATTAAGAATAAAAATTCGGGGCGAAATCCATCCTCACTTATTCCGGCGGGGTTTCAGTCGGGCACGAAGTGAAGCTTTAGCGCGATCGAGGAAGTTCGCCGTGTGGCTGGACTCCGACAAAAAACCTGCCGGAGTGACGATCGAAACTATCGTGCACATCGAAATCATTTTCCGAAATAGCTAGTTTCCATCTACAAATGGCCTTTTTGCCCAATTTCGGCGTCAATCTGTGCCCTTGCTTGTAGGGCGTAGTAAACTACGCCTCCGCGCAAGGGCTTGATTTCATTGAACTTGGGCAAAAATTCTCATTTCTGGATTGGAAACACCATCCGGTGCCCATCTTTGTAAAAGACCCTTTGATGGATGGGCACTAGCTAAATGTTTAATATTAGTCAATTAATATCACGAGTTTTTAAAAACTCGATCTCGGGCCATTCTTTCCTGGCGAAATTCAACTGCCATTCACTGGTGGTCAGATAGGAAAGACGGCCCTGAGCGTCTCGGGCCAGATTTGCCATGTGCTTTTTTTCGAACTCGGCCAGCTTTTTGCGGTCCCCGGATTCGATCCATCGTGCCACGGAAAAGCCCACCGGCTCATATGCCGCGTCGACACCATATTCGGCCTGGAGCCTGGCAATGGTGACATCAAACTGGAGTACGCCGACAGCGCCGAGAATAAAATCATGGCCCTTTACCGGCCTGAAGACCTGTACGGCGCCTTCCTCCGACAATTGGATCAACCCTTTCTGGAGATGCTTGGCCTTCATGGGATTTTTAAGCCGCACCCGTCTGAAATGTTCCGGTGCAAAATTCGGTATGCCGCTGAATTTCAAGGGTTCTTTTTCGCTGAACGTATCCCCGATCTTGATGGTGCCGTGATTGTAAACGCCGATAATATCGCCGGGATATGCTTCCGTAACATTTTCCCGGTCCTGCGCCATGAAAATGGTCGCGTTGGCGAAGGCCACTTCCTTTCCCAACCTGTGATTGACGACCTTCATCCCCCGGCTGAATTTTCCCGAACAGATCCGGATAAAGGCAATTCTATCCCGATGAGCCGGGTTCATGTTGGCCTGGATTTTAAAGGCGAAACCTGAAAACGGTTTTTCGTAGGGCGAAACCTCACGGGACACCGCCGCCCGTTTACCCGGATGGGGGGCCATTTCCACAAAGGCGTCCAGCATCTCCTTGACCCCGAAGTTATTGATGGCGCTGCCGAAAAAGACGGGTGTCTGGGTCCCGTTCAGGAAATATGTCATTTCGAACGGCGGTGAGGCCCCCTCGATCAGTTCGATATCGGTCCGCAATTCGTCGGCCTGGCTTCCCAGGATTTCATCCAGAGCGGGATCCGACAGGTCCTCGATTAAAATGCCCTGCGGCCCCCGCGTATCCCTTCCGGGTTCGAAGAGATGCAGCCGTTTGTGAAAAAGGTTATATACCCCCTTAAAACGCTTGCCCATGCCGATCGGCCAGGAAAGCGGGGTGCATTCGATCTGCAGTTTGTCCTCGATTTCCCCGAGAATATCGAGGGGTTCGAGACCTTCACGGTCAAGCTTGTTGATGAAGGTTATTATGGGAGTGTTGCGCAGCCTGCAGACTTCCATCAGCTTTTCGGTCTGGGGCTCGACCCCCTTGGCGTTGTCGATGACCATCAAGGTACTGTCGACGGCCGTCAGCACGCGATACGTATCCTCTGAAAAATCCTGATGACCCGGTGTGTCCAGCAGATTGATCTCGTAATCCCGGTAGTTGAATTTCATCACGGAAGTCGTAACTGAAATTCCGCGTTCTTTTTCAATCGACATCCAGTCGCTGGTGGCATGCCGGGCGGCATGTTTGGCCTTGACCGCCCCGGCCTGCTGGATGGCACCGCCAAAAAGCAGGAGTTTTTCCGTCAGAGTGGTTTTGCCCGCGTCCGGATGGCTGATAATCCCAAAAGTCCGTCTGCGGTCGATCTCGGTTTGATTATGGTATTTCACGATAGTATCCTCAGTTACTACTTTTTTCCCGACCCATCGACGGCAGAAAACCTCATGTCTCCCCTTCGTAAACTGGATTGCAAAGTGACAACAGAAGCGTCTGAGGTGTCCTGCCGTATGAAAGTGGAGAAAAATCTATAAAATTTTCATTCCTGACGCTATGTCAAGTAAGAAAACTTCAGGGGGGCGAGATTCATGGGTGGCTACATAATTTTTCGAACCGGGCTTCCTGTCTGTCCCGATTTTTCTGCAGCTCCTCAAAAAGCGGATGGGATGGCGACAGGGATTGCGAAATATCCCGCAAATAACCGTTCAGGTCAATCAAACAGTTCTGGCCATTTTTAATGTATTCATCTTGCGGACCTTCCGTTTCCAGCCGGGAGCAGATGCCATAGAGTCGGTAGTAGGTATCACTGAAACGGATGAGCAGCCGGGCACACTCGGGCCCGTATGTGTTGCAGAGCGCCTTCCACAGCGAAAGCTCGGGATCATATGCGGTGGTGTTCCATTCATAGTCTGCAACCGTCATGTATTTTATCTTGTAAACTTCACTGTAGGCGCTGCCGTTGACATACATGTGCCGGCTGTCGTTAAACACCTGGAAATTTTCCGGCCGGTACGTATCGAAAGGCTCAAAAATGTTGCACATTCTCACCTTGCCCGGGTAGTGGGCCGGATACCCTCCATATCGTTTGGTCTCGAGATTTCTCGCATACAGCGTGTTGTCCCAGATCATGGGCCATCGGTTTATAAGCGATGCGTACCGATCGAGATCGGCCTGATCAATAGACAGAGATCTTATGGTCGGTCCGGTCCAGATAACGGCCACATCCCGTGGAATTTGAAAAATGAGTTCCTTGAAATAAGTCTCGGCTTTTCCCTCGCTGCGATCGATATGCTCATTGGAATACCATGGAGGACAGAATTCCAAACGGGTCGCCGGATAGTTTGCATCCAACCAAATTTTCAGGTTATTGATAACATGGGCCTGAGCATTTTGCAGATTGACGAAGCGTCTTTTGTCCTCCGCGGTGAACAGGTCGTAATTCCAGAAATTGCTGCCGCCGTGCGGGACAAAGTCATCGGACAGGAGCATCACCGTCCGTGCGCCGGCCTCCAATCCAATGCTTAATATATCGGTGAGCATGCGGAAGCTCTCCGGACTGCTGTGGGTCCAGATATATCTCAAGCGATCATCGAGGCGCTCGGCCGCCATTCCCATGGCAAAATGCGAGTAGGGATTTACCATCAGGGCCAAGCTCATCACCCCGCTGCCGTTTAATACCCGGCCTGCCTTTTGAAGGCCTTGTCGATACAGTGTATCGGGCCGGTACCAATCTTTCTTCTGCCGGTTATAGCCGAAATACACCTTGTTGAATTTGTAAAGGCTCATGCGCTCGACGGCATCGAGATCTCTTTGCAGCTCCTTTGTATCGTTCCAGTTTTTAAAAACGTAGGACCGGCCTGAAAAATCAGGATAGTCGACAATGGTCGCATCGTGATAGATCAGGGCATTGTTGTCAAAGAGCTGGCGGGCGGTGGCGGCAGCATAGTAGTTTCCGATTGGATGGGTACCCATTAAGAATACCACATGACTGCCGCCGGTTCGTTCGGTCTGGATGATGTATCCCTGCGCTTTGTCGCGGATCGATTGCAGGGGAAGGTCCGGCCGCACTTTTCGATAAAGTTTATTGCTGCCGAGACTGAAGATCAATTCCGCATCCGATATGTCACCCCAATGGAACCCTTTGTCCAGAATTCGGATGTCTTGGTCTCCTTCATCTTCGACGGATGTTAATCGCGTCAGCACTGCGCCGATTCTTTTCTGCAAAATTTTTGCGGCCGCCTTTTCGGCGGGGGCTGGATTGTCGGGAAGGATGATCACCGGCAGATGAGACGCCGGGCTGCCGGCCTTAAAATAGGAGATATCGTCACCTACTTGAAAATTTTTCGGCGTGGGTATGAGGCGTTCCTGCACCGGGAGTTGCTTATCAAAAAAGGGTTTGAAACGTTCCAGGACGGTAAAGTTCCATTTCGAATAGCGATAATCGATGTCGTCCAGCCACAGGTCTCCGGAGCCTTTCAAACCGAAGAACAGACGCACGTATCGTGTTTCATCGGGAATATCTCCTTCCGAGAAAGGATAGTTGTAGGACCTTCCCCTGACGGTTCCCCAGGAAAAATCATCAATGCGCCAGTAATTGGCAAAAGAGTAGCTTTTGTCCGAGTTATCGATTACCCCACCATTTACGGGGTTCGAATATCCCGGATTGATGGGTTGCCTGCCGGCATCGAAAAAGAAAACCCGGACCACGATCGCATCGTGGAGTCGAACCCCCGATCTGGATCGATTGTTTTTAATATCCTTTAATTTGACCCGATAGGTAAAGTCGTAATTGCCGGGGATAACGGGAATATAGTCACTGATGATCCCTGCGGCGTCATCCAGTTCGGTTGCTTTTTCTTTTGAGATCTTAATACCATGCACACCCGAAGTCATTTTGATGGTGTCGGAACCGGGTTCGTATTCGACGCGGGAAACGTTTTCGCCGACCATTTGCCATCCTTCGATAATAATTGCATGAGTTGGATCACCATTTGTAACCCTCGCCAATTCAAAAGAAGGATTTTTGATCAGGTTGCTCTTCTCGAATTGCGCCAGTCTTGACAGATAAGGGATGCTGGTGGGGTCAGAGGAGGACCATGAGGAAGAATCGTGGTATATGGGGGTCTTTCCAATCGTGGAACATGCCGTCAATAGAAGGTATGAACAAAGCCATGTAAATAGAGAGATGGTTGCGGGAATCCGTCTGGTTATAAGTTTCATTATTATTTTGCGACCCCAATTGATCGTAAACAAAATGGGATAGGAGTGTTTATTCGCAAACCAGCGAAACGTCCAGCCAACCGTAAACTTCCAACTCCATCATTTCACCGGCAAAAGGCAGACGTTCCGCCTTGAGGAAAGTACCGTTGGCTTTGCTGTAAAATTTTTTATAAGGGTTGTGCTTGAGAACCCTCACCAGCATAGAATATACGTCGATCTGGTAAAGCCGGGCAGCCAGTGCGGCGACCAGTTTGCCGCCTATTCCCCTGCGCTGGAAGTTTTTCAATACGTATAAGGTATAAATCTCACCGCGGTAGATATCGTCGCCATTCCTCTCGTAACCGCCGGTAATAAAACCTGTCACCGTCCCGGCCTCTTCGGCCACGAAGCTGACAACTTGCCTGTTTTTCAGCTCATGGTTGAAAGCCTTCTCCTGCTGGGGAATCGACATCTGCAATAAATATGGATATGGTACAACGCCAAGATACGTTTCCTGCCAGGTTTGCACATAGATGTCGGACATGGATCGGGTATCGGAAATATGGGAAGGTCGGATCTGCATGGACGGCCACCGTCAACCTGGAAATCGCCTCTATTCAGTATTCTCAGTGATCACCGGCCCGCATTTACCCAGGCATTGAAATTAGCGCCGCTTTCGACGGAAATACTCTTGCTTTCAATTTTTCCTGAAAAATCGGCTTCCTTGGTAATCTCGACTTTTTCCCCGGCTTTGATCTCACCTTTCATGTAACCTCGGATTCTCACATTTTTAGCGCGGACATTTCCTTCTACCCTGCCGCTGGGACCTAAAAAAAAGTTGTAGTCTGCAATTACGACGTTGCCTTTTATCGTTCCGTTAACAATCAAGTGCTCTTCAGCCCTTATATCCCCATGAATAAAGGTGGAATTGCTGATAGATGTTTTTTCCTCATGAACAATACCCTCGTCCATAAGCGTTTACCTCCCTGACTCCATTCATAAACCACCGGCGCTTCCGGCGAGAATGGGAAAGGGTTCCACCCTTGCCGGGATGAAAGCTTTATGAGGACAGATCTGAGAGATGCCGGCGGCTTATGCCTGGAGGTATCCAAATAATTAGATGGTTTCGAACCAGGCAAGCTTCAATGATTCAAAGTAGAGCGGCAAGGAGCCATGTCAAGGCGTTGGCGCTTTTTCTGACCTCGATGGCGCTGTTTCTCATCAAAATCACATCGCAGACGCTCTATGTATATCGATAATCCGGTTGTGGTTGTCATATTGCATGGTTTCGTAGTGCGTGATGTTCTGAAGCTTTTGGGTGATCTCTACCATGCGTTCGATTTGTCTGTCGATTTTGATCAACGATAAATAGGCCGGATTGTCAGGGGAGATCTCAGTGAGAGCGAGCTCCGTGTTTCCCAGAAGGGTCTGGAGCGGTTGGTTCATTTCATGGCAGACGGCGCCGGCGGTTTCCAAAACCCCTTCCAATTTTTCTTTGTGCAGCTTATCCCGCTCGTCGCGGTTTTTTTCGGTCTGGTCGAACATAACGCCTATGCTGCCGATCATCCGGCCGACATCATCGTTGACCGCGGCAATACGAAACAAAAATTCCCGTCGAAAGCCTCCCTTGCAGGGTACTTCAGTTTCAAAGCTGTGAAGTCCGCCTTTCAGCAGCAGCTTGCGCTCATTCAACTGATAAAAGTCAGCCAATGCCTGGGGAATCTGGGCGCTTAGATCCTGCGCCTTTCGCCCGATTATGTCAGCGCGAGAAATTCCCAGAATGCGCTCGGCGAAAAACTGGTTGCATCCTCGATAAATACCGTTCTCATCCTTAAAATAAATGGGATTGGGAATGGTGTTGATCAGAGTGTCCAGAAAATTGAGATAACCTCGAAGCCTTTTCTCGATTTCTATGTACTTCGTCTCCTTAGAAATACGATGAGACCCCAATCGGTCCAACCGACATTTCATGGATTGCAGTGTGTGTTGTGCTTTCCGGTAACGCAGGCGAAGCCTTTTATTTTCCCGATAGACATGCAGGGAAAAGGCCAGCAACATTATATTGAGAACAGTCGTTGTTAAAAACAAAAATTGAATCGTAGTCATGAAAAATTGATATGGCCTTATTTATTTGCTTTTTTGGTTTCCGCGTAACAATTTGCAAGCAATTTTCAATCCAAATTGCGCAAATTGGCATAGAATGACGTATTTTAGGCAAAATAACCGGAACAAAGGCTAAGATTTTGGCTCGCTCAACTCACAATCGTCAACGATTTGACGTTGGGTTTAATGTCGAAATGCTTTTGGTACCAGTGGCTGCCGGCAGAGAGGTGGCCTCTTCCCGGGGCCTTCCTCATACGATCAGTTTTATGGTGGGTTGCTGAATCAATAAGCCGACCGCGCGCCGCTTGCACAAGCAGTAGGCAATACGGCAAATTGGCGGCCTCTTGCCATACCCCAAAAAAGGAAGCTTATAACGGCACCGGGAATGGCTTGAAAACCGAACGGACGGGTTTACTCAATGCCGATATCCAAGCAGTGAACCGTAGAAATTATCCAAAGCTCCGGAAGAGAAGCACCGATCGGTGACTATCCGCCTGCCGGCACCCGGCGGCAGCATCTGCCGGGCACCAGCGGGCATGGCCGACTACTGTAGAAAAAAGCAAAGTATCAGCCGAAAGCGATGGCCCCTACGAGATAGAAGATGTCGACAGCCTGGATGATATACTGCGAGAGCTTAATAAATAAGTCAACTTTGTTTGTGAATAATTGTTGACACAAGAGGCTAAGATGGGTAATTTGCTAGCAGTGGGCAGAAATTGACGAATAGATTTAAGCGCAGGATTTTAAGAAAACACGGGTTGCAGAATATTAATAATTATGGAGGTAAGAAATGAAGGAATTGCAAAATGTGTTGAACATTGTTTCCGATGGACTCAAAACGCTTGCCAAAGGCGTGGAAACGATTGCAGAAAAAGTCAACGAGGCAGCCAAGTCTCAAGCCGCCCCAGAGGCGCCCAGTAAAAAGCCTGTGAAAACTACGAAGGCTGCGAAAACCGCCAAAACCGCCAAAATCACAAAAACCGCAAAAAAAGAAAAGCCGGCGCGGAAACCGGCACGGGCAGCAAAGAAGAGTGAAGCCGGTGCGGCAACGGATACTGACCGGGTGCTGGAAATAATCGGTGGAAGTAAAAAGGGTGCCAGTACCGCGGTGATCATGGAAAAAACCGGGTTTAATCAAAAGAAGGTTGCCAATATCGTTTATCGGCTCAGAAAACAGAATAAAATAAACAGCGTGGAAAAAGGCGTCTACGCAATGGCATAAGTAATCACCGGTCGCGATCCGTCACGGACGAAATGGTACTGCGCGTTTCCGCTTCGGGCGGGAATGCGCAACGTCCCACCGCAACCCGCAAATTTATCGGGCGGATAGATTTTCAGCTTCCGCTTCTCACCTGTCCCCCGGCTGCCTTCTTAAAGCTTTGAAACCCCACCTACTCCCTGCGTTCGACCCATTGGCAGCTTTTAAATACTTTGACTTCATCCTAATGCCTCAAGCAATAATCAGGTAGTCATTTTATCTGCATTTTATCTGCAAGCTTGCGGCCGGCCGGCCGGGGCGGTCGCGTGACACCCTCTCCGTGCGGAAACTGCAACTTCAGAAATCTTCCACCTCGATCCAAATGCTGCTAAAAAGGGTTGAAAAACCAATTGAACCGGCTTAGACTATTACCCCGGGAAAGACCATCTCCCAGCAGGGACTGGCAACCACCTGCAAAGACCTGCCTTATAAGGTAAAACGAAGTTGGCAGGAGGGTTATGGTCTGTCGCATGAGTCCATATGAGCGATGAAGGAGGGGTAATGCCCTCCGACGTAATGCAGGCTGGCTCTGTGTCCAGGACCGACCAAGGCCCGCCACGTGCCCAGAGCCCCTTTGCCCGATCAAAGTGTTACCTCATTCGGCGCAATGTCTATCATTAAATATGGGTCTATGCTCACAGGCAAACCATTGGAAGTCGGGGTGTATATGGGCCGGCATTTAAGCTTCACCTCCTATGGGAAGGCCGTGAGAGTAAAAGCCACGGTCAGAACCGGACTCGGGAAATCCGACCGTCCGGGATCGCAGGGGGGCTTGAAGAAACGTAAAATAAGGTGGAACTAGGATCCCGCGGTATGTATCGAAAGAATGCATGTCGGAAACTCTCCGCCTAAGTTTGTACGCGCTTCATTTCTACCCCGACAAAGCCGGAGGGCTTCAGAGACCAGGCGTCAAGGATGAAGCTGTCGTCGTCTGACCGCAATTTCTTGACAACGCAGTATCTGAAGTTCTCCGGCTTTCCCGAAGGGTAAACAATATGGCAGCATTTAAAATTCCCGGGGCGCCCCCATCCTTGGAGTTCACAAAATGGGATGTCCAACGAGGGTTTCTTTTTCTAAAATATCGGTTATAATTACGGAACATCAGATATTGTTTGCCATATTGTTTATGCAACTAAGGGGTGAACAGAAGGCGCTTGTGCCCATCCAGGCAAACCTCCAGCCTGCATTCCGGGTCCTGTGCCACAAAGGGGGATCGAACGAGCGATTCCTTCTCTGACGGTATCCCGTGCCTGAGCCTTTCGGAATTCGAGGGGGGGCGGGGGACGAATCATCCAAACGCATATTTAGGAATTTAAAATATGAAAACGATTGCGCTCGGTTTTGACGGTATGACCCTGGCGGAGTTGGTTGCCATTGCTCGAGAAGATGTTCAGGTCGAGTTGACCGAAGACGCGGAAAAAAGAATCAGCAAAACCCGCGAGCTGGTCGAGCAGTGGGTGGAAGCTGAAAAAACCATTTACGGGATTACCACCGGTTTCGGTGCGTTGAGCAGTGTGGTCATTTCCAAAAAGGATACCCGCCGTCTTCAGGAAAATATCCTCATGAGTCATGCCGCCGGTGTCGGCAACCCGCTCGATGAGGAAATCGTCCGCGCCGTCATGGCCCTGAGAATCAAGGACCTGGCAAGGGGGCATTCCGGTATCCGCCTGGAAACCGTGCAATATCTGGCGGCACTGCTGAATCGCGGAGTCTGTCCCGTCGTACCGGAAAAAGGATCGGTGGGAGCCAGCGGCGACCTGGCTCCTCTGGCGCACATGGCGCTGGTTATGCTCGGCCAGGGTGAGGCTTTCTTCAAGGGGCAGAAAATGTCCGGTGATCATGCCTTGGGCCAATGTGGGCTGAAGCCCCTCAAGCTGGAAGCCGGCGAGGGGTTGGCGCTGGTTAACGGCACCCAGGTGATGACCGCCATCGGGGCTCTTGGGCTGCATGATGCAATTCGACTGTCGAAACTGACCGATATCGCGGCAGCCATGAGCCTGGAAGTTCTGATGGGCAGTCGAACCGAGTTCGATAAAAGAATTCATCAGATAAGGCCCCATCCGGGGCAGGCGGCGGCTGCCGCCAACATGGAGCGGATTGTCCACAACAGCGAAATCATTACCTCTCACAAGGACTGTTCCCGCATACAGGATGCGTACACCCTGCGGTGTTCTCCTCAGGTTCACGGCGCCACCAGGGATGCCGTCGATTATTGCCGCCGGGTGATTGAAACGGAGATGAACGCTTCGACCAACAACCCGTTGATCTTCTCTGAAAGCGGAGACTTTCTGCTGGGCGGCAATTTCCATGGTCAACCGGTGGCCCTGGCCATGGACTTCCTCGGCATAGCGATTTCGGAATTGGCCAATATTTCCGAGCGTCGGGTCGAACGGCTGGTAAACCCGAAACTGAGCGGACTTCCAGCGTTTTTAGTCAGCGACGGCGGACTGAATTCGGGATTTATGATCGCCCAGTACACGGCAGCAGCGCTAGTTTCCGAAAACAAAGTGCTCTGCCATCCGGCAAGTATTGATTCCATTCCAACATCCGCCAACAAGGAAGACCACGTATCCATGGGAACCATCGCGGCCCGCAAGTGCCGTGAAATCATCAAGAATACCGAGAATGTCATCGCCATCGAGCTGTTATGCGCTGCCCAGGCTCTGGATTTGTTCACCAATTTGAAACCCGGAGAGGGAACCTTTGAAGCTTATTCCGCAATCCGGCAGGTTATCTCACATTTGGAACAAGACCGCGTTCTATCCAAGGACATCGCAACCATGAAACAGCTGATGAGAACAGATAAGATCTTAAAGGCAGTGGAAAAAAGAGTGGGTGCACTCAAATGACCCGTGGATCCGTGAGTTACTTTTTTTTGTTAACCTGAGGCCATCCTTGACACGTTATTTCGGTTTCCCTGTATTAACTGGCTTTTTTATGTGAGCACAAAATTTATTGCAAAGAGGTAATTTCGAATTATGGGATTTCTGGGAAAAATCCTCGAGATCGATTTAAGTAGCGGCGCCAGCCAATTCACGCCCTTCCCTGATGAGCTGACTTGGAAATATTTCGGCGGCCGCGGCTTCAACGTCCAATTTCTGTACGCCAACCTGCCGGATACGACCGATTCCCTCGGTCCTGATAACATCCTGATGTTTTCCTGCGGCCTGCTTACCGGTACGGCCGCACCGGCGTCGTCAAGGCTGCATGTTAACGCGCGATCCCCGCTCACAGGCCTTCTCGGAAGCTCAAATGTCGGAGGTGGGTTTGGAACCGCTCTGAGGTCCTGCGGCATTCAAAGTCTGATCATTCGCGGCAGATCGTCCGAGCCGGTGTACCTGTGGATCGAAAGCGATGCTATTGAAATCCGAAACGCCAAGTCTATCTGGGGACTGGACACTTGGGAAACAGATAAGCTGCTGAAAAAAAAGCTGGGCAGTGAAAAGTTGAAGATCATGACCATCGGGCCCGGGGGAGAAAACGGCGCGTTGTTTGGGTGTATCATGACGGATCGGGACCATGCCGCCGGCCGCACCGGTATGGGAACCGTTATGGGATCCAAGAATCTCAAGGCTATCGTTATTAAATCCAGGAAACAAAAGGCGCTTTTCCAGTCAGGTGAGCACAGCCATGAAGCGATTAAGCGTTACGTGTGGCTAATGAAGAATTCTCCGAATTATCGGGGAATGTCGACCCATGGTGGTGCCGGTTACGTCAAATGGGCCGACGATACGGGCATTTTGGGTACGCACAATTTCAGGCGGAGCACCTTTGAGTCTGTCGACCGGATCGACGGCAAAAATTTGAAAAGCAGCCTTACCGGCGCCCGCGGCTGTTTGCGCTGTCCCGTGCGCTGCAAGGCCGATCTGGAATTCCAGGACGGGGCTCTCCGAGGCCGAAAAGGGGTCAGGCCCGAATTCGAACCCATGCTGGCGTTGGGAGCCAGATGTGGTTTAAGCGAGCTGGATACCCTGGTGTATTTGGATAACCTGTGCTCTCGTTTGGGTATCGACAACATATCCACCGGAGGTGTCATCGCCTTCGCCATGGATCTCTTCGAACGTAAAATCCTGACCCTGGAAGATACTTCCGGCCTGGATCTGGCCTGGGGAAACGGCAAATCCATGGAAGTCCTCATCAGGCAGATTGCGGCCGCTGAAGGGCTGGGGGCCATATTGTCCCAAGGCGTCCGCCGTGCCGCTGGGGTGATCGGCCGCGGGGCCGAACGGTATGCCGCGCACGTCAAAGGTCTGGAAATGTCAGGGTATCACCCCGACAATATTATGGGCACGGCCCTGGGATATGCCGTCGCCACCCGGGGGGCCGACTTTAACGATGTATACGCCACGATAAAATATCACTGGATTCCGGAAGAAGGATCGGAGGAATTCGGAGAGCCTGAGTCCGCCGATCTCAACTCGATCCATGGAAAGGCCGAACTCGTTCGGCGGGCCATGATCGTCGGTAATGTACTGGATTGCCTGGGCCTGTGTAAAGTTCCCTCGCTGTGTCTCATCTGCTCCTACGATCTGGTGGCCGAAAGCGAGCTGACCAGCGCCCTGACGGGCGTTCCGGTTGCCGTTGCCGACCTTTTTTCATGCGGGGAACGAACCGTCAATCTTGAAAGGCTGTTAAACTTGCGATTCGGTGCCGGAAGATCGGACGACCGCCTGCCGGACATGTTTTTCGATAAAGAATACAATGCCGGACAGCAGCCCTCGAAGCCCCAGGAATGGATGGAGCCCATGAAAGATAAATTTTATCAGATCATGGGCTGGGATGAACAGGGAAAGCCGACTGCCGAGAAATTGTCGGAACTGGGGATAGGTTTACCCCGACGTTGCAAAAGCCGGAGGGCTTCAGAGACCAGGCGTCAAGGATGAAGCTGTCGTCGTTTTACCGCAATTCCTTGACAACGCAGTATCTGAAGTTCTCCGGCTTTCCCGAAGGGTAAACACTATGGCAAAATCAATTACAGAACATTAGATATTATTTGCCATATTGTTTATGCAACTAAGGGGGTTATTTTAGTTTCCATTCGGGATGGCGCTTTTCGAAGAAAGCGGCGACGCCCTCCTTGGCGTCTTCCGTGGTGCACAGACGGGCGAAGGCCTCATTCATGTATTCGAACGCCTTGTGGTATTCCATATCGGCTGCCGCATAAAACGCTTTTTTACTTATCTGAACGGCAACCGGGCTTTTGCGGGCCAATTCCGCCGCCCATTTGCGGGCTTCTTCCGCCAGCTCATCCTTCGGGACCACCCGGTTCACCAGGCCCATGTTCAAGGCTTCGGATGCTTTGATCAGATTGCCGTATAGCAACAATTCGAGGGCACGTTTTCTGCCTACCGATCGGGTAACCGGAACCACCGGTCCGACGCAATTGAGTCCGACATTGATGGCCGTCAAGCCCAAACGGGTGTTTTCCGCTGCGATCGCCAGATCGGCGGCAGCCACGAGGCCGGCGCCGTTGGCCGCCGCCACCCCATGGACCTGGGCGATCACGGGCTTGCTCATGCGGCTGATGGTCACCAGCGGTTTTTCCATATGCTCGATCCAGGCTTTGTATTCCATGGCGCTTTTCCCGGAGAGTTCATTTACATCGATGCCGGCGCAAAACGCCTTGCCTGCACCTTTGAGGATAATGACTCTCACGTTTGTCTGGGCGTCTGCCTCCTGTAGCGCCTGAACGAGTTCTGCCGCCAGGGGGGTATTGAAGGTGTTGAGCTGCTCGGGTCGGTTGAGAGTAATCTCAGCGACGAAGTCATTGCCGATTTCAAGGATTAAAAATTCGTAGGACATGATTTTTGAACCTCCTAGTGGGTCATGCACCGCCGAGCTATATCGGCAGAGGTTATCTTAGAAGGCATGGGGGGTATCCGCAAAGCCCGTATGAGTGTTGATGTTTACTTTTGCAAGAAATTGAAAAAATACTATAAAGGCATTATCTTTCAAAACACTTGGCGGGTCAATACCAATCCAAGTTTTTTATTGCCTTATAAAATACCATATGATGTATTGAGGCCCTATAGGCAGTTTCAAAGGCCCAGTCGTGGTCTTGCGACCCGGCTGCCGGCGTGCTCAAAATGCCGCAGCCGCCGCTGATTGGCCGAGCTATTTCGTCGGCTGCCCGTTGCCGGCGAACCCCGGGAACCTGATTTGAGAATTTGAAGCCGCTTGCAGAAGACATCGCGTAAATCGGTCATTCCCAGTTTTTCCGTCAACCTTCAGCCAACAACAATAAGGAGTTTGTCATGAATTTAAAAGGCCTCACCGGGGGACTGTATAAGCCGCTTTCACCTGAGAATATTGAAACCATTCATCAAGCTTCGCTGACCATTCTGGAAAAAACCGGAGTGGCCTATGAAGCCGGTTTGGAAGCGACGGTTGTTCTGCTCGAAGCACAGGGAGCCGCTGTGGACAGAAAACGTTCCAGAATTTTTTTCCCCCGTGATCTTGTGGAGGCTCAGGCCGACACGGCGCCCGAACGGGTGGTTTTATTCAGCCGCGATGGGAAAAACGATCTCGATCTCACCGAGGATCGCGTTTACCTGGGAACGGGCGGGGCCGCCATAAAAATTCTGGACCTCGATAGCGGACGGGCACGATCCACGACCTTAAACGATTTGTATCAGCTCGCCAGGTTGGTGGATAAGCTCGATAATATCCATTTCTTCCTGCGGCCCTGTATACCGACCGATATCCCTCAAAACGATTACGATGCCAATGTCTTCTACACCTGTCTGAAGGGCACGGGCAAGCATGTCATGGCCGGAGTGAATGATGTGGCCGGATTCAACACTGCCCTGGACATTGCCGCCAAGGTTGCCGGAGACAAAGCACGCTTAACCGAGAAGCCTTTTATTTCAATCATCACATCGTTTGCCATCAGTCCCTTGAAGCTTTGTACCCAATCCACGCTGATCATGCAGGAGGCGGTGCGGAATCGCATCCCCGTGGCGCTGTCCAGCGCCCCCATGGCCGGTTCCACGGCGCCGCTGACCATGGCCGGAATGCTGGCCCAACTGCATGCCGAGCAGCTGGCGGGAATTGCCATCTGCCAGTTGACCAATCCCGGTGCGCCGATCGTATACGGCGGTATTCCCGGTCTGGCGAATCTTAACACCTTCGGTTACCTCGGTGGCGCCGTCGAGTGCGGCATGCTGAATGCCGCCATTCATCAAATGGCAGACTTCATTAAAGTGCCGAATTACAATTCCGCCGGCTTGACCGACTCGAAATCCCCGGACGCCCAAGCCGGCTGGGAAAAGGCGTTGACCATCCTTTTGGCGGCCATGGGAGGCTCCAACTTTGTGCATCATGCGGCCGGAATGCTGGAATCCATGTTGACGGTGGCCTACGAGCAATTCGTGATCGACGACGAGATTATCGGAATGTGCTGCAAAGCGCTCAAGGGGATAGAAATCGATGCCGAGCATCTGGCACTGGATGCCATCCAGGAGGTCGGCCCGGGCGGCAACTTCGTAGCTGCGGACCATACATTCAAATTCATGCGCGAAGAATATTTTACGGGAAACGGCGTCACGGACCGCCAGGGTCGCGATGAGTGGGAGCAGGGGGGGGGGCTGGATTCCGCCGTTCGTGCCAAGGAGATCGTCAGGAAGATACTGGCGGCCGAAGAAAAATCCTATATCCCCGCCGAAGCGGACCAGGCGATTCGTGAGAAATATAATATTAAGAAATAGGTCACTGGTTTCAGGTGTCAGTGGCGCCGATGGCCTGGGAGATATCCAGCCCAATCGAACCTTGGGACTTATTCCAATCCAGGTTAAGCGGTTCAGGGTTCGGAGTCCCGAGTTGTAATTTTCCTGAACGCCGAATATCCAATATTTCGGCCTTTAATGTGTTTACGACGGCTCTCCACCCAATGGGTGAAATCAGAAAATGATCGCCCTGAATCAATATAATTCATCATTCTTCACCCTTCTTGTGGCGCGGAGCACCCGGCGGCCAGCTCTTCACCGATCAGGTTTAAAACAAACGGCAGGTGCATATCCGGCACGGGTCCGGCAGGGGTTCGCGGGAGTATGATCGTGCTGCTTACCGGGTACCTGTAAAGTGCCGCTTTCGCTTTTCCGCCCAGAAAAGCTTGCTGGGTGATCAGGATCATTCGGGGATACCGGCTTCCAAAAGTCGAGATTTCATCGATCGACCTGTCCAGATATCGGTTCCAGGACGCGTCCATGACGATCAGGTTGTCACCTTGGGTATCGTAGCCGGGTTTGAGCTCGGGAAAATACCAGAAGCCATCCGCAAAAAATGGGGTCTTTTCCTCATCGAATGAATCGGCCGGCGGTGCGCTAATGAACGCATCCGTTGATTTCCCGGCAAGGTAAAGGTCTTCCCACAGCGCCACTTTTCCAGGGCCGAATTGCGACACCATTTTACTTCTTTCTTCTATTTTGACAAATTTGGCATCGACCCTGGAATCGACGGTTACCAGCGGGCCGTGAGCGCTTTCTCCAAACAAATGCCGTTCACAGAGCATTGCGCCGGTGCGCTCGAATCTTTCCGTCCAGGCCAGGCCGACTCCGGCACCTGGCCCGAGGTAGAACATGGTTTTGTATTCGCGGTTGACAGCCATGCTGGTGGATATGGCCGCTTTAAATGTTTCATTGTCGAGGATGCCATTGATGGTTTCAGCACTTTTTTTGAATTGGGTGTCCACAATTTCCGCTTTTTCAGGAGAAAAGATGCGCCAGGCCGCGATGAGAATCTGCTGGATGGCGGCATACAAATGATCGCTTCGCGAACAGGCGATATCGTTTGGCAGCAGAAAGCTTCCACCGGTTTCCGGAACCGCTGCGCTGTTGCACGAATCCATTTCCGGTTCGAGCCGGAATACGGGGCAGGCGATTTTCTCGAGCCGCTTGGCAAGCTTTCCGAGCCCTGGAGATAAAAAAGCCGCCGTGAAAAGGAGCACGTTGTTGTCGAAGGCGCCCAGCGGCGCCTCGGGTGAAATGATGCGCACCGGATAGCCCAGCATACGACTCCAGAAAGGAGCGGCACTTTTCAGCGCGGCCGCTGCCGGCCGATCCATGGGCGCAAATACAATTTGATCTATATCCGAATTGGCATCAAAAAGATAGCGCGCCAATTTTTCCATACTGCCTTCGAGCGCCCGGCAAATTCTGTCCGCCGGACGGCCTGAAGAAATCATGGCGGCCAATTCACGCATTTCTTGATAGTAGCAGCGCGACCGTACGGTAAAGGCTTCCTTTTCCCATTGACCGCGTCCGCCTGCGGCGGTTGCCT
The DNA here is from genome assembly GCA_963774425.1 of uncultured delta proteobacterium. Lineage (GTDB taxonomy): Bacteria > Desulfobacterota > Desulfobacteria > Desulfobacterales > JAFDCJ01 > JAFDCJ01. Next base: position 266,492 of record CAVZEZ010000009.1, on the reverse strand, counting down.
GTGGGACCGACCCCGCACTCCAAAGGTTATTCTGGTGTTTGATTTCCATCAGTTCCCTGGCCGGTGAAACCGTCCGGGCAAACAAACTTCGGCCGACCGTCATCGATTTCGCCAGGTTGCGGGGAACCATCCCCGGGGTGATACCGTGGGACTGACCATAGTAAAACGCAAACTGATAGTAAAAAACCAGGGTTACGAGTGGCTGCAGCGCATGCTTTGTCAAACAGGGAAGGAAAATGCACCGGTTGCCGCTTAACTCCCGGATACGTTCTTCCTGCCGGTGTTCCAGTCCGACGGCGGTAAATGGCGTGTGGCTGCGGTAAAAAATCTCCATGACGTTGAGGGCATCGTCAATCCGCGGTGCGCAGGTTGCATCGACAATTACCAGCATGCCCGGCGGACCGGCCGGCATTCCCGTCTCAATCGCTTCCTGATAGTCCAGAGCCCGGCCGATCGACGTCCAGCTCATTTCCTCCAGCTTCCGGGCAATTTCCTTGCCGATCCCGTCTGAAAATACGGCACCGACCACGAGGCTGGCTTTGCTTTGCGCATGTTCCCGGGCCAGTCCTTCCGAAAATTTTCGCAGGCTTTCATCTTCAAGAAGATTGGCGAGCAGGTAGGGGATCCGATGCATTTTTTCAAGGTACGCCAGAGCATCTGCCATCCGGCCTCTGAGCGAGGCCAGCCACAGGCAGAACAACTGTAAGCAAAACAGCATGCAAACCGTGCTCTTGACACCCGCAACCGTTACTTCTTCCCCTGACAGGGCCGGCAGCACGCCGCCGCTTTTGGCGACCACAAGGGCCATGTCGGCAAACGTTTTTTCGGTGATACCGATCATGACCACTTTGAGCGACAGAAGTTTTTTGGCCAGCAGGACCATGTCCGCCGTGGTCGAAGACCAGCTCAACAGAATTACCAGGTCCTTTTCCGGCATGAACATGATGTCCGGATTTTCAAGGTCCGCGGGCCTGACGGTCATCATATCCAATTCCGGCATGAGGTGCTGGAAAAAGTATTTGCCGATTTCACACATGTGAAAAGCGCTTCCGGTTCCGGCCAGTACAATCCGTTTCAGTCCGGAAAAATCCCGGCCGAAGCGACGGTGCAGCCGGTTTTTTCGGATTCCCGGGTCCGTGAATCCACCTTCTTCCGGGGCGTATTTTCCAAGAATGGTCAGGAGTCGCTGCGGTATTTCAGCCAGGTGCGTTTCATAAAAAGAGCGGCCCAAATCTTTTTTAACCTGAACCGGATCCAAAACGGTCGTAAAAGGCTCGAGATCCGGCAGACGGTGTCCCTGGAAATCGGTCAGCGTCACACTGCGGCAAAGGGCCCCGTTAACTATCATGGGTTCTATGCGGGCAAAGATCTCCTCTCCTTCCAGCGCATGCACCTCCACAGAAAACGCCTTCAAAATTTGCGCCTTTTCGTTTTCCAACGTCTCTTTCAGCGCTTTGGAATCCTTGCCAGCCGCAGACCCAAGATCTGATTCGCCGATCTTGGTTTCGAAGGTTTGCGCCAACCGTTCCAGCTGCTTTCGCTTCTCATAGATAAGCTGCTGGGGAAAAAGCCCCAAGGCCGCGTTGATGTCGGAGACCACCATAAAGTCGTCGTTCTCCAGGCGCCGTACCACAAAAACAGGCCGGTTGCGGACAGCCACATACAGTTTGCGTGGAGACAACAGGCTGATGCCGCAGACGGCCACCTGTCCCCCATTTTTCGAAATCTGATCGGCTGCTTCAATAAATGCCGTTTCATCCAGTTGCGCGGGCGTTTTGTCCCTGATATTGCGATGAACCGCATAGTCGATGACACTGCTTCCAATTCCGTATTCCTGAAGATGGTTCTCCACCATCACCGAAACGGACTTGTATCTCTGCTGGGCCTGAAACAATTGATCGTAATAGAAACCCCAGAGAAGAGCGAGGTACTCGGTGGAATTCTCGCTGCGCAATGAAAAGTCGGCCGCCCGGGTCAGGAATTTTCGGATACTTTCTTCAGTATTCCCGTCGAACTGACCGTTGAGCACCACACTTCTGAATCGCTTTTCATCCATAAAAGGATGGGCGTTTTTTACCGTTACAGCGGACTGAAGGGCCCAGCGTCCGTGTGCGATAACCGGCTGGGTGAAGTATCTCAGGCTGACCGGATCGGTTTGTCCCGGAAGAATCGACGCTTCCGTCATCATGCGTTTGGGGGAAAATTCATCCAAAATTTCGGTCAGAAAATCGTCGCGCTGGAGACACATCAGCGCTGCGGCGGCCGCCTTTCCGTAAACATTGACGCCTTTTTCGGCCCCGTATAGCCGTCGCCAGCCCACCGATTGCGGACGTTCATGGCCCGGCCAGGAAACATCCAGGATCTTTTCAAGGGATTCCATAAGAGCGGGTTGGGTTGGCGTCGCCGCCAGCAGGGCTGCGTCAAGCAGCCGGAACAGACAGCATACCCCGTCTCTGTTATAATCCGATGGAATGGAAATCTTGGTGTCCGGCAGGCAGCGCCAGAGGGCCTTCAAGGCGGAAGGGTTTTCAAAAGCCATTTTGGGGCCGATGACAGCGGGTTTGGCTATCATCATGGTCGAAAGCGCTTTGTCAAATATCCGGTCAAAGGTGCTGAGGATATCGCCGGGCTCGGCAACGATCAATCCGGCGGCCTTTTTCGAAGCGATTTGGTCAGTGAGCGGTTTGCGAATGATCTCCCGGATGACCACCGGGGAAAGGTCATATTCCTCGATGAGCCTCCCGATAAAATCCATCAGGTTTTTTCGGGAGCGGATGAAAAAAACAATATCAAAACTAGGCCGACCCGCCTGACCGGGGCTTAGCCGGCAGGGTCTGTCAGCCTTCAAATCGACAAGTTCATCATATGCGGGATAGGATGCGTCGCCTCTGGTCGCCGCCTCGAATTGTTCGAGAGGCAACCCCTCGAAAGCGAGCAGAGCGCGCTGCATTTCAACCATTTTGTGGGGGTCGTGGCCGGGTGTCCAAATTGAAAACAACCGGTTTTCATGGTTCTGGTACATGCTGTTGTCCAGCAGTTCAACGACCAGATTCTCAACGGAACCGACGGCTTTTCTTGTTCTGATCGGTTCCGTGTCGTCACCGAACATGCCTACGCCGGTGCTGTCCGGAGCCCGGTAGATAATTGCCGTCATACCGGTCAGCACCCGGGTGAGATTGTTGCCGGCCCCACCGAAATATGCCACAATTCCGCACATGATATTTCCTTAAACTGATAATTTACAAAGTAATGCCCCTCATCTTTCTCTGTATATGAGTTCAGGATTCGGGAATTCAGGGATTGAAGGATCGTGCCTTTTATAAAGACATTTCCTATGTTAAACAGAATTCCTTCAATTCCCCAATTCCCCTATTCCTGAATTCCTTAATTATTTCTTCAACATTTCCTTCTCACCCTTCTGGCGAATCGATTTCACCGCGGCCGATACCTTGTCGGGCAACGCCGGTGCTGGATGATTCGTGACAATATCTTCGAGTTTTTCCTGAATCCGGACGGCCATGTCCTTGGCCCCCTGATTTTGCCAGTCCTCACCGGCCGAGCGTGTCATCAAGCCGGGTCTCCAGAGCTCGTTTCGGAAGTGATCGTATGTATGGTTCTGGTCGAGGAAATGTCCCCCGGGACCGACTTTTTCAATCAGTTCGCGGGCAAGGGTTTCAGGGTTGACCTCGATGCCTCTGATAAAGCGCTTGGCCATGCCGATGTTTTCGTCACCCAGAATCAGTTGCGCCGTGGAACAGACCATGCCGTTGTCCATATAGCCGACATCATGGATAAGATTGAGTCCGGCCAATCCCTGGGCCAGAATTGAAAATGCGGATTCCGATCCGGCCTGGGCATCCAGCGCTTTGGCGTCGGTCGCTCCGGCCAGCCCCCAGGAAGGAAGCCCGAAAGATTGCGCCACCTCGGCCTGGGCGGCAAGGGCCAGGCTCGTTTCGGGGGCACTGATGGACAGAAGGCCTGCGTTCATATCGAAAACGGCAAAATTGCAGCCGAGACTGCAGGGACAGCCGGGTTTGCGCAGCTGGGCCAACACCAGACACATCAGGGCTTCGGCGGTTCCCTGGGCGATCGCGCCGGCCAGCGTTACGGGCGCCGTGGCTCCGAACTGGATGGTAGGCCCCTGAATTTGCGGCATGCCAAGATCGGCACAGATAAACAGACGCTCGATAACATCCGCCGGAAAGACCAGCGGGGATATCGGTTCGGGATAAAAAATGAGAAAGGGCCGCTGCTGAAGACGCTCGAGTCCGCCGGCGACCTCCACGGCCATCTGATAGACCAGTTCCACCCCGCGAGGCGTATATCCGATAAATACGATCGGCTTGGTGGTATGGGTCACGACAGCTTCGAATTCGTACAGGTCGGCAACCGTGGGTGGTATATCCTGGGCCGATCCCATCGGCATCACCCAGTCTATGTTCGGCAGGGCATCGGCTACTTTGGCCCCGATGGCGATATCGGCCACACGGGTGGGATGAATTTCACCGCTGAGGGCATCTCTGGTCTTGGGGCTGGCGGTGGAGGTGCCGTAGTAGCTTTTGCGGCCTTCCACTTCCATGGCCCGGTTTCCGTTGCGATCATAGATGGTCCAGCCTTTGGGCGCGGTGTGGAGGCATTCGGTCACCACATGCTCCGGCACCTTGACAATTTCATCATGGACCAGAGCCCCCGCCTGCTTCAGCATTTTGCGCGCACCTTCATGATGTACCTTGAAGCCCACCTTTAACATGATTTCAAAAGCCGTCCGTTTGATTTCCGCGACCTGATCGTCACTGAGCACCCGGAAAAATACCGATCTCTTTTCAATAGTATCTGACTGAATCATAATTCCTCCTCCGGCAGGTTAGACGTTCATCAATTGATATCGATATAATGACATAAATGAAGTCTTTATCGGTTTAAAAAAAAAGTCGAAACTCGAAAAGCTGGTTTTCGGCTCCAATGCCCAATATGTTCTGCTGCATGCACCATGCCCGGTAATGGTGGCAAAATGACCTGAAACGACTCAACCCGGACTATCTGGTTGTAGCGCAGCGTAAATCTCGCCATACCGGAGATTGACTGGTTTTAGCTCGTAAGCTCATAAGTTCATAAGCTCGTGAGCGTTTACCAACTTACGAACTCACGAACTCAAGAGCTCATTTATAGGTAGCGACAATAGCTCAATAAAACTTTTTTGCCACAGAATACGAAAAATAATAGCCAAGCTGCTACTAATTGCCGGCTGGATGAATTACCGGCTCGATCCCGGCTAAATCGCGGATAGGTATGTGGCAGAGGATACGGTGACCTTTGCGCGATTCTCGCCAGGGAGGCACCTGGGTTTCGCAGATTTTACCTCCATCGGCAAGCATGTCCTGGCGCCGGGGGCAGCGGGTATGAAAACGGCATCCAGCCGGTGGATCCAATGCGCTGGGTACGTTGCCGCCGAGCCGAAGGGTTTTCTGGGCTACATCCGGATCCGGGATAGGGACGGCCGAAAGCAACGCCTCCGTGTAGGGGTGATACGGCGGTGTGTAGATTGCATCTGCCGGACCGATTTCCACAATTTGTCCCAGGTACATGACGGCGATGTCATCTGAAAAGAAACGGACCACGCTCAAGTCATGGGCGATAAAAATCATCGATGAACCGAAAACCTGTTGGATCTCCAGCAAAAGATTGATGACCGCCGCCTGCACCGACACATCCAGGGCGGATACCGGTTCATCACAGATGATCAGATCAGGACGGCTGGCCAATGCCCGGGCGATACCGATGCGTTGCTTCTCTCCGCCGCTGAGCTGCCGGGGGAGACGGTCATAGTAAGTCGCCGGAAGACGGACCGCCCTCAGCAGTCTGATGACTTCATCTTTAACCTGATTTTTGGGGACGGTTTTGAACCGTTTGATCGGCCGGGCGATTTGAAATCCGACGGAATAAGACGGATTGAGGGTGGAGTCGGGATTCTGAAACACCATCTGCATTTCTTGAATCAGTTTGGTATCGCGGCCAGAAACCGGACGGGAAGCATCAAATCCCATAAATTTCACTTCGCCGCCGGTGACCGGTTCCAGTCCGATAAGTCCCTTGACCAGAGTGGATTTGCCGCAGCCGGATTCCCCGACGACCCCCAGAGTTCGGCCCTTGGCGATTCTTACGCTGACATCATCCACGGCTTTTACGAATTTCTTTTTGCCCAGACCGAAGAGACTGACCACGGAACTCGACTCCTGGAGATAGTACACTTTGAGGTGATCGAAACTGAGCAGATTTTCTGCTTGCGTCTTATTTTCGCTCGGGTCTGTTTCAGGCGTCGCGAGCTGTTTTCGGGTTCGGACGCGGTCTTCGATTTCCAGGGCATAAATGCACCGTGCCTGGTGATCCGGCGTAACCGCCGTGAACCCCGGCCGGGCTTTGCGGCAATCCGGTGTGGCGTAATCACAGCGGGGTGCAAAAATACACTCCTTTCTGGCTCTTTCAGACGGCGGCGGAACCCGTCCACGGATGGGGTGGAGCAATGACTCCAGCTTACTTTCCCCCAGGCGGGGCACGCAGGCCAGAAGCCCCATGGTATAAGGATGCCGGGGATTGTGAAAGATCTCGGTCCGGGGTCCGCTTTCCACCATCTGGCCGGCATACATCACGCAAATATAATCGCTGACCCGGGCGACAACGCCCAGATTGTGGGTGATGAAGATGTTGGCGGCATTGAAATCCTTTTTGAGCTCTTCGAGCAGATCGAGTACGGCCGCTTCCACCGTTACATCCAGCGCCGTGGTGGGTTCGTCCATGATCAACAGGGCCGGGTTGTTGAGCATTGCCATGGCTATTACGATCCGTTGCTGCTGACCGCCTGAAATCTGATGCGGGTAGCGCCTCATGACATTTTGCACGTCGGGCATGTTTACGCGCTTCAGCATTTGGGCGGAATGTTCCCAGGCCTCCTTGTGGGATATATCGCGATGGCAGGTCAGGACCTCGGTGAGCTGTTCGCCCAGGCGAACCGAGGGGTTGAGGGCCTGCATCGGATCCTGAAACACCATGGCGATTCTGTCCCCCCGTAGCTCTTTGAGTTCTGCCTGCGACCGGCCGACGAGCTCATTGCCCTGAAAACGGATACTGCCCTCCACAATTTTACCGTTAGACCCCAGAAAATTGACAATCCCGAATGCAATCGTGCTTTTGCCGCATCCCGATTCGCCTACCAGCCCAACCGTCTCGCCCTCACCGACTTTAAATGAAACCTCCTGAATGGCCTCGACATCACCTTTGCGGGTCTCGTAGGATATCCTCAGATTATCAACTTCAAGGACCGTCTGTTTGTCCGCTGCACTGGAATTTTGCATGGATTGTATGGCGCCTTTCAGACTATTTGGATGTAATGGCACTCTGCAAGATTTTCAGGTTTCAGGTTTCAGGTGTCAGCAGTTAATAATCGTGGCATTGTTACCATCACAATCCAGTTTCGATAGCCGATTTGTAATATCCGATATCAAAACCAGCGGTCGGCAAATATCGTTTTCTTCTTCCGGTATCGGATTCCTGAAACCTGAAACCTGACACCCGAAGCCCGTAAATTCCGATAATGCTACACCACAAATTATAGTCGGTTTTTCCGACTTCTGTCCGCTCTCATCAATCACTGATACCGCATCGACTCTTCCCGGAGTCCGTCGGCCAGCAGGTTCAAACCAACCACCAGCGAAGCGATGGCGATGGAGGGCCACAATGCGGCCCAGGGATGCCCGGACAGAATGAATTCACGTCCCTTGGCCACCATGCTTCCCCAGTCGGGTGACGGAGGCGGTATCCCCAGGCCCAGAAAACCCAGGGTTCCCATTGCGAAAATGGCATAACCCACGCGCAGCATGGCATCGATAATGATCGGGCCGCGCGCATTGGGCAGAATTTCCACAAACATGATGTGCCAGGCGCCCTCGCCGCGGGTTTCGGCGGCTCGAATATATTCCCTGGTTCGGATATCCAAAGTGAGGCTGCGCACCAGCCGCGCGATGCCGGGCGTTCCGACAATGGTGATGGCGATGACCACGTTCAGGGCGGAAGCACCCAGGGCCGCCATGATGATCATGTATAGCAGGATGATGGGAACCGCCATCATGGCATCCAGCAGCCGCATGATAATTTCATCGATCCATCCGCCGTAATAGCCGCCCACCAGCCCCAGCGTCATGCCCACCATCAGGGCCACGATGACGCCCCATATGGCGGTTCCACCGGGTAGCCAGTATCTATCTGTAACCGGCAATTGCACCAGGACCACCCGGGCCCCGTATATCAGGCGGGACCACAGATCGCGCCCCAGTTCGTCGGTGCCCAGAATGTGGGCTTTTGAGGGGCCCTGGTTGGGTGCCTTCCAATCCTGCTCCAGTGGGGTGTAAGGTGTGAAAAATGGTGCGAAAACCGCGACGGTTACCCAGAATATGACGAGCGCAAATCCGATGGTGGCGACTTTGGATGAGAACAGGATGGACATTCCCATCCACAGCCGTCGGAAAAGACCTGCTTTTTTATCGGTCTTCATGGGAACAGTTGCCGGATCGGCGGTTGCCATGGCGGCTCCTTCATCTCAGCGAACCTAAGGGTTCACTCAAAAATAACTTCACATTTAATACGCTGATGCATCCTGCCTGGCCTATATGTTGCGAAAGCACGGAATATCAAGATATTCCTGCGTTTTCGCGCCTTGCCAGACAGGCGCCGCAACGCCTGAATCTGTGAATTAATTTTTTCGTGAACCCTAAGCGGTTCCGGGTTAAAGGTTAAAAGGCATCATAACGCTGAATCGCTTGCCTCAGCGAACAGGGATCGGGCGGTATTTTAATTCACCCGCCGGTGAAAATGAAGACCGGCGTTTCCGATCGAAAACCGCTTGCGGGCAATTCAACCGGGAGGCCAACTTGTTTACGAATCGCATTGAATTCGGCTTCAGGCATAGCGAATCCGTGGGTTGAGGAATGTATAAATAATATCGGCTGCCAACTGAGTGAGCACGGCAACCAGCACCAGGATCATGGCCCCGGCTTCCAGGGCATTGATATCCTTGAACATGGCGGAATCCAGCAGGTATTTTCCCAATCCCGGATAGCCGAAGACCACCTCCACGATGACGATACCGCCCATCAGCCAGTTGACGTGCAGCATGATGACCGTGATCGGTGCCATCAGGGCGTTTCGCAGGGCATGCTTGAATACGATGCGCCAATAGGGCAGTCCCTTGAGGAAAGCCGTTCGGATATAGGGCGACTTCATGACTTCCACCATACTGGCCCGCGTAATGCGCAGGATGTAGCCCAACTCGATCAGCGTCAGGGTCAGTACGGGCAGAACGAGCATGTCCGGCCGGGCCCAGGGTGCCTTTTCCCCGATGACCACGGCGCCCGGAACCAGGCCCAGCCAGACGGACATGATCAGAATGAGAAAAATACCGGTGGCAAATTCCGGGGTTACCGAAAAAATCATCCCCCCGATGGACAGCGCGCGGTCCCGCCAACTGCCCTCCTTCAAACCGGCGAGCATTCCAAGCAGGAGTGCAAACGGCATGACAATGACAAAGGCGGTTCCGGCCAGCACCAGAGAGTTGCGCAAGCGGGTATAGATGGTCTTGGATACCGGGCGTCCCGTTCGAAATGAAACCCCGGGATCTCCCCGGATAAAGCCCTTTTTCAAGGGAATATACTCGATGGCTCCGCCGGATGTCTTCTGCCAGCCGGTTCCCATGACAAATGACCAGACTTCCCTGTCGGTGCCTTTTTCCCAGAGAACCGCGTGGTTTGCATCGTCAACGCCCCAGAAATAACTCCTGCCGTCCGCATCCGTCCGCCATTTTTCATTGTCCCTGGCGGTGGTCTCGGTTCCATCCGGTCCGGCCTTGGAAACGGCGATCAGATCTTCGCCCTGCAGCTTCCAGCGGACCAGGGCGCCGTTTTGCCGGACCGCCCACCACTCCTGGAAACCGTCGTCGGTGATGATGCGTTTCAGCGGCATGCCGATTTTGCGCGCGGCGGTCCAGTCGCTGCCAAACAGCCAGTGAAAATAGCGCGTTAAAACGGGTTTATCCAACCCTACCTGGGCCAAAAATGAGGCCTCCTGTTCGGGGGTGACAAAAGCGCCTAAAACATTGCGGGCGACATTGCCCGGGGAGGATTCGGTAATCAGAAATACGGCAAGCGAGACGATACACATGGTGAGGAACAGCAAGAGGATGCGTCTTACGATAAATTTTGCCATGATCTCTCCTGCCTTTTGGCCCCAAAGATCAGGATCTGCTGAGATTGGAATCGGTTGAATTTCGGGTATGGTGAAGGCTCGGACGGATCGACTGCCGTCCGAGCCAATCGCTAGTTTCCATCCATAAATGGCCTTTTTGCCCAATTTCGGCGTCAATCTGCGCCCTTGCTTGTGCGACGCAGTAAACTACGCCTCCGCGCAAGGGCTTGATTTCCTTGACCTTGGGCAAAAATTCTCATTTCTGGATTGGAAACACCAGCAGGTGCCCATCATTGTAAAAACCCTTTGTGGATGGGCACTATCTATGATTCCAGCCAGGCCTCATTGAACAGAAAGACCAGGTTCGGATGCGCCTCGACGTTTTTCAACCTTTTGTTGGGGCACATCCAGGTGTTCATCCAGTAGGCGATGCCGATAGATCCTCGGGTCATCTGAATTTCTTCGAGCTTGCAGAAAATCTTGCGCCGTTTTTCCACATCCAGTGTGCCGCTGGCTTCCGCCAAAAGGCTGCTGAACTCCTTGTCGACCCAGCGGGTCTCGTTCCAGGGAACCGGCTTGCCCTGATCGTCTGCAACGTAAGCCAGATTGGGAACCATGGTACCCAGGGGCCGATGCGTCCAGGGGGTCACGCCCAGGTCCACCTCCGTCCATTTTTCCCAGTACCTGCTGGTGGGCATCGTTTCGATATTGATGCGGATACCAGCCGGGGCGGCGTCCTGTTTGAGAACCTCGGCATAGCGCACGATATCGGTCCATTCCGCTCCCACGGCCAGTTTTACATCGATGCCGTCTTTGTAACCGGCTTCCGCCAGAAGCTGCTTGGCTTTGTCAGGGGCATAGGCCGGAATCGGTTTCTGGCAATATTCGGGGTGTTTGGGATACACATGAAAATCCTGTCCCTGCATACCTTCGCCCTGATAGGCCAGGGCGAGAATCTTTTCGCGGTGCTGGCACAGCCTCAGCGCCTGCCGGACCCGGTTGTCATCCCAGGGCTTCAGGTCGACCCGCATTCTCAAAACCCGGGTGGTCGCCGTCGCCACCGGCAGCACGACAATGTTTTCATCTCCCTTGACCGCCTCCATAATCTGCGGTCCGGGATTGTCGGAAGCGTCGATAAGATCGACCTCACCCGATTTCAGCGCGGCGATCTGGGGCGCCATTTCTCCGCCAAGGTCTATGAACTGAATTTCATCGATATAGGGAAGCGGCCTGCCGTCGGCGCCTTTCATCCAATAATCCTTGCGGGCCTTGACGATACAGATGGAACCTTCATTGTAGGTGTCCAGCAAGAAGGGGCCGGTGCCATGCGGCGCCTTTTTGATATCGCCTTCAAATGTGCGATGGTTGAGCACCTGGGCCGTGTACTGGAAAAAATGTTCGGGAATGGCAATTTCCGGTCGTTTGAGGTGCAGCTTGAATTGGTAGTCATTCACTTTTTCGATGCCCGATGCTTCAAGGTAAGCGCCAACCAAGCCGAGCATGGAGGAGCCGACGTCCTTGTCCAGCCATTGGGTGATGGTGAAGATGCAGTCATCGGCCGTAAAGGTATCACCGTTGTTGAACTTTATACCCTGGCGCACGTTAAATGTCCATGTCTTCAAATCCTCGCTGGCCGACCAGCTTTCGCACAAATAGGGCCGGGTGATATTGTCCGGACCGGTCAAGGTCATGTATTCGAATATCATGCGCATGGAATTGGAGGGCATCAGCCAGGAATATCGGGCCGGATGGTCGATCTTCTGAATCTGCTGGGAGATTTTGAGTACGCCCCCCCGGCGGGGGGTGGCGGCGAGAACTTTGCCTGGAAAGGCCAGCCCGGCCATCTGACCGGCAGCCAATGCCGACATGCCCAGCAGGGTGGAGTATCTCAAAAAGTCGCGTCGGGTCAGCTTTCCTCTGTCCAAATCAGCTTTCAGATCGTAAATTGCCGGATGAAGTTTTTGCTTCTCATTCATGCCTTCCTCCTTTCGTGTTTACATTTAGCGGGTGACTGCGTTTTTATCGGCGCCGACGGCGCCTGATTTTGCCATCGTATCGGTTGATGGATATGGGCCACCATAGATAATCGGGTTTCATGTGTCAACAACAAAGGCCGGGAACACTCCCCAGTCCAGCGCACCATCGGACCTTGGCTGGGATGTTGAAGCGTTGCCGGCCAAGCGCTTGCCCTGAAACATAGTCTGATAGAAGCAAGAAACTTTAAAATTTCTGGGCTTGGCCTGTTTCGGTCATTGATTATTGTGATTTGAGACTTATCTGTTATTTGGCGCTTGAAATTTGGAATTTACACGTGTTGCTCAATTCAGTTCCGCCGCAGTTATTCCGGTGATCATGTATTTTCCCGCTCTGCGGGTCATTATTCCGGCAAAGCGCAATTTCCTATGTTTCACACGAGCGGCCGCCTCGGGCTAAAGGGCAGCCCGACTATCAAAGACAGAAACTATTCATCATCGCGCCAAGACGCCAAGATTATTTATATTTTTAATCACTCCCTTTGCGAGCTTTGCGACTCTGCGCGAGATAAAATATTTGTAGTTTCATATAAGCCGCGGCCGCTGGCTAAAGGGCAGCCAGTCTGATCGGGGAAAAAATTTATTTTTAGCAGTAAAAATTTTGGCCAAATCCACCTGCGGTCCTTCCGGCATGTTTTTAGCCCGGGCACGAAGTGACGCTTTAGCGCTATCCAGGCAGTTTGCCGTGGGGCCGGACTCCGGCTAAAACTATGTCGGAGTGACGAGGGAGGTTGTCGCGCGCTCCGGAATCGTTTTCTCAGAAGGCCTATTGAAGTTTCATGCGAGCCGGAGGCCGGCGGGGGAGGGAAGATTCTACCCCCTTTTCTAAAGGGGGATCGAGGGGGATTTCTTTTCCGGGGCAAGTTCGATCGGCCGTAAACCCTGAACCTGGAATTTGTAGTTTCACATAAGGGCAGGTTCGTTTCTGAAAACAGCAAAGCCCGGCATATTACCGGGCTTTGCGGTACAAATGGCGGAGAGACAGGGATTCGAACCCTGGGTGGAAGTTTCCCCCCACACTCGCTTAGCAGGCGAGCGCCTTCAGCCAGCTCGGCCATCTCTCCACAATCGATTGTCCTTGTGAAATAGGCCCTATAGTTATCGGTAAGATGGCGGAGGGAGTAGGATTCGAACCCACGGAGGTGTAACCCTCAACGGTTTTCAAGACCGCCGCTTTCGACCACTCAGCCATCCCTCCATTTCGTAAGCACCTCATTTAGCATTTCATGTATGATAGGTCAATCATTTTATTGGGTCTGCATTCGTCGCGCGCTGCAAGGATTTGTAGACTGCCCCGCCGCATGAATACTTTAGCTTGGGCAGAGCGTGTTTCTTAATTTTTAGCGCCCAGCTATGAAAAAGCATTGAAAAATTTCACCAGAGCCGCTAACCTGCCTGTTTATCCATTGACAATTAGCGGTGTGGTTTTTGTGGCTTGCAAAAGGCGCTCATTAAATATTCAGGAGGGATGAAATTATGAAGCAAAAATATCTGATCATAAACGACAAGGAAAACAAAAAGTTCAAGATTCAGGAATATGCCGAACTGAGCAAGGAGACGCTGTCGCTGCTGTGTGAAGAAGGCTATGATTACGATACGATCAAGACTGCAGTTTCTGCCGGTAAGTTCGCACTGATTTCTACGTTGAGGACCAAGAATTTATACCCGCCGGGTATCTATGCCGAGAAGATTGCAGAGGCCGTGATCCAATTGCATAATCAGAATGACGAAGAATCGGTGGAACTTTTTTTCGACGACCTGACTCTGCTGACTAAAAAACGCCCTGCCGCTGAGGTTGTCGAAGAAATTGAGGAGGAATCATCCGACCTGGATGAAATGCTGGAGGACGATTTTGAGGATGATTACCCGGAAAAGGACGGATTGACAAAGCTCGATTCATCCCTGAAGGTCGAAGATGACGATTATGTCGATACCAATGACGACGAATAGACAATCTATTGGATGTACGAAGATCGTGCCACCCTTTGGCTTGTCGTGATTCAGGGGATCGAATGTTACGGCGGCTGATTGCCCGCCGTGGAGGTCTTTGTACTGAGTCCGGAACAGGCCGGGGTCCCCGCCGGTTTCCCACCGCAGCGGCTGAGTTGCAGATCGCCGGAACCCGTTGCTGCAAAAAATTAGCTTGACTTACTTTCCGCTTTGAATTAATTCAACGATTATAATTCAGTTATTTTGCCGTTCGATATTTATTTTATTTTACTGCATTTAATCAAGTGTTCCAAGAACTGCGCCGGTCAAATTTATCCGAGAAGGAAATTCAAAATACGTATATTCGGCGGATTCAACTTTGATTTTACAAAACAAGCAAAATATTAAATGCGGTTGCGAAACCCCTGCCAATATCTTCGGCGGTTGCAGACGATCTCAAACCGTCCATTATTTGCCCCGGACATCCCCGATGTCCGTCGGGCTGTTCCCTGAATCCGAATCCGATCCGAGGTTTTGGAAGCATCATCAACCGCATAATCTGACGGTCCCTTAACGGCGTCCCGACTCTCCCGGTGGGAGTGGATCGGGATCGCCTCCGGCATGAAAGGGATCCGGTTTCCTTGACTGATGAACACTGGAATGCCGCTGTTGTCATGAGTGCTCAGGTCCTCTCCGGCTTCCAACATGAAGTTACTAAGTGATCATTTGCTTTTTATGAAACCATCGTTGGTGCTTGAAATCGCGGTTATTGCCCACCATTTTAATATATCTTCATTCATACCGATTCAAATTAGCCGGTGGGATAGGCGGCCTAACCAAAAAAGCATACCGGTCAGCGCCCTTATTTAATTTGAATCAACACCCGGGAGACAGCAATGGAAAATAAAAATGCATTTTACGAGAGATTGGAGAGCAAAGGGGTTTCCAGGCGGGAGTTCATGAAGTTTTGCACGTATCTTACCGCTACCATGGGGCTTTCATCCAGTTTCGTCCCCAAAATCGCCGAGGTATTTGCGGCGCCGGCTCAGCGGCCGCCCGTGATCTGGCTGCATTTCGCCGAATGCACCGGTTGTACCGAGGCAGCCATACGATCCATGTACCCGTGGATCGATCAACTGGTGCTGGAGCTTTTAAGCATCGAGTATCATGAGACCATTATGGCGGCGGCCGGTCATCAGGCAGAGGAACAGCTTAAAAACTCAGTGGAAAAATACAAAGGAAAATTTATCTGCGTGGTTGAAGGCGCCATTGCCACCAAATACGATGGCGGCTACGGGAAAATCGGCGGTCAGACATTTCTGGAAAAAGGTAAAGAGGTTTGCACCCAGGCCGCCGGTGTTATCTGCATCGGTTCCTGTTCATCGTTTGGAAACATTCAGGCGGCGGCACCGAATCCCGGCGGCTATGTCGGTGTCGGAGAAGCGCTGGGCATCAAGACAGTGAACATTGCCGGATGCCCGCCGAATCCGGTTAATTTTGTCGGCACAGTTCTCAATTATCTGCTCTTCGGCAAGCTTCCGGCTCTGGATGATCTCGGTCGACCGTTGTTCGCATATGGCAAGACGATTCATGACCAGTGCCCGCGCCGCTCTCACTTTGAAAATGACGAATTCGTCGAGGAGTTCGGCTCTGAAGCAGCGGCAGCCGGCTATTGCTTGTATAAAATGGGCTGTCGGGGACCGGAAACCTACAACAACTGTCCCATCGCCAAATTCAATGACGGGACCGGCTGGCCGATCGGAGCAGGGGCTCCCTGCATTGGCTGCAGTGAACCGAAGTTCTGGGATACGTTCACGCCGTTTTACGAGGAACTTTAAAGGACTAACCGCTCAGGCTGAAACGTCTTAATTTAACGGGATATTTTTTTTCAGCAAAAGGGGGAATTTCATATGGCTGATAGAATTGTAATCGATCCGATCACCAGGATAGAGGGTCATCTTAAAATCGAAGTCGAAGTGTCCGGCGGGAAAGTCGTCAATGCCTGGAGTTCGGGCCAAATGTTTCGCGGCATCGAACTGATCCTGCAGGGACGGGATCCGCGGGATGCTCACCATTTCGTGCAACGATCCTGCGGCGTCTGAACGTACACCCATGCTCTGTCCTCGGTGAGGGCAGTCGACAACGCGGTAGGCGTCAAGATTCCCAAAAATGCACGAATCGTGCGCAACCTTCTCATGGGTGCCCAATTTCAGCACGACCACATCGTGCACTTTTACCATTTGCATGCGCTGGACTGGGTAGACGTTGTCAGCGCCCTCAAAGCGGATCCGAAAAAGACCGCGGTGCTGGCGGATAATGTCAGCAATGCTTCCGAAGGCGGGAGCAATTACTTTAAGAATGTGCAACAGCGGCTGCAAACCTTTGTCGACAGCGGTCAGCTCGGACCTTTTGCCAACGCGTATTGGGGACATTCCGCCTACCGGCTGCCGCCCGAAGCAAACCTGATGGCCACCGCGCACTACATCGAGGCCCTGCGGCTGCAGGCCAAAGCGGCGCGGATGCATGCCATTTTCGGCGGTAAAAATCCGCATCCCCAATCGCTGGTGGTCGGCGGCGTTACCTGTGTCCGAGACCTGAACCCCGACCGTATCGCCGAATTTCTATACATTACCAAGGAGACTCAGGATTTCATCAAGAATGTCTATGTCCCCGATTTGCTGGCGGTAGCCTCTTTCTATAAGGACTGGGGCGGTATCGGCGGGACCAGCAACTTTTTGGCGTGGGGAGAATTCCCCGAATCAGACAAGGAGCCCGAAAGTCTTTATATGCCCCGGGGCGTCATCATGAAACGCGACCTTGGCGGCCTGAAAATGGCAGATCAGACCCACGTGACCGAAAACGTTGCCCGCGCCTGGTACGAAGACGGTGCCGATCTGCATCCTTATAAAGGTGAGACCAAACCGCTGCAGGAAAACCCCAAATATATGCCGGACGACGGAAAATATTCCTGGTTCAAGGCACCACGGTATGAAGGCGAACCTTGTGAGGTCGGTCCGCTGGCCCGGGTGCTGGTGGCCTATGGCCGCGGGCATCAAGACATCAAGCCCATTGTGGACAATGTCCTGAAAACCCTCGACGTGCCGGCTTCCGCGCTGTTTTCCACCCTCGGACGAACGGCCGCCAGAGGGATTGAGTCCATCGCCATCGGTGAACGCAATCAGACCTGGATAATGGAGCTGATCGAAAACCTGAAGAGCGGTGACACCCGTACCTATCAGTCTTACGAAATGCCGGACAGCGCCGAAGGTGTGGGGCTCAATGACGTTCCCCGGGGGGCGCTCGGACACTGGATCCGAATTGAAAATAAAAAGATAGGAAATTATCAGTACGTAGTTCCTTCCACCTGGAATTTGGGGCCCCGCGATGCCGCCGGAAAACCGGGGCCGGTCGAAGAGGCCCTGATCGGTACGCCGGTCGCCGATCCCAAAAGGCCGCTTGAGGTCCTGCGAACCGTTCATTCCTTTGACCCCTGCATCGCCTGCGGTGTTCACGTCATCGATCCGGATTCCAACCAGGTGTACAAAATTAAGGCCCTGTAACCATCCGTGCATTCCCCACAGCCTCCCTATCCCAAGGGGGGGCTGTGGTGCCTTGCGGTGAAGGTTTAGCGCAATCCAGGGAAGCTCAAAGCTCAAATCTCAAAGCTCAAAGAATGCAAGGGAAGCCGCTGCCACAGGACTAAAACGCCTGAGCAATCAAGCAGAAAGTGCCGGTCAACCCTGAACCTGAACCCTGGACCTGAAAATGTTTCATACGAGCGGCCGCCTCGGGCTAAAGGGCAGCCCGACTGATCAAAGACAGAAACTATTCATCATCGCGCCAAGACGCCAAGGGGCCAAGATTATTTATATTTTTAATCATTCCCTTTGCGAGCTTTGCGACTCTGCGCGAGATAAAATATTTGTAGTTTCATATAAGCCGGGGCCGCTGGCGAAAGGGCAGCCAGTCTGATCAATAAAGAAACTTTTTAAAAGGATCGGCGCCATTTTACCCCCTCCCTCAGTCCCTCCCGCCGGGGGAGGGAAGAAATCTCCTCTCCCTTGATGGGAGAGGCCGGGTGAGGGTGATTAATCGAATATATACCTTTTAACAAGTGTAGTTTCATACGAGCGGCCGCCTCGGGCGAAAGGGCAGCCCGACTGATCAAAGACAGAAACTGTGCCATTCTGGCGTAGTTTCATATAAGCCGCGGCCTCGGGCGAAAGGGCAGCCCGATTGATCAAAGATAGAAACATTCAAAAGAGATTGCATCATTTTACCCCCTCCCTCAATCCCTCCCGCCGGGGGAGGGAAGTTGACTCCTCTCCCTTGACGGGAGAGGCCGGGTGAGGGTGATAAAATGGCAAAATGCCTTTTTAACCCAGAACCCAGAACCTTGAACCCAGAACCCAGAACCTTGAACCTTGAACCTGGAATTTGTAGTTTCATACGAGCCAATGAATCCAACCGACAAAAATCCTTTTGACGACCATTACGCCACGGAAATAATGGTCCTGGGCATCGGCTGCATCCTGTATTCCGATGAGGGCTTCGGCGTGCGGGTCGTTGAAAAGATGCAGTCATTGTACAAATTTTCGGAGAATGTCCTGCTCGTCGATGGCGGCGTGCTGGGTATTAATTTGCTGGGGGTTATCTCCAAACCGGACCATTTAATCGTGGTGGATGCCATCCGCAACCATGGTCAGCCCGGCGATTTGTACCGATTGACCGGCGAACAGATCCCCAGCAGAATCCGGGCCAAAAATTCCCTCCACCAGGTAGATTTTCTGGAAGCCCTTACTCTCTGTCAAGCTTTGGAAAAGATCCCTGAAACCGTTATTATCGGGGTTGAACCACGGGATATCGAAACGCAGAGTCTGGAGCTGACGCCCACCATCCAGAAGCGGGTCGAGCCCACCATTAAAATGGTGCTGGCCGAACTCGAGCGGCTGGGCGCTTCCTGGGCGGCTCAATCCGATGGACAAAATCTCTAAAGTGTCGGATAATGGACAATTTCCTGTCGATGTCGTTGGGTTAAGCGCCTAAAAAGAATATATACTGAGGAATATCGGACCATGTGTCTCGCCATCCCTTCTAAAATAACGGAAATTAAAAACGACATGGCCGTCATCGATGCGGACGGAGTTCGCCGGCAAGCCAGCCTCCTGCTGCTTGAAGACGCCCAAGTCGGTGATTATGTCATTGTACACGCCGGTTTTGCCATTCAGAAAATAGATGAAGCAGCGGCTATGGAAACTCTGAAGTTATTGAAGGAGGCGGCTGCCCTGGTTGAGAGAAACGGTGGTGGACCGCGCTAGGCCGAACGCTTGGCTGTTGCTCGCCGATTTTTTTGAAAATATCCGCCCTAAAAGGTTTTCTCCCTTCCACTGCAGGATAATCCCGGTTTAAAATGTGTAATACCAGTTATGAAAGAGTGGGTTGCCAAACGAGTTAACGTCAACGGTATCGTACAAGGGGTCGGTTTTCGCCCCTTTGTTTATCAATTGGCCGGATTGCACGGTTTGAAGGGAGAAGTGGCCAATACCTCATCGGGGGTAATTATTCATATCGAAGGCCCTGCCCGTCAGGTGGCATCTTTTGAAGCGGATCTGGCCGCCAAACATCCGCCGCTCGCCTATATTGTTGCAATCGACAGCCAAAACGATACCGTAAAAAATTATTCCGAATTCGCTATTACCAAAAGCAAGGGTAAATCGTGCACATCCACCCTGATTTCACCGGACGTATCCATTTGTGAAGACTGCCTGTCCGAACTGTTGGACCCGGATAACCGCCGGTATCACTATCCGTTTATCAACTGCACCAATTGCGGCCCCCGATACACCATTATCGATGACATCCCCTATGACCGGCCGAAGACATCCATGCGGCATTTCAAGATGTGTGCCGCCTGCCAGTCTGAATACGACGATCCGCACGACCGGAGATTTCATGCCCAGCCGAACGCCTGTGCGGACTGCGGCCCCCGGGTGTCGCTTTTTGACGGCCACCGGAATGAAATTCAAACAATAGATCCCATCGGCAAAGCGGCTCAACTCCTGAAACAGGGATTTATTCTGGCAATCAAGGGACTCGGAGGATATCACCTCGCGGCAGACGCCGGCCTCGGCGAAGCAGTCCGGCACCTGCGGGAACGAAAGATGCGTGCGGGAAAGCCCTTCGCGCTCATGTCCTTCGATCTCGACAGCATCCGTCGGTATGCCGTGACGGAAGCCGCCGATGAAAAACTGCTGACTTCGATCCAGCGGCCCATCGTTTTGCTGAGAAAAAGGCATTTCAACTGCATCTCGGAGGAAGTGGCGCCCAACAATAAGTATTTCGGTGTGATGCTGCCTTACACGCCGCTGCATTACCTGCTGCTGAATCATGGCTTTGCCGCCCTGGTAATGACCAGCGGAAATTTAAGCGAGGAGCCCATCGCCATTGAAAATGACGATGCCTTCAACCGCCTGGCGGACCTCGCCGACTACTTTCTCGTCCACGACCGCGACATCTATTTGCGCAGTGACGACTCCATCGTGCGCCATGTCGCCGGATCCAAGCGCTTCCTGCGACGTTCGCGGGGCTACGTTCCCATCCCGATTTTCCTGAAAAATGAGGTGCCCCCGATTCTGGCCTGCGGTGGCGAACTGAAAAACACGATTTGCGTGACCAAACAGAATCAGGCCTTTTTAAGCCAGCATATCGGAGATCTCGAGAATCCGGCGACCCATGAATTCCTTGAGCTGACGGCAGCCCATTTAAAACGCATTCTCGACATCCACCCCCAGATCATTGCCTTCGATATGCATCCCGGTTATTTCAGCACCCAATTCGCCCGCGACCAGGAGGCCCGGGCCAAAATCGCGGTTCAGCATCATCATGCCCACATCGTCAGTTGTATGGCCGAACATAAACTGGAAGGACCGGTGATCGGACTTTCCTTCGACGGCACGGGCTATGGCACCGACGCCGCCATCTGGGGCGGTGAAATATTGATTACCGAAGCACACGAATTTCACCGCGCCGGCCATCTGGCCTATGTCGCCATGCCCGGGGGCGATGCGGCCATCCGGGAACCCTGGCGCATGGCCCTGAGCTATCTCCGGGATGCTTTCGGGGAGGAATTCCAAGACCTGAACCTTCCCTTCTTGAAGACGGTCGACTCCCCGAAACCGGCGGTTATCAGCCAGATGATTTTCCGCCGTGTCAATTCCCCGTTGACCTCCAGCCTGGGACGCTTGTTTGACGGCGTGGCGGCTATCTGCGGCATTCGTAACCAGGTCAATTTCGAAGGGCAGGCGGCCATCGAATTGGAAATGCTGGCAGCCGACACAGCGGATTCCACCTACGAATATGAGTGGATAGAGGAGAATCCTTTTAAAATCCCGACGGCACCCATGATCCGCGGGATCGTCAAGGATCTCGGTACGGGAGGATCCGTCGCCGATATCAGCGCCAAATTTCATCGCACGCTCGTGTGCCTGTTTGCAGATTTATGTGCGGTCATCCGCAAAGAACGGGGATTGGACCGGGTGGTGATGAGCGGAGGCGTATTTCAGAATGCCATCCTGTTAACCGGCCTGACCGCCGAGCTGCGGAAACGAAGCTTTACGGTTTTCAGCCACCGGCTGGTTCCCACCAACGATGGCGGGCTGGCGCTGGGTCAGGCGGCAGCCGCGGCGGCGATAAGCGCACGATCCTGACGGCCAGAGTGTTCGGCAGCGAGATCTCAACCGACCGATGCTGCGGGGCAATCTTATATTCGCTTAACTCAATGGTATCGACCTATGATTTTTGATAGGTCATCAGATGGCGCGAGGTTTCAGGTGTCAGGTGTCGGGATTATGAAACCTGAGACCGAACAGCATCTATGAATTCCGGCGTCAGTGTCCAGACGGGACATACGGATAAAAGCAGCACCGGGCGGTCAGCGCCGGACCTGACACCTGAAACCTGACACCTGAAGCCCTAAAGTGAGCCGGAATACTTATAAGCGGGCGCCTCTGGCTAAAGGGCAGCCAGTTTGATCAATAAAGAAACTTTTTAAAAGGATCGACTCCATTTTACCCCCTCCCTCAATCCCTCCCGCCGGGGGAGGGAAGTTGACTCCTCTCCCTTGACGGGAGAGGCCGGGTGAGGTTGATAAAATGGCAAAATGCCTTTTTAACCCAGAACCCAGAACCCAGAACCTGGAATTTGTAGTTTCATACGAGTTAACTTTGTTAGATCGGACCATCTGGAGATATATTAAGGACGGAAGGAAAATTTTTTGCTTAAACACATGGAAGAATACCGCGACTCCGCAATCGCGAGATCACTGATCCGGAAAATCGAAACCGCCAGCAACCGATCCGTGCGGCTAATGGAAGTCTGCGGAACCCACACGGTTTCCATTTTTCGCAGCGGCATCCGAACGGTTTTGCCCCCGACGATTTCGCTGCTCTCGGGACCCGGATGCCCGGTATGTGTCACCGATCAAAAAGAAATCGATGCATTCATCGAACTGGCCCGCATGGATGGCGTCATTGTCACAACTTTTGGAGATCTGATGCGGGTGCCCGGCACCCAATCCTCTTTGTTAAAAGAGCGGGCCGGCGGCAGAGATATCCGCATCGTTTATTCGACCTTCGATGCCCTCGAGATCGCCCGGAAAAACCCGGCCAAACGCGTCGTTTTTCTCGGCATCGGTTTCGAGACCACGGCGCCCACCATCGCCGCCGCCATTATTTCCGCCGCGGAGACCAACGTAAATAATTTTTCGGTGATATCCGCGCACAAGTTGGTGCCCCCCGCCCTGGAGGCCTTGATGGCGGCGAATAATCTGCAGATCGACGGCTTTATGCTGCCCGGTCACGTTTCCGTCATCATCGGCGAAAGGGCCTATCAGCGATTTTTCAAACGGCATCGAATGGCGTGCGTCATCACCGGCTTCGAGCCGGTTGACATTCTTCAGGCCATTTGGCTGCTGATCGAGCAGATCGAAAACGGGAGGCCCGCCCTGGAGAACGCCTACCGACGGGCGGTGACGACCGCAGGAAATGCCAAAGCCCAAAAATTGCTCGGAGAAGTTTTTGAGCCGGCCGACGTCAGTTGGCGGGCAATGGGGGTCATTGCGCACAGTGGGCTGAAGATTCGCAGGAAGTATGAAAGATATGACGCGGAGGCCATATTCGATATTGAGGTTGCCGATTCGACGGATCCCAAGGGATGCGCCTGCGGTGATATTTTAACCGGCGCCAAAACACCGCCGCAGTGTCCGCTCTTCAAAACGGTCTGCACTCCGGAGGATCCGGTTGGACCCTGTATGGTCTCGACCGAAGGAACCTGCGCGGCATATTTTAAATATCATGTCTGAAACCGGAATGGGGAAGTCAGGATGCGGAATGCGGAATCTGGAATGGGGAAAGCGGAATAATGCTCAAAGCTGAAAGCGACACCTGCGGCTGTAAAGTTTTGGAAGCCTTTTCCTCGAGCGTCCCATGGTAGCAGATATCAGGTGACATTCTTAACCATCAAAACGAACATAACGAACGAAACGAACCAGCCGAACCTATGAAAGCCGACAAAATTATTCTGGACCACGGCAGCGGCGGCAGGATTTCCCACCGTCTGACCACGGACATGCTGCTGCCTGTCTTTGACAATCCGGTGCTGGCGCAGCTGAATGACGGCGCGATCATTGAACTCGGAGGATCACGGATCGCTTTTTCAACGGATTCCTACACGGTCGATCCCATTTTTTTCCCCGGCGGCAGCATCGGCGATCTGGCCATCAACGGCACCGTCAACGATGTTGCGATGTGCGGCGGAGATCCCCTGTATTTGAGTGTCGGCCTGATCATCGAAGAAGGCTTTTCCATGGCGGATTTCGAAAAGATCCTCAGTGATATGGGAAAGGCCGCCAAAACCGCCGGTGTAACCGTGGTGACCGGCGATACCAAAGTCGTGCCCAAAGGTGCGGTCGACAAGATTTTCATCAACACTTCCGGAATCGGTTTGATTCCGCCCCACGTAGACATCGCCTGCCATCATGCCCGGCCCGGCGACAATATTATCCTGAGCGGCACCATCGCAGATCACGGTATTACCATTTTGACCCGGCGGGAAGGGCTCACATTTGAAAGTAATCTGACCAGCGATTCGGCTCCGCTTAACCATATGGTCAAACAAATGCTGGCCGCGGGCGATGAAATCCGGGTTTTGCGGGACCCCACCCGGGGCGGGGTGGGAACGGCCTTGAACGAAATTGCCGAAAAATCAGATCTCGGCATAAAAATATACGAGGAGAAGATCCCGCTGAAAAACGAGGTCGTCGCGGCCTGTGAGCTTCTGGGATTCGATCCGCTGTACCTGGCCAATGAGGGAAAGCTGTTGGCGTTCGTTTCAGAAAAGGATACGCCGGCGGTGCTGGCGGCGATTCGGGCGAATCCTTATGGCAGAGACGCCGCCGTGATCGGCGGGGTGGTCGAAGATCACCCCGGCAGAGTTATCCTTGAAACCCGTCTCGGGGGGATGCGGATTGTGGACATGCTGGCGGGGGAACAGTTGCCGAGGATCTGCTAAAGGGCAAAGGGCAAGGGCCTGGAGCATAGAGCTCATATGAAACTTCATCTTCAGGTTCTGGGGCTAAAGGTTTTTACCAGTTTGTGGGAGCGGCTTCCAGCCGCGAATAAAATTGGCAATGATCCGATTTTAACATCGCGGCTGGAAGCCGCTCCCACTCGATTTTTCCGACTATCGAAGGCTCACCATGAGTTTCTTCTCTTGATCAAACTGGCTGCCCTTTACCTGAAAACCGAAACCTGATAGTTGAACACCAAACACCAAACACCAAACACCAAACACCAAACACCAAAACACCAAACAACAAAACAGACAGCGGCTACAGCTTATATGAAATGAAATGTAAACAGGGTGGCTATCCAGACATTGGTAAATTTGAGAATTAGTAATTTTGGGGACTAAAATGGAACATTATAGATTTTAGCCCTGCCGCCGAACAAAACGATGTCCGGTCTAATCGAAAAGGAAACCTATCATTCACAGAGTTGATTCCCATGCTCTATGCCCTCTGCACCATGCACTATATAAACCGAACCGCAATATCTTTCCTGATCGCTGCCGCAGTGTGCGTTGTGTTCGCGGGATGCCCGGGCCGGCGCGAGCACCTGATCCAGGGACCCACCATGGGAACGGCCTATCACATTACGGTCGTTGCCGATTATTTCCAAAGCGTTTCAGGGCTCAAGGACATTATCGAAAAGCGCCTCGAGGAAATTAATGCCGCCTTGTCTACCTATCGCCGGGACAGTGAAATCAGCCGCTTCAATCGTCTAAACCAGGTTGGCCGAAAATTCAGAATTTCCGCTGACTTTTACCGGGTGATGCAAACGGCCCAAAAAATTTATCGGCGAACCGCCGGCGCTTGGGACGGAACGGTCAATCCACTGGTGGATCTTTGGGGTTTTGGTCACGGAGGCCAAAAAAACCAGGTGCCGACAAAGGAACAGATTGCCGCGCTGCTGCCCGATATCGGTTTTGAGAATATAGAAGTGACAGCCCCCGGTTTTCTCGTAAAAAAACGAGCTGCTGTGACCCTGGATCTTGCATCGATCGCGAAAGGCTACGGCGTCGATCAGATCGGCGCTGCCATCGCAAAGCAAGGCTTTAAGAATTATCTGGTCGAGATCGGCGGGGAGGTGGCGGCCTCCGGGTATCGCGCGGATGGGAAGAAATGGCGCATTGGTATTAACCGACCCAAACCGGATGCGGCCTTCGACGAGGTCTACCGGGTGGTCGAATTGCATGACCGGGCTTTTGCCACCAGCGGCGACTATCGTAACTTTTTCGTGGTCGACGACATCCGTTATTCGCATATTATCGATCCGCGCACCGGATATCCGATTTCCAACCGGGTGGTGAGTGTCACCATCCTGGCGGACACCTGTGTCTACGCGGATGGGTTGGCAACCGCGATAATGGTTCTGGGCGCTGACGAAGGCCTGGCGTTGATCAACCGTCTCGACGGCGTCGAAGGGCTGATTGTTGTCGAGCAGGAAAACGGCAGTCCGGCCGACTTCCAATCAAACGGTTTTCATGTCCTTCGGTGAGACCGGACGCTTCAAAATTCAATTGGTTACTCTCATTGACATCACAGAACACGCACCTTATTTTTTCACTGTTACCCCAAATGGTCGTAAACAAATTCGACCGGAGTACATACCTCAACCGGACCGAGTGAACACGTCCGAATTCTTTTGTAAATCACGGCACCATGAAACTGTATTTTGAAAGTCTGGGTTGCGCCCGAAACCAGGTTGACAGCGAAATTATGATCGGCCGTCTGAAAAAAGCCGGATGGAAGGTCACCGATGACCCCGATGAGGCTGAAACCATTGTCGTAAATACCTGCAGCTTCATCGAAGATGCGGCCCAGGAGTCCATCGATGTCATACTGGAACTGGCGGAATACAAGAAAACGGGGTCATGCAAGCGGCTGGTCGTTGTCGGCTGCCTTCCCGAACGCTACCGCGAGGAAATTTTGCAGTCCATGCCGGAAGTGGACGTTTTCCTGGGAACCGGTGCCTTCGATCAAATTGTCAACGCCGCCCGGGACCCTCAGTTTACCCATCAATGTCTGCTGCCCGACCCCGATCTGATTATGCAGCCGGAAGTCGATTCCCCCCGGGATCTGATGTCGCCGCATCTGGCTTATATCAAGATAGCCGAAGGCTGCAGTAAAGCCTGTACGTATTGCATCATTCCCAAACTGCGCGGCAAACAAAAAAGCCGCCCGCCCGAAGATATTCTGTACGAAGCCGGCGGGCTCCTGGAAAAAGGCGTGAAGGAGCTGGTGCTGGTGGCCCAGGAGACCACCGCTTATGGATACGATCTGGCAGATCCTGCCAGTCTCAGCCGACTGGTGGAAAGCCTGGCGGCATTGGGTGAAGACGATCGCTGGAGTCATGCCCCTCCCTGGATCAGAGTGCTCTACGGTCATCCGGAAAGCATTGAAGATGCCTTCATCGAGACGGTCGCGGTCCATCCGAATTTGTGCCCCTATTTCGATATTCCCATTCAGCATGTGAGTCCGGTAATATTGAGACGAATGGGTCGCCACTATACCCGGGACGATCTGTACCGGCTTTTCGATCGAATCCGCGACCGGGTTCCGGGAGCCGCTTTGAGAACTACCATCATTGTGGGTTTTCCCGGGGAAAGCGATAAGGATTTCGATCAACTCTCAAGGTTCATCGAAGATGTAAAATTTGATCATCTGGGAGTTTTTATATACTCGGATTCAGACGATCTGGCTTCCCACAACATCTCCGGACATATACCCAAACGGGTGGCCTGCGAGCGCTACCATCAGCTGATGTCCGCTCAATCCGGCATTTCCGCTTCCAATAACCAGAAGTATATCGGTAAAACGCTGCGGGTTCTGGTGGAGGAATCGCTGGATAATCACCTGTTCGCCGGGCGTACGAACTTGCAGGCGCCGGAGGTAGACGGTTTGTCTTATATCAATACCCCTGAATCCCTTCTCAAATTAAAAATCGGCGGATTTGTCGATATGCGGGTGACAGATGCCATGGAATACGATCTGATAGGAGTTGTTGAATGACTGACCTGAAGCAGAAGATTTTCGCTGCGGTGAAATACGACCTCAATGACATCGAAAAAGCACTTGCCGATAATCTGACGCCTCATCTCGAACTGGTATCCGAAGTGGCCGGCCACCTTATTTTCAGCGGCGGAAAACGGCTGCGTCCATTGCTGATGGTGCTATCGGCTCGGATATGCGGCTACCAGGGTAACTATGAAAAAACTTTTTCGACGGCTCTGGAGTATCTGCATGCCGCAACCCTGCTGCATGACGATTTGGTGGACGGGGCGACCTTGCGGCGGGGGAAACCGGTTGCCCACACGAAATGGGGAAATTCAATTACCGTCCTGGTTGGAGATTATCTGCTGGCAAGGGCGTTGTCGATATCGGCTGAAGCCGGGCGTCTTCGGATCGTTCAGATTCTGGCGGGGCTCACCGAAAACATGTCCCAGGGTGAAATCCATCAGCTCATTCGCAAGGGCGATGTCAACCTGACCGAAGAAGAATATATGCTGGTTATCCGCCGCAAAACCGCTTTGCTTTTCGAAGCCGCCTGCCGGGTGAGCGCCGTTCTGGCTTATGCAACCGAGGAAAAGGAAAACGCCCTGGCAACCTTTGGCTATAACCTGGGGGTTGCATTCCAGATGGCGGACGATCTGTTCGATTATACCTTGCAAACAATCGACTTTGGCAAAGAAGTCGGTGCCGATCTTAGAGAGGGAAAGCTGACCCTTCCGGTCATCCACGCATTGCAGCAGGCTGATTCCAATGACCGGCAGGTGATGACCCAGATTATTCGTGATCAGGATTTTTCACCGGCGGACTTTAAAACCCTGGTCGATCTGTTGGAAAAATACGGTGCTCTGACCTATACCCGCGATACGGCGTCCTCCTACATCGACGCTGCCAAAAAGGCGCTGGCAGTGTTCGAGCCTTCAGATACCAGGGCGACCATGATGGATATTGCGGACTATGCCCTGGCCCGCAACCTGTAATGGCAGAGGGCGAAGGGCAAAAGGCATAAGGCAGGCAAAGGGCGGCGGCGAGGCCCCATGCTCCCTGCCCCATGCTCCCCGCTCTCTGCACTCTGCCTATCCTCCATCTTTGTCCTTGATTCCCCTTGATTTTTCCATTATGTGATATCATTTATTAAACATTGCACAATACGGGAGTCATATGCCATGCGGACAGCCTTTTCCACAATCAAGGGGGTAATGGTCCTTTCTTTTTGCCTGGTGACGGTTCTGGTGACGGTCGGTGTCGCCGAAGCCCAGGTATCCGCCGAAAATCGGACAGTGGTCGTGATTGGTCAGGCCCGGGTGCGCGGCGGCAACGCCTCCGCCGC
The DNA here is from genome assembly GCA_963774425.1 of uncultured delta proteobacterium. GTDB lineage: Bacteria > Desulfobacterota > Desulfobacteria > Desulfobacterales > JAFDCJ01 > JAFDCJ01. The sequence goes on along the minus strand of CAVZEZ010000009.1, from coordinate 237,346 downwards.
CAGGCAGGAAGCCATCTCGAACAGCCTCGTTGCGGCAGTGGCGCGGATGATCGAAGATCTTTTGCCGGCGGAATCGCTGGCGAAAAACTTCGGACAGCTCAATCAGCTGTTATTCAACCGGACCCAGGCATTTATTCAGGATTACAAGGTGCTGACGGAGGCCGCCCTTGGTGATTCATACCGGGTTGTCGTGCAGGCCACTGTTTCGAGCGAAAAGATTGCAATCCAATTGGCCGAAGCCGGCATATTGCGATCTCAGGCAGCGCTGCCCCGGGTCTTGTTACTGGTTGCGGAGCGAGTTGGTCCGGAGTCGATGCCGGACTTCTGGTGGAAGGCGCCGCCGGTTGATTTTGTATCCGTTTGTGAGAAGATCATGGCAGAACGGCTGCAATCCGCCGGATTCGAAATTATCGATCACTCGAATGCCTCCGAGAGGCTGCCGATGGAGTTAAACAATATTGCCAGGGCTGATCTGACGGATCGGGAGGCCGCGGCGCTCGGTACCGCTCTCAAGGCGGATGTCGTCGTGTTGGCAACCGCCATTGCAGATATTTCCACCAATCTCGTGGGATCGGCCCCAAGATCGTTCAACGCCGAAATTTCCGGTCGGGTCATTCGAACGGATTCTGCCGAGACCCTGTTCAGCTTTTCTGAATCAGCGGTGGCGGTCGATGATGATGATATCGCCGGGGGGCGCAAAGCGCTTCAGACTGCAGGCGATTTGGCCGGCCGCGACATCGCGGATCAGCTGACGGCCTCCTGGCAGCGACAGGCCGAAAGACCCTCGGTGGTGGAAATTGGCATTGTCGGCACAAGCCATCTGGCAGATTATGTAAAATTCCGCAAAGCCCTGAACACGATTTCCGGTGTGGGGGGCATCCGGGTAAAGGAAATCAAACCCAATGAGACCACCCTGCAAGTGGAATACAAAGGGAAAACAAAGGATCTGGCAGCCGCGTTGAGGCTGCAGAAATTCGATTCATTCAACCTCAAGATTTCCGGGGTGAGCGCAGGTCTGATACGAATCGAACTGGTAAAGGGCTGAAGGTAAAGAGGTGACCGGGGCGCTCCGTACCGTTTAGAGTTTGTGCGCCTATTCCGGGGCCGTCAACACCGGGCATATTGCGGAGTAGATTCCACCGGCAGAAGATAGTATAAATAATCACACCTATTTGGGTCTCAACGGAGAACTCGCCTGGATCGTTTTTTGCTTGACAGCGAAAGAGACCGATGATACTTGAAGACGATATTTAAAGGCACGTAGCTCAGGGGGAGAGCGCTACCCTGACACGGTAGAAGTCGACAGTTCAAATCTGTCCGTGCCTACCATGAAATTATAAGAGGCTATAGTTTTGACTATAGCCTCTTTTTTGTGTGGACGGATGGGGGTGAATTAGTGTCAAAATACCTTTGTAGTTTCATACGAGCCGCAGCCTCGGGCGAAAGGGCAGCCCGTCTGATCAAAGACAGAAACTACGCCATTCTGGCGTAGTTTCATACGAGCCGGGGCCGCTGGCTAAAGGGCAGCCAGTTTGATCAAATCGAGAAACTCATGGTGGGCCTTCGATAGTCGGAAAAATCGAGTGGGAGCGGCTTCCAGCCGCGATGTTAAAATCGGATCATTGCCAATTTTATTCGCGGCTGGAAGCCGCTCCCACAAACTGGTAAAAACCTTTAGCCCCAGAACCTGAAGATGTAGTTTCATACGAGCCCTTTTCTCGATCAATATGATTGCTGGGATCATCCAAATCGAAATCGGGATCGCTATCGAAATCGAAAAGATATGACCCTCGGACACGAAAAATTGAATTGAATCGTATGGCCGCAATGCTCAGCCGTTTGGGAGGACGGGGATAATGCGTCAAAGGAAGTTGAGCCGTTTGATTTCGATAGCGATTTCGATTCCGACTGCAGTCATTGCGGCCGGTTTTTAGCTGCTATCCGAAAAGTTAGCCGTTTGGCTGGACTCCGGCTAAAACCATGCCGGAGTGACGACTAAGGGTATCGCACGCTCCGGAATCGTTTGCCGAGAAGGCTATAATCGCAGTTTAATACGCGTCAGCCATGGACCGGTCGCTGACAGCTTTCTTATTCCCCTGGCCGACCAACTTTCAGCAGCAGAATCTAAAGAGGATTGATTCCGTACTGCTGGCACAGAGTGATGAATTCCTGCGAACCCAAAAAGCCATTCAGCACAACCCCGCGATTCTGCCCACTGTTTAATTCGGCCATCCAGGCATCGAAACCGGCCTGATCCGGTTCCCGATCGAAAAAAGCCCGGTACAGGATGGTCACATATTCCTGGTCGGTGGTATTCTGGGCGATAAATTCCGGGCTGAAAATAAACCCGTTGGCCACGTCGGCGCCGGTTTGAATTCCGGCGAGCAGATTCTCGGTCCAGGATTGCAGCCCGGCGGCATCGGGCTCGCGAGACAGGCAGAGTTGATAAAAGCGGGTAACAAAAGTTTCGACATCCTCTCTCTGAGCTCTGGTGATGTACCCTTCATACGCCTTGATTCCGTACTGGTCGCACAAATCGGCAAACTCCCGGGCAAAGATGAATCCATTCAGTACCCCTTCCCGGCTGGTGCCGGCGGCAAGTGCATCGAGCCAACCCTGCATGCCGGCCGGATCCGGCTCCCGGTCGAAAAATGCCAGGTACAAAATCCGCATATATTGCGCGTCGGTCGTATGCCGGCTGATGAACTCCGGACTCAAGACAAAGCCTTTGGCCACGTCACTGCCGGTTGAGGTGCCGTTTTCCAGTCCATTCACCCATTCGTCCAGGCCGGCGGCATCGGGCGTACGATTCAGGGTATACAAATAGAATCGCGTGACAAAGGAAACGAGATCACCAGTTGCCGGCAGCGGCATAACAATGACGTCGATCGTGTCTGTAGATGTTAGACTGTCATTGTCGGTCACCGTCAGTTTAAACGTCAGGGTTTCTCCGGCCGTACCGTTCGGAACGGTAAAGGAGGCCGTGGCGGAATTCGCACCGGTCAGGGTTACTGTGGTTCCGCCGGTTTGTTCCCAGTGATAGGATTCGACGGTACCATCCGAATCACTGGATCCGGAGCCGTCGAGCGTGACGGTATCGCCTTCGGAGGCACTCTGGTTATTTCCCGCCGTCGGCCACCGGGTTTTGACCGGGAGTGAGGACATCGCTGACGGTGATACTCACGCTGTCGCTGGCGGTCAGACCGTTGTTGTCGGTGACGGTCAGTTCAAACATCAGGGTTTCGCCGCCAGTGGTGACATCCGGTGCGGTGAAGCTGGCCGAGGGAGTGGCCGGGTCGTTGTCGACGATGGTCACCGCGCTCCCGGAGGATTGCGTCCAGACGTAGGTCGCGATGGTGCCGTCCGCGTCGCTGGACCCGGAGCCGTCGAGGATGACGGTAGCGCCTTCGGAGACACTCTGGTTATTGCCCGCCTCGGCCACCGGGTTTTGCAGCGGCGGGGCGATGTTGGTGACGTCGATGCTGACGCTGTCGGTGGCGGTCAGACCGTCGTTGTCGGTGACGGTCAGTTCAAACACCAGGGTTGCGCCGGCAATGGTGACCGGGGGTGCGGTGAAGGTGGCCATAGCCGTGTTTGCATTGGTGATCGTCACGGCCGGACCGGCTGTCTTTTCCCAGAGATAAGCGAACAATCGTGCCGTCCGGATCGTCGGAAGCGGAACCGTTCAGGGTCACCGAAGCGCCTTCGGAGACACTCTGAGGATTGCCGGCCTCCGCAATGGGGTCGGTCAGGGTATTTTCCACATGGATAGTCACATCCTGACTATCGGTGAGGCCGTCAATATCGGTGACGGTCAGGGTGAACGTCAGATCCGCTCCGCCGGCGTCAACCTCCGGTGCGCTGAAGGAGGCCATAGCCGTGTTTGCATTGGTGATACTTCAACACGGCTGGACCGGACGCCTGGGTCCAAGCGTAAGTAATCGTACTGTCCGGATCGTCAATCGGGGCGTCCGGGTCGTAAGAGTCCATGCCGTCCAGGGTCACCTGGGTGCCTTCCTCGACGTTTGGCTGGGCATAGGCGATAGCGACCGGCATGGTGATTTCCTGAATGGCGGGAAACCAGACATCCGCCATCTTGACGTAACCATCGGTCGCATACGGATGGAGGTTATTGGCCATGTCGCCGTCAGGCTCCACGCGATAGTCGAAGCCCGCACCGTCTTCCATGTCCACCAGGATTATCCGGTCGGGATACGCCGGATTGGCCGGGTTTGTTATCCGATCCAGCGCCATGTCCTCGACATGGTCGTTAAAGGTCGTCGTCGTGACGCTCTGCACGCAGGGCACCGGGAAATCAAGGCTGCAATTGCGGTTGATGATGCGGGCCAGCACCACCCAGGCATCCGGGCTGTAGGCGTCGATCTCGTCGAGAATGGCTTCCACGGCATCGGCATTGGGTTGGAGGTCGTTGGTGCCGATGTGAAGCAGCACGATGTCCGGCTGCTGATCCGCCAGCCAATCTGCCAGTTTGCCGGCTCCCGTGTTCGAAGGATTTCCATAGACAATGTCATCGTCACTCCAACCGCCATGCCCCTCATGGTCGGGGTCGAAGTCCGGTATCAGATCGCCGCCACTGACGGTGCCGACAAAATCGATGTCATAGCCGGCGGTGATGAGCTGGTCCCAAAGTAATTTGCGGTAGGAAACCCAGTGGTCGCTATCGTCCGGGTTGGCGTCGGATGCACTGCCTTCGGTGATGGAGTCCCCCAACGGCATGATTCTGATGACGGCATCGGCGTCTGAGGCTGGCAAAAACTGCAGTAGCACTATAACGGATAGAATGTAGAAAAAGCTGAATTTCGTTTTCAAGGCCACTTCCCCACTTCATGTTGGCCGACTTCACACCATGGGATGTGAATTTTCTCAAAATGAAGACTTTGGTTTCAGATCACACCGGGGAAAAATTACACCCGCAGGCATGCTCACATACATTCAGGCATGCTCACATACATTAAGGACATAATGAATGATCTCAATACCTAAATTAGACCCAAAGACTATTTTCGAGATAACTTTTTAGCACCCGTGGCTTTTGAGCCGGCGTCACATAACCATATCAGCTATTAACGTAAAACGAACGAGCTTGCTTCCTATAATTTCCAGTCCTATGATTCTCTTGAACTTTATGCAAAACTCGTGCAAACTTGAAAAAATTATTTTTAAACTGCAATACCAGCAAATTAGAGGAGATCTTAAAGTTATAGTCAGTGCAGACTGTGGCATAATTTACACAAGCCATGTAAGTTACTTCATAAAATAAAGATACGCGATCTCTACATAAAGATTCGGTTCCATGATCCCAAAAAAGGTAAATTTCAGGCAGACTCTGGATACGATGCTCTAAATGCATTTTGGTGTTGATTCGCTTCCAAATCGAAATCGGGATCGCTATCGAAATCGATTTCGGCCCGATAGCGATTTCGATTCCAATTCCGACACCAAATTATTGCTCAAAATACGGCCGTTGGCAAGAGGCACTTTGCAATTATTCTGGCGCCGATGAAACGTTTGGCGCCGTTTCACAACCGATTATGAGCGGGTCGTCAATCTTGATGAACTGGTAAAAAGTCGGTAAATCCTTCCTGTCATTGTGGCGAACGCCGCAATCCAGTGATTTCAACAGCTTCAGGATGCCGGATCCGTCATCCTGAACTTGATTCAGGACCGGCATGACGGAAGGGGACTTTTTACGAGATTGTCAATCTTGGCTCGTGAAAAGTTAGGGCCTGTCAATGAATATCAAAACGCCTTTTTGCCGGCTCCTCCCCCAATTTTTCCGGGACCATCGTAATTCAATATGACGAAACGATTGCTGCCCACCGGTTCGATGGCGGCAATGCGATAGTTGTCCATTTTGAGCACCGCTTTCAACAGGGGCAGATGCTTTTCTTTTAGAATGATCACATCATAGCGGGGTTGTTCGCGGCTGATCCGGTCGTCGGTGATCACGGGAATTTTTGCTCTGTTCAGATAGAAATTCCAGCCGTTGTCGAAGCGTCGGCGGTAGAATGCAACGCGGCCTTCCGGCGGCAAAAGCCGCTGGACGATTTGCGATGCCCGACGGGCGGATTTCACCGGGTCAATATACGGGATGTAATAAGCCTGACCGCCGGCTGCGATCAGAAGGAAGGCGAGTGCGACAAAATGACTTGCCGCCAGGTGCCGATTCGCTTTTATCAGCCGGAACCCCGCCCAGCTGAATCCCACGGCGGCGATGCACAGGCTGATCAGCCCCCACAAGCGCCAGTCGCCAACGGAAAGCCGGAAAATTTCCAATTCGGGATAAGGACCTTTTAGAAATGGTTGTAGAAACGGGAAAATCAGCAGCGCGACGGCACCCAGAGCGGTTATCCCGGCGGCAATTTTAAGGGAAAGGCAGGCCTCATTGCGCGCGCTCCAATTTGAGAGGGCATGGGAGACCAGCAGACTGAACACCGGATAAATCGGCAGCAGGTAACGCTCCCGCTTGCTGGATACCAGGGAAAAAAATATAAAAATAACACAAAACCAGATGACGTACAGAACGATCGGTTTGTTTCCTTCTTTAAGCAGATTTTTTACCTCGCCGACGGCGCCGATCAGAACCACGAACCAGGGAAGGGCATTGGGCGGGAATACCAGCAGGTAATCGTACCAGGGCCGCCGATGAACATAGGCCTCAAGGGCGCGGCCCATCTGCTGTTTGAACAGGATAATCCGGGTATATTCCGGGCCCCCGGCGATGCAGGCCGGAGCCACCCACAGCGCGGCAACTCCCAGTGCCAGCAACGGGCCCCACAGCAGCGGCCACCAGGCCGGCTTTTCATGCCGGAAACATTTGCTGACCTCCCAGGCGGCGTACGCCAGCCAGGGGAGCAACAATGCCACCGGCCCTTTCACCAGAATTCCAATACCACAGACAATATAGGCGAATATCAGATATCGAACCCGGTGTGCCCGCTCCCATCTGATAAAGAAAAACAGACTCAGGGTGGTCAAAAACGTCAGGGTCGTATCGATGTTGCCGGTATACATCAGGAGAGTGAACAGGCTGGAGGTCATCAGAATCAAGGCGGCGGTGAATCCGATCTTCCGGTTCCCCGAAATTTGTCCCAGAAAATACGTCAACAAAATGCAGCCCAGGCTCGCAAAGGCCGATACCCAGCGGCCGGCGGTTTCAAATGAACTGATTTTTGCAGCCAGTATGGTGAGCCAGAAAAACAGCGGTGGCTTTTCAGCATAAATTTCGCCGTTCATGACGGGAATCAGGTAGGATTGCGAGCGGGACATCTCCCAGGCGACCTGGGCATAGCGGGGTTCATCCGGAGCCCACAGGCCACGGTTTCCGATGGGCAGGGCGATGAATACGAACCAGATAAATATCAGAACGATCACGGCATGCCGGCGGGTTGCCCGTTCGAAAAGATTTTCAATCATCATTGCCCGGAAGCCATCTTTTTTTCGCGGTATATCAGGTACAGGTTGCGGCTGTAAATAAAAATTCCCAAGGATTGGCCGAGAATAAAAACCGGGTCTTTTCGATAGATGGAATAGGCCAGCAGCAATATCGAGCCGGCGATACTCAGGTGCCAGAACGCGAGCGGCATGATGCTTTTGCCGGCCCTCTCACTGGCAAGCCACTGGACCAGAAACCTGGCCGAAAACATGATCTGGGCAAAAAATCCCAGCCCCAGCCATAATTTATTCATTGTTTTTCAACGTTTCCCTTGAGAAAGATGTCGACTTTACATCCGCCGTTATGCTTCGGTTCTGCATCCAGCGCACCGCAAAGGTGTCTGCCAGTCCGACCCACAGCCGATCGTTAATGCCGTAATTCGTACGACCGAATTTTCGCGGACGGTGGTTCACCGGTATTTGGGTAATTTGGCTATAGCCGGCCATTCGGATCAGGGTGGGCAAGAAGCGGTGAAACCCCTTAAATGGAATAATGCACTCGACGCATTCATGGCGAAATACCCGCAAAGAACAGCCGACGTCCGTAATGTTTTCCTGAGTCAACCAGTTGCGAAATCCATTCGCTATCTGCGAAGACATCCTACGGGTGAAGGAGTCCCTGCGGTTGGATCGCACGCCGTTTACCAGATCACAGTTTTCCTGGTTTAAGTGTTCGATAAGACGCGCAAAATCAGCGGGATCGTTTTGTCCGTCCCCGTCCAGGGTCAAAATGAGGGCCCCCCTGGCGACGGAAAACCCGGCGTGAAGTGCGGCTGACTGGCCGCCGGCGGCTGCCAGGGCCAAATAGTGGTGGTTGGGATTCTCCCGGTTGAAACCCTGAATTTGCGCCAGCGTATCGTCGGCCGAGCCGTCATCGATCCACAGGCATTCCCAGGAATAGGGCAAAGGCGACATGGCGGCCTCGATCTCACCTTTCAAGGGAGCTACATTTTGCCCTTCATTTTTAAGCGGAACGACAATGCTCAGATCCAGCTCCCACTTTCGGGTTTTAATGCTCACACCATTCAATTGGCATTCATTTCCTTATTCGAGTACGAGCCCTGTGTTAATTTGTTCGGATTTTATCCCGGGAAAATACCACATCTATGTTCTTTAACAAACTAAAATATCGGGTTTGAGCATTTGTTTCCATTCCGATCAAATGGAATTTTCAACCGCCTGCCAGCCCGCATGATGGTTGGCCTTCCCCATGCCGGGAAACGCTGCTTGACTTGACTTGCAAAAGCCTCTATGAATTAAGGTTACGGCAATAAAAATGAATGGGCTGATGAAAAAAAATAAAAAAGTATCCCTGGACCAAAAGCCGTTTTTCGTGATGAGCCGCAGAGCTGTCGCCGGCTGGACCTGCGTTGCGTTCATCCTTTGTGCCTGGATGTTTTTTATTGGCGTGCTGGTGGGTCGGGGAACGGCGCCGCTCAAATTCAACATCGCCACTATTCAAAAGGAACTGGAGGCTGCCAGGGAAAAACTCATGAACAATGAGCAGTTGCAAGCGGATTGGAAATCAAGGGCCCCCAAGGATAAAACCATGCTCGATTTTTACGAAGCCCTGAAAGACAATCGGGGCGATCGCCAATTGAACACTTTGAAAAATCCTGCTTCGGATAATAAAGCTCCCGTAAAGACTCCCGTCGAGAAAACCGAATCTGCGGCTGAAAAAAGTGATGCCAGCAACGAAAATAGCAGTGAAAAAGTCCCATCCGAAGACCGGCCGGAATCCCCGGCCGGCAAACAGCGGACGGATTCCGACAGCAAATCCAACCCGGCGGGGGTTACCTACACAATTCAGGCGGCCTCGATGAAAGACCGTCAGGACGCCGACCGGCTGGTGGCAAGCCTCAAGAAGCAGGGCTTTCAAGCGCATCGGGCCATTGGCAAGGTACCTGGAAAAGGTATCTGGTATCGGGTCCGGATTGGAGAATTCAAGACCAAAGCAGACACTCACCATACCGTTGACAGGCTGAAACGAGCAGGCATGAAACCCATAATCGTTGAGAAATAAAACAGGCGGATTTATGAAAATCACCAAAGAAGAAGTTTTGCACGTCGCCGATCTTGCAAGGCTGGATCTGGATGCAGCGTCTATCGAGAAATTCGCCGGGCAGATTGGCGATATTCTGGAATATGTCGCAAAGCTCAATGAGATCGACACGGAAGGCATCCAACCGACCTCACACGCGATCTCACTGACCAATGCATTCCGGGAAGACGAGCCGGGACAGTCCCTGGAACCGGAACAGGCCCTTGCCAACGCTCCCGAACGGGAAGAGGGGAATTTTGTCGTGCCGAAAGTGGTGGGATAGGGTTGGAATGGGGAAGTTGAAAGGCGGAATGCGGGTGCCTGGGATTAGGAAATTCATTTCAATTTATTGTTTTTCAATGCCATCAATGGAACTAGGAGAGTTAAATCGTGGAGCTACATGAGTTGACCATTAGCGAAGCCCATCAGCTTTTAAAGGCCCAAAAAATATCCTCCCGGGAGTTGACGCAATCGGTCTTGAACAGAATCGCGGCCGTCGAATCGAAGGTTGACGCCTATATTGCCTGGTCCGAAGAACTTGCCATGCGGCAGGCCGATGAGGCGGATCAATCGATTTCGAAGGGAAAATGCCTACCGCTGACCGGGATACCGCTCGCAATCAAGGATCTCATCTGCACCCGGATGTTTCCAACCACCTGCGGATCGAAAATACTTGAAAATTTTGTACCTCCCTATGACGCGACGGTTATCCGCAAACTGAAGGATGCCGGAGCGGTGATCGTCGGCAAACTCAACATGGATGAATTTGCCATGGGGTCCTCCACAGAGAACTCCCGGTTTAAAGTTACCCGCAATCCCTGGGACCCGGCCCGGATACCCGGCGGTTCCAGCGGGGGGTCTGCCGCCGCGGTGGCGGCGGATATGTGCCTGGGTGCACTGGGATCGGACACCGGGGGTTCCATCCGGCAGCCGGCGTCCCATTGCGGTGTGGTCGGACTGAAGCCCACCTACGGCCGGGTATCCCGTTTCGGTTTGGTTGCGTTCGCATCTTCATGTGATCAGATCGGACCGATCACCGGCAATGTGGCCGATTGCGCCCATATGCTGAGTGCCATTGCCGGATACGACAAGGCCGACTCCACCTCCGTTTCCCGGGAGACCCCTGATTATACGGCATCCCTCGGAAGCAGTTTGAAGGGGCTTACCATCGGCATTCCGGAAGAATACAGTGACCCCGAAGGACTGGATCCCGCCGTGCTGGCGTCGGTTGACCATGCGGTGGAGGTGCTTGAATCCCTGGGCGCCGAACGGATTAAGATCTCACTGCCCCACACTAAATATGCGGTGGCCGTTTACTATGTCATTGCACCTTCGGAAGCCAGTTCCAACCTGGCCAGATACGACGGTGTCAAATATGGATTTCGCAGTGACCACCCTGAGGACCTGATGAATATGTATCGCCGCACGCGTTCGGCCGGATTCGGCCCGGAGGTTCAACGGCGGATCATCATCGGCACTTATTGCCTGTCGGCTGGATATTATGATGCTTATTATGGCAAGGCATCGCAGGTTCGCACGCTCATTACCGACGATTTCCGTAGGGCTTTCAAAACCTGCGATGTCATCGTCTGTCCGGTGGCGCCCACAGCGGCTTTTAAAATAGGTGAAAAATCCGACGACCCCCTAACAATGTATCTATCTGATATATTTACAATATCGGCCAATCTGGCCGGAATTCCCGGCATGTCGGTGCCCTGTGGTTTTACGACGGACGGACTTCCCATCGGGCTGCAGATCCTGGGAAATCACTTTGACGAGCAAATGCTTCTCAAGGTTGGATACGCTTTTGAAAGCGCAACGGAGTATCATAAGAAAAAGCCCAAAATTTGAAAAAATTGACCACGAAGGACCACGAAGGACCCAAATGAAAAATGGCATCAAGCGGATGGTTTTATAATTGCTTCGTGTTCTTCGTACTCTTCGTGGTGAGAATTGAATTTAAGCAAAGGATAATTACCATGACAACCGTTCAGCCTGAAGGCGAAAATTTGCGAAAAGCCGTCAAATGGATTTCCGATGAGCGCCAATATGGTCCCGCTAAAAAGAATTCCAAGTTGATTGAAGAAGCATGTTTTAAATTCAATCTGTCACCCGCGGATGCGGAGTATTTGTCAAATTTGCTTGGAAAAAACAGGGCTTAGTTTAGTTGTTTGGTGTTTAGTTGTTTGGTGTTTAGTGTTTTGTTGCTTAGTGGAGAGATGGAGGAAATGACCTTTCGGCCTTTTGAAGATTTAAGGGTATTCAGGTTAGCGGAGCGATTATCAGATGAGATTTGGGAGATCGTTAACGAATGGAATTATTTTGCAAAAGTTACTATCGGCAAGCAACTTGTGAATTCGTCCGACAGTATTGGCGCCAATATTGCGGAAGGTGCCGGAAGAGGTACACCTCGTGAAAATCAACGGTTTATCAGAATCTCCAGAGGTTCCTTGAATGAAACCAAATATTGGCTGCGAAGGTCGAGGCAACGAAATCTATTGAATGATTCCCAAAAGATAAATCTGAACCAACTCTTGGATCAGCTGGGGCCCAGCCTAAATGCATATTTAAAATCTTTTGACCAAAAAAAATAGCATTGCCATAGAAAAATCCTTTAGAATCGAATTTAGCAGAGATTCCCAAACGCCAAACACTCAAACACTCAAACACCAAACACAAAACACAAAACACCAAACACCCAAACACCAAACACAAAACACCAAACACCCAAACACCAAACACCCAAACACAAAACACCAAACACCCAAACACAAAACACCAAACACCAAACACCAAACACCAATAATCCCATGTCCAAAATAAAAATCTTACCCGAGATCCTTTCCAATAAAATCGCAGCCGGCGAGGTGGTCGAACGGCCGGCTTCCGTGGTCAAGGAGCTGGTGGAAAATGCCCTGGACGCAGGCGGCACCCGGATTATGGTTGATATCGAAAAGGGCGGGCGGTCCCTGATCCGGATAGCTGACAACGGATGCGGCATGGGCCGTGATGATGCCCTGCTTGCCCTGGAACGATATGCCACCAGCAAGATTTATAGCGACCAGGATCTTTTTCGCATCCACACGCTTGGTTTCAGAGGCGAAGCTCTGCCCAGCATTGCGTCGGTTTCACGGTTCTGTCTCATCAGCCGGGAAGGATCCTCGGATATCGGCACGGAGATACTCGTTGAAGGCGGAAAGATAAAAAATGTCAGCGAAACCGGGGCCCCTGTGGGCACGATGGTCACGATTAAACAGCTTTTTTTCAATACGCCGGCCAGAAGGAAATTCTTGAAAACCATCGCAACGGAAATGGGCCATATCGGCGATCTGGTCGCCAGCATCGCCTTGGGACACCCCGAGGTTCAGTTCCGTCTTACCCACAATGATAAGGTTGCCAAAGACTGGCCTTCGGCATCGACCCCGCTCGACAGGATGGTCGACGTACTGGGAGGCGACCTGAAAAACAGCCTGCATCCCATCGAGTTTCAGAGCGATGCCGTTTCGATTCGGGGCTGGATATCTTCCCCACGGGCATCCCGGAGTACATCCAGGGGCTTGTTTATTTATGTTAACGGTCGATTCGTTCGTGACAGGACGGTCCAGCATGCCCTGTTTGAAGGATACTCCCAAAGACTGGTAAAGGGGCAGTTCCCGTTGGCTGCCGTGTTTATCAACGTGCCGTTCGACGAGGTAGATGTCAACGTTCATCCCACCAAGAGCGAAATTCGTTTTGCCAGGCAGCGGGAAGTGCATGCGGCCGTCCAGCGGGCGGTCGACCAGACACTGATCGCAGTCGATCGACCGGGGTGGGGCCGGGGTGGGAGCGGGAAGATCTTTGAAACCCCGGATTCCGGAACCCAAAATCGGGTGGCGGAGACAGGGGTTCAGGAATTCGGTATGCGGAATTCGGAATGGGGAAGGCGGGAAGCGGAGGTCGGAGATCAGAGGTCGGAGGTCGGAGGTCGGAGAGGTCGGAGGTCGGAATTCGGGACGGATTGGGAATTGCGGGATGCGGAATCGGAAAAGGGAAGGCCACGGCCCGCAACCCGCGACCCGCAACCCACCACCCACCACCCGCAATCCGACACCCGCAACCTGCAACTCGATACGCGCCCGGCCCAGAACGATATCTGGCCGAAGAAGCGATTCGCAAGCATGCGCATCCTGGGCCAGTTTCACGCTACCTATATTGTATGCGAGGCGGAGGAAGGCTTGATCCTGATAGATCAGCATGCGGCGCACGAGCGCATTCTTTTTGAACAATTCAGTGGACGGGCAACTCAAGCACCGAAAACCGCTCAACGACTGCTCATTCCGGAATCCATTGAGCTGGGATACAGGGAAGCCGGTGTTCTGGAAAGGATCGGGCCGGATTTAGCGCAACTTGGGATGGAGATCGAACCGTTTGGCGGCAACACTTTTGTGGTTAAATCCGTCCCGTCGCTGCTGGCGGCACGCGAGGTAAAGCCGCTGGTGGTTGAAATCGTCGAAAAAGCCGTCGAGGCCGGCACTGCGCCCGATCTGTCGCAAATGCTGGACGAATGCCGCATGATAATGGCATGCCATGGCGCCATCCGGGCCGGTCAGGTACTGTCGGGCCCGCAGATGAGCGCCCTATTGGCCCAAATCGATGATTGCCGCAACCCTTCCCATTGCCCCCACGGGCGCCCTACCTGGATTCGTTGGGAACTCAGCACTCTCGAGAAATCATTCAAGCGGATCGTTTAAATTGTTCTGGTACTGGGTCGGCATTCAATGTTCACGCCTACTCAAGCATTTTCTTTGCCTTGTTTATGTTATCCGCTGCACTTTTATTATCCGGATCCATTTTCAGAACCTTCTTCCATTCTGCCATCGCTTGTTTTAACTTCCCCTGCGCGGCATAGGCGACGCCGAGATTGTTGCGGGCCTCGAAATCTGCGGGATCGAGCTCCGTCACCGTACGGTATTGATGCATCGCTTCGCTCAACAGTCCCTGCTTATGATAAATATTGCCGAGGTTAAAGCGCGCGTTGACGAATGCGGGATTTATATCAATTGCGCTCTTATAATTTGTTTCAGCCTCTTTTAAAGCCCCTTGCAGATCATAAATGACACCGAGATTGTAATAGGCCTTATAGTTGTCGGGAAATATCTCGATGGCCTTTTCATATTCGCGAATGGCTTTCTTCAATTGCCCCCGATCCTGATAGGCCCGTCCCAGGCTCCCGTGGGCGGTACTGCTGTCTGGTGAAGTGAGGGCCGTTTTCGACCACAGGGTGAGGCTGTCTTTCCAATCCCGATTGCGTGCAATTGTACCCGCTGAATAAAAACTGAGTATAGCAACTATCGCCATCGGCAATAAGGCGTTGGCCGGTGCCTTACGGAAGAATTGCTTGCTTTTGAGGAAATTAACGCCAAGCGCCGGCGCCATGCAAAACCCGATCAGAGGGAGATACAGGTATCGTTCGGCAAGCGGATTATAAATGGGAATCAGGTTGTAGACTGGAAAAAGGGTGATGAGAAACCACCAGGTTGCAAAAAAAAATTTCCTTGAATGCCTGAAGATAAAAAAACTCGGAACAACCAAGCCTGCAACGCACAACACCCCGATAAAATTTGAAATTGAAAAATAATGAGGCGGATAGGGAACCACATAATCGGCGGTTAATTTTACCGGCCAAAATGATAGCTTGATAAAGCTGAAAATATGGGCGGGCAGGAATATGATCCGATCCAACAGGCTGCCGGAAAAAGGTTTTAGAGAGTGCTCCGGGTTGACCAAAAGGAAAAATCGAACAAACAGATAAAACAGCCCGACGGCCATAAACCCTGAATAAACAAGCCCTCTATCCTTGATGGTGTTAATGATCAGTTTAAAAGAGAATGATTGTTGATCGGCTTCGTCTCTGAAACTCACATCATAGAGCAAAATAATCGCCGGCAGGGTAATTGCCATTTCCTTGGAAAACAATCCCAGCAAGAAAAAAAACAGGGATAGGGTGTAATACTTAATAGATGGATTTGGCTCGGTCGATCTTAACCTGAGGTAAAATATAAGGGCCAAAATATAGAAAAAAGCCGCTAAGAGATCCTCATTATAGGAAATACAATCCACGGCTTCCGTGAGCGCCGGGTGACAGGCAAACAAGACCGCGGCAATCAATGCCGTCAATCGGTTTTTAAGGATCAATCCGGCCAGCAGGTATATTAAAATGACATTCGCGGCATGTAAAAAAAGGCTGAACAGATGGTACCAAAACGGATTCAATCCCGCGACTGCATAGATTGAATAGTAGGATAAGGTGGCGACGGGCCGATAACTGGACTCGCCGGCGGCAACGCTGAAATAGGAATGATTGAAGAAGGAAGGAAAGCTTTCAAGCGGATGCTGAATGTGTTTATTTTCAATGATGACGGCATAGTCGTCGAAAACGAACCCATTGGACAGGGAATTAAGGTAGAGAGCGATACAGACCACAAACAAAAGGGCGACCGGAAACAGATGGTTGGCCGTTATTTTTGAGACCAACGGACTTCGCCTCATTGCCATGACTTCGTATTTAAAAATTTTAGAGGCGCCACTGTTGTAATGGCTTCAAAGTCCTGGTCGTTATGCAGCAATAACAGTTTGCTTTCAATTGCAATCTGGGCAATTAAACAATCTGCAGCGCTTCTGACCGTAATGTCTTTTTTTCGGCATTTAAAATATGTACACCAGTACAGGGTGGATGTCAAGCGCCCAATATAGTTTGAATAATTATTCTCGCGCAAAGACGCAAAGCGAATAATTAAAGAAATAATCTTGGCCTCTTGACGTCTTGTCGCGATCATGGAAATATCTTTTTCGATCAGATCGGTTGTTTTTTAGGTGCAGGCCTTGCGTATGTAAGTGCAGCGAAGGAAACCGATTGACAAGTGTTAACTTTTGAGTCAACATGACTATAAAAGTGAACTGAGGAGATGGCCATGAACGAAACGACACTAAATATTGCCCAAGCGAAAAAACACTTTTCAGAGTTGATAGGCCAGGTAGCCTTCGGCAAAAAGCATGTTCTGATTACGAAAAGAGGTAAACCCATGGCGCGCTTGGTTCCGGCCGATGAAACCGATAAGCACCTGAGTGACGCCAAGGGGTGGCTCAAGGATGACGATCCATTTTTCGATGCCATAGACGGGATTCTGAAGGCACGAGCGAAACATATACCGAGAATCTTGAAAGAAATCCAAGACAATTGATGTACCTGCTCGACACGAATATCCTGAGTGAACTGATAAAAAAGCGTCCCAATCCACAATTGGTTTCCCAATTGCGTTCGAAGTCCGCCCGTGTTTTATTCACGTCCTCTATCTGCATTATGGAACTGCGGTTTGGAAGTGCCCTTAGAGATGATTTCGAACCTTTCTGGGAAAAGATAAATAAAGAAATCGTTTCGCGGGTTCAAATACTGTCGGTCGGAGAAAAGGAAGCCCTGGTTTGCGGGGACATTCTTGCAGATTTGCGCAAGGCCGGCCGATCGATAGGCATGGAAGATGTGTTGATAGCGGCCTCTGCCCTGACCAATCGGTGTACGGTCGTTACTGCCAACACCCGGCATTTTTCGAGAATAAAAGGCTTGAAAGTCGAAAACTGGTTTAAACGATGACTGTTAGCCACGAGCCGAAAAATGTCACGAAAATTGATGGCTCGGTACGCATCGGCGAATAGCCGGTAAAGTAATTGACAAATAATAATTCTTACCATATTTCAGTTTTGTAAGGATCACAAACCGGGAGGTTTCAGACGATGCAATCCGTGATTACATCCAAATTCCAAACAACTATTCCAAAAGCAGTGCTTGAACGT
The DNA here is from genome assembly GCA_963774425.1 of uncultured delta proteobacterium. Lineage (GTDB taxonomy): Bacteria > Desulfobacterota > Desulfobacteria > Desulfobacterales > JAFDCJ01 > JAFDCJ01. The sequence continues at coordinate 220,023 of CAVZEZ010000009.1, read as the reverse complement.
CTCAAGCTTTCCATTCACGACACCCTGGAATGGAAAGTTGAACAAGGTAAAATCATTGTTTTGCCGGCACAAAAACAGTTTTTTAAATACCGGAATACAGTCAAAACGGGTCCGGGGGACATTGATGAGGATATTAAACTGGCTCGCAAGAGAAGGGTGGAAAGATATCGGTGAAAAAATGCATAATTGACACCAATGCCTTAATAATTAAAGAACCTCGATCTTCCGACGATATCCTTTTAAAGTTTTTGCTGAGACCGATATTAAAAAAACAAAAAAAATTATAAAAATTTTCTTGACTTACCCATTTTTCCATTCTAAGCTTCTGTTAACATACACTTCGCAGCAGCAAAAGAAAGAAATTATTAGGATATCAACCGGGGTTGGCTACCCCAAAATGCTGTTGCGGCGGGTATATTTCTGCCTGGAAAGGAGGTGAAGGTCACCGTAATTACAGGGCATTTTCATGTGTTGTTAGGCAAAACAGAAATTATTAGGCAAATCTGGTGTACACTTTCCACGTTAAGGAGGAAAATTTAGATGAAGAAATTTACTATACTTATGGCGGCAATCGCACTGGTATGCTTCAGCGTACCGGCCATGGCGGTGGACTGGAATTTTTACGGCAGTGCCCGTATGGCCACCTTCTATGTATCCGACGATTATAAATCAACCCCCCCTCCAGGCGCCAATTCAGACTCACTCTCCGAACTGGCATGGGATTTTCAGGGAAACAGCCGGGTCGGCGCCAATGTCAAAGCGGAACATCTCAAAGCCCGCTTTGAGTTCGGTGTCAATGAAGCCTCCGTTTCGTCTCGTAGACTCTACGGCATCTGGAGTTTCGGCGCCGGCGAACTCAAAGTCGGAAAAGACTACACGCCGGTTTCGCAGTTCATCTCCGGTCAGGTGTTTGGTGAGGACCTCGGTTTGCTGGGTATCGGTACTCAGTACGGCAGCCGCGTAGGCCAGATCTCTCTGGCATTCGGCGGTTTTGAAGTCGCTTTGATCTCCCCGAGAACCGGACAGCTTGACGGAACAACCGCTCAGGGATCAACCGACGGCGATGTCCAACGGTACATCCCCAAGCTCGAAGCCAAGTGGGGCACGAGCTTCGATGCCTTCGATTTCGGTGTCCAGGGTGGCTACAATTATTACAGACTTAAAGATGTTACGTCTGCTACCAACCCCGGCGACACGAACAATATTGGCGTGACCAGCTGGACCGTCGGCGCAAACGCCGGTTTTAATTTCGGTCCCGGCTACGTCAAAGCGGCCGCCAGTTATGGCCAGAACATCGGCAGCGCCAACTGGGGTCTTCCGGGCAACTTAAACAACCAAGGTGCAAATGCCGCATGGGACGGCGACGATGGCACCGAAGACGTCAACACCTTCATGGGCGCTCTGGTGGCGGGCCTGAAGGTCAGCGACATGCTGACGTTCGAGGGCGGTTTCGGTTACCGCTACGATGATCCGGATTCGAACTATCCGAATGGAAATGACAAATCAAAACCGTGGTCCGCCTATGTGCAGGCTGTTGTCGCCCTGGCTCCGGGTGTCTATATCATTCCTGAAGTTGGTTACTTCGAGGGAGACCAAAACTATGCCGGCAACAATACCACAGACACACTATATGCAGGCGCCAAATGGCAGATTGACTTCTGATAAGCTTTTTCCAATCGCTTAGGACTGCAAAATAGCAAAATAAAAAACCCGGAGCACGTTCGCTTCGGGTTTTTTGTGTTGTTGGGAACTTGTGTGAAACTACAAATTCCAGGTTCAAGGTTCTGGGTTAAAAAGGCATTTTGCCATTTTATCACCCTCACCCGGCCTCTCCCGTCAAGGGAGAGGAGACAGCTTCCCTCCCCTGGTGGGAGGGATTGAGGGAGGGGGTAAAATGGGTCCAATTCCTTCCTTCGACATTCGATATTCCGCGGTTCGATATTCGCTTTATTTTAAAGTTTCTGTCTTTGATCAGACTGGCTGCTTTTCACCCAGCGGCCTCCGTTCATCTGAAACTCTGGTAAAACCGCGAAACGCAAAAGGACCGTACCCTCCATTTATTGTGATTTCAGGCGTTTTCCGCGCCACCGTCGAGCCGGGAGTCGTGGAAGGATCTTTTTAATTGCCTGATGATGCTCTTTTTAACAGATTCCTCGACCTGAAGCCCCGAGATTCTTGCCATTAAAGTACGCTGTTGTACCAGGCCCTGTTTAATGGCCTCGGCGGCAAACTCGATGTCTCTTTCCCGCCCAGCCACGCACTTGCCGATAATCAGATCGTGTATCTCCAGGCACCATCCGGTAATGCCGGCCGTGTTTTCATTTTTTATGGGAATCAGCCGTTGCTCCCAGCCATCAGGCAGAACAACCGTCTCTTGTCCCACTCCATGCGCATAATAACCGAAGGTCTGATGGAAAGGGGAAAGCTCCCCGATGCTGCCGTCGACCAGATCCGCAAGATGGCTCTTTTTTTTCGGGTATATGTCGGCTTCCATGGATCTCAGCAATGCTTCCGGCGCATTGGGATATTGTCCCAAAACCGCCTGACTACCGACGATGACGATTTCATCATCTTGAGCGATGCTGCCCGCGGCTCGAATAATATGCTCCAGGTCGGTACGCTTCATAGATCTTCCATCTTTCCCTATTGGTCAGGATACCCGCAAAGGGGCTGGATTGCCTCAGCCTGGAGGCTCTTTCACCGGTTGATATCAGGAATGCCAGAATGTCCTTCAGCGATGTGTTGCATAAAATTTCCTGCCATTCCGATAGAGCTTCCGGCACCGTTGTGTTTTCCCGGGCGTTCAGTTCGAGGTAATTTTGCAAGTTTTTTCGGGCTTTCTCCAACAATTCCGGGTTTGTGCAGATACGTTCTGCCACTGCCCTGTGAAGGGCAATGCTTCGGTTCTCGATCCGGACGTGGTCGGAAATCGGTCCTTTTAAATGAGAAATTTGGTCCGGTTTTTTTTGACCTGTACTACTTGAGTTTGTCTTGGTTTTTGGTTTCATAACATTGTGCGTTCAGAAAATATCACTGTTGAGGCGCCGGCTTCGCCGGACTGCTTAACTCATATGCAATGATCGTACTTTTCGGTTCGCTGATCAAAAGAACATCTCCCTCTGACAGTACCAGGGCGGCAATGAGCTCAACTTGCCCGTCATTGTCATAGTCGCCGACATAGTAATCCGGAATGTAGCCGGTCATTGTGCGCGTTTTCCAGGAAGGTCGCAGGCCGACGCCGTCCCAGGTAAAAGCCTCGATGTGTGTTTGGGTCAGTTTTCGATATGCCATTTTTCTGTCGGTCAAATCATGGTTTTCGACGGCGATTACTTCGTTTCCCTCGGCGGTGGGGCTTTGCCATGCCAGCAATCGCATCGGAAAGTATTTTTTATTTTCAACCTGACCCCGGTCGTCGAGGGGAGCAGCATAATACATCATGCTTCCGCCATATCTATCCGAGCTTTCCCATACGGCTTTGCCGGATGAATCGATTATTTGGATATGATCGTTTTCCCGATAAGCAACGGTATTCTCATGATCTTTGCTGAGAATATCACCAATCGTCAAACCCAGTAGATTCGTGTGCCGGGGGGTTTTGATTTCATCCGTGGGTATATATTCACCGCCTTGCCACTGCATTTCATAAACTGCGCCTGAAAAAGAATCGCCGAGTCGGGGCTTCTGTCCCAGCAAGACCTTGCCGCGGTTTGATGTGTCCGCGACCCGGTAAATCCAGTGGCTGTCATCGACGGTTTTGCCAAAAGTCTTGCCATCGAATTCGAGCACGTATGAATTCAGCATGGTTTTTTTTGAATTGAAGCTGGTGACGAATAACTCGGCATAGCCGTTGTTGTTGACATCGGCGACATCGATGGCGGTTAAATTGTAGTTACTGCCTTCATCGATTTCAATAATTTTGCTGAAAGCACCGTTCAAATAACGAAAGATGATAACCGAATGGGGGGTGATCGCCACGGTTTCGATGTTGCCGTCGCCGTCTACATCGCCAAGCGAAACACCGTTGATCAGGAACTTGAAATTGGCGCTTTTCCAGAACTGGACGTCAGTCTCCCGCGCCGTTCCCAGTATGATTCCGGCAGAATCGGACGTTTCCCCTTTGGCGTGGTCCACAAACCCATCTTTTTTTAAAACGCTTTCCGGGTGGGCGTGAACATTTGGTTTCTCGGCCGGTTGAGATGGGGACACAGGTGCTGCTGATGACGGTGAAGATGTTGCGACTTCGGTTTGTCGGCCCAGTATTTTATTGCTTATTTCGGCGGCCATCAGGTTGATTTTTGTAATAACAGTACCCAAATCCTGACTCTGGTCGAAAAAGGTCATGGTGGGTTTAGCGCCGGAAACATCCACCATTTTAGTATCAATACTCACGTTTTGACCCAGAACCGTCAAGCTGCCGAAAAGAACGTAATCCGCATTCAGGTCGGTGCCGATGCTGTGGGCGATCGCTTCATTTATGGTTCCGGATTTTGCCCCCGTTTGCAGGGCTTCGTCCACCCTGGCACGGCTGATCACTTCCACCTGGCCTTCTTCGGCAAGGCGTGTGGAAAGCATATCAAAAATGCCATCTTTTAAAAAAGACAGGTCTTTTTCCGAATTGATTTTAAAAGGCAGTACGGCAATACGCTTGACATCGGCGGCGAAAATCAAGTCCACGCTCACAGCCGCAAATATTATGATGCCTGAAAGGATCAGGCCCATTATGCTAATTTTTGCTTTAGCCACCGTAAAAATCCTCCTCAATGTCATTTAGCTTTATCTTAGGTTGGACAGCGGAATGATGCCCCTAGTCAGATGAATATCCTTTTTTCATCTTTCTCTAACCTGGAAGCGGATTTGGCCGATTGGGATGTGTCTTGTCCCTCAACCGAGCCTACGCGGGGATGATATCAGATTATGAACACCGCTTCAAGTCGCGGAAAGATCCCGACTTGAAGCCGATGTCTTTTAGGAAGAACCCATTGAAGTTCAGCCCGGAGACGAACGCGCGATCGCGTGTTGGGCTGTTTACAAATTCAGGTTGGATAGCGTGCGAATTTTACCACGTATTCGGAAAGTTAAACGTTAACTCAAGCCAGACGCGTTGACGATCCGTTGTCTTATCGCCGTTGGCATCGAACGCATATTGTTGATTGAAGCTGTAGACTAGCCGCAGGGTATGACGCTCGGTCAGCAGATAAAAAGCGGACGGGCTCACATCATAATATATTCTGTCATCATTGTTTCCTGAACTCTGAAGAAGGCGAGAATAGAATGCACTGCCTCTGATGCCGAGGCCGAATCGCCGCGACAAGCGGTGATCTGCATCAGCATACAGGCGCGACACATTCCGGATCGATCCATCGGATAAGGTTTGAAGTTGATTGCTGAAACCCACACGGCCGGTGGTCAGCTCACCGCGCTTACGAAGCCACATATCCGCCACACCTCCCCAGTTGGTGGTGTTATCCTGGCCGTTTTGATAATCGATATACGTATATCTTAAGCCGGCCAGAAGTGACGTGTCCAAGGTCTCACTGAAGGGATGCTGCCATCTGACGTTGAAGGTTGTGTTGTAGGCGTCATAATCATCCGATGTCGCGTAATCCAATCTCGGGAAAACGCTGATAACATCGATTTCATTTTTCAACCGCCGCTGATAGTATACGCTCATTGAATGAGATTGGGTGTCGGTACTTGACGAGCTATTGTAATCGGTCCTCTGATATGTATAATTGGTTCCCAGGTCGATTCTTTCGGATAGGGCGTATTCGGCTCCGGCTCCGGCATTCAGCCTGTGTCGATCCTGGCGTCGAAAAACCACGCCCGTTTCCTCGAGCTGGGAGTCGAGGGTGGTATCTTTAATGTAAAATCCATCCCCCAGCAGCGACCATCGTTCCGTCAGGCGGTATTTGCCGTCCATACCATAACGTTGGTTGATGGTATTCAGATCGGAGTGGTCCCAGTAAAGCAATCCTTCCCATCTGGCGAGGGCTGACAGATCGAGTATTTCCGTTTGATAGCCGAGCTCCAGGGATGGAATCGCAGATGAAATAAAATCATCTTCTTCATCCGATCGGGTATATAAAATATTGTCATTATATTCCTGCTTCAGGCGGATGGAAGTCAGGAGCGAAACTTCAGCCGCCAGTCCAACGGATGTCGAAAAAATTGCGAGAATTGAAAAGGCGACCGACATTTTTTTTAAGAATTTCAAATTAAGCATCATTTTACCGCCCCTGTTTTAAATATAAAACCAGCAAAGTGAATCCCAATTACATCTCATTCTTATCGCAAATTCCTTTGAAATTGCAAGTTGAATTATTTGTTATCATAGCACATTCAGCGCTTTTTTGCCAACCGCGAATTTTAATCGCCAGCGGCTAAAGTTTTACCTTGATTTTAACAGAAGGGACAGGTAGGAATTGCCCTGAACCTCCGAACCCAAAATTCCGACTTCCATGTATTTAGATTTTTATCATATTTCCGAGAATCCTTTCGACTCCCAGAGAGACAAAACCAGTTTGTGGCTGGCAGGCGGCGTGTCCCACCATTTTGCAATGCTGGAACAGGCAATAACGGAGAAAAAAGGGATCATTTTGTTAACCGGTGATGCGGGTACGGGAAAAAGTACATTGGTAAAGATGATTACGGATATACTTGGAAACCGGTTCACCATCCCCACGCTTTCAAATCCGGAGCTCCGTGGCCTTGATCTTTTTAATTTTCTGGCAGTCAAATTGGGATTTGATAAAGAATTTAACAGTAAGAGCGCCTTTTTGGTTCACTTGAGAAATTTTTTGCGTACGCTGCACTCGAACGCCAAAGATATTTTGCTGGTTGTTGACCAGGCTGACAGGACGGAAGCCAGGCTTTTTGAAGAATTGGCGCTCCTCTCGGATATCGAACTTAATGACAGAAAGATGATTTCGATTCTGGTGGTCGGCCGCAAGGAATGGATTGAAGAATCCATACGGCAGGTTGAAAAACAAACCTTGGATAAAATCACGGCCCAAATTCATATCGAGCCCTTGAATGCAGAAGACACGGCTGATTATATCCGTTATTGTCTCAGCAGCGTGGGAGCCCGAAAAACCATTTTCGAAGAAAATGCGATTCAGCAAATCTTTTCTTATTCACGCGGTAACCTGAACTTGATCAACGTTCTTTGCGAACGTGCGCTGAGGATGGGATATTCGAATCGAAAAAAAAAGATAAATGCCGCGATCGTTAAAGCCTGCGGGGCAGAAATTCAGGAAGGGACTGCAATCGACGAAGAAACGGATCCCGACGCAGCGACGGCTGCCAATGAGATAACAATGATCACTTCCGTCGACGCCGCTGCGCCCGCTAAAAGATGGTTCTGGATCAAAGCGCTATTCTTCATCTTGTTTCTTTTCTCATCCTATTTGTTATATGAATACCAGACAAAAGACTCGCTTCAGTGGAAAACAGAGGAGATCGCTCAAAAAGAATATAGCACTCACAAAATAAAGGAAAATAAAATTGTTGCACCTGATAATCCGCAGGAAAGCGACGAAAATTCTATCGGACCCGGTTCTTTGTCGCAGGAGGCGGCAGCGAATTCACCCGCTGATCACCATGCGGATTTCGAACAGCCCGTCACCGCCAAAGAAAGTGATAATTCAGATGCGAAGTCGAAAACCAGTCGGGAATGGCCTTTTCCAACCTTTAAAAAAATTCTCTATTTCAAATACGATTCAAATACCTTGCCTGCCGGTTCGCTTGAAATACTCGATAAGATTGCTGATTATGCGGTTCACAACCTGGACCGGGAATTCATTATCAAGGGGTATACAGATTCTACCGGGGCTGAGAGCTACAATCTAACAATTTCGAAATATCGAGCGGACGCTGTAAAAAATTACCTGATAGCCCAAGGTGTCAATCCAGCCGGGTTGGAAACTTTCGGATTAGGCTCGCAAGACCCCATATTTTCCAATGCAACTGCCGGAGGTCGAAAACTCAACCGCAGAGTTGAAATAGAGTTGAAACTTAAGTAGTGCCCATCCATCAAAGGATCTTTAAAATGCTGGGCACCTGATGGTGTTTCCGATCCAGAAATGCGAATTTTTGCCCAAGGTCAAGGAAATCAAGCGCTTGCGCGGAGGCGTAGTTTTTTTACGCCGCACAAGCAAGCGCGCAGATTGACGCAGAGATTGGGCAAAAAGGCCATTTATGGATGGAAACTAAGTAATAAGCGGCCGCCTGGACTCACCGAGTCGAAAAAGAACATAGAACCTCGGAACTCTGAACCCAGAACCCAGAACCTCTGAACCCTGAACCCTCTCTACGGCACAAACTCCACTGCATCAGCGCTCGTGTTGCAGTTGTCAGCAACGATGACAACTTTCGCTGTGCCGCTGAAATCATAGGTTCCCAGAAAATTCCACCGGCCACCGTTTCTGCGCTGATTCACCTCTACGGTGTCAATTATGTTCTGGCCGTCATATATCTTTACCGGCACACTCGTGCAGCGGTACCTGTTCGACGTCCACCAAATTGAGACATCGTAAGTGCTGTCGGCTTCGGCCTCAAAGGAATATGTTCCCTTCTTGCTATACAGTGAGTTATTGCCATACGGATTTTGCCCGGAAGAAACTTCCCAGGTTCCGGTGTGAGATGTACCGTTGTCGTCATTGTCAACTACCATGGTGACGGGGTTCGTGTCGGAGACGGGATTAACTTCAGAGCCAATGGTGTGACTCAGCTCGGGGGAGTAATCGCTTTCCATTCCGTCGGTGTTAAAAGCGGTGGCCACGAAGAAGTACGTGGTGCCTTCTACGAGTTTCGAAATAGTACAGCTGGTGCTTTTACCCAAATCCACGGAGTATGAGTAAGCTCCGCTGCGGGAGCCGTAGTAAATGCGATACCCGGCGAGATCAGCCTCCTTATTTGGTTTCCAAGCCAGAGTCAGCTCAGCGGAATAACAAAGCGTTGCTAATGTCAGGGGCAAAAATAAAGCGGTCAGCTGAATCAAAAATTTTTGAATTCCGCCACAGAGACGATTCGATGCATGAGATGAAGGGATTTTTTCGATATTTTTCAGTTTTGAAAAGATGGGATAAATAGAACTACGAGAAATCAGAGCTGATACTGAACATATCATCCGCTGCTACCTCCATTTGAATTGTTTTGAATCAAAGAGGTAGCCCTGCCGCCATCCAGTAATCAGGGTCCAGGCCAGAGGCTTTGCGTCCCGCCCTTTCGAGAGGTTTGCCTTTGCTGCTTTAACTCTTGAATTGCCTATCGATTTGCCTATAAAGCCTGTAGTATCAGCAAAAAAAGTGCCAAAAAGCCCCCCAAATCCTGCACAATGAGTCCATATTTTTACGAATAAAATAAAACGTCGAATTTACAGTAATTTAGACTATTCTATCCGTGGATAATTTTTATTTCCTTACCAGGGGCTTCGAAAGTTCTTCGCAATTGAAGGCGATTTGAAGTCGTTGATACGTGCACAATCTTTAAGATGTACATTTTCGTGCCTCATGCGAGTGTAGTTTTATATACAATACAGCCTGCAAAAAAAAATGGGCCTTTTTTCAAAGGCCCATTTTTTTTGCATTCTAATACTATAATACGAATAAAAGTTGGGGAGTGATCCTGTCGGTGAAGGAATATAAAGAAGCCAAACTGCCGGTGACAGACAACCTGGCTTTTTGTGCTAAGGTACTATTGCACTGCTCTAATTATCTGCGCCGGGTATGCAATTCAGGCGGCAGGTGCTTTATGCTTAAAGATTATTTTTGAAGGCGCTACATACGACTTGATTTTATTTCTCCATCCGTTACAAACTGAGGGATTGATGGGTTCTGAGAGAAGGCCCGGCCACAGATAATGAATAAGATCTCGAAAAAATGGAAAATCCGGACCTTTACGCAATTGGGGATCGACGGCGAGTAAATCTGCAAGAAAACTTCTGCAATTGACCGGAAGAAAAACTTCCTGCCATGCGATGCTGTATGCAAGGCAATTCGCTGCAAACCAGCTTCCAGAGCTTTGCTCCCAGTGGAAAAGATCTAAAATATTGATGTTGAAAATATCTCCAAGTCCGGCGAGCCATTTTTCGCATTCTCTAAGCCCAAAGGGGCTTTTATCCATTTTCAGAAATTTGGCAAGCACCTTGGGTGTGATTTCCTGGTTATTGGGGTTTTTTAAATAATAGTCGCAACGAGCGGTTTCCAAAATGTTTCCTGTAACGCCCACTTTGCCGAGTTTAAAATAATTGAGCTCAGCCCGCAATCCAGGTAAAACCTGCATTATTGGATCGGGCGCGGCTTCCTCGATTAGCCGCTGAAAATCTGCATCCGGCCTTCCGGAAGACGGCACGCAGTGAAATTCAATTTTAAATTTTTGGGCCAGCTTTCTGGGTATGACAATGTCCGGATGATTTAAGGGCATATCCGGCTTTCTGCCATTATAGACACATAGTTTGTCGGCGATATTCCTGCAGGCCGCCAATGCCAGCCTGCTGTCCCAGCCAGAACTCAGCCCAAGCGCCAACTGGAATCTTTGTGACCCGGCCTGCATCAGGCCCTGTAACTTTTTGGATACTTTTTCAATCGCAAAGTCTGGTGGCATTACATCTAAATTGCGACTCGGCCAATATCGAAAACACTTTCCAATGTGAAGATCCAGGTAATGATTCGGCTGCAGTCGCTTGAACTCCTTAAAAGCGGAAGAGTCGCCCGGCCAGCGATGGTCCGGTCTCATGGACTTTTGCTGATTTATAAATTCTCTTGCAGCCCTGTCGGGACCAAACCCCAGGGCATCCGCAATCAGGCCAGGCTGCGAGACGCACCACAGTTCCCCGGTGATATCCACATGGGTGTAATGAACCATCCGCAAGCCGGCGCAATCGTGAAACAGAAAAAAATTATCTCCTTGTTTATAGATCAAAACCCATCTTCCACCCAGCTCATAGGTTGCTTCGATGCAGGAGGTTAAACTATCACTGCCATCCAGGAGATTGTTTATAATCTCGGTGTCATTTAACGGTGGATGGTCGGGATCAATTATGTATCCCAGCAAGGTGAGCGATTTATCCCCTCTGGCGGCATGGCAGATGTTGAGATCCGGATGGGCGGTTATGCATCTTTGACTGGAAAGATTGAATTGCTGCCAGGTAGGAAAGTCATCGATAAATGAGGGACCCAATACGAATTGGTGACGGAAACGCATTTTTTCTGATATTGGATAATTCATGGTTACCACCTCAGCCGGCAGTGCCGGTCGGAACACAGAGCGGATCGCACTGGCAGGATTAAAAAAGAGGGTGCTGTTGGAATTCTAAAACTGGAATTTTGAAGACGATAGATACATCTTGATTTTATTTCCCCATCCGTTACGAATCGGCGGATTGATCGGTTCTGAGAGAAGATCCGGCCACAGATAATGAATAAGATCGCGAAAAAACGGATAATCCGGACCTTTACGCTGCTGAGGATCGACGGCGAGCAAATCCGCCAGAAAACTTCTGCAATTGAATGGGAAAAAGACCTCATGCCATACGATACTGTATACCAGACAGTTGGCCGCAAACCAGCTGGCGGTTCTTTGCTCCCAGTAGAACAGATCCAAGATATTGATATTATAAATATTACCTAAACTCCCAAGCCATTTTTCATATTCGGCAATGGCCAGGGGGCATTCATTCATTTTGATCAAAGCGGCCAGCGATTTGCCTGTGATTTCTTCTCCATTTAATTTCTCGGTAGGGTAGCGACAACGAGCGATTTCCAACAGGTTTCCGGTAACCCCCACTTTACTTTGTTTGAAGAAATGAAGTTCGGCCTGCAGCCCGGCGGCAATTGACATCATGGGATCCGGCGCAGTTTCTTCATACACTCTTAAAAAATCTTTTTCTAAAGCTCCGGAAGCCGGAATGAAATAGAAGTCTATGTTTAATTTTTCAGTCAGCTTTTGGGGTATGACAACATCCGGGTGATTGGAGGGCATGGCCGACATTTTACCGTTATAGACGCAAATCCTGTCGGCAATATTTCTGCCGGCTGCCAGAACCACCCTGCTATCCCAGCCGGAGCTCAGTCCCAGTGCCAGGTTGAATCTTTGGTCTGCCGCCTGCATCAGCCCTTTTAATTTTCGGGATACTTTTTCAATCGCAAATTCCGATGACAAAGGATCCAATTTACGTGTCGGCCAATATCGAAAACATTTACCCAGGCGAAGATCCAGGTAGTGATTCGGCAGCAGGCGCTTGAATTCCCTGAAACCAAAGCATTCGCCCGGCCAGCAGTATTCTGTCCTGACAGTTTTTTGTTGATCGATAAATTTTCTTGCAGATTCATCCGGTTTATAACCCAAGGAACGGGCAATCAGACCGGGCTGCGATACACACCATAGGTCTTTGGTTATATTTATATCCGTAAAATGAACCATCCGCAAGCCGGCGCAATCGTGAAACAGAAAAAAATTATCTCCTTCCTTATAGATCAAAACCCATCTTCCACCCAGCTCATAGGTTGCTTCAATACAGGAGGTTAAACTGTCACTGCCATCCAGGAGATTGTTTATAATCTCGGTGTCATTTAACCGTGGATGGTCGGGATCGATTAGGTATCCCAGCAAGGTGAGCGATTTATCCCCTCTGGCGGCATGGCAGATGCTGAGATCCGGATGGGCGGTTATGCATCTTTGACTGGAAAGATTGAATTGCTGCCAGGTAGGAAAGTCATCGATAAACGAGGGACCCAATACGAATTGGTGACGGAAACGCATTTTTTCTGATATCGGATAATTCATGGTTGCCACCTCATCCGGTAATGCCGATCGGAACGTAGAGCAGATCGCACTGACGGGGTTGAAGAAAAGGAAACTGTTGGAATTCAAGAACTGGAATCGCCTTCACAAAAATAACAAATCAGCCAAAGCCTTCTATCCCATGGGCATTCAGCCCGAAGGATAGGGCCTGCATGTAGAGCAAATGGCTGGGGGGGCAGGGTGACCGGAATCGGTTTGCCGGAATTTCTATTGAGGCATTCATGCGACCATTCCAATTGGTTTGGTCGTTATCCCGGGTTGAACGAGATCATGGTTCGGGGTGTTAATTTTTGGCGAACAATATCTTTTGGGAGGTTCCCTCCGGATCCTTCATGTTTCCGGAATTTTTCATCTTCTTTGAAGATACAAATGACAATAGCCGCATACGGCTTTTCAAGTTCTGTTCGAGCATCTTTAACAGTTCGATGATGGTGTTGTCGCGTTCATTTTTGAAATTATTTAAATCCTGAATTCTTTCCTGCAGTCCGCGTACCATAGCCTCCAGGGAATCGATCCTTGTGGTCATAGCCTGTAGTAGGTTGCCGTTGATTTCCAGCCCGGCTGCTTCGCCCATAGCTTCTTTAGGAGGCGGGGCTCCAGCTATCTCCAGGGCTGAAAAAATACCGCTTTCCTCTCTCTCTTTAATTACTGTTTCTATTATGCTCCTATCGATCGTCTTTTGTCCGTCGGCATAGCCATACACCAGCGCAGTATCGCATATCACATTTATGATTCGAGGGATTCCCAGAGAATGCTCATAGATGAGTTCGATTGCCTCTTCAGTGAAAATATCGAGGTTCGCGGCTTCTCCAATTTTCAATCGATACTGAATGTAATTGCCGACTTCATCTTTATTCAGTCCGTTGATATGGTAGTGGGAAGAAACGCGCTGGGCAAATTGTTTGAGATCGCTGCGCTGCAGTTTGTACTTGAGTTCCGGCTGTCCGATTAAAATAATTTGGATGAGATGGCTTTTTTCCGCCTCCAAATTGGAAAGCATCCGGATCTCTTCCATGGCTTCGGCTGTAATGTTCTGAGCTTCGTCTATGATCAGAAGAACACGCTCATTATTGGCGTAGCGGTCCAGCAGAAAGTCCTGAAAAACGCCCATGATATCTACTTTTTCGTTGGCATCGAAATCGATTTCAAATTCCCGGCAAATGGCTTTCAAGAATTGCGCCGCCGGGATGTTCGTGTTGGTGATAAGTCCAATATTGATATCGAGTTCCAATTTATTGAGAAGATAGTTGATCAGGGTCGTCTTGCCGGACCCGACTTCTCCGGTAATGACGGCGAAGCCCTTGCTTTCCCGGATGGCATATTCGAGGTGAACGTATGCATTCTCATGTTCGCGGCTCAGGTAAAAGTATTCAGGGTCGGGATTAAGGTTAAATGCTTTTTCTTTTAAGCCGTAAAAAGCTTCATACATGATGTTTTCCTTTTACTCCGAAATGAAAATCGGGCACTGTCGCCCGCGAGATGCAGGGTTTGTAAACAAATCGAATGTTTTTCAGCAGGTATCAGCGCCTGTTCATTTTATCGGGTTGGGGCGCCAAGGAGTTGGAAGTCTTCTATGACAAGTTGCCGGTTCGGTGACAGGTCTTCAATTTATTGTTGGCCGACAATTTTACCGGACACTCGTTTTTTTTTACGATGGACTTCCTCAATTTATTTCATTTTATTAATCACGGATCCTAATACAGGTTTGTCTTTCAACAGTTCCATCACCTTCCGGATATCTTGAACGCTTGTCCGTTTTTCTTCCACCACTAGTAGGATCCCGTCTACATATCTGGATAAGACCAGGGAGTCGGTATGCGCCAGCAAGGCGGAACAATCAAAGATTATGATGCGATCGGATGGATATCTGTTTTTAAAATCGTGCACCAGCGCTGCCATCTTTTGAGAACTTAAAAGTTCCGCTGAATTCGCCAGTGTCGTGCCGGCCGGTACGATAACCAGTCTCTCGATTCCAGGATTGAGGAGGATGTCGGGAATATCGGCATTACCCAGTAAATAATCGGAAAGGCCACTCTTTATCTCGAGGCCGAAAAAATCCTGTGCAAATTGCTTGTGTGGCTTTTTGAAATGATCCTTTAAGTCACAATCGACAATGAGGACGGTACGATGCAACTCCTGCGAAATGCTGATTCCAAGGTTGATCGAGGTGAACGTCTTGCCTTCGGAGGGGTTGGCACTGGTCACCAGAAAGCTGTTTCCATTGACTTTATCGAGTCCGGCTAAAACCTGCGTACGAAGCGCCTTTATTTGATCGATTGTATCGGCGTCATGGAAATAGGAGAATATTTTCCCGTTTCTCAACACATTGCTGTCGACTTTTTGTACTTTGGTCTTGGAATAACTGATATCTAATGTGGCGTCAGTCTTATTCAGCGGTTCTGGCTTCAGCATGGATCGAGGAGCGGCCGGCCTTATAATGCCGCCCACCACTTGGTGTCCGTCGTATCCTCGGTTCTCATCTGCTTTGGCGAGCGCCTTTTTCAGTTTACTCATATCAAAAACCTATGTGCGTTGTATTTAGTTTGTTGTTGGTTTGAATTCCTTAAACCTCTGAACCGACAACCCTGAACCTCTAGGCTACCATCAAGAGTCTTTCTACAAAAACCTGCCACAGCCTATCCAGATTTATGACAAACTGGTGGATAAAAAACAGCGCAATTCCGGCGCAGGATAATGCAGTACCGATCCAGACCAGGCTTTTTAGCCGGTGTTCCCGCCTTTCTTTATCGGTTTCGATGTACGAAATTGTCGAGAGCACCGGGATATTCGTAAGCTGTTTGAGCTGATTCGACGATTTTACTGAAACATCGAGACCTTCCTGCAGGGCAACCAGGGTCGTGCTGAAACCGAAAGCCAGTACAAAACTCAGAATTATGATCATTCGCCGGTTGGGTTTGTCCGGTTCCTGCGGCAGGTAGGCGGGAGAGGTGATGTTGAAACGCTCCCCTTTTTCCTTGCCCTCCATTTCCTGGGCCAACTGAGCGTTCATGAGTTTGTTGGAAAGCTCGGCATATTTTTGCTTCAGGGTTTCATAGTCGCGTGTAAGGGCGTTGAGTTCCTTCTCCACGATCGGGGCTCTTTCCATTCTTATCCGATAGTCTTCGATCTCGGAAAGCAGGCGCGGCTTTGCATCCCTGAGGTTTCTGATTTGCATTTCCAGGGTTTCAAGCTGGGTCTTTAAGGTTATGTAGATGGGATTATCGGGCATTTCCGCCGAGATTTTCATTTGAACATCTTCGGTAGTCAGGCCGGAAACCTGTTGTCTGAGCAAGGCGACTTCTTTTTTCAGGGCTTTGACATCCGGATGTCGGGAGCCGAATCTCGCCTCTGCCGTCGCCAGTTTGATTTCCAGCTGCTGCAGCTTTTTAATTTTTCCCACGGAATTATCCGAGGTGCTGACCTCTTTTTCCAGTTTGGCGATTTCTTTTTTTATTTTTATGATATTCGGGTGTTTCTCGGAGTAGACGGACTGCATGCTTGCCAGTTCGAGCCTCAGCTTTTTCAGACGCTGCGTCGGATTGAGCGCCAGATCCTCCCCGTCGATGAGGATCGGCGTCAGCGGCTCGATGTTTGCCAATCGGGACTGCAGGAGAACCGTTTGTTCCTGCAGCATTTGCAGGCGCATTTCTGATTGATCCAATTCTCTCTCCAGTCGTGAAATGGCCGAAAGGTTATAGCCCCTGTCTTCAGGCAGCTCCCTGAGATGATTTTGCTTGAAATCACTGATGCCCTTTTCGTGCAGGCTTATTTCTGTTTTGAGTCGCTCCGCTTCGCTCTTCAGAAACTCAGTGGTTCCGCTGATAAATTTCGCCCTTGTTTTGATATCCTCTTCGAGATAAAGCTTGGAAAGCGTGTCGGCTACCTGATAGACTTTTTCCGGGTCTTTGCCTTGAAACGAGAGGGTAAAGGCCACTAACGCACTTATTTCTTTACCGCTGCCCCTGGCTTGCGTTCTGGCTTCGATGGTTTGAAGTTCGATGTCGTCTTTCATTCTATCTACCAGTTCCGACCGGGTTTCCTTTTCTCTCAGGTCCGCGTAAAGTTCGAACCTGTCAATGATTTCGAGAAGTTTCGGCCGGCTCAATATTTCCTGGCTGATTTTTCTAATGCGTTCATCGGCGTAATCGGTAATGGTCGACTGGATTAAATTTTCGGGTATCTGCTGATCTTCAACGCGGATCATGGCTTGGGACGTGAAAATAGGCGTTAAAGCGAGCGCGACAATTACACCGATTGTAAAGACAATTAAAAAGGAAACCATAAAAGCCTTTTTTCTTCTTTTGATGATTCCTTTTATATCTTCTATGTCAAATCCTGCATTCATCGGACGAACTCCTGTTATGGGTTCAGAGTTCAAAGGTTCAGAGTTTCAAAGGTTCAGAGTTTCAAAGGTTCAGGGTTCTGGGTTCAGAGGTTCTGGGTTCAAGGGTTCAGAGTTCACGGGTTCAGAGGTTCAAAGGTTATAACCATTTCAACCCCTGGCCCAGACCTGGATCTGAGTCGATAGCATACAATCAACCCATCGGATCAGCTTTATCTTCACCAAACCTGTTCGATGCCGTCGCGCCAAAGCAGGCCAGAACCCTAAAACCAGAGCTCCATCCACCGACCCTGAACCTCTGAACCTTTGAACCGCGGAACTTAGAAGCCAGATTCCCATCCACCAACCCTGAACCTCTGAACTCTGAACCCTGAACCTATTTATGGTACCAAAACCACATCCCCGGCCTCGAGAATGATATTCTGCTCAAGGTTTCTCCCTTTTTCAATTTCACCGTAATCGAACGGAATATTGAGTATTTTTTTATCTTTTTGCCGCAGGATTTTAATGTTGCCGTCGGCGGCAAACGGTGTCAATCCTCCGGCCTTTGCCAGCAGTTGGAGCACATTCGTTTCCAGGCTTATTGGATATTCACCGGGGTTTTTTACCTTGCCGATGACAGAGGCCGTCAGACTGTTAATTTCCAGAAGCATCACGGTAACCGTGGCATCCGGGATAAACTCGGAAAGCTTTTTGGTCACCTCTTTTTTCAGGTCCGTGATGGTTAGACGGGTCACTTTTATCGGATTGATCAAGGGAAATGAAATGATGCCGTCAGGCGGGACGACCAGTTTCTTGTTGAGTTCCGGCTCATTCCAGACGGAAATTTCAAGAACATCGCCGGGACCGATAAAATAAAATTGTTCTGTTGCGGCAATCGAATAGGACGCGGTCAATACCAAGCAGCCAACAATAAATGAACCAATGGCTTTCATTTCGATCTCCTTTTTAAATTTTTGCCTTGCCGTCAAGATTATACAGGTTCAAGGTTCAGAGGTTCAGGGTTCAGCCCAACCTCCGGTATTCCCCAGATCTTTCAACCCTGAATCCCTCAATCACTGAATCATTTTTATCTTGTTTCGTTCTTCATCCATGTTCCATCACATTCCGCTTTGAACTTTCAGCTTCCTGCCAGGCCTCAATATCTTCAAGCCGTTCTATTTCACGTTTTTTTCTTGAACTTCGAAAATTATGAGCCAGTAAACCTCTGAACCCAGAACCTCTGAACTCTGAACCCTTGAACCCTCAACCTATAAAACCTCTTATGCCAATGATCAAAAAAACAACGAGAGTGGTAATATTGAGATTTCGGGTATTTTGACGATGCTCACCTTTCAGAACCTCGTAACTGAAAAAAAGCACGACGATTTTAGCAGCTACCAGCCCCATTTGCCAGCTTCGTATCTGAGCGTCCGGCAGATTCGGTATGACCAGGGCAAGCAACAGGATTAAAATATCCATCGGCGTGGTCTTGAATCCTTTTCTTCTGGTGAACTTAAGGGTCAACAGAGTGAACAGGGTTAACACGCCGAATGAAATTGAATAGGCATTGGCAAGCGGAATGTGCCTCAAGTACGCCGCATCCTTTTCACTAAAATATACCAGAAAGGGAATCAACAAAAATATAGTAATTTCAATGAGACCGGTTGTCCATTCTCTTTTTACCAGCCAGGCCAACAGTATCGTACATAGAAGGCAAATCGAAAAAAGTGAGACGTATGTATCAATCTGTCGGGGCAGAAAACAGGAAAATACAATAATTGAAATGAATACTGTTTCAGCTGTTTTAAAGGAGAATTTGATCAGGGTGGT
Source organism: uncultured delta proteobacterium (assembly GCA_963774425.1). Taxonomy (GTDB): domain Bacteria; phylum Desulfobacterota; class Desulfobacteria; order Desulfobacterales; family JAFDCJ01; genus JAFDCJ01. The sequence continues at coordinate 201,068 of CAVZEZ010000009.1, read as the reverse complement.
TTCATCTTTCAGGAACCTGAGACGGGGTTTGAATATTTTGTCAATGAAATCAAACCGCCTGATCCGCCAATTATTTTCGGCCGCAAAAACTGCCGCTACCGCCAGCAGGCCTGAGAACAGAACATAGACTGTCAGCAGAAAGGTATTTGATTTGGACCTGAAAATAAATGCCATGCACACGAGGGCGGCATGCAGCATGTAGATAAACACCACGGATTCGTTATGGTAAAGGCCCATTCTCAATAAATTATGATGAAGATGGTTCTTATCCGCAATAAAAGGCGACCTGCCCAGCGTAATGCGCCGAGTCATGACCCACAAGGTGTCCAAAACCGGTACGCCAATAATCAACAACGGCAAAAACGGGTTGAGCTGCTTTGTTCCCTGGGTAAGCGCCAGAGAAATGGTGATGGCGAAAAATCCCAGCAACTGGCTGCCGGAATCACCCATAAATACGACCGCCGGATGCGTGTTATACCGCAGCAGGCCGAATATGGCTCCGATCATGGCCACGGACATGGTCTCGAGGGATTGAAACTGGTAAAGATGACACAGGTAGCCGATGCACAGAAAGGTGAGCAGCGAAATGCCGCCGGCCAACCCGTCGAGGCCGTCTGAAAGATTGATGGCGTTGGTTACCGCAACTATCACCAGCAGCGTCAACGGAATGGATATATATTCGGGCAACAGATAGGGTGCGAACGTGCTCAGGCTCTCGATCTTCAGGCCGCCGTACAGAATCACGACCAAAGCACCGATGATCTGGCCTGCAAATTTCGGCTTGAATCCAATATGCTTGATATCGTCTATCAAACCAAAAAGCACCACAATTCCGGACCCCAGCAGGATGGATTTTACAAACTGATCCATCGGTGCCCACAATATAATAGGCAAAAATGCCCCCAAAACCATGGAAATACCGCCAACTCGCGGAATGGGGGTGGTGTGGACCTTTCTGTCATCCGGCACGTCGAGTATATTCGCCCTGCGTGCCAAATTTATGGAAATCGGCATCAGCAAAATGGTGATGACGGTCGCTATAAGAAATGTCGAAAATATGATCATCTAAAAATTAGCGAAAGAAAAATGAATAAACACCTGGTTGTATCGACGATCAACGCCTCATTTCCTTTCAATCCTTTATTTTGCTGTCCGAAATATTTCGCTATTTCTTGAAATCAACTATTCACTATAGGGTATAATCCGTCTGATTTCAACCGGTGAGTGAGTCCACTTCCGGAATTCAACTTCCCACCAATTCCGCTTGGACACCTGACCCGGCCGCGAGCGCGGCCTCCGGCTAAAAGGCAGCCGGTCTGATCAAAGTAAGAAACATTTTAAAAGGATCGGCTCCATTTTACCCCCTCCCTCAGTCCCTCCCGCCGGGGGAGGGAAGAAATCTCCTCTCCCTTGATGGGAGAGGCCGGGTGAGGGTGATTTAAATCGCCAGAATTCCAATAAACTGAATGAAGTTTCATACGAGCCGCGGCCTCGGGCGAAAGGGCAGCCCGATTGATCAAAGACAGAAACTATGCCATTCTGGCGTAGTTTCATACGAGCGGGATCGCCTCGGGCGAAAGGGCAGCCAGTTTGATCAATAAAGAAACTTTTTAAAAGGATCGACTCCATTTTACCCCCTCCCTCAATCCCTCCCGCCGGGGGAGGGAAGTTGACTCCTCTCCCTTGACGGGAGAGGCCGGGTGAGGTTGATAAAATGGCAAAATGCCTTTTTAACCCAGAACCCAGAACCCCTGGCCCAGACCTGGATCAGATACCAATGGATTAATTTTAAGGACAGATTACTTGATGTTTCTTAAGCCGCTTTAACCAGTCGCGCCAGGGCAGGCTTGAACCTTGAACCTGGAATTTGTAGTTTCATACGAGCGGCCGCCTCGGGCTAAAGGGCAGCCCGACTGATCAAAGACAGAAACTATTCATCATCGCGCCAAGACGCCAAGGCGCCAAGATTATTTATATTTTTAATCATTCCCTTTGCGAGCTTTGCGACTCTGCGCGAGATAAAATATTTGTAGTTTCACATAAGCCGCGGCCTCGGGCTAAAAGGGCGGCCCCGTCTGATCGAACAAGAAACTATATTGAAATTTGGGCCAAATCCATCCTCAGTCATTGCGGCCGATTTTTAGCCGCAATCCAGGAAGTTCGCCGTGGGGCTGGACTCCGGCTAAAACCATGCCGGAGTGACGATGAAGGCTTATCGCGCGCTCCGGAATCGTTTTCTGAGAAGGCGATATGGGTAGTTTCACATAAGTTCGAACGCCGGGGCAGGAACCGTCAAGCGCCGGATTCTAAACCGATCACCGGCAGCCACGCGCCAGAAGCAGTTTCAATTTCGCAGCACAAACGGCGGCAGCGAAAAGCGGCAGGACCTTCTGTCTTTTGATACGGCTCGGTTGGGTAATCAGCCGGTAGAGCCATTCGGCCGAATATCGCCGCCAAATTTGGGGCGCCCTCTTAACCGTCCCGGCGATGGTGTCCAAGGTCCCGCCGACTCCCTGGACGATTCGGACGTGTTGCAATGATTCCTTATAGGTGGCAAACCATCTTTCCTGGCTGGGAGACCCCAGTGCAATAAACAGAATTTTGGCCCCGGAGGCATTGATCCGCTCAATTAACTCCGGCATATCCTCTTTGGAGATATAGCCGTTGGACCTGCCGGAGATTTTAAGTCCCGGAAAACGTTCCTCCAAGAGCTCCACAGCTTTTCTGTTCACGGGTTCCGTTGACCCGTAGACAAATAGGCCGCAATCCTCTGCAACGGCTAACCGGCACAGATCGAAAATAAACTCCGAACCCGGAACCCGTTCAATAGTGCATCCGCTCAGCAAGCGGGCGGCAATCACCATGCCGATGCCGTCGGGCAGCAGGAGATCGGCATTTTTATAGGTTTCGTAAAGAACAGGATCTCTTGGCACCGAATAATTCTTTTCCGGATTGGCGGCAAAAATGGAATGCGGTCTCGCGTCGTTTCTTAAAAAGGAACGGGCGCGCGCAACGGCCTCGCCGCGATCGACCGGGTCAACCCAGATGTCCAGAATTTTAAGCCTGTCGCTCAATTATGGAATACCTTTCTTCCAGTAAGTTCAGGTCGGGTGCGAAATTCAGCCAGATGAAGGTCAAAAAAGAGATGGCGTCGGGTGGACCTTTTTTTTTGCAGCTCAACACGGTGCATGGCAGTTTCTTACCGTACTCCGGCGAATACCAGCCGAATGGCGGATTCTCCTGTCCGGCCGTCGAGCTGAATGCGTCCTCGGGCCGCAGACGCATGAAAACACATGCTTCTTGATTTTCAATCATCCACCAGTCATTTTCCCGCTCGACGGCGGCATTGGGATGGAGGTGATATGTGATCTCAAATTCATGTTCACCGGTTCCTTCGAAGGTGTCCTTTACAATAAATCCCTCGTCGGGAAACCATACCAGGGCTCTAATGTGAGTCACCGGATTTTCCGCCCGCGCGTAACCGTCATGCGAGGCTGCCAGATAGTATCCGGCATCTGTCTTTTTTTGTTTTAATAACCGTGCATTATACGGACGGCTCCAGATAAAGCCGGTTTCTTGTCGCGCCTGGTCCCTGCCGTCAACAGTTATGGTGTTGTGCGCCCGAGTCCCTTTAAAGTACCTGCGCCAGCCGGGTGCGCCGTTGTATCGATACGTACCCGGGTCGATCAGCATCTGACTGCCGCTGATGCCAAGCGTCACCGAGAGCGCATCTGCATGCCCGTGATTGAAAAGCGGCGCCATACCCAATGGTCCGTGGTCAAAAGTAAATACCAGGTCATGGGAACCCCTGAGGACCGTGTAGCCGGAGTCCGCAAATACATTGAAATCCGCTACAGGCTCCTTCTTCCGGCGGCTGGAGGGCGCCACGCCGGGGGCGACTGCAAATCCGTCGTCGTTGTCTCCGATCGCCGGTATCCTGCCGTCGCTGTTTTTCAATGTGTCCAAAAAGGCCTCCCCCTTGAGCAGGGGAGGATGAAAGTCGGTAACATCCTGAATTTTATTATTTTCAATGAAATCCAGCGCCAACCAGTACAAGTCCAATACAAATCGATGGTAGCCCATGGACTGCTCAACCGGTCCCCCGTCATCCAGGACTTGATGCGGCAGTTCCTGGCGCAGAAGTCGGCAGCCTTCCTTGAGCCATTTGTTGCCTTCGGCCACGCTTCTGTAGATACTTCCTGCAAAAATCAGACCAACCGCTTCGCAGATAGTATGGTTGCCAAGGGATGCATAAAGAGACCGTCGGCGATATATCCACCAGCCGTGAAGATATATGGCCCCGGCGATTTTTTTTATTTCCTGTTGGGAAAGGCTTCGGCACGCCCGGAGACAGTGGAAAAACGCATACACCCTCAGTCCGCATTCCATGGCCGACAGGTAATGCGGTCCAAAAAGAAAGGGATTCCGCCCGATCCAGTCAAGGATGAACCTTTTTGCCGTTAGGTCTAATTCTTGCGAGCTTGCCAGATCGTCTGCCCTGGATGCCTCGATAAGTAACAAGGTGGCATGCTGAAGCCTGGCGGGCTCCCATGCGGCGCGGATATCGACGTTGTCCGACGAATGCCGGATATCGGCGAAAAAAGTGGCATGATACTTCTTTTCGAAACGCCGGATTTCGGATTCATTCGCGTTCAGTTTGAAAGTTTCTCCAGCGACCAGTTTTTGAATGGTTTTGAGGTTTACATCCCAATGCAACTGGGGGAGTTGGAGAGAAAATATGCCGGCAGTATCGATTTCGGGGACCGTGACCGGCAGTTTATTGACCTTCAGCGCGTACTTCAGGAAATATCCGGTGATCTGCTGTTTCAGCCTATAAGAAATTTCCGGCAGGGATGCGCGGGCCAGGCGATGAAAAAATTCAGAATTCAAGGTTCAGTTCAGGGTTTTGGTTGGGATCTATTGTTCAAGTTCCAGGATTTTCGTAGTGTGTATGTATAGCATGTTGCGCCCTTTTAATTCGCGGAATCCATACCAGAAAAAGAAAGTTGCGGACTGCATTAGATAAAAGCTAACCGCAGGCTCACTCCACGAAGGTTGTTTTGAGCCCGATTATATTCTGGGGGCGTGCCTCTTCCCAACCTACGAGAATTCAAGATCTGCCTGGTTATCAAACCAAGAACCTCTGAACCTAGAACCTATCTATCTTTATACTTTGCCCGGTTCGGATGGACTCCATGATCTTAAAAGTCACCAGGGAGGTGCTGAATATTTCGTCCAATGGAATCGCATTTTCGGTTCCCTTTTTAATCGATTCGATAAATACGCTCACCTCGTTCTTCTGGCCTTTGTCCTGGCTCAGCATTTTTTTTGCACTTTTTTTGTCGCCGGCATGAATGGACAGGGTTTTGTAATCCTCTATAACCGCAGAGCATCCTCTGGAATAAATCTCGACCCGCTCCTTCGGCAGACTTCGATCGCCGTTTGCAAAATAGCTGATGGTTCCGATGGAACCGTTTTGGTAAGCCAGACTGACATTCAGCGTATCGTTCAACCGATGCGGGTCATCCATTACACAGGCAAACACGGAGGTGGGCAGCGAACCGTTAATGAATGTTAAAAAATCCACGAAATGGCAAACTTCACCGATGATCCGACCCCCACCGAGATCCATGTCCTGGATCCAGGAATCCGGTGGAACAGCCCCCGCATTGATCCGATAGGTCATGGCCATCGGACCTCCACCGAATCTGTCCTTGATCTCTTTCGCAAATGGTGAAAATCTCCGGTTGTAGCCGACCATTAAGATTGGATGATTGGATGATTGGGTGATTGGATGATTGGTTGTCAGCAGTTTAATTATTTGATTTAATTCATCCTCGTTGAGGCATAGCGGCTTTTCGACAAACACATGCTTTCCGCCCTTTAACGCTTTCATTACGTATTTTGCGTGGGAATCATGACGGGTGGCAATGAAAAGCGTGTTGATGGTTTCATTTTCAAACAGGTCTTGTTCATTTTCAGTGCAGAATTCGAATCCGAATCGTTCGGCAACCGAACGCGAACTGGTGCCCGAAGAGGTCATGACCCCTTTAAACCTGACATCTTTGCCCTGGCCGATATTCGGCAATAAATGGCTCTGGGCATAAGAACCGGCGCCCACAAATCCGATGGAAACTCCGGAAGTACGGCGGTTGGCGATTGGAGGTTTAATATAGACTTTCTGGTGAGTCAATTTTTTGGCGGTATCATATTCAATCAGGATGCCGATAAAGGGTTCGGATCTGGCCATCATCATGTCATAGGCTTCGGGGGCCCTTTCCACTTTGAACGTGTGGGTTGTCAGGTAGCCGACATCGATCTTATTATCGTGAATCAGGGATTGAAATGCCTGCATGTTGCGATTCTCGGTCCAACGAACATACGCAGGCGGATAATCGATGCCCTTTTCTTCGTAGCCAGGATCGTAGCGGCCGGGTCCGTAGGAGCACGACATTCTCAACTGGAGTTCTTTCCGGTAAAAATGCGGTTCGCGATTAAATCCTGTAGGCACGTCCCCTACCACCACAATCGTTGCCTTTTTGCGGCAAATGGCGCCGGCAAAATTGATCGGATCATGTGAACTCGATGCGGCGGCGATGATGACGGCATCACATCCCAGCCCGTTGGTGAAGCTCTGGATACTATCCTCGATACCGTCATCCGTGCGGATAAGGGCCAGATCCGTGCAGTGGCCGCGGGCGGTGTCCACCGCAGACGGATTGACATCTATGCCGATGACCCGGACACCCGCGGCTCTCAGCAACAATGCGGTGAGCTGCCCCAGCAGGCCAAGGCCGATGACGGCACATGTTTCGCCGAGATTGGCGCCTGCCTGGCGAACGCCCTGCATGGCAATGGCCCCCAGGGTGTTGTAAGCGGCCTGCTTCAAATCCGCTTCCTTTGCCAACTTTACACACAGATTGACCGGAACGTTGACAATTTCCGCATGACTGGCGGTCAGACCGCCGCATGCAACGAGGTCTCCGATTGAAAATCCCCTGACATCCGGCGCCATATCGATGACCTCACCGGCACTGGAATATCCAAGGGGTGAATGCGAGTCGAGCTTTTTCATCACGGCCCGGTAAGTCTGAACGGGACCCTGCGTCTGAAGCGTTCGAACGACCTGCCTGACCTGCTCCGGCCGTTCCTTGGCTTTGCCGATGTACCCTTTACGGGCGGTCCTGACGGTGTCGCCTTCGGTGCCGGCACTGATCAAAGAATAATGATTGCGCACCAGAAGACACCCATTTTTAAGATGGGGCAGGGGGACCTCGGTAATGCAGATTGAACCGCTTTTAAGTTTCTGGGTGAGTTGTTGCATAAAAGATGAACCTCGACAGGATTTTTATTGCAGTGCCATTTTGGATAGTTGAGATAATTCAGCGAGTTAAGAGGAAAACAGAAGGAATTTAATGGCTTTAAAAAAAAACGATTGGTCAACTGCGGTCGGTTTAAAACTGAAAGACAGGGCTCTGAGGTTGAGTCTACAGTCGATAGTTTTGTAACATACCCATCACGGCAGTCACGTTAATGAAGGAAAACATGTAAATTAAGGCTCTTAAAAATGTCAGGACACCGACACCTGGAAAAATTCAAGATATCGATGTCCTGTGATTTGAATGTAACTATTGAACCGTTACGAAAACTGAGGACGTTTTAGAGCTATTCTACAATCCATATGGGGCTCGGAGGCGCCGGTGCAGAAGCAGATATAGAACTGCCAGACCCATCTTTATAAACATAGGCTCCTCTTTCCCAAGATCCGTAATCTTCTTGTTTAGCAGTGGCGACGGTTGGTGGGGTTGTTTTCCAGTTCGTTGAACTAGAGTCCAAAGCATCACTGTAACAAATATGATAATTTTTACCCTGGATTGGAATATCAAAGCACTCGGAAAGGTCTTCTCCATCTTCTGTATTGGTTCCGTCTAACTGATAGTCACCATTTGAATAATTTACAAAACCTGGGTTCGCTTCTTTCCCTCGAGGTGTATCGTCCTCCTGTCCAAGAGCCTGAACCTGGGCAAGAGTTTTAACGCCGTTGCTCCAATAGATGTGTCCGGTCTTGTTTTTGGAGCTGTAGTATGTATTATGTTCGAGGTTCACCCGAGATGCGATATTGCTGGCTATGTATACCTGATGATAATAATTGTTATCAGGATTTATCCTGTTGTCACTGAAAAGGTTATTCATAGCAATGACACCATTCGATCCGACATCCCCTACATACAAGCCCGTTCGGTTCAAGCCCGGGCTTTCAGTGTAATCGAAAGTATTCTTTGAAAAGACGTTATTGTAAATCCTCACGTTGTCCGGCTGGCCACCAAAACCAAATACACCAGCTCCCCATCGTGTGTTGTCTCTAATTATATTGTTCCAAATGTATATATTTTTAGCTCCCAGCCGAACTTGAATGCCAAACATATTGCCATAGATTTCATTGCCGTAAATATATGCCCCATCCACGCTGCCCCCGCCACGGCTGTCTCCGCCGCAGTTTACGCCTCCGTTGGGAGCACCGTGAATTTTGTTAAATCTGACTATCACATTTTTAGGGCCGTATTCCTTTAAAGAAATAACTGATTCAATTTTTGGGTCGGCTAAATCATTATACTCAATTAGTGTGCGGTCACTTTCATGAACTTCCATGATATTGCTGGTATAGTCTCCCGACAGACCGCTGCCATAAACTTTATTATAGCTGAAAATCACGTCCTGATGCTTGTACAGATTGATCATTTTTGGATCTCTGCTATTATAGTTCGTCGTCCATCCAGCATTACGCACAAAGTTTCCGTCTGCGGCAGATCCTCCGATTGTTACAAACTTACATATTTCTGATGCAAGTTTGGTAACAGCGATCGCTTCGTTCCGAATCGTTTCAATGTAATTGCGTTTGACGTAAACATAATTGCTCCCCGACACGATAATGCCCGCAACGCAGGATTTCGCCCGAAAATCTTGGATGTTAAGATAATCCGTACCCTCCGCATATATAGCCGCATAGGAAACATTGTCAGGAGCGCTCGTAATGTCATTAACGGTGGTGATAAGGGCCGCTGCAGTGTCCTCGCCATTTAATGGAGTGGCATTGCCTGCCTTATATCCGTCAAGTGTTATGTATTTGCCCGGCATGCCGCTTCCCGCTGGCCTAATACTAGTCGTAATTTTGCCTGAAAAGTAGACTGTGTCACCAGGGTCTATTTTGGTGGAAATTTCGTTTGTACTCCAGTTACCGGAGCTATTGAAATTGGAAACACTCCAAGCATTCGCAGCACTTGAGCCGTCACGTGAACCAGAGCCGGCTTGTGTGACGTAATACGACTGATTAGCCGCATATGTTAAAGCAGGCGTAAATAAAAGTACCAAAATGCAAAATGATTTTAACGACGAGATCTTCATTTAAGCAGACTCCTTATTCTATTCCGTATTAAATTGTAGTGAATTCCGAAAGGTGACTGCAATAAATGCGCCAGTAAAAAAGAGAAAGGGGAAATATTAACAAGTTAATTTAATTAAAATATGGCCTATTTGCAAAAAGGCAATTGTCAAAGGCAAAACATCATTTTATTTTTTAGATGATTATGGCGACTTTTGAAAAATAACGAAACAAAAATTCTTACTCAACTTTCCGGATTTAGTTTTAAGACTCTCCGGCTTGTTTTTCTCGGCAACTGGCCAATATGTATGTTATTTCATACAGCCTGGTGTCAATATGTATACATTGTTCAAAAAAAGGTATACTGCAAATACCTTTAGTGATTTCTAATTCTTTGGACTATAAACTTAAATTTGCCGTTAGGCTCCTTTTCGATATGGTTGACATAATCAAATTGTATTTCAATTCTTTTCCCGAGTCTATTTCTGGCTTCCTGCTCAATAGTTCTTTCTATTTTTTGTGAAAAGCCATTTTCCTTTTCAATGCGTATAATAACCTGCTTCACATCATTTTGGATAATTTGGCCGTTTTTGACATATTTGGCATCCTTGAACAAGTGATCCAGCCTTCCGACAAACCGTCCTTCAGGTGTGATGATGTAATCTTCAATTCGGCCATGGATGTAGTCCAGCACCATGCCTCCCCGGTCGCATGAACATTCCTGATTTTCGCTTATTTTAACAAGGTCCTTCATATCGTAGTTTATGAGGGCGAATGAATAGTTTGAAAAATTGGTTGCCACTACACGTCCGATTTCACCTGGATTTGCATCGGTGTTATCGTCTTTTAAAACCCTGACATAGGAGTGATATGGCTGGATATGTAGTTTTCCATGTGCACACTCAGTAATATGCCCGCAGAATTCAGTATTCCCGTACCATATGAACACCTTGCATTGGAAAGCTCTTTCAATTGCCTGCCTCTGAAAATCAAGCGTCGTTTCTGAGGAGGTGACGATCATTTTGGGTCTGAAATTCAATTCAATATTCGCATTGAGAATATAATTCGCCACATAATAAATGCTCGACGGATATCCGTGGATAAATTCCGGTCTATATTTGTTCAGTATCATCAAATAATGGGGCATGTTATTATGGGACAAATGGTATGAGGAAAAAAACATTTGATTTTCAGCTGAATTCATCACCCAAAAGGGAGGCTTGTTTCGATTGACGTCCGCAATTTTATGCCCGGCGAATGTCGCGATTCTATCACCCCGATAAACATTGCCAAAGCTACGATGATACCACCAGAATGCATATTCTTTTTGGTATACATTTTTCGAATATGGTACTTTCAGAGGCTGTCCTGAGGTTCCACTCGATTTACCGGTAAAGTAAGGTTTGCCTAAAACCAACTCCGAATAATGTTTGTTTGCAATCGCTTTATCAATTACCGGCAATGCTTTGATGTCGCATTTATCTGTAATATGCTGAGCATAAAATTCGCAATTATTCCTTATGAATGTTAAATAGCGTTCAAGTTCATTCTCAGATTTTTCTTGTTGATCTCTTGAACTGCTGGAAATCAAATAATTATAGTTTTGCTCAAAATTATCTCCATATTTCTTCCATTTTTTTAAACTTGCAACAACGTTGGTAGTTAATTCTTTTAAAGGAGTGGGAAATAATTTAAATCCTTTTGTTGCCATATTTCCAGGCATCGCAGTTTACCCCATTTTAATATTTTATAAGCTGTTTGATGAGCAATATACTGGTTGGTATGCCGCCGGCATATATTCAAGGTCAGTTCCGGCTAATTGGCAGTGGGAGGACCACCCGAAACCCGTTTAAACACATCAATCATATTGCGGATGTAATGATGAGATGTAAAATTTTCTTGGTAGCGTTGCCTGTTCCGTAGACCCATTTCTTTGAGTAAGGATGGATTATCAGCCAGCCGCAATATTTTATCTGCTAAGTCTTTGGAATTTCCTATTTTTATTTCAAAACCGTTAAGCCCGTCGGGAACTGTTTCCCTGAGACAGCCTCGATTTGTATACAATATTGGTAAACCCGAGGCCATGGCTTCCAAGACCACAAGTGGTTGACCCTCTTGCATAATTCCGGGAAATACAAAGATATCACTATGTTCCAATATATCCCATTTGGCATGGCCTTGGACTGGACCCACAAATTTGACATACCTATTAAGTCCTTTGCATTTAATAAATGCCTCCATTTTTCCCTTTTCATAATCGTCAAACCATGGACCTGCAAACACGAATCTAATATTAGGGCATCTGTCTATAACAAACGGAATGCTTTTTATCAGGACCGAAATCCCTTTGTTTTTATTCATCGTTCCCAGATAGAGCACCGTCAAGGGTTTTTCATGCGGATTTAGGGGTTCCGTATCGTTATGGCTATTAATTGGAATCAATTCGACTCCGTTAGAAACGACGAAGATCTTCCTACGCGGCAGCAAGTCTTCAAAAATCCGTTTGAAAGACGAGCTTAGAACAATCATGGCAGAAATCTGATTTAGCACTATCCGGATGAAGCGCTGGAATAAAATATTTTTCTGTTCGTACCAGTTTCTAAAATTTCCTCCATGTAAATGCAGGACTACCTTGCACCCCATCAAAGAACACAGAAAAACAAATAAACTATCCCTTATAAATCCAGTGTTAGTTTGACAAATGGCAAGATACGCCATCGATGGTCGTTTGCTGACAACGATTTTCAAGGTCCGATAAAATTGCTTGAGAAAAAGAAACAAGTCATAAATGTCGGGTTTGTTGACATACTGAATTCCACGATGATCTGCTAAGTCTACGTGAAAGATACTAAACTTTCCGATTACCTCATATCTGAGCAATTTTTCAATAGCCACACTTACCCCGTGATAAGGAGGCGGTTTTGGACCTATTATAAGGATACTTTGTTTACTAAGCGAGGATTTCAATCACTTGCCTTTCAATTTTAGAGAGCACTCTTAATAGTTGTCCCATCAAGAATTTTTCTGCTTATGGAATCTAAGGAAATAACAAAATTACTGGAACTGAATTTTTGTACGCTTTGTGCTATTTTTGGTCGGTTTAATTTCTCTTTATGGACCTTAGAAATCACCAAAGAAAGATTACTTGGAGAAAGATCGTTTAATACAGCACCATTCACTCCTTGGGTCACTATATCGGGTATACCGCCAACTTGCGAAGCAACAACTGGCGTGCCACACGCAAGAGCCTCAAGGATCACCATTGGCACCCCTTCCATCTCCGAAGGAAGTACTAATAAATCCGACATGTTATAATAGACCGGCAGATTTCCATGAGGCACCTGTCCTAAAAATGTCACCCATTCATCATACTGATTGTCAACTACATATTTCTCAAGGACAGGTCTATAGGTACCTTCTCCGGCCAGAAAGATATGAAATGAAATTCCCTCCGCTTTCATGAAAGGTATACATGCTAATAGTTTATCAGCGCCCTTTGCTTTCTCAAGGCGCCCGGCATATATAATCGCGAATTTGTCATCGTTTAAACCGAGTCTTTTTCTGGTTTCTAGCCGCAACTGATTATTTGGATAAAATTGTTTCATATTGACTGCATTCATCAATAAAGTAGCCTTTTCACCAGCTCCATTTTGGACAGCCTGGGAAAAACATTGCTGATCAATCGCAATAATCCAAGCAGCGCGTTTGTAAATAATTTTTGCAGTGATTTCGAATAGATTCTGAAAAAATGTATTCCTGCCATATGCATATTTTGAGCGTACAACCGGATTGGCGGATCCATGTTGATGATAGATTACCGGAACATCTGAGTTATTATAAAGAAATGGCAGGCAACATTCAGGGGAATGAACATAGAGTAAATCCATACCACTGTTTAAGATTCTTTTGCGATTATGAAAATAATTTGAGAGACATTTCAAACGCATAGGAATTGTAGATGGAAACTTGAGATTGCAGACAGGGATAAATTTTATGTTGTTTTCAAGAACGACCGTTTGCCATGGAACAGTGCTATTTAAGCCTATTCCGAAAATAGTCACTTGGTGTGATTGAAGGTGAGGCAAAATATTCCTTATAAAACCACTTGACCCACCAAATTTTTTCCCTCTAGAATAATCGCTTGGATCAATTATTCCCAAGGAATATTTTCTTTGTACCACCATTCAATAATCCCACAAAAAGTTATCTCGAAATTAATATCTGCGGAAATCATGCTTCTTCAAATATTTCATCAGCCTTATAAAAAAAACCCATGAAAAGCCAAAAGTATTGTGATAGTTCTAAGCGGAAAATGACAGCATTGCTGAAAAAGTTCATAATAGAAACAGAAATTAATATTGCGCCAAATAAATATTTTATTTTTTTATCTAGATTAGATAAAAAAATATCCCACATTAAGCTGACAAGTAAAAGAAGGTATAAAAATAGTCCAATTAGACCGATGGTCATCAATAGTGAAATATAGTCATTATGCGATGACCAGACATCAGTGTCGGACCCGATGACTGATTCTGATTCAACGCCTAAACCTCGGCCCAGAAGCTGTTGTGGCAGACTGGAATTTAAAAAAAGCTTTATATTGTGATTCCATAGTGTCAGGCGGCCGCTGCTTGCTTTATTCGTATCATATTCGTCGGTTTTCCAAATAACAGTCTCAATTCTCTGTGACGCTATAATACCCAACAAACAACACACAACAACTGCCGCAAAAAAAAATTTTTTCCTGTAACCCCAGAGGAAGATCAACCAATATAGCAAAAATCCAAATAGCACCGTCCGTGCATAAGTCTTGTAAAGGCATAGAGAGGAAATTAAAAGAAGAAGAACAAGACCCAATTTAGCCATGTATCCCCTGATTTGAACCTTCCAATTTATCTGGCAATATAGAAATGAAAAAAAGAGCATGGCATATGCTAAGGTGTGAATGCCCGCATAGGCACCGCTAAAGCGCGATAGGCCGCTATAATAATCCGCCTCTGAAAAGGCTTTTCCTGCCAATAAATCGTGCGCACTCAAGGCAATCGGAATCAGATAGCCAAGAAAAAGTGAAAGCAGAATAGCTGTGATCTGGCGTGAGTCAACTATAAATATGCGGACTGAAATGAAGACCAAGAAGGGCAACGTAAGACGGGCGAAAATACTTGGTTCCGAATCCCAGAGCAGACTTGTTGCACAATAAGCAGAGAATAAGATTGCGAGCAGGATGGTGCGGTCCAGACGCAATCGCCTTATATTCATCAATATGACAAGCAACAAAATATAGGAAATGCCGACACCGAAGAGCTCAAAGACACTGAGAGGGCCAATTCTGACTCGAGTGAAAATGAGGGAAAGTGGGCGGGAAAAAGCAAATACAATGAGGATGAAAAAGCCTATTCTGAATACTGAATTTTGTGAATCTGCCGGCATCACCACTATATATGCCTTTCAAATGAAAACTTTTGCATGTATATTGGATTGGTTATGTACAGGGTCCAGGAAAAAAAGTATCAAATTTCCTGTTCGCGTCAGGAGAGGTGTGCGCGCGCCCTTTTTCTGAACATTAAAAGTAAAGTGTTCCGGGTCGTCCTGAGAAAATTTGGCAAATCCACCATTGTGCCCAATAAAACCCAGGGAATACATTTTGCGACCAGAAATCTATCCTTTTGTAATAGAGCGTACGTCAAGATATGCGATTCCAAGTGATGCCGAAGGCGTAAACTCTTATTCACAACGCCCGAATACTTGTTGCGGAGCATAATATAGCCTTCCAACTTACTTTTTGCATTCTGACCAATTCTATCTTTGCGATATTCTTGATACATACTGACCAGAGTTGCAGGAACGTGAGTAAATTCAGAAAACTCTGCTACTCGTAGCCACAAATCCTGATCCTGATTAGATGGGAAGCTTTCATCAAATCCTTCAATTTTTCTCAAAATGTCGGATCGAATGCACGTGCTGCTCAAACAACCTATTATGCCGCCGTAAAGTATCTTATCCGCGACCCACCCTGAAGGCCTGTTTTTGATAATCAGAGGTTTCTGGTCCTCTCCCTTGAATATGGCGTAATCTGAACAAACCAATCCGACGGTTGCTTTCGCACTTCGTATCGCCTCGTATTGTTTGCTGAGTTTGTCAGGCAGCCAGATGTCATCATCATCCAGGAATGCCACCCATTTTCCATTTGCTGAAAAAACTCCCACGTTACGCGCACCGCAGGCCCCTTTGGTGCGATGATTCATCATATATCTGATCCTGGAATCGCAAAAAGAGCTGACAACCAAAGCGGTGTCTTCCGTCGAGTGATCATCGACCACGATGATTTCAATTTCCCCGAAGGTCTGTTCGATCACGCTTCCAATGGCGCGTTTCAACATTTCCGGGCGGTTGTAGGTGGGAATGACAACGGTGAAGAAAGGTCCTTGCATAAATCCTCATACTCGATTATCTGTTTTGCAGCCCATTAACAAGCTCCAGGTATTTTAGCGCAAGTGTTTCAGGTGTTCGCGAGTCTTTTACCCGGCTCATATTCAGCACCTGATGCTGGTACCGGTCGCGATCGCCTGTCTGGATAATGGAACTGATCGTTTCACATAATTCATTTTCTGCGGATAAATAGCCGATGTCACCGAATCTCTGCTGTAACGTATCAACAATCGGCAATTGGGTTGCAATTATCGGTTTTCCCCAGGCGATACTGTCCATCAATACACCTGAAGCGGCAAACTCATAGTATTTATTAAAAAATAAACAGACGAAGTGAAGACTCTTTATCCGGCTGACATATTCCTCTCGGCTTATTCGTTCCGTTCCTGGCGTTGCGCTCAACAGTGACAGTTTGGAAAGATTGGCACGCTTTAATGGTTCAGGTATCCGGCCGATAACCTGAAAATTCACCTGCCCGGGGAACCGTTGCGTCAGTTCAGAGGCAACCGTCATATACTTCGAAAATCCTTTTTTTTCGGTCGCTCGTCCCAAAAATCCAAATTGAATCGGCATTTTAAATTCGTTGGACTCAACATCATGATCATCAGGCGGGATGGGATGGTCGAGCACACCGATGCTATCCCGTAAAAAAGGCATGCATTTCAAGATTTCGTCCCGGATAGGTTCTTCGAGAACTATATGCTGCAATCTATCATAGCCCGGCATTCTTAAGGCTGTTTTCAAGCTGCCCGGGTAATAAAAGGGATTCAGAATGCTTCTGCGCGGGGTCCGCCGCAGGGTCGAAAAATCGCCATGAATGATCAACCTGAACTTTTTTATCCTTGTGGGAAGTTCTGAGATAATACTTAAGGGCCCACAAAACGGATGCATTCCCTGTGATTACGAGTACATCTTTTCTGGGGATCTTCATTTAACTGTTTAAAAGAAACATTTACCGTCTTGAAAGCCGAGGGCAATCGGCTGTAAAAATTCGCATGTCTGGCGGGCAGCACCAGCTTTTCCCAGACGATTCCAGCAGCAAATTTGGGACCGATTTGTTCCGAACATGATCTGAATGGGATTCTTCCGCATAAAAGCGGATCGTATCATCAGGAAATGCAAAGCGGATGGTTCTTAGCAAGGCAGCATTGAAGGGCACATGTTCCATACCCAGGGCTATCTGTTCGCAGACTACAAACAATTAATTCTTTCTCCATAATGTTCAGAGGCTTGGGGTTCAGAGGATATTTATTGTAGATCGCAGGTTGTTAATCGGATTGTTTATGTCGTTTCAAGCTTGTGGTCCTTAGATGCTTGAGAATAGAGGCAAAAACCCTAATTCTAAAGCCGGTGCCTATCAATTCAATCCCAAATCATTTCTGACCATCCCCTCCAGCTCTGTCATCCGGCGCTGCCAGGAATTTTCAAAAGCGACTTCTTTTCGTTTCTCTATTGCCGCCGAGCATCACCTTTCAGAGACATTTCGATTTTGGCCAAAAAATCAGACGGCCCCTCGGCGGTCATGAGGACATCCTGGAGGTCTGCGGCCCCGCCGATATCGGTACTGACCACCGGTTTGCCCATCGCCAGATAATCGTGAAACTTGAGCAGATTGTTGCCCCGGGTGTGTTCGTTGATTTTAAACGGAACGAAGGCAACGTCAAAATAGTGCAAATAGTCCGGCAGGCTTTTATAATCCACCGGCGGCAGGAAATGAACGTTTTTAAGGTTCGAATATTTTGACGTCAAATCCGGTCTGGCGGTGCCGATAAACACCAGCTGCCAGCGAGGTCTTTCTGTCGCGATATGATCGATAACGTCCTGGTCGATCCTGGCCTCATTGACCATGCCGCTGTATCCGATTACAGGATTGCCCATGTTTTTTCAGCTCTTCGAGAAAAGGAACGCGTATTGAAGTTTTGGCGATCGAAGTTGAAATAGTTTGTCGCATTCTTGAAAACATGGATATTCTCGCTCAAATGACTGTACTTGGCTTTGACATGCTCGTTGACCGTCAGGACGGTATCCGCCGCTTGGGCGTATTTGGTGATGTTGGACAGAAATATATCCTTCACTTCCATATTGGTCGCGACTTCAACAAAATCATCGGATAAATCAAATAAAGAGAATGCCGAATTTTTCAGCAACTCATCGAGAGGATAGGGGTAGAGAAGGTTAGGGCAGTTCATAAAAAGAATATATGGCTTGCCGGCATTTATGTGTCTTAATTTACTTAAAATTTTCCAGTTTTCGACGGATTCCAGCATTTGGAAGCGGTACTTGTAGGGCAGAATACGCAGCGGCGTGTATCGCGCGATGCGGGTGACGTCGTTTTCAGGAAAAGCATGCCGCCGTGACCCGATGAACCGTTGGCGCTTCTTTTCTGCTGCAGCAGGTGCCACAGCGACATATCCGGGTTGACAAAGATCACTTTGTCGACGAAGCTGAATTTTGCCATCTCGGCCATCATGCTCTGGTTGCGTTTCCACATATTGCTCCAGGGCAGGAAGGCGAAATTGATGACGTTGTATTTTGAGGCGGTCTTCACGGAAATATCTTGCCGGTTACCCAGAAAGCTCAAGTTGAAGGAATGAGGACCATTTTACCCCCTCCCTCAATTCCTCCCGCAAAGGGAGGGAGGCAAATTACCGTTCGATGGAGCTTTCTGGGTAACGGAGTTAGTTAGTTTCCATCCATAAATGGCCTTTTTGCCCAATTTCTGCGTCAATCTGCGCCCTTGCTTGTGCGGCGTAGCAAGCTACGCCTCCGCGCAAGGGCTTGATTTCCTTGACCTTGGACAAAAATTCTCATTTCTGGATTGGAAACACCATCAGGTGCCCATCATTTTAAAGACCCTTTGACGGATGGGCACTATTTATTAGGAGCAAGGGCTCGATGTTTTAGGAAAGTGGTCGATTAACCCTCACTCCGGCGAAAGCCGGAATCCCGTCGTTTCAATATCTTCTGGATGCCGGATCAAGTCCGGCATGACGGAATCGGGGATTTTTTGCGCACCCGATATTTTTAAAAACCTTTAAATCTGCGGATGCCTCGGCAGTTTGCCGGCATCGGTGCAGGAATGACATTATTTTTGATTCAAAAGCGACTCACCGTAGTCCCAGCACGACAGATCTCTATCGAGGAGCGACTCCAGTGCCTCCTTCTGCGGAAGATAGACGGAACGTAAAAACTCGATGTCTCTTTTGCTGACAGCATATTTTCTCAAAAAATCAAACCTGTCGGATAACGCCCCCACACCTCTGACAATAAATTTACTGCCCAGGCCGGCGGCATAATGGGTGAGAAAAATGCGCGTTATGCTCGAGCTTCCGTGAACCCGCTTATCGAAGCCTTGCGGCAGGAAGTCGGCATCCAGTCCCAGAAAACTGTAAACATCGTGCAGCATTCGGGCGGGTTGTCGCACCACGTCCTCTTCAAAAATAAAAATCTTAATTTTCCCTGAAGCGCAGACCTCGAGCCAGGGTTTCAAATGTTGAGGGTAGTGGCCAAACTCCAGTATCCGCAGTTTGGGTTGTTCCAACGCCAATTTCATCAGGCCCTTAAGAGGCAAATTGCCATTGCGGCTCAATCGATTCAACCAGAACCTGTAGCCGGACACGGCCCGACGAACCGGATCTCGCAGGATCATCAGGATTTTGGTGTCCGGCAAGTCGTTTTTGATAATCTCCGGTATCGGAGGCAATGATCCGTCGAACTCGATCCTGTTCGAGGAATTGCCCCAGTACGGCATCCGATCATAGAGATAGGTTGGCGATGCTTCACCGATGACCTTGGAACCGGACAGATCCTTGAAGTGGTCGAGATACCACTTTTTGCCTTTGCGAAAATTCTCAACGCCGCCGTAATAATGAATTTCCTTGGTATCCGGCAGATCGGTTCCGGGGTGGGCGTCTAAAAATTTCCACAACCAGGTCGTGCCGCTTCGCTGGGCGCCAATCAGTAAAAAATCCGGAACATTTACACCGGCTGATATCATGAGGTTTTTGAGATCCTGTGTTGGGGTTCAGGGTTCAGAGGTTCAAGGGTTTATTATTTTTCTTGATAGGCTACCAAGTATTTAATAAAACCTCGAATGGCGGCTCGGGTTCTGCCAGCTTGATCATACACGTCCTGAAACTCAGAATTTGTTATATATTGTTGATCCAATGCTACATACAGTTCACTTTGGACTTCGGTGCAGGATCGCTTTGAATATCGCAGATAACGGATAAATTCGGGATTTGTCTCCGCATCGAAGCCCTCCGCGATATTGTGCATGGATGAACCTGCCGCTTTTTGAATTTGCCCCTTCAAGCCGAAATCTTTAGCGAATCCAGTAATCCTCGTCAGTTTATATACCTTGCAGGTCAACTGCCGGGCCAATTTCCAGGCCTCGATATCCTCAAACCGCTCAATTCTCATTGCCTAAGCTTCTAACCCAGAACCTCTGAACCCTGAACCTCTGAACCTTTACCCCAATAGATTTCCAACCACCAACCCTGAACCCTGAACCTCTGAACCTTTACCCCAATAGATTTCCAACCACCAACCCTGAACCCTGAACCTCTGAACCTTTACCCCAAAAGATTTCCGACCGCCAATCCTGAACCCAGAACCCTGAACCTCTGAACCTCGCCTATTTATAAGACAGCAAACTTTGCAAACTGCGAATGGACTTGTAAGTCGAAAGGCGTGCAAAGGGCGGTCGACGCCGATAACTGAATTTCTTATAAACCGTCCACTGGCTATGGAGGCGATTGAATGGCGATTTGACTTTATCCGCTCGCTTGTAGTTCAGATCGGAAAAGAATTCCATTCCTTCGGTTCTGATCAGGTCTTTATATTCCGGCCATAAATCACACATCAAATCAGCCAGAATCAGAAATTCGTCACACCAGTCTTCGACCCTTGCTGAAAAAGTGATTTCCCCGGGATGCACGCGGAAACTCGCTTTCACCTCCTCGATATCGAATCTTTTGGAGCGGGCCTCGAGCGTGACCAACACCATCAGGTCCGGCAGGAGTTTAAATTCGGGATCAAATCCGCCGACATCCCTCAGCATGGCGGTATTGAACAATGTGCTGGGAAGATACCAGGCGGTTCTGCCGGCAAACCACCCTCTCAGATATTCCTTGGTCGGAAGGTTCGGGCTCCGATTGGGTACTTCCTTCAATATGGCGCCCCGATCGTCAATCAAGCGGGTGCCTGTTCGTATGATGCCGTAATTTTTATCGTATGCACACCGCTCCATGCAAGTCGCGACGAAATCATTATCGATCTTGTCGTCATCATGCAGCAACAAAAAATAGTCTCCTTGGGCCCGTTGCAGGCAGTAATTGTAATTGTTGATCGGGCCGATATTCTGCTCCTGGCGGACATATGTCAAACGCGGGTCCTGAATGGATTTGAAAAATAAATCTGTGCCGTCGGTCGAGCAGTTGTCGGAAACAATGATTTCCAGGTTTTTATAGGTCTGGCCGAGTGCACTCGTAATCGCTTCCTTGAGATATCCGTCCGCGCGGTTATAGGTCGGCATGCCGATGGTGACCAAGGGTGTCTGACTACCGATCATCTAGTTAGTCTCCGGTTTATTTTTTAATTGAACTGCTTGGTTCCCGGTTCAGGGGTTCAGAGGTTCAGGGGTCAAGAGGTTCAGCGGTTCAAAGGTTCAGGGGTTCAGAGGTTCAGCGGTTCAAAGGTTCAGCGTTAATGTCTGCTATGTCGCATCGAAATCGAAATCGAAATCGCTAGATCGCAATCGGGGCTCAATTCCGTATCGCAGAATTTCCGAGAATCTCGGACATTCTTCTCGATTTCGATAGCGATCCCGATTCGATTTGGATTGGATTGTTCCGGAGGATATTGTGGAAATAAGGCCCTCGGCCGAAAAGTCAATTTCCGGATCACCGAGGAGAAGAACGATCGCCCGGTGCATCCGTTTGTCGGGACTTGACATCATCGTATCGCTATCGGGATCGCAATCGAAGGGCTTCGTTCCGAGATTTTTCTCGAGCGCTCGGCCGGGATTTTCGATTTCGATAGCGATCCCGATTTCGATTTGGATTGTCCCAACGGACTTAATTCAAATCCGGAGCACTTGCCACCGGAATGGTGGCGTCGATCAGTTCTTTATATATCCGCACGAGTTGATCGTTTAATTTGTTGCTGTCGTAGTTCATTTCCACAGCCTTCCGACCCTCAAACCCCATTTCACGCATCCTTGCGGGGTTGTCGATCAGAAATGCCAGACGATCCGCCAGGGAGCCTGCATCGCGCTCCGGAACCAGGAAGCCGGAGACCCCGTCCTCGATCAGTTCGGGGATGCCGCTGTGCAATGTGCTGACCACCGGTACGCCCTGGGCCAATGCTTCCATCAACACTACCGGGATTCCCTCCTGGTCACCATCGCGGCTCGTGACGCTGGGCGCCAGGAGAACATCCGCCCGGGTCATAAGTTCGACAATATCGTCTTGCTCCTTCCAGCCCAGCAGCTTGACATTCTTTTCAATATTCAAATCCGCTATCAGACTCCGGAGATCGTTTTTCAACGGTCCATCACCGGCAATCTCATATCTGATTTCCGGATAGCGCTCGAGTATTCTTGCCACCGCCCGGATGCCGTATTCCACGCCTTTCTTTTCGACAAGGCGGGCAACAGTCAATAACTTAATCCCATGATCGTCTGCCGGCGCCCCGGATAGGCGCAATCCCGTACTTGCGGACATCGATGCCCATCCTGTGAATGAAAATTTTTTCGGGTGGGCACCCGAGGTCGACAATTTTTTCTTTCCAGCGATTGCTGATCGGCAGGAACAGATCCGCGTGCTTGAACAGCCCGGCATACACCTGATTGCCATGGCTATGAAGGTAGCTTGTCAAGTCATATCCATGAAAGGCGACCGCCAGTTTGCCCTCGATTGCGCCGGCCTGCTTCAAAAGAACGGCTTGATTTCCATTTGGGCCGAAATGGCAGTGGATGATATCGTATGGCCCTTTGCCTAAAAAAGATTGGGCTTTATACAACAGCCTCAGTGATACCGCTTCTTCGCCAAACTTGGAAAAGTTCAATGATTTGATAAATACCGACGGGTTTTTAGGGAAATTTCTTATAGTGAGAGACGACGGCCTTCAAATAACGAATCAGCTTGCTTTTCGGCAGTTCGACGTCATAAAACGTACGATCCAGCAGCTTGTACTTGATAACATCCTGGTTTACGATCGGTTCGTTGGCGGATGTAACGGCAAAAATATCGACTTCATGTCCGCGGTCGATCAACCCGGTAATTTGCTCGAGAATAAAGGTTTCCGACAGTCTCGGAAAAAGCGTGACAATGAAGGCGATTCTCATTAGTTAGACAAGGGTTCAGAGGTTCAAAGGTTCAGGGTTGTGGGTTCAGAGGTTCAAAGGTTCAGAGGTTCAAAGGTTCAGAGGTTCAGAGGTTCAGGGTTCAGAGGTTCAGGGTTAGGGTTCAGGGTTCAAAGGTTCAGAGGTTCAAAGGTTCAGAGGTTCAGGGTTCAGAGGTTTGGGGCTACGCCCTTCGGGCTTCAATTCCTGAATATTTTTTATCTTCTTTCGTCCATCGTCCATCTTCCCTCTTCCATCGCTTTCAGTTTTCAACTTTGAGCCTTGAGCTTTCAGCTTCTATTCCTCCAACCTCCACATTCCCCCAGATCTTTCAATCCCTAAATTCCTCAATCTTTCTTACGAAACTCCGAAATCCTGAACCCTTGAACCCCGAAGTTTTAACCTTCGGGGTCGGAGGCCGCCGCCCACTGCCGGTCGGCCGCATTCCACTTTTTTACCACTCTTGCCGGTGAGCCAAAGGCGATACATTGTGCCGGTATGCTTTTCGTCACGATGCTGTTGGCGCCGATGATCGAAAGTGCTCCGATGGTAACCCCCGGCAGAATGACCGCATTTTGGCCGATCCAGGCACCCGTCTTTACGGTTATCGGCTTTATTTTCCACATTTTTTGATACTTATAAGGATCGGTTGCATTTTGATAGCCATGCATGGCATCGTTGATAAATACATTCGAAGCAAACATAACATCATCTTCAATGACAACTCTGTTCTGGGAAGCGATCTGCAGGCCGCCGGTGGCGGTTACCCGATTGCCGATTTCGATTCTGGAGTCGAATATTTGCCGATCCGTTTGCCGCTCGGGGTTCTGCATGGGAGTTCCCGGATAGTGCGTCAAAGCGATTAGAAAGCTGCCCGGGCCGAACGAGATATTGTTTCCCAAAAACATCCGCTCCGGGTTGATAATGCGCCTTGGTAAATCTATCATCAGATTCTTGGGCGTATTTCCAAAGCGGGGCAGGGATTCAACGGCGATTCTGTCGTTGGCTTCGGAGAGATAACAGCCTAATCTGACAATCAAGCGGTCAAACATTTTATGGGCGATTTTGCCAAAATTCATGATTCGATTTTATTCAAGCTTTTTTCGGGTCCATGGCAATTCAATTTTCACGACCCGTCGCCTGTACGGTGTCGCTTTATTGAATCCGTCCACACATGCCAACCAGTTTCCGTCACTGATCATGTGGGCGTCCAATTGATGCGTGCCGTCCGATCGCCAGGAAGGTACCCTGCGGCTCGCCTGGCCGCTTTTTGAATCGAAAATCGGGACGTCGCAAATCTCATGTTCAATGTACTCGGACGTTGTCAAATGATCGATCTGAAATATTCTCAGCTTATTGCCATAGGTGGGCCAGTCGTCCTGAGCGATCCTGAACAGGTTGTCGTTAAAAGATATGACCCTTCCCCCCGGTCGGGCGATATTCTCATCTCCGTCTACGATCGGGGACTGCGGATGCTCCTTCCAGGCGCCATAAATATCATCGGCATAATAAAGGCGCAGCGTTCCGTCTCCATGGGGGTCCGTGGCGACAAACAACCACCAGGTATTGTCATATTTAAATATGGTCGGATCGTTAAACGGCAGTCCTTCCATGAGGTTTTTTTGATATTTCCAAGT
The DNA here is from genome assembly GCA_963774425.1 of uncultured delta proteobacterium. Lineage (GTDB taxonomy): Bacteria > Desulfobacterota > Desulfobacteria > Desulfobacterales > JAFDCJ01 > JAFDCJ01. Next base: position 176,278 of record CAVZEZ010000009.1, on the reverse strand, counting down.
CAATGGAAATTCGGTCGCTTTGTAAAGTCGAATCGATTTCTCGCCGTTGGTCTCCACGATCATATGGTAACCGTCTTCAGCCAAAAACACATCAGGATAGGATAGATGAAAAGGTTCATCCAGGATGATCCGGCGGTATGCCCAATGAAATCCATCAACGCTTTCGGCGAGGCCCAAATCTCCATGCCCGGATTTTTTATTCATCGCTTCAAAAAACAGGTACCACTTATCGTTGGTGTGGACCATAAACGGGTCGGCCACGAATTCTGCATCGATATCGGTTACATCGGCCGCGGTCAGGACGGGATTTCTCACCTTCTCGGGTTCATAAAGCTGAAAGGGGTTCTTTCCCGTATAGATGCCGATGGAAATATTCAGATTTTTGCTTTTGACGGATATTTCTTCCTGCGACAACTCCAAAAGGGGAATGTCCATCTTCAAAGCCCGCGCGGCCAGCAACAGGTAAATACAGATCCCAAAAAAAACAACGATAGTTTTTGCAGCATTTCCTTTTTTCGCAGCCATGTAGTTTATAAATCCTCTATTTAGTATTTTTCCCGGCTCCTATGTAACTACCCATATCGCCTTCTCAGAAAGCGATTCCGAAGCGCGCGATAACCTCCATCGTCACTCCGGCAAGGTTTTAGCCGGAGTCCAGCCCCACGGCGAACTTTCTGGATTGCGGCTAAAAACCGGCCGCAATGACTGGGGATGGATTTGGCCCAAGTTTCAATATAGTTTCTTCCCTCGATCAGACTGGCTGCCCTTCAGCCAGCGGCGCACGCTCGTATGAAACTACGCCAGAATGGCATAGTTTCTGTCTTTGATCAATCGGGCTGCCCTTTCGCCCGAGGCCGCGGCTTATATGAAACTTCATGTCAACTACCTTTGGCTAAGGCCGAAGGCTGGGGTTCAAGGATTCGAGGATTCCAGGGGTCAAGTGAAAAGACCGGTCAAGCCTTTCCTGGAACCCTTGACCCCTCGACCCCTTGAATCCTTGCTACGCCGAAATGCCACAGTTTCTGTCTTTGATCAGACTGGCTGCCCTTTCGCCAGCGGCCCCGGCTTATATGAAACTACAAATATTTTATCTCGCGCAGAGTCGCAAAGCTCGCAAAGGGAATGATTAAAAATATAAATAATCTTGGCGCCTTGGCGTCTTGGCGCGATGATGAATAGTTTCTGTCTTTGATCAGTCGGGCTGCCCTTTAGCCCGAGGCGGCCGCTCGTATGAAACTACAAATTCCAGGTTCCAGGTTCAAGCCTGCCCTGGCGCGACTGGTTAAAGCGGCTTAAGAAACATCAAGTAATCTGTCCTTAAAATTAATCCATTGGTATCTGATCCAGGTCTGGGCCAGGGGTTCTGGGTTCTGGGTTAAAAAGGCATTTTGCCATTTTATCACCCGCACCCGGCCTCTCCCGTCCATGCCAGAGGCAGATCTGCGACAAGGGAGAGGAGTCGACTTCCCTCCCCCGGCGGGAGGGATTGAGGGAGGGGGCAAAATGGATAAAATTTCCTTAAAAACCGATGGGCCGCCAGCGGCATCAACTCCGGTTATAATTGCTGCCGCTGATTTTTCCGGGAACATATGGCTTACACGGTGAGGCGATCCTTCCCTGGAACTGTCCCACGAGCTCGCCGGATTTTATAACAAATTGTTGTAGCCACGCAGCTCTATGGCCTTTAAACAGCAGTCGCGGATGCGCAGCTCCTTTGAGGACATGCAGCCATGAAACCAATGAAGTTTTCAATGGCGGCGGCGGCAGCATGCCCAGGCGCCGGTATCTTTTATAGTGCCAATAGTTAGCCGCCGCTCCGGTTCTATGCCGGTAATACAGCGATGAAAAAGAGGGATTGACGCGGCCCATGCGGACCTGAACGATCGCTTCGGGTACGTAGTGAAGCTTGAAGCCCTCCAGTTGAAGACGCCAGAAATAGTCGGCGTCTTCAAATCTCGGAAGGTTTTCGTCAAACCCGCCGATCGCCTCGTGAACCGGCCGCCGGATGCCGAGATTTCCGGTTCCTCCGCCCGGCAGGAAACGACCGGTAAAAAGGCCGCTTTTCCAATTTTGCGCCGCTTTTTCCGCTTGGACGGCATCGTTGAACTTGTCAAAGCGAAACTGGCCATGCACGATGTCATGCCGGTCCAGTGCATCTCCCATGAGAGCCACCCATCCGGGGGCGACTTCATCATCGGCATCACAAAACGCCAGCCGTTCTGAAACAGCCGCGCGTGCAGCCACATTGCGGGGGTAAGATGCTGTTTTGCGGCCCGACGCGTCAATGACGCGCAAGCTGGCAAAGCGCCCCTGGTATTTGAGTGCGGTCTGCACCGATCTGTCGCTGGATCCGTTGTCGGCCACAATCAGCTCCCAGGGCCGCGTCCACTGTTGTGAAGCCAGGGCTTCGAGTTGGGCGGCGATTGTGGCTTCAGCATTGAGGCAGGGAATGATGACGCTGAGTTGCATAATCAACCTCTTCAGACTCTTGATTCACCAAAAAGCTTTTACTCTCGTAATCCCTGATATTGAATACATAGCAGGCAATAAAACTCATGATAAACATCTCACCGGCATCTTCCGCCATGCCGAAAAGTGTCCCCACCCATCGGGGGCCGCGTTGAATCCAGACATGCTCATGCATCATATCTAAACCGACCCCGAAAAGGACAAGTAGAGCGACCATGACAGAAAGATCCCGCGACACTTTTCTGGCAGGGCCTTCACTTTTGTAGTGCATCAATCCTATGAAAATTGCGAACAGGCCGCCGGAAACAGCAGACACAGCTAATTCGCCATAGTCTTTGAATTTCAGGCCGAACCTGGAACTGCGCCCGAAAATATCAGACAGCCAGGGGCCTATATACGGTCCCCCAATGCTTTCATGAATTTGAAAAGCGTCGTCTATAAGAATAAAGAGAAAGAGTAAAGTCCATCCCAAATAAAGCAATTTCGACTTCTTTAGGGCTAAATAGAGCAGGAGCAATACGATCCAAAACTCTTTAATATACTGAAACATTTCCGCATAGCCACCATCATATTCAATGTTATACATATAATCAGGTAAGTAGTCGGTGAATTTGTGTCCGATGTGTAATAAAATGAAAACGAAATCAGCCATAAGGAACATGAAAAGCAGTTTGGCTCGTTTGCCATCGATAAGAACGTGCATATTTCATTTCTTTTCCGGATTTTTTAGATCTCCGCTTCGCTTCAGCTCCAGATAGATCAGCCCGGGATTAGATTGAGTGATATGAAACTACCTTGAAGGTTTCAGGTTTCAGGTGTCAGGTGTCAGGATTCGCGGTGCAACCGAAAAGACCAAGAGAAAGTCTTTTAGCCAGTGACGCCCTCTTATAACCATCTCGGAAAACCATTCCGATTCCGAAGCGCGCGATAACCTCCATCGTCACTCCGGCAGGGTTTTTAGCCGGAGTCCAGCTAAATAGCGAATTCCCTGGATTGCGACTAAAAACCGGCCGCACTGACTGCAGTCGGAATCGAAATCGCTATCGAAATCGAAATCGAACCGCTCAACTTCCTTTTTTTGGATCATAGAACTGTAAAGTTTCTTGCTTTGATCAGTCGGGCTGCTCTTTAGCCAGAGGCTGAAGCCTGTGGGAAAAATCGAGCCCGAGATGGAAATGGGAAAAGGAGACCGGAAACGGATTGCCGGACCCCGGTAGGGAGTGCACCGTTTTGGCAGTCTGATTAATGCGCTTATTGCCCGGATGAAATGGATGTCCGGGTATTTTCCTGATTTTCCAATCGATTCTGAAAATCAGCCTTAACATCATTTCCGTGCACCTCTGCGATGATTTCCAGAATCAACCTGCGGAATTCTGCCGCGAAGTTTTCCCTCGTAAAATGGCTCCGGGAAAATTGCCAGGAGCCGCTGCTTCGGTCCTGCAATTCCTTTTCGGACAGCGCCGCCACCCGCCGGACAGCTTCGGTGGTATTCGCAATCGAGCAATCTTTCAGCGAAAATCCGAAATTGCCGACATCGACCCCGGATTCCCGGCTTACAACCGGTATCAAACCTGCGTGCATGCACACCTTAACGGACGGTGCGCCGCCCTCCGCACAACTCAGATGCAAGACCGCCGCGCATTTTTCGGTAATGTCCCTGAATTGTCTGCTTTCTATGTCAACCCATCCCACCGTGTGAATATTATCGGTCTCATAGAGCTCCTTGTGGAATGCCTGCACGAAATCCCGGTCCCTCTCCAGCGGGGCACAGACGGTTAAATGACAGTCCGGCAAATCCAGAAAGGCTTCCAGGGCCAGATCGAGTCCCTTGTGGACCAGACCGGAGCTGCTGAACCAGAGAAAATTGCGCCGGCATTGGTTCCATTCTTTTTCAGGAAAATCCAACACAATACCACATGGGCTGGGCAGTTTGTGGATTTTCTTATTCGCATATTTGAACGTATCCACCGTAAAATCGTTTCCGGTGGTCATCGCATAGTCCGCATGTTCAATACCAAGATTGGGCCTTTCGAATCTGGGGGGGCTGAGGGTGATACCGCGTCTCTGCTGCAACGCTAAAAGGCGATTTGCGGCGGCGGCGTTGTGAAACAGAATATTGGCGGTGTCGAGATGCATGATCTTAATGCAATTCTCGTGCAGCTGCGGGGTGAGGCGCTCCATATTATGCCGGACATCGACAAAAAATGCATAGTTTCCCTGAGGAACGAAGCTGTGGTTGGTATAATGGATCACATCGACCTCGAATCCGAGTGCCACAAACGTTTCGGCCATCTTGACCGACTGCCAGATGTTGGTGTGAGTTTTGGGGATAGAGGCACCGGCTTCCAAGAGAAAACCGTCAATGATATATGACAACAGCACCCGGCCGCGGCAAGGTCCCTCCGGGTGGAGCGATACCACTTTGTTTTCGCGGGCCTCGTTTTTTCTCATCTCCTTGCGGAACTCCCGCACACAGCGTTTGACCCCCTGGAGGCCACACTGGGCACAAGAGTGGTCGATGATCCGTTTTATCGTTTTTTTCATTGATTCAGACCTGCTGGGGCTGGAATGGTTTGAGCTCCAGTTTAATCTGCGTTGTTCAAGTAATACGGGGCCGGTTGCCGATCGGTCTTCCGGACCGAAGCAATTCGGCAATGGTTATGAATTGAATCTTCCCCTTGAGCGCAGCAAGAGCCGTTTCGAGGCCATCGAGCATGGGCCTGCGGTCCGATTCCGTTTCCGGTGTTTTATGATAGATTGCGTCATGCAGCAGGAAGATGCTGCCCGGGGTCGTCCGCTCAATTATTTTATGAGTGATGTCCTTCGATTTCTGCGGCAGCCAATCCTGGGCCGACGCACTCCACAAGATGATCTTGTATCTGAAAAGCAGGGCATAAAGACGCAGGTCGTCATTCTGCTGCCCGAACGGTGGTCTGAAAAACCTCTGGCAATAAGGCGCTGTCGCTCTTGCGCCGGCCCACATTTGCTTCAAGCGGCGACGCCGCGGCTGAATTTGCTTCAGATTCGGATGATCCCAGGAATGATTTCCGATCGCATGTCCTGCCTGCGCCACCTGCCTCACGATTTCAGGATATCGGCGCGCGATCACACCCACCATGAAAAATGTGGCCTTCGCTTCATGTTTCTTCAAAATATTCAGCAGAAGCGGCGTGTAAACAGGGTGGGGACCGTCGTCAAAAGTCAGGGCACAGACAGGATGCCGTGTTTCCACATGGGTTATCGCATCCGGACATAACTGAATTATTTTATCCTTGATCATTTTACTAAAAAATTGATGAGAGTTGCCGGGAAACATTTCGTTCAGCCGCAGAAAGCCTCTTCGAATGCCTGCGCCAATCTCATGACGGCTAACTTTCCTTCAGAATAGCTGATCGGACTGGGAGGCCCCGATGGTGAATTATTGGCATCAACAATATAGATGCGCCCGTCGGTCCTGTCCCGAAGGACGTCGATCTCACCATAGTCCATGCCGATGTTGGCGCAAAACCGGTGGATGTTTTTGAGTTCCTCTTCCGACAGCACTTCCCGGACTTCCGCAATCTTTGCTTTGGTGTTGGTGTGCACCCGATCGACAAATCGGTCCTTGACGGACCGGTATTTGAGGTAGACAAATGGTGTGCGATCCCCAAAAACAGGTACTCGCATGTCTTCGACGAGCCCGTCTTCAGTTTCATTCCGGATTAGCTTCTGATAGACGACATTCCGGTCCCGGACTTGTGTAGGGCACTCGATGGTCCGTCCTTCGTGCAGTGCATTCCAGTTCGATTTCATGACACACTTTCCCTTGTGCATACTCGGATCAACCGACACCGAATATCCAAAGGTTTCGTCAAATACGGCGTTTAAATGTTCCTTGCTGATGTCCTCGCATTTGATATTTAACAGCCTGGCATTTGCCGGTACACGCCCGAATTCAGCCAACACATCCTTCCCCGAAGGCCCAAAAGGCATCCCGTCGGGGGCCCGCCACCATTTAATCGCCACGTCATAATGCTGGTTCGGATCCGAAACGGTCCGAAACCCTAAAAACAGAAGTGCTTTATAAATCACATGAATCGGCTGAGGTTGCGCCGGATAGAACAGTATGCATTTGCGGTCAATAAAAGCTCTCCAAAAACTTTGCCAGAGTGATCGACCGATGTTGACGATGCTCCGGCCAGAATTTATTTTCACCTTATATTTGAACACACGCGTGAAATGCCAGGCATCGGCTACCTGTCGCAATTTGGAACGGAGCCTTCCACCAACATAGTGGAGAATCAGCTGCGGATCCTTCAGATTAAAATTGGCAAATACAACTCTCCGGCACATAATTTCCCGGAACAAGGACTTATCGTTTGTTTTTTCAATGAGTTTATGGGCCGATGCAAACTTCAACGCCCGCCGGGTGGTAAACTCTTCGATCCAGACGGCCGTCTTCTGGCCCCCTGCAGGTATCCTGTTGCCATGATCGATGGCATCATAATATGCCATCTTGGTTAGATTAACCCCCCCGGCGACGGCAAGGTACGATTGAAAGTTATTTCGACCGACAGTCGGTTCGGTGATAAGATAGCGGTTATCGACGCTGCTTTTTTTTACCTCCAGGGAACCCAAACCACGAAGACCGGCACTCGAAAGGACATCTCGTGCCAACTGATAGAGTTCTTTATCGAACAGGCCTTTGCCGACTGCGGTGTTGCCGGTCAACCGGGGCCACTGCAGCAATTTTCTGCCGGTATAGTGACCCCGCTCACGACCGTTCCTGTCAATGTACATCAGGCAGAAATGCACGCCGCCATCGCCACCGGGTATCCATTCCTGGATGATGAGCCGGGAGGCCGCCTTGACCAGGTCGAAATCGATTTTGCTCAACTCTGTTTTAGCGCGAAGAATGAATATTTTTTGACCGGAGCAGTACTTCATCCACTCGGGGGTCCGAACCATGGGCTTGACCACCACCGGATAGTTGATGTCGCTCAATATTTTTTCGATGTCTTCATGAGAGGCTGCTATGTATGAATTCGGCACAGGAAAGTGCTGGCTCATGGCCCATGCGTGAAATTTCGTTTTATCCATCAACAACGAAACGGTTTCCGGATCGGGATATACGAAATCATAATATTTGCTTAATTCGTCCCTGTGACGCGAGACGATTTGGACCATATCATCGCCCGATGGAAGGAGGACAATGCGGCGCGATGAACGTTTCCCGAAATGCACGAGTGCATCGAGTTGCTCTTCGAAATTTCCCCATTTTACATGAATGAGTTGATTCCAGTATCGTGAACGACAAAATACCGATTTCGAATTGGAATACAGGCCGATGATTTCCACCTTAAGATCCGATAGGGACCTCGCCGCCAAGTAGCCGGTTTGGCCGTCGGCTCCTGTAATCAATACCGGGGATGAGACGGATTTTATACGCATAGACTGATTGTGAAAAAAGAACGGGTTTATTTTGTGGGGTTATTGCAAGACGCGCACTGCATATCCGATTCTAAGGGTCAAGCCGCCACCGGTGGCGGATCTCCGAAGCTGATCCAGGGTCTTGCAGCTGTGTCTCAGGTTTTGGATTTTCTGAAAGGCCCGAAATCTTCCGTAGGTACCGCGTTGCCTCTGATGCCGGAGACCTGGCGAGGGTTTGCAGTCGGCGCCGGGTGCGCAATCCCACACCGTTCTGTCCGTTGGATAATGGCGGCATCGCAATTAGATGCAGGCTGGTAAACGTTCCGCCTTCTATATCCGGGTGCAGTTCCGCCCCCTTTTTGAAAAAGGTTTCCCGCTGGGGCCAGCGCCAGCCCTTATACCACGTCCAGCAATCCTTCTGCTCGTATACGTGCATGAGCTTTTCGGCGGTCTTTGAATCTGTCGGCAATGTCAGGCTGTCTGAAATACATGCATGCGGGTCGATCAGGCCCACTGTCCGGGTGCTGCAATAGCCGGAGTACCAAATATTGTAGCCGATCTTTTTCTGAAGCTCACAAATGACCCGGTGTAACTGAACATGCTCTTCATGGCCGTATTCCCCCCACGGATTATGGGTAAAAACATGGCGGTATTGGCTCAGCCTGCCGGCAAGTTTTTTTCGCATTGCATAGTAATTTTCTTTGTATTTTTTCAATTGGATCGAATAAAAATCATCATTGCCGACGATCTCAATGCCGTATTTATTGTATTTTGGATTCACGAAACTCTCGGGGCGCCAGCGCCCGGCGGCAACCAGATCGATGGTCGATGTATTTTTCAAAGGGTAGTTTTCTACCACGGATCTGCGACGTGCCCCAAATACCGGATCATACAACTCATCTGAAAAGCAGAACAAAACATGGGCAGCCCTTTTCAAAAGAGAGCTAAACCACAATATTTCGTCGTCCGGGTGGGCAACCACGATGACAGAATCTTTTAACTGGTCCAACACGACTTTATACTCCAATCTTCATTTTATCGAATTTTGATTACAGTGTTCAAACCCCGAATGCTTCCTGGAATGCCCGGGCCAGCCGCTGAACGGCTATATTGCCTTCGGCTTCGCTGATCGGGCTTGGCGGTCCCGATGGTGTATTGTTGGCGTCAACAATGTAGATTCGCCCGTCATCCCTGTCTCTGAGAACATCCACTTCACCAATGTCCATGCCGATTTCGGCGCAAAATCGGTGGATGTTTTTGAGTTCATCATCCGACAGAACGTCTCGGACTTCCGCAATCGTTGCCTTGGTATTGGTGTGCACCCTGTCGATAAAACGGTCCTTGACGGTACGGTATTTAAGATAGACAAATGGCGTGCAGCCGTCAAAAACTGGCACTCTCATATCCTCCACCTGCCCGTCGTCCGTTTCGTTTCTGATCAGTTTCTGATAGACGAAATCCTCGTCGACGGCATCCACGGGGCACTCGATTGTCCGGCCCTTGTGCAAAGCATTCCAATTTAATTTCATAACGCATTTGCCGTGGTGTCTGCGGGGATCGACCGATAGCGAATAGCCGAAAACTTCTGCAAAAGTGGCATTTATCTTGTTCTTGCTGATGTCGTTGCAGTGCCGGTTGAGCACCCGGATCCTGCCGTTTCCATAGACGTTGCCGGGCGGTTCGGAGTTTGCCGGAGCGAAGGGGTTGCCGTCAAAGGCGAGCCACCACTTAACGGCCAGATGGGCCTTTACCCGGCTGTCGGATGATGTTTGATAACCTAAAAATTTCAATACCTTGAACAGCGCGTGAAATTCCAGCGGACCCTCGGGATAAAACAGGATCCTTTTTTTGTCCACGAAGGTCCTCTGAAAGCTTTGGCCGAGCAGCCGCAGTTTCCGGGATGGGCTGCGGGCACGGGTAAGTTTGACTTTGTATCTGTATGTACGCAGAAAAAACAGGGACATGCGATATCCCCGTCCGAAGGTATCGAAAAAGCCTTTATCCATCACCGCGTTCCTGAATCAGCTATCGTGAATTGCAAATCGTCTCTTTCGGTCCACTTATCGAGCCTGCAGAACTGTCTGTTTTCATCCCGTGCCTTGACCTGCCAGGTCAGGCAGGGAGTAATAATGCCCATTCTCGGGTCACGGCTAAACGCATAACCCGCTTCGGAGACATCGAAGCTGAGAACGTCGACCTGTTCCTCTTCGAAGGTCTCCCGGGGGATTCCGCAAATGCCGATCGTCACCAGATACCGGCCGGGTCTGAGAAGCCGCTCGGGGAAAATGCATGTCGATTTATATATCCCGGCATCGCGGGCTGAACCGGCTCTATGGGTGCCGTCGGTGTCGTGTGACGCCCAGATTACGTTGCCGCGTGAATCCCTGATGAAGAGATAGCTTCGAAATGCCTTGGCCCGAATCTTTAATTCATATTCAATTTCCACCTTAATCTGCTCGTCGAACCGGATATTCGTCGATGTGCCCGTTCCGTTCCCGGACCATACCCGCGCCTGCCGCAGCCGGGCCTGCCGTCCGGGGCGCTGTTCCACCGGACCGCCCTTCCAGGCACCCTGTCCGCTCGTGGCTGAAGATACATATTCCGTGACGACATCCGTAGACGGTCCATCCATTTTCAACCGGCCCTCGTCCAGCCACAGAGCGCGGCTGCACAGATCGGTGATGGCGCCCAGATTGTGGCTCACCAGCAAAACGGTTCTGCCTGATTTTGCCAGATTGTCCATCTTGCCCAGGCACTTTTTCTGAAAATCCGCATCGCCTACCGCCAGCACTTCATCGACAATTAAGATTTCGGGCTCAAGGTGGGCGGCGACGGCAAATGCCAGGCGCACTTTCATTCCGCTGGAATATCGTTTCACGGGTGTGTCGATGAATTTTTCCACACCGGAAAAATTTACGATTTCATCGTATTTTTGGGTAATTTCTTTTTTTTTCATGCCCAGGATAGAACCATTGAGAAAAACATTTTCCCTGCCGGTCAGCTCCGGATTGAAACCGGTTCCCACCTCCAGCAGACTGGAAACCCTGCCGCGAATTTCCGCGCACCCGTTCGTCGGATCCGTAATTCTGGAAAGAATTTTCAGCAGGGTGCTTTTTCCGGAGCCGTTTTTGCCGATAATGCCGATGACTTCCTCCGAATTGACCTCAAAGGAAACGTCCTTCAGCGCCCAGATGATATCCGGCGATTCAGCGTCACTTGCGGAACCGGAACGAATGTCATCGAACTCATACAGCGAACGATATTTTTTGTAGTTTTTAAAAGGGCTTTTGATTAGATCGATCAGCGCCCCGCCAAAGGTGTCATGGGCGGTTTGCTTCAAGCCGATGCGATATCGTTTGCTGATTTTATCAACTTTGACTGCTATTTTTCTATTCATAATTGTCCGTTTGGGTTTAGAGCTTTTTTGTGGCTTGTATAACTGAGGATGGGCACCATCTACCAGCCGACACGGCCTCAGCCGTCATATCACATCCACGATCACCCGTTCCATTCGTTTGAAATAAAAAGCACCGGTAATCAGCAATATTATAAGTACAATGATTCCAGGGACGATATATTGCCATTGAAAGGGGGTGCCGAGAAGACACTGGCGCATGCCTTCGATAACTCCCACAATCGGGTTCAGGGAATAAAGCATTCTATATTTATCGGGTATCGACGCGGCCGAATAGACGATCGGCGCCGAGTACATCAGCATTCTGATAATGAAGCCCATGGCAAATCTGATATCGCGGAATCGGATGGCCAGTGAAGACAGCCAGATCCCCACCGCAGTCGGTATGCCTGCCATCATTACCATAAAAAAAGGCAAAAAAATCAGGTTCCACGTCGGGGTGACACCATAGTAAATGCATATGAGCACCAAAATGATGATGGAGATGAAGAAATCGACCAGTTTGGACAATACCGGTGTTATCGGGTATATCAGGCGGGGGAAATATATTTTATCGAGCATGCCGCGATCGGTTACCAGGCTTTGACTGGCGGCGGCCATCGCCTCCGACATGTATGCCCATGGAATGATTCCCAATGAAGAAAAGAGGACATAGGGAATGCCGTCGGTGGATATTTTGGCAATTTTGCCAAAGATCACCGTGAATATAAGGATCTGGATCAACGGATTCAAAATGGCCCAGCCGAAACCCAGAATCGTCTGGGCATACAGGACTTTAATGTCCCGCCAGATCAAGAAATAAAACAAGTCGCGATATTCCATTAACTCCTGGAAATCGATAATCTGCCAGCCCGATCTGGGCTTGATAATGGTGACCGACTCGCTACTGCTCATTTTCTATCCTTTCCTGCAAAACGCTGTACACAGTTTCTTCAAATTACAATTAAATTTCCGCGTCTTTGAAATAAATATTTGCCAGGCCGCAATCCCCCCCGGACTTCACGACTCCGGGGATCAGCGGGTCGAAGTTCAAGCATGGCCGGGTGCGAGAATTCGTCTCATTGAGGCGACCACTCTGGATGCCGTTTTTCCATCCCATCGGTCGGGTACAGTTCCTCGCTTATAGCGGTGGTTCAAAATGTCATCGACGAGATTTTCCAGTTCGTGCACCTTGCACAATCGATTCGTTCCCTGGCTGACCGTTATCGGCCGTTCGGTGTTGGGGCGCAGGGTCAGGCAAGGTTTACCGATATATGTGGTCTCTTCCTGAATGCCACCGGAATCGGTGATTACGAAACGGGAATTAAACACCAGATTCATGAACGGAATATAGCCGAGCGGCTTTACGAGTTGAATGTTTCCGGCACCCTGCAGCAAGTTGACCAGTTCCGATTTCCTCAGCATTTCGGCTGTTCTCGGGTGGCATGGAAAAACCAGGGGTATGCGGCCGGATATTTTCACCAGTTCCCTGCAGATTTCGGCCAGCACTTCGCTGCGGTCCACATTCGAGGGCCGATGGAGGGTGACCATCCCGTAACCTTCGGGATGCAGACCGTAGTCAGTGTATATACCCCGGCTTTCAATGTTTTTGCGAACCATCTCCAGCGAGTCGATCATGATGTTTCCCACCCTTTCGATCTTATCCGCGGAAATGCCTTCTTTGAGGAGGTTTTCATCCCCGTCGGGCGACGGTGTCCAAAGCAGATCGGCCAGGGAATCAGTGACCAGGCGATTGATTTCCTCGGGCATGGTTCGGTCATAAGACCGCAGACCGGATTCGAGATGGGCAACCACCGGTCTCTTGCCGGAGGTGCGCTCGGAAGCGTGCGATCTGTCTTTTATCGACGACGGATAGTCCATCTTCACCGCCGCCAGGGTGCAGGCCAGGGTCGAGTTTACGTCACCCACCACGACCACCATGTCGGGGTGAGTTTCCCGGAGCAGTTTTTCATAAGCAATCATTACACCGCCGGTCTGACCGGCATGGGTACCGCTGCCGATCCCAAGGTGATGGTGCGGCTCCGGGAGATGCAAGTCATTGAAGAAGGCATCCGACATATTGACGTCGTAATGCTGACCGGTGTGGACGATTACAGGCTCAGCCCAGGCCTGAGCCTTGAGGCTGTGATAGAGCGGAGCGATTTTCATAAAATTCGGACGCGCGGCAACAATCAGGTGAATCGTTTTTTTGGGATCCAAAGACATCGTTTCCAGTCCAGTTCACTAACTGCCAAAGTGCGCATTTTGTTCGGCCCTCAGCGTGTCAGTGAGGCGCCCTTCGGGCAGCTGAATGTCATTATAGGTAAGTACCTGGTCTTTCGGTATATTCCGCTTCAGCCGGCATCCTTCGGCGAGCCCGATAGGCAACAGGCTTTCGGCCTGAACGGTGACGGAATTTTCACACAGGCCATACGTCGTATAGCCGCCCAGGGGATCGAGCATCTGGTCCGCGTTGAGGTCGATTTTGGCAGCGGCCACCACATCCACGCAGGGCGCGCCCAGAGGCGCGATGGCTGCATCCCCAAAAAGCACGGCCCGGGCAACGGTGTTCGGCACTTCGAAGTGACACAGGTGATAAGGAGTGTAAAAACAGTAGAGCGGACCGGTTCCCAGCTTATAGAGGTTCAGATAATGCTTCTGTAGAGGATGATCGTGGGTGCCCAGAACATAGACCCCGGGGGCGGGTTCGGCTCCGACGACGTAATCGACGATTCCGGGTCCCTCCAGCAAGTCGTCCAACGGATAAAGATCCACCGTTTTATTGATGGCGGTTCCGGAGTCGACCGTGGGTCCGAACATGCCGCGCCGGGCCACTCGCATCCCGGTTGCATTGGCGACGATGGCCTGTTCGAAAGAAATCTTGGTGCCGTCCGCAAAAGAAGTGACCATATAGGGATTTTGGCCCCATTTGCGTGCAAATGCCTCCTGGGTGGTCGGATTGCGATATGGGTCGTGAAGGCCTTTGATGTTGCCGCACAAAACCGGTTTTACGCCGATCGATTTCACAAACCGATACAAATTCATGATGACACCGGGTTGGTCTCCGTCCGCACCGCTGTACACAATGCCGGCCCTATCGGCATAGATTTTCAATATCGGACCCACCGTTCCGTCCAGTTCGGCATTCATCGTGATGAAATGCTTTCCATTTTTGATGGCCTCCATCGCCACCTGAGCGCCGAATTCCACCACCCCGGTAACCTCGAGAACGGCATCGATGCCTTCGGCCCGGCACAGCATGAGTGCATCCTCGGTGACGGCGTATTTCCTTTTTTCGAAGGCATTCTGCAGCCGATTGTCGCTATCGACGGCTTCCGCATCGTCAACGCCGGCCTCGGCATAGGCCCTTCGGGCACCTTCGATACGACGATTGGAGATTGCCACCAGGTCCATTCCCGATACGCTGTTCAGGATCTGCAGGGCGACGCCGCGCCCCATAAAACCCGCGCCGATCATTGCCACGCGGATGGGATTGTTTTCCTGATGTCGTTTTGCCAACGCTTTATCAACGATTATCACTTTGCACCTCTAGAATGGTTCTGGGTTCTGGGTTGTGGGTTGTGGGTTGTAAGTTGTGAGTGGTGAGTTGTGGGGTTCAGAGGTTTGGGGCTCCGCCCTGCGGGCTACGACCTCACACGCAGGGTCTATGGGTTGAGAGGTTCTGGGTTCAAAGGTTCAGCATTCTATGTTCCGGGTTCAGGGTTAACATTCGGAACTTTGAACGAAAAAAGGTCGATCCAAAAAAAACGGATAAGAAAACAAGATGTTATTCATCGGGATCGAAATCGATTTCGATAGCGATCCCGATTTCGATTTGGAAGCGAATCACCACCAAAATGCTATAGGTTACCCTTTGTATTCGGGCCAGTTTTTGTCTTTTGCCGACATCACCGTTACTGGAATGGGCCAGTCAATTCCGATAGCGGGATCGTTCCAGCGGATTCCCTTCTCAGCGCCGGGCGTATAAAATTGCGACACCTGGTAGGTGACTTCGGTGTTATCGAGCAGTGTTTGAAAACCATGCCCGAATTTTTCCGGTACATAAAGCATTTTATAATTATCTGCCGTCAGCTCTACACCGAACCATTTTTTATAGGTAGGAGATTCCGGCCTCAGATCGATAATTGCATCGAAAATTGCTCCCCGGGTGCAGCGTACCAGTTTGGTTTCCTCGTAGGGTGAAATCTGGTAATGCATGCCTCGCAGGGTTCCCTTTTTGATGTTGAAGGAAACATTGGCCTGAACAAGCTCGGGCGTCAGACCCTGAGCTTCAAATTCATTGCGGCAGTATGATCTGGCGAAAAAGCCGCGTTCATCAGTCAACTTCTCGATTTCGATGACATACGCACCGTTTAATCCCATTTCGGTAAATTTCATTGGTGTCCTTCCATGATAGAGGTTCAGGGTTCAAAAGGTTCAGAGGTTCAGGCCTGCCCTGGCGCGACTCCCTTTCCTGCCTATTTGGTTTCAATTTCGATTCGGCCGGTTAATTACTTGATCGAATCGGATCCAGGTCTGGGCCAGGGGTTCAGAGGTTCGGGGTTCCAAGGTTCGAGGCTTTGGGCCTCAAACCTCTAACCTCCAACGACACCTCACCGAATTTATGTCCTGAAGTACTTGGGTCGCTTCCCTGCCGCCAACCCTGAACCCCAGGCCCAGACCTGGATCAGAAAGCAACAGATTTCATTTAACCGGATGCATCGGCTTGATATTGCCCAAGTGAATTTAAACCAGTCGCGCCAGGGCAGGCCTGAACCTTTTGAACCCCGGAACCTTATGAAACCCATTCGAGTTTTTCCGTCAGCAGATGGCTCTCGCGCAGATGATTCAACACTTTGAGTCTCATAAACCGCGAATTGCGGAAGTTCTCGTCCTTGAAGCCCATGGCGTTCAGCCCGTCTCTCAACCCATTGACGGTCGCTGTCAAGTCATATTGCGGCTGGTGATCGGGGGCAAGTCTCTCAAAAAGGCTGAAATCAACACTGTAAGAGCGCTTGTCGGGTTCGGCGTCCTTATTGATGGACACAGACGTATTGGGTATGATCTTTGCCACCGCTTCGGCCAGATCCTTTATCTGATAATTCCAATTCCGGCTACCGATGTTTATCGCCAGAAAATTTCCTCCCACGGCCGCATCTCTGCCGATTGCCCAGGCAATTGCCCGCGCCATATCATTGATATTGATCAGC
This sequence comes from uncultured delta proteobacterium, assembly GCA_963774425.1. Lineage (GTDB taxonomy): Bacteria > Desulfobacterota > Desulfobacteria > Desulfobacterales > JAFDCJ01 > JAFDCJ01. The sequence goes on along the minus strand of CAVZEZ010000009.1, from coordinate 159,796 downwards.
GGGCGCCAGGGTGTCCCGTCGCTCAGGATTTTAATCTCTCCGGAGGCAATGGCGGCGGCCACAAAATCATTGAGGACCAGATCCAACCGCAACCGGTCGCTCATGCCGCAAGCCGTTGAAAATCGGAGACTGGTCGCCATGAAGCCGTTTCCGGCGAGGGGTTTCAAATCTCTTTCGGTATAGACTTTGGATTTCGCATAGGCCGTCAGGGGATTTAATTCGGAATCTTCCGTTTTGGCCTGATTCCCCGCCGCGCCATACATGCTGCAGCTTGACGCAAAGACAAACGCCTTGACGCCGGCTTCTCTGGCCAGTTTCGCCAGCCTGATACTCGCCTTGTAGTTTATTTCCATGGTGACGTCTTCAAAAGCCTTGCCCATCGGATCGTTGGAAATGCCGGCCAAATGGACGACGGCATCGACACCGGTCAGCACGTGCGCCGGTATGCTGCGCACATCGGCAAAATGCTGGGTGTTGACTTTGCATTCAGGGAAAACGCCGTTGGAGGTCAAGCAGCCTGCAAAATAGCCTGCGTCGAGTCCGACCAGTTCCGCCGCGGGGTCACAGGATCGCAAATGGCGGACGACACAGGGACCAATATAACCCATATTCCCGGTAATCAATATTTTCATGATTTCATTCCTAAAAAGGTTCAGAGTTCAGAGGTTAAGGGTTCAGAGGTTCAGAGGTTCAGGGTTCAGAGGTTCAGGGTTCAAAGGTTCAGGGTTCAGGGTTCAGAGTTCAGAGGTTCAGGGCTTTTTCAACAGGGAACGCTGAACCCGAAACCTTTCAACCTCAATTACCATTTCTTCCAGGGCGCCTGGCCGCTTTGCCAAAGCTCTTCCAGCGTGTTTTTATCCCTCAGGGTATCCATGTTCTGCCAGTATCCCTTGTGACGGTAGGCGGAAAGCATGCCGTCGTGGGCAAGATTTTCCATCGGCTCACGTTCCCATACGGTTGAATCGTCTGCGATATAATCCAGCACGCCCGGCTCCAGAACAAAGAACCCGCCGTTGATCCAGGCACCGTCCCCTTGCGGCTTTTCCCTGAAGCTTGGAATCTTGTTCTGTTGGCTGTCCAGATTGAATGCACCGAATCTCCCAGGAGGCTGAACGGCTGTCAGAGTGGCCAAGGTCCCCTGTTTTCGGTGAAATTCGATGACATCATTTACGTTCAAATCCGTCAGTCCGTCGCCATAGGTCATGCAGAATGTTTCGCCTCCGATGTACTCCTTTACCCGCTTGATCCGACCCCCGGTCATGGTCTTCAAGCCGGTGTCGATCAAGGTTATTTTCCAGGGTTCCGTTCCATTCTGATGAACTTTCACATCATTTTTACGCAGGTCAAAAGTGACGTCGGACATGTGGAGCGAATACGTCGCAAAATATTCCTTGATCACATAGCCTTTGTAACCTAGACAAATGATAAACTCATCGATACCCGCGGCGGAATAGATCTTCATAATGTGCCAGAGGATCGGGCGATCACCGATTTCCACCAGAGGCTTCGGTCTGATACCGGTCTCCTCCGAGAGCCGGGTTCCGAACCCCCCTGCCAGAATGACTGCCTTCATAGTTAAACTCCTTGCATCACAGTAAAAAGCCCCAATTCCGTCATGCCGGACTTGATCCGGCATCCAGAAGCTATTGAAATTAATGGGTTCCGGCTTTCACCGGAATGACGAAACCGGCTGTTTTCAGACTTTTTACAAGATTGTTAAAGATAGCCAGTTAAACAGCGATTATCCTCAGAAAACGGTGCTGATAAAGCAGCCGTTATGGGAGGAGTGGTTTGTATTCAATACCGTCACATCGACGGTATCGCTGGATGAATTACCATCGTTGTCGGTAACCGTGAGTCTGAATGTCAGCGTTTCACCGCTGCTACCCACAAACGGTGCGGTAAAGGAAGCCGTGGCTGTATCGGCACCGGTCAGCGTTACCGCAGAGCCCGCCTGCTGTTCCCATAAATAGCTGTCGATCGTCCCATCCTCGTCACTCGAGTTGGAGCCGTCGAGGGTTACGGGGCTGGATTCTCTTACCTCCTGATCTGGACCGGCATCCGCAATGGGGACGGTTACGTCATTGACCATGACATTGACGGTATCGGTGGATGTCAGGCCGTCGTTGTCAGTGACCGTCAATTCGAAGGTAAGAGTTTCGCCGGCGGTGTGGACCTCCGGCGCGGTGAAGCCGGGGGAGGCCGTGTCGGCACCAGTGAGGGACACCGTGGTCCCGGCCGTTTGCGCCCAGGCAAATGTTTGAATCGTTCCGTCCGAATCACTGGAAGCGGAACCGTCCAGGTTTACCGGCGTTCCTTCCCTTACATTCTGATCGTCGCCGGCAACTGCAACGGGATCAATGGCGATATAGGCGACGACGATATTGACGACATCGACGGATGTCAGGCCGTCATTGTCAGTGACCGTCAATTCGAAGGCAAGGGTTTCGCCGGCTGCGTCGACCTCCGGTGCGGTGAAGCTGGGCGTGGCCGTGTCGGCACCGGCGAGCGTCACGGTGGTCCCGGCTGTTTGCGCCCAGGCAAACGTTTGAATCGTTCCGTCCGAATCACTGGATGCGGAACCGTCCAGGTTTACCGTACCACCTTCCGACACTGTCTGGTTGTCCCCGGCAAAGGCGGTTGGATTGACTCCGGGAGTGGCAAAATCATTGACGGTGACACTGACCGTATCCGGGGCGGATGTGAGACCTTCATTGTCGGTAACCGTCAACTCGAACATCAGGGTCTCGCCGCCGGCAGGGACATCCGGTGCAGTGAAAGATGGGGTAGCCGTGTTGGCACCGGTCAGGGTCGCCGAAGTGCCGCCCGTCTGTGTCCAGGCATAGGCGGCGATTGTTCCGTCCGCATCGCTCGATCCGGACCCGTCGAGATTTACCGTATCGCCCTCGTTGACGTTCAGATTGGAGCCGGGGTTCGCCGTGGGCGTAATTCTGTTGACAACATTTACCTGGAGGGTATCGGTGTCGGATTGTCCGTCGTCGTCGGTGACCGTCAACTGGAATGTCAAGGTGGTGTTAGCGGCTACGTCCGGCGGCGTAAAGGTCGCCGTCGCCATATCTGCATTGTTGATCGCAACGGTAGGCGTTCCCGCTGTCTGTTCCCAGAGATAAGCGGCGATGTTGTTGTCTCCATCACTGGAACCGGTGCCGTCCAGGGTCACCTCGGTGAGTTCCTTTACAGTTGTTTGATCGGCAGCGGCCACCGCCACCGGTGCGGGCTGGGCTTCATCGATGCCGGTTCCCGCCAGACCGACGGTGTGATGGTTTTGAATTTCGGCTTGCGGCAGGGCCCGGTCGTACAGGGCGACCTCATCGAGCAGACCGTCAAAGCGAAAATTTCCTCCGAAATCGAACCAGCCGATATTCAGCGCGGCCGAATTCGATAAAAAGCCGCCCGTGTAATCGACTTCCTGGCTGTCTTCCACAACGCCGTCGACATACAAAAGAATGGTGCCGGCGGCTCCCAGGCTATTGTCGTGAACCACCACGATGTGATGCCAGGCCGAATCTCTCAAATCGGTGATCCCCGTGAGGTTGATACTGACATCATTCGTATCTTCCATTATCGCATTGGCAATCCCCGAATCGCCGTCGATTGCGGCAAACCAGAAAACGCCGTCGTGGGCGGCTCCGGTATCTTCGAAGCGGCCCAACGCGACATGATTGCCGGCGGAGACGCCAGGGTCGACATTTACCCAGTACTCGATCGAAAAATCGTCGCTGCCAAGCCAGTCGAAGGACCGGGCGGCCGGCACGTCAATGCCGGTGCCGTCACCCGGCGCGAAAAGCTGAGCCCCTCCGACCACACCGCCGGCGGCGGCAGGGCTGGCGTTGCCGGTGCCGTCGTTGCCATCAACCGAGTCCAGATAATCCGGGCCGGCGGATTCGTCCAGACTCCACAGGGAAATGGTACCGTCAGGATAAGGGGCCGCATTCGTTGAAGGCGCGGCACTGCCCTCGCAATAATCTTCTCCCGCCACTCCGGCGGTGTGGTGGTCTTGAATTTCGGCCTGCGGCAGGGCCCGGTCGTACAGGGCGAGCTCATCGAGCAGACCGTCAAAACGGAAATTTCCTGCGAAATCGAACCAGCCGATAGTCAACGCGGCCGAATTCGATAAAAAGCCGCCCGTGTAATCGACTTCCTGGCTGTCTTCCACAGCACCGTCGACATACAAAAGCAGGGTGCCGGTGGCTCCCAGACTGGTGTCGTGAACGACCACGATGTGATGCCAGACCGAATCTCTCAAATCGGTGATCCCCGTGAGGTTGATACTGACATCATTCGTATCTTCCATTATCGCATTGGCAATCCCCGAATCGCCGTCGATTGCGGCAAACCAGAAAACGCCGTCGTGGGCGGCTCCGGTATCTTCGAAGCGGCCCAACGCGACATGATTGCCGGCGGAGACGCTCGGGGCGACATTCACCCAGTATTCGATCGAAAAATCGTCGCTGCCATGCCAGTTAAAGGACCGGGCGGCCGGTACGTCAATGCCGGTGCCGTCACCAGGGGCGAAAAGCTGAGCCCATCCGATCGTTCCGCCGGCGGCGGTTGGGCTGGCGTTGCCGGTGCCGCCGTTTACACCGATAAAGTCTTCATAGGTCGGGCCGGCGGACTCGTCCAGCTTCCAGTATGAAGTAATGCCGTCCGGACAGGCGGCATGGGTCAAAAATGCGGGCAGGCAGGTGAGTCCCAGTGCAATTACGATAACCAATTCAAACTTATACCTCTTTCGCATCTATCTTCCTCTCTTTCTTCAATGTAACGGTTGATATAAAAAGTTAAACAGCAGGCACTAAGCTGCGGAATCTGAAACCGCTGTCGCCGTATTCCTGAAGGATTACTTTCTATTTTAATTCAATGTGGGTCATTACCGGAAATTGCAACGGGATCGGTATCGGTGGGAAGGTGATAATAATGTATGCCCGGATTTTCATTTTCAAACTTGTGGTTGTCGAGAGTTTTTCCTGGAATTGAACGATGCTGTTACTCTCGGGAAGTTGATATGGCTCCGCCTCCTCAGTTACAAGCCCGTCCCTGTTCTGAATGATCTATATGGCAGTAATTGCTTGGGTCCGGCAGTTTACCGGACCAAATATTTGATGGTTGCAAGCCAATCAAGAAATGGTGGATTTTTTCTCTAAGCCAGCCGGGCGGACGAGCGTGTAAAATAATTAAACGGAGTCGATAAATGGCGCTCCGTAAATAAAAGGTATCATTCGGCTGACCCTCCGGAGGAATGGATAGGTTTGATCACTGTCAGATTTTTCGCTTTCTGATCTGTTCACTCGACGGCCAGCTCGCTTCACTATCATATCGGCCGGACCACATCATTGCTTGAGCTGCTTCAATTAGTTTTACGATCAGTATCTTTCTGTGTAAATTATTACATAAAATCTCATTATAGAGTGATATCCCATATTTGACAACATCAATTTAGCGCGCGATCGACACAGCCGTAATAGGGCCCTAATTATTTTGATGCAATTATCGCGCCACAGATAAAGGCTTGCCTGCGCTGGCCGGCGTTCGATCGGAAGCCCCTGCGTGCGAGAGTATAATTTATTGTAATCATTTAAATAAAATAATTGTCTATCTCGGCGGCTGCCTTCTCCGTTAAACAAAAATTGAATTTAGCTAAGACTCAAGCTCAGGCAGGTTCACGTTTTTTTGACGCGAAAGCTTGGAATCTAATTTTATGATGGGAATCTTATGAAATAGCGTGTGTGTACTTTTTTTCTTAGGTGCCTGTCGAAAATGGCCGAAACATTATTGATTTTAATAAAATTAACGATAAATATAATTATATTGGTAAACGGAAGAGGCACAGGGAATTATGATCGGTTTATCTTCGAGCCTTAAGATTTTCTAATAGCTAATAGACACCTTTGATTTATTTCCAATTTACCGGGCCTCGATTTGACTATATAGTTATCTCTCTGATCTCAACCCTCATCAGATTGGACCCCGATGGAATGCTTGGCTGAACCCCTTAGTTGCATCAACAATATGGCAAATAATATCTAATGTTTCGTAATTATAACCGATATTTTAGAAAAACAAACCCTCGTTGGACATCCCATTTTGTGAAGTCGAAGGCTGGGGGCGCCCCGGGAATTTTAAATGCTGCCATATGGTTTACCCTCCGGGAAAGCCGGAGAACTTCAGGTACTGCGTTGTCAAGAAATTGCGGTCAGACGACGACAGCTTCATCCTTGACGCCTGGTCTCTGAAGCCCTCCGGCTTTTGCAACGTTGGGGTGAATTGATATCTAAAACGAAAATAGAATGAAAGTTGAAAAGGCGCGCCGATGAAAATATCAGTTACCGTACCGTGTTACAATGAAGAAGAAGTTATTGCGGAGTTATATCAACGTGCAACCCGAGTGTGCAGAAATTTGAACGAAGACTATGAATTGGTATTAGTGGACGATGGCTCCCGCGACAAAACCTGGCAGCTGATTTATGAGCTTGCCGGCAACGATCCGCATGTCGTGGGCGTGGCCTTGACGCGCAACCATGGGCATCAGTTCGCCTTGTCGGCGGGAATGAGCGTTTGCCGCGGGGATCGCATATTTATAATTGATGCCGACTTGCAGGATCCGCCGGAGCTGCTGCCGGAAATGATGCGCTTAATGGATAACGGCGCTGAAGTCGTTTATGGCAAAAGGACCCGGCGGCGCGGTGAGACATGGTTGAAAAAGGTGACTGCCGCATTATTCTACCGTACTTTAAATATATTGACAGACATTGAAATTCCAGTCGATACAGGGGATTTTCGGTTGATCAGCAGACGGGTGCTGCAAGTCTTGAACGCTATGCCCGAACACCATCGTTTCATTCGGGGCATGGTCAGCTGGACAGGATTTAAACACGTGGCCCTGGATTATGAAAGGGATGAGCGGTTTGCGGGCCAAACGAAATACCCCTTCAAAAAAATGGTGCGCTTTGCATTTGACGCCATCACCAGTTTCTCAATCCGGCCCTTGAAACTAGCCTCCACTTTGGGACTCATGTTCGCCGCCTTTGGCTTGATCGGATTGATCTATGCGCTCATCAGCTGGATATCCGGCAGTACCGTTCCCGGTTGGACCAGTGTGATCATTACCTCCATGATCCTGGGCAGTGCGCAGCTTCTTGTCATGGGTATATTCGGCGAGTATTTAGGCCGGCTTTACATCGAGACCAAACGGCGCCCCCTTTTCATTATCGATAGAATCATCGCCCAAAATAAAGACGATATTTTAAAGGATCAAGTGGAATCCAAATTGATGAGAGTAGAAAGTCCTTCGCTTCCTGAAGATAATAACGGCTGAACTTGAAAGGAAAAGGGCTGATAATGAACCATCGGTTCAGGACAAAAAAATTTATGTTATGCGTCAGCATACTCATTGCAGGGTCCCTTTTGGGCGGTTATTTCGTCACCAAGGAGATGTATATCGAATGGGATTCCATGCGATACTTGCTGGTGGCCGAGGAAATCGGGAAAGGAAATGGCGCAATCTCCCCCTTGATCTGGTTTGAAGGGGGGCCCTCGATGGTAAAGGACGGCAAAGCGCCCCTTACCGAGCAGCCGCCGGGTTATCCGGCGATAATTGCGGGCCTGAACAAGCTGTTCCACGACTCTGTCCTGTCAGTCAGAATCGTGAACCTGGTCAGTCACGTGTTGATCGGACTGATTGTCATGGTAACGGCTTACCATTTCGCACCCCTGTGGATTTCGTTCGTATCGGCGCTGGCGCTGACATTTTCCTTGCCGATGCTGTTTGGCGTTTTATCGGCCTGGCCCGAATATATTTTCACCTTTGCCGTACTGGCCTCTGTTTACTGTATCGTGGAATCAGGTTCTGCCCGACGACATCGTAACGGCTGGTGGTTTGGGGCCGCCGCCTTCGCAGCGATGGCCATTGGGTTGAGATATGCCGGTATTTTCCTTATCCCGGTGCTTTCATGGGAGGCATTGCGCAAGTGGAGGTATTCAAGGATTTCCGTGCGCCAAACGGCGGTCTTGCTTTCCGGCCCGCTGCTTCCGGCGGCCGTTTTTCTCATATTCCTGCTCAGAAATTATTTCTATACCGGCAGCATGAGAGGGTTTTCGCAGCCACCGCCCGAACGGTCGCTCATGGAAGCCTTTGAAGGCGTGTATCGACTTTTTTTTGCCATGTTCGGAATTGAGGATCCGGCAAGGATGATCGGTATTTCGGTCGTCCTGGCGACGGCGGTTCTGATAGTCGCCTGGCTGTTGCGAAAGCCGGCTTCATCGAAGGAAACATTTTCAAGGGTGTGGAAGAGTGGCTTGGAGCCGGTGATTTTTGCGGCGGCAGCATACTTCGGCTTTATCGTACTGATCATGTTCCGTAATCAGCCTGTTTTCGAACAGCGATTTCTATACCCCGTGGTTCCGATCCTTTTTGCCGCCTTCGCTGGCTTAGTCGGCTGGATGTATTCCCACGCAGCCAGTGGGAAATGGAGCAGAGGCAAAATTGCCGCGCTGCTTTTCACAGCGGGGTTAAGCTGCGGGACATTCGCACTGACCGTCAGACATTTTGACATGCTCTACCAACAGCCGAGCGCTGAAAATGCGCTCAAAGACAGTAAAAGTGCATTGGGGTGGCTGGAGAAAAACCCCCAGGTCAAAATAGTCGCGACCAACCTTCCATTTGTGATTGCCTACCATTCACGAAGATCCGTTTTAAGGCTGCCGCAACGATATCACAATCCCTGGTTTCGGATTCCGGAGGACATGGAAAGCGCCCTTCCCAGGAGGATGAAGGAGGTAGGGGCCGAATATCTGATCCTGGTCGGCAAAAATTTGGACGGCAAATATTGGGGCGAATTTATTTCTTCGCTTTCAAATTGCGTATCCGGCTGCAATCTTTTCACGCTGATTGACAGCTCACCGACCAGCAAGATTTTCAAGTTGGGGAGGCTGAAATCGGATTCACTGAAGCAAGCTCCCGCGGCCGGCAGCCGTCAAAAAAAACGGATCTATGAACGAAAAAAAGGTTGATCCATAAACGGATAAGAAAACAAGATGATATTCATTGGACTCGAAATCGCTATCGGGATCGAAATCGATTTCGATAGCGATTCCGATTTCGATTTGGAACCGAATCAACACCAAAATGCATTTAGAGCATATTATCCAGAGTTTGCCTGAAATTTACCTTTTTTTGGATCATAGAACCGATAATGAATCATATCGATTATCGAGATGGGGCCCCCGACTTTTGCAACGATCGGGTTTATAGCCCGTAGTGCTCGCTGAACACCGACAAATCAAATCCGTCGACATCTCCGTCGGAATCAAAATCCCCTTTGGGCCCGGTTGCGGAGAAAAGCATCTGGTCGGTATCCGTTCCACCCTGGTCGTCGGATACGGTGAGGGTGACATCATAGAAACCCTTTGCCAGACCTTGGACAGTGGGGTCCACGCCGTCCGCCGTTTGGTTGAAAGCGGGATCTTCTCTGTGAACCAATGTCCACTGGTATGTCATGCTCGCGCCCGTGGGATGCGTCGACAGGCTGCCGTCGAGGGTGATCTCGTCAAACACGATTTGATCGGGGCCGGCATCTGCCTCGGGGCCGGGCACCAGGGTCTCGATCCCATGGCCCTGCATGCCTTCATCGAAGTGCTGTTGGATCTCGGTTTCGGTCAGCGCCCGGTCGTATAGTGCGACTTCGTCTATCAGACCTTGAAATCGGAACCCGCCGCCAAAGTCGAACCAGCCGATGTTAAGCGAGGCGGAATCTGAAAAAAAGGCGCCGGTATAATCGACTTCGACGCTGTCTTCCAAAATGCCGTCGACATACAGGAGATTTGTGCCGCCGGCGGATCCCAGGTTATCGTCCCGTACCATCAAGATATGATGCCACGTCGCGTCTCGAAGATTGGTTGTCCCCGTTAAACTTGCGGAGTCATTGGCCGTATCTTCAAATATGCAATTGGCAAAACCGGTCGTGCCGTCGATTGCGATAAACCAGAACACGCCGAATCCGTCTGGTTTGTCTTCGAACCTGCCCAACGCGACATGATTGCCTGCGGAAATTCCGGGATCTACATTTATCCAATATTCGATGGAAAAGCTATCATTAACGGACCAATTGAAGGAAGCGTGCGCCGGGACATCGATTCCGGTTGAGGCGCCACTGAAATACTGGGCACCGGCGACGATCCCGCCGTCGGTGGCGGCGGCGGGATTTTCGTTGCCGATCCCATTATTGACGCCAAAGGAGTCCTGATAGGTGCTGTTCGGTGCCGCGGGCGGTCCTTCGTCGAGCTTCCAGTGGGATATGACGCCAGCCGGATAAGCGGCAAAAGTTGAAACCACGGTGAGACCGGAGAAAGACAGCATCATCAGCGTCATCAATAAAATCAGAAAAAATTTCGGTCTACTTAACAAGGCTAGAATCCTCCTTATGTATTTTTAGCTGGTTGACTTATGGTAACGGTCCTGGTTGCGGCCAGCCGAAATAGCCGCTGAATACGGACAAGTCGTCTTGGTCCACATCGCCGTCAAAGTCGAAATCGCCTTTCAGCCCGGTGGCGCTGAAGAACATGTTATCAACGGCGGATTTGCCTTCATCGTCCGTAACCGTCAGGGTGACATCATAGAAGCCCTTTTTCAAATCGGAGACGATGGGGTTCACCCCGTTTGCGGTTCTGTCGAAGGCCGGATCTTCCCGGTGCTGCAATTGCCATTGATAAGACGACAACGGTGTGCCCCCTGGATCCGACAGGCTGCCGTCCAGGGTAATCTCGTCGAATACGATTTGATCGGGGCCGGCATTTGCGTAGGGCAGGATTTCCATCAAAGCAGCAAACCAGAGATCCGCCATTTTGGCATAACCGGTTGCGAACGGATGCAGATTATTGGCCATATCCCCATCAGGCACCCCATGATAGTCGATGCCGGCGCCGTCTTCCATGTCCACAATGACGATTCTGTCGGAATTGGCGGGATTGTTCATCCGGTCCAGCGCCATTGCTTCGACATTGTTGTTGTAGGCCGTCGTCGTTGCGCTTTGCGAGCAGAGAGTAAAGATACAACTGCGGTTGATAATGCGGGCCAGCACCACCCAGACATCCGGACTGTAGGCGTCGATCTCGTCGAGAATGGCTTCCACGGCGTCGGCGTTGGTTTGGAGGTCGTTGGTGCCGATGTGAAGCAGCACGATGTCCGGCTGCTGATCCGCCAGCCAATCTGCCAGTTTGCCGGCTGCCGTGTTCGACGGATTTCCATAGACAATGTCGTCGTCACTCCAACCGCCATGCCCCTCATGGTCGGGGTCGAAATTCGATATCATATCGCCGGAGCTCAGGGTGCCGACAAAATCGATATCATATCCTGCCGCGGTGAGTTGGTCCCAGAGTGCCTTGCGATAGGAAACCCAATAGTCGGAATTGTCAGGAACCACGTTGGATGCACTTCCCTCGGTGATGGAGTCCCCCAAGGGCATGATTCTGACCACTGCGGCGGATGGTAAAATAAAGGCAATGTGAGTAAACAGTACCGAAATTAAATAAATCAGTGTTCGCGGCTTCAGGTGCACGACAATCTCCTTTGCAAAAGGCCTCCGACAGAATTACAGATCATTTTCTTCGTACCGCGATGGCTTTTTTGATTAATGCAAAAAATGTGCAAAATCAATTTACGGATAATTATCTTATGATTTCAGGTAGATGATCCTCATTCCGAAAATCCGGTTAGGGCATTTATGAATTAAATAGCTTAAAAATGGGAAATTTGTTTCAGTGCACCTGCAGTTGAGCGCGGTCCGCTCCTTTGAACCTTGCTTGTTGGATTATAGCGCGGAGAAGATGCCGGGAGCCACTTCAGAATTTAATTTGCTTCAAATACAGAACAGCATCTGCTGGAATAGACGGAGGTAGCGAGAAATGACGTTTGCCTTCGACCGCGGTAATGGTCCCTGTCCCGGAAACGGTACCTGTTGCGGGGTTGAACCATTCATAATCATTCACGGCATCGATAATATATCTTATATATCCTTCCTGGAGGGCCACAACATCAGGCAAATCCAGGGTATGTAAGTTTCCGGTCGTCACGTCAAGACCGTTGATGTTATTCAGCGGGTTATACGGGTGCCCGCGCCAGGCGTTTCCCCTGCCCTTCGGATCGGCGTTCCACCATCCTTCGAACAGCATCAAGGAAACATAGATGGATCTGTCACAGGCCGCATCTATTACGGCACGCAGCTTTTTGGTATAATCCGGATTGTATCTGGTCAGGTTGAACTTGAGGAGACCGTCCGTTGCGGTGCCCGGACCCGTGCGCTGATAAATCATCGGGGTCCGGTACCTACAGCTGCCGTCCCGACACTCCCATACCGCAGCGGCCGTCCACAGCCGCAGAAAATTTTGATTGTTGTCCAGCATATAATCGAGGAATTTGAGATATTCCACTTCCGCAAACCCCGTGTTTGCGTCAAATAAAACATCCCAGTTGTGCGATCCCGTCATATAAATCGCCTGGCCGCTTCCATCCGTGAAGTATCTCGGATTGTCCGGATGCACGCTCAGGGGAGCCGCCTGCACGGTTGTTCCCAGGATAATCAATACCAGGATTGACAGTGCTATCGCAATGACCATGGATTTAATGGGTTTCATCTGTTCGATCTTCCAGCAGCATCTGAAGGTTTCCGGCCCGATGATTTAAATACAGAACATAGAATTTGTCTGTAGCGATGCCAACGGCAGTGCCGGTCATATTCATAAATACATCTATAAGGGAAGAATTCCGTGTCAGGGAAAAGAACTGAATCGTCTCGATTCCAACTGTGAAAATGGCGCCGGCGAACAGAGCCAGCAGGGTTGCCTTCAGCCCGGTCCGATTGCGGGACCTCAGCATTCCATGGATCAAAAAACCTAGCGGGATAAATATCAGTATGTTAATAATAACATCGGACAGCCACGTACTGCTGTGAAAGTAATCCAGGGAATAATTCAGAAACTTTTGTGTTCCCTGCCGGATATAGGTGGGCATGACCAGGTTTACGGGGTCCGGATTTGAACCGCTGTCTTTGATGACATCTCCTTGGCCCTCGTTGAACAGATATCTGGTAACCGGGGCCTGCGCTTGATCAATATGGGTGCCGGAAGTGCTTTTTGCCACTCCCGCCCGTAATCCTGCGAGATAATTCTGCCTGATCTCCTGCTCCTTCAACGGTCTGTCAAAGACAGCGGCATAGTAAATTTTGCCCTGCCACGGCCGTTGGCCGGTTGCTTCATTGCCGATCACCAGTTTGCAGGATGGATCCCAGTTGGAAAAATCTCCTTTTACCACCTTGCTTTGTGTTTTCTGTTCACCATTGATGTAGACTCTTTGTTCGTGATAATTATAAGTAAAGACCACATGCTGCAGGTTTTGATCATTAAAGACATTTTCTACGATCAGGTGGGGGTTCGTACCGTTTAGACTGGTTTTAGTGGTACGAAGCCTTACAACCAGCTGATCCCAGGCCTGACCTATAGTAAAATTGCGCCGATAGAAATTTTTGGAAAAGGAAAGGATTCGTGCCGGGCCGGTCTGTTTCGAATCTGCCGCCGCCACCCACAACTCGAGTGTCAGGCCGCTTCCTTTTATCATATGTTCGAAAAATTCCTGATGGGCTGATTCCGACAGCGCCTGTCCAGTTTCCAGAAATTCGATACCCGGCGGGCTTTTTAACCAGCGGGCGTCGTTAGCGGTAAATGTGTGAAAATCGAAAGGCCACAGCAGGAAAATGGATAGAATGCAGCTATAAGCAACCAGCAACTTCCAATAAATAAACGTCAGCGGATCGCTGGATATGAGTCTGCAAATATATTGGCCGTCTTCGGCAGGAAGCTTGTTCAGAATATCTTTCAGTTTGGTGTACAGATCATGCGACATCATGGCGTAGCCATTAGCGACCGTCCAGAATTTCAATAATGATTGTCTGTTTGCACTGGGTTCATCTTCGCCGGATAGCACGGAGCGTTTTGCCGATTCATCCCTGGAATCAGAAAGAAAGGTCTTCCTTTTGCAAGGACTTGAAATAGTCGATTGTTTTTCTAAGGCCTTCTTCCAGGAAAGTTTGGGGTTGCCAGTCCAGTTTTGTCCGGGCCAGCTGAATATCCGGCTGCCGTCTGATAGGATCGTCCGGGGGCAGAGGTTTAAAAATCACTTCGGATTTTGCTTGGGTAAGGTCGATAATTTGGGTGGCCAGTTCAAGTATCGTAAACTCTTTGGGATTGCCAAAATTGACCGGGCCCACCAGTTCATCCGGGCCGCCCATCATTTTAATCATGCCCTCGATCATGTCATCGACATAACAAAAGGAGCGGGTCTGGGAACCGTCTCCATAGACGGTGATGTTCTGGTCATCGAGGGCCTGAACGATAAAATTGCTGACCACGCGGCCATCGTTGGGATGCATTCGCGGTCCGTAGGTATTGAAAATGCGCATGACACGGATATTGAGTTTGTGTTGCCGGTGGTAATCGAAAAAAAGCGTTTCAGCGCAGCGTTTACCCTCGTCATAACAGGCCCGCGGCCCGATGCAGTTGACGCTGCCGGCATAGCTCTCCGGCTGGGGGTGAACCGCGGGGTTGCCGTAAACTTCCGATGTCGAGGCCTGTAGAATTTTCGCTTTCACCCTTTTTGCCAGCCCCAGCATATTGATGGAACCATGGACATTTACTTTGGTGGTTTGGACCGGATCATTCTGGTAATGGATGGGTGAGGCCGGACAGGCCAGATTGTAAATCTCGTCGACCTCGACAAAGAGCGGAAAGGTTATATCATGCCGCACGATTTCAAAATAAGGATTGCTCATCAGCTGAACGATGTTGCCCTTGCTGCCGGTGAAAAAATTATCCACGCATAAGACCTCATATCCCATCCTCAACAGCCGCTCGCAAAGGTGCGACCCCAGAAAACCGGCGCCGCCTGTGACCAAAGCACGTTTTTTGTCATGTATCACTGAATTAAGCCTCCTTTTGATTGTAGCTGAGACACTAGCGACATACTTAATTAGTTTCCATCCACAAATGGCCTTTTGGCCCAATTTCGGCGTCAATCTGCGCCCTTGCTTGTGCGGCGCAGTAAACTGCGCCTCCGCGCAGGGACTTGATTTCCTTGAACTTGAGCAAAAATTCTCATTTCTGGATTGGAAACACCATCCGGTGCCCATCATTGTAAAAGACCCTTTGATGGATGGGCACTAATTAGTTTCCTGCCATTATAGTGAGATAGCGATCCCTTTACAACCTGATCATGAGGATTCATTTTTTCCGCGGTCTGCGCGGATCATCTTGCCAAGTAATTTGGGCACTTCCCTGCTTCAGGGGGTCTGGTTATTGCTTTTGAATGGATTGCATACCACCATGTTGCGGTATGCCTGGCCATCGTTTAAATCTTCGGTGAATATCGTCGCGCATCCCGCTCTTTCCGCCGCAGATACGATCAGAGAATCCCAATATGAAATCATATACATCATATGGGTTTCGATTGCGCGGCGCACCATCGTCGAATCAATTTCCTGAACTGGCAGGATGCTGATTGTGTCAATGATCTCCCGGGCCTCATCGGAAGACATGGGGTCGGCGATATGTCGGGTTACGACATTGAAAAATTCACCCAGCACCTGCACCGATAACCAGAGGTTCTCATGTTTGATACCCTCGGTTAACAGCTCTTGTGCTTTCTTTTGTTTTTGGAGGTTATGTTGATCGTAAGCATACACCAACACATTTGTGTCAAGAAAGTTTCTGTCGCTCATGCAAGTCTACCCGGGTCCATTTCCGCTGCCCCATGTCTCTGCTTACCGTCTTGAAACTTTTACGCAGTCGTTTAAGCGTTTCATTTTTTTCTTCAGCATCCCGGCTCGCCACCAAAGTCAGGTACTCTCTAACCATCGCGGTAAGCGTTGTATTTTTTTCTATTGCGATTTTTCTTACTTTTTTAATGATATCGTCTTCGACGCTCAACGTAATGTTCGACATCGTCAATCTCCCTGCCGGGGGTGCTACAAAAATAATAAGTTTTGCACTTATTATGGGTTTGGTTGGTTCCGCTGTCAAGAGAAGCCATTTCATTGTCTAATCCAGGTGCCGCTTCCCGCCGTTAATTCTGTTTCGACCCCTTCCGGATTAGTTAGTTTCCATCCACAAATGGCCTTTTTACCCAATTTCTGCGTCAATCTGCGCGTTTGCTTGTGCGGCGTAAAAAACTACGCCTCCGCGCAAGCGCTTGATTTCCTTGACCTTGGGCAAAAATTCTCATTTCTGGATTGGAAACACCACCAGGTGCCCATCATTGTAAAAACCCTTTATGGATGGGCACTAGTTAACAGCAGTGTCGTCTTCTCTACAAACACCGCAAACCCGGCAGGTCTCCACCCGACAGGGAGGGGTGGTCCGGTCCTGCAGGGCACGTTCATATTCCCGCCATAGAAAAGATTTGCGGATGCCGTGGTCGATAAAGTCCCACGGAAAGCGTTCATGCTCCCCCCGCTTCCGCAATACATAGAAATCCGGATTCACGGGCACCGATTTGAGGCTTTGGGCCCAGTTCCCTTGGTGGGCATGGACCACCTTGAGGATATCGGCCACCTTGCGGTCCCCCCGCGATAACAGCCCCTGGATGTAAGCCCAGCGAGGAATATCTGAATTTATCCGCACATTGGCCACTTTTTTCAGCTCATTTTTGATTCTCCTGATTTTGGTCTTCAGCGTTCCGATCTCGTCCATGGCGGCCCACTGAAAGGGGGTAGCGGGCTTGGGGACAAAGGAATTGAGACTGACGGTGATCTGCCCGATACGTTTGCGGGCGCGGCTGGATTTTAAAAAATGATGTTTGATCTTTTTGACCAATTTGACAACGGCATCCACGTCGGCTTCGGTTTCGGTGGGCAGGCCGACCATAAAATACAGTTTTAAATTGGGCATACCGTTTTCCACCAGCGTGGCGGCGGCGTTCAGAATGTCGTCTTCGGTAATGCCCTTGTTGATCACCCGGCGCATGCGCTCGGAGCCGACTTCCGGTGCGATGGTGGCTGTTTTGGTTTGGCTGTGCTTCAAGGCCGCCAGCAGCTCCGGCGTCAGGCGGTCGGCGCGCAGGGAACTGAAGGAAAACCGGATGTTTTCGTTTTGAAACGCCGCGCACAATTTATCGATATCCGGATGATCGGATACGGCGGCGCCTACCAATCCGATGCGGTCGGTCAATCGTGCGCCCCGGTCTACCGTCTCCGTCAGCAGGGAAACCGGCTGAAAGCGCGGCGGCCGGTAAATGAAGCCGGCGCTGCAGAAACGGCAGCCATGGGGGCAGCCGCGTCCGATTTCGACCAGAAAAGACTTTTCGAAGGTGGTGTGGGGGGTGATGATGGTGCTGCAGGTCGAACTTTGGCTGATGTCCTGCAGCCACACGCGTTGGACGGTTGCCGGCGCATCCTTACGGGGTTCGAAGGCGGCAAGCGTCCCGTCATCATGGTAAACGGACCGGTACAGGGCAGGGACATATGCACCCGGCACCTGGCGCGCCAGGTTGTCTAAAACCGCATTTTTATCGGTGCGGCGTTCGAATACCTCGAAAAAATCGGGCAGTATCAGCTCGGCTTCCCCGATCAAAAAGCAATCGATAAACGCCGCCAGGGGCTCCGGATTCAGAAAACAGGCCACACCACCGGCAATCACCAGCGGATGCCGGCGATCGGCTCTGTCGCTGGATGTCAGCGGAACGCCGGCTCTGGCCAGTATATCGAGCAGATTCGGGTAGTCATTTTCAAACGAAATGGAAAAGGCGATGATGTCGGCATCGCCCAAGGGCCTGCCCGACTCCACGGTGGTCGGACGTATCGTCTCGGATTCACCGGGTTCCGGCAGAAAGGCTCTTTCGCAGACGACATGGCCAAAACTGTTGATCAGCCGGTAAACCGTCTGAAAGCCGAGATTGGACATGCCGACATGGTAGTGGTTGGGGTATACCAGAACAACGCTGGTTTTTCCGCTCCACTGTTTGCGGATGGTTCCGACTTCGGATTCGATCGCGTGCCGGGCTGTCTTTCGGGTATTTCGCACCATGGCGCCTGTCGTCACGCAGTTTGGCCCTTGCACCCTTCAATCATCCACCTCTCCGCAACCGGTACGGCCCAGGGCGCTGATTTACAGGGGTGTCATCCGTTTTCATCCAGCCGTTTACGTGTTTCGGGCACATCTTTATCAACGGCTGGATATCATAAAATATTCCAGGATGGGGACCGGGTGTTTCCGAGTCCGGCACCCCGAAACGGCCGCCAGCATCGCTTCGCCCGTGCTGCGGAAACACGTCAGGGTGCTTCGATTCCAGGCGGAGCTTCGCTAGAATATATACCTGCTTTCAGCATTTGGCAACGAACCGCGGACACGACACCCAACGGCCTTAATCCGCCTTTCTTCTTAAAAAGGTGGGGATATCCAGATCGCTGTCATTGAGCATGGTTCCGCCGGTGCCCCGGTAATAGGATCCGGAGGATTCACCTGCCGCCCTTTTTTGGCGAATGAAAGTCGGTTCATCGTAGTCAACGACTTTCCCCAGATCTTCCGGCGTGATGTCGCGGATTTTACCACGCAGCTCGGGAACCGGTTTTTCGATTTTTTTTTCGGGTTCCTTGCCGATTCCGGTGGCGATTACCGTCACCCGCATTTCATCACCCAGGCTTTCATCCACGGAGGTACCCCAAAAGATTTCGGCATCCTCTCCGACTTCGC
This sequence comes from uncultured delta proteobacterium, assembly GCA_963774425.1. Lineage (GTDB taxonomy): Bacteria > Desulfobacterota > Desulfobacteria > Desulfobacterales > JAFDCJ01 > JAFDCJ01. The sequence goes on along the minus strand of CAVZEZ010000009.1, from coordinate 141,046 downwards.
TGTGGATGTATTCGGATGCTTCGGCAACTTCTTCGAATTCCATGGCGCTGGTGGCGGTGATGTTCATTAAAACGCCGCGGGCACCCCTGATGGGCACATCTTCGAGCAGGGGATGGGAGATCGCCTTTGCGGCGGCTTCCACCGCCCGGTTTTCACCGGAGGAAATCCCGATGCCCATCAAGGCCAGACCGGCCTTGGACATGGTGGTTCTGACATCGGCGAAATCCAGATTCACGACACCCGGCATCATGATCAAATCGGTGATACCCTTGACCGAATGCAGCAGGATCTCATCGGCTCTGATGAACATTTCCATCAGGGTCGCCTTTTTGGAGGCCAGCCCCCGCAGCCGGTCGTTGGGAATGGTGATGGCCGTGTCGACGACCTTTTTCAAGGCTTCGATCCCTTCTTCCGCCAGCCGGGTGCGCTTTTTACCCTCGAAAGAAAACGGTTTGGTGACCACGGCCACCGTCAGGGCCCCCAGGTCCTTGCAGATTTCAGCGATGACCGGAGCGGCGCCGGTACCGGTGCCGCCGCCGAATCCGGCCGTAATAAATACCATGTGGCTGTCCGCGAGGGCCTGCCTGAGCTCCTCCTCATTTTCCAGGGCCGCATCCCTGCCTACCTGGGGATTCGCCCCCGCGCCGAGCCCTTCGGTCATGCCCCCGCCGAGCTGGATGCGGATCGGGGCTTTGGAGATTTCAAGGGCCTGAGCATCGGTATTGGCTGCGATGAATTTGACGCCCTGCAGATTGGATGTGATCATGTTGTTGATGGCGTTTCCGCCCGCTCCACCCACTCCAATCACTTTGATTTTGGCGGAATTTTCATTGTCAACATAGGTAAACATGGTTTGCCCTCCTACCGGTTTTAGTTGATGAAAAAAAGTACTTAACTTCAGATAATTTCTAAATCTGCTCCTATATGACATCGTGAAACCACTTTTTCATGCGGGTAAAGATTCGGTTGAAAATGTTCTTGTCCCGGATCCTGAATTTCTTGGAATTTCTGTTGCGTGCGCCATATAAAACCAGGCCGACACCCGTGGCGTACATCGGGTTGTTGACCACGTCCACCAGGCCTTTGATTCCCTGGGGTCTTCCCAGGCGGGTCGGCAGATTGAAAATCGATTCGGCCACATCCGCCACTCCCGACAGCAGCGCGGTTCCGCCGGTCAGTACGAATCCCGAAGGAATCAGGTTTTCCATTCCGGCCCGGAAAATTTCCCGCTGGGTCAATTCGAAAATTTCCTCCATCCGGGGCTCCAGAATCTCCCCCAGGATTTGCCGAGGAAGTTTGCGGGGCCTGCGTCCCCCCAACCCGGGGACTTCGATGGTTTCGTCTCCGGTGATATCCCGGGCCAGACAGGTCCCGAATTTCTTCTTGATTTTTTCGGCTTCGGCCTGGGGTGCCCGCAAGCCCACGGCAATATCGTTTGTCAGGTTGTTGCCCCCCAGGGCCAGTACAAAGGTGTGCTTGATATTTTTTCCGGAAAATATCGCCAGGTCGGTGGTCCCTCCACCCAGGTCCAGCAAGGCGGTACCCAGTTGCTTTTCTTCGTCGGTCAGCACGGCCTCACCCGATGCCAGGGATTCGAGGACGATATCGCTGACGTCGAGTCCGGAACGATTGGCGCATTTAACCAGGTTGTGAGCCGATGCGACCGCACCGGTAACAATGTGAATTTTCGCTTCCAGCCGTACGCCGGCCATGCCCACCGGGTTTTGAATGCCCGTTTCGTCATCGACGATAAATTCCTGGGGCAGAACATGGATCACTTCCCGATCCATGGGAATCGCCACGGCCCGGGCGGCATCGATAACCCGTTCGACATCGGTTTCGGTAATTTCGGGTCCCTTGATGGCCACAATGCCGCGGCTGTTAAACCCGGTGATATGCCCCCCCGCGATTCCGATATATACCGAAGAGATTTCACAGCCGGCCATGAGTTCCGCTTCCTCTACCGCTTTTTTGATCGATTCCACCGTGGAGTCGATATTGATGACCACTCCCTTGCGAAGCCCGATGGATGGATGGGTGCCGATGCCGATGATGTTGATATCGGCACCCGATACTTCACCCACCACGGCACAGATTTTGGTCGTTCCGATATCCAGACCGACGATCAGATCTTCCTGTCGCTGCATCAAATTCTCCTTATGACCCCGTTTGGCCGGAGTCGATTTTGACCGGGTTCAGCACGACGCGATCCAAATTATTCAGATCGATGCGGTCAAAATCGGATACACTCTTGTGCCTTTTGAGATATATAAGTAAATTTTCGAGTATGTTGAATTTGCCGTCATAGTCGTCGAAGCCGATATTGATGGCTTTGACCTGGTCAAACGCATAAAGTGTAAGGCCGATCTGACGGTCCACCCGAATTTGTCTGATGGAATGATTCGGCAGAATGCTGTTTTGGCGGCTGCCCAGTTTCAAAACCTGCATCACCGCCTTGAACGGCACCGTATTCTCCCGGGAAACCCCGCTTTCCGATGCATCGGCCGCCGTGAATACCGGCGGCAGATCCAATACATTGAGACCGCTGACTACCGGGATATCATCCGGATCCGAGTCGTCCCAAGCCTTGAATATCTCACCCTGCTGGTTGATGAGAAATTTCTGTCCGACATCGATCACCGCCAGCGGCGTGTGTTCTTTGATGCGAATGTTCAGCCCGGATGGTATCTCTCTGCGGACTCCGGCCTCCGCGATCCAGGGATGGGTCAGCAGCCGCTTTCTGACCAGCGACAGATTCACCGCCAGAATATTATCCCCCCTTCCGACCTGCGCCTGTCGGGCAATCTCGTCATTTGTCAGCCGATGCCCGCCTTCGATGGTCAGCCGGGTGATATTGAAATAGTCGCACTGGGTCAGGAAATCATGCACCAGGATGAAAAAAACGGATACGGCCGCTACTGCCGCGGTCGCCAGGATTACCTTGATCCCGAGCATGACACGATGCAGAAATTGAACCTGCCGGTTGGACTTTTGGTCCTTGCGGCGATTTTTTCGTGGTTTTTTGCGTCCGAACATAGCCTGTTTGCACTCCCGTCAACTTTGTCGATCGTTTGATCCGTCTTTAAAATTCCGCCCGGCAGCGAGTTCCTGCAGCGCTTCCATGCCGATTCGCCAGACGTCTCCGGCCCCCAGGGTCAGCAGCAGGTCTCCCGGCTTCAGGCTTTTCTTCAAGTAGGCAAGGGCATCTTCCTTGCCCTCTGCACAATAGACTTCCTTATGACCATGGGCCTTGATGCCGTCACACAATTTCCGTCCGGTCACCTCTTCTATCTTCTGTTCGCCGGCGGCATAGATCGGCAATACCAGCAAGACATCGGATTGATAAAACGAGCGGGTAAAATCGTCGAACAACGCCTGGGTCCGGGTATAACGGTGAGGCTGAAACACGATAACCTTACGGTTGTCGGGCCAGCACTCTTCGATGGCTTGCAGGGTGGTCTTGATTTCGGTGGGATGATGCCCGTAATCGTCCACCACGGTAATGCCGTTGACTTCTCCTTTGATTTCCAGCCTGCGCTGAACCCCTTCCACCGTCCGCAGAGCGGTTTGAATGGCCTCCAATGATACGCCCAGTTCGATACCAACCGCGATGCCGGCGGTTGCATTGTAGACATTGTGAATGCCCGGCAGATTCAGGGTAAATCGGCCGAGCCGATCTCCGCTACGGTAAATGCTGAAATGGCTCCGGCGTTTTTCAAATTCCACATCTTTGATCAGAAAATCGGCCTGTGAGCTCATACCATAGGTCGTAAAGCGTTTTTTTATCCGGGGTATGAGATCCTGGATCGGTTCGTTGTCCAGACAAAGAATTGCCAGACCATAAAAGGGTATGCGGTCGATAAAATCCAGAAACACGGCTTTGATGCTTTCCAGATCCGGGTAAAAATCGAGATGTTCGCGGTCGATATTTGTCACGACGGCGATCGCCGGCGCGTATTTTAAAAACGAACCGTCACTCTCATCGGCTTCGGCGACGATATAATCTCCCTTGCCCAGCACGGCATTGGACCCGATGCTTTTCAGTTTGCCGCCGATGACCACTGTCGGATCAAGCCCCCCCTGGGCCAGAATCGAGGCCACCATCGACGTGGTGGTCGTTTTGCCGTGGGCGCCGGCAACGGCCACACTGTATTTAAGGCGCATCAACTCGGCCAGCATTTCCGCCCGGGGGATTACCGGAACCGAAATTTTTTCAGCGGCCAGCACTTCAGGATTGTCGCGGCGCACGGCTGACGACGTCACCACCACATCGGCGCCGCTGATCTGCTCCGCTCTGTGGCCGGCAAAAACGACGCCGCCCAGTTCCTTGAGACGCTCGGTGATCTCGGAGGTCTGCAGATCGGATCCGGAGACTTCGTAGCCCAGGTTGAGAAGCAATTCGGCGATGCCGCTCATGCCGATGCCACCGATGCCGACGAAATGGATGTGATATTTTTTCTGGTACATGGTGTTGGTTTTCCCGTTGATACTGTTTGCCGGTTTAAGCTGGAGAATAGGTCCTATAGGACCTATTTTTTATTGACCTCCAGCATTCGGTAGCAGTCGTCCACGATCTGTTTGGCGGCCTCCGGTTTGCCGAAATGCCTGGCCCGGCCCGCCATCTCTTTCAGTTCCGCGGGATGGCCGCTGTAATATTTTATTTTTTCAGCGAGGATTTTGCCGTCGAGATCCTTTTCAAAAATGATTTCGGCCGCTCCCGCTTCCACGAGACAGCCGGCGTTCAGCGCCTGGTGATCGTCGGCCGCAAACGGAAAGGGGATGAATACCACCGCCTTGCCCAAGGCCGTGACTTCGGCGACCGTCGTCGCTCCGGCCCTGCAAATGATCAGATCGGCCCGGCCGTATGGGATGGCCATGTTATCGAAAAACGATCGCGCTTCGGCGCCGAATCCGCTGCTGCGGTATGCATCCTGGACCGTTTGTTCATCCGCTTCCCCCGTCTGATGTATAAAATGCAGATGTGACGGTTGATCGAAATGTTCCAATGCTTCCATGATGGCCAGATTGATTTTATGGGCGCCCTGGCTGCCGCCGACGACCAAAACGGTAAAAGGTCTGCCGGACTCATCCGGGCCCGTTTCTCCCGGTGATCCGGCATCCGTCAGTAGCTCACGGCGCACCGGATTCCCGGTCCAAAGGACTTTTTCAGGAGCCATATGCGCGCGCGTATTCTCAAAGGAGACATAGATGCGTCCGGCAAAACGCGCCAAAATCCGATTGGTGATTCCCGGAAGAATGTTCTGTTCCTGAATGGCGACCGGAATTCTTCGCAGCCAGGCCGCGAACACCACCGGACCGGCGGAATAGCTCCCCAGGCCGATGACCAGATCCGGAGAAAAATTTTTCAGGATGTTGTTCGCCTGCAGAACTCCGGTGGGGATTTTCATGGCCGAATTGAGCTGGTTCCACAACCCGCGGCCCTTGATTCCGGCGGCGGTGATCGATCGAAGTTCGAAACCCGCTTTAGCGAGCACCGATTTTTCGAGCCGGTTGCCCGTGCTGACAAAAACGATTTCAGTGGCCGGGTTGCGGCCCATAAATTCCTGGGAAACGGCAATTCCGGGAAACAGATGCCCGCCGGTACCACCGCCGGCGATGACCACTTTAAGCGGACGGAATGAATTGCGATGCAATCCATTATCATGGCCGGAACCGCTGACCCAGGTACTCGCTCCTTCCGTAATGAGCTGCAGACAGCCGGCAGCAGGCAAAACGGATGCGATGTTCCTTTGCCGCGGGCTTGCAACCGTGAGCTTTGTGCTATTCTTATGTGCCCTGGAAAATTTCATCAGCGCCTACACTGTTTTATACCGCTGCTTGGGTTTTGGCAGAATTTTGCGAGCAGCGCTTATATTCATCAAAATCCCGATGGATGCCATGTTGAGCAGCAACGATGTCCCGCCGTAGCTTAAAAAGGGCAGGGTGAGCCCCTTGGTCGGCAGCAGACCCAGAACCACGCCCATATTGATGCAGACCTGAAGTCCCATGGCCGAGGTCAATCCCAGCGCCAGCAGCGATCCGAAGGTATCGGGCGCGTTGCGGGCAGTCTGAATCCCCTTCATGAGAATCAGAACATACAGCCCGATAATCAGCAGCACGCCCGCCAGCCCGAATTCTTCTCCAATGATGGAAAAAATGAAATCCGTATGAGGTTCGGGCAGGTAAAACAGCTTCTGATACCCCTGACCGATCCCCGCACCCCATAATCCGCCCGTGCCGAATGCCATTAAAGAGTGCACGACCTGGTAGCCGTCACCGGACGGATATTGCCAGGGGTCGAGAAAACTCATGATCCGTTTGGCGCGATACTCGGCATGAATGAGAAAATAATAAGCCAGCGGCAGCAGCGCGAGCAATGATGTAAAAAGGTGCAGGCAGCGGACACCGCCAACAAACATCATCAGCCAGGTCAACGCGGCCAGGATGAGTACGGATCCGAAATCGGGTTGTTTGAAAATGATCACGGCAAATAGCGCGAATACCAGTACATGCGGCAAGAATCCGATCGAAAATTGCTTTAACTTCTCGGCTTTTTTTTCAAGTGAATACGCCAGGAATACCAACAGGGCGAAACGCGCGAATTCCGACGGTTGAAAGGAAAGTGAGCCGAAACGCAGCCATCTTGCCGATCCGCCGGCCGAGTATCCAAATCCGGTGAACATGACCGCCGCAAGCAAAAGCAGGGCGACTCCCAGCAGCGGATAGGCCAATAGACGATACCATCGATATGGAAAATGACGGCAGATTACCAGGGCGACAATTCCGACCAGGGCGAAAATCGCCTGCTTTTTCAAAAATAGATAGTCCGAGCCGAATTTTTTCATAGCGATCGCAGAGCTGGCGCTGTAAACCATGACAATTCCGATACCGACCAGGAAAAGAACCGGAAAAAGCAGCTGGATGTCATATGCCTTGGTATATGGGGCCTGCTTGCTGGTGCTCATGATATCTGCCGTTTGAGATTTTGGACGGCCTTTTTGAAATCAAGACCGCGCTGGGCGTAATTGTCATACATGTCAAAACTGGCACAACCGGGGGACAGCAAAACGACATTGGCCGGCGAGACAACCCGGTAGGCCTTTTTGACGGCATCCGTCATGGATGTCGCCGATACCGTCGGTACGGTGTCCCCCAAAATGGATTCAATCAGCTCTGCGGCCTGACCCAAGACGATGAGTCTTTTGGTATTGCGTGCCAGGACTTTCCTGAGTTTCTGAAAATCGCCGCCCTTGTCCAGACCGCCCATGATCAGGACCACCGGTCGGGTAAAACTTTCCACCGCTCTGATAACGGCATCCACGTTGGTCGCCTTGGAATCATTGAAAAAATCGACCCCGTGGATCGTCTCGACACGTTCCAGCCGGTGGGCGGCGCCCTGATAGCGGTTCAACGTCTGCTGAATTGCTTCCGGGGCTGCGCCGGCCGCCAGGGCCGCCAGGGCGGCGGCGGCCGCATTTTCCAGATTGTGGCGGCCAATTAATTTCAAACCGGAAACATCCAGTTCCAGTCCGTTGTGAGCCGTTAAATCGGAAATTCGCAGGTTTTCATCGGCGGCAGCCGACTGATTGAATCGAAAACCGATCCGTTTATCCTCCACCCAGGCCCCTTCCTCGCCGGCATTCAGGGCGCCGTAATAGAGCCTTCTGCCAACCAGTGATCCGGTAAGGCTTCGCACCAATGGATCGGAGCCGTTAAAGACCGCAATGTCGTCGGGCTTCTGGTTTTCAAACATCCGGATTTTGGATGCCGCATAGGATTTAAAATCCGGGTAGCGATCCAGATGGTCTACCGTAATATTGAGCAGCACGCCGATGGCCGGCCTGAAGGAGTCGATGGTGTCGAGTTGAAAACTGCTGATTTCGGCAACGATGAATTCCGCTTTTGGGCCTCTATCCGCATATTCAATCAACGGATTACCGATATTTCCGCCCACAAAAACCCTGAACCCGGACTGTTGCAGCATGGCGCCCAGAATTTCAGTGGTCGTGGTCTTGCCATTGGTACCGGTGACCGCCACGATAGGCTCCGTGATAAAGCGCGACGCCAGCTCTATTTCGCCTATGACCGGTATGCCCTGATCGTTTGCCCGTCTGACAGGTTCGATGGCGTGATCGACTCCCGGACTCATTACGACGAGATCCGCCTTATCAAAGGTCTCGGCTCTGTGACCGCCGAGTTCAGTCGTGACGCCCATCTCATGAAGTGAGCGCACGCGCGGTTCAAGTTTTTCTTCGGAGGCCCGATCCGTGACAATCACCTTCGCTCCCCGTTTTTTCAGAAATCGGGCCACGGCAACGCCGGTGACGCCGAGTCCGACCACGACAACTGCCTTATTTTCAAGATCCATGGATGACAAGCCGGCCCTTTCCGGTTCAAACACCTTCGGCGTTGCGGTTGTGGATATGGTATCGATATCGACGTCATACATTGCTTTAGGTTCAGGGTTCAGGGTTCAGGGTTCAAGGTTCAGGGTTCAGATCTCCGAGAATTTTCAATTCCAAATTCCAGATTGCAAACACATCAGCTTAGCTAATTTATTGATTCAAATCAGGGTCAGACTCCGAAAGCGGTCGCGCATCATCGTTGAAGATTGTTCCATTGTTACGTTATCTGACACCTGACACCTGAAACCATAATTTCCTCGTCCAAGATTAGCAGCCCTGCTGTTGCTGCCGGAAATTCCCCTCATGCCCATTTCCGTCCGATCATCGGAGCTTTAACGTACTCATCGCCAGCAGAGCCAGCGCGATGGCGATGATCCAGAAACGGACAATCACCTTGGGCTCGGGCCAACCCTTTAACTCGAAGTGATGGTGTAATGGGGCCATTCGAAAAATTCTTTTACCGTTGCTCATTTTAAAAAAGCAGACCTGAAATATTACCGACAGGGCTTCGAGGACAAAAAGCCCGCCCACCACTGCCAGCAGAATCTCCTGTTTGGTTATGACGGCGATAGCCCCCAACGCCGACCCAAGGGATAGAGACCCCACATCTCCCATGAAGATCTGGGCCGGATAGGCATTGAACCATAAAAAACCGAGCCCCGCGCCTGCCAGGGCTCCGCAAAGAACCGCCACTTCGCCGCTTCCGGCCACATAATTTATCTGAAGGTAATTTGCGATTTTGACATGGCCGGCCACATAGGCAAAAATCATGTAGGTCGACGCTGCGATGATCACCGGACCGATGGCCAGGCCATCGAGACCATCGGTCAGGTTCACGGCATTGGATGCTCCCACAATGACCAGGGCGGCAAAAAGGATGTACCAGCCACCCAGATCCGGTGAAATATTCTTGAAAAAGGGCACCGTTACCTGGGTTGAGAAATCCGGGCTGAAGGTGACCAGAAATCCGGTGGCCAGGGCCACAACCGCCTGCAGCGCCAGTTTTTTGCGTACGGTCAGTCCCTTGCTTTGTTTTTTTACCTGCATCAGGTAGTCATCGATAAATCCAATCATGCCGTTTCCGGTCATGACAAACACCAGAATCCACACGAAGTAATCGGTCAAATCACTCCACAGAAGAACAGAGGCGATCACCGATATGATGATCAGAGTGCCCCCCATCGTCGGCGTGCCCGCCTTGCCCAGGTGTGTTTTGGGACCGTCGTCGCGAATATACTGTCCCACCTGCATCGCGGTCAGCTTTCGAATCATCCACGGGCCCAACAGAAAACAGATGAAAAAAGCGGTCAAGCTGGCATAAATCGTCCTGAACGTAATGTAACGGAATACGTTAAAGACGGAATATGTCGCATGCAGTGGATACAGTAAGTGATAGAGCATGTATTAACCCTAGGTTGAGCAGTTCAGGGCTTAAGGTTCAGGGTTCAAAGGTTATTTGTTTGAAATTGTTTACCATGCTGGTAAGAATCAGGCTGTTGGCGACTTCACCCCTTGGGTGAAAGGGATAACAAATATCTTATAGGTCCAAATACTATCAGCCGGTTTATGTGTTTCCAACCCTGAACCCTGAACGCAGCTCATTTTTGACTTTCAGCAGCGCCGCTCCATTTTTCAAGTTCAGCGACCACCTTGTCCATCGCCATGCCGCGGGAGCCCTTCACCAGTATCCAGTCGCCGGGCTGCAGACGGTCTTTTAAGTCTGCCACGATCTCCTCATGGGTGCCTGTGAATGTCGCGGCTGCCGGCAGACCTTCGCAACGGGCCGCGGCCGTTACCACGGCGGCGAATTCGCCGCAGGCATATATCCGGTTGATTCCCGAGCGGACCGCCAGGGCGCCGACCCCGCCGTGCAGAGATTGCGCTTCGGGGCCCAGTTCGAGCATATCCCCCATGACCAGAATACTCCTGTCCCCGGCCCGCAGCGCATTCAGGGATGCCAAAGCGGCACCCATGGAATCGGGATTGGCGTTATACGCATCGTCGATCAGATGAATATCATTGGCCAGATGTTTGATGTTCATCCTGCCGGGAGCCGGGGTGAATACCTCGAGGCCGGCTTTGACGCTATCGCCTGTGAGTCCGGCCAGACAGCCCACGGCCGCCGCCGCCAGTGCATTGGACACCATAAAGCGCCCGGGTGCATTCAACCGCACGGAGACGCTTTGGTCTCCACAAAGCAGCCTGAAGGAAATCACGCCTCCGATTTCGTGGATATCCTCGGCCCGTATGCGGGCGTCCTTTGATATGCCATACAAAACCACTTCGGCTTGCGTTTCCCCGGCCACCTGCATTACCCGTGGATCATCGGCGTTTAAGATCGCCTTGCCGTCCGGGTTGAGACCTCTGATGAGATCCGCCTTTTCGTGCATGACTCCTTCAATGGATCCCAGGCCCTGGAGGTGGGCCGGCCCGATGTTGGTCAGCACGCCGATATCCGGGGCACAGATTTTGACCAGCCGAGCAATCTCTCCGGGATGATTCGTGCCCAATTCCAGGACCGCCCAGCGATGTCCGGCCGACAGGTTGAGCAGGGTCAACGGCACACCGATTTCGTTGTTGAAATTGCCCGTTGCGGTCAGGGTGTCATGCTGCCGGGCCAATACCGCGGTGGTCATCCGACGGGTGGTGGTTTTGCCGCTGGAGCCCGTAATGGCGACGACGGAAACCCCGGACCGCCGGCGATTATACCGCCCCAGGTCTCCCAGAGCCCGGGTGGTGTCCTCGACCGCCACACACACAATTGCGGCGGTTTGCCAGGCGTCCAACGGCATTTCCGCTACCTTATCGCTGCGGATGATCAGCCCGCGCACCCCCCGCTCGATTAAACCCGGCACAAATACATGACCGTCATGCACGGTTCCGGTTATAGCCACGAATACATCCTCGACGGCGATACTGCGGGAGTCAATGGAGACCCCCGAAAATCGCTGATGTCGATTTCCGCTTAAAAGACGGCCCCCGGTGGCCTGCATCAGGTCATGGGCTGTCCATGGGATGAGATGTTTTCGGGTCATGGGTTGTTGTCCATTGCGAATGCCTCCATCGTCCGTAGAACCTTTCGGGCTTCCTCACGGTCATCGAAGGCCACCACGGAGGCGCCCAATATCTGATACGTCTCGTGACCTTTGCCGGCAATCAGAACGGCATCCTGCGGTCTGGATGCCATGATCCCCAGCTCGATGGCCCGCCGGCGGTCGGGTTCGACGGCATATCCCTTTTCGTCGAATCCGGACTTCAGATCCATTGTCGAATATCGCTGCCCCGGTAATTTTCTGATCCCCGGCAGGATTTGATCGATAATGGCCAAAGGATCTTCCGTGCGGGGATTATCGGAGGTGACAATCGCCAGATCGCATAGCCGCGCGACGATCTCACCCATCAGGGGGCGCTTCTTCCGGTCCCGGTCTCCGCCGCATCCGAAGATACAGATGACACGGGCCGGTGCGATTTCCTTCAGCGCCGTTGCCGCGTTTTTCAATGCATCCGGTGTATGCGCATAGTCCACGTAGACGAATCGGTCGACGGTGTTCGCGACGGGTTCGAGACGCCCCGGTATGGCCGCCAGCGCTTCAATCCCGGCCCTGATTGTTTCGGGTGAGATTTTCAGGGCCGTTGCGACCCCGGCGGCACAGAGGATGTTTTCCACATTGTGAACCCCCACCAGGGGAGTGCTGAACTCAAAGCTCCCCCGGTGGGTGGCAACCTTCCCTTCGGTGCCAATCAGGTTACAATTGAAATATTCGGACCTGATCTCGTTGACGGGACCCAATCCCGTTCTGATCACCGGCAACGAGAGGGTCTCTGCCAATTCACTGCCCCGGGGATCATCGCAGTTGATGACCGCCGTCGCTTTGTGTTTTTTCGGTCCCTCGGCAAGGTATTCGGTAAAAAGCCTTTTTTTGCTGGACCAATACGCTTGCATGTCTCCGTGAAAATCGAGATGGTCCTGGCTCAAGTTCGTAAAGGCGGCCACATCGAACCAGCAGTCCTTGATGCGGCCAAGTTCTATCGCATGGGACGAGACCTCGAGCACCACGTGGGTGACTCCGGCGTGCTGCATCTCCGACAGGATTCTTTGAAGATCCAGCGATTCCGGTGTCGTCATCGGATTGGCAAATGTTTTATCTCCATAACGATAATTGATCGTTCCAATCACGCCCGCTTTGAATCCGGCCTGCAGGAGGATGCTTTCAACCAGGTAGCTGACGGTGGTTTTGCCGTTGGTGCCGGTCACGGCCACCAGGGTCATATGCCGTGAGGGGTAATTGAAAAATCGGGCCGACAGCGAGGCCAGTGCCAACCGGGTATTCTTTACCGGTATAATCACCGCAAGCGGATTTTCCAGCTCCACGGTGCCGGTTTCGGAATTCAGGAAGGGCCGAGGAGGTTCTTTTTGCGCGATAATTGCAGCAGCTCCCCGTTCAAGGGCCTGATGCACAAAATCATGACCGTCGGCGGTTTGTCCTTCGATGGCGACAAACATGCCGCCCGGCAGAACCTCCTGAGCCCTGTAATGAATCGAACCGATGTCTGTATTCATCAGCCGGTCTGCGGGCGGAGAACCCAACATTGATTGATTGTCCCGACGGATGCCTTTTGTCGGATCACTCATCGTGTCAAGTGTTGCCAGCAAGGTTGAAAGTTTCACCCGTTCGCCTCGATTCCCAGCCAGACCCTGAATTTTTTGGTATCGCCCTCGGGAGGTACATTCAGGTAGCCGAGGCTCTGTTGAGCAATTTTTTTAAATACCGGGGCGGCTACCGTGCCGCCATAATATTTCTTTTTAGGTTCATCGATCACCACCAGAATCGCCAGTTCGGGATTGTCGGCGGGGGCGAATCCGATAAACGAAGCGATATGACTGCTGGTCGAGTATTGGCCGTTGGCATCCAGCTTGCGGCTGGTGCCGGTCTTGCCGCCAACGGAATAGCCGTCCAGGGCTGCGTTTACACCCGTGCCGCCTTCGGTGATTACGGTTTTCATAATGTTTCTGACGATTTTGGCCGTAGCGGCCGAAACAGCCGGTCTCACCGCTTGCGGCTTGAACGTTTCAACAGGCAGGCCGTTTCGATCGATGATCTGCTGCACGATGTACGGCTTCATCAAAATACCGTCGTTGGCGATGGCGGAAACCGCCGTTATGAGCTGAATCGCCGAGACGGACACTCCGTGGCCGAATGAAATGGCGCCGATATCCATATTCGACCATGTCTTGTAATCTGAAAGGCTGCCGGAGGTCTCCCCGGGGGAATCGATATCCGTTTTCCGGCCGAAGCCGAACTGTCGCAGCGTGGTATACAAATTCCGGGCGCCCACTTTTTCCCCGACTTTTACAGCCCCGATATTGCTGGAATATTTAATAATCTGCTGCAGCGACAGCCACCCGTGTTTGTGAATGTCGTGAACGACATTTTTGCCGATGCGGTAGGCGCCGTTTTCACAATAAAAAATGCTGTCGGGGGTAATTTCACCAAACTCCAGTGCGGCGGCGGCGCTGAAGATCTTCATGGTCGAGCCCGGTTCAAAAGAATCGGTCACCGCTCGGTTGCGCCATAGGGCTTTGTCAAATTCCACATAGGCATTCGGATTGATACTCGGATAATGGGCCATGGATAGAATGGCGCCGGTGTGCGGCTGCATCACGATCACGATGCCTGAAAGCGCCGCATAGCGGTTCACCGCCTCCTGCAGGGCTGTTTCGGTTATATACTGGATGGTGCTGTCGATCGTCAGAATCAGATCATGGCCGCTGTTATCCGCCGAGCGGCCGGTTTGGCCGCTGAATTCATTACCCAATGCATCCTTGTAAACCGTCAGATTGCCTTTTTCCCCATTGAGATACCGATTGTAATAAAACTCGATACCTTCCAGGCCGGCACCGTCCAATCCGGTAAACCCCAGCGTCTGAGCCGCAAGGGTCGTGTGGGGGTAAAAGCGATTGTACTCGGTGATGAAATCGATCCCCTGGATGTCGAGATTCCTGATCGCCCGGGCTTCCTTGGCGGTCGTCTGGCGCTTGATCCAAACGAAAGATTTGTCCGACTTCAGATTTTGCCGGAGTTTGTGGGCATCCAGATTCAGGATTCTGGCCAGTACCGCGGCGGCAGCCCCCGGGTCTTGCAATCTGCGGGGGTTGGCCGCAATGGAAGTCACATCGATGCTGACGGCCATTTCCCGCCGATTGCGGTCATATATGATGCCGCGTTTGCCGGAGATTGTTTCCGATTTCTCATACTGGTCAGATGCTTTCTGGGATAACCAGGGGCTGCGATACACCTGGAGCTGAATCGCCCGGGCGCCAATGGCCCCCAGCGAAATAAGAAAGAACCCGCCCACCAGCAGTATCCGGAATCTGAAATATTTGTTTTCCTTTTTAACGGTCATTCGGACTATGGAATTGAAATCATTTGTCTGGACGTCGGTGAGATCAGACCCAGCTGTGTTCTGGCGATTTTCGAGATGCGAGACGGTGATTTCAGCCGCGCCAATTCAATTTTCAAATTGTCTTGCATGGCCGTAAGCTGACGAGCCCTTGCCATTTGATCGGTAATTTCATATTTAACGCGCACACTCTGCACCCGGCACCACGTATAGAAAAAAAGTTCGGCGATAAACAGAAACATGAGACAAAGAAAAGCAGCGGTAATCTTTGGATTGCGCGGTTTCTGTTTTTTCTTTCTGTTTTTCATCGGCCGGTCTTCTAAAGCTTCACAGCTGCCCGCAGCCGCGTACTTCTGGCCATGGGGTTGAAGTTGATTTCTTCCTCCGTGGGCCGCACGACTTTTCTGGTTACAATACGCATGCGGGGTTGCTGGTTGCAAACACACCGGGGCAGCCGCGGTGGACACGTACATCCTTTTTCGAGTGCTTTCAATCGCTGCTTGACAATGCGGTCTTCCAGCGAATGAAACGACAACACACACAAGCGGCCTCCTGGGTTTAAATAGTCCGCCACGTTTTTCATGAAGGTTTCCAGCATTTCCAGTTCCTGGTTGACTGCTATTCTAAGTGCCATGAATACCCGGGTGGCTGGATGGAGTTTCTGCTTGGACAATGCGTGTCCCGGGATCGCGTCGATGACGATTTGAGCCAGTTCCCTGCTGGTTCGAATCCTTTTATGTTTTCTGATGCCGGCGATATTGCGGGCGATCTGTCTGGCCCATCGCTCTTCGCCGTATTTTTGAAAGAGGTCCCGCAGTTTTTCCTGTTTCAGATGGTTGATCAGATACTCCGCGGTAAGGACGGACTGCGCATTCATGCGCATATCCAGTGGCTCCTCTTTTGCAAAGCTGAATCCGCGGCCGCTGTTTTCGATGTGATGAAGCGAAATTCCAAGGTCCAGAAGTATGCCGTCAACAGCCGCAATGTTCAGCTCGGAGAGAAAATCGGGAAGATGAATGAAATTGCCGTGAAACAGGCGGATATCGGACACATAAGGTTCCAGGACTTTTCGGGCATTGGCAATGGCATCCAGATCCTGATCGATACCGATCAACAAACCGTCCGGGAGAATTTTTTCGCAAATTTTCCCGGCATGGCCGCTGCCGCCGATGGTGCCGTCGACGATAATGTTCCCGGGGCGACAGTCGAGGTACTGAATCACCTCGTTCGGCATGGCGGAGATGTGTCGATATCCCATCAGTTAAATTCCCAATTCGTCGATTTCCCTCCTGACATCCTCATTTTGCATGTCTTCATCCAGGCTGAGAATTTCTTTATCCCAATTTTCCCGAGCCCAGATTTCAATTCGCTCCAGCACCCCGACCAGGACAATATCCTTATCGAGCTTGGCGTAATCTCTCAAAGACGGGGGTATGAGGATACGGTCCTGTTTGTCACAGCTGCACTCATAGGCGGCGCCGATAAATATCCTTCTGAACCGCCGCATGCCGGCGCTGGGATTGGGTCTCGCCATCATTTCGGTTTCCAATTCGTGCCATTTCTTCAGTGTGTAGCCCACCACACAATTGTCGATGCGCGACAACATAACACTATCGGCCCCATTCGCCCGGATGACATCGCGAAAGCGGGTTGGGATAATGATGCGCCCTTTGGCATCGATTGTATGGTAGGAGCTTCCTCTGAACATCCAATATCATCCACTATGCAACCACTTTGCTCCCCATTACATTATAGTTCCCTTTGAGTGTCAAGAAAAAAATAGAAAATATTGTGGATTTTTAAAATAATTTTCGGGTGTTAAAGTGTAGAATGTAAATATTTGGAGGGGTGGAGAATTGTGGTGATTGCATAGAAACTATTCAGAAAAGCAGCCCCGTGCCGAAAATGGCCATATTGCCGAGGCAGTGGATGGTGATGGGAACCATCAGGCTTTCTTCCCGATCGTAGGCAACGGCAAACACGATTCCGCCTATTATCTGGGTAAGCGGAAAGTGGTGTCCGTCGAAGTGGGGCAGCACGAATAACGCCGTGCTGATCAGCACGGCTGAAAAGCGGCCCCATTTTCTGAAAAACCCGAAGATGACACCTCTGAAAAATATTTCTTCCCATATGGGCCCGATGATCCCACCGACGAGAAAAAAGATGAAGATCCGAAAGGGCTCGGCGGGCAAGGGAGCCCTTAATAGCGCCCGCGCGTTTATTCCGGCCATGAACAAGACCAGCAATAAAATGCCGGCGGCAATGGCAAAACCCGCGGACCACATCAATCCTTTTACCAGGCCCGGAAGGAGCGTCGCTCGGGAAAGGCCGATGGCGTTGGGGCTTTTTTCAAACCGGAAGCAGACAAGCAACAGCAACACAATTTCCGCACAACGGATGACACCCAGGGCGGCCAGGGGTGAGAGGGTTTTTCCGGTGAACGCCGAACTGAAAACGGATTCCAGTACAAAAACGGCAGCGATTGACATCGCCAGGGTTTTTAAGGTGATTTTATTTGCTTCCATCCGAGAGACCTTAACGCGTTGTAAGCGTACATCTGGGTGTACCAGCTGTTTGAATTTTCAATTTTTTCAATGATCGGCTTTATGGCCTGCGGGTTTCTGCGTTGTCCCAAAGCGTAAAGCGCCATGGTCTGGACATTGATATTCGGATCGTTCAGGAAAGTCAAAAGATCGGCGTAGGTTCCGGCGCGCCGGCTGTAGGACAGTGTTCTTGCAAGCCAATAGCGCTCTTGGGGAATCCGGCTTTGGAGCAGGTTCCGATAAGCCGCGTAACGGGCGACTTCCAGTTTCTTGCGGTCAACCATTTTCAAGGCAGCCACCCGGGTCGGCCAATTTTCAGATTCCAGTGCCTGGGCGATATCAGGGACATCGATATTGGCGCCGCGATTCGATTGAAAGCAGATCAGCACCATGATACCGATCAGCAGACAGGTCACCGAGGAAGTGAGCGCCGCGGTTTTTGGTCCCATGAATACTGAAGACAGGTAATACAGGACAGCATGCATCAGCAGATAAATTAAAATCGGAAAACCGAGCAGCAGCGATAGAAATGTGGCCAGGCGAAAGGATGCCTTGCGGTCAATTTGCTGCGAATACCGGTGCAGCCAGTCTTCCGGGCTCTTTAAAAACTCATTCCGCGGGATTTTTAAAATCACGCGCTGATGGTTTTGCAAAACAAGGGTGTCTTGGTCCTGAGCAATTTTCAGGTCGGTCCGGTCGACCTTCGGCAACAATAGCCAGCCGCCGGCCGCCAGCTTGTTTTCGAGCTGCGACTCGACCGCCCGGTCTTGAATATTTTCGAATGCGCAGGTTTTAATGGTTTTTTGGTCCAAGCTTTTAAAGACTTCCGCCGGATAGAGGGTATAAGTATAATAGAAGTTGCTGAATTTTTTGCCCCAGGTATTGGATAAAAGCAGATTATCCCTTAAATCCAAAAACAAGTCGCGGTCGAATTGGGTAAACCACATCAGGGCCAACAAAGGTACCGGAGCGAGATGAACCAGCAGCCGCATTCGACCGGATGGGGATTTTCTCCGGGATTCCCACCCGGCGCTGAGTCGGAATAGAGCCGGCGGAATGAGTAAAAAATATGAACTGGCCATCGGATTGACCCCGTCGATATTGACCAGAAACAGGACCAACACCCACAGGCAGAGGAAAAAAATCAGGCTATGTTTGTCGCGCGCGCAAACCCGAACCCAGAGCCAGGCGGCTGCCAGGGCAACCAGCGTAAGTCCCGCCCCCACCGTGAGTGTGAAAAAAAGACCGCCGAAAAAGGCCGGGGTCAAATTTTGCAGGGTTCCCATTACCTTCTGATTCGGAACGGCAAGATACCCGGCCGCGTCTACGGTCGAAACGGCGGCATACAGATCGAGATCCGATAAATAAACCTGCGCGGTGGCCAGAACCTGTGCCATCAAGAGCCCGATAAACACGAGGCCGATCGGATGGGATGGATATTTAAGACTGGGTTTCAAGGCTTCACCGTCGGTTGGGACCGGAACAAGGCCCGAACTTCAGGGGCCGCAATCTTCCCCGGTTCAGTGGTTACCATTCGCCTGTAACCACTCGGAAGCCAGATATAGCCCGGCAATGGTCTTTGCGTCCTTAATTTCCCCGCGCCTGATCATACCGAGAGCTTCTTCAAACTCTATTTGATGCACCCTGATGATTTCATCCTCATCCAGATTCCTTGCGGCCGGTTGTAAATTTTGCGCCACAAAGAGATGAACGCGTTCGTCGGAATAGCCCGGCACGGGTGTTATCGCGCCAAGGCTGTGCCAACGGCCGGCTGAAAAACCGGTTTCCTCGATGAGCTCCCTTTGCGCGCACGCGCTCGCTGATTCCCGGGGATCCAGCGTTCCGGCGGGTATCTCCCAGATGTCTTCTCTCAAAGTATGCCGGTATTGCCTGATCAATATGACATGCTTGCGGTCGGACAGCGCGACGATGCCGGTGGCGCCCGGATGTTCGATATATTCCATGTTTGTCGTTACCCCGTTTCTCAAGGTGACATTTTCGGTCACCAGCTCGAATACCCTTCCCCGGTGGATGGTGGTGCGGCTGTTTATTGTCGCAGTCATATGGTCCCCTGTTTTCAAAAGAAAAGCGAATGATCCCGAGCCATTCTGGATTGGAAACAACATCAGGCGCCCACCATTTGTAAAAGACCCTTTGATGGATGGGCACGAGTTAACAGGTATTGAAGGTGCTAAAAATATGGTTTTTATCGTTTTTATAGTATAAATTAAACCGCGATTCAAGCAATGGTATATCGGCTCGATTTTGACACCGCCGAATTCTTGGCGTAAGATGACCTCAGCATGCATCGGAGTCGAAAAATACCGGTATTTGGGTGCCTATTGGCCATCTGCCTCGCGGAGGCTTCCTGCTCCGTGATCCGCACGACCTATGATGTGACCGCGGGCACTGTCAAGACGACTTATAAACTGACAAAATTCACGGTCAATTCCGCCTATGGCGCCGGTAAGGTCATTTATCACGTCGGCGGATTCACTTTCCGGGTAATATCCGCACCGCTGAGCTGGCCTTTGACGCGGCAGGAAATCGAGACGATCGACGGCCTTCCGCCCAAGGAGGCGATTCGCCGGGATAAAGTCAAATGGGCGCCCTATGTCGTCCACGGAAAGCGTTACGTACCCATTTCCGTCGAGGAGGCGGACAGCTACCGGGAAACCGGTATCGCTTCCTGGTATGGTTATGAGACCTATAGACAAAAAGGCGGGCACATGACGGCCAACGGCGAAGCGTTTCAACCCGAAGGCCTCACTGCGGCCCATAAATATCTGCCGCTGCCGTCTTTTGTCCGAGTAACCAATCTCGAAAACCGCCGAAGCCTTATTCTGCGCGTCAACGACCGGGGGCCGTTCGTTGACGGCCGGATCATCGATTTAAGCAGCGGGGCTGCCCGCAAACTGGGCTTTTATGAGCAAGGCACAGCCAGGGTGCGGGTGGAAACCATTCAGGTTGAAGGATAGGCGCTTAACCCCGCCGACATCGACAAGAAACTGTCGACAGGTCCTTTACCGATTTAAGGTTTCAGGTGTCAGGTTTCAGGTGTCAGGTTGAAAGGCCCCAGGTGCGCAGATTCCAGAAACGGGCTATTCAGTTCGACATTGCATCCGACCATCCGACATCGATGCTCTGTCGGGATGACACCTGAAACCAAAAAGTTGCGTCTTTCATGGCTGCCCACGGGGGCCTTATGTGAAACTACACTTGTTAAAAGGTATATATTCGATTAATCACCCTCACCCGGCCTCTCCCGTCAAGGGAGAGGAATAATTCCCCTCGGTCCCCCTTTAAAAAAGGGGGAAGGTGTGCTTCCCTCCCCCGGTGGGAGGGACTGAGGGAGGGGGTAAAATGAAACAATCCTTTTAAAATATTTCTGTCTTTGATCAGACTGGCTGCTCTTCAGCCAGAGACGGCGCCGGGTGCAGTCTTGGAAAACGCTCGGTTTTTTAGTATTTATATGCCTTGGTCTCAGACCAGGAAGACTTCCAGAGAAAGGAACCCGTATGAGATCACCTCAAATCAATACCCCGCTGCCCGGTCCCCGGGCAGAAAAATTGATCGCTCAGGATTCATCCTATGTCTCGCCTTCATACACCCGGGTTTATCCGCTGGTGGTCGAGAAAGCCAAGGGCCTCTGGATCGAAGATGTCGACGGCAATTTTTTTCTGGACTTTACCGCCGGCATCGCCGTCAATGCCACCGGTCACTGTCACCCCCAGATCGTGAAGGCCATTTCCGACCAGGCCAAAAAGCTGCTGCACATGTCGGGCACTGATTTTTACTACACCCCTCAGATATCGTTGGCTGAAAAGCTGGCAAATCTGGCCCCGGGGGAAAGTGCAAAAAAGGTATATTTCGGCAACTCCGGCGCCGAAGCGGTGGAGGCTGCGTTCAAACTGGCCCGGTGGCACACCCATCGAGAATTGAACATTGCCTTTTTCGGCGCCTTTCACGGCCGCACCATGGGTGCGCTTTCCCTGACCGCCAGTAAAACCATCCAGAAAAAACACTATAATCCGCTGGTGCCCGGCATTACCCATATCCCTTACAGCTATTGTTACCGTTGCGCCTACAATCTCACCTATCCCCAATGCGGTCTGCACTGTGTGCACTGGGTAGAGGACACGCTCTTTCGCACGACGATGCCTGCCGAAGAAGTGGCGGCCATATTTGTGGAGCCGATCCAGGGAGAGGGGGGCTACATTGTGCCGCCGGTGGAATTTCATCAGGAATTGTTCAAAATAGCCAGGAAATACGGAATCCTATATGTTGCCGATGAGGTTCAGTCGGGAATGGGGCGCACCGGAAAAATGTTTGCGATGGAACATTTTGGGGTCGTACCGGATATCGTCGCTCTGGCCAAAGGAATCGCCTCCGGCCTGCCCCTGGGCGCCATGAT
The DNA here is from genome assembly GCA_963774425.1 of uncultured delta proteobacterium. GTDB lineage: Bacteria > Desulfobacterota > Desulfobacteria > Desulfobacterales > JAFDCJ01 > JAFDCJ01. The sequence goes on along the minus strand of CAVZEZ010000009.1, from coordinate 119,282 downwards.
CGCCTCGGCCGAAATCATGAACTGGGAAGCCGGTTCACATGCATCCACATTTGGCGGCAATCCCATTTCCTGCCGTGCGGCCCTGGAAACCATCGAACTGCTCGAAAAGAGTTTGATGAAAAACGCCGCCGTCAAGGGAGACCGACTTATGAAAGGGCTGGGCGAACTTCAACAAAATTTTGAGTGTATGGGCGATGTGCGCGGTAAAGGCCTGATGGTGGCGGTGGAGCTGGTCGAAGATCGCGAGACCAAAAAGCCAGCCACCGATTGGCGCAATCTTATCATCAGGAAAGCTTTCGAAAGGGGATTGCTGCTGTTGGGATGCGGGGAAAACAGTATCCGCTTTTGTCCTTCTCTGACCGTGAATGCGAAGGAAGTGGACATGTGTCTGTCCATCTTTGAAGAATCGGTTAAAGCGGTGGCCGGATGATTGGAATGTGAAAAAATAGCTCAAAGTTCAAAGTTCAAAGTTCAAAGCTGAAAGCTGAAAGCAGGCGGAGGGGGGAATGGCCTCAGTCTTCCGATCTCATTTTTTCAGTCTGCCAGCGGGCGACCGCTTCGGCCACACCGCCATCATTGTTGGAGGCCACGGCGGCAAAGCGCTGTTTGAGATCGGCTGGCGCGTTGTCGACCACATAGCTGTGGGGCGCCCACTCGAGAAGGTCCAGGTCGTTATAATCGTTTCCCACCGATGCGGTTTGCCGGTTGTCGATTCCCAGCTGCTCAGCCAGCCATGCGGCCGTCCGGCTTTTGGAGACCGCCCTGGGAAAGATTTCGACCCAGGTGGCCAGCCCATCCAGGGGGGATGTCGTCCGAATGACGCTGAATCCGGACATTTCGCGGCGGATACTTTCGAAAGTGACCGGTCCGTTTTCAGGCGGGATAATGGCCAGCAACTGAGTCGCAGGTCCGCAGCCGCCCTCTGTGTCGTCCAAAGGCGCGGCAAACCGGTCGTAGAGTTTCAAACGCCTTTCAAAGTCGAGATTGGTGTGATTCGACCGAAAGTAAGTAAACATATGGTTGTCAGGGATGGTGCGGTGTATCATGAAATCAAGCTGCCGCGCTTTGAGGATGGCGCATGCCCGCCGGACTTCATGAGGTTCCAGTCTCACCCTGCGAATCACGTTTTCCGAAGCCCGGTGCTGGACTCCGGCACCCGTGGAGAATATGATATAATCTATCGGCAGATTTTTGGGGACGACTGTTTTAAAAGAGTACAATGACCGCCCGGTGGCGATCACCCGGATAATGCCCAGTTCGCCGAGCCGGACCAGAGCGTCGAGATCGATCGGCGAGAAAGTCCGATCCGAGCGCAACAGGGTGCCGTCGAAATCCATGATAAACAAACTTCGGGGCGGATTGCCGCTCGGGCTTTCGACAGATCTATGATTTGTGGTAATTATCATTGGTAAACACCACGCTTCCACCAGCAGCCTAAATGGGTATCTTAAAAGAGGCGTCTTTCCGTGTCAATTTAAAAATTCGGTCGACCGGGTCCTCCGCCTCGCCCGACAATCACCCCCCCTGGCTTTATGCCTGCGCCTTGCTCTGCACAGCCGTCTCCGCGTTCCGCCCGCCTTAATTAGTTTCCATCCACAAATGGCCTTTTGGCCCAATTTCGGCGTCAATCTGCGCCCTTGCTTGGGCGGCGCAGTAAACTACGCCCCCGCGCAAGGACTTGATTTCATTGAACTTGGGCAAAAATTCTCATTTCTGGATTGGAAACACCATCCGGTGCCCATCATTGTAAAAGACCCTTTGATGGATGGGCACTAAATAACTGCGTTTCGCATGGCTTAGACCCGTCCGCCCGGCGGCTTTAGGGCCTGTTACAGGAACCAGCGCTAAAGAAAATCGAGCCCGGTGACGATACACCCTTAGCGGATCACGAAATACGGGGCAGGACGGCCGGTCCTTTGCTCCGAGGTCTGCATAAATTAAAAGTCAAGAGGCGGATCGATGCCGGCTACGATACCCAATGCCATCGAAAGGGAACGATTGTCGGATTATCAAATTCATGGATCAAGTGACGGATGGAGACGTTGTCCGTCCTGCGGGGGTTGTAAAAAGGAGACAAGATTGTTGACGGAGACGAATCGGGAGATGACCAAGGATACGATCATATTTTTCGACAAACTGGGATTTGGTTGGGTAATCGACAAGATAGTGGCCAGCGAATTGAAAATGAACAGTTTAAACGAGGACCTGTTCAATAAATCGTTGATTAAAATTATTGAAAATCTGCTGGATCACCAAGGGATATAGCCGGGATTCCATATTGATAGAAAGCGTGATATCATACAAGTTTTAATAACAAATCGAGAGACGGCCCTTCATTCTGCCATCGGCCGATCCGGATAGGGGTCCGAGATTCATATTTATGGATAGACACTACAAAAATCACCATGTTTTTCGGGGGCTCTTGCAGTCCGAAGACGGTCTGATTACCCGGGTTCTGGATACGAATCCCCAATCGATAAAATTTCAGACCACCTTCAAAGTCAACGAGCATTTGATCGCTGAATTGAAAAACCGCCCGGAACACATTGTTTTCAGTGAACGCTCCAGAATCGCCCGCCTGGGCATCCAGATCACATGCGGCCCCCCCGATGCCGACGGCCTGCGCGGTGATGAGGTAACGCTGACCCAGGTGGCTTCGAAAGTCATATCCGGCCATCCCGCCTTATCCGAGTTCAAGGATTTTTTTTCCCTGGGGCTGCCTGTCGGACGGTTGGTTTTTTGCGACCCCGCGGCATTGCTGAGTTCAGATGAGGTCCTGGCGGCCATCGAAAGGGCTGAATTGAAACTGCCGGAGTCAACTACCATATCGAGCGACGGCAGTATCGTCATCGCCCCGCATAAGGTTGTCTGCAATTTCAGAAATCCGTTGGATAAAAATACGCTGGGCCGGATTCTGCTCAGGGAGGACGGCCGCGAATTGCTAAACCGTTACCAGGTTCGCAGCGAAGTGCCCGCCGTGACCATAGCGCCGAAAGAGGGGGTCGTGACCACCTGTTCCATGTATCTTAACGAGCACTACGTGGTTTTACAGAGCGGCTTTGCCCTGGGCAGAAATCTGCCGGCTACGGTGCTGGATCCCATCAAAACCCGGGGAATCCGAATTTATCTGGAAATTGTCAATCAAAGCGACCATCCCATTGTCAACCCATTGATTGCGGCCAAGGTCTATAATGCGGCCAAACCGCGCAACGGCCTGCTGCCTCAAACGTCCGCCCGGTCGGAGGAGATCTACAGCTATCGCCGCTTGCGTGAATTTGAATCGCAGCTGAACCGCTTCCAGGAGACCACCTGTCATTATATAGACAAACCCGTTGCGGTGGTTAACGCCCGGACACACAGCCTGGAAGAAGCCAAAATCCTTTTAAACGGCCCCGGACAGAAGTGCAGCGTGAACCGGGCGATGTGCGCCCTCGCCCGACGCGATTTTTCGTCTCACAGCGCGTGTGCGCACGTGTATGCCACCTCCAGAATCGCGGATACCCTCGATCGCGGGCCCGCGGTTTTGGTCATGAAATACTTTCCCAACATCATCGAGCATCGCGACATTATCAATTTAACCTGCAAGGGCCGGCTCAAGGCGATCTATTTTTACGAGCCATCCTGCGAACACGGCCCATTTTTATCCCAGCAGGACCATAACCGTCTGGAGGAATACCATGCTTTCGGTCTGGAAGTGTACTGGGTTTCCGGCCTCAACAATCTGTTGATGAAACACACCATGCGGGATGGTATGGGCTATTTTGTCGCTCCGGAACGCATCGCCGATTTTCATAAATCGATGCTTTTTGCATTTTACGGGTCCAACCAGGTGCTTTCGCCGCGGGGGGAGATGAAACTCGGCGAACTCCTGGATGCGCTCATCGACTTCTGGGGACAGCGCATCGGCATCGTCACCGGCGGCGGAAGCGGGGTCATGGAGCAGGCCAATACCCTGGCGCGGAAGCGGGGCATTCTTTCCGGGGCAAATTTTCTGGAAATCACCGATCAGTCCATGACCACCGACGTCGATTTCTGTCAGGTTTTTCAGGCGACCTGCCGCCACAGCCGGCAGAAATGGTTCGAGATCGCATCATTTCCGATTTTCAACGTGGGTGGTTTGGGTTCACTGGAAGAGTTGGGCATTACCCTGTGCAACATGAAGTTGTCGATTCTGGACCCCGTACCGGTTATCCTGTACGACACCGAGGGAGGTGGCGAATTTTGGAGCGGGATCGATCATCAGATTAACGAGATGGTGAAGAGGGGCAGGGCGCCGGCATGGATCAAAGGCAACATCGTCATAACCGATGATCCCAAAACGGTTACCGATGTCTACCGTCAGCGGCTTCATCTGTTTTAATACGGTGATGAGCCGGTTGCATGAAAAGCAGCCGAATAGATTCCACCCCAGCCATTACGGCCGGTTTTTAACCGCCATCCAGGAGGTTCGCCGTTTTTCTGGACTCCGGCTAAACGCATTCCGGAGTGACGTATCGCGCATGTCGCAGTCGATTGAGTGTGATTCCTCATCCGGGCAATTTCGATCGGCTGCAAACCCGCAACCTCTGAACCTTTGAACCCTGAACCTCTGAACCCCGGAACCTCTGAACCCGGAACCTCTGAACCCCGAGACCTTTGAACCCTGAACCTTAAAAACGTAGTTTCATACGATCCCTTTTCTCGATTAATAATGATGGGTGGGATCATCGAAATCGAAATCGGGATCGCTATCGGGATCGAAAAGATATGAACCTCGGACACGAAAACCTGAATTGGATCGTATGGGCTGATAGCTCAGGTGATTGGAAGGACGGGGGCGATGGCGACAAAGGGAGTTGAGCCGTTCGATTTCGATAGCGATTTCGATTTCGATGACGTCACATCCCACTATATGGATGCACCGGGCCCTCATTTTTAGCACCGAGCGGGCACCGCGGGCTAAAAAGCAGCCAAATAGATTCCACCTAGAGCCATTGCATCCGGTTTTTAACCGCAATCCAGGAGGTTCGCCGTTTTTCTGGACTCCGGCTAAACGCATGCCGGAGTGACGCATCGCGCATGTCGCAGTCGATTGAGTGTGATTCCTCATCCGGGCAATTTCGATCGGCTGCAAACCCGCAACCTCTGAACCCGAAACCTTTGAACCCTGAACCTTAAAAACGTAGTTTCATACGATCCCTTTTCTCGATTAATAATGATGGGTGGGATCATCGAAATCGAAATCGGGATCGCTATCGGGATCGAAAAGATGTGAACCTCGGACACCAAAATCTGAATTGGATCGTATGGGCTGATAGGCTCAGCTGATTGGAAGGACGGGGGCGATGGCGTCAAAAGGAGTTGAGCCGTTCGATTTCGATAGCGATTTCGATTTCGATTTCGATGACGTCACATCCCACTATATGGATGCACCGGGCGCTCATTTTTAGCACCGAGCGGGCACCGCGGGCTAAAAAGCAGCCAAATAGATTCCACCTAGAGCCATTGCATCCGGTTTTTAACCGCAATCCAGGAGGTTCGCCGTTTTTCTGGACTCCGGCTAAACGCATGCCGGAGTGACGCATCGCGCATGTCGCAGTCGATTGAGTGTGATTCCTCATCCGGGCAATTTCGATCGGCTGCAAACCCGCAACCTCTGAACCCGAAACCTTTGAACCCTGAACCTTAAAAACGTAGTTTCATACGATCCCTTTTCTCGATTAATAATGATGGGTGGGATCATCGAAATCGAAATCGGGATCGCTATCGGGATCGAAAAGATGTGAACCTCGGACACCAAAATCTGAATTGGATCGTATGGGCTGATAGGCTCAGCTGATTGGAAGGACGGGGGCGATGGCGTCAAAAGGAGTTGAGCCGTTCGATTTCGATAGCGATTTCGATTTCGATTTCGATGACGTCACATCCCACTATATGGATGCACCGGGCGCTCATTTTTGGCACGAGCGGGCACTGCGGGCTAAAAAGCAGCCAAATAGATTCCACCCCAGCCATTGCGGCCGGTTTTTAACCGCCATCCAGGAGGTTCGCCGTTTTTCTGGACTCCGGCTAAACGCATTCCGGAGTGACGTATCGCGCATGTCGCAGTCGATTGAGCGTGATTCCTCATCCGGGCAATTTCGATCGGCTGCAAACCCGCAACCTCTGAACCCGAAACCTTTGAACCCTGAACCTTAAAAACGTAGTTTCATACGATCCCTTTTCTCGATTAATAATGATGGGTGGGATCATCGAAATCGAAATCGGGATCGCTATCGGGATCGAAAAGATATGAACCTCGGACACGAAAACCTGAATTGGATCGTATGGGCTGATAGGCTCAGGTGATTGGAAGGACGGGGGCGATGGCGTCAAAGGGAGTTGAGCCGTTCGATTTCGATAGCGATTTCGATAGCGATCCCGATTTCGATGACGTCACATCCCACTATATGGATGCACCGGGCGCTCATTTTTGGCACGAGCGGGCACTGCTGGCTAAAAAGCAGCCGAATAGATTCCAACCCCAGCCATTGCGGCCGGTTTTTAACCGCAATCCAGGAGGTTCGCCGTTTCTCTGGACTGCGGCTAAACGCATGCCGGAGTGACGCATCGCGCATGTCGCAGTCGATTGAGTGTGATTCCTCATCCGGGCAATTTCGATCGGCTGCAAACCCGCAACCTCTGAACCCTTGAACCCGGAACCTTTGAACCCGGAACCTCTGAACCCTGAACCCTGAACCTCTGAACCCCGGAACCTCTGAACCTCTTAACCCCTGAACCTCTGAACCCCGAACCTCTGAACCCTGAACCTTAAAAACGTAGTTTCTTACGAGGGCGGCCGCCGGCTGCAAAACAGCCGGTCTGATCAAAAATAGAGGTTCATATACTCTACAGCTCTTTGCCGTGTTTGGACAGAAAATCCGCCACTCCTTCCGCCGTGGGCTTCATTCCGCCTTCACCTTTTTTCCATCCCGCGGGACACACTTCGCCGTACTGTTCCGTGAACTGCAGGGCGTCGACGACGCGCAGCATCTCATCCACATCCCGTCCCAACGGTAGATTGTTTACGACCTGATGCTGCACGATACCTTGCTTGTCGATAAGAAAAGAAGCCCGCATGGCCACGCCGTCCGGATGCTCAATTCCATACGCCCGGGTAATCTCGTGCTTTATATCGGCAACGATTGGAAAGTCCACCACTCCGATGCCGCCATCATCGACAGCGGTGTTGCGCCAGGCATAATGGGTAAACTGAGAATCAATGGAAACTCCGATGACGTGCACATTGCGGCCCTTGAATTGCTCCATACGTTTGTGATGGGCAATTATTTCCGTCGGGCAAACAAAGGTGAAATCCAGCGGCCAGAAAAACAACACCACATATTTTCCTCTCGAATCCGAAAGCCTGAAATCCTCTTTGATAATGCCGTCCGGCATGACCGCCGGGGCCACGAAATCCGGTGCTTCTCGTGCTACTAAAACGCTCATATTAAATTCCTTCCTGAGTTAAAGAGATTTTGATATTCACCTGCGTACTGACCGCCTTCGCGATAATATGATTATGAAATCGAACTTTTCAAGAGGACACGCCGGTTTTTGAGTCCGGCCGGTCACGATTTGCCAATTCAAGCCACCGGATTGACGGAAGGATGGAAGGGTGGAATGATTGGAATGATGGAATATTGAATCGGGTATTCTTAGTGCGAACCGCGCAGGGAAATGGAGGCCAGACCGGTTAGAAATGCCCGGGTCAAATTCTGCGAAACCGGATGGTCGAAAATTTCTCCCTGCGGCGCCACCCCCTGTATCCTGCCGTCCCTTAAAAAACCGGCGAGAAGCCGGCGGCTGGTTTCAACCCGATCCAGGGCGCCTTCCTGGAGGTCGGTACCGGTCAGTTCCTCCCCTTCCAGGGCGATTTTGCGGTCCACCAGGTATTTCATGAAATTGAGAATGCGTCCCAGTCTCAGCAGGGTTGCCGCATCTTTGCGCGAGGTTGTGTGAGACACGGGCAGGGCGCTCGACCGCATGCAGGAAAAGTGATCGGGCAATATTCCCATGGTCTGACAGAGATCGAAATCCCGGCTGCCCGGAGCCGGATAAAAGACGGACACCCCGGCCAGAACCCGGCGTTGGGCCAGATAGAGCAGATCTGAAATTGAATCCTCCGGTTCCTGAAACGGTGCGGCGCAAATGACATACCCCACGGCGTCCATTCCGCAAGTTTCGGCGATTTCCAGGGCGCGATCGAATGCCGGCCTCACATCGGATCTGCTGAACCGTTGGAGCTGTTTTTTCGAGCTCGAAGCCAGGGCGAGATTCAGTGTCTTGAAACCGGCGGACCGCATGGCACGGATCACCTCCTCGTCCAGGGACGGCGGATAGAGGCCGTTCATGGCCCTGAGCTCGAGGCCGGATTGGCCGAACCGGCTTCCGATCCGGTCCAGAAGTTCCAGAAACCAGCGGCGGTCCAGGGACAGGTTTTCATCCTCGAAATCGATAAAACCGACCTGCTCGTTTTCGACGCCGCGGCGAATTTCCTCGATTACGGCTTCAACACTTCTTTTGCGGTAGTCCACATATGATCCGGCGCCCAGACTGCAGTAACTGCACTTCATCGGGCACCCGCGGCCCGCGACCACTACCATTGCTGCGCGCTTATTGCGGCGGTAAAACCGCTGATCGATAAGGTCGCCGGCCGGCAGCGGATAGCCGTCGGGATCCGTCATTCCTGCCGGCGGGTTGATATGCAGGGATCCGTTGCTGCGTCTGAAAACCAGACCGGGAATCGAATCGTAGGCGCCCCCCGTTGCCACCGCTTTCGCCAGCAGATGCATGGAGACTTCCCCTTCACCGCGGATGGCGAAATCCACCGCCGGTGATTGCATTATCGACTGCGGCATGGCGGTGGCATGGTGGCCGCCGACAACGATTTTACACGTCGGGTGAAACGCCTTGACGGTCCGGGCGGTCTGAAGGGCTTCGCCCACATAGGGAGTAAACAACGCCGAAATGCCGACCAGAAACGCACCGGATTCAGCGGCCAACTTGCCGATGTGTTCGAAACTGTAGCCAAAATGCCGATAGTGGTGAAACAGTGCAAAGGCGGACCGGTCCGGTCGGCCGTAATAGGGGTTCAAATAGTTCAATTCCGGGGGAATATCGCAAATGCGGGATTTGGTGGTGGCCAGCGCATCCAGGATTTTTACTGAAAATCCGCTGTCTCTCAGAGTGGCGGCGATGCAGGCCAGGCCATATGGGATGGTGCGCTTGACGGTGAGATAAAAGTCCCTGATCGGCGGCTGGATGAGAAGAATGTCGGGCATGTTCAGGCCTTATTCGGTTTTTATGGCAAGATGTTTTCCGTGAATGAAGGTTGCAGGTGTCAGGTTTCAGGCGTCAGGTGCCGGAAATTAGCACCTTTGATGCTTGATATCTCATTTGATTCCCGGCAGTCTGCAGCCCTTGTCCCGATCAAAATGACTGCTTGGATGCCAATGGCGGCGCTGACACCTGAAACCTCCGACAGTCAAAAGACCTATGGATCGGCCGATGTTCAATTTCGTGTTCCACAAAATTCAGGATTTGCCCTCGGCGGATTTCGTCGCAAACTTTTTCAACTCAGGAAAAAACTTGTGATTGGCCTTGGGAAACGGGTAGGCGGTCAGATCATCGATTTTTATCCAACGATGGTCCACCGGCCCTTTCAGTTTCACCCTGCCGGACACATATGCACAGCAGAACACATCCATGACGATTTTAAAATGGGTGTATGCATGTTTGACCCTGCTCAGGTGGAAATCGACCGCGACCGAAAGGTTTGTTTCTTCCCGGATTTCCCGGACGCAAGCCTGTTCTGTGCTTTCTTTGTCTTTTATCTTTCCCCCGGGAAATTCCCACAGCCCTCCCAGCAGACCTTCCGCCTTACGCCGGGTGATAAGAACCCGCCCCTTTTTGAACACCACCCCCACCGCGATGTCAAAACGGGGAATGGGTGATTTTTCCTGCTTTTTGGGATACCGGGCAACCCGGTCGGCTGCGTAGGCCGCACAACTTTGTTGCAGCGGGCAACCATCACACCGGGGGCGTTGCGGTTTGCAGACCAGGGCACCGAGTTCCATGATGGCCTGATTGAAGGTTCCCGGAGTTCGGGGGGCTAGCAACCGGCCGGCCGATGTCTTGAAAATCCTCATGGATGCCGATGCGTTTATGGGCGTATCCTCCATAAACAAGCGCGCCAGCACCCGTTTGACATTGCCGTCCACAACGGGGTAGGCCCGGTTGTAGGCCAGACTCAGCACGGCGGCTGCAATATAGTCGCCGACACCGGGCAGTTGGCGAAATTCGTCCCAGGTATCTGGAACGATGCCGCCGTGACGATCTAAAACAATTCCGGCGGCGCGGTGAAAATTGCGGGCACGGGCATAATAGCCCAGGCCTTCCCAGACTTTCAACACATCCTGCAAATCGGCCCGGGCAAAACAGTCGAGACTACCGAAGACTTTCAGAAACCGGCTGTAGTAGGGCAATACCGTGTTGACCTGGGTTTGTTGCAACATTACCTCGGAAACCCAGATGGGATAGGGGTGGGTTGTTTTTCTCCAGGGTAAATCCCGCTTGTTTGCCAGATACCAGCGGATCAATTCAGTGCGCAGCGATTGGACTTCAGTCATCGGTGTTCAGATACCATACGATTCCGTAATTATTTTGAAAAACATCGTCGATCACCCGTAGGGCCGGCCAGTTCCAGGGGCTTTCACTCCACCGCCTGTTCTATTGGCGGTCGATCATTTTAATACGGGTTTTCCGGGCACTGGTCAAGGGCGCGGGTCAGGCTGCGCATGTGGGCTTTTTCCGCCTGGGCAATGGACAGAAAGGTTTGCCGGGCTTCATCGCTGCCGCTTCTGTCCGCCATGGTGCGATACAGATCATAAGCCGAATACTCGATAGCCATGGCAAACTCGATAACCGCCATGCATCCCTGGCGCCGGACGTCTTTCAACCGGCGGCATACATCCTCTAAATCATGGCCGCCTTCCAGAATTTTACCATCCAGATTATTGTATACCCGGTCGAAAGGCGCGGGGCTGTATTGAAATTTCTTCCAGAACCCATAAATCAACATGGCGTGCGCCTTTTCGGCGGAAGAGACCTGGTCCAGAATCCGCAGAACCGCTTCCTCATCGATGACTTCCATGGCCCGGCGGTAAAACCGCCAGGCGCCTTTTTCCAGATTCATAGCGGCAGCCAGCATTTCCTCAATGCTGCCATTTTCTTCAAAGATTTTCACCCGCGGATAGCCCGTCAGGGGTCTGCCTTCCCAGGCCAGCATTCCGCCCCACAGGTGGTAGACGGTTTTAGCGGAAATCTCGCTTTCGCCCACCAGGGATGCGGCCCATTGGGAGCGGCCGCCGTTGTGACAATAAAAAATGAGATCGCGGTCGTTCGGCAAGCTGAACAATTTGGTCTCGACCTCCGAAAGCGGCATGAGTTTGGCTCCCGGGATATGGCCCTGCTCGTATTCAGCGGGTTGACGTACATCGATCAGCTGGTAGTTTTTTTCTTTATGATTCCGCATGTAGTCATTGAATTCTGCGGACGTGAGCGTCTTGAATTCTAGGTTATCCATGGCTGCGATTGCTGTGAAAAGAGTGTTTTGAACTCCGATACTCTTTATCCTGCAACATGTTATCAGAAAGCTTAAAATTAGGTTTCAGTGTTCAGATTTCAGCCCATAGTTTTGTATCAAATCTTTTAAAACGTGTAGCTTCATATAAGCCGCGGCCGCTGGCGAAAGGGCAGCCAGTTTGATCAAAGACAGAAACTTTCTAATAAGGATTGCTTCATTTTACCCCCTCCCTCAGTCCCTCCCACCGGGGGAGGGAAGCTGTCTCCTCTCCCTTGACGGGAGAGGCCGGGTGAGGATGATAAAATGGCAACATGCCTTTTTAACCCAGAACCTTGAACCTTGAACCTTGAACCTGGAATTTGTAGTTTCATATAAGCGACTCACCTTCTTGACACCCGAAACCTAGCACCCGAAACCCGAAACCCGACACCTACAACCCGACACCTGAACCTCGGATCATCACTTGGCCACCTTCCGAATTGCTGTCGCTTATTTCCCTAATATCTTATTGACCATGATCCGGGTATCGGTGGTCGAGTCGGTGCAGGAGCCGTTGCGGCAAACATGGGCGGTTGCCTGGCCCTCCAGAACTTGCAGGCCGTCGGTGAATCCGGCGAATTTTGCCAGGCGTTGGGCGTTGACGCCGGATTTCACCATGGCCACCTTGTTGGGTGTGTAATTCAGATTCAAGGCCTTCAGCAGTTGACGGGTGTCGGCAGCCTGGGGTTCTCCGGTGATGATGATTTCCTGGCCCGGGCTCAGCGCGAAATCGAGGGCGCACAGGAAATAGGTGAATGCCTGGGGCTGGGCTTTCAGGGTGCCGGCGAAGGCGCTGATCTGGGCCTGCACCCGTTCATCCCATTGCGGATCCCCGGTCAACCTCGACAAAAGCACCAGGTTGAAAAGCGCAACCGAATTCGCCGATGGAATTGCCCCGTCGTATAACTCCTTGGGACGCACCGGCAGTTCCGTGCTTCCGGCAGGTGTTGAAAAATAGCCGCCGTTTTGCTCGTCCCAGAAATCAGCCGTCATTTTTTCCTGCAGCAATTTGGCTTCCTCGGCGAAAGTCAGATCATAGGTGGTCTGATAGAGATTCAGCAGGCCGTGGATCAGGAATGCATAGTCACCGGCGTAGGCCGGTACCGCCAGTTCCCCTTCTCTGAAACGGTGGTGAAGATGTCCCGCGTCATCCCGCATCCGGGACAGCATGAAATCGGCAGCCTTGCGGGCGGCATCTTCGTATTCAGGCCGATTCAATATCCGGGATCCCTGAGCGAGGGCCGCAATCATCAAGCCGTTCCAATCGGTTAGAATCTTATCGTCTTTCAGAGGGTGAACCCGGTTTTCCCGACTGCGAAACAATTTTTCTCGGATTTTTTTCCATTCCGCGATCAGCTCATCATCCGGCATATCCAGTTTTTCCGCCCACCTGGCCACCGGCGCGGTCAAGTGCAGGATGTTGGCCCCCGTTTTCTGATGCGTGGCTTCATCGGCAAAGTTTCCTTCCGGGCTCAGCCGGAATATCGGCTCCCACCGTTTGGCGGTCTCCTCGCCCAGCACCTCGCGAAATTCTGCGGTGGTCCAGACGTAGAATTTGCCCTCTTCCCCCTCGCTGTCGGCGTCTTCCGCCGAGTAAAAAGCGCCTTCCGGGGAGGTCATATCCCGCAGGACATAGCTGAAAATATCTTCCGCCGTTGCGGCAAACAGGGGGTCGCTGGTAATTTGAAAGGCTTCCAGGTAGGCGGTGGCGATCAGGGCCTGATCGTACAGCATTTTTTCAAAATGGGGCAGCAGCCATCTGGAATCCGTGGAATAGCGGTGGAAGCCGAAACCGACGTGATCCCAGATTCCACCGAGGCGCATGGCGGTCAGCGTTTTGCTGACCATCTCCAGGGCGTCCGAATCGCCGTTTCGGTGGTACCAGCGCAGCAAGAAAAGCAGTCGGTGCGGGCTTGGAAACTTGGGAGCCGGATCGAACCCGCCATGCTGCGGATCGTATCCGGGTTTGATTTTTCTGACGGTCTGCTCGATCAGGGAGGTGTCGGGCCGATCCGCAGAGGTGAAGGCAAAGGCCCGATGGAGTCCGGCCGCGACGGCGACGGCTGAATTTTCAATTTTTTGTTTGTCGTCGGTCCACAGGTTTTTGACCTGGCGGCAGATATCGATCAGGCCCGCGCGGCCTCCGCGGCTTTGTTTGGGTAGATACGTGGCGGCAAAAAATGGCTTTTTCTCCGGGGTCATAAAAATGCTCAGCGGCCAGCCGCCGCTGCCGGTCATCATTTGACAGGCGGCCATGTACACCGCGTCTATATCCGGACGCTCTTCGCGATCCACCTTGATGCAGACAAAGGTGTCGTTGAGATGTTCGGCCGCTTCCCGATCCTCGAACGACTCTTTTTCCATGACGTGGCACCAGTGGCAGGTGGCATAGCCGATGGAAAGAAATATGGGCTTGTTTTGCTTTTGGGCGGTTGTAAACGTTTCATCCGCCCAGGGATGCCAATCGACGGGATTGTGGGCATGCTGGATGAGATAAGGGCTTTTCTCATTGATAAGATGGTTGGCTGGCATGGTAACCTCCGGACCCGAAATTTGCTGCTTTACAAAATATAGACACGATGGGAGTGGTTCGCAAGCGAGATGCCCAATTGGTCAGGAATCACAATGTCGGCCGACAATCGTCGGGGAACACCGAGGGGACGCCATTCTTCACTGTGCTGGTTGTATCCAATGACCTCACCTTCTTCCTGCCGTGTCGAAGGGGCTTGCCTCAAAGACGGGGCTTGATTTTTGATGGGATTCCGATAGAAAAAGAATGCTGTTTCAAAAGGATACCCCCTTTTGGAACTTACCCGGGGCCATCAACCGCGACCCGCCAAAGTTACCATTGATGGCCTTTTTCCTGCCGAAAATTCCGATTCAAAAACCTTGTCAAGACGATTTTAAGATACTATGTTAAAAAAATTAAGATACTTTTTGTTAAACACGAAGCCAAGCGGTGCGCGACCACCTCCTAGTTTCGGATTTTCGTGAGAGGCTACTATGTACAAGCGAATTTCAGTCGATCCCAAAATTTGCCATGGACAGGCCTGCATCAAAGGCACAAGAATCCCGGTGCATCAGATCATCCGGATGTTGGCCAATGGGGATAAGATCCAGGAGCTTCTTGAAGATTTTCCTTCGATTAAAGCTGAAGACATTTATGCTTGCCTTGACTATGCCGCATCGTTAGCCGAAGAGCAGATAACGCCGATTGATATGACCGAAAGTGCGATATGAAAGTTCTCGTGGACGAGAATATACCGTTGATGACCGTTAAAGAGCTGCGCTTAAAAGGGTTTGATGTCACCGATATTCGAGGAAGTGCCGAGCAGGGAATAACCGATGATATTCTGTGGCAAAAAGCGCAGCAAGAAAAGAGGCTTTTCATCACAACCGATAAGGGTTTTTCCATTCATCGCGATGAAGTGCATCACGGTATTTTGATCGTGCGCCTTAAACAGCCGACCAGATTAAAAATCCATCAGCGTGTCATGCAGGCGATAACGAAATATTCTCAACAACAGTGGCACGGGCTGATGGTTGTCATGCGTGACGTTGTTCAAAGTTCCTGGAAGTCTCGCCAAGAAGAATAAGGCGGTACGTCAATAGAGCCGCTGACCATGTTGCCGTATTCGTCATTGGTTTCGATGCCGTGGGCGTTGATGCGTTTTTCAAGCCGTCCTTTGCTGTCGTAGCGAAACTCCACAAAAAGCCCTTGGGCATCGTATTTGCGATACAAGCGGTCTACATTATCTTATTCGGAATGGGTCTCACGACCATTGGCATCGGTGATTTTCTCAAGGTTGCCGTTGGCATCGTATCTGAATTTTATATAGCCCACTCCCGGTCGATAAATGGAATCAAGCCTTTTCATGCTGTCGTAAGTACAATAGGTGGTTCGGCCGGCCCGGTCGGTGATGGTGTCGATAAGGCGCGGGCAGCAGCTTGGGTAGCTGTATTGGATGAATTTGGCGTCCGGAAAGGTGATGCGGGTAATGTGGTTCAGATCGTTGTAGTCGTAGGTCAGGGTAAGACCGGTAGCGTCGGTGGCCGTGCGCACCCGGCCAACGGTATCATAGGTGTATGACGCCATAACCATCGGGCGCATAAATGTCGCGCCGGCCGTCGGGCATAAAAACGGTTACGTTGCCACCGGTATCCACCACTAGGTAGGAGGCATAGTTGAATTGCCACTTGTTGCCGAAAGGCTCGTGGTAAGCGATGGCCGCCTGGGAATTGTAACTCAGGCGGATATACATGTCGGAGCCGATGGGCGCATGGTACTACATGGGAATATCCTGCATGTTCAGATTCATATTGACCATGTTCACCGACCAGACCGGAGAGCCGCAAGCATCCGAGCCGCCGCCATTGCCAAGGGCAATGCTGTTTGCCCCGCCCGATCCCAAGGCCGTCTCACCGGCCGGCGCGCCGCAGCCGCCGAAAAGTTCAGCCGTATCCGCTGCGCCGATGCGGGTCCCGGGAAGCTCAGGGGTTCGATCGGCTTGGATGAGAACTGCACCATCCCATTGGGCGGCCAATTCATCCGGAGTCTGATGGAACCGGCGCCCGCTTTGGGGATCGTAAATCACCAGGTCCGCTTCCGCAACTTTCTCAAATACCCAGTAGTGCCCGTTTTCACCATCGTTGCGGGCGCTGATTTGCAAAATTGCCGGCAGCGGAATGCCGCTAAGAGAAGAAGGAATGCTGTCGATATTATTGTCTGGACTCCGGCCAAAACCATGCCGGAGTGACGATGGAGGGTATCGGATTTTCTAAGGAGGCTATATGTGAAAATGTTTTGCTCTAAAATGAAAAGAATTCATTCTTGACTTACTAATGATCTTTCAAGTGATGGTAAGCCGGGTAGGTGGTCAGGCGCGCGTCTTCGACCGGAAGGCCGACGGTAAAATGATACAGGCTCTGGTAGCGGTTGTCCGTCAATCCCAGGGTTTCGTGGACGGCATCGTCGAAGAAGCATCCGATGCCGGTGCCGCGCAGGCCGTAGGCTTCCGCCGCCAGGTATAAAACCTGGCCGACCATTCCGCTTTCCCAGAAAAGCTGTCGGTAGCCAAAGGGTTTCGCTGCGATCCTGTCATGAAAGGCGGCGATCATGCCCAGGGAGAAAACGCTGGAACCGGCGATGTCCTGGTGGCAGCTGACCATGGCCGCCTGTTGCCTCAGATTGCCCTTATCCAGCAAAAACAGCGGAAAGTCCGTTTCCACCGCCTGCCATATGAATTCCGGGCGCGTCAGGTCCTTAATAGACCGGACATCTTTTTGATTGCGGAAGAAAAAATAAAGGCCCGGTTCGAGGTCCTCCACCTGATGCACGAAAATAAGCAGGTGTATGGCCGGTTCGGCGAGATCCGCATCAAACGGGGCGCAATCGCCGCGGGGCAGGGTCTGGTCCAGGATCGCCAAAAACCGGTCTTTACGCAAAGACGCCCGACGGTCGAATGCAGTAGCGCTCCGCCGTTGCCGGATGATCCCGGCGGCAGGTAGCCGGGGTTCAATGGTACGCAACCGGCCCCGCTGTTCGAATCCAGTTCCCCGCTCTTTGGTTGCCGGCTTACGGGTGAGGGCTGCGGTCCGGTATATGATGTCCCAGTCGATGCGCTCGCTGCTCAAGGTGTTGGGTTTTCCCTGAAAGGCAAGCCTGGCGAAGGCGTCGATGACCGCATCCGGCATGCCGCGGGGAATCCGGACACAAGACGCCGCGTGAACGAAACACAATAAATCCGGATGTTCTTCTTCCAGATGAGCATACCGGGTTTTTGCAAACCCGAATATGCAGTCCAGCGCATCATCCGACAGATCGTTCAGACAGGTCGCCTTCCAGCCGAACAGGTTGGCCGCAAAGCTGATGGCCGCCAGGGCGTGTCCGACATCGTGGTTGCAGTAGCGAAAAGCGCGTTCCCCGTATTTCCAGGACTCCCGCCAGAAAATGCTGCTCAAACCGATGAGAAACCCCCGGCATGCGAAGTTTGACCAAAGGATTTGCTGGATATCGCGGCCGATCGCCGCGCGCAGTTCCAGGGCATGCAGCAGCGGGTTGTAATGAAAAACGCCGCCGTCCGATCCCTCGATATCCGGCAATACAAGATAGGATTCGGTGGGATGGAGGTTTCCGCTGGATGGATTCATCCTCAGCGGCCATTGCGATCCCTGGGCGGCCTTCCAGGCCGACAACCCCAGCGACAACTCGAGAAAGCCCGCGATGGCTGCCTGATCGATCTGCCGGCCGGCATTGTTCTGGCGCTGATATAAATCCGGATATGCGGCCGGCGGATCCTTTTTCAGGAGAGGCAGCTTAACAATCTCCGTTTCTTCGTAAACGCGAAATGGGTTCGGCTGATTCTGCCAATCCATATATCCCGCCGATCGGGCATAGCGGTGGTAGTGGTGCTTGGTTTCTTCATGATAGCGGTAAATTTCAGCTAATGCATTTTCCCGATCAGAAGCTTTCATAGTGGGTGAATTCCTCGACCTCCCGGCGTTTGGGCGCTTCGGAAATTTTGGCGGGATAGCCCAGGGGAATCAATGTCACCAGTTCGTAACCTTTCGGTATACCGAGAATCTCATTGGCCTTGGCATGGTCCAGCAGGCCGACCATCACGGTCCCCAGTCCGAGGCTGTGGGCGGTCAGACAAATGTTCTGGCAGGCGATCCCGAGATCGAACATCAGCCAGTCGCCGAACTTGGTAGAAGGCTGATCGTTATAGTAGCCGGAGTGCTTCGCCTTGCCGCAAACCGCCAGAACCACGGGCGCCTGAACGATGGCTTTGGTGGCGGGCTGTCCTTTGGAAGGAAAGGTGGTCTGCAATTTCTCCTTTATACCCGCGTCCCTGATCACGATGATTTCCCAGCACTGCGTATTGGCCCAGGAGGGGGCCCATTTTACGGATTCTAGGATGGTGTTGAGCGTTTCATCCGGCACCTGGGTGTCTTCGTATTTGCGAACACTTCTTCTGCCTCTGACAACTTCCATAAAATCCTGCATCAACATGTCCTCCTTAAAAAAAGGCAATACCTCAAGGTATTGCCTTTTTTTCTTCGTTCAGGTTTTTAGCTAGCTGCAGCAGGAACCGGTCGTTCCGCAGCTGGAACAACTGGAACCGAATTCAATACCGGAGCTGATTTTAAACCCGTATCCCATGTAGTCGATGGACACAGGACCCGCTTTTTTATCGAACTCTTTATCCATTATGAATTTAAATCCGTTGACATCATAGGAATTGTCGCTGTCCTTGGGCTCATCCAGAGCCATCGCCAGTGATGGCCCGCCTCAGCCCCCTTCATTCAAGAAAATGCGAATCGGCACGACGTCCCGACCCTTGAAGTATTCCGCGATCTGCTGGCTGGCCGTTTGGGAAAGTTCAACCATAACATCCTCCTTAAAAAAAATAATATGATCAGCGCCAACTCCACCTGTTGGAATGGTTCTGATCGCCCAAATGAGTGTCCTTAAGTCACGTCGGTCTAAACTGTCGATCTGATGATTGAATTATGTCCCCTCCCTGAACCGCTGACACAATGATGGTGTCGTTTGAGCGATTCATGGGCAGACAAAGACAAAAAAAGGGCCGCTTCGCGACAGCCATCTGCACCGGGGAGGGCATTCTGCACCGTACAGAATCCCGCCGGTGCGCACGACCCGCCTTCAGCGGATACATTCTCGGCGTTAGCAGGTACCCTTTCTTACAGTCAAGATAGACTCGAACGATGCCGTCAGCCCGCAAGCCACGGCAAGCTGTCCACGATGAAAAAATATAACAAATCATGAACTTATATAATTCAAAAAGCTCAGTTTAAGTAATACTAATAACGGCCGTCCGGTTTGTCAATGTTTAATCCTTGCAGGTATTTCTCGTAGACTTTCAAATTCCCGGAAGAAAAAAGCATGAATATCACCTTCTCGATTGTCGCATTCTGGGCGAGAAAACTGCCGCTGGTGTCCACTGCAATTTTGCAGGCTTCCTCGATCGGATATCCATACACGCCGCAGCTGATTGCCGGAAATGCGAGGGAATGAATGTCATTTTCAACCGCCAATTCGAGGCTGTTCCGGTAGCAGGCGGTCAGAAGCGTTTTGTCGCGCGGCTTGCCGCTGTAAACCGGGCCCACCGTGTGAATGACATGACGGGCTGCCAGATTGTATCCCTTGGTGATTCGGGCTTCGCCCGTCGGGCATCCGCCCAGTCTCCGGCATTCGTTTACCAATTCGGGCCCAGCCGCCCGATGTATGGCGCCGTCGACGCCGCCGCCGCCCAAAAGCGACGTATTGGCGGCATTAACGATGGCATCCACTTCGAGTTTGGTAATATCGCCCTGCCTGATTTCGATTTTTTCAAGGATTTCCGTGTCCATGGTTTTATCCTCCGGGTTACAGGTCATACAGCGTTTCATCCTTTTGGGGTGCCGGCCGTTTTCTGTTGGCGGGTCCTCCCTTTTTCTCGGGCAGCACGAAGGGTTCCTCACCCTCGAGGAGGTCGCCCATTTCAGCTTCGATCGCATCGGGATCCTCACCGGCTTCCATGCGTTTCAATGCTTCCTGCATGCCGGCCCCGAGTTCGAGGCCGGTCATGTCAGTTAATTTGCGCATCAGATTAGCGGCCTGACGGGGATCGTCTTCGTTCATATTATCAGCTTCCCCAGCCAGCATCTGCATAGCTTTTTCCATTTTGTTTTCGTCAAAAGGCAGATCGTCCATGTCGCCGTCTTCTTTCGCCTTGCCGGTAAAGGAAAAAGCCGACATTTGCCGCGACAGTTTTCTGGTTTTACATTTCGGGCACTTCGGCTTTTTGGTGGTATCGACGCGCTTCGAGAAAAAATTGAAAATGGTATTGCAGTCCTCGCAGTAAAATTCGTAAATTGGCATAAGCGCTCCTTATTTTATTCACAAAACATCCAGGCGCGGCGCATGTCTCGGGGTCTTCGAATCCGGATGCCCGCCTGGCGGTAAGCCCGTGAGCGGATGGATGTATCGTCTAAAAAATGAATTCATGACTATAGTAAAATTTGAAATAATCCTTGTCAACTCTGCGGACATTAAAAGCTCAATGCTGAAAATCATATGAAGTCAAATCTCAACATACGGATCTACCGGACGCCTGTTGACTTGCCGGCCGGCATCTGCTATGCCACCTGGGACTAAATTTACAGAAAGGACACGATATTATGGAAAGGACACTTTCGATCATCAAACCTGACGGGGTAAAACGTCGCCTGATCGGCGAGGTCATCCGAATGCTCGAACAAAACAACCTGAACATTGCGGGCATGAAAATGGTGCACATGACCAAAAAACAGGCCGAAGGCTTTTATGCCGTGCACCGTGAAAGACCCTTTTTCGAGAGCCTGACCGACTTCATGAGTTCGGGGCCCGCGGTCGTCATGGTGCTGGAAGGGGAAAATGTCATTGCCCGCTATCGCGATTTGATGGGCGCCACCAACTATAAGGATGCCGCCGAGGGCACGATTCGCAGGAATTTTGCCACCGATATCGAAAAGAATGTGGTTCACGGCTCCGATGCCCCCGAAACCGCCTCATTTGAAATATCCTATTTTTTCAATCGTTTTGAAATTTTCAGTTGATGCCCGGCAACATCAAACTCGAGAATATATCGATCGTTTTGTGCCGTCCCCGCTATCCCGAAAATATCGGGGCCGCCGCCCGGGCCATGCGCAACATGGGAATCAGACAGCTGGTTGTCGTGGAAGCTCGCAATTGCGATCTGACCAGGGTTTGCCGGATGGCAACGCATGCGGCCCTGGATGTGGTGGAGCAGATAGAATACCGGGATACCTTGGAGGAAGCACTGGCCGGTTATAATTATGTGGTCGGTACTACCGCCCGGCTGGGTGGTGAGCGCAAGGTGGTCAGTTCGCCGTCCAAACTGGGCCAAAAGCTTTTTCCCATTGCTCACGACAATCGGATTGCGATTCTTTTCGGGCCCGAAGACCGTGGGCTCACCAATGTCGACATCCGTTTTTGCGATGTCCTGGTGAATGTCCCCACAGCCGATTTTTCATCGCTCAATCTGGCCCAGGCGGTGATGATCATATGCTATGAGTTGTTCAGTTATACCCGCGGCCGGAGCCCCGATTTCGCGCCGCGCCTGGCCGACCGCCATGAGCTCGAGGCTATGTATGCACAGCTTAAGGATGTGCTGGTTCGCATCAGCTTTCTCAATCCTGAAAATCCGGATTATTTCCTGAACAATCTGAGGCATTTTTTTTCACGTCTGCAGCTCAGGGCCAGGGAAGTCCGGATTATCCGGGGGATCTGCCGCCAGATTGACTGGTATGGCAACAAGCGCTACCAGGATGGCCTGAGGGAAATGCGAAATGACAGAGACGGTTGATCAGTGTGCTCTCATGAGACTACTTTCGGGAAGAGGAGTGCCTTGATATAGCAAGGGTCGAAAGTTAATGATGACAACAATTCAAGGTTTCAGGTTTCAGGTTTCATGTCAGCTGCCGGAGATCGGTATTTTAGGAGGCCGACACCCGACACCTGAACACTGAAACCTAAAGAACCATCTTGATCGCATGTTCCCCCAAAAGGTGTTTCAAGCCCTTAGGATCCGATCCAAAATAGCATCTCCCATTTCAGCCGTTGTCACGGCCTTTTTCCGGTCTGTTGCGATATCCATCGTACAGATGCCGGCTTCCAGCACATCCGCCACGGCCTGTTCGACGGTGGCGGCGGCATCTTCGGAACCCAAGCTGATTCTCAACATCATGGCGGCGGACAGGATCTGGGCGACCGGGTTTGCGATCCCCCTGCCGGCGATATCGGGAGCGGATCCTCCGGCCGGTTCGAACATGCCGAAATTGTTCTCGTTGATGCTGGCCGACGGCAACAGGCCCATTGAACCGGTGAGCATGGCGCATTCATCCGAAAGAATATCACCGAACATGTTGCCGCACAGCAGGACGTCGAACTGGCGTGGATCGCGGACCAGCTGCATGGCGGCGTTGTCGATGTACAGGTTTTTGAGCTCAATATCGGGATGTTTTGCGGCTACTCCGCTGACGACTTCCCGCCACAACACCATGGAAGACAGGACATTGGCCTTGTCCACCGAGGTCACCCGTTTTCGTCTGGCAGCGGCCAGCGCAAACGCCCGTTCGGCGATTCTTTCAATTTCCTGACGCGAGTACACCATGGTGTCGAAGGCCTTTTCCCCGGGTCCCTCGCCGTTCCGACCCTTGGGCCGGCCGAAGTAGATGCCGCCGGTCAGTTCCCGAACGCACAGGATATCGAATCCATCGCCCACGATATCGGGGCGCAGCGGACTGAAATGCGCCAGGGCCTTGAACACCTTAGCCGGCCTTAGATTGCAAAACAGTTTGAAATGTTTACGCAATCGCAATAGGGACCCGCGTTCGGGCTGCTGCTCCGGCGGCAATGATTCCCAGCGCGGACCGCCCACCGAGCCCAGCAAAATTCCATCGCTGCTTTCACACAGGGCCAGGGTTTGGGCGGGAAGAGCGCTGCCATGGTTGTCAATGGCAACTCCGCCCACATCGGCGAACTCGAGGTTCAGTTCAATACCTGATTTTCTGCAGACCGCTTCTAAAACCTTTACCGCTTCTTTCATGACCTCGGGACCGATGCCGTCGCCGGGCAGAACCGCGATTCGTTTCATTTTTTTCATCCCATTATTATTGAATTTTCATATAGGCTGTCGCCGCTGAATAGAAAATGCCGGTTTGATCGAATAAAAAACATTTTAAAAGGATCGGCTCCATTTTACCCCCTCCCTCAGTCCCTCCCACCAGGGGAGGGAAGCTGTCTCCTCTCCCTTGACGGGAGAGGCCGGGTGAGGGTGATAAAATGGCAAAATGCCTTTTTAACCCATAACCCAGAACCCAGAACCTTGAACCTTGAACCTGGAATTTGTAGTTTCATATAAGCGGCCGATAGCCGTTTAGTATCTCGAATCCGCATATTCCAGCCATCCTCCCGCCATAACGAGCGCGTGGTGAAATTCGGGCACCGAAAATGGAATGGTCTCCGAGAATCCCTCGGCCTCGACCTGAAAGCGGCGGGCGGTAATATCGGTGGTGACCGTCGTAGCATTTCCGGCGCATTGAGAGAACAGACGCTCGATGGCCGCCGCAGGAAGCTCCACGGCCATCATGCCGCAGTTGAACATGTTTTGTCTGAATATCCTGGCGAAGCTCTCTGCAATGACCAGATTGATGCCGTTTGTCTCCAGCGCCCAGGGCGCATGTTCCCGGGAAGATCCGCAGCCGAAATTGGCTCTGGTGACGATGACGCTTTTGCCGCCGATATCTGTTTGCGGATTGAAGCCGTGCAAATTGAGATCTTCAAAAAGATAGGGCTTAAGCACTTCCTTGGAGACCTCGGTGAGGTATCTGGCGGGGATGATTTCATCGGTGTTGATATCCGCTCTGTCCAGAAAAAGGACACTGCCGCTGAAGTTTTTCATTTTCTATTTCCTGTATATAGCGCTGAATTGGTGATATGCCCGGCAATTGCGGTTGCCGCTGCCGTTGCCGGGCTCATCAAATGAACCATGCCGCCTCTGCCCATGCGACCGCTGAAGTTGCGGTTGGTGGTGGAGGCGCAGACTTCGCCTTCTGCCAGAACGCCGGTGCTCATGCCCAGACACGGTCCGCAGGTGGGATTGGTGACACAGAAGCCGGCTTCCATAAAAACCTTGAGAATTCCCTCTTCCAGAGCCTGTCGGTAAACCTTGGAGGTCGCCGGGCTGACGATGGCGCGCAGCTTGTCGCTGATTTTGTGCCCCTCAAGCACCCGGGCCGCAATCCGCAAATCGGCCAGACGGCCATTGGTGCAGGAACCGATGAATACCTGGTCGATCGGCGTTCCCTCCATCTCCTTGACCGGCCGTACATTATCGGGTTTAAAATCATAGGTCACCATCGGCTCCAGCCGGGAGACATCCAGCTCGATCGCTTCGACATACACGGCGTCGGGATCCGGTCCGTGCTGTTGATATGCTTCCAGAGCGGCGGATTTGTCGGGATATTCGTCCTGGATGAAATCCCAGAGGTAATCCACCGTGATTTCGTCGGGATAACATATACCGCAGGTGGCGCCGGCCTCCACCGCCATATTGCACAACGTCATGCGGGCTTCCATGTCCATGGCATCGACCACCGGCCCGTCAAACTCGATGACCCGGTGCGTCGCTCCGTTCACCCCGATTTTACCAATGATCGACAAGATGACATCCTTGGCGAACACGCCGTCGGGCAGGGAACCCTGGATCGTGATCTTCATGGTTTTCGGGTAATGAAAAGCACACACGCCTTTTAAAATCCCGACTTCCAGATCCGTTGTGCCGACTCCGGCGGCGAAAGCTCCGAAAGCGCCATATGTGCAGGTATGTGAATCCCCCATGATGACGGCATACCCCGGCCGCACAAACCCCTTTTCGGGGAATATGGCATGGCAGACGCCATTGCGGCCGATGTCGTAAAAATCGCTGATACCGTGGCGCCGAACCCAATCCCGCAGGATTTTGCCCTGGGTGGCTGTCTTGGAATCCTTGGCAGGTGTCACATGGTCGATGACCGCTTTAATTTTGTCCGGGTTGAACACCCGGTCCTTGCCCCGGCAGATCAGATCGTTGATGGCGATCGGGGTGGTAATTTCATGACAAAAAACGGTGTCCAGCCTTATTACGTAGACATCCCCGGAAGGGTTGTCGACCAAGTGAGAATCAAAAATTTTTTCAGATACGGTTTTTCCCATGATTTGCCTCAATAAGCGTTCAAGTTTGGGGCTCCACCTCACCGGGCTTCACCCATCGTAGGCTCGTCAAGGGCCGCCGAGTTCAACTGCGGCGGCCCGGCCAAAAAAAGAAAACTTCATGGTTCACAGCGGAACGGGCCATAGGCTTCGAGAAAAATATTCCATATCGCTGCGATCTTTCCTCATTCCGGTCAGTCGGCATCGGATTTCAGCACCGCCAGAAACGCGGACTGGGGGATCATCACCTTGCCGACCATTTTCATCCTTTTTTTCCCTTTTTTCTGCTTTTCAAGCAGTTTGCGTTTACGGGTGATGTCTCCGCCGTAACATTTGGCGGTGACATCTTTCCTGAAGGCGGACACGGTCGTGCGGGCGATAACGTTTCCGCCGATAGCGCCCTGGATGGCGATTTTAAACATCTGGCGGGGAATTTCATCCTTCAGTCTTTCACAGGCCGCCCGGGCTCTGGTCACCGCATTGTCCCGGTGCGCCAACTGGGACAGGGCATCCACCCGCTCGCCGTTGATGAGAATGTCCACCTTGACCAGGTCCGTCTGCCGGTAGTCGATGATATCATAGTCGAAAGAACCATACCCCTGGGTGACCGATTTGAGCCTGTCGTAGAAATCGTAAACAACCTCCGCCAGGGGCAATTCAAAAATCATTTCGAGACGATTACTGGTCAGATACTGATAATTTTTATTGATTCCCCTCCGATCCAGGCAAAGGCGCATGACCACCCCCATATAGCGGTCCGGAACGATAATCGAAGCCCGGATAAACGGCTCCTCGGTCAGCTCGATGGTGGTCGGGTCCGGATACAATGCAGGATTGTCAATGGTGGTTTGGGTGCCGTCGCTCATGATCAGTTGATAGCGAACCGATGGCGCGGTCAGAATAAGGGACAGGTCGTATTCCCGTTCGAGTCTTTCCTGGACCACTTCCAGGTGCAACAGCCCCAGAAAGCCACAGCGAAAACCGAATCCCAGCGCAACCGAGGTATCCTTTTCATATATCAGAGAGGCATCGTTGAGCTTGAGCTTTTCGATGGCCACGGCCAGCTCTTCGTAGTCATCTGATGCCACGGGATAAATGGAAGAAAACACCACGGGTTTGGTTTCCTTGAAACCGGGCATGGCTGTGTCGCAGGGGTCTCTTTTCAAGGTAATGGTGTCGCCGCAGCTTGTGTCGCTGACTGTTTTGATACCGGCGATCAGGTATCCGACCTGCCCGGCGGACAATTGCTTCTGTTTTATCATGGCAATCTGGAATATACCGACTTCCTCGATTTTGTGCGTCGCCTTGTTGGACATGAAGGTGATCACATCGCCTTGTGAAATGGTGCCTTGAAATACCCGAAAGTGCACCACCGTGCCCCGGAAGGCATCATAGTGCGAATCGAAAATCAGCGCTTTCAGCGGTTTTGCCGGATCTCCGGAAGGCGGCGGCAGCCTGTTG
The DNA here is from genome assembly GCA_963774425.1 of uncultured delta proteobacterium. Taxonomy (GTDB): domain Bacteria; phylum Desulfobacterota; class Desulfobacteria; order Desulfobacterales; family JAFDCJ01; genus JAFDCJ01. The sequence goes on along the minus strand of CAVZEZ010000009.1, from coordinate 92,421 downwards.
ACCACGGCCTCGAGCACACTTTCGATGCCGATGCCCTCCTTGGCCGATACCAAAAGGGCGTGCTCCGGATCAAGTCCGAGGTCTTCATGAATCTGCATTTTTACCCGGTCGATGTCCGCGGAAGGCAGATCGATTTTGTTGATGACCGGAATGACTTCCAGATTGTGTTCAAGGGCCAGATACAAGTTGGCCAAAGTCTGGGCTTCTACTCCCTGGCTGGCATCGATAACCAGCAGGGCGCCTTCGCAGGAGGCCAGCGACCGGGAAACTTCATAGGTGAAATCCACATGGCCCGGCGTATCGATAAGGTTCAGAAAATAGTTCTTTCCATCCTTGGCTTGATACGGCAGACATACCGTCTGGCTCTTGATGGTGATCCCCCGTTCACGTTCTATATCCATCGTGTCGAGAATCTGGTCCTTGAAATCCCGTTCCGTGACGATGTCCGCCGCCTGAATGAGCCGGTCGGAAAGGGTGGATTTGCCGTGGTCGATGTGAGCGATTATGCTGAAATTTCTAATGTTTTGCATATTTAGGCTATGTAAACGATTGTTATCCTGCTATTTTGATTCTTACCGGACGAGGTGGAAAAGGGAGTTGACACCCCCATCGTTTCCAGCTATAATGAGCAATAATTTTTAATAAATCTAACCTTTTATCAATTCCTTCAAGCACCTGTCAAGTCCACAGTCAAGGTGCATTGATAATTCGGAAATTTCCAATGGACGCTTCCCCGGCTGCAACCCGCATTTTAATCGTTGATGACGATGCCGCTGTGCGCAATACAATGCACGAATACATTAAAACCGCCGGGTACCACTCGCAAGCCGTCTCCTGTGCGGAGGATGCTCTCGAGCTGCTGGAGCGGGAAGCCTTCCACGTCGTCGTCACAGATATCATCCTGCCTGCCATGGGGGGGCTGGAATTGACCAAATTGATCAAAAGGGACCGGGGGGCGGACGTTATCGTAATGACCGGCTACAGCGACGACTACTCCTACGAAGAGGCAATCAATATCGGTGCCAGCGATTTTGTCATCAAGCCGGTGCGCCTCGAGGAACTGCTGCTCCGGCTCAAACGGGTTCTCAAAGAGCGCGAACTGACCAATGAACGCATCCGGATGATGGAAAAGCTGCAGAAACTGGCCATCACCGACGGCCTCACCAGGCTTTATAATTCCAGATCTTTTTACTCCCAGTTGGAATTGGAAATCGACCGCTTCAATCGCTACCGGCATCCCCTCACGCTGTTGCTGCTCGACATCGATCACTTCAAAGATTACAACGACAGATTCGGGCATCTCGAAGGTGACAAGGTTCTGGTGCGCTTCAGTCAGATCATCAAATCCTGTCTGAGAGCCAATGACTCGGCGTACCGCTATGGCGGTGAGGAGTTTACCGTGATATTACCGGAAACCGCCGGTGAAGAGGCCCAAACGGTTGCCCACAGAATTAGAGCCGCATTGGAAGCCGAGCCATTTCGTCCTGAACCCGAAGCCGGACGCAACGCTACCGTCACCATCAGTATCGGCCTCACCGAATACCAATACAAGGAAAAACTGTCCACTTTTATTCAAAGGGCGGATCAAGCCATGTATCTTTCAAAGCGCGACGGTCGCAATAAGGTCTCCATTCTGCTCGCGGACCCCCCGGCGGAATCACGGGAAAAGGCTGATCCGGATTGAAAAGGCTGGCCACCCAAGATCAACCGGGTAAAATCCCCATCAAATACGGTCGATCAACCCGAAATTTCAAATATCCAAATCACAAATAAAAGCGGGACCTGATTGTTATTCGATTCAGGCTCCGACTGATTTGATCTTCTCCAGATTTGCCTGAATTTTCTGATGCTTCTGCAGTAAAACGCTTTGCTTCTCCTTTACCTTTTCGATAACATCGGCTGGAGCCTTGCTCAGAAAGCCGTCATTGTGCAGTTTTTTGCCTAACTTCGTCAGCTCGGCGTCCAGCTTCCTCATCTCCTTTTCCAGCCGGTCGGCTTCCTTGTCAAAGTCTATAATGCCTTGAAGTAAAACGAAAATGGAAGCGTTGCCCACCACCGCGGTGGCGGAGGATCTCGGCCGTTCACCGCTGTCCTGAAACTCCAGTGAACTGAGCCGGGCGAGATTGATGATGAGATCCTTTTGGGTTTTTATGATCTCGGCCACAGGGTCGTCCTCGGATTGGATCAGGACCTGCAAGGCCAGGGTCGGCGGTATATTCATTTCGCCGCGCACATTGCGAATTCCGGTGATCACATCCATTAAAAACGCCATGCTGGATTCGGCCTGCGTGAGTCGCTCCGGCTCCGATGGGTCCTCAAACGAGGCGGGATCCGGATAAGCGGCCCGCATGATCGAGCCCTGGGTTCCGGGCAGATGATGCCAGATTTCCTCGCTAACAAAGGGAATGAAAGGATGCAGCAAAACGAGCGTGTCGCCCAACACCCGCCACAAAACGGCCCGGGCCGCTTCTCGGGCCCGGTCGCCCTGCTTGTCGTAAAGGGCGGGCTTGACGGCCTCGAGGTACCAGTCGCAGAATTCATGCCACACGAAATTGTAAAGGCATCCGGCCGCTTCATTGAATCGGTAGCCATCCAGGGCGTCGGAGACCTCGGTGGACACCCGCCGGAGCCGGGAAAGAATCCATTTGTCCGGCAGGGAGAGGCTTTGCCAATCGAGTTGCGGGTATCCTTTTTCCAGATGCATCAGGGAAAAGCGCGCCGCATTCCAGAGCTTGTTGATAAAATTCCGGTAGCCCTCCACCCGTTTTTCAGACATCTTGATATCGCGCCCCTGGGCTGCGAAAGCCGCCAGGGTGAGCCGGAAAGCGTCGGTGCCATAGCGGTCGATCACATCCAGCGGATCGATCACATTGCCCGTCGACTTACTCATTTTTTTGCCGTCTTCATCTCGCACCAGGGCATGCACATAGACATCCTTGAAGGGAACCTCCCCCATGAAATGAATACCCATCATCATCATGCGGGCCACCCAGAAAAACAGGATGTCGAATGCAGTCACCAGAACGGAGGTCGGATAGAAGGTTTTCAGCAGATCGGTCTGTTCCGGCCACCCCATGGTCGAAAACGGCCACAGGGCCGAACTGAACCAGGTGTCCAGCACGTCCGTCTCCTGGACGAGCTTGTCCGAACCGCAATCGGGGCAGGTTTGGGGCGCCTCCATCGCCACCACCATTTTGTCGCATGACCCGCAGGTCCAGGCCGGAATTTGATGGCCCCACCAGATCTGGCGCGATATGCACCAGTCCCGGATGTTGTTCATCCAGTCATAGTAGGTGTTTGTCCACATATCCGGGACGATCCTGGTTTTGCCCTTTTTTACCGCCGCGATCGCCTTGGCCGCAAGCGGTTTGACATTCACGAACCATTGTTTTGAAAGATTCGGTTCCACAACGGTGTTGCAGCGGTAGCAGTGGCCGACGCTGTGTTGATAGGGTTCGATCTTTACGAGCAACCCCCGGTCTTCCAGTTCTTTGACGACCGCCTCCCGGCACTCGAATCGATCCAGGCCTGCAAATTTACCGGCCTCCGCGGACATTTTGCCATCGTCATCGATCACCTTGACGCTGTCCAGATTATGGCGGGCACCGATTTCAAAGTCATTGGGATCGTGGGCAGGAGTTACTTTCAATCCTCCGGTACCGAAAGACATATCCACATAGCGGTCCCTGATGATGGGAATTTCCCTGTCCATCAGCGGCAGGACAACGGTTTGGGCTTCGATATCCCGATAACGCTCATCCTCGGGATGGACCGCCACCGCCGTGTCCCCCAGCAAGGTTTCCGGCCGGGTGGTCGCGACCACGATGCCGCCGGATCCGTCCGGATACGGATAACGGATATGATAGAGATGGCCGTCGTGTTCCTCGTGTTCCACCTCGAGATCCGCCAGGGCCGTATGGCACCGGTGGCACCAGTTGATAATGTAATTCCCGCGATAGATAAGACCTTGCCCGTAGAGTTCGACGAACACCTTGCGCACGGCCAGAGACAGGCCCGCGTCCATGGTGAAGCGCTCCCGCTCCCAGTCGCAGGACGCTCCCAGGCGCTTGAGCTGATTGATGATGGCGCTGCCGTATTTTTCACGCCATTGCCAGACGGCTTCTATGAATTTTTCCCGGCCCAGCTGATGACGATCGGTCCCCTGTTTCGCCAGATTTTTTTCAACGACGTTCTGGGTCGCAATTCCGGCATGATCGGTGCCCGGCATCCACAGGACGTTGTGTCCCTGCAAACGATGATAGCGGCATAAGATATCCTGCATGGTGTTGTTCAACGCGTGACCCATGTGAAGAACGCCGGTTACGTTCGGCGGTGGAATCACAATGGAAAAGCTTGGCCGGGTGCTTTGGTCCTCGGCGGCGAACAGGTGCTCCCTTTCCCAAAAATCATACCATCGTTTTTCGACTTCATGGGGCTCGTAACTGGTGTCAAACTCTCTGGGGCTCATGAATTATCGTTCCTTCGCATCCGAATATTGTGAAATCCTGAAGCGTTAGGATTTCTGTTGCGGCGGACTCGGGGTACGCAGGCGCCTTCACGTACCGGCTGCAGCTACCCTGCCGCTGAATCCAAAAAGGAAGGGATTATAAATTAATCCCCCATATTTTACCAGCGCTTTTTTGTGAGGATGATTGACTGCGGGACGCAAAGGGCAGACATTGGTGCGAAAGCCCGCCGGCGGCGAGCGGGGTAGTGCTCCCCCTCATGAAATCCGAAACGCCGGATCATCTACATATCATCTTCCAGGGAGCTTTCTTCTAACAGGGCGTTTTTCAGTCTTTTGATTTCTTTTGAAACTGCGGCTTCAATGATGCCGTAGATGATCTGTTCGATCCGATCGGCGAATTTTTCCCTGATTACCCGTTCGACGGCCTCGTCGATCCGGGAGGTGACCGGTTGAAATTCGCCTTGATCGGATGGCCTATCTTTTTCAGGCCCGTCAGGAATATCGGGGATGATCTGCGATCTATTTTCAAACAAGGCTTCGTCTCGCATCACATCATCGAATAATGGAGATAAATCATTTGCCGGGGCGTTATTTCTGGACCTTTCACGTAGCTCCATTTTTTCCTCATCTGCAGGATCCACATCCTCAAAGAGCCCGAAAAAATCTTCATCTTTCAAATTCTCTATATTTAAAGTGATGGCATGCTCCAGATCGATGTCATCATTTTCCGGATATTGCTGATCGAATTCAGCAATTTCGATGATTTCTTCTCCCGGCTCGCTATCAGCGGCCGCCTCATCATCCATAAAAAGCAGGCCGTCCCCGGATTTGATTGGAGTGACCGCCTTCGGCTCCGGGAACCCTTTAACATCCGAACCGAGCTGCCGGGCGTTTTTTTTGAATGCCGGCCGGTCTGATGACAGCAGCTCGATATGCTCAGGCGGTTCATCAGGCGTTTCAGGTGGATCGCCACCATGCTTGTAACTCTCCGTTACGAAACGGATGTCACCCAGATCGACATCATCATCATCAAATTGGGCATCACCTTCCATGGCGAAAAAATCAAATCCGTCCGAATCACTCTTGTAATCGGGTTCATCCTCATCTACGAGTACGAATTGGTTTTTAACTGCCTTCGGGTGGGTGGTTTCGTTCGCGCCTATTCCGGCAAGTCCGTTGAACGTTTCATCCCGTTCAGTGTTCGTTGTGACGATGTCGTCCTCCTTGTGGGATTCGAATCCGGCGTGATCGGACATATCTATTTTGGGGTCATCTTCATCCGCCAAATATTCTGCAATGGCGGATTGAATAATCAGATCTTCCTCCATTTCAACGGACGATTCACGGTTTGCCGAGAAATCATCCCATTGGGGATCTGCAGCCCCACTATTTTCCGCCGATTTCTGAGGGATTTCTTCCGTGAGCTCGATGATGGGGTCATCGTCGAAGAAATCATTCCGGGTGGGTTTATGGGGGGGCGGTTTATATTCACTCATCGGTACAACCCTTTTGCAGAAGCCGGCGATCAAGCCTGGAGATATTCAAATTCCTAATTTTTTTGAAAAAATTATCACAGGGCCCCAAAGTATGTCAAGTCCTATGTCCTATGAAGGTCATCGATTTCGGAAGGTTACGGTCAAAGATTTCTGTGTCGCAAAATCCGGTTGGCTGTGATGGGCTGCAAATCGTTCCGCTTAAATCGTGCTGAAAATCATCTGGGGCCAAAAAAAATATTTGCACGGATAAGCTATTTGAATATAAAACGAAACAAATGTGAAAAATTGTTTCGGGAAACCCAAAGACATGCGCCATTTTATCATTGATTCATCTCCAGCTGTCAATACCCTGGCAGTGATCAGGGGATCTGAAGCCCATCATATCAAAAATGTGCTGCGTCTGACCCCGGGAGACAGGATCAAGCTTTTTGACGGCACCGGTTTCGAATATGAAGCCCTTATTAAAAAGGTATCTGCCGAAGCCGTTGAGGTCGATGTCGTGAAAAAAGACCGTACCGTCACTGCTTCCGGAACCCGCATTGTCGTTGCCCAGGCCTTTTTAAAAGAAAAAAAGATGGACGATATGGTGCGCAGCCTCTGTGAGCTCGGTGTCGCCCAATGGATTCCGTTTTTTTCCCAACGCTCCATCGCCAGACCCGATGCCACCCGCCTGGCCGGTCGTATCGGTCGCTGGAACCGGATAGCCGCCCAGGCGGTCAAGCAATGCCGCCGAGCCGACATACCGGAAATAGGCACCGCGCTTTCTTTTGAAGAGGTACTGGATTTCAGCACGGTCTGCGATCTGAAAATCATTTTCTGGGAAAACGAAACGGACCCCCTGAGACCGGACATGGGCTTGCAGCCAAACCGCAAACCCGGGAAGGTGTTGATCATGCTGGGGCCGGAAGGCGGGTTTGCCGAGCGGGAGGTTGACCTGGCCCGCAACAGCGGATTTTCTGTGGCAGGACTCGGCCCCCGCATTTTGAGGGCCGAAACCGCCACGCTGGCGGCCTGTGCCATCGTTCAATATCTTTTTGGGGACATGGGCCAAAAAAATGTTGACAAAAAATAAGGGTTTTAATAGATAAGGTGATCTTGGTTCAGGCACCCCCTGAATCGAGATTAAAGAAATTCGGCAAAACGCCGAGGTAGCTCAGTCGGTAGAGCAGGGGACTGAAAATCCCCGTGTCGGCAGTTCGATTCTGTCCCTCGGCACCAATAATAAGCTTAAATAAAATAAGGGGTTAGGCGCTTTGGCGCCTGTCCCTTATTTTTTTCTATGGCTGCCATGTGGGACTTTATTTTTGCCGCCCCCGTTCAAACGACCGCATTGCCTTATGCCGGACACCCTTTAATGACCTGATATATATCTCAGTCGCCTCTCGGCTTTTCATGACCAAGAATTTCCTGAATCTCGCTGATAGGGGCATTATCATTAGCCATTATAGACGCACCAGCCCGACGGAAACCATGAATATCCTTGACTTAAGGTAACATATGCGTTACTAACATAATGTATGATCACAATTAGAGAGTATATTGATCTTGATGGCCGCAGTCCTTACGCTGAATGGTTTAATCGGCTGAATGCACCAGCCGCCGCAAAGGTCGCCACTGCTATAGTCAGGATGGAGCAGGGCAATTTTTTGAATTCCAAAGGTATCGGAGAGGGTGTTTTCGAATGCCGGATTGATTTTGGACCAGGATACCGTATCTATTTTGGTAAGGATGGGGATGCTCTCGTTATTCTACTTGGTGGAGGTACAAAGAAACGCCAGCAGAAGGATATTGTTAACACCAAAATACTTTGGAAAGAATATAAGCGACGAAAGCGACAGGAGCGCTGAAAATGGTACTTACAAGAGATTTTAAAGATACAATCAAAGATCGTGTTAGACGAGATCCTGCCTTTCGGGAGGAATTGCTCAAAGAAGGTATTGAATGCCTTTTAACCGGTGATGTGGATACCGGCAAAGCTGTTCTGCGTGATTTTATCAACGCAACCATAGGATTTGATGCCCTTGGGACAGCCACCGAAAGATCTCCAAAAAGCCTGATGCGGATGCTTGGACCAAAGGGAAATCCTCAGGCCCGTAACCTTTTTGAGATCATTGCACATCTTCAAGAACATGAAGGCATACAATTGAAAGTTCACACAGCAAGATAATGCTGCATTGGCTCCGGCTTGTGCGAGAATTGATTGCCAAAAAGTTGCCTGATCATTTTAGGTCATTTCAGACAGTCGCTTCAATGAATACACCCCCTCCAACCCCTTGATCGGTTTCGGCCTTTTTTCATTCTTCGAATAAAATAGATGTTTAAATCGTTGGTAATTTTCAGACACAAATTCTTTGGTACCGATGACGCCCGAATCTGTGAAGTATCGGGTACGATATCTGAATCGCTGAACCCGCTTAAGCTCAAAATCATTTTTTCGCTCTTTTTCCAAAACGCTCTTGTCAATTAATCCGGCGGTCGGTTTTCCCGATCTGCCCAAAGCTCCTGCTTCATAAACATACCTTCGATATCGATTCAACCTTTCTGCAGCATCCAATACGCCGAATTCCTTGAGCCCGAAATCAAGGGACAAAAAGCCATCTTTGTTGCCGGTTTGTATATGGTAGCCAATCGAATTCCAGCGGTATTTTTCCGGACGACTCACCAGACCGGCGCGAACCGGATTCAAATCGATATATGCCAGGCAGTTGATCAGGGTTTCTCCCTTTTCAACAATGACGCTTTTAAACCGGTCTCCCCAAAAATAACCGCGCCGATTGTGACGTCGGTTGTAGTATCTTGTAAAGCCGACTTTGATTTCCCGCATAAATTCAGAAAGGCTCGATAATTTCACCCGTAAGGATGGGATCTGGCCATCTGCTAAAACACGTTCATCACCATAAAAGAGATCATATCGCTGCTTTACGTCTTCGTCTGCAAATTCATAGTCAGGAAACATCTTTACCAGTATATGGAAGTGATTTCCCATCAGGGAAAACCCTAAGATTTCAACTAAATACAATGTGGCATACCGCTTGATCAGATCCAGCATGAAATCCTTTTCGACATTGTCTAAAGGAAAGCCGTCCAGGGCCGTTCGGGACATTACGTGATAAACCGCTGTTTCATCCCCTATAATTAGTCTCTGTGTTCTTGGCAATATTGATTTCTCCGGATTGGTTGATACGTGTTTAATTCATGGAGGTGTGAACATCTGTCACAAAATTTTCTCGTTGTCAAGTATAAAGTACCTGTCACCTTTTGTCCTATACCTTTTGACCCGCTCTTTTCTACTGTTGACGTCGAACTCTTTTAATCCGAAATCAGTGGAAAGGAATTTGTCCCGGTTATTGGTTTGCATATGATATCCAAGCGAATTCCAGCGATAATCTTCCGGCTGATTGACTAAGCCGGCCCGCAACGGGTTTAGATCGATATACGCAAGACAATTGACCAGCGTTTCGCCTTTATCGACATATTTTGCCGTGTCCGTTTTTGCTTGACAATTAAACCTTTATGACTTAGCGATAAATGTAAACGTTTACATTATCTATTTAGATTTAATACCTCAAAAACTCATTACACAGAAGATGCTGGCGATGAGCACTATAATTGATGTTGCCAAAGCCGCAGGCGTATCGACGGCTACCGTTTCAAGAGTCATTAACAAACCGGACACCGTGCGTGGTTCGACCCGAAAACGGGTCAATCAGGCTATGGAGGTCTGCCGCTACCGATATAATGCCCTGGCACGCGGATTTGTCACGAAGCGTACTCACACCATCGGCCTGATCGTCCCCACCATCACGAACCCCGGATTCGCAGAGTCCACCCGAGGCATTCAGGATCGCGCCGCCGAAGCCGGCCTAAGCGTTCTTCTGGGAAATACCAATTACAATGCCCGGACGGAAAAAAAGCTCATCCGTGTCTTCCGGGAGATGCAAGTCGATGGCATGGTCATAACTACAACCAATCCGAAGACCCAGGTCCTTCAGTCACTCGTGGCAGAGGACTTTCCCTTTGTCGTCCTCTATAGCACGGTTAGGCGGGGACCAATATCGTGTGTCGGCGTGGATAATTTCCTGGGCGGCTATATGGCTACGAAACATCTTATTGACAACGGCCATCGGCGAATCGCCATGATCGCAGGGGCCTTCAGTTTTTCAGACAAGAGCCATCACCGTTGGGGGGGCTATCGTAAGTGCCTACGAGAAAATGGCATCGCCTACGACAGCCGCTACATAGTCCAAACAAACTACAGCCTCGAGAGCGGCAAAGAAGGCGCCCAAAGAATACTTGGGCTGACTCCTTCCTCCACCGCGGTATTCTGTTCCAACGACTATCTGGCCATTGGAGTAATGGAGGGAGCCCGTAAAATGGGACTTCATTTGCCAGATGATCTATCGATCGTTGGATTCGACGATATTCCTCTGGCATCTTATGTCACACCGGGTCTGGATACGATTCATCAGCCAGCCTACCAGATGGGAACCCTCGGCGTAGAGGAACTCCTCGAACGAATCGAAAATGGATCCAAACCCCCGGTTCACAGACTACTCGAACTGGAACTGATTGTTCGGGGCTCTGTATCAACTCCACGGTGGATCGGTTAGTCCGTGCCGTCGGAAGTATAACGCGTTCCATGCGCCGAATGCGGCGCCATTAAGAAAACTTAAGCACTGGGAGGGAGAAAAAATGAAGCAAAAATGGTTGTGGTCATTGGTTATTATGGTCAGTCTGGTTTTGAGCAGCGCCGCCTTGGCATCTGAAAATGCCATCTGCTACAATTGTCCTCCGATGTGGGCGGATTGGGCAAGCCAACTTAAAGCTATTGAACAGAATCTTAAAATTACAATGCCCCATGACAACAAGAATTCGGGGCAGACCCTTTCACAGTTGATCGCTGAAAAAGGTAACCCTGTAGCCGACGTGGCCTACTATGGGGTTTCCTTCGGTATCAAGGCTAAAGAAGCCGGCGTTGTTGCCCCTTACAAACCGGCTCACTGGAAGGACATCCCGGAGGGATTGAAGGATCCTGAAGGCTATTGGTTTACAATCCACTCGGGCACTATTGGCTTTTTCGTTAATAAGGATGCCCTCGGAGGGGTGCCGGTGCCTAAATCATGGGCGGACCTGCTTAAGCCGGAATACAAAGGGATGATTGGCTATCTCGACCCAACCTCGGCGTTCGTCGGGTACGCCTCCGCGGTTGCTGCGAACCTTGCTCTCGGCGGTAGCCTGGACAATTTCGATGCGGGTATCACTTTTTTCAAAAAGCTCAAGGAAAACCAACCCATCGTCCCTAAACAGACATCCTACGCCCGTGTCATCAGTGGGGAGATCCCCATTCTATTCGATTACGACTTCAATGCCTACCGAGGAAAGTACAAGGATATGGCCAATATAGAATTCGTGATCCCCGCTGAGGGCTCTATTGTTGTGCCGTATGTCATGAGTCTGGTCAAAAACGGTCCAAACCCGGCAAACGGTAAGAAAGTACTCGACTTCATCATGTCGGATACTGGGCAAGCCGTATGGGCAAATGCCTTCCTCAGGCCAGTCCGGGCCAGCGCGATGAGCCCTGAAGCCGCCGCCAAATTCCTGCCAGCCACCGAGTATGAGAGAGCCAAGCCGATAGACTATGCGAAAATGGCCGAGGTGCAAAACACCTTCCGGGATCGCTATCTGGCAGAGGTACGGTAATCCTATCCCCGACGGGACTCCGTTCAAAACCGGGTCCCGTCCAATTCCCGGGAAAGCATCTATGTGGAAGAAAAACAGATTTACTTTCGTGGCCCTTTTTACACCTGTAGCCATCATCTTTCTCGTTTTCTTCATCTTGCCGATGATCCGTCTGACACTGGAATCCGCCATAGGCCCCAAGGGGTTAGGCCTTTACCTGGAGATGCTGACCACCCGGCGCTATCTGGAGACCCTTTTTTACACCGTTGCACTGTCGGTGGCGGTGACAGGAGTTACACTGATCATCTCCGGGATCACCGGAGTCTTCCTCCAGCGGAACCAGTTCCCAGGCAAGCACCTGCTGGTCGCCATGCTCACCTTCCCGCTGGCATTCCCGGGTGTTGTCGTCGGCTTCATGATCATTTTATTAGCCGGTCGACAGGGGTTGGTCGGTACCCTGACAAAAATGGCGACCGGCGAAACACTTGTATTGGCGTATTCCATGATAGGTCTATTTTTGGGATACCTATATTTTTCCATCCCAAGAGTCATTACCACCGTGATGGCCACGGCGGAAAAAATCGACCTGAGTCTCGAGGAGGCGGCCCGTTCCCTCGGCGCATCGACGTGGAGGGTTGTGCTGGATGTGCTGATTCCAGCGTTGATGCCAGGGCTGATCTCTTCTGGGGCAATCTGTTTTGCCACCTCCATGGGCGCCTTTGGCACCGCCTTCACCCTGGCAACTGATATCGATGTGCTGCCGATCCTGATTTACACGGAGTTTACTCTTTCGGCTAACATCGCAATGGCGTCCGCACTTTCGATCCTACTGGGGTTGATTACATGGGGTGCCCTTTACCTGGCCCGCACCGCTGCCGGCGGCACGCTGGCCGCATCTGGATAATTCGGCATGAATAAACGACCGCATTTGTTTTACCTCCAACTTTCGCTCACCTTGGTCACTTGCGCATTCCTGCTGGTGCCGGTAATCCAATCGGTGTTGGCCGGACTGACAGGCAACTATATCGACGGTTACAAGAGCGGCCTAACGCTCCGATGGATGGGCGAAGTTTGGCGGCTTTACAGCGATACCATTTTCCGCAGCATTGGCCTTGGGGTAGCTTGCCTGGCCGTAGACCTCATCGCCGGTATTCCTGCCGCTTTTGTCATGGTGAAAACCCGCAGCCGCTTCACCCGTCTGCTTGAAGAGTTTCTGGTAATGCCCCTTGCAATTCCAGGGCTGGCCATCGCCCTGGCAATCCTGATCAGTTACGGTGGATGGACTGCTTTTCGGATGAGTTGGCTAATTATTCTGGTCGGGCACGTAATTTTTACCATGCCGTTTATGATCCGGTCCGTCATCTCTGTCATGACGGCCATCAACATGGAGGAACTTGAAGAGGGCGCTGCCAGCCTGGGCGCAGGCTTCGTCAACCGATTCATCAGGGTCATCATTCCGAACGTTATGTCCGGCGTGCTGGCAGGCTCCCTAATGGTTTTCACCCTGTCGATCGGCGAGTTCAACTTGACCTGGATGCTGCATACCCCCTTGACGAAGACGCTGCCGGTGGGACTGGCAGACAGTTATGCCTCAATGCGGCTGGAAATTGGATCGGCTTATACGATCACCTTCTTTTTCATGATCATTCCCCTCCTGATGGGGATGCAGTGGGTATCCCGACCAAAGTCCAGGTTGGCCGCAGCAGACGTAGAAACGGAGCAATTAAGTATGGAAAGAAAAGAGCAGATTTCGGAGCCGGCAACTCTCCCTGAAGTCCCAGCGGTAAAAACGTCTCATAAAACGGGAACTTCCGTCCGGCTCACCGGGTGTGCCAAAACCTTTCCCGGTGGAACCAAGGCATTGGAATCCCTGGATCTCGAAGTTGCTGCCGGCGAGACCGTTGTGATTTTGGGGCCTTCCGGATGCGGCAAGACCACAATGCTGCGGATTATCGCCGGGCTTGAAACACCCGATGAGGGCGGGAAGGTCTTTTTCAATAAGGACGAGGTAACCGCGATTCCTATTGAAAACCGCAATGTCGGCATGGTCTTCCAGAACTATGCACTGTTTCCAAATATGAATGTTGCTGAGAATATTGCCTACGGGTTGAAGGTAAAGGGCGACGAACCAGATAAAATTCGTGGCCGCGTCAATGAAATGTTGGCCATGATGCAGATTGAAGAATTGCGAAACCGGCACATAGATCAGTTATCCGGAGGACAGAAGCAGCGTGTAGCCTTGGCCAGGGCAATCGCTGTTCGGCCGCGCATTCTGCTCCTCGATGAACCGCTGACAGCCCTGGATGCAAAGTTGCGCGATGTTCTTAGGGTGGAGATAGACATGTTGCTGAGATCTATCGGCATTACGGCGGTATACGTCACCCACGATCAAGCCGAAGCGATGGCTCTGGGGGATCGAATTGTGGTGATGTCCCGTGGCCGGATTGCCCAGATCGGAAACCCCCGCCAAGTCTATTTTAAACCGGCTAATCGGTTCGTGGCGGACTTCATCGGTACGGTGAACTGCATAAAAAGTTCAGTTGAAAACCAGTGTCTGAATTTTCCCGGCGGCTGTATCCCCATTGCTGACATCCAAGGTGTGGATATAACCGACCGCAGGTCGCTCAGTATCTTCTTCCGGCCGGAGCATGCTGTGGTAGTCGAAAATGGGCAGGGACATTTTCAGGCCAAGGTGATCAGCTCCTTTTTCATGGGCGACCGAACAAGGCTCCTGGTAAACGGGAAGACCCCAGAACCAATCAAAGTTGAAGCTCCGGGCCGCCAATCATTCCAAAAAGGCGAAATGGTTGATATCCGTATAGACTTGGAAGCTCTTTTCACCCTAAGCGACGGATGACAAACACCTATGCTTATAGTCCAAATTTCCGATTTTCATTTGTTGCCAAGAGGTGAGTTGGCATACAAAGCTGCCGATACCGCCAGCTCACTTCGAAAGGTAGTCGACCACATCAACGGGCTGTTACCGGCGCCAGATGTGGTTATTGTCACCGGTGACGTAGCAGATGGCGGGCGGCTTGACAGCTATCAACTGGCCCGAGAACTACTGGCCCCTCTCGAGATGCCCGTATTCATGGTCCCTGGTAACCACGACCATAAAGGCCGGATGGCGAAAGTCTTCTCTGAACATTCATACCTGCGCCCCAACCCCGGCAACCCTATTGGTGATTTTATCTGCTATACCATAGAGGATTTCCCAGTTAGGCTGATCGCTCTGGACACTGTGACACCCGGAGACCATGGCGGCGGTTTGTGCCCCAGGCGTTTGGCTTGGTTGGATACTACACTATTAGAGAGGCCAGATGTTCCTACACTGATTTTCATGCACCATCCACCATTTCCTTCGGCCGTCGGCCACATGGACCTTGAGCCCTTCAAACACCGTAAAGATCTCAGTAAACTCATCCAGTGTCACCCCCAGGTGGAGCGACTCACTTGTGGGCATATCCATCGATCCATCTCCCTGCGTTACGGTGGTTCAGTTGCCACGGTTTGTCCAGGTGTAGGCATGCAAATCCCAATGGATTTGAGACCTGAAGCACCATCTGGCTTTATTTTAAGTCCAGCTGGTATTCTCGTCCACTGTTTTAATGATAGTTGGGCGGATTCGCCCATGCTTCTTACTCATTTCGATCTGGTAGAAGACTTTCAGGGCCAATTTGGAACCTTTAATCCCTTTTTTGATGTCGAAAATCCAAAATAATATTTTTTGGTTATTAAAAAAAATAGAATTAGTGCAGTCCTATAGAATTTCCCATCATTTACTACATTAGAAATAGCCAAGCAATTAACGCCGGGCGGGGAAGGCCTTCTTCTGCGCAGTGTTGGCCCCCGTGTAAATCAATGGCCTGGTTTAGCTTAGCATCAGTGGTCGGATTTATCGTAGCGTTATAGCGATATGATGTTATTTTTTTAGGCATTAAAATCTTTGCTTTATTTACATTATCTGTAGTATTAGGAGGCTAAATTTTGTACAAATACTATAATAGATGTACGAAACCGCTTCGCGGCAGCTTTTGCCACTGCACTTTTTCAAACGCTTTTAGGTTTAAGTTTCAAATTCGTCACTAAATTATCGTTTTTTGGAATTTTCATTGCAGTAGCTAATTTTTTTCTTGTTGTATATTGAGGAGCAGTAACTAAGCGCTAATTCCCAGTATGTACCAGATTCCATAACCCCCAGAAATCCGTGAAAGATAAAGAGCTCGATACCTTGAAACAAATCAAAGTGGATATTTCAAGTCAACTTCTAAAAGTTTATCGCCCTTTCTATAGGGCTTCCGGCCATGGCGCAGGAAATTACCGGTGTGCCCGGATCTCCCAGCGCCACCACGACCATCAGCGGCAAACAACTCCCCCCGCCTGACCCGAAATTCGGCGGGGTGATCAAGGAGAAGGCTTCAGACTCGAAAGCGTGGTGGACGCCGCGTGTCGTGCCGCCGAAAGGCGCCCCCAACGTGCTGCTCATCATGACGGATGACCAGGGTTTCGGCGCACCAAGCACCTTCGGCGGCGTCTTACCCACGCCTGCCATGGATCGCATCGCAAGGGCTGGAGTGCGATACACGAACTTCCATTCGACGTCACTGTGCTTACCGACCCGGGCAGCGATTATCACGGGCCGCAACCATCACTCGGTTGGCTTCGGAGTGGTGGGGGAAGTAGCAACCGGGTTCCCGGGTTACGACTCGATCATCCCGATCGAGAAAGGGACCATCGGCACGATCCTCAAGGAGAACGGATACGCCACTTCGTGGTTCGGCAAGGACCACAACACGCCTTCTTACCAGTCGAGCCAGGCCGGGCCGTTCAATCAATGGCCGAACGGAATGGGCTTCGACTATTTCTACGGCTTCGTCGGTGGCGACGCCAGCCAGTGGCAACCGAACCTGTTCCGCAACACGACGGCCATCTACCCCTTTCAGGGCAATCCCGGCTGGAACCTGGAGACGGCAATGGCCGACGAGGCCATCCAGTACATGAAGCAGCTCAAGGAGATCGCTCCCGGCAAGCCTTGGTTCGTCTATTACGTACCGGGAGCCACCCACGCGCCTCATCATCCCACGCCCGAGTGGGTCAAGAAGATCAGCGACATGCATCTCTTCGACGAGGGCTGGAACAAAGTGCGCGAGACCATCTTCGCCAACCAGAAGCGGCTGGGCATTATGACCGCGTACGCCAAACTGACGCCGTGGTCAGAGGGGCTGCCGGAATGGGATTCCCTCAGTTGGGAAGAGAAAAAGCTCTTTATCAAGCAAGCCGACGTCTACGGGGCCTACCTCGCCTATGCCGACCATGAGATCGGACGGGTCATCCAGGCCGTCGAAGACCTCGGCGAGCTCGACAATACCCTCATCATTTATATTGGTGGCGATAACGGCGCAAGTGCCGAAGGCATGCTCAACGGCACACCGAACGAGTTCACCACTTTTAATGGCGTTGCTGTGCCGGTGAAAGCCCAATACCTCTGGTATCCGTTCTGGGGATCGGAGCGGACATTCCCGCACTTTGCGGCCGGCTGGGCGTGGGCGATGGACACGCCCTTCAAGTGGGTGAAGCAGGTGGCGTCGCACTTCGGCGGAACGGCTCAGGGCGTGGCCATGTCGTGGCCCGGCCACATCAAGGACGTGGGTGGCATTCGCCGCCAGTTCCACCACGTCATCGACATCGTGCCGACCCTCCTCGAGGCGACCGGCATCCCGGCACCCGATACGATTAACGGCATAAAGCAACTTCCCATAGAAGGCACGAGCATGGTGTACACCTGGGACAAGGCGAAGGCCAACGCCGCGACCCGGCACACGACGCAATACTTTGAAATGCTCGGTAATCGCGCCATCTATCACGACGGGTGGGTGGCAACCACGACGCCTGCGACTCTCCCATGGGAGCTGAGCACCAAAACGCCTCCGGATGTGATCACCGGGTACAACTGGGAGCTCTATAACGTCCAGGAGGATCCCACCCAGTTCAATGATCTGGCCGTCAAGATGCCGGAGAAACTCAAGGAGATGCAGGACCATTTCTACTCCGAGGCGAAGAAGTACGACGTGCTACCGCTTGACAACACGACCCTCGCGCGCTGGAACACGCCGCGTCCGAGCCTGACGGCAGGACGAACGGAGTTTACGTATTCAGGCGAACTGATTGGAACACCGGCCAGCGTTGCGCCGAATATCCTGAATAAGTCCTATACCATTACCGCCGAGGTCACGATCCCCGAAGACGGCGCGGAGGGCATTATCGTCACCGAGGGTGGGCGCTTCGGCGGCTATGGATTGTTTCTGAGCAAGGGTGTGGCCGGCATTCGTCGAGGCAAACCGGTGTTTCTCTACAACCTGCTAAACCTCAAGCGTACGATTTGGTCAGGTCCCGAGTTGGGGACCGGTGAACACACCATCATGTTTGACTTCAAGTCCGATGGTCCAGAATTAGGTAAAGGAGGCACGGGCGTACTGTACGTTGATGGCAAGGAAGTATCCAAAAACTCGATCGAACATGGCACGCCAATCACGTTCCCCGAAGACGAAACCTTCGACATCGGACAGGACACACGCACAGGGGTCGCGATGCTGGAATATCGTTACGATGTTCCGTTCAAGTTCACCGGCAAGATCAAAAAGCTGACCTTCAAGCTCGAACCGGAGCCTAAAGCAGCGCCGGTTTCTAAGGCAGAACTGGGGCCGATGCCGGCACCGGAGCCGGATCCGATCGAGGCACCGAAACAATAGCCGATTCAAGCCGTTGCGAACCGGGTCTTGGGGAGGAGAGCACTACAAATGAACGAGATGAAACGTCTGCTGGTAATCGTTGCCGTCAGTGAAGCGGCGACCGGGGTGGCATTGCTGATTGTCCCGTCGCTGGTAGGGCAATTGCTGTTCGGCACAGAACTGATCGGCATTGCCATGACAGTGGCGCGTCTGACCGGCATCGCCCTGATCGCATTAGGGGTCGCCTGCTGGCCGGGCCCGCCGCTGGTGGGCATGTTGATCTACAGCGCGGCCGTCACGCTTTATCTCGCCTACGTCGGCTTCGCGGGCGGTTTGACAGGCATACTACTGTGGCCAGCGGTCGTCCTGCACGTGATCCTGACGGCACTTTTGACTCGGGCATCAACAAGCGACATAAAGGATATCGATTATCTATTCGGTGTCCTTTTTTGTTTTCTGAAACACGAACCATTTAAAGGGTTCAATCCCTTTACCTTGAGGTTTTGAGGTTATCAGCTAATGGGCCAGGACACGATCAGCATACCCAAAAATAGAATTGCTGCATTTTGCTGTCGCAACCGAATCCGAAGGCTATCTTTTTTCGGCTCGGTAATACGGGAGGACTTTGGCCCGGAAAGCGATGTTGATATTTTGGTAGAGTTCGAACCCGGCACTCGGGTAGGGCTGATACGCCTTTCCGGGCTCGAGATAGAACTTGGCAATATCATCGGTCGTAAGGTCGACTTGAACACCTCTGGATCTCTGAGCAAATATTATCGCGACCGGGTTCTTGCCGAGGCAGATGTGCAATATGACGCAGCATAATGACATGATAAGACTTCGGCATATGCTCGATCATGCCAAGGAGGCAGTAGCCCTGATCGCCGGCAAAGAAAAACGGAACTCCAGAATGATCGGGTTTTAGAACTCATAACGGTATACTTCTCGCCTTTAACCTTGATTCCCCCGGCCTTATTAATTTGTTTGACGGCCATATCCATCCCATTCACACAATTCTGGCCGTATTCTGCAGCAGGCCCACTGAGGGGGCCACTAAACCCGATAACGATATCCTTCGCTGCCACAGTGTTACACCACAAGAATGAAGTTACGACCAATGCCACTAAACAACCCATCATTTTAAAACTCTTCATGTTGGCTCCTCCTTTTAGTGTAATTTGATTTTATGCCATCAGTAGGCCTCCTGGTAGAGGTCGACCACGTCCTGAGGATCGTTCACCGGGCGGGCGTTGAAAAGCGAGGGCGTGTCGGCGATTGCGTGAAAGGCAGCCAGGTCAAGGCCTTCCTGGGGAACGCCAACATCTCTTAAACGCAGCGGGTGGCCGACTTTTTCCATCAGGGCCTCGATGGCATCGGCGGCGGCCGCAGCGGCTTCCTTTTCGTGCAGGTCATGAATGTTGATACCCAGGGCCTGGGCTATCAGGGCCAGCTTGTCGGCGGCATAATCGATGTTGTAGCGCATCACCTTGGGTAAGACGATCCCGCAGGCCACGCCATGGGGCGTGTTGTAAAGCATGCCCAGGGTGTGCGCCATGGCGTGGGCCAGGCCTACCTGGGCGATGGAAAAGGCCCACCCGGCCATGGTGGCGGCCGTCTGCAGATTGCTGCGCGCCTTTTCATTCCGGCCTTCGGTGGCGGCGGTTGGCAGGTTCCCGGCAATCAGCCTTATGGCGTGCAAGGCCTGTCCGTCGCAGATGGCGTTCGACATAGTGCTGGTCAGCGCTTCTACCGCGTGGGTCATGGCGTCCATGGCTGTTGTGACGGTCAACTCGCTTGGCAGGGTCATGGTGAAACAGGGGTCCAGAATAGCCACGTTGGGAACGATATACTGATCGACGATGTAGACCTTACGGCCAGCCGCCCTGCTCTTGATCACAGCCACATTGGTCACCTCGCTGCCGGTGCCGGAATGCCGGTGCCGGAAGTGGTCGGAATCACGATATGGGGTGTCTGGGGTTCGGTAAGCCGGGCGATAGCGACATGGTCGTTGGCCTTGCCACCGGTTTTCAAGGTGACGCAGACCGCCTTGGCCGTATCGATGACACTGCCGCCGCCGACACTGACGATGCAGTCGGCTTCCAACTGACGCGCCAGTGCCACTGCCTTATCGACGGTATCCAGATCGGTGTCCTGGGCGATATCGTCAAACACGCCCACGCAGAAATCGGCCAGGGCATCCTCGGCCAGCTTGCAAAGCCCCGCCTTTTTCACACCGGCATCGGTCAAAACCAAAGCCCGGCGACTGTTCAGGGTGGTTACGGCCTTGCCGATGCCTGCCAGGCAGCCGTGGCCGCCCATGATAAACGTCGGTGCGACATACTGGATAAAGGGAATTTTGATATTGTCGGACATGATCCCCATGGAGAAATTTGCCTTGTGGTTGGCATAAGCGGCCACATGCACGCGCTTGATCTGGGTGTACTCGGCCAGCCCGACATGTCCCAGCTCCCGTCCGATGCCCGACTGCTTGTAACCGCCAAAGGGGCAGAGGTCGCCGAAGGAATGGAAGTTGTTGACCCACATGGTGCCGGTGCGGATTTTCTCGACAATTTTTTGGGCACGGGCCGTGCTGCCGGAGAAAACACCGCCGGCCAAACCGTAAATGCTGTCATTGGCGATGGCCACGGCCTCCTCGTCGGTGTCGAATTTCATGACGCAGACCACCGGGCCGAAGATTTCTTCCCGGGCGATACGCATGCTGTTTTGAACATCCACGAAAATGGTGGGGGCGTAATAAAAGCCGCCGCCGGCGCCCTCGACCCGTTTGCCGCCGGTAAGCAGGGTGGCATCCTCTTCCCGGCCCAGCTGGACATAACGCTCGACCGTGGCCAGCTGGTTCTGGCTGACCAGCGGTCCCATGTGACTGTTGGGCAAAAGCTGGTAGCCGACCCGCAGCGCCTCTGCGCGGACCTTGAGCTTGGCCACGAATTCATCATAAATTTTAGAAGATACCAGCACACGGGTGCCGGATTCGCAGACCTGGCCCTGGTGAAAAAAAGTGCCGAAGGCGGCCCCGTTTACGGCCAGGTCCATGTCGGCGTCATCCAAAATGAGGTTGGCCGATTTGCCCCCCAACTCGAGGGTCACCTTTTTGATCGTGTCGGCCGCCATTTTCATGATTTCGCGTCCCACCACGGTGCTGCCGGTGAAGGCTATTTTATCCACCTCGGGATGGGTACACAAAACGCGGCCCAGTTCGGCGCCGGGGCCGGTAATCACATTGACGATCCCTCTGGGTATGCCGGCAGCTTTGACCGCCTCGGCGATGATCAGGGCGCCCAGCGGCGTGACAGAGGCCGGTTTCAGGACGATGCTGTTGCCCATGGTGATGGCCTGGGAGATCTTCCAGAAAGCCATGCTCAGCGGAAAATTCCAGGGGATAATGCCCACGCAAACCCCCAGGGGCTCGCGGCGGATGTAATCGCGTCCGGGCCCGAAAACATTGCCCGAGTAGGGGATCTCCTCCTCCCAGGGAAACTTGCTGGCCGCATACTGGGCAAAATTGCGCAGCAGCTGCGATCCCAGCATGCCCCAATACTTGGATAATCCCACTACCTGGCCCGAATCCATCGATTCGGTTATAGTCAGCCGCAGGGTCTGCTGGGTGATCTGGTCTGCAAATTAATACAGCATTTCAGCCCGGACGGCGGGCGACATCCCACTCCAGTCGCCCTTCTCAAAGGCTCGCCTGGCAGCCCATATGGCCGCCTCGGCATCGGCAACGCCGGCCCTGGCGACGGTCGCAAAGGCCAGTCCGTTTCCCGGGTCGATCGATTCAAAGGTTTCGCCGCTTTCCGCGTCTACAAACTCCCCGTCTATAAATAGCTTGTATTGCTCCATTTCTGACCTCTCCTTTCTTTAGTTTAAGTGGTTATGTGTTGGGTTGTACTTGTGGGGTCTTTTCCAATTTCGATCGTAAGGGGTCAAAATATCTTCTATGAATCGTTTCGATATTTGGCAATAGCGCTAGTTGAAGCGGCTGACGTGAATCGGATCCGATTCGAGATATGGCGCTAAAGACAATATTAAATGTTTTTACAGCACAATATAAAATTATTATGTAGAGAAGGTGTTTATTGGAACCAAATATATTGACAATCAATACATTTAGGGTACTCTATTGTGGGCTAAAACGAATGGCAAATTTTTAAAGTGTTTCAGTGAAATTGCCATTTTACACTGAAACACAAAACCTTTTTAATTTTACACACCAGCCAAAAATTATCATCGGCACCGGTTAAACCCGGCGATTTGACCTGTTTAATTGAAAAGGAGATAGCATGCACCAACAGAATCGAGCCGAATCCGCCCTATTGGCTGCATTTCCAACCATCGAAACATTTCACAACCTGTCGGAACACCGCGGCAGCATGAAAATCATTCAATCCTTTATCAATTATGCCTACCGAAGCGGCATCATCGCCGATGCCGATCCGAATGGCCTGGAAGCGTTTATCCGCCAAAACACCAGGGCCAATAGCGACTGCGTCCCGCCCACCCATCTCAGTTTTGAGGAGTTATTCGAAAAAAAAGAGGCGCTGCTGCAGCTCGGCCTGTCGGCGCGGGCCTTGACCAGCCGCATCAACGCCCTGATTGAGGAGCACAAGATCGATCTGCCCAAGGTGAGCAACACCATGCTGACACGGCTTAAAAGGGAGCCGGCCGACACGCCCCACAAGCAAAACACCTTGAGGAGCTTCGCTTTCTGGCTAGGGCACGAACGCGCCGGTCTGGGGCCGGTCTGGAACTTTGAAACGCTGCGAAAGCTATGCCGCGAAAACAAACAGGCCGCCAACCACAAACAAGGCGTGCGCATTGGCTTTAGCCTGCACAGCCGCGGCGATGTCATTGAGCATGAAATCGTAAACTGGCTCAAAAAAGAACTCAAAGACTTTATCGGGCGATCCATAGCCTGCTTTTTATACGGACGCTGGGGCAAGGTCCACGAACGCGACATCACCACCGTCTATGTCGATTTTCCCAAGGAAGTAGAGGCCAGCAATCCGTCATCCTACCGGCAGTGCATCAAGAGTGCGGTTTCTCTGACCCACCAGATCGCCATCCGCTGGGCACTCTCCAAGTACTATTCCCAAAACCGGTTTTTATCGATCGGTATCGCTGCCGGGGATTACACTGGTATCGAAAACTACCTGCCACCGCTTTTAAATGCAAAACTGCCCGGCGACCCGGTGATGCGCGTCACCGACTACGCCCGTCAGTGCCTTTTGATCAACGACATCCGCACCATATTCTGCAGCCAACCCAAAGAAACGGTCCTGTTCAACGGGGAAACCCTCAATTTCTGGTGGGTAATCGGGTTTTGGAGCTCGACTTACTTCGACTTCGTGCCGGGCCTTTTGATGGACAAATCCCTGCGCAGCGACGCATCGACGACCGAAGCGCTGGTTCGGCCGCTCTGGTTTCCTGAAGAAAACGGGCCTTCATCCGATGGATGCGGTGGACCGAACGCCACCACGGTATTCTTCAAGTACCCGCACAATTCCATGTTGGGCATTGAAATCGCGAAGACTTTTTTTTACCGGCGCCGATTCTGGGAAGCCATAGAAATCCTGCGCATCGTTTTGAGTATCGATCCGACCCTTTTAAACGCCCGGACCCTTCGCATGATGCTTTATCGCAATCTGGCTATAGACGCCCCCGCATACGCCATATCACAAAATATGTTCAGAAAAGCGGAGCAGGAAGGTCTTCACATTCAGGGTATCTGTACGACATTGTCGGAAGACTTTTGCTGTGAATATGCCGTGGTTCATCTGGCAAAGGCTATGTTGAGCCTGCGACACATACGCCAAAACAATGGCGTATTGGACAGCAAAACGGATCTGCAGCAGTCAAAAGGAGTTGTTTTTCATGCCCTTGACAAAGCCGAAGCGCTTTTTGAGAATGGCTTGACGATTTCGCCGTCGGGCATCCGCTCCGGCTATCTGCTCGGTTGCGTTCGAATGATTAGAGCCATATTGGAACATGACGAAACAATTTTTTGCGATCCCGGCAAGCCGGTCAATGCGCCGCCTGAGATCGTGCGGCAAATCAACCACAACCTGCATTGGGAACTTGGGTATATCCGTTCCGACCTGCCCATGACCCGCCAAAGCTCATTTCTGGAAAAGGCCTTTGCCCGGGACGCCAAGATCCACGACGACTCGATTTCACTGCAAGCCTACCGGCCGACCACTTATTTTTGTACGGCCGTTTCTCTGTGGGATGCGTTGCCGGTCAAGACCGTCGCGGTCGTCAAGAGGGTCCTTGCCCTGTTAAACGGTGCCTTGGAAATGGCCAGGACGGTGGAAAAAGACGATTTGAGAATATACTCATACACCCGAACCTACGGGGAGATGATGCCGGTAGACGAATTTGTAAGCCATATTCTGAAATCGATCCACATGATCAGAGCCCATTGCGGGAACAACAGGCTGAAAGGAGATGATGGCGAGGTTATTGTGGCGGAAACGGACCAGGCGCCGCTTCTTTTAACCCTGAACTTTTAAGCATCGTAAAAAAAGAAATCTAATTGGCACCGCAACGAATTCGGGATTTTTTAACCCGGCAATTAAATACGTCATTCCGGCCGCAGCGGAGCGGAGAGCCGGAATCCAGAAAAGGCCCTGCGATTACTGGATTCCCGAGTTCGCGAGAATGACGGGATGGTGGATATTAGTTGCTCTATTTACTCGTCAGTTTAATATTCCGAAAAAGGCAAGCGCTATTGGCTGAAGGCGCAAGGCTACAATCTGGAAAAAATAGCGAGTCGCGTTTCATCCGAGCTGGGAATGGCGCCTGAACAGCTGTGGGCAACCGGTAAGCATTCGGAGACAGTCAAGGCCCGCAGCTTATTGTGCTATTGGGCGGTGAGTAAGTTGGGTTTTAGTACCACCGAGCTATCAAAAAAACTGGGGATTTCGCAGCCAGCGGTGAGCATTTCGGTAAAACGAGGTGAAAAAATTGCCAAAGCCGAAAAGTTAAAGCTCATATCTGATTAGAAAATTATAATTTAATGGGCGCCCCCATTTTTGCCGACGCCGGTATCTTCGCCGGCTGCCACCTGTCTCTATTAGGATGCCGTCATGAAACCTATCTTAAGAATAGCTGCAGCCCGGACCCCGGACGGAGGTGAAATGGTGCTTTATCGGCATGGCCGTGATTTCTCGATCAAGATCAACGGCCAGGATTTGATGCTAAGCCGCCAGCACGAGTCGGAACTGGAGCTGGCGCGGTTGGGTTGTGCGCATCTGTCTGGCCACAAAGCACCCAGCATCCTCATCGGAGGGTTGGGTATGGGCTATACCTTGCGCCAGGCTCTCACTATGCTCAGCCCCCATGCCCAGGTGGTGGTGGGTGAACTGTTGGATGCTGTCGTCGAATGGAATCGTGAGTTCCTCGGGGAGCTCAACGGCCGGCCGCTGGAAGACGAACGCGTCGAACTTGAGGCGGGCGATATCGTCGAGCTTATCTCACGTTCCAGGAACAGATACGATGCCATCCTGCTGGATGTCGATAACGGTCCCGGCGTGATGACAGATTCAGGGAACCGCCGTTTGTACGGCCGTGACGGAATCCGGGCCTGTCGCCGCGCGTTGCGCAAGCAGGGGTGTCTGGCGGTATGGTCGGCTGAACCGAGTAAAAAATTCGAGCAGCTCATGATGAGTTGCAGCCTGCATGTGCTCCGTTTCCGGGTTTCCGCCTACAAGGGGAGTAAATCGCAGTCACGTTTTGTATGGGTCGCTTCGGCGGACAAGACTATCCTCCCCCGCGGTGGCGTCGAGCCGCGTCTGCCGCTAAAGAATGCGGCACGGAGAGAAAAATGACGCAGATTAAATCACAGATCAAACAACTGGATTTTCCCCCAAAAAAGTAGACACGGTCAAGCGCAAAATCTCAGAAGTAGTGAGCTTGCCGACGAATTACGAATCCTTGTGAGCAGGTACAGGAATGATGGTCAGTACGCATTATCAATCCAGGAGGCTGTAATGCCGGCGTTGAGAGGCATGAACTCGACGGTGTAAGCGTGCGCATATACAGCCCCGAGAAGACGCTTGCCGACTGCTTCAAGCTTCGAAACAAAATCGGTCTCGACACGGTAACGGTAGTGGAAGCGGTTCGGTTTTACCGCGAACGGAGAGGCGTCAATGTGGACGCTCTCATGCACTATGCTAAAATCTGCAGAGTGGAAAAGGTCATGCGGCCTTATCTGGAGGCTATCCTGTAATGCATATTAGGGGACATTCTATTTAACACACAGCTCAATGGCATCGTATCTCCAGTATTCATGATCTATTTCTATAATTGAACCATCCTCTATGCACTTCGTCCTTCTGATGTACAAGCCTGGTGTACCCGGCGGGACGTTAAGGAAATCTTGAATCTTTGATTGTAAACGGATCGGCCGAATCAGCAATTCTTTTTGTTTAACCTTGAAGTTGTATTCTTTTTCTAGCACATCGGTTGTTGGCTGAGTGGCGATTTTTGGAAGAATATCGGGGCATAGCCTGGAATTGAAAAATATTTCAGAATAATATACCAGCCAGTTGTCAATCGATGCCGTTTCCCGTGCAAAGTAAAGAGGCGTTCCCTGCTCTTCATTAAATAAAGCGGCAGTTGTGACAGTGGCCTCAATCTGTTCGGTATCGAAAACATGCCATGAGGGTACCATGCCTTGCTGGACTGCAAGCTTGGCAAAGTTAATGTGTTCAGCTGGATTGTATACCATCCGATTGCCATTGGCAAACCAGCCCCTCCTTCCGGAACGATAAATATGTCCTTCTTTTTCCAATACATTTAAGGCATGCCGCGAGGTATTTCGATTGACGCTAAACTGCTCTGATAGCTCACGTTCCGAAGGCAGTTTTTGATGCGGCGAAACAAAACCTTTTGAAATTGCGTTCAGCAAATATTGTTTTATCAATGTGTATTCCGGCAGATTATCATTTTTATTATATATGCTATTTCGTTTTAAAACCGCCATTTGCTCTCCTTTATACTGAATTAGTGGCTATACTTTGAGTATTTTATCAATTGATATTCCCATGTCGTATTTTTTGCTTGACAAGCAATTAATTGTATTTTAATTATGAATTAAAATCATCTGGGTTAACCCAAAAATCAATATTTTGCCTTCGATGCTGTTAATATTGATTTTAAAACGAATTTACTATTTAGGGTTAACCCAGTCAAGTCCTTTTATTTTTTTCCAGAAAAGTGATTTCTCGTAATGAACTGCAAAAGCATTTATTAGGATGAGGTTGTTACATTCGGTGGCGATCCGGAGTCCCCGGATTTATATATAAAATGATTTCATTTTTATGATGGGCAACAAACAATCGTTCGGGAAGTAAATATAAATCATTAATATGAGGAGGAACCAATGAAAAAGCTATTTATTGTCTTGATGATTCTTTTAACAACTGTGTCCATGGCTGCTGGCTCTGAGAAAGTTCTGAAAATCGCAGTATCTAAAAACCCAACGTTTTTAGATACAGTGGCCAATAGTGATAACGTATCAGAGCGTGTTATGAAAAACATTCATGAAACATTGATTGAAGTTGCAGAGGACGGAACGATTATTCCAAGGCTTGCAGAAAGCTGGAAGCAGATAGACTCGAAAACAGTTGAATTTGCATTAAGAAAAGATGTTGTCTCCCATGCAGGATATCCGCTTGATGCAGATGACGTGCTGGTATCCTTCGGAGCGGGAAGGGCAAAAAATCCGGAAGATCCCGGATATGACACCTTCAAGCAGTTTACCGGTCTTTTTGAATCCATTGAAAAGATGGACGACCATACCGTAAGATTCAAAAAAGCAGAGCTGGATCCCCTTCTTCTTCTCAGGTTTACCTATCAAACATCCGCAATCATATGCGGTGATTCTTATAAGGCTAAAAAAAGTTGGGAAGACTGGATGGTTCGTCCCGTTGGTTTTGGCGCATACTATGTTGATGAGTTCAAACCGGATGAATATATCATATTTAAGAAATTTGATAAGTACTATGGTGAAAAAGCACCCGTTGACGCCATCAAATATATGGTAGTACCGGAGATGGCACCGAGAGTTATGGGTTTGCTCTCCGGAGATTATGATATTATCACGGAGATATTGCCGGATCAGTTCAAGACAATCGAAAAAGCAAAAGGCTATAAGGTCGTAGGCGGACCCATAAACAATGTAAGGTTGATCATTTATGATGAAGTCGCATCTCCTGTATTAAAGGATCCGAAAATCAGACTCGCACTTAATTATTCCATAGATAGAGAGCTCATTAACAAAGCGATTTTCAGAGAACTTTCCGAGGTGCCGAAAGGTGTTCAAATGAAAAACTTTGGAAAAATGTATATCAATGAGTTCAAGCCTGTGGGGTTTAACCCTGAAAAGGCAAAACAACTTCTGAAAGAGACAGGCTATAAAGGGGAAGAAATTAATTACCGATATATGACGGATTATTACACGGGAGAAGTTGCTACAGCTCAAATCCTTCAGCAAATGTGGGCATCTGTGGGTCTTAATGTAAAAATTGATCTCAAAGAAAACTGGAGTCAAATTGAAACAGATGAGGCAGCCAAAGGGCGCGGTATCATAAACTGGTCGGCAACCGCCATTTTCCCGGACCCTCTTTCACAGATTGCAAGACTGTATGGGCCAGACGGATGGTTTCAGGTACATAATATGTGGCACAACGAAGATTTTAACAAGGCATATAAGATTCTGAATGACGGTGACCCTGCTGCAAGAAGAAAAGCAGTCGCCCAAATGCTTGAGATTTCGGAAAATCAGGATCCGCCGGGAACCTATCTTTACCTGCTTCCTCTTTTCTATGGGGTAAGCGATAACATCAAATGGAAGGCTTCTGTAGGACACTTGATGGATTTCAGATCTGGAAAGCTGGAAATGGTTGAATAAAAGTGATTACCCTATAGCTGTCATAACAGCGATAGGGTAATTTTTAAAAATAGGTTCTATGTGCGTATCAGGAAAAGACGGTATTAAAAACCAAGCTGGAAAAGCAAGCTCATGAACTATCTGAAAAGCTTCCGGCACGAAATAGCCTCTAACTGGAATGAACGTTGACAAAGGGTATACCTATCATGGAAATGTCGCAAAAGGAACGTTGCAAGGTAGTGGATTCATCATCAATTCCCAGATTTGCGGGTATTAAGACATTTATGCGTCTCCCCCATGAGCGGGTTGTCAAAGGGTTTGATTTCGCAGTAATGGGTCTTCCTTTTGATACAGGCGCAACCTACAGGGTTGGCGCAAGATTTGGACCCGAGGCTGTAAGGCGTATTTCTGTATTGATTAAGCCCTATAATGCTTATCACAAAATAAATATTTTCGACTATATTTCAGGTGTTGATTACGGGGATCTCAACGTGCTTCCCGGATATATTCTCGATACCTATGAGGCAGTTGAAGAGGAAATTAAACTGTTTACAGACAACAGCGTTATTCCTGTTGTAATTGGAGGTGATCACTCTGTAACCCTGCCTCAGTTACGGGTATTGTGTAAAAAGCACGGTCCAGTCGCTCTTGTTCATTTTGATGCCCATCTTGATACAGCAGATTCTTATTTTGGGAAAAAATATACACACGGAACCCCTTTTAGCCGGGCATGTGATGAAGGGCTACTTATTCCTGAAAAAACCATACAGATCGGGATGAGAGGAACGTATTACGGCGAACATTCATTGGAAGAATCTACTGGCAGGGGTTTTACAGTGATCTCGGCTGATGAGGCGCTTGATATGGGCCTGGATCAGGTAATTAAGTTGGTTCACAGGAAAATCGGGACCAGTAAGGTTTTCGTAACATTTGATATCGATGCTTGCGATCCTGCCTATGCACCAGGTACAGGAACGCTTGTCCCCGGTGGTTTTACCTCAAGGGAGGCCCTGAAGTTAATACGTGGACTTAACGGACTTCATTTTATAGGGTTTGATGTTGTTGAGATCCTTCCAGATCTTGATCCGGCTGATATAACATCCTGTCTTGCATCAAATATTGTTTTCGAGTTCTTGACGCTCATTGCAATCAGAAAGAAAAAATATCCCAATGCTCAGGTTTGATCAAACCCTGTCTTATCTACTATCCCGGAAATACTCACGAACCTGATAGGCCCGAGCGCAAGTAGTTCCATCCTGAAGACATAGTTATTTACAGCAAAGGCTGGCTCGCGATAGCAAGTGCGCTCCCAGTGGCTTGTTCGAGTAAACAATAAATTCCGGTTTATCGGTTCCACGAGAAATTCGAGCGAGTCCCAAATAGGTAGATCCCTTTATGATTAACTATACCATTCTGACTAATATGTTACATCATGACAATCTGCTGCAATATGAATAGAAATTTAATTGGGAGCTATATAATGCCCACTTGGCAAGATAATAAACCACTATTGGAAATAAAAGACCTCTCTGTTGGATTTAATGGGGCACACGAGGGAAAACCTGTTGTGCGGGGAGTTACTCTGGGGGTTAGGGCCGGCGAAATCCTGGGTCTTGTCGGCGAATCTGGAAGCGGAAAAAGTGTTACTTGTTATTCGGCAATCAGACTTCTCGGTGACCGGGGGTGGACCGAAGGTGAAGTTCTGTTTAACGGAATGGATACACTTAGTTGTCCGGAGCGTGATATTGTTGCCATACGGGGAAGAGAGATTGCGATTATATTTCAGGATGCCCAGAGTTTTCTTAATCCGGTACAAACGGTTGGAAACCAGTTAATGGAAGCCCTATTACTGAGAAACGATGGGGAGCATAATTCTGCAATTACCATCAAGGCAGAGGCGGTTGCACTGTTGAAAGAAGTTGGGATTCCGGACCCGGAAAGAAGGATGGGAGAGTACCCGCACCAGCTTTCCGGAGGGCAGAACCAAAGGGTGATGATTGCAATTATGTTAGCCGGTAATCCACAACTTCTCATCGCGGATGAACCGACAACTGCACTTGATGTCACCATACAGGCTCAGATTCTGCGACTTTTAAAAAAACTATGTAAAGAAAGAAATATGGCAATAATTCTTGTTACCCATGACCTCGGTGTCATTGCAGAAACATGCGATAACATGGCGGTCATGTATGGCGGAAGAATCATGGAATATGGTCCTGTTGTACAGGTACTAGTTGAACCAAAGCACCCCTACACGTTGGGGCTTCTCAACTCAAAACCAAGAATTGACAAGAAGGTGGAACTGCTCGTCACAATCGAAGGAGTTGTTCCAGCTCCTGAAAATCTGCCAAAAGGCTGTCCGTTCTTCGAACGATGTATAAAGGTTACAGAAGTGTGCAGGGATAATTCTCCCCCACGGGTAACCGAAGAGATGAGGCATTATTTTTGTTTCAATCCTGTAACCGAGGAACCGGTTTGGAAATGACAGCAAAAACTAAAGCAGATGATCTTCTAGTGGTAAAAAACCTGTCAAAAAAATTCCTTTTAAAAAAACGTAAAATGCCCTGGCAAAAAAAATCATATGTACATGTGATTAACGGGATAGATTTTTCCATCAAAAAGGGGGAGGCGTTAGGGCTTGTCGGTGAATCCGGATGCGGAAAATCCACCGTTGCCAAACTGATTATGAATATTTATGCCCCCACCGCAGGGTCAATTGTTTATGGTTCAAAGGAGCTTAGCAGACTAAAGGGGGAAGAAAAAAAAAGAACAAGACGCAATATCCAGTATATATTCCAAGACCCTATGGGGGCGCTCAATCCCCGTATTCCTGTTATTGAACAGATATATGAACCACTTATTATTCATTATGGAAGAAATATTAAGGACTATTACCGGAAATCTGTTTCTCTTCTCGAGTCTGTCGGGTTGAAAGAAAGCCACGGGAAAATGTATCCTCACCAACTTTCAGGAGGACAGCGGCAGAGGGTTGTCATCGCAAGAGCAATGATTTTGGATCCTGATTTTTTAATCTGTGATGAACCAATATCAGCTCTTGATGTTTCAATACAGTCCCAGGTTGTAAACCTCTTTATGAAGATCAGGGAAGAAAGAGGCATTACTCTTTTATTTATTAGCCATGACCTTTCAATGGTACGGCATCTTTGTGAAAGTACCGCAGTAATGTATATGGGAAATATCGTCGAATACGGGAAAAATGAAACTTTATTTGATAATCCCCTTCACCCGTATACAAAAGCACTTATCGCTGCAATTCCGATTCCTGATCCAAGGGTAAAGCGGGAGGAGATTATTTTGGAGGGGGAAATTCCTATCCTATTGCGACCGCCTTCGGGATGTAGGTTCAATCCGAGGTGTCCGGTTGTTAGACCGGAATGTTCGGAAGAGCAGCCGGAGCTTATAACACTGTCTGATGGAAGAAAGGCTGCATGCTTTGCTATTAAAGAAGGGAGGAATAATGAATAGTGCCTATGTTATAAGAAAGGTGATGAGAGCGCTGTTTACCGTCTGCTTGGTAACGACGTTTGTTTTTATGATATTAAGGCTTTCAGGTGACCCCACAGTATCCGTACTTGGCCTTGAAGCAAGTCCTGAGGCTGTTGAAGCATTCAAGGCGAAATGGGGGTTAAATGATTCCATAGGCGTTCAATATCTCACTTTTGTAAAGAATGCATTGCATGGAGATCTGGGTCTTTCAATTCTCGAAGGAACAAGCGCTGTTAAATCTGTTACTTCGAGGATGTTCAATACCATTACGTTGATGACGATCTCGACTTTTCTCATTTTCTTGGTCGGGATATCTTTTGGGCTGCTGGCATCTCTTTATCGTAATAGCTATAAGGACCGTGTTATCATGTTGTTTGCTGTGGCCGGATACAGTATACCCACCTTTGTACTTGCCGTACTTCTTATCCTCCTTTTTTCAATACAGCTTGGGTGGCTCCCATCGACAGGGAGCGGTTCATGGACCCATTATGTCATGCCGGTGATGACCTTGACAATCGTTGAGTCGGCTGTATTTGCCCGGTTTTCCCGTTCTGCAATGCTTGAAGTTCTTTATCAGCCATATATGAAGACAGCTATGGCAAAAGGACTTTCATGGCAGCAGGCGGTTAGACGGCATGCCCTACCAAATGCTGCGATACCCGTTGTCACAATCATGGGTTTTTGGGTCGGGCTTCTTATCGCAGGCGCGGTTATAACGGAGTCTATTTTCGGCTGGCCAGGTGTCGGAAGGCTTTTAGTTTCTTCTGTAAAGAGCCGTGACTACAATGTTGTACAGGTGATCGTGTTGTTTATCAGTTGCTCAATGGTCATGGCAAACCTTGCAGTGGATCTGCTCTACGGATGGCTTGATCCAAGGATCAGTATTGAAAAAAGGAACGAATAGTCATGCAGGATACCATAACCAGTAGTAAAAGAATAAAGACAACCCAAAAAAGATTTAAGGGTAAGAGTCTGATCGTCGCTTTTGCTGCCGTGTGGCTTCTTGCCATTATTATCATTGGTTTTACAGCACCGCTCCTTGCACCCCACGACCATCAGAAAATAAATCTTCTCGCAAGACTTCTTCCTCCTGTATGGATGGAAGGAGGGAATACATCCTATGTCCTCGGAACAGATGATCTGGGAAGAGACAACCTGAGCAGGCTCTATTTTTCTATAAGGATGAGTCTTCTTGTCGCAATACTCGGAACATTGATATGCGCTGTCATAGGGTCAACAATCGGATTTGCCGCAGCTCATTTCCGTGGTATTGTCGATGAAATTGTCATGATGCTTGTGGATTTTCAGGCAAGCCTGCCCTATATGATCCTTGCTCTTGCAGTCATTGCTTTTTTTGAAAACAATATTTTTCTTTTTATAGGGGTAATGGGAATGTATGGATGGGAAATGTATGCCAGGTTTGCGCGGGGGCTTGCCCTGGCCGCACAGGAACAGGGATACGTTGTGGCGGTCAGAACCTTCGGTGCATCTCCTTTGAGAATATACCTGCGCCATATTCTTCCAAACGTTGGAAACACCCTGCTGGTCAATATGACATTGAACTTTCCCAAATTAATCATGCTGGAAACATCTTTAAGTTTTCTGGGACTTGGTATTCAACCACCGAACACAAGTCTTGGTAATCTGGTAGGTTTTGGAAGAGACTATATCCTGACAGCATGGTGGCTTGTAGTAATACCTGCGATCACTATATTTTTTACAACACTTTCAATGAGTATACTGGGCGATTGGACAAGGGATAAGCTTGACCCTACCCTCAAGTGATGGATATGATATTTAAAACAAACGGTTTTGTGCATACGGATCTGCCGGCTCACTTTGTTTCTGAAACATCGTTTCAGTTGGATAAAGATCTTTTATCTCTGACATTCGAGTTTTTTGGGAGCGGGGCGGAGCTATTTTTCCACGTGGAAGATCCGTCTGGACTTCTGAGAGTACAACACCAAAGCTCGGCTGAACCATCGAATGTCCTGCTTCATGAGGATAAAGCAAGATCAGAAATCGGCACCGTTCCTGGAAAAATACAAAAAGGGCAATGGAAAATAAAAGTTATCACATATGCTCCCCGGCTCAACAGAATGTTTGGAGAAGTATCGTTTGAGGTAAAGGTATTTGCAGGGAATGGGGATTTAGGAAGCCTGTCTGAAAACGGTGTCTGCTGGGTTAATAGCGACGAAATGAAAAAAGGGCAGATTATTCTTAAAGAATTTGAGCCTGAAAACAATGAAACCCTTGGGGAGAAATGGCTTTCAGGTGACTTCCATGTTCATTCAAGGCTATCAGACGGTTCTGCAACCGCTTTGGAACTGTTAGATGAAGGGGTATCTAAAAACCTCGATTTCTTTTTTATTACAGAGCATAATATACTTTCAACCGGATTTCCTGAAAAAAGTGGAATCACGGTGTTCCCTTCTTATGAAGTCACCACCGCTATTGGGCATTTTAATGCGCACGGACTCAATTTTGTGCCGGAAGGGCTAATTTCCAAAGGACCGAAACCATCGTGGAAATCCCTTGAAAAACAGATAAAACGGTTTAGGGAAAAAGCAGTTTTAATTTCAATAAATCACCCTTTTATGGAGCCATGGCAATGGCAGTACAATGATCTTCCCCTTTCACAGATCGATTCGATAGAGATTATAACCGACCCTTATGATAGAAATATCGGGGATGCAAACGAAAAAGCAGTTGCCCTGATGGATATATTATGGAACAACGGTTTTTATATAACAGGTATTGGCGGCAGTGATACCCATACAAAATATTCCGATTCACAGTTGGGTCAACCGGTAACAAAAATATATGCAAAATCCGGATCCCTCTTCTCGATGCTTGAAGGGATAAAAAAACACAGGGCGCAGATATTTATCGATTGTGACTGTAATTTTTCCTACATTTCAGAGGGAAATGTGTTGCTTCCTGGAACGGAAATTGGAAGTCTTGCAGATGTTCCGCTAACTTTTTCGCTCTTTCTTGAAAAAGGGTCCGATCCTGTTTTTTTAAACATAATTGAAAACGGAAAATTGGTGGAAGAAAAAGAAGTGCTCCCAGGAGAAAAATGCGTGCTTGAAAGACTCTGGAAAGCAGACTCTGATTGGATAAGATGTGGGTTGAGAGACCATTATAACCAAATCAGAGGGTATATAAACCCCCTGCATAGAGGAAGAAAGAAGAGAACCATTGAAACGTGGGGAGATGCTCTTGACCTTCTCAAACTTCAGTGGCTTTGCTAATGGCTATGATCTTTTTTTTAATGATACGTCCCTGACTTTAGAATCATATAATGGGGATGTTGTCGACAATCAGCATATAAATATCGACATTCAAAAGAAAGACAGACAGTATGATTGCAGATAAATCTATAGAGGAATGGATACAAAAATATCCGTTACTGGAAGACATAATTTCGGCGGAGGAAGTATTTTGGAATAATCCCAATTACAACACGTTCGAAAATGCTCAAAGAAGAATATTACTTTCGGATACACATATTAAAGACGCAGAAGATCGATTTAGTCGTTTTGCCCCTTATATTTGTGAGGTTTTCCCAGAGACAAAAAAAACAGGGGGTATCATTGAATCACCCTTGATTGCGATCCCTGCTATTAAAAGTTGTTTAGAAAAAGAATTTGGGGTTGAGTTGTTTGGAACACTTTTGCTAAAATGTGATAGCCATCTTGCCATCTCTGGCTCGATCAAGGCACGTGGCGGCATTTATGAAGTTTTAAAGTACGCCGAAAAGATAGCTTTTAAACATGGCTTATTAACTGTAGATGACGATTATTCAACCCTTAGTAGGGATGAGTGCCGAGAGATTTTTTCACGCTATTCAATTGCTGTTGGGTCTACTGGAAATCTGGGTCTTAGTATTGGGATTATTGGCGCTAAACTAGGATTTCACGTTACCGTGCATATGTCTTCTGAAGCGAAAAAATGGAAAAAAGATATGTTACGGCAAAAAGGCGTAACTGTCATTGAATATCAGTCAGACTATAGCATAGCAGTTAAAGAAGGAAGGATACAAAGCGACCTTGATCCAAACATGCATTTCATCGACGATGAAAACTCGACAGATCTTTTTCTAGGATATTCTGTCGCTGCAACACGCATTAACAGGCAATTGCAGGAAATGAATATACTCGTAGATAGAGAACACCCTCTTTTTGTATACTTGCCTTGTGGCGTTGGGGGTGGGCCAGGCGGAATTGCGTTTGGTTTGAAACAACTTTTCAAAGATCATGTTCATTGTTTTTTTGCCGAGCCAACGTCTTCACCTTGTATGCTTTTAGGAATGATGACCCAACTTCATAACAAAATCAGTGTACGTGATTTTGGTCTCAATAATGAAACAGATGCCGATGGTCTCGCCGTAGGAACTCCCTCCGGTTTTGTGGGAAGAACACTTAATGAAATGATAAGTGGCGTTTATACAGTCAAAGATGCAACTCTCTATAGAATGCTTTATTTAGCTTTCAGATTGGGAAAGATATCTCTTGAACCGTCAGCTTTGGCCGGAATGTCGGGAGCTTATAAACTACACCAATCTGCCGAAGGAAAACGATACCTTGATAAACATTCGATGCATCAGTATATGCTTAACGCAACCCATATCGTCTGGGCCACAGGCGGGAGTATGATCCCTGCCAATGTAATGGCAAAATATTATATAAAAGGAAAAAATGTAAGATAAATAAAGGGGTCACCCATTAAAGGGCTTGTCAAGAGTAAAAACACCCCCCTCAGTCAAAAAAAAATGCATTTTTTGATTGACTGTTGATGGATTCGTAAAAAGTCAGCTCATAAGTCGATTTTTGGGCGCCGGCAATGATCTCTGCTTCTTTTGAGTCAACGCTAAATTCCAGGCTTTTTAGGAAGCCATCAACCTTATATCCATACTGTCCGCAGCTCAGCCTCGTTTTTTTACCCGTTCCGCGCCCGTTATTTCGTTTTTATAGGTTCACGGTCAGTATTTGCGGATCCGCATCAGTCACCCATCAGTCGAAAAAGGTGGACGCCCATAAAAATATAATTTGAGATTCAGATTATCTATGATAAACAGACCGAAGTGATGATGGATTTGCGGACCTGGAGCTCCTTCTTATATTTTGGCTGCATGAACCCTTTCACGGTTAGGGTTGCTGCAGGATAGACCTCGAATGCGCACACTGTATCATTCATAACTGGCGAAATGCGTATAAAGGCATTGACCCAGTGATACCGGCCAGCCAAACGGAGCATCCAGGGCAAGCAGCGTCGGTTCATTCGCAGGGATCCAATTTGCGATGGTACCGACAACCGGGCCTACTTGCCTGTCGTGAGCCACCTCGGCCACATGACATTGATGACCGTCATAACGGCCGAGCGCCAGTCCAATGTCCTTGTCCTGTGCAGCGCAATCAGTGCCGATTATGGTCACGATGGAGCCCATCAAATTCATTGCCGATTTTTTCATGATTTATAACAGCCCACGTTTTTGGGCCATCCGCATCATCTGCTCCGCGTTGTTTGCCGGCGGAACATGGTACGCCGTCCCGGATTTCGGCATCAGTTTTATTGCCTCTGTCGGACAGGTCGTTACGCACAGGCCGCAACCGATGCATCGATCTGTATTCACCTCCGCGACTTCGTCCGCGTTTATCGTCAGGGCGTTCATCTGACAGCGATCCAGACAGGTTCCACAACCGGTGCAGTCATCACTTTCAACCGCTGCTACATGGTTGGAAAAAACCAATTGCGCCGGTCTGGGATTTTTGTTTAAAGCCTTGAGGACACCGCAGCAGTCTCCGCAGCAGTTGCACATTCCGGAGGGATTCTGCGATGTGGCGGGCTGCGTCACCAGGCCGGCCTCCCGGCATCGGGCCAGAATATCAACGGCTTCCTGCAGTGAAATTTCCCTGCCCATATTGCGATCGAGGTAATATTGTCCCATCGAGCCGAACATGAAACAGGCTTCCATGGGTTTGCCACAACCATTATCGACAATTTCCGCGCTCTTGCGACAGATACAATCGGCAATCACGATGCGCGCTTTGCCCTTTAAAATCTCCACGGCATCATCATAGCTTGCCACATTATGAACCATGTCGATAGATCGATTGACAGGTATGGTTCGAAGGAAATACTCCGCCCCCTGCTGAAGGGTTTTGCCAAATGCTTCCTCGAAATACTATTCGACCATTTCGGCAAGATCGCGTTTGAGGGTTTTGACCTGAAACTCAAAAAGAACATGAACGAAGG
Organism: uncultured delta proteobacterium; assembly: GCA_963774425.1. Lineage (GTDB taxonomy): Bacteria > Desulfobacterota > Desulfobacteria > Desulfobacterales > JAFDCJ01 > JAFDCJ01. The sequence goes on along the minus strand of CAVZEZ010000009.1, from coordinate 53,373 downwards.
GAATGGTCGCATATTTCACGCTGTCTGCCTTTTTCAAGCGAAACAACAGCCCTCTTTCGGCCATATTATCGAGGCGAGCCGCAACTTTTTCCGCCGACTGATCCAGACGGGATGCGATCGAGGATGCGGTCGCCAGATTGTGGCTCAAAGATAAAAACATGCCGGCATCTTCCTCCGTGAATAAATATTCCAGGATTTTTATTTCGATGCCGGAATCAGTCGCTGGAAATCCCATGGAATATAAAATAAGAGAAAACATTTAAGCCATAGCTAAAAGCGACCGATACCAAAGGAAAATCAATAACTGATTAAAAGGACTTGATACATTTAAACTGCACCTTGCGTGGGAAAGGCGCTTTGTAACTATAAAAATTAGTCAGAAGACAAACAAGGAAGGAAGGAAGGAAGGGATGAAAAGAAAAATTACCGCAATGTTGTTTGTATCGATTTTGGTGTCATTTTTGATTATCGGCCATGTCGCTGCGACGGACAAACCTATTCTGAAAATCGGTTATAGCGATTGGCCGGGCTGGGTTGCCTGGGAAATCGGGATACAAAAAGGCTGGTTCCAGGAAGCTGGTGTCGATGCCCGGTTTTTCTGGTACGATTATATCGGTTCCATCGACGTCTTCGCAGAAGGTAAAATGGATGCCGTGTGTATCACCAACATCGATGCCCTGGTCACCGGGGCTTCGGGGCGCTCCGGCAAGGCCATACTGGCCAATGACTACAGCAACGGTTCCGACATGCTCGTTGCGCGTGCGGGGATCAATAGCGTTGCGGACCTCAAAGGCAAGACAGTGGCTCTGGAAGTCGGATTGCTGGAGCAGCTTCTGCTTCGTAAAGCCCTGGAGAAAAATGGCATGTCGGAGGGCGATATAACCTTGGTCAACCTTCCGACGGACAAGCTTCCCCTGGCTCTGAAAGTCAAAAAGGCGGATGCCGTTGTTGCCTGGCAGCCCAGTTCCGGTGAGGCCCTCAACGCCTCTTCGGGAGCCAAGGCTATTTTTACCAGCGCCGATGTACCCGGTCTGATTTATGATACTCTTTTTGTGGCCGACGAGAGCCTTCAGGCCCATCAGAAAGAGTGGGAGAAAGTGACAAAGGTATGGTTTCGTATTGTTGACTTCATAAAAGATCCCGCCAATAAAGCCGAAGTACTCAAGATAATGGGCAAGCGCGTCGGTGTTTCCCCCGGCGAGTACGAACCCATGCTGCAAGGCGCTTTTTTACTAGATCTGGCCGGCAACCGGAAAGCGTTTACCCGAGGCGAAGGGCTGGATTCAATATATGGTTCGACAAAGGTTGCCGATCTGTTCAACGTGGACACCGACAATTACGCGTCCGCTCAGAATGTGGACAGCTACCTGAATCCGATGTTTTAGGACTACGAGTGTGTTTCTCCCTTCCGGGGAGCGTCGGGCATCGGTCGCTTCGGCAGATGCCCGACAATCTCAGCTTACAGATTAATTTCAAGTTTCTCCGAGGAGCAAATATGAAGTTGAAGAGCATTCAAATGAAGATCGTGGTATGGTCAGGCTTATGTCTTCTAATAACTTCGGCTGCAATCGTCGCCTTTTCGGCACACAATATGAAAGCCGCCGCAAACGCCCAGCGACTGGAGGCAATCGATGACGCCAACCATCTTGCCGCTGTTAATGCAGGTCAAAAGGCCAGTTATTTGCAAGCCCAGTTGGAAAGTGCCATGAATGCAGCCCGCACGCTGGCCGAGACTTTTTCTGGTATTCAGGACGGCCGCGCCAAGCTAAAGCTCGATCGCGATGGCCTGAACAATATTTTGAAAATTATCCTGGAACGTAATCCGAATTTCGTCGGCACGTATACGGCCTGGGAGCCCAATCAGCTGGACGGCTTAGACGACCTTTATAAGTCGACCGAAGGTCATGATGGCACGGGACGCTTTATCCCCTACTGGACACGCAATGAAAACGGTGAACCCGTTTTGGAGCCTCTGGTTGATTATGAAAAGCCGGGGATCGGTGACTATTACTTGCTGCCAAGAAAGACCAAAACCGAATGCATTATCGACCCGTATGTGTATCCGGTGCAGGGCAAAGCCACTTTGATCACCTCACTGGTCGCTCCGATCATGGTCGGCGATACCTTTTACGGTATTGCCGGCATCGATTTGAGACTGGACTTCCTGCAGGAAATGGCCGGCGATGTTGCAGACCTTTATGACGGCTCGGCCAGAATCGCTGTGATCAGCTACAACGGCACCTTGGCGGCAGTCACCAACAAACCGGAGCTGCAGGGCAAGCCGATGAAAGAAATGGGTGAGGATTTTGAGAGTGCACTGACGGTCATCCGGGAAGGCAGGACCCAAGTTTCAACCAACGAACGCAGTGAGCTCGAAGTCTTTAAGCCCCTGAGAATCGGTAAGAGCGAAAGTCCCTGGAGCGTTAGCATTGTTATTCCCGAGGAGAAGGTCACTTTCCAGGCTGACATGCAGATGCGTGCGACGGTTAAAAACATGTGGAAGATGACGGCTATCAGTGTTGGTTGTGCCTTGACTGCGCTGGCCCTATTGTGGTTTATGGCACGCGGCATAACCCGCCCCATCAATTACGCCATCAATGGACTTAGCGAAAATGCCGAGCAGGTCACTTCCGCATCCGGGCAAATCTCATCCGCCAGCCAGTCTATCGCCGAAGGTGCATCCGAGCAGGCGGCCGCCATTGAAGAGACCTCTTCCTCATTGGAGGAGATGTCCTCGATGACTAAACAGAATGCCGATAATGCCTCCGAAGCAGACAACCTCATGAGGAAAGCTATCCAGGTGGTTCAGCAGGCCAATGTTTCCATGGCCGAGCTCAATGGCTCCATGAATGAAATCTCCAGCGCCAGCATAGAGACTTCTAAAATCATCAAGACCATTGACGAGATCGCATTTCAGACCAATCTTCTGGCCTTAAATGCGGCTGTCGAAGCCGCCCGGGCCGGGGAAGCCGGTGCCGGGTTTGCTGTGGTGGCAGATGAGGTCAGAAACCTGGCCATCAGGGCGGCGGATGCGGCCAAGGATACCGCCGGCTTGATCGAGGGTACGGTCAAGAAGGTTACTGATGGCACGGATTTGGTGAGCCGCACCAATGAGGCTTTCGCTGAGGTGGCCAGCAGCACATCCAAAGTCGGTGAACTGGTGGCTGAGATCGCGGCGGCCTCAAAAGAGCAGACGCAAGGTATTGAACAGGTCAATTCGTCGGTGACCGAAATGGATAAGGTCACCCAGTCCAATGCCGCCAACGCCGAGGAGAACGCCAGCGCCTCTGAAGAGATGAGCGCTCAGGCCGAACAGATGATGGCTTTTGTTGGAGACCTGGCGGCCTTGGTAGGAAAAAGCGCAAATGGCACCAGGAAAAGCCGTACCTCCGGAGCTAAACCATCTGGAAAGTCAACTCGTAAAGCTCAAAGCCTACAGGACTCGCCACAAAACGCTAAGCGCATGCCTGCCGCGCGTGACTGAGCAAAGGATATAGATCCGGAACAGACCCTTCCGGTGGGGGAGGGCGATTTTAGCGACTTTTAGCTGGTGGGTGTAAAGACGACATACAAAGGCGCTGAACTAACTACTGGTCGGCGGAAAGTCAGCGCCTTGGGAATAATAAGGACATCTATGCTTTTATGCTTTACCTTCAAAAAAAAAAGATGTAATAGCCGGCAATCGTGCCGAGGAAAGTGAGAATAAGATGCCACGGGCGCACTGCACCATGTGATCATCCGGGGGGATCGAACGCAGGAAAATTTTTCGATCAGATTATGACCGGGAAAATTTAGTAGCTAGGAGTTGGATCAATATCCCTGGTGCGGCCACGGTGTTCTGATGAACAAAACAAAACAGGCATGGCAGAATATCAATTGGGTTCATGGGCTGTTCGGCGATTGTAAAGGTCGGACCAATCAATTGGTTCAATGACATCTCCGAAGTCCGGGTGAACCCGATCGTGATAGTACTCGCGGATGGGTGGCTCGGAGTTGGTTCAAGAAACGACCTTTGAATACAGGTCGGACCAATCATGTGGTTCAATGACGTCTTCGAAGTCCTTGTGAACCATATCGTGATAGTACTCGCTGACCCCGGTGAAAAGGGTGAACGTTGACTTTACACTTGATATGCTCAAGGAATTGGATGCTATTGCAAAAGAGTTAAATATTAGTCGCCAATCGTCTGAATATAAGAAAACAGGTGTGATGAAAAATTAAAATTTCTGTAAAGCCGACCATTTGATAGCCTTATCTACGTTCTTGACAAATTTAATCCTCATATGTACGGTAACATATTAGAAATAGCCCGTTTTAGGGATTACAAAGAAAAACTGTCCGAAATAATAGATGAGAAGAAGGCGCGGCAGGTCTACGAAAGGACCTTGGAGATCCATTAAAAAAAGGATTGAAAACAGGAGAACAGATCGAGAACGAACATTGCTTTGAGTTGATACCGGGAAAAGTGTAAAAACATAGACGTCTCCATAATTCCCCCTTTTGTAAAGTGGGGCCAGGGGGATTTTTTTTCGGTTACATTGACAGCAGAAAAAACATGCATAAAAAACGGCTTAATCCGCCCAACGGGCCAACCGATTAACCGACTGACGGAGAACCTTATGACCAACAAGCTTGTCTCGATCGTAAAATATGAAAAACCACTCGAATCCGTCAGGAAGGCCGTCGAACTCTCAAAAGGGCTGGATCATATGTCTGCCGGGGCGAAAGTCTTTATCAAACCCAATATCGTTTTCTGGACAAAGGCTGTCGAGTTTCCCAAATACGGGGTCATCACGACCTCCCGCGTGGTGCACGACATGGTGGTGCTGCTCAAGGAACGGGGAATCGATGACATTGTCATCAGTGACGGAACAGTATTGCGAAATCCCAAAGATATGGAGACCCAATCCCACGCCTTCGAATCCCTGGGATACGGTGAATTAAAAAAGCGTTACGGGGTCAAACCGATCAATATCTGGCAACGGCCTTTTAAAGAAGTGGATCTGGGTGACGGGGTCGTGGTAAAGTTTTGCCAGGATATCCTGAACGCCGATTTTGTGGTGGATCTGCCGGTATTGAAAACACACTCCATGACTACCGTCAGCCTGGGAATCAAAAACCTCAAAGGAATGATCGACATACCATCACGTAAAAAGTGCCACAACACCCATCCGGTAAAAGATTTACACTACTGGGTTTCCAGGCTGGCAGATAAGATGCCGCCCCTGTTCACCCTGATAGATGGTATTTATACCGCCGAACGCGGGCCGAATGTCGATGGCATCATGCACCGCAGCGACGTGTTGATCGCTTCCGCGGACATACTGTCAGCCGATATGGTCGGTGCCAAAGCCCTTGGATACGAACCCGGAGATGTGCCCCATTTGGCCCATGCCGCCCGAAACCGCAAAAGGCCCATGGATCTCACCGACGTGGATATTATCGGCGAGTCCATTGAAAGCGTGGCGTCTCCGCACAGACATGACTTTCCATTCAACGAAGACAAATCCCTGCCATTGCCTATGGAGAAAATGGGAATCCAGGGTCTATCCTTCTACAAATACGATCTCAGCCTGTGCACCTATTGTTCTGGAATGACAGGCACGATCCTGGCCGCCATTGCCAAGGCCTGGAAAGGGCAGCCCTGGGAGGATGTCGAAATCCTGAGCGGCAAGGTCATGGAACCCTCCCCGGACAGGAAAAAAACGATCCTTTTCGGCAAATGCATGTATCAGGCCCATAAGAACAATCCGCACATAAAAGAGATGATCGCGGTCAAGGGCTGCCCGCCGAAACCCGAAGCTGTCTGCGAGGCGCTGCATAAAGCCGGCATCGAAGTCGATCCGGCAACCTTTGAAAACATGGATAAAGTCCCGGGAATTTTTATGAAGCGTTACAAAGGCAAACCGGAGTTCGATGAAGCATTTTTTAAAATTAAATAAAACTCACCGTTCGTTAATAAGAAATCGCGAGTGGCCTTTTATATCGTATTGACGCCTTGAAAGAATTCCATTAAATTATGACCATAATTTTGGTCGACTATAATGGAGGTCCTCATATGGAGACTCTATCTTTATCCGAAGCAAAAATGAAACTGAGCGAACTCATAGCGAAAGTTCAATCAACTGACGCAGAAATTGGGCAAAAAGGCCATTTATGGATGGAAACTAAGCTATATACTTCAGAGGAGCTTTTCGAATAACAATGGCATCGGAGGTAAAAGACCCCCTATTTGAAACCTTGAACAGCCAGATTGAAGGTGACGTCCTGTACAGTGACTTGAGCCGTTCCCTTTACAGCAGCGGCGCCTCGCTTTATCGGATAAAACCGCAGGCAATTGTCCAGCCCCGATCGACGAACGATCTTATTGCAACCGTGAGATTCGCCCGGGAGCATAAGATCCCTATTACAGCGCGCGGAGGAGGAACGAGCCGGACGGGCAACGAGCTTGGAGCGGGAATCGTGATCGATTTCAGCAAATACCTCAATCAGGTCCTTGATTTCAGTGCAGAAGAGCAATGGGTGCGGGTACAGCCCGGTATTGTGCTTGCAGAGCTCAACCGGTATTTGAAGCCATACGATCTTTATTTTCCGATCGATCCGTCCACAAAAGATTCCGCCACGCTCGGCGGGATGATTGCCAATAATTCCAGCGGTCCCCATGCAGTCAAATACGGGACGACCCGGTCCCAGGTCCGCTCGCTGGAACTTGTTCTGACCAGTGGGGAAATCGTGCAGACAGGACCCAGGGCACTGCCTTCAGGCGCCGGAGAGACATCCGGGGCATCGCAGCCTCTTGAGGAAAGGCTCTACCAAAATGTCCCCGTTATTCTGAATAATTACAGCGAATATATGGAACGGGAGCGGCCCTTTACCACAAAGAACTCCTGTGGTTATCACCTATGGGATCTGATCGAGGATGGCTTCATCGATCTGACCCCGATGCTGGTGGGCTCTGAGGGGACGCTCGCATTGGTCTCCGGGGCCACCCTGCGTCTGATGCCGATCCCGAAGAAGACTCTGAGCGGCTTTGTCTATTTCGATGACCTTGGCAAGGTGGGTGAGGCGACTCAACGGATTCTCGGGGAGGGGCCGTCGATGATCGAGATTATGGAAAAACACATCCTCGATCTGGCCAGGGAGCAAAAGCCCGAGCTTTCAGAATATTTTCCGGAAAATACCGAGGCTTCCCTCTTTATTGAATTCCAGGAAGACAGCGAAGAAGAACTTCGGGACAAATTCGAGTCGGTCAGAAAATGCCTGCTTGGGGAAAACGGTCTGGCAGTCAGCGTCGTTCAGGCCGGAAACAAGGAGGAAATGGAAAGCTTCGCCAAGGTTCGTTCCATCTCCGGCCCAATTCTCAACAGAATGAGAGGTCCCCGACGGCCGGTCGCATTTATAGAGGACGCGGCGGTCCATGTCAGCAGACTATCGGATTATATCAGCGGTTTGCGCGGCCTCTTTGACAAATTTAATGTAAAGGCAGCTATCTATGGGCATGCAGGTGACGGTAATCTGCATACGATGGCGATCCTGGACCTGAGGCAACCGGAAGATGTCGAAACCATGCTGGAACTTGCAGACGCGGTGTTCGAACTTGTTATGAGCCTTAAAGGGACCATCAGCGGAGAACATGCCGACGGCAGACTGCGAACCCAGTATGTAGCGCGCCAGTATCCCAACCTTTATAAGGCGATGCTGGAGATCAAGGAGCTGTTCGATCCGGATGGAATCATGAACCCGGGTGTTATCATATCGCAAAACGATTACCTTCTTGGAGCGCACCTGAAATATGGGCCGGATTTCAGCATCGTTGAAACCGGCACTTCATTTGACGCGGCCAGTCTGCAGGAGCAAATCGTGAACTGCTCCGGATGTGCCAAATGTCGATCCTATTGCCCGATCGCCGGCAGTCACCTGGAGGAATGGGCCAAGGGCAGGGGAAAGGTGACTCTTTGTCGGGAGTTGATGAGCGGTAAACTCGATCCCAAGGTCCTGGAGGACCCCGCATTCAAGGAAATCATCGATTCATGCATCAATTGCAAGAGGTGTTTGACCGAATGTCCTTCCGGGGTCGACGTGCCGTGGCTATCGGTGGCCGGTCGATCCGAGGTTGTACGCCGAAAGGGGGAGGATTTTTCGAGTCGTGTATTGACCGATACCGCCACGCTGTGCAGACAGGGCAGCAAATTCGCGCCGATTACGAATCTCATGGCGTCGCTTTACCCGGCGCGTTGGGGGCTGCAGAAGATAATCGGTCTGGAAGCGACAAGGCATCTGCCCCAGTTTCGCAATCACACCCTCAGAAAAACACTCAAGGGCCGCAAGCAGCATCATAAAACCGGCGAAGTGGTGTTTTTTCTTGGATGTTTTGCCAACTACAACGAGCCGGAAGGAGAAGGGTTGGCGGTCATTGAGGTTCTGGAGCAAAACGGCATCGGGGTAATCCTGCCGGAGGTCAAATGCTGCGGCATCGCCAGGATCAGCGCCGGCGGTCAAGATAAGATTCTGGATGACATCAATTATAACATCGCGCTGCTGTCGGAATATGCGGCACAGGGCGTTTCCATCGTCTTCAGTGAACCGAGCTGCGCACTGGCCGTAAAGTCTGAATACCCGAGGATTATCGGGTCTGAGGAAGCCAGGATGGTTGCCGACCAGTGTCACGACATCCATCAATATCTGATGGCAATGCATGCGCGAGGCGAACTCAAAACCGATTTCAACCGGCTGGACATGAAGGTCGGCTATCATGCGCCGTGCCACCTGAAGCCGCTGGGGGTCACGAGTGAACCGGTCGAGCTGCTGCAGCTTATACCCGGCCTAGAGATCCAGAAGTATTCGGACAAGTGCTGCGGTATGGGCGGCACCTATGGCTTGAAGTCGAAAAACTATGAACTGTCCATGAAAATTGGACAACGGCTATTTGATGAGATCGCTTCTTCGGATGCAGATCGGATCATAACGGGGTGCGGCGCCTGTGGTATGCAGATACGCCAGGGAACCAAGCGTGAGGCCATACATCCAATGAAACTGTTGGCAGAGGCGTACCGGAAGAAGAATTTTTAAAAATATAGGATTTTTTTCCACGTGCCCGAATTTATCGAGAACCTGTCGGAAAAACTGCTATGGACTTGAAAATCGACGACAAATTTTGTGGGAGCGCCTTCCGACCGCGATGGTTAGAAGCTCCTGCGTTTCAATTAACTTCATGGCTGGAAGCCGCTCCCACAAGGCAGAATTTATCTTAAGTCGACACCAATTGACAGCAGAGGCCATGTGATTTCATAATAGTGGCTGCGTATTATAAAACGCTTTGAGCAACGGAATGATCCAGCCCGAATCTCTCGGAAAGCTGTCGATCGAGTTGAAAAGGGCCCGTTTGTCCGGGATTCCGTCGTCCCGGACGATGTCGAGATATTTCAACCCATCGCCGATGCCCATTTCAAAATGGGGCTGTACACCCCAGACCGGTTTGCCCCTCAATTTAAAACCCAGGTTCCGGCACTGGTCGGAGCGTGCGATGACCATGGCCTGACCGTCCGGCAAATTGCATACCTCATCGTAATGAAAAACAAACCCGTTGATTTTTCGGCCGCTCCGTCCGAAAAGGGCATCATCGGCCAGGATTTCGATATCCGTCCATCCGATCTCAGGCGCTTGCCTTTTATTCAGGGCATCCATGCCAAACATTGCCGCGGCGATGATCTGGTGACCGAAGCAGCTTCCCAAAATGACTTTGCCCTGTTCAACCGCGGCGCGGATCAAATCCATTTCAGACTGAATCCAGCCGGTGTTTTCCAGTACGCTGGCGGTGGAGCCGCTGATCAAAATGTGGGAATATCCATTCAGATCCGCCGGCAGTTCGCCGCGGCTGGCCCGATATACATCATAATTCGCCATTAAAAACGGCCCCCAGTAAGACAGGGGCAGATATCTGTCATTTTCGATTGAACAATCTAAAAACAGAATTCGGTCCAAAATTAGAAAACTCCTTATAGTTTGGCTGTCTGAAAGATACAATCGGGACCCGGATTTTCACTGATTATCACGGATTTTAAGCATTCAAGGGGTTACGCTTTTCCTCAGGAAGATCCAAGGTCTGCCATCCGGCGCTGAACTCCGTTTTATCTGTGAAATCCATGCGTTTCCGATCCCTGTACAGAAAAAGAAAAATGCATATGAAAATTCTTTTTATCAGCAAATGCAATCACCCGTCAAACACATATGAACCGGCACCCGGCGGGATTCAATGGACGGAAATAAGGCTGAGATCGTGCCCCGGCCTTTCCATGTGCTCCAGGAAGTATTAATTTGATTGGAAGCGGTTTCAAAACCCATCCAACGCCCGATGGCTGGGTTGCAGGCCTCCTCAAAATACCCACTCCACTGGCCGCTGCGCTTTTTAATTGGCCTGCGCCGTACCCCCTGGACCTGATCCGGGACTTTGAAACCAATTATAGCCAAACTCGAAAATTGAAAGGAGGTCATCATGACAGCGTTAAAAAGCCGGGAAGTCCGCCTTAAAAATCGCCCTGCCGGGCTGCCGAGTGAAACCGACTTCGAATTGGCCGAAGTCGATGTGCCCGCACCGGCACCGGGCCAGGTGCGGGTCCGAAACATTTACATGTCGGTCGACCCCTACATGCGGGGGCGCATGAACGACCGCAAAAGCTATGTTCCCCCGTTTCAGATCGGCCGGCCGCTGGAGGGTGGCTGCGTCGGACAGGTGGTCGATTCGAATGACGGGCCGTTTCAGACCGGCGACTATGTCCTGGGCATGCTGGGCTGGCGCGAGTCCTATATATCCGACAATCAAGGGCTCGTTAAAATCGATCCCGATCTGGCACCGATTCAATCCTATCTCGGGACGTTCGGCATGCCGGGGTTGACCGCCTACACCGGCCTGCTGTCCATCGGCCAACCCAAGGCGGGCGAAACGGTGTTTGTATCGGCCGCCTCGGGTGCCGTCGGGTCCGTGGTTTGCCAGATTGCAAAACTCAAGGGCTGCCGGGTCGTCGGCAGCGCTGGCTCCGATGAGAAAATTTCCTGGCTGCTGGATGAAGCCGGCATCGATGCCGCCTTCAATTATAAGAAGGCGAAAAATGTTATTGCCGAAGTCGGCCGGCTGTGCCCGCAGGGCATCGATGTTTATTTCGAAAATGTAGGCGGCGTCCACCTGGAAGCGGCGCTCGAGCACATGAACGACTATGGGCGAATCGTTTTGTGCGGCATGATTTCCGGCTACAACGCCACCGAACCGGTCGCCGGACCGGCCAATTTATTCCAAATTATCCTCAAGCGGCTGACCATGCAGGGCTTTATCGTCACCGACCATTTTGACAATATGCTGCAATTTTATGAGGATATGGGAAAATGGACGACAGCGGGCAAGATCAAATGGAAGGAAACCGTCGTCGAGGGCCTTGAAAATGCCCCGGGGGCTTTTGTCGGGCTATTCAGGGGTCAAAATTTCGGCAAAATGCTGGTGAAGATCGGGCCGGACAAAGGCAATTAATTTTCGAAGCCGGCCAGTTTCAGCAGATGGGGGTGGCCGTGAAATCAAAAGAGATGATTTTCTATTTGGCGGGTGTTATGGTTCTGATGGGCGGGGGCTTCGGCAGCCATGCAGCCGAGGGGCGCAGCCTCCCGGAAATAGATCATTTCCACCCGGCTTCCCGGACACGCGACCCCGGCCTCGATACCGACCGGTTGGTCTTCGAGAATCAATCTGAAAATTTCGCAACCCGCTGGTATGCTTCCCGGAGTTCGGGTAAAACAAAAGGGGTGGCACTGGTCATCCACGGGCTCAACTTGCAGCCCGCCAAAATGCAGTCCATTATTTCCACCCTTACGGCGGCCGGCATCGAGGTTCTGGGTGTGGCCCTTCGCGGGCATGGAGACAATTTTTCACATCGTGCCGGTGTGGCGAAAGATCGGGCCCGATTGGAAGCTTTTAAAGCCGTGTCCTACCCGTTATGGTTCAATGAAGCCTACCTGGCCTATACAGCGGTCCAAAAACGGGCGGCCGACAAAAAAGTTCCGCTGTTTTTTGTCGGCTTTTCCCTCGGGGGGCTGGTCGGATTGGATCTGTTCGCCGGCCAGGCGGAGGTGCGATATGACCGCATGGTGCTGTTCGCGCCGGCGATCAAATTGCGCGCCGTCCATTACCTGGCCCGGCTGTTTTCGCCGTTTCCACGGATGGTAATTCCCAGTCTGGCGCCTGACGATTATCTTTCCAACAAGCAGGGAACCCCGGTTGCAGCCTACAACGCCCTGTTCGAGGGTTTGCGGCAGTTCGAAAACCACGCCAGCCCGGAGATCAACATCCCCACCCTGATATTCATCGACCCCGATGATGAATTCATCCCACTTGGCAGCCTGCGCGCCTTCATCGAAAAAGAGAAACTGGACCGCTGGAAGCTTTATAGCGTCGAAAAAGAGGCGGCGGCCGACCAGGGATTTTTTCATCATTATATCGTCGATGAGGATTCCACTGGCAAGACCGTCTGGCAGGAAATGATGAAAACGGCGATCGGCCACCTATTGGATTGAACACTCCCGAAATTCAGCCGGTTTGAGCTCCTATTCGAAGCGCCCGTAAAGATTTTTCAAATAGCGCTAAAGTTTCTTTCGGCGCCTTCCGTATTGCGTGTTTCTCCATCCGCATTCAAGACGCTACCAAATCCCGGTTGATCTCCTCAATAGTAGTGCAACCGCAAAGCCGCATGGCGAGCTCGAAATCCTTGCGCAGGATATCCAGAACCCGTTTGGCCCCCTGTTCACCATCGACCGCCAGACCCCATATGATGGGCCTTCCCACCCCGACCGCCTTGGCGCCGAGCGCGAGCGCCTTCAAAATGTCCGTGCCCCGGCGGATGCCGCCGTCGACAAGGACTTCGATTTTGCCGTCGACCGCTTCGACGATTGCGGGCAAGGCCTCGATGGTTGCCGGCACCGTGTCGAGTTGGCGTGCGCCATGGTTGGAAACGATCACACCGGCGGCGCCATGTTCCACGGCGAGACGGGCATCTTCGGGATGCAACACCCCTTTGAGCAGCACGGGAACGTTGGCATGGGCGCAAAGCCACTCGACATCCTTCCAGCAAAGACTCGGATCGAACTGCCAGGCCACGTAGGCGGCCAGGCCGGAATCGGCCTGCTTCTTGGGGAATTGTTCTTTTCCGGCCGGCATGAGATTTTTAATCGAGAGGCCTTCGGGCAGCCGAAAACGGTTTCTAATGTCCCGTTCGCGGCGCCCCCAGACCTGGGCGTCGACGGTCAGGGCAATGGCCTTGCAGCCGGCGGATTCGGCGCGTTTTATCAGTGACAAGGTCGCGTCCCGGTCCTTGTAGACATAGAGCTGAAACCAGACCGGACCGGTCGCCTCCGCCATGACTTCCTCGATCGAGCTGGTGGACAGGGTGCTGAGCATCATGAGGGTTCCAGCCGCGCCGGCGGCCCGACCGGTGGCCACTTCGCCGTCGGGAGTGGCCATCCGGTGAAACGCCGTGGGTGCAACCAGGATCGGCATGGACACTTCTTGTCCGAAAATGGTGGTCGTGAGATCCCGTTTGCTGATATCACGAAGCACACGGGGCATCAGCTTGATGCGTTCATAGGCGGCATGATTTTCGCGCAGCGTGATCTCATCATTGGCCCCGCTGCGATAATAGTCAAAGATCATCCGGGGTAAGACTTCACTGGCAGCGGCTTCATAGTCAAATACATTGATAAGCTCTTTTTTATCGACTCCCATATTTTACTCCCCTCATAAAAGTAAGCCGGCTATCCGCCAATATGAATCAAAACGTCACCGAAGCTGCGAATGCAGGCACGGTCTCCAATCCATTTCGATTCCGTCCGGATGACTTGACGGCCGAACCGGAAGCCGGCAATGAATCGGTGATGATATTATGGCAATAGCGCAGGGGAGATTGGGTGTCAAGCGGCAAGGCTATGCGAAAATCCACCGGCTTCCCGATCATGGGACTCGGCACCGGATTTATGCTTATCTATGTTTTATTGGAGTCGAAAGATCCGCCCGAAGTTGCCTGGAATCGGCACCCATTCATCAACGGTGGGATCCGGGACATGCCGTTCATATGGGAAAGCGTTGTAGGCGGCATCGAGTACATCCACCCAGGTGCCGGCATGGCCGAAGGGAATCCGCGCATAGCGTTCGTTTTCCGAGAAATTGAGGGCGACGAGCATCACCTCGGTTTCTTGCCAGCGCCGATAAACCAGAAGCTTTTCAGCCGGATCGCAATATTCCTGTTTGGCGTTTTGCCGTTGCGCCCGCAGGGCCGGATGGTTGCGGCGCAGGTGCCCCAGTTTGCGATATAGAGTTGTCAGAGGCAGGACGGTGGCACCGCCCGGCAGGGAGGCGACGTTGTAGAAATAATCCCAGTGCAGGGGGCGCAGACCGCGGACCCGCACCAGACCCTGCTCTGCCAGACCGGTGTTTTCCGCGAATTCCTGGCCGCCCCACAGCATGGGAATGCCGACGCTGGTCAGAAGCGCAATCGCATACGGCTGCAACTTCCACCACGGCTGACCGTCCAGCCCGTTGCGGTATTCGTAGCCGTCGGACGCGCCGCCCGCCTGAGTCTGCATCAGAAAAAACAGCCGATTCTCGTCGTGGGATTCGATAAACTGCACGACCCGTGCGGGAATGGCGTCGGCTCCGATGTGCTTTTCACCGGTGTACCCCTGGTGGTCGAAGCGCTCGTCGGCCAGAAGCAGTTCTTTGCCAAGGTCGGCGGAAAAAAAATCATGGGCGGCCATATCCTTGGCAATATCCGCCAGCCGCTTTTCCCAGTTGCCGTTTACAGCGCTGTCCGAGATAGGTGACAACTGGTAGGCGCTTTCTCTCAAATCCTCGGCGATCTGAATGATCCGTGAGGCCTCATTGCCGGTGGCCATAAAACGCGGATATTCTTTGGAGTTCTCGTAGGTCGATTGGGTCAATGACTGCAATGCGGCAAAGGTGGGCCGGTTTTCCTGGCTGTACCATTCAATTTGCCCGTCGCGCTTTACGGGCGTGCGGTCGAGGTATCCGTTGACGTGGTCGTAGCGGAAACCGTCAATATGGTATTCCGCCAGCCAGAAGGCGTTGACGGCGCTAAAAAACTCCCGGGTGGAGGCCATGCGCCAGTCGTTTTTCTTGCCGAAATTGTCATAGGCACATACCAACGGATTCGGCGAACGATGCACCCCCGTTCCATCCGTATAGTCATCGTCCTCCCATAGATGAAAAAAGCGCTCATAGCCGATCTGGTAGGGAAACATCCGGTCGGTGTGGGCATAGACCATGTCAAGGACCACGGCGATGCCGGCGGCATGGCATTCTGCAACGAGATGCCTCAGCCCATCCGGGCCGCCGAAGCGTTCTTCCGGGGCAAAATAAAATATCGGCATGTAGCCCCAGCGGTTGGGTTCGGCAATGCTATTGATCGGCAGCAACTCGATGGCATTGACCCCCAGGCTGAGTAGATAGGGGATGCGCGCGGCAACGCCCGCGAACGTCCCGCCGAATTCGGCAACGTTCAGCTCGTAAAGGATGGTTTCATCCAGGGGCGGCACCTTGAAACTGTCGTCATTCCAGGCCGGCGGCTTTCTGGCCGGAATTTGAAATACGGAGAAGATCCCGGCGTCGGTTTCCCGGGCGCAGGGATCGCCGAAGAAGAGACTGCGCGCCTGCTGGCCGCCCTCACGTGCCGGACCGATGATTTCGAAGCGGTAAAGATAGGTTCCGGGAGGCAGCGCCACGAGATCGCTTAGCCAGGTGGTTTTGGCGATGTCGCCCCAGAGGCTTTCGGCGGCAGTTTTCGGGAGCGCCGGATGCAGATCGTGAACCTCGGCCGGTACGTTGGCGTCAAACTGGCCCTGCCTGTCGATGACATAGGCCTTCACCGTAAATCCGCGGTTTTTTTCAATGCCGGGCAGGCAAATGCGGAACCGAACTCCGTCTTCCCCAACGTTCGGCCCGGTTTCTGATGCGCTGAACATGCTGGTTCCCCTCCTTGATTCACGCTAACAATTATCCCTGGAACAGGGCTATGAAAATTCGGTCGATTTTGCAACTCTGGATCTTATGCAGTTCCGGAAGATTTGCATTCAAAGAGAGGCTGCGGGCGGAAAATACTTTCGGGAAGATGTCATTCGACGGGCTGCTTTTCAGCTTCCGAAATCTAATTGATATTTAATATAAGAAAAAAGGCCCGTCAATGGATTTATCGTGTGGCCGCGCATTGCAGGCTACAGCGCTGTTCATCGCCCGCAGCCGATCGAAAGCCGCTAACAATATTTGACAAACCCCTTAAAGTAACTACACTCTTATTATAAATCAAATTCAAGTAATGGTAATACACCATGCAGCTTTATTTTATCCTCGCTGCCGTGTGGCTGCTTTTTTGCGGCTGTGCGAGCACGTCCACGCTTTACGGAGAAAGTTACGAGTATCCGTACGGACCCACATATGATTATATCGATGATAACAGATATCAGACCGGGCCTAAAGCGGTCTTCGAGGATCATGCGACGCTGCGTTACTATAATTATCGATATTATTATCGATATCCCGACTTTTATTTCAATCGGTTCTGGATGTATGAAATACCTGATTCATATCGTCATCATCGTTTTTCCCTTCACGGCCGCAGCGGGGTCGGTTCTATCTTTTATCCCCGTCCATATTTCGACTCCAAACGGTATCTTCGCAATGACTTGCGATTAGGTCCCCAACAAACATTTGGAAACGGCACATGGTTTCATCGTGGCCGGCAATTCGGCAGCCATGGTTTTCATGGTTACGGGCGCGGCTACGGATATGGCACCGCAGGTCCGCGCTGATCATGGATCCATCTCCCCGCCAAGCATTTGCCCGGCAGAAAGGAACCAATTTGCCAGAAAACAATACCATCGTTGTGGCGGCGGATTCAATACCCGATTAGAATTTTTTCCCGTCAATCTGCCGGCGCGAAAATTCGGTCTTGAAAAACGCAATATACCGCATTGGATTCGGTCACCCGGCAGGAGCTGCCGGAGGTCGGCTTTGTCAAACCCGAACGAGAGGATACCATGTGACCCGGGTTAATATGCAATTCCGACCTTCCGACGGTAAAATGATGCGCGATCGTGGTCCCATTCTTCTTTCGCCCAAGCGCCGCCTGCTTTTCGGGGCCCTTACCGTTTTGCTCGCCCTGGCCGTGCTGGCCGGCGCCGTGTCCATATCTTTTATATTCGAATCTTCAACGATTCTGTATAAATTCGGGACCGACCGGCTGCTGCTGCGCGCGGGTCAGGCAGTAGGGTTGACGGTGGGAGGTCTGCTGGTACTGCAAATCATTTCGGGCGCACGTTTTAAATGTCTGGACCGGATCTTCGGACTCAACCGGCTATCCCGGATTCATCGCATCACCGGATTGACCATCGCCTGTCTGGCCATTGCCCATCCCATCCTGATATTCATACCCGAGGACCGGATCTCGATTCCGCTGCAATGGCGCTACTGGCCTGAATTCGTTATCCTGGGATTTTCAGGACGCCGGATTTTCATGGAGCGTTTCAGTTTATAGTTCCGATGGTTGACACCATTTTCACGGTAATTATAGTCATGCTGATAGCCCGTGGGGGGATGCGGCTGCAATCGGCATTACGGCGGTTGCCTGTTTCTCGAACTCATAATGATTTAGGCGCCAGGAGAAAAAACCATGAAGAAGATCCATTGCAAGCTGATTTTTATTATACTTTCCTTGTTTCTCATCGCCGGTGCGACATTTGCAGAAGCGGACGACTGGAAAATCGATAACGTTCATTCCAATGTATATTTCGATATAAGACACATATATGCCACCGTGAGGGGGCGTTTCGAGGATTTTTCGGGCACCATGAATTTCAACCCGGAAAACCTGGCCCAGAGCAGCATTACCTTTGAGGTGGACACCAATAGCATCAACACGGGTATTCCCAATCGGGATAATCATCTTCGTTCGGAAGAATTTTTTGCGGCGGACACGTTTCCTGTGATGACGTTCAAATCTTCCGGTGTCAGCCAAAACCAGGGCAACCAATTCATGTTGGCCGGCGACCTGACCATCAAGGACAAAACCACGAAGGTGACGGTTCCGTTCACATATCTGGGAATCCGTGAGAATCCGTTGAAGAAGGGACAAATGATCGCCGGATTCGAGACCCGCTTTACCATCGACCGCCTGGAATATGGTGTGGGATCGGGAAAATTTTTTAAAATGGGGGCGGTCGGAAACCAGGTCGATATATTGATTACGCTGGAGGTTTTGAAAAATATATAGGCAATGTAAACCCAGTCGCCATAAGAGAGTGAACCCATGTCCAATCATTCCCACCCGTCTGCAGGCAGCCCGTTGATCCCGGCCTCATCCGAAACCGCCGTAATCATGAAAGGTGCCTGCGAAAAGCTGCTCGATTCGCTGACACCTGCGCTGCGGGCAAAAGCGCACTTCGCTTTCGATGCCCCGGAACGGCGGCGCTGGCATTACGTCCCGCGGGAAATGTTCGATCGCAAGGGGCTCAGTTTGAAGGAAATGGATCAGCGCCAACGCCGGGCGGCCTTCAAACTGCTGGAAGCCGGTCTCAGCTGCGAAGGTTACGGCAAGGTGACCGGTATCATGGATCTGGAGAAGACCCTTGGGCTCATCGAACAATCCGAAAATGCAGTCCATCCGGTACGGGATCCGCAGCTTTATTTTTTTTCGGTTTTTGGCGACCCGACGGCTAAAAAGTCATGGGGCTGGCGGGCGGAAGGCCATCATGTGTCATTGAATTTTACTGTGGCCGCCGGCGAATGGATCGCACCCAACCCGCTTTTTCTGGGAGCCAATCCCGCTGAAGTGCCGAGCGGCTCCCAAAAAGGGTTGCGGATTCTGGCAAAAGAGGAGGATCTGGCCCGTGAGTTGCTGGCGGATTTTGGCAACGGACAAAAGCGCCGGGCGATAATCAGCCCGGAAGCACCGGCGGACATCGTCACGCGGGCCTCGCCGAAAGTCGATTTGGGCCGGGCCGACGGATTGGCCGCGGAGGCGATGGCCGCCGGGCAGCGCCAGATGCTGGAGGCGCTGATCCGGGTGTACATCGAGCGGCTGCCGCCCGAACTGGCGGCCACCGAACTGAAAGGACTGAAGGTTGACGGTCTGGAGGCGATCCATTTCGGGTGGGCCGGTTCACAGGAGCGCGGCAGGCCCCACTATTACCGGCTGCACGGACCATCTTTCCTGGTAGAATATGACAATACCCAAAACAACGCCAACCATATTCACACCGTCTGGCGCAACCTCAAAGGTGATTTCGGTGAAGATCTGCTCAGGCGGCATTATCGGCAGGATCACGGATGAAGCCTGATACGGGCACCCTCAATGCATTGCTGATCATTCCGGGCCATTGGATGATCCCCGAGAGTTTCACATGAGCCGGGGCCGCTGGCTATGTGCGCTGCAGCACCAGCGCCGTACGGGTGGGCAGATATAAACTCAGCCAGTGACGCCCGCCGTTTGTGTTGTTGTCTACAACGCTCACGTGTTCCTGATCCGGGACCAGTCGCTGGTGACCGCCGTATTGAGGCGCATCGCTGTCCAGCACCGTTTGATATCTTCCCTCCGGGGCTTCGAAGCGGTAATCCGTATACGATCGGGTGGGGTGGAAATTGAAGGCGAACAACAGCCCGGATCT
The DNA here is from genome assembly GCA_963774425.1 of uncultured delta proteobacterium. Taxonomy (GTDB): domain Bacteria; phylum Desulfobacterota; class Desulfobacteria; order Desulfobacterales; family JAFDCJ01; genus JAFDCJ01. The sequence continues at coordinate 33,666 of CAVZEZ010000009.1, read as the reverse complement.
CTCGAAAACGATGACCTTGTTATCGGAGTGTTCATATAGGAGACGGGGTTGTGAAGTATCCAGCAGATGAAATTTTTTTGCCAGAGATATCATGTCGCGGTCAAAGCGGGCCAGAAATCGATATCTTAAATTGGGATCATCCACCAGATGCCACTGGCGCCGGGCATATTTCATGGACCAGTTGTTGCCTTCCCGCGGAAAATCAATCCATTCCGGATGGCCGAACTCGTTGCCCATAAAGTTCAAATAGCCCGCACCGGCGGAGGACATGGTGATGAGACGAATCATTTTATGCAGCGCCAGCCCCCGATCGATCCGCATATTGTTATCTGCGCAGCGCATGTAATTATACATGTCCGCATCGATCAGTCGAAAGATGATGGTCTTGTCCCCGACCAGGGACTGGTCGTGGGATTCGACATAACTGATGGCACTTTCCTCGGCGCGGCGGTTGGTGAGCTCGCGCCATAAATGTTCCAGGGGCCAGTTTTCATCGGGAATTTCCTTGATGAACCGGATCCAGGTATCCGCCACCCCCATGGCAAAGCGGTAGTCGAAACCATGGCCGCCCCGTTGCGGCGCGGCCGCCAGCCCGGGCATGCCGCTGACATCCTCGGCGATGGTGACGGCATCTTCCCGCAGGCTGTGGATCAGCTTGTTTGCCAGGGTCAGGTAGGTCAGCGCATCTTCATCCACGCTGTCCGAAAAATAGTCGTCATAGCTGGTGAAGGATGTGTACATTCCGTGGTGAAGATAGAGCATACTGGTAATGCCGTCAAAACGAAAGCCGTCAAAATGATATTCATCCAGCCAGAAGCGGCAGTTGGACAGCAGAAAATGCAGCACCTGATGCCGGCCGTAGTCGAAACAGCGGGAATCCCAAAGGGCGTTCCGTCCGCGGGTCCCGTTGTGAAAATACTGATATAACGTCCCGTCAAAACGGCTTAACCCTTCGGTTTCGTTGTTGACGGCATGGGAATGGACCAGATCCATCAAAACACTCAGACCGGCTGCGTGGGCTTTGTCGATCAGATTTTTCAGGTCTTCCGGCGTACCGAATCGCGAGGAGACCGCAAAAAAATTTGATACCTGATAGCCGAACGACCCGTAATAAGGATGCTCCTGAATGGCCATCAGCTGGAGAGTGTCGTAGCCGGATCGGATGATCCGGGGAAGAATATTTTCGGCGAATTCCCGAAAAGTTCCAATTTTCTCTGCTTCCTGGGCCATGCCGATGTGGATTTCGTAGATCAGCGGCGCCGCGGCGGGTCGGCGGTAATGTGGGTGTCGCCATCGGTAAGCATGGGGCGGTCGCCACACCTGTGCATTGAAAATCAGGGTTTCCGGATCTTGTATCACCCGCCTGGCGTAAGCGGGAATCCGGTCGCCTTCGCCGCCGGGCCAGTGAATCCGAAGCCGATAAAAGGCCTGATGTTTGAATGTATCGGCGGGCAAATAAATTTCCCAGACACCGTCGTCACGGCGCTGAAGCGAAAACGTCTCCACTTCCCGCCAATCAGTCATGTCCCCGATTAAAAAAATTTTGTCCGCATTCGGCGCCCACTCCCGGAATACCCATTGATCATTTCGAAAATGAAGGCCGAAGTACTCATGGCCGGACGCAAAATCGGCCAGAGTCAGCTTCCCAGCGGTCAGCCGGCTTTCGGTTTCGGCGGCTTTCCTCAAGCGGCGGCGAATTATATTCCCGTAGGGCTTTAAATAGGGATCCGCGACCAGGAAATGGTCCACGGCCTGTTCATGCGCATGCATTTAGGAGATCACTTTCCGGTGGGCGTCAGTCTTGGATGCAATCTGTGAATTTTCATTTATCAGCGGTCGCTGCAACATTTTTTCATAGAGCTTGATGTATTGGCGGGCCGTATTTTCATGGGTAAAGGTTTGTTCGCTCTCGAGCATGATGCGTTTGATTTGAGGGATTTTTATTTTCTGCGGCAAATTGTAAAATGCCATGGCCTGCTCGATGGCCCAGAACAGCCCATTGGCATCGAATGTTTCAAATAAAAAGCCGTTGCCCCTGTTTTGGTCCACATCCAGATGCGTGATCGTATCGTGAATTCCGCCGGTGTCGTGAGCCACCGGGAGCGAGCCGTACAGCGGCGCGATCATTTGAGGCAAACCGCAGGGTTCAAACCTGGACGGCATCAATATGAAATCCGAGGCGGCGTACGCCAGATGTTCGAGGCTGTTGTCGAAATCGGAAATCGCCACCCGCTCGTAAAATTTGTGGAAACTTACAATATCTCTGAAAACCATCTGATGGTCGCCATTGGCCACAAAGACGATTTGAAGATTCTGCTCCCAATATCTGGATACCACCAGATAAAAAATGTCGGCCAGCAGCCGGCAACCTTTCTGGATAGGATCCAGGCGGGACGGCCAGAAGAATATCGGGGCATTTACATCCTGGATCAACCCCAGCTTTTCCTGCAAAACGCGTTTGTTTTCGTTTTTGCCGGCTGCGACATTTTTCGAATCGAATTTGCATGCCAGGTGTTCGTCTCTTGCCGGATCGAAAGAGGGATCCGGCGCATTGAGGATGCCGGCGGCGCATTCGGCTTCCGCTTTATTGGCCAACTCCCGGTGAACGAAGCTTTCCACGAAATCATGCCGTCCCTCGACGATTTCTTCTAAAAATGTCGGACTGACGACATTCACGAAATGGGCGGCGAAAATTCCACTGGTCAACAGGTCCACCGGGTTGGAATTCCGGGCATGTTCGTAGCTCGTGGCCATATTTTCGAAATAAAGATTCTGCCAGAAATCAGCCGCATCGATCCCCCTGTCTTCGATCTCCGCCAACGTCGTCTTCACGGTATGAATGTTGTGAATGGTAAAAAGACAAGGGATGCCGAGCCTGCGGGCCATGGCGGGTATGAGACCGGTCATCCAGTCGTTGCAGTGGATCAGATCGGGTTGGACCCGGGGAACGATATTGTTGATGACTTCGCGTTGGAACGCCAGGGAAAGCTTGATATTTTCATCGCCGGAATAAGAATAGACCCGGTTGAGGTAATAGAAGGCCCGGTCTTCGGCAAGATGAATGCGGTCATTTGGCATTTTGCGATGAATCCGATTCATTTCTTCTTTCAGCACCGGCGCCAGTCCGTCGCTGAAAAGCGCCCGGTAATCCGGTATGGCGACATGTACGTCAGCCCCCTGGTCGAACAGGGAGCTGATCAACGCTGCCGACACATCGGCCAGACCGCCTGCCTTGGCAGTATAAAAAGAGGCCAGGCCTCCCATGCGGTCCGGAAGATAGGTTACTTCGGGGGTGACGATGAGAACTCGGGGATTAACGGGCAAATTGTTCATTTTAGAGCTCCTCTACGCCAAGAAAAGCAACCCAGGGCTCCTGTTCCGGCGACCCAGCGTTTGGCGCCGGACCGCAAAGGCTTGCCCGGCGTCGCGATTCGTGAATTTTTCGGGGCACCCTAAGCCCAAGTCAGTAATTTCGGGGTGGACTTAACCCGTGAATCGCCGGCCGGCGCGACCCGAACCGTGAAACCAAAGCGCCCCGAAATTTCGCAGTTCAGTTCACAGCCGTACAGGTAATTTCCGTTGCTGCGATCCTCTGCGACGTGCATGGGTTCAATCCGGCTTGCGGATAATTTCTCCAGCGACTCCAGATGACCGTAGTAAAGCTCCACTTCGACTTCTTCCGGCCTGAGTTCGCCCAGATGGACCTCTGCTGTCACCTGAAAGTTGTCGCCGACGCGATAAGGCCCGCTGGTCTCTCTTACCGGCTGTTTTATCTGAATATTCTGCCACAGCGTGCCAAGGCGCCTGCTCTGGGAGGCCAGTTCCCTGGCCTCCTCGGCATTTTTCGCCAACAGAGAATCCCAGCGGCCTGCCGCCGGGTAATAATATCGATTCATATAGTCGGATACCATGCGCAGACTGCAAAATGACGTCATGGCCATTTTCATGGAAGCCTTCATCTTCTGCAGCCAGTCTACGGGCAGGTTTCCGCTGTTGCGGTTATAGAAGCAGGGGATGACCTCATTTTCGAGGACGTTGTAAAGCGCCTGGCTTTCGACGGCATCCTGATAGTTGTGATCACCATATTCTTCACCATTGCCGATGCGCCAGCCTGTGCCCGGTGAATACCCTTCACACCACCAGCCATCCAGAATACTGACGTTGAGCACACCATTTATGGCGGCTTTCATGCCGGAGGTTCCGCAGGCCTCAAAAGGACGCCGGGGGGTATTGAGCCAGACATCGGCTCCCTGCAGCAGGTGACGTGCAAGCTGCATGTCGTAGTCTTCCAGAAATATCATTTTATCGCGCACCGCCGTTCTGTTGGCGAACTGGAAAAGCTGTTTGATCAGTTCCTTGCCTTCGTTGTCTTTGGGATGGGCCTTGCCGGCAAAGATGAATTGAACGGGATATTTCTTGTTGTTGATGATCGATTCCAGACGGTCCGGATCTCTCAAGAGCAAATTGGCCCGTTTGTAAGTCGCAAAGCGCCGGGCGAAAGCGATGGTCAGGGTGTCCTGATCAAGCACCGATTCAACGGCTTCGAGAACATGCCGGGGAGCGTTGCGTCGCTCGTACTGTTTGACGAGCCGCCCCCGGCAGGTCCGGACCAGCCGGGCCCGGTTGGTCTCATGGCCGCGCCAGAGCTCTTCGTCATAGATGTCTGCAATATGGCCGATATTTTCAGGTTTACGAGAGCCTTGATACCAATCCGGTCCCAGATAACGATCGAAAAGGTAGGCAAATTCCAGGGAAATAAAGGATGGGATGTGAATGCCGTTGGTGACATGGGAGATGGGGACTTCTTCTTCGGTGCGATGAGGCCAGACGAAGGACCACATGCGGCGCGCCACCAGACCGTGCAGCCTGCTGACGCCATTGCAGTAGGCGGACATATGCAGCGCCAGGATAAACATCGAAAGTGATGCATCGGCACCGGATCCATCCGGCTGTCCCCATGATAAAATCCTGTCCACCGAAATACCCAGCCTGGGCTCCAGAGGCCTTAAATAAGGCTTTACGAGATCGACGGCGAATTCCTCATGGCCGGCTGCCACCGGTGTATGGGTTGTAAAAACCGTGGTGCGGGGTATGATTTCGAGCGCCGTTTTGAGATCCAGCCGGTTGTCGGACATGGTTTGCGCCAGCCGTTGCAGGCTGGCAAAGGCACAATGGCCTTCATTCATATGAAGAACCTTGATGTTATGCTTCATGGCCATCAGCGCTTTTACGCCCCCGATTCCCAGCAGCATTTCCTGGGCCAGACGGACCCGGCCCTCGCCGGCGTACAGGCGGGACGTGATTTCCCTCGAAAAAGGCGTGTTGTCCAAGATATTCGTATCCAGCAGGAAAAGGGGGATTCTGCCCACCATGACTTGCCAGACGATCGAATGGATCGGTCCCTCGGGGCCCTCGACGGATATGATGAGATCATTGCCCGCAGCATCCTTGATACGGCTCAACGGCAGATTATAAAGATCGGTTTTCGGATAAGTTTCCTGTTGCCACCCGTCCTGGCTGAGAAACTGGCGGAAATAGCCCTCCCGGTACATGAGCCCCATGCCGATCAGCGGGAGTGCCAGGTTTGACGCCGCCTTCAGATGATCTCCGGCCAGAATGCCCAGCCCCCCGGCGAAAAGGGGCAGGCTCTCATGCAGGCCGAATTCCATTGAAAAATAGGCGATTACATCTCCCGGATTGAATGGAGATTCATTTTGAGCCATCGGATCGAGAACCGAATTTTGAAACTGCTCCTTGACCCGCTCCAGATGGGAGCGGTAGCCGACATCATTTGCCAGCTGCTCAAAGCGGCTCTGGGGAATTTTTGCAAGAAAAGCGATTGGATTTCGTTGCGAATCATACCATAGCTGGGGATCGATACGCCGAAACAGCTCGATGGCATCTTTTTTCCAGCACCACCACATATTGCGAGACAACGTTCCAAGAAAATTGAGATTTTGAGGAATGTTCGGATGGACTTGATATATTTGAATATTATTCATGCAAAGCGATCCTGTTGGATGTGAACGAAAACCACCGGCCGGGCCGATTGTGTCAACCGGTCCATTAAAACAAAAACTCCGCAATCCAGTCAAGCGCCAATCTTTACCGTCAATCTTGGAATTAAAGCTAAAAGATATGAGTTAAAACTAAAAAAGCAACCGGTTCAATCAGCGATATTTTCCAGTTTCAGCCACACCCGAAGCAGTTCGCTCGCTCCCCAGGCCTGAGCGTCGCAACCACGCGCGGTGTGCGGAAAATCCCCATCCATGATTTCCGGCAAGTGACCCAGACAACCCCGGCTGAGCAGTTGCACGCCGCTGCCAAGCCAGGCCAGGGCCGTTTCTTTGCTCTTTTTGCCATAAATTTTTACCCATGCTTCGCTGAAAGAGGGGAACAGCCAGGTCCAGGCCGTACCGTTGTGATATGCGGGTTTGCGGCGGGTATCCTCATCACCGGAATAATGCCCCTGGTAGGGCTGGTGAGGATCGTTGATGATGTTGCCGTGGTGGATTATGGTTATCGGATGTGCCACGGGTCTGTCCGCCAGGCTGCGAATGGCACCCGGTATCAGAAGTTCTTCACAGGCAGCGAGTATGCTGCGACAGATCTGCTCGTCGTCTACCGCGCCAAGAGTGACGGCCAGAAGCTGGTTGGGACGCAGCGCGTCATCGGCAACCGCCCTGGCCGCTGGTTCTCCGGTGGAAGCGTGCAGACAATCCGCAAGAAAGGGTCGTTCCCCCGGCCGGAAAAAATCCAAAATAGCGGCCTGGACCCTGGCGGCCAGTTGTTGCCAATATTGTCGATTCCCGGCGGCATCCGCTTTTGCCAACAGTCTGAGGGCTGCATACCAAAGCGCCTGAATTTCAACGGCATAGCCCTGTCGGGGGGTACCGGCCGGATAATTGGTATCCATCCAGGTGAAATGAGAGGGGCTGAATACCAGTCCGCTGTCAGGATCCATTCGAATGCCGTTGGCGGTCCCGCTCACATACGACCGACCGATAGATACGATGATCTGCCGGATCGTTCGTCCGCCGCAATCCATATCCAGCAGGCCCTCATCGTTTTCAGAGCGGATATAATCGTCGCAAGCCAAAATGAACCAGAGGGGGGCGTCACTGGTGTCCCGATTGGCGGCATTATCTCCCTGGATCATGTTCGGCAGCGTTCCCCCCTGTTCGAAACGGCCGAACTGTTTCAGAATCTCCAGTGATTCATTTTTTTTGCCGGCTGCGATCAATCCCCGTGCGAAAATCAAGGCGTCGCGGCCCCAGTCCAGGAACCATGGGTATCCGGCAATAACCGATTTGAGCCGGCCGCGGCGCACCACAAAATCCTCCAGGGCCCGGGTTAGAATTTCCGAAGGCCGGTGCCTGGTTTCGGGGTCCGATTCGAACAGATCCAACCGAAGCGCATCGGGTGAGAGGGTCCTGAGTGCCTCGGAATCGGAGTCTGCGTTGATTTGGGCATATAGTTCAACCTGGCGACCGCCTTCCAGGAATACAGAGAAAAATCCTGGACTGAACAGGTCGGAATCGGGATCGAGACCCCGTTCGCCGTCAACGGCCCGGTGGACCATATATTGCCATTCCGGTTCACGGGTAAACGTTCCATCCGATACGTGCATGCTCAGCCGATGCCAGGGATCCGGCGTGAATTCGAATCCCCGGTTTCGGCAGTCCAGACTCTGCGGCCATTGATTTTCAGGACCCTGATAGGCTTTGGTGGTTTCATGAAAGCCCCGGTTTTCGATGTCGGGCCGCAGGATGAGTTGCACCGGGCGGCTGTCATCCAAGCGGGCCGGGATGCTTCCGGTCGTTTGACGACGAAACGTCAGCTGAACGGCATTTTTACCGGCTGTCATTTCCAGGCCAAGCGTGATCGATACATGTTCCCCCTGGCCGGTGGGGATATGATAGCGCCACTGGCCGCGTCCGTCGTCATCCAGGGCGAAGGCTTCCAGGCAGTTGGTATTCATCTCCTGGGAGAACCCCTGAAAGACCACCCAGGCGCGACATCGCGTGAACATGATCCGGCGGTCTTCGGGAAATTCGGCACTGATATTGCCCGCCAGCAAACAGTCGTAGCGACTGGTCAGTTTTGACCAGCAAACCGGGAGGTGCACCATGGCGCCACGTCCATTGGTGTTTAAAAAGGTGAAATCTCCACGCAGCAGTTCGGGCCGTCTGAAATTTCTTTTGACACTGATATCAGCCGGCGGCGGCAGTATCCGAATGGGGGCTTTTCCATGCCGTACCCCCTCACTTGTATATGCAGAGATAATCAGGGTGTGGGATGCGGCCTTTTCCAGGGGATCAACCGGCATGAACAAAGCAAAATGCGACCCGTTTTCTTGCGGAAGACCGTCCTCAACGGCCAGGGTCCGATGCCGGTCACAAAGGCACGCCCGAAAGGCGCAATCGGCCTCGACGAGCAGGAAATGGCCCGGGGGAATCATAACCTCGCGCCGTAAATCCCGCGGCCACCGCCAGGTGACGAGCCGGGGCTCGCGGCTGGCGGGATTAATGTCCCGGCAGAAGGCCACCGGATCCTGCCGCAGGCGCCGAACCGCCTGAACCGGCCACTGCGCCGGCAGATCCCGGGTCCCGTGATAATATACGTAGGTCTGAAAAGCCTTGGCGCGCAGGCGCTGGTTCTCGATTTTAGGCGGTGTGCGAAACGGCCGGTCGGATAGGTCCGGAATAAACCGCAGATCATTTTCATCCTCAGTGAGACATAACACCTGACCGGGGTCCAACACGCGGCGGCACAAACCTTCCGACAGGAAAACCTGTATTCCGGCACCGGTCAGCAGATCCGTAAAGTCCGGTCCGGTCATGCCGGAACCGGTGGGTTTCCAGGCAGCATCGGTCTGGTTCTCGTCATCCAGATTGACGACGACCAGCAGGGTTTTGCCCGTGGGCAGATGCCTTCGCACCAGCACGATATGGTTTCCCCCGTTTTCCTGTATCATCTTCAATTCGGTTTCGGCAAAAAAAGCCGGGTGGAATTTTAACAGGGAGTTCAACCGCCGGATGGCATCCACCTGATTGCTCCGGGCGCCCCAATTCAGGGACGTGCTATGGTGCACATTGATTTTCTCGGTGGCAAACCACTCCACGCCATTGGCAAAACCAAATGCCCCCTTGTGGGAGGAAAGGGCGCATAAGGCCGTGCGCATGCGAGCGTAAACTTCGGAGCGGGATGCCAGCCGCGGGTTGTCATGCGTTTCTGCGAAATTGACCATAATGCCGTCGCTGCCGGAAATTTCAAAAGCCTCGGGCAGGTAATTCTCAATTTGTCCGCGATCATAATTTTGAAACAGTTCGGAATAGGCCCAGTTCAAATTGGCGGTGTTCAACAAATCCCGGGTTACGGAGATTTTACCTCCCAGTCCTTCGAGCAGGAAGACCGTGTTGGGGTACTGATCACGTACTTTGGCGATCATGTATTTCCAGGCCGGGACCGGAATCATGTAACCGGCATCGCATCGAAAACCGTCCACCCCGCGGCTGCACCAGGTCAAGAAGACATCCGCCATATATTGCCACAGCTCTTTGCGGGTGTAATCCAGCTTGGTCAAGTCTTCCCAACTGACTCCCCAGGCACCGGGGACCTCTATTTTGCCTTCGGGGCTGCGTACCAACCACTGAGGATGGGTTTCATGAAGGCGGGCCGCCCAACCGGTATGATTAATCGCGATATCGATAAAGATGCCGGCCCTGCGTCGATGAACGGCGTCGACCAGTTCGATAAACTGTTCCATCGGGGTTGCATGCGGGTCGAACTGCGCCAGTGCCGGATCCACGGCGGTAAAGCTCAATGCCGCATAAGGGCTGCCGAATCTGCCCATGCGGCCATAGGTGGTCGGGGTGGGATGAATCGGCAACAGCATGATAATCCGGCAGCCCAGGTCCCCCAGTATAAAATCGAGCTTGTCGATCAAATCGCGAAAGGTGCCGGACGGCGGGATGACGGTATAGCCGTTTTTGTCGAGTGCAGCGATAACGTCCGCCCGGGATTCGGAGAGGGTTTCACCGCCTGCGATGTTCGGGCCGAATTGCCGGACAAATGCATTGTATATGATGTTCGCACAGCAGGCATTCGCCGAATCGACGTTGATCACGGTATTCGGTCCTTCCGGCCACCGGGGTGTCATTTCCGATTCCGGCAAAAAAAAGCATTTGGCCTCAAAGTGTCCGATTTCGCACAGAGGCAATGTCACCTCGAAGCGATCCGAATCGATACGTTTCAGCGGAATATCAAACCAGGCTCTGCCCAACGGGGTTTCATCGTGTTCGACCAGTCGAAATATCTCCTTGCGGATAATTCCGGCCTGATCGATATTCGTCCGTACCCAGGCTTTGCCGTTTTGGGCCTGGGTCAGCCTGAGGGAAAAACGCACCGTGTCCCCACAAAATTTTGCGATCCGCCTTCCGGGGGCCGGATCCTGAGTCAGCTGTTGAGTGTGATTCATGAATATAAGATACTATAATATTAGTCTAAATTTAGGTTGTCAGGTAAATTGCTTGTAAAATTACGGCAACAAGATTATTCTATCATTTAGTTCATTTACAGGATACTTTTTTTTGGAGTTCGGCTAAGCCGGTGCTCCATTATCAAACCATCTGCAGATGCACAATTCTCAGAGAGGAAAATTTACGCAACCGGTTAATCGTTATCAGGTATAAGGCCATGAGAAACCGTATTTTTTATCTGCTGTTGTTTACCGCCCTTTTGTTTATTTCGATGTCATCTCCAGAGAAATCCCATGCCGATGATGGCCGTGAGCCGGAAGCCGTCGGCAAAAATATTACCCTGACATACGCGGTGATGTGCGAGGACCTGAAGGATCTCGTTCCCCAGAATCCCACGACGATTTTTTCAATTGAAAGACGCCAAGCCATTTGCTTTACCTCGTTTGATCCGGTTCCCGAAACCACTGTCATATATCATCAGTGGTTTCATCGGGACCAGTCCAGCGCCAAAATAAAGCTGACGGTTAAACCGCCCCGCTGGTCGACCTACAGCAGTATTCAGTTTCGTCCGGAAGATATCGGCCCCTGGCGGGTGGAGATCACCGACTCGCAGGGAAATATTTTTCAGATATTGAGATTCAGTATCACCGATTGACATACAAACCATGGACAAGTTCATTTATCTAATTTTCAGCCTCCGATGGCAGGACATCGTCGATATCAGCCTGGTGAGTTACATACTCTTCAGGTTCTATATACTTTTTAGAGGAACCAATGCCTTTCACGTGCTGGTGGGTATGACCATTCTGTGGTTCTTTCAGCAGCTTGCGGTTTCAATGGGGCTGATCGTTACCAGCTGGGTGTTGCAGGGGATCGTCACGCTGGGGGCATTTATTATAATTGTGGTTTTTCGTAATGAAATCCGGGCTGTTTTGCTGGCTCGCAATTTGAAATTCATCTTTTGGGGAATTTCATCGAAAAACGTGGCCAGCACCATCGAAGTCATCGTTCAAAGCGTCAGCGAAATGTCCCGGCGAAATTGCGGAGCCTTGCTCGTACTTCCCGGAAAGGAAGATTTGGAGGATGTAATTCAAAAAGGAATCTCCTGGGAAGGGGAAATATCAAAGGAGATGATTCTGAGCATATTCTGGCCCGACAATCCGGTTCATGATGGTGCCGCCATCATCGAGGAAGATCAGATTACCCAGGTTTCAGCCATTTTGCCCCTTTCTCGCAGCGATGACCTACCCTCCTTCTACGGCACGCGTCATCGAGCGGCACTGGGTTTGGCTGAGGCCACGGATGCGCTGACCATCATCGTGTCCGAGGAAAGAGGAGATGTAGCGGTTGCCTTGGATTCAAGCTTGAAGGTGATCAAACAAAAGCGCCGCCTCGAACAGATTTTGCAGCAACACCTCGGCGTAGCCGCGAAAACCCGTCGTTCGCCGCTCAAAGAACGGCTGATGGTCGTCACCGCCGCGGTTTTTTCAGTCATATTCGTTACCGGCGTCTGGTTCAGTGTTTCCAAGAGTGTCGATACGCTGGTAGCCATTGAGACCCCGGTGGTATATATGAATCGGGAACCCTCCATGGAAATCGTCAAAACCTCCGGCAATACCGTCACTCTCGAATTGGAAGGTTCGGGCGCTTTGATCAAATCGGTCAAGCCCGATCAGGTGCAGGTCAAACTGGATCTGAGTAATTCCAAGGTGGGTGCCAATTCGTTTACGATCACCCGTGAAAACATTTCATTGCCTCCCGGAATCATATTGAAAGGGGTGACCCCCCCTGTGGTGGATGTGGACCTCGATGTGCTCATTACCCGTAAGCTGCCGGTACAAATCGACTGGGTCGGCAAGTTGCCCGACCACCTCATACTTGAAACGGCAGACGTCAACCCGCGCACGGTGGAAATTATCGGCGGAAAGCGAATGCTTGAAAAAATATCGACGATTTATACGGAAAAGGTACCCCTCAACAACCTGGAAGACGAAGGAACCATTGCGGTGAATCTGGCGCTTAATCCGGCATCGTTGAAAATTGCGTCGAATTCAAGGGAAAAGGTGACCATCACGTATGCCACCAGAGTGAGAGAGTAGAGCTGATGGTTTGAAAGTGTGTAGGGCTTTAAATGCTGAGTCTTATCAAGATCGGGGATGTTCAGTTCGGCAACGTGCTGTTCGGCAAGAACTTCAATCCCAGAGCGGTGAAATAATGATTTAACAAGGCAAATAAATACCTCATTCGAAAAGCGGCAAGACTTATTTTTTGGAGGGAACAGCCGTAATGCCGACGAATCTGAAAGGCCGAAAAATCGTAAAGCCGGTGTGAGAGCAGCTCTGCTGCTGACCATTGCATGGACGCCAGGCTGACAATGTGGTGAAGACGTGCTGTTGTACCAGGCTTCATAACCGCAGGCAGAGGTGCGCCCATCAGTCGCTGTGCAGCCAGCAGCTGTGACTCTGCGACGTAACTCAATCCGTGGTCCTTCATCTGGCGCTGCACCGTGTGCCAGTCAATTTCTGCCGGATACCGCCCGGTGATCGCCGCAAGATCATGTAAAAAGCGCAAATTAAACTGCCGCGGGTCATCCAAACGTCTGAATTCCCGGCTGTGAAGCATGCAAATAAGCACGGCATGCGTGGGGCATGGCAGACAAAACTTAACTCCTTCCAGGTTCATGTAAAGGGCGTTCTGCCAGATCCCTTCGGTGGGCAACACCTGCGAAACTAATTTGTGCAGCGCCTCGCGATGCAATTCGATCGAGCCATAGTCACCGGGCCGTAACAATGGTGCCCAGTGGTGGAGTTTATGGGGATCATAGGAAACCGCCGCTTCCCTGTAACCCATTGCGTTCAATGCTTCCAAAGCAGTTGCGAGCTGGTCGGCTGGAATGAGGATATCCAGGTCGGACATGATCCGGATGCCCGAGTCTTCGTGCAGGGGATGGACCAATTGCCCGGAACCTTTAAACAATAGGGGGGTAATACCCGCAGCGTTGAGAGTGGCGACCGCTTCCAGCAGCTGACGTTTCAGGTGTGCATTGCGGTTGCGATTCAGCTTGTGCAACTCACTCAGATATCGGCTGATCTCATCGTCCAGCAATACATCCAAGCCGCTGGCTTTCAAGCCGATCCATAGCCCCGGTGTTACCAGATGGTTATTGGCGATCTGGATGACCAATTCCCATGACACGCTACCGCCCATGATTTGGCGATGCACATCGGCAATGCATTTTTCATCGTAGGGTAAAGCCAAGCAGCGGCCGACAAATTTGAGATTGTGGTATAACGGATTCATGATATGACCGAATCAAAAGCGGATATGGCATCCGATAAATCGTCAAAACCCATTTCGTAGCAAGGCACGGTGCCGATCCAATCCACTAGCTGTTTGATGCTTTCAGCTGTCATGCCGTCCAGCATTTCATAGCCGGCTGCTGTCAGACGGCATAAACCTGCCGCGGCGCTGATACGGTTAAGGATCGCCTTGCCGCTATTTGGAATAAAGCGCGGGAACACGATATAATCAATCGATATCGGCTGCGACGCCGGGTCTACCGTGGCCTTGGTGGGCGGCACCAGGTAACGGACTTGTTTTCCATCGGATCTTATATGAGCGGCAAGCGATGCCAGGTCCGGATGATAGGGTTTCAAAAGGTTCCAGGAACCGGTTTTAACACCAACAGCCACCGGTACCGGCCGCATGTGAACCGGCGCCGGGGTGAGCATCACCAGATCATCCGCGCAAAGCGCGAAACCCGAACCGATCAGCGCCGCGGTCAATGTACTTTTACCGCTGCCGGAGGGTGCGGGAAGCAGCATGCATTTACCCCGGCGGAAGACTGCGGCGGCATGCAGCCCCATAAGGCCCTGGGACAATTCATAGGCGATCACTACCGCATTCCCGTGCAACATGGGGGCGACTCCATCGGTGTCGGCACAGCGATCAACCGCTTCGCCGTCGTGCATCAGCACATATTGGTCATCAGCTCGCACGATCGACAGGGCTGCGTCGTGTTTTTCAATAGACGGGCGCGACAGGTGGCCCAGCAGCGGGGCAACCTTTTGCAGTTCGCTGTCGCTGGGTAGGTTCAGCAGAAAAGTTGTATCGAGAATTCGGAATGTAACTTCCGGACCGCCTTTGGTCCGTTGTAAAGCCGAATCCTCAAAGCCGAGCCGGCTCACCGGTTGTTCGGGAACCGCGACCGGATCGACGGCTGAAGCCCGCTGCTCGCTTCCCTCCAAAAGGCCTGCGGTTTGCCATTGGGAAATGACCGCCTCGACATCATTGGCGATCTGATCGGATTCCCCACAGGCCGGTCCTGATAATGCAGCGGCAATCTCCAGGGGCGAAAATCCTGCCTCGCAGCCCTGCCATATCACTGCAGCAGTGGCGTTATTTCGAAAAAGCTGTTTAGAACACTCATCGAACAATATTAATTCATCTTCCAGTGGGAAGCTGTGGATGCCAGCGTGAGGAATAGTACTGAGGCGGTTATCGTTTCGACCATATAAATTCCTCGTTGTTCTGGATTTCGGGCTCATAACGTTAGCTCTATTGCAGGTGATTATCGGCACCGTTCGGATTATCATATTATCTAAGATTTGCCGCCTTTGAAGCCGGCGCCCTTGAAGCTGCCGCCCTTGAAGCGGCCGCCCTTGAAGCTGCCACCCTTGAAGCTGCCACCCTTGAAGCCGCCGCCCTTCCCCCAATCACCTTTGCCGGAATAGTCTCCTTGCTTCGGAGGTCTAACTGAACACGCCAGAGCATGACGGCTGGGATGCATGAGCAGCATAATTGCCGGCGGCGTATAAATGGCCATTTTCCCTGCCTTTTTGAGAAAATCGCGCCGCGATTCTTCGATAGATATAAGTTCCTTCAATTTTGATGTTTTATTTTCCATTTTTCCTCCTTGCTCCCATCATGGATGAAACCGATTCCCTTTAAGCGGCCGAGCAGTTTTTTAATCCGATCGTCTGCTGAAGTAAAATGGCTTAACTGAGATCGATGCCGATGATCACCTGCAATGGAAGCTACATTGTCTATGGGGCCCACCATCCCGTCTCCTCAGAGGGACAACCTTAGAGTTAGCAAATAGCGTGCCGAAACTCCACGCCATAATATCTGTTTATATTACAATACATTCACGGATAATCAAATTTCGGATAAAGCCCTATAGGTAGCTGAAGGTATAGTTTTGGGAATAATTTTACACACCCAAATGGGGCAGTTAGGGAGATTGTTTTGGGGATAAATCTGCATAGTCTCCAGCGAAGCGGTCCTGGCAGCCCGAAAAATCCTCAGCGGTGTTAAACTGATGCTAAATGAATGCTTCGAGTGGGAGGAAAACAATTGACTCAACCGGCCTTATTATTACATTATGAAGGCATTGTCGCGGCGACCATCCATGGCGGGGAGAAAATGAACCGGCAGCCGTTTCCACCGGATATCTGAAATGGCTTTAAACTCGGACAAACCCATGATTGTTTCCTTTCATCCACTTTTTGTGGCAGACAATAATATCCTTTGTGCGGGACGGGAGCCGAATAGAAGCGATCTGGAAGCGATTCAAGCGGCCGAAGCTGTCATTCTGCCGCAGGGTTGTTCTCCGTTATTGTACAAAATGGCGCGGGAAAACTGTGCACGGGTCTTCCCCGATTACGATGTTCGGTTTGAATATCCGGGGAAAAACAATCAGATCAAGTTGTTTCGAACATTGAATGTCACCCATCCGGACACTGAATTATTTTCGGATCTGGCCTGTTTTCAGCGGCAATACGGCGTGACGCCGACCCGCCTGTCTTTTTCCTATCCGGTTGTGTTCAAATTTGACTGGGGCGGTGAAGGGGAGACGGTGCATCTGGTAAAATCGTCACAAGATTTGCACCAAATCCTGGAGGCAACCGCCACATATGAGAAATCCGGTCAATTCGGATTCATGCTGCAGGAATATATCCCATCCGGTAACCGTACGCTTCGCGTGGTGGTCATCGGTAAGGAGATAATCACATATTGGCGCATCCAGAACGACGAAGAAGCTTTTTACGCCAATTTGAGCAGGGGGGCGACCCTCGATCCGGATTCCAGACCCGGATTGCAACGGAAGGCGGTAGTTCTTGTAAAAAATTTATGCCATCATACCGGAATCGACCTGGCGGGTTTTGATGTAATTTTTTCGGCCAACAAAGACGACCCGGACCCCATGCTGTTGGAAATCAATTATTTTTTCGGAAGAAAGGGTCTGGGTGGATCGGAAAGGTACTATCAAATACTATTGCCCGAAATTCACAACTGGCTGACCGGATGGAATCTGGCGGTATCGCCCAGTTGACCGGATCTTATGAAACGCAAAAAAGACATTCAGCCCTTCGCTTACGATTTGGGTAAGGAGGACTTAAAACGGGCGCGTTATAGAGCCCGGGAACTTCGGGAATCCCAATGGTGGAAACGTCGGCTGGCAAGGGGAGTTTGCCACTACTGCGGACGAGCGACCCCGCCGAAAGAACTTACAATGGATCATATTGTACCGATTTCCCGGGGCGGCAGGAGTACCCGCGGCAATGTCGTGCCCTGCTGCAAGGAATGCAATACCGCCAAAAAGCAGCTTCTTCCCATGGAATGGGAACTGTACCTGAAGCAATTCGACCGGTCGTTGCTGTGAACTCCATATGAGGCTATGGCCCGATCCCTACTTATTTTATCCCAACGCAAAGATTTTTTTTCTCTGTGTTGCCGGCGTGCGCCGCGGTGAATCGTTCGGTTTATTTTGTTGATCGGACCGGCTGTTTTGCCTCGGCTGGGGCAGGGAATCCGGATTCAATCCGGCGTTTCTTCTTCAGCTTCCTCGGATTCATCCAGCAGGAGCCGCTTTCTGGCGCGTGTCTTGCGGACGACAATATAGCAGATGGTCAGTGTCAGGAGAATCATCACCGGCAAAAAGAGCTGGGCGAGCAACAATTTTCCCTCTGCCGGGGTGAGATCGGGGGATTCGAACCGTTCCATGGTGTCTTTTTTGTTGATCCTGTAATTTATGGTCATAACCGCAGCACCTAAATATACGGCCACAAACACCAGGGCGACGATACACAATCTTTTTTCAAATTTTCTCAATGGGGACAATCTCCGGTACAAAAATTCGATTCATGAGGATGAACACCGGTGATTATAGGCAAACTCGGTGTAAAAAGAAAGACATAATATTCTCTGTCAAGGACGCTGGGTTAAGCGTCTAACGTAAAGCGTGCAAACTCAAGGAGGTAGCCGGCCATGAGAGAAGGTCGATTTCACTACGGTTGGATCGTCATCTTTGTGGGATTTCTGACCACTATCGCCGCTCACGGCTTTGGTCGCATGTCCTATACCATCATCCTGCCTGCCATGAAAGATGGGCTGCAGTTCAACTACACCGAACTCGGGCTTTTAGGCACCGGAAATTTTATCGGTTATCTGACCATGGCAATCGTCGGGGGGTTTTTAGCGGCACAATTCGGCACCCGCATCGTCATCACCCTGGCCTTAATCCTCATGGGCGTCACCATGGTCCTGACCGGTTTGGCACAATCCTTCGGTTTTGCATTTGTCATGCGCCTTTTGACGGGTCTCGGAAACGGAGCGGCGTTTGTCCCGGCCATGGCCCTGGGCTCCGTCTGGTTTGCAGTTAAACATCGAGGCTTTGCCACCGGCATTGTCACTGCCGGCATCGGAGCGGGCACCCTGATTTCAGGGTTGTTGGTGCCGCCCGTCTTGTCTGCATTCGGGCTCAATGGCTGGCGATTTTCATGGTATATTCTTGGCGCTGCCGTACTGGCGATATCCGCAGTGGCGTGTATCTTTGTCCGCAGCCGACCGGAGGAAAAGGGGTTGCAGCCGGTTGGGATCCCAGATAACCAGTCTGTCATTACAACCGCTTCGGATGTCAAAACGGCTTCTGTGCCGAAATGGACTGCGGTGATCAAGACAGGTCCTATCTGGTATCTGGGGATCGTATATTTCTTCTACGGGCTTTCCTACATCATGTATATGATGTTTTTTGCCGCCTACCTGGTCAAAGAAATGGGGCTGAGCCAGCAGTGGGCAGGAGGTTTGTGGGCTTTGACCGGCGGATTGAGCATATTCTGCGGAGTCCTCTGGGGCGGTATATCCGATCGCCTGGGCCGAAACCGGGGAGCTGCCCTGGCATATCTCTCTCTGGGTCTTTCCTATCTTGTATATGCCCTTATCAGGGTTAAGTTTGGTTTTTACCTGTCTGCCGTTCTGTTTGGGCTGACCGCCTGGAGTATTCCCACGATTATGGCTGCTGCGGCCGGAGATTATGTAGGCCCCCGTCTGGCTCCGGCCGGATTGGGCTTTATTACTCTTTTTTTCGGTATCGGCCAGGCCCTGGGGCCGGTCCTGGGGGGCTATCTGGCGGATGCCACGTCGTCCTTTACCGTGCCGTTCATGGTGGCCGCTGCAATATCTTTTCTGGGCATGATACTGTCTTTTTACTTGAAAAAGCCGGAGTCGTTACAGACTGAATGTTCTTCCGAAATCCACGTTGCCGAGGCCGATGTAAGGCATGTCGCCCAATCTTGACAATCAAATCCGCTGTGATTACCGATAAGATATAACACAGCACAAACGGACGCATTTCTATGCCGGGTACCGACTGATGTCGGTGCCCGGCTCACCGGGTGACGAAAAGTCTATTCCTCCCGAGGCAGCGGATAGCCGGTTATGATCCCCCAGGACCTTTACGCCAGCCCCAACGCCCTGGCACCTTATTACAGCAGATTCCAGGTTTCGCAGAAGCTTCTTCTCACCGGACACTCTCATCAGGCATGGCCGGATTGCAGCCTGGAAGGCCAACGCCGCGCCTGGCTGGATGCGGCGGAATACAGGGACCGAAAATGGGAATCCGCCTTTGCCGCAGCCGAGACGGTCCGGCGCGGATTTTCGGAGCTTCTGGACGATGACACCGGTCTGCTCGCCCTGGGGCCCAATACCCATGAACTGGTGGTCCGCTTTCTTTCCGCACTGCCCCTGCGGCAACGGCCCAGGATCGTGACCACCGACGGGGAGTTTCATTCTCTGCGGCGGCAGCTTGATCGTCTGTCTGAAGAAGGTATCGAGGTTGTCAAGGTGGCCGGTCTCCCGGCCCGTACGACCCATCAACGACTGATCGATGCCGTCGACGGGCGAACATCGGCGGTGATGGTATCCTCGGTGCTTTTCCGTACCGGGTACATCGTTGGCGGTCTGGGTGAAGTCATGCAGGCCTGCCGCAAAATCGGCGCCCGATTGTTGGTGGATGCCTACCACAGCCTCAACATAGTCCCTTTTTCCCTGAAGGAAGAGGGGCTGGAAGACGCCTTTGTAGTCGGCGGGGGATATAAATACTGCCAGCTCGGAGAAGGAAACTGCTTTCTCAGATTTCCGGGGCACTGCGACATGCGTCCGGTGGTCACGGGCTGGTTTGCGGAATTCGAAGCCCTTGGCCGCCGCAGCGAGGGCCGCGTTTTTTACGGAAGCGGGCCGGAACGCTTTGCCGGTGCGACCTACGATCCGACCAGTCACTACCGGGCAGCGGCCGTGTTCGAATTCTTCAAGCGGATGGACCTCACGCCCCGCTTCCTGCGGGAAGTCAGCCAGCACCAGATTGGTTTGCTGGCGAAAATGTTCGATGATATGGACTTCAACCCCCGGCTGATTTCCCGTGATCGGGCGGTGCCTCTTGAGAAATGCGGCGGTTTCCTGGTGCTTCACTGCCGCCAGGCGGAGAAGATTTGCCGCCGGTTGGAACGAGAAGGTGTATATACAGATTTCAGACAGGATTGCCTGCGGCTCGGGCCGGCACCTTATCTGTCCGACCGGCAGTTGGAGCAGGCGATGAGGATTCTGGAAGGGATCGCCGGGGACCTGAACGGCGCCATACTACCCGGTGGACCGGGAAGATCTGAGTCTGACCCGTTCGAGCCGGAACCCAAAAAGTATACTTAATCACGAAAACACGAGAGCGCGAAAGAAAGACTAATATATTTAGTTTTTTAAGTTTCATGTTTTCGTGATAAAGAATCACCATAAAAAGAATCACCATAAAATGAATAAAATTAATTTCTATCGGACGACTGAGGACCCCAATGGATAAGCCTACGGTACTTTCATGTATCCAACCCAGCGGGGATTTGCATCTCGGCAATTATTTCGGAGCGGTTTCCAACTGGGTGAAGCTTCAGGACCGATACCGCTGTATATACGGCGTGGTGGATCTGCACGCCATGACCAAACCGCCGTACGATCCCCGGAAGCTTCAACAATTTACCTACCGCATTTTCGCCGACCTGCTCGCTTGCGGGATCGATCCGCAAAAATCGATTCTTTTCATCCAGTCGCTCGTCCCGGAGCATACGGAATTGTGCTGGATTCTAAGCTGCGTGGCATCCTACGGTGATCTGACGCGTCAGACTCAGTTTAAAGACCAGTTCGATCAGTATCGGGACAAGAAATTCATTTCCGCCGGATTTTTCAATTATCCGGTGCTGCAGGCCGCGGATATTCTGATTTATGGCGCCGACTTCGTTCCGGTGGGAAGGGACCAGGAGCAGCACCTGGAACTTGCCAGAGACATTGGCAAACGCTTCAACTCGTATTTCGGCGAGTACTTCCGGGAGCCGCAGGTGCTGTTGACGGATACGCCTAAAATCCGATCCTCGGCGGATCCCAACCAGAAAATGAGCAAAAGCCTGGGGCCCAAGCATTACATCGGGTTGTTCGAAGCGGCGGATTCCGTTCGTGCCAAGATCCGTTCGGCCGTAACGGACACCGGAATCCTGCCGCCCGGTGTTTACATGAGCTCCGGTGTGGAAAACCTTTTTGAGATCTTGAAAGCCTGTGGCAAGCAGTCCGAGGCGGACGCCCTTCTCAAAGAATACGATGCCGGAGTCCGGCAATACCGCCGATTGAAGGAGGTGGTCTCCGATGCGGTGGTGGAGTTGACCGACACCTTCCGCGCGCGCAGGGCCGATATCGTTGCCGATAGGGCCTCCGTGAAACGCACGGCCGGCGAAATGTCCGCCGCGGCCCGGGAAATCGCCCGCAAAACCCTGGCCGCCGTTCGGCAGAGGGTTGGGTTGCCGAAATTATAAGCATCCGCAGGCAAAACACAAAAGTATACAGCAGTATAGCGCGTCACGCGGAGCCGGCCAGAACGGCGAAAGCGAAAGGGCACAAACCGGGAGGGAGTCGGATGGAAGCGAATGAAAATGCCAACTGGTGGGCTTTTTCCATCGATGAGCAGCAACGCGAAAAAAAGATCCGGAACGGTCCCGAAGGCTTGCGGGATGTCAACCCGGAACTGCCGGGCGGCCGCCTGGCGCTGGATTATCAAACTTATGTCGGACTGGAGCGGCTTTTAACCTGTCAGGTTCCCAGTTCCCAGGTCCCGGATGAACGGGTGTTTATCATCACACATCAACTCTTCGAGGTGGTGTTCAAGCTGATGATTTTCGATTTGGCCGTAATCTCAACCGCCTTTAAACACCTGCTGGCCATTTCCGATGATGCCGAATTTCACAGCCGGTGCACGCTGGCCAACGAAAGCGGCTTCTGGCGACCGGCACTTACGGCCGCGGCCCGCCTGAAATACAGCAGCCGGGTTTTACTGCCTGCCTTTATCGGATATCTGGCAGATTCCGAAGGAAAAGACGAAACCTTCGCCAGTCTGGAATTTTATAAGTTTCGGGAGTATCTGCCGCCGGCCAGCGGATTTCAGACCGCCCAGTTCCGCCTGATACAGCGGGCTCTGGGAAAGGCCAACCTCTTTACGGTCCGGCTTTTTCCGGCCCAAAAGTACAATCGGCATTACGGCGGCGGCCCGGCAGATGAACCTGTGCGAGTGGTGGATTCGCTCATTCTGCGGGAGGGCGTCCGCACAGCCCTGCCTGAGGGGGATACGCCCCTGGTCGCGGCCGCCGAGGCAGACGATTTTGGCCATCGGGTCCTGGCCCGGCTTTCAAGATTTCGGGAGCTCGAGGAACCTGAGGTGCCGGTAGCCAGGATCGAGTCGGCTGAAATCGAGGCTGCACTGGAAAGTTTTCAGCGGATTCTTGCAGGTCATCGCAAGCAACGGGAAAAAGCGGGGGACTTACTCGCGGATGCGGCAAACCGGGATCGGCAAGCCGCATCGGTATTTTATCAAGATCTGGAAAAGGCGGCGGGTACGGAAAACAAACGCCGCCGACAACTTGAAAAGGCACGGGCCGGTGCCTTTTATCTGCACCATATCGCTTCCGACGGCCACCTCGCTCAGGTGCTCAACCGAATCGTTGCGGCCGACAACGCGCTTCACGGGCCCGGAGATGAGAGTTTTCTCGCCGTTCACTACCGAATGGCGGCGCAGCGGATTCGCGATATGAGTGAATATGCCCGCAAAGCCGGCAAGCCGGAGCCGCCGGTCGGAACGGGCGGGGGGGGAATTCCCTATCTCTGGCTTATGCGAAAAAACCTGATTCCGCTGTTTCCCGCGCTGATCGCATTTCGCGATGTGGCCGATTCGCCGGCATTCGGCTGGATCGAATAAATATCATCAGACTCTTTTTTCAAGAATTTCCAGAGCCTTTCGGGCGGCTTCCTGTTCGGCGGCTTTTTTACTCTTGCCGCTTCCCTCGGTTTCGAGGTCGATCACTGTCAGGGCCACCCGAAACGTCTTGTCATGATCCGGGCCGTCCTCTCGAACGACCTGGTAGCTGGGAATCACACCATGGCCGACCTGGACCCATTCCTGCAGGCGGCTTTTATAATCATAGGTGTTTTCAACGGTGTCCAATTGTTCAATCAGCGGCTGGAAATTTTTTTCAATGATTCTGAAAGCGGCCTCAAAACCGCCGTCCAGATAAATTGCCGCCATCAGGGCCTCGAAGGCATCGGCCAGAATGGAGTTCTTTTCGCGGCCGTGAGTTTGAAGTTCGCCTTTTCCCAGCAAGATGCAAACCCCCAGTTCCAATGAACGGGCCGTTTCGGCGAGATGGGTTTCATTGACCAGGTTGGCCCGGCTTCTCGACAGATCCCCCTCTTTAATTCCCGGGTAACTACGCATAAGGAGGTGCCCGACGGTAAGATTTAAAACAGCATCGCCCAGAAATTCGAGCCGCTCATTGTCCCGCAGATTCGGCTCTGCGATTTCATTGACGTAGGAGCTGTGCCGCAGCGCCTCCTGCAGAAGCGATTTATCCCTGAAATCGTATCGCAGCCGATTCTCTATTTCGGAAGGTTGCTTATCTTCCATTGCGTTTCCTTGCCAGTTCTTGTCGAAAAGGTTATCGGCAAGCGCATTAAAATAAAATTAAATTGGATACGGAGACAAGCGAAGGCGAGGCAGCGGATCGTTACCGTCCTTGCTGCATCAAGACTTCATACAGATTATAGGGGACGGTGAGCTCTCCCAACCCCGATCCCATTTCGATTTCAGGCTGGATATCACCGTGAAAGTCACTACCACCGGTCATCAACAGACCGTGGCGGCACGCCAACTCGGCATAAAGGCGGGTTTGCGCGGGACTGTGTCCTGAATAGTACACTTCAACTCCCCGCAGACCGGCTTTTTTTAATTGGCCGATCAATTTATCCAGCTCATCTTCATTATTGAATTTCAGCAGACCGGGATGAGCCAGAACGGCGATACCGCCCGCTTTCCGGATGATTTCAATGGCGGTTAAACATTCAATCCGTTTTTTGTCCACATAGGCAGGTTTGCCGGCACCTAAATAGCGATCGAATGCTTCATCAATTGAAGCGACCACGCCTTTTTTTACCATTAAGTGTGCAATATGGGGCCTGCCCAGTTGTCCCTCGCCCGCATCGCGGCGGACATCGTCCAGATCGATGTCGATGCCCAACCGGTTTAATCGCTTCATAATGGCCGGATTTCGTTCTTTACGCGCTCGTTGCAGGGTTGAAAGAGTACGGTTCAATCTGGAATCTTCGAGACGGATTGAATACCCGAGCAAATGGAAACTTCCTGCGCCGGAATAAAAGGGAGGGGGGGCCGCACTGATCTCAACACCGGTTAAAAAACCCAGGGAAGGGGGGATTCCGCAGTTTACCGCCTCTTGAGATCCGGCCACGGTATCGTGATCCGTAATGGCGATTGCCTTTAAATTGAGTCGTTGGGCCCGGGATATAATCTGTACCGGCTTCAGGGTGCCGTCGGAAGCCGTGGTGTGGATATGGAGGTCGATGCCCGCATGCTGATTAGAGTCCAAGGGCTTTCTCCAAAGCTTCCTCTTTGGATTTGCAGTCAATGCATTGGGTGGTAACCGGCCTGGCCTTCAGCCGTTTTATGGAAATTTCCTCACCGCATGATTCGCAGATGCCAAAGGTATCGTTTTCAATCCGTTCGAGCGCGGCTTTGATTTTTTTAATCAGCTTGGCTTCCCGATCACGGATGCGCAGCATGAAATTGCGGTCCGCTTCCAAGGCGGCGCGGTCGGTTGGGTCCGGAAAATTTTCCTTGGATTCGGTCATGCCGGTAACTGTGTCGCCTGCCTGATTCAACAGATCTTCGAGCCGTTCTGAGAGATGCTCTTTGAAATCCTCTATATCTTTCTTTTTCATGATCGGACCTTCTGAAGATATTTATTTATCCACTATACATCAGAAATAGAAATAAATAGCACAATATAATTTCCCTGTAAAGAATAAATTCGGATCACACGTCATTCAGGAACTTTTCAAGCTGTTTCATCGTGGCAACGTTATATACCTTGGCGGGGTAGTCCCCGGGCAGCGTTTTTTTCAATAGACCGGCCAGTACAGTACCCGGACCGACTTCCACGAAAACCTCCACATTTTCAGCCATCATCTTTTTCATTACATCATACCACCGCACGGGGCTGCACAGCTGGCGGCCCATGATCTCCCTGATTTCGTGGGCATCGGTTGATCCATCCGCGGTGACGTTTAAAACCACGGATTTCTGCGGAGAGCTGAACGTAACTGTTTCAAGATAATCCCCGAATTCGTCCTGGGCATCCTTTATCAAAGCACTGTGCCAGGCGCCGCTCACTTTCAACGGTATGGATTTGGCCCCCTTTGCCGCCGCCGATGCCGAAACCCGCTCAACCGGTTTCGCAGAGCCGGTTATCACGATTTGCAGCGCGGTGTTGTGGTTGGCCACAGACACGACGCCTTCCTTCTGTCCTTCGGCAACCAGCTCGGAAACCGCTTCGATGGGAAGTCCCAGGATGGCATGCATGACCCCGCGTTGACGGGTTGCATCCCGATGCATCAATTGACCCCGTCTGAACACTGATCGAAAGGTGTCTTCCCTGGAAATCACACCGGCGGCATTCAGGGCGCTGTATTCGCCGAGACTGTGGCCGGCGCAGTACTGGTATTTACCGTATTCCCTTTCGATGACCGCCAGGCAGGCCAGGTTCACGGCCGTGACCGCCGGTTGAAGATTGACCGTCATGGTCAATTCCTCCATTGGGCCTTTAAAACACAGCCTGGAAATATTGAGCCGGGAGATTTCCTCCGCCATGTCGAAAAGCTCGCGGACAAAATCATACTCGCGGTAAAATTCTTCTCCCATACCCACACCCTGGCTTCCTTGCCCGGGAAATAAAAAGGCTGTTTTTTTCAAATCAAACCTCCTGTTCGACCCTGATGCTGATATAAAACCAACCGTTGTAATTGGAACTGTTCATAGTATAATCATCACTCGTCCAGTTTGAAAAGCTTGCGCACGGTATCGATATACAGAGAACGATCTGCGAGCATTCCCCTCTTTTTTAAAAAAACGGTGGGATCATGCAGAATTTTGTTGATCAGCGAACGTGCCATTCTATCGAGGGCCTCAACGCCCGCAGGGGGCAATTTATTGGACTGCAGGGTTCTTTTTATTTCCGCTGCGGCAATCGACTCCACCTTGTTTCGCAAGGCGACAATGGTCGGCACCACCTGCAGGCTGGCATGCCATTTACGGAAACCGATCACTCCCTCGTCGATAATACGCTCTCCCTTGACAGCTTCCAGCTGGCGGTCTTCCATGTTTTCGTCGACGATGTCTTTGAGGTCATCGATATCATAAACGTATGAATTGGATAACCGGTTTATTTCCGGATCGATATCCCGGGGCACGGCGATATCGATAAAAAATATCGGGCGATTGCGGCGGGCACGCAGCACCGACTTTACCTGGCTGCGGGTTATCACATAACCGGACGCCCCTGTGGAGCTGATGACGATGTCGGTGATTTTCAGGCATTCCGATATCTCTTCAAAGCGCAAGGCGCGGCCGTTAAACCTCTCAGCCAGGGCTACGCCATTTTCAAAGGTCCGATTGGCCACATATATATCACCGGCTCTGTTACGGATCAGGTGCTCGACGGCAAGTTCCGCCATTTCTCCGGCCCCTATCAGCAACACCGTCTTTTTTTCCAGTGTTCCGAATATCTTACGGCCCAGTTCCACCGCTGCGAAACTGATGGATACCGCCCGGTCGCCGATGCCGGTTTCGGTTCGAATTCGTTTGGCTATAAAAAACGTTTTGTGCAGCAAGCGGTTCAAAATTACGCCGGAGGAACTAAATTCAGTGGCGGCCCGATAGGCCTCCTTGATCTGACCGAGAATCTGCGGTTCCCCGACAACCATGGAATCCAGACTGGCTGCGACCCGAAAGACATGTCGAACCGCCTCGTCTCCCTCGTAAATATAGAGGGCTTCTTCAAACTGATCCAGGGGGACCTTGTTGAATTCGGCGATGAATTTCTTGGTGACGGCAATAGCCTCGGACTTATTTTCCGCCACCAACAGTACTTCAACGCGGTTGCAGGTGGAAAACAGAACCACTTCGTTGACATCCGGTTGGCGCAGCAGTGTCTGGATGGCGACCGCTGATTCCTCCTTGGAGAAGGCGATACACTCCCGGAGCTCCACTGGAGCCGTTTTGTGGTTGATGCCTATGAGAACGATGTCAGACATATGTTAAAATCTGGTAAATTCCCTGTGATGCCCCTCCAGTAGGAGATTCACACCCAGGAAGGTAAAAAGTAAAACCGCGAGTCCAATGATGGCCATGATGGCCGATTTGCGACCGCGCCAGCCGACCGTTAGCCTTTCATGCAGGAGGATTGCATAAAAAATCCAGGTGATTCCGGACCAGACCTCCTTGGGATCCCAGCTCCAGAATCGGCCCCAGATCGATTTGGCATAGACAAAGCCGGTTGCAAGCCCCAGTGTAAGCAGGGTGAATCCCACCACGATGCAGGCATAACCGGTGGCGTCCAGCAGGTCGAGCGAGGGCAGGCGCTTAAAAAAAAATCGATGTTTTTTTGTTTTAATGGTGTTTTCCTGAATCAAGTACAGCATTCCCAATCCCCCGGCCAGAACAAAAAAAGCCTCGCCGATAAAAATGGCGACGACATGCGCGATGAGCCAGAAGTTTTTAAATATACTTGCAATTTGGGCAGGCTCGTCGGGCAGCAACGACACCGCGATCATGGTCAGGGTAACCAGCGGCGCCGCAAAAATTCCCAGAATTTTCAAATTGTATTTATACTGGACTGCCAGAAAAACCCCGGCGACCGACCAGGCCGACAAAGACAGGGCTTCGTGAAGGTTGCTCACGGGGAAATGGCCGCTTTTTACAAATCCCATCCCAATGGTCGCCAAATGTACCAGGAAACCCGCCGCTATAATGTAATACCCGGTACGCTGCAAGTGGTTTTTCTGGTAGAAAAAATAGGCAAAATATGCGGCACTGCTGAGCATATAAAACCCAATGGTTAGGATGATCAGAATTTCCATTATCCTTCCCCTGGCGTGTTCCGATGGCTGGAAAATTAAAAAAAGAACCCCTGGGAACCGTTTCGGGCCAACCCGGGAGTTATTCGGATTCGATTTTCCTCTTCCACATCAATTGATCATAGCGGTAACCCGGCCCCAAAATATCGAACAACCGGGTATCGATAGCCTCTTTTTTATTCCCCCTGATCATTTCAAGCAGATCCGAGTCAAGCAGTTTTTCAAAAATATGCTTATGCGCCTCGGGTTCGTGGGCCTGGCTCAATAATTTTTTGCGTATGGTTCCCATGAGATTCAATAAAATACCGTATTCCTCCCCAAACTGTTTTTCCAACGCTTCACGCAATTTTTTAGCCAGGGCCGGGCTCTGGCCGGATGTCGAAATGGTAATGACCAGATCATCCCTTTGAACAATCGAGGGTAGAATGAAATTGCAGACCGCCGGCCGGTCGGCGATGTTGCACAACGTATTGAGCCGCTCGGCGTCTGCGCTGATTTGACGGTTCAGAAACTCGTCATCGGTGGCTCCGATCACCAGGAACTTGCCGGACAGATCCGCGGATCTGTACGTCCGCCGCTTGAGCGTTATGCGGCCCGCAGCCGCCAGATCGTGCAGACGGTCGGTAACCGCCGGACTGATCACCGTAACGTCGGCGCCGCATTCCAGAAGGGTGATTGCCTTGCGGGTCCCCACCTCCCCGCCGCCGATTACCAGGCATCGACGGTCTTGAATGTTTAAATGTACAGGATAGTAGCGCATGATAATATTTTCACCTTCGCCCAGCCCAAGAGGGCCTCGAGAGAGATCGCTTCCGGTTTCGGCTTGGATGCCGGCTTCAGGAACCCACCTCGATGCGCAAGAGATCCCGCGCCAGCACCAGCGGCCCCGAATATGTTTTTCGGCATTCCAGCTCGATATCGGCCCGATCGCATTCAGGATAAAAGTGGGTCAACACGAGTTTGCCGACTCCCGCCCGGGAGGCGATCTCGCCGGCTAAAGAAGGCGTTAGATGCCCTTTTACCCGCTGATCGTCCGGCAGGGCGGATTCGCAAATCAACAGATCCGCCTTCTCGGCCAGATCGATCAGGTTTTCAGTATAATCCGTATCGCCGCTGTACACAACCGACGACCCACCGTCACTTGTAATCCGGTAAGCGATGCTTTCTTCATTATGCGCCATGGCAGCCGATTCAACGGTAAAGTTTGGATAGCGCCGGGAATCCCGCCTGTTGTTTGCCAGCTCGAAGATATGCAACATGCCCGGAGCCATTTCGATCCAGCGCCCGTAAGCGGTTTTCAGCCCTGCAAAGAAATTTTTAAATCCATGGCCCGCGACGATTGTCAAGGGCTTTTTGCGGCGATCTCCATCCGGGTATTTGGTGGCAAAAATCAAGGGTACCAGCTCTGCTGTGTGATCGGGGTGAAAATGGCTGTAAAAGATATAGTCTAGATCGAAAATAGTCGTATCTGCTTCCAGCAGCCTTCTCATGGTTCCCGGTCCCGAATCGAACAAGAGCCTGACGGCGTCAATCTGTGCCAAAACCGAACATGCGCTTCGCTCCAGCGAGGGAACACAGGTACCGGACCCTAAGATGGTCACGCTGAGGCCGGAATATTCATTCATAAAAAAATCCCCTCTCTCTCATTTCCTGCCCGCTTTTGTTTCGATACGGTTGATCAACCATGCCATCAGCTTTTTTTCATCACGGAACTGAACCTGTTCCGGTAAATCCGTCAGCGCTATCTCGGCACGCGCCATATTTTTATGTCCGCCTGCCGAACCGCACTGACCGAAGCTTTCCTTGGCAACTTTGCCGGCATTTTTGCGGATGCCGTCGTTTCGAATAATGATAATGAGTTTTTTGTCATAAATACCACAAACGATACTCCAGGTGACCGAGACAATTCTCATAAAAAAATCTGCTATGATGACACAGACATCCGGGTTGACCACCGGACCCAGCGCAACGAAAACGCGGTTTTTTCGGACGCGCTTGGTTTGCAAGGCGGTTCTAAAATATTTTAAAAATTCCACTCTGAGATCGGCCTGTTCGAATTTCCGGGCCAGATGGGTATTCGCATGGCGGAAAAGATACTGAAATGCGCGAACGTCTTCAATGATCGCCTTTCCCTTGAACGTGTTGGTATCCGTCTTGATGGTATGGAAAAGACCGGTGGCCAGCTTCACCGAGGGCGATATTCGCGCCGCCCGCAGGTACTCGGTCAAGATGCTGGCCGTGGCGCCATAGGTGGGCCGAATGTCGACAAAAGCTGCGTTGGTGCTGGTATCCGAGTGATGATCGATAATGACGTGGGGGTGCAACTCGGCCATAAACTCATTATGATCGGGCTGGGAATCCACGATGACAATCTTGTTGTACTGCGTGGGATCGATGTCATTGAAGGGAATCATGGTCACACCCAACAGGCGCAGCATGGCCAGATTGTCAGGACGAATGATCGTATTGACGTTGGAAATTGTAACGTTCAATACCCTGCGCCATAGCAATCGGCTGACCGCCATGGCGCTGGCAATTGCATCCGGATCGGCGTTGATCACGATGAGAACGGGATCGTTTCCGGAAAACTGATCATAGAATCGGCGCAGTTTTTCAGAGGCTGAACGAGTCATGATTAGATTGGTAGTTTCCTCAATTCGCTGAAATCAGATACCGCCAGCATAATACGACGAGTTCAGCGCGGTGACATATTGGTCTGAAATTTGCAAGGCATAGACTCCGGTCTCACCATGCTTTTTATGCTTCATCAGGTAAAATTCCGACACAAGCAGCAAGACCGGGACCCGAGGTGCCCCGGCCTTCCGGGTGTGCCTGCCTTTTATCCTGATTAAAATCAGGGTTCAATTCAAAATCAGCGTCAATTGGTTGACAAGGGTGGTGCGAATTGATCACGCATAAGAACCGGAAGATAAACACTTCCAACGGAACAATCATTCCGATTGCCTCAGGCAAAGGAGGCGTGGGAAAAACATTTGTCACAGCGAACCTGGCTGTCGCCCTTGCTGAAATGGGCCATCGCGTCGTCGCGGTGGATCTGGACTTCGGCGGTGCGAATCTGCACTCCTTTCTGGGCCTGTCCAACCGCCATCCCGGCATTGGTGATTTTCTAAAAGCCCGCGTTGCCGAACTCGATGAAATGCTGGTTCCCTGTTCAATTCCCAACCTGATGTTTTTGCCCGGCGACGGTAAAACGCCCCTGATGGCCAATATCGCCTACGCGCAGAAAATAAAACTGATTTCGCGTATCCGCAAGCTTCCTGCAGAATATATCCTGCTGGATCTGGGATCCGGATCCTCCTACAACATGCTCGACTTTTTCCGCCTCTCACCTGCGGGTCTTTTGGTGACGACCCCAGAGCACCCCGCTGTAATGGGGATGATGGTCTTTCTGAAAAATTTTTTGCTGCGTTCATTTGAGCGGAAAACAGCCCGCAATCATGGGATCCGCAACATGCTGCGGGAGTTATACAAAATGCCGATGGATGAGCAGATGTCTTCCATAAAGGATGTCCATCAGAAGATCAACGATGAAGATTGCCTGGCAGGCGAGGCGGTGAGTCGTATCTATCGACGCTGCCGGCCCCGTATCGTTTTCAATATGGCCGGTCATCCCGATGATGCCGGGTTGTGCTATCAAATCAGCCGAACCCTCGAAGAAATCCTATCCATCAAGTCCGATTATTTTGGATTTATTTACCGGGATAAAAACGTCCTGTCGGCCATCCGCAGCGGTCATCCCTTTCTGCCGAATTACCGCCACAGCCTGGCGGCTGAAAATATCGTTCGAATCGCACAGCGGATTGCAAAATTTTGGCACCGGCCCGTTGATGACAGTGCCACGCTGCTTTTCAATCAGGTCCAAATAGACTACGAAAACCGCCAGAATGCTTCCGCCGCCGCTTAATTTTCCACAGACATCGCTTAACTGAATCCAGCAGAATTTTCAATGGATTTGGTAGCCATAGCATGGCATATAGCAGTTTACAAGATGATTTCAATTTTCATTTCCTGACATGGCCACCTGATTCAAATATAAAAATCAATTCGTTTTTAGGGTTTTGAAGTCTCGAATGGCTGAATTAAAGCGCGTTTTTGCTCAATGCTTCAACCGGCTTAGCTTTCGCATTCGAAAGGAAAACGAAACAGGCGACGGGATCGAAACCAGAAATATTGAAATATTCCCAAAGGGAAATGGAAACATGGACGCTTTGAACTTACAGCGTCAGCAAGCACCTTTGCGCAGAATGATGGGACGGGCTATTCATCTTCAGCCGATTATGTCCTTTTTTTTATTCCCGCCATCAACCGCGGCCTGGCTTTGCAGGGAATCAAGAGCGATCTGGCGGCCGGGCTGGATGCCGTCCTTGCCGAACTGGACGGCAATGGAAATCTCAGGACCGTTGGATGTCCACCCCCGGGTATACAAAGCGATGTCATCACCGGTCATCGGCTATTTGGACCCGGTATATCTCAATGTATTGGACCGCATCGGTGAACTTTTGCCGCCGGTCTTCGGTACCAAAAACCGGCTGACCAATGCCATGCCTGGAACCGGTTCCTCCGGGATGGAGGCCTGTGTCACCAACCTGATCGAGCCTGGAGACCGGGTTTTGATATGTATCAACGGGTTTTTCGGCGATCGCATCCGGCAGATGGCTGAGCGCCAGGAGGCTGACATCACGGTTATCGAAGAAGAGTGGGGCCAGCCTATCGACCCGGAACGCGTGGCGACCGAACTGAAGCGAACCGATTACAAACTGGTGGCCCTGGTGCAAGCCGAAACATCTACGGGCGTTCTGCAGCCCATCGACGACATCGCCCGTATGGCCAGGGAAACCGATACCTTGCTGATGCTGGATACCGTGTCTTCACTCGGTGGTATCGAGGTCAAGGTCGATGAATGGGGCGTCGACGGCTGCTTCAGCTGCTCCCAAAAATGTATCGGGTGCCCGGCGGGCCTTTCCCCCATCACCTTCAGCGAACGCGCCCTTGAAATCGTAAAAAAACGCAAAAACCCCGTGAGAAGCTGGTACCTCGATATATCGCTGATTGAAAAATACTGGGGCACGGAACGGGTGTATCACCACACAAGCTCAAGTACGCTGAACTATGCCTTGCTGGAAGCGCTATTGCTGATCCACGAAGAAGGTCTGGAAAACCGGTTTGCACGTCATCACAAGAATCATAAGGCTCTGGTCGCGGGCATCGAAGCCCTGGGACTCAAAATGCTGGTGAGTCCGCAATATCGGTTGCCGACCCTCAATACGGTTGTCATTCCAGATGGCGTTGACGATATCAAACTCAGGCGTTATCTGTTGGAGAATTTCAAGCTGGATATCGGCGGCGGATTTGGTCGCCTCAAAGGCAAAGTGTGGCGGAT
>CAVZEZ010000008.1:0-37334 GCA_963774425.1 uncultured delta proteobacterium | reverse complement strand
CGGCCTCTTCCAGAAAAGCCCCGATCTCTTCGCGGCCGTTTGCCTTTGATTTTTCGGCCCAGTTCCTGTAATTTATGGCATGCTCTTCATTGTGTTTGATCCAGTGTTCGAGCAGTTTCACCAACTTTTGATCAAACGGCATCTCGCCGTGGGAATCATGTTCGTGATGGTGGTGATGATTTTCTGACATAGCTTCCTCCGTAAGTTAATTGAACGCCGGATCGAAATCCGGTGGGATGCAGGGAAAATTTATTGATAGATCGATTTTCAGTTTAGCGAGATCATACTTCAGATGCAAATACTTATTGGCAAGAGAATCGTCCTTTTGGTTGTGCTGCTGGCCGGCGCGGCCGCCGGTGTGCTGATCGGTGCATTTGTGGCATTCACGCGGGATCTGCCACAGATTCAAGCCTTGGAAACCTTTCGGCCTCAGGCGGTTACCCGCATTTATTCCGCCGATCGGCAGGTGCTGGCCGAGTTGTATCAGGAAAAAAGAGACCCGGTGCCACTCGATGACATCCCCTTCTATCTCCAGGCAGCGCTGATTGCAACAGAGGATCGCAAATTTTACAGCCATCCGGGTATTGATATCAAAGGTATTGCCCGGGCGATTGTCAAGGATATCCTGGCCGGCGAGTTTGTAGAAGGAGCCAGCACCATCACCCAGCAACTTGCCAAGACCTTGTTTCTAACCCCCCGCAAGAGCATTATGCGCAAGGTCAAGGAAGCCATCCTGGCGTTTCAGTTGGAACGTCGATATACCAAGGATGAAATCTTGGGACTATACCTGAATCAGGTATATTTCGGCAGCGGCGCCTATGGAGTCGAGTCGGCCGCCCAAATCTTTTTCAATAAATCCGTCCGGCAATTGAGCCTGGCCGAATGTGCCCTGATCGCAGGAATGCCCAAATCTCCTTCCCGGTTCTCCCCCCTGATCAATAAGGACCTGGCGATCAAGCGCCGGAATGCTGTGCTCAGGCAAATGCGCGCTACCGGAATTATCAGTGCGGATGCATGCGATCGGGCGCTGGCTGAGGAAATAACCGTCGGAGAAAAAAGAAGGAAGTTGACCCGGACGCCTTACTTTACCGCATATGTCAGAAAATACATGGAAGACGCTTTGGGGGCTGCGAAGCTCTATAAGGGCGGTCTGTCGATATTCACTACCCTGGATTATGAACTGCAGCGTGCCGCGCAAACCGCCGTTGCCGATGGTCTACAGGCCCTGGATGGCCGGATGAAGCAACAGGGTACCCCCCGGGCCTCACCCCAGGCTGCACTGGTAGCACTGGACATCCGATCCGGCGCGATTGTCGCCATGGTGGGCGGCCGCGATTTTGTTCAAAGCCCTTTCAATCGCGTCACGACGGCCAAACGGCAGCCGGGGTCCGCCTTCAAGCCCTTCGTGTATGCCCATGCGGTGGAGCATGGTTTTGCCCAGAACAAGCTGATCCTGGATGCCCCGGTTGCTTTTAAAGGCTCCGGCAAGGGTGAACAGTGGCAGCCCCACAATTTCTCCAACACCTTTCTGGGAGAAATAACGATGCGAAAGGCGCTGGCAATATCCCAAAACATACCGGCCGTGCGACTGATCGAAATGCTGGGTCCCGACTGGTAGCCCGTTTCGCCCAGCGTTTCGGCATCGCAGCGGAGCTGACACCCAATCTGTCCCTGGCCCTGGGGACGTCGGAAGTGACGCTGATCGAGCTGACGGCCGCCTATGCCGTTTTCCCTCGGAGCGGAAAATGGATCTCACCTTATGGCGTCCTGGAGGCCCTCGATCCGCAGGGCCGGGTCATCTGGCGGGCCCGACCGGAAAAAAAGCTGGTTATGACCCGCGAGGGCGCCGCCGTCATAACCAACATGCTCGAAGGGGTGATTCAGGAGGGTACCGGCAGAAAGGCTCGCAGCCTCCAGGGTCCGCTGGCCGGTAAAACCGGAACCACGGATAATTGTCATGATGCGCTTTTCATCGGGTTTTCCCCTACAATCGCCGCCGGGGTCTGGGTCGGATTGGACCAGGGAGGTAGTTTGGGAAACCGGGAAACGGGCGCCCGGGCCGCGCTGCCGATCTGGATTGACTTCATGAAAAAGGTGCCGTCGGGCGGGTCCCCCCGGTATTTCGATCTCCCGGATGACGTGGTCAAGGTGCGTATGGATCCGGAAACGGGGCTGCTGGCAGCCGATGGGTCCGAGACCGGTGTCGAAGCGCTTTTTAAAAAAGGAACCGAGCCTCGAAGGTGATTGCCGGCAGTGGATTGATGGATGTATGTTGTCGAAAAAGATTTCGACCTGAAAATTTCATTAAATTTGATGAGACATCGACGGGATCTTATCTGATCTTTAGACCTTCTCACTTTCTCGACTTCTATCCTTCCCGCTTTTACCTTTTACCTTTGAGCTTTTACCTTTGAGCTTCTTTATGTGTAAATCACATTGATCGGCAAGGGGGGATATTTCCAGACACCGGGTTTGGGCAAAATATGCTGCCCGCCCACGGCCAGCCAGTTCAAATCCGGCTTGATGTCGCGCAGCTTGCCATCTTCCGGCGGCCGGGAGTGGGATGTCTGGGCATAGGTCGCCTGGAAGATGCAGACGGCATCTTTTTTTTCCCGAGCGACAATATAGTATTTCTTGAAGAGATGAGGTGAAAGGTTTTTGTCTTCCAGCACCTGTTCCAGATCCTGAGGCGAAAATTTCATCAATACCGCTTTGGACACCCCCCGCTCGGAGATGCGCAACAGGGACCTGGATTCACTGCTGCCCGCGTATACCGTGGTAATGCCCGGGATTCTCTTCATGTACTGAGCGGCCACAATGGCGGCGGTCCGTCTGCCGCCCGCCATAACGGGCAGGCCGTAATACTCGAAAAATTTCTTCTGGATGTCTTCAGCGTATTTGTCTCCCTTTTCATAGAGATCTTTGGAGATGTAGCGTAAGCTCTGGGCCATGTCTTCGGCGGCATCGGCGATGGGCCAATCGATTCGGACGTGAAAATGGGACAGTCCGTAGCGGTTTTTGGATATGCCGGTCGTGTCCCGCTGGAGAAGGAGAGCATAATCCACCGGTAGAAGCTGTCTGATAAAATTTTTAAACTGGATTGACTCCAGATATTTCCAACTGCGATCGAATTTCTCAGAAAGCTCCAACGTGCTGAATGTGGAGAGGTTGGTTTTGATAACCTTGTTGTCGTCGAAAAACCGAATGTACTTTTTGTGCTCGTTGGGCAAACAGTCTTCAACGAAGACGACCAGAAACGCATTCTGGCTCTCATACTCCATATCCGGAATGCGGGCCCTGGGCTTCAGTTCGCGTTTTTCCACAAAAGGAAACGGGGCCTGCTGGGACAAAAAATTCTGGTAGGATTCGATCAGGGCATACTGTATCAGCAATTGATCCAGATCATCTCTGAGAAGTTCATAGTAGGATCGTCTGATTCGATTGACTCGGCTCAGTTCTTCTCTGTATCTCCAAAATGCCATTTCTGCTCCTGATTCAGATCAAAAAATAATTTCAATTATAGCATGAATCTCCGGGGATAGAAAGAAAGTTTAGGCTGAAATACCGATATTTTAGGAGAATTAAATAAGGAATCGGGGAGATTTTCGTTCAAACCATTGCCGCCAGCGCGATGAATGATCTCCGGTAAAATTAGCGCACTGTCCGAATTGATTCATCCGGATTTTCTGCGACGATCGATGCCTTTCTTTTTCGACCATCTCTCGAAAAAACCGATCATTCCTGCGGCATAAGCCCTGTCAATCTTCTCTTCGCGAACCTTGAGCCCGTCCCGACCCTGTATCGCTGCTCTGAGGCATTCAACTTTATGGCGGCATTGCAGGCAGGTTTCCGGTGTCATCCGCAACCCATCCTTTCCCATTGGGAATACGGTATCAAGCCGGGCGAAACAATTCGGCAAATATTTTGTTTTTTGAGTCATGTAATGGATCCCAGGTTCCCGCGAGGCCAACCGGTTGCTTGTCACTTATTATTTGTCACTCGATGCTGGACGCTCATCCGGTCTGCAAATCGAATTCCCGTCTCATTCGGGCGATATGTCCCTGATCCGCAAAACTGTAGTAGCAGTTGTCGCCGATGATGATGTGCTCGTGAACCGTAATGCCCATCACCCTGCCTGAAAATACGAGCTGCCGGGTTATGGCGACATCCTCGGAGGATGGCATGGGATCCCCGGAAGGATGGTTGTGTGCGAAAATCAGCGCGGCGGCCCTGTTTCTGAGAGCGGAGTCAACCACTTCCCGCGGGTAAACGCTGCTGGCCGTCAGGGTCCCCCTGGAGTGGGTTTCGATCTCAATCACGCGGTTTTTAGCATCCAGGAATAGAATTTTAAAATGTTCACGGGTCTTATCCCTGATACTGGCGTAAAGATAATCAAATAACTCCTTTGAATTGCTGAGCGAATCTTTTCCGATCAGCTTTTTCTCAAGGTAGCGCTCGGATACGGCCTTGATCAGCTTGATACCAAAGGAATTTTTCGGTCCGATACCGTCGATCTCGCATAATTCCTGGGAGGCAGCTTCCATGACACCCTGCAACGTTTTAAATCTGGCCAATGCCGCCTTGGCCATATCCTTACAATCTTTTCGGGGAGTGCCGAGTGTCAGCAACAACTCGATTACTTCATAATCCTGAAATCCATCCAGCCCGGCCTTGAGAAACCGCTCCCGCAGGCGTTGCCGGTGACCTTCGCCTTTATGGCGTTCTTGCATTACGCTTCCTTTTCCGCCAGACGAGCGGCCCCCACCACCCTTTCTTCGGAATCCATCCCCATAACCTTGACGCCCTGCGTGTTGCGGCTGATGAGAGATATCCCCTTGATGGGCATCCGGATGATTTTACCATTGCTGGTCATCAGCATCAACTCATTGTCTTCTTCAACCAGTAAAATGGACACGACCGGGCCGTTGCGACGCGTGGTTTTAATTGAAATCACCCCTTTGCCGCCCCGTTTCTGCACCGGATATTCATCGATGGATGTTCTTTTGCCGTAACCGTTGCGGGTGACGGCAAACAAAGTTTGCCCGTAATTCAGAACCTCCATGGCGACGATCCGATCCTCGTCTTCGAGCCTCATTCCCCGCACGCCCATGGATGTACGGCCGGATGGGCGGATATCGGTTTCATGAAACCGGATGGCCTTGCCCATGAGCGAGCCGAGAAACACATTCTGGGTCCCATCGGTAATTCTGGCGGATATCAGCTCGTCATTGGGCAGAAGACTCAGGGCAATGATTCCCCCTGCCCGGGGTCGACTGAAGGACATCAAATCAGTCTTTTTGACCAATCCGCTGCGAGTGGCCATCAACACATAGTATCCCGGTTGAAATTCCGGTACTGTCAGCACGGCGGTCAGATTTTCGCCGGCTTCGAAGTTCAACAGGTTGACGATCGCCTTGCCCAGACTCATGCGACCCGCCTGGGGAATTTCATATACCTTGCGCCAGTATACCTTGCCGCGGTTGGTGAAAAACATGAACGTATGGTGGGTAGACGCGACAAATAGGTGTTCTACAAAATCATCCTCCCGGGTCCCCATGGCGGTGATGCCCTTGCCTCCTCGTTGCTGGGCGCGGTAAAGTGTAATGGGATTTCGTTTAATGTACCCCCGCTTGGAAATGGTGACCACCATATCCTCTTCGGCGATCATGTCCTCCAACGTGATTTCTTCGGTCTTCTGTACTATTTCCGTATAACGCTCATCGCCGTACTCCTTTTTGAGGTCGATAAGCTCCTCTTTGATAATGTTGAGAACCAGCCGTTCATTGGCCAGAATTTCTCTATAGCGGGCGATGTCCTTGAGAAGATTTTTATATTCTTCCACGATTTTCTCGCGTTCGAGGCCCGTGAGCCGCTGAAGCCGCATATCGAGAATGGCCTGGGCCTGGATGGGCGTCAATTCGAAGCGCTCGATCAGTCGTTCCTTGGCCTCGGAGGGCGATGCGGATTGCCGGATCAGGGCCACCACCTCATCCAGGTGCTCCAGGGCGATTTTCAACCCCTCCAGAATATGGGCCCGCTCTTCGGCCTTGGCCAGATCATAACGGGTGCGACGGATCACAATTTCCTTGCGGTGCAGAATGAAGTGCTCCAGGATTTCCTTCATAGACAGCATATCCGGGCGGTTGTTTACGATCGCCAAAAATATGATGCCGAAGGTGTTTTCCATGCGGGTCATTTTATACAGTTGATTGATGACCACCCCGGCGACCTGATCCCTTTTAAGACCCACTGCCATGCGCATGCCTTGCCGGTCGGATTCGTCCCGGACGTAGCTTACTCCCTCGATGTGCCGGTCTCTAACGAGTTCGGCGATCTTCTCGACCAGCTTGGCCTTGTTGACCTGATAGGGGAGCTCCGTAACCACGATGGTTTCACGTTCGCTGCGTTTGTCCTTTTCAACCAGAACCCGTGCCCGGATTTTGATAATCCCCCGGCCGTTGCGGTAAGCCTCCTTGATACCCTCGGTTCCGTAAATGATGCCGCCGGTGGGAAAATCGGGACCCGGGATATATTCCATGAGTTCCTGCCACGTAATTCGCGGATTGTCGATAACCGCTACGGCGGCGTCGAGCACTTCGGAAATATTGTGCGGGGGAATGTTGGTGGCCATGCCGACGGCGATACCGGACGATCCGTTTATCAGGAGGTAGGGTATTTTGGACGGTAGCACCGAGGGTTCACTGAGCGATTCATCATAGTTCGGTACAAAATCGACTGTTTCCTTGTCGAGGTCCTCAAGCATCTGATGGGCCAGGCGGTGCATGCGAATCTCGGTATACCGCATGGCGGCGGGCGGGTCTCCATCGATGGAGCCGAAGTTTCCCTGTCCGTCTATCATGGGGTATCGCATGGAAAAATTCTGGGCCAGGCGCACGATGGTATCGTATACGGCCGCATCACCGTGGGGGTGATATTTACCGATCACGTCACCCACAATACGGGCGGACTTTTTATAGGGCTTGTTATAGTCGTTTTTTAGCTCGCGCATCGCATACAGTACCCGGCGGTGGACCGGTTTGAGCCCATCGCGGATATCCGGCAGGGCCCGTCCGATGATGACGCTCATGGCGTAATCGAGATAAGACTTTTTCATCTCTTTTTCGATGCTGATTTCACCCGTTGCTTCGTTTTGGATCATTTTGACTCCTACTGGAAAGTTTTCCGACTCATTTCTTCTTTGTTTCAACCAGGTCGCGATAACTGGATTCGTAAATATCACTCAAGGTCAAAAATGCCGTCACAACCAGAGGACCGTAAATGATGCCCAGAATCCCGAAAAGCTTCAACCCGCCGACGATGGCCAGAAATACAAGCAGGGTATGCATGTGAACCCGTTTTCCCACCAGTCGGGGCTTGAAAAAATATTCAACTCCTCCTGAAAGTAATACATAATAAACGATAAAAAAGATGCCGGCCGCAAATCTCTCATTCAGGAATAAATATATGGACGCTGGAATGAAAACGATGCCGATGCCCACAATCGGCAAAAATGCCATCACGCCCATAATCAGGCCCCAGAGAAAGGGGGAGTTGAAGCCGAAAATCGCAAAGACGATTCCGCCGAGCGTCCCCTGAATGATTCCTCCCAGGCCATTGCCGATGAGAATCGCTCCGGCCATGTCTTTAAATTTCTGAATCAATTTTTCATCCTGTTCGTTGGGCAGCGGGGAAAGCTGGATGATAAATTCCGCCAATCGCCGGCTGTCGATCAGCAGATAAAAAATAATCAAAATCATAAAGAAAAATTTCGCAACAACGCTGACGACATTGGTCGTCATGGACCGGGCCTGTTCATAAAGAAAAAGCCCCACGACTCTTCCGAGCTCCGCAACCGCCCGATTTATCTCATCACCGGTAAGCGTCAGGCCGAAATTGGAAAGAATCGGGTTCAGTTTTTCTACGATCCTGCTGTTTTCAAAAAGTTCCCGGTACGGGTTGTTTAACACCGCGGCCTTGGCTGTCAGATACATATCGTAGGCTTCATTGGCCAGAATTCCGATGAAAAGGGATGCTGGAATGAAAAGCACGAGAAATATGAGCAAACAGGTCAATAAAGAAGAAGGCACCGGAGACAGTTTTCGATTCAGGTGCCGGTAAACCGGATTGAAAATTCCGGTAATCACCGCTGCGAGTATGATAACCGATAAAAAAGGCCACAGCAGCCAACCCAACAAACCGCAGGAAATCAGAAATAACGCTAAAAAAAACCACAGAATTATATTACGCGGTGTCGAATCGTTCAACGTACCTCCCGGACAAATGGCAAGGCTGCTTCAGGCGGTGGTAAACGGGCTTCTTCTACGACCGGCCGCGAATCGGCGCTTCCCGGTGTGGAGAACAACCACGGCAGTGAAAACCGGCAGGCAGAGAATCTGATCCGGGGTCTTTATCCGAAAAAACAGCGCTGAGGCTCAGGACGCTTTTTATCCAAATACTGGAAGATGGACCGGTGGGATGAAGCGAAGCGGGGATTTCACGGGCGGCTTTTTTTAAATGGGATCTGACTCGCAATAACGGCTTATCGGGAGGCATTTCCCCATTTTACGCTCGAGATAGCGCCGGCGCCTTCATCCGCACCCCGGATATCCAGCATACCCACAGCCAGCCGGAACGAATCCGGGATCGCATGCATGGCGGACGTCCTACGTTTCCGGCACGGCTGGATGGTGCAAGGGTTCAGGTTGCTATCTGCTGAAAAAGGCGCCGGCAATCGATATGAGTAAGGTCTCATAGATGAAAACCGGCACATAGTTGCCGTCAAACAGGTGATAGGTAATACCACCGCCGATGATGGCGGGCACGCCGAAAAAAACCAAGATTCCCAATTTGCGACTGACGCTCATTCTCGCTAACCTCCCGGCCGGACTTCAATAAGGGTTACCGCGATCATGCGGACCGTTCACCCACAATGTCCAATGATTATTAGCAATATTTGCATACCAAGTAAAGCGGAGATTTGCCTATCGCTCCACAATCATGGCCATTCCCATGCCGCCGCCGATGCACATGGTCAGAAGGCCCGTGTGGTACCCCTGACGTCGCATATGATTCATGCCGGTAACCATCTGGCGCGCTCCGGTACAGCCGATCGGATGCCCCAGGGAAATACCGCTGCCCAGCTCATTGGGACGATCGTTATCGATGCCGAGCTCGCGCATGCAGCCGATGGCCTGGGCGGCAAATGCCTC
Organism: uncultured delta proteobacterium; assembly: GCA_963774425.1. GTDB lineage: Bacteria > Desulfobacterota > Desulfobacteria > Desulfobacterales > JAFDCJ01 > JAFDCJ01. The sequence continues at coordinate 28,125 of CAVZEZ010000008.1, read as the reverse complement.
GTTGAGTTCGATCATATCGAGATCTTGCATGGTCATACCGGCGGCCTTCAGCGCCTTTCTGACAGCGGGAACCGGACCCAGGCCCATATAAGCCGGATCGACCCCGCCGGAGGCGAAAGACCGAATTTTCACAATCGGTTCGAGCCCCAGATCTTTGGCCCTATCCGCGCTCATCATCAAAACCGCGGCGGCGGCATCATTGATTCCGGAAGCATTGCCGGCGGTAACCGTTCCGTCTTTCTTGAAGGCCGGCCTGAGTCTGCCCATCTTTTCCATGTCCGTATCCATCGGCCGTTCATCCGTATCGAAGACGATTTCCCCCTTGCGGGTCTTGATGACCACCGGCACGATCTCCTGGGCGAAAAGCCCTTCATTGATCGCCGCTTTGGCGCGATTGTGGCTCAGCACGCCCAGCTCATCCTGTTCCCGCCGGCCGATACCGTACATGGCGGCAATGTTTTCGGCCGTTACCCCCATATGATAGCCGTAAAAGATCTCATAAAGTCCGTCGAATACCATCAGATCATAGATGTCACCGACACCGGTCAGTTCCATTCGGTACCCCCAACGGGCCTTGGGCAAGGCCATGGGAACCTGGCTCATGTTCTCCTGTCCGCCGGCAAGGATGACCTCCGCGGAACCGGTCATGATTGCCGCTGCGCCTATGGCAATGGCCTTCAAACCCGAGCCGCAGACCTTGTTGATGGTTGCCGCCGGGGTTTCCTTTGGAATTCCAGCGGCAATCATCGCCTGCCGGGCGGTATTCTGACCCTGGCCGGCCTGGAGGACATTGCCCATGATCACTTCGTCAATGGTAACCTCCGCGGCATTGTCGTCCCAATCATAGGAATTCTTTTCAAGATCGATCCGTCCCTCGTTTTTCAGCTTTTCCGGAGCGAAAGCCATGGCGTCCTCCCCGGCAACCGGTTTCAAATTGACTCGTTTCAGAACATCTTTCATCACGATGCCGCCCAATTGCGTGACCGGAACATCCTTAAGACCGCTGCCGAATGTTCCGATGGCAGTCCGTGACCCACTGACTACAACCACTTCCCTCATGTTTACCGTCTCCTTTAGATATTAATACGTATACACCTATATATGTTAATAATTAAATCTTGAAGGTTTATACATCGAGTCACCCAGCCGGCTCCATCCCGGCAGACGGCCATCCGATCAACCCTGCCCGAAATCACTGCGGGGCCAATGTAAACCGTTGTCCAGCTCCGGAACGATTCGACGTCGGGCCGGATGGTAGCTCTTCCGGCACCCTTCCGATTGGCCTTATATTTATAACACGGTTTTCATAACATATTTACAAAGCACAGGTCAAATGGAGATCGCGCCGGCCGGTTATTCTCGGCGAATGGGACTGGCCGCCGCCCCAGGAGAGCCTGCGGATCCATGGAGGTATCTGAAAAGAAAATAACCGATGAGGTCATTTTTGTCAGCCCAAAAGATAGTAAGTTTGCATCCGCAAATGGCCTTTTTGCCCGATTTCTGCGTCAATCTTCGCCCTTGCTTGGGCGGCGTAGTAAACTACGCCTCCGCTCAAGGGCTTGATTTTCTTGAACTTGGGCAAAAATTCTCATTTCTGGATTGGAAACACCATCCGGTGCCCATCATGGTAAAAGACCCTTTGACGGATGGGCACTAGTAGGCTAAAAGGCCAATAAAAGGGGATCCTGAAACAGCATTTAATTATAAAACAGCACAAGTAATCGTGCGAAATTTTTAAAATGCGTTTTTGAGAACTTACCGGCATCGACAATTTCTGATTGAATTTTTTCCAGGGCATGAAGCGGCACTAAGGCTTCCCTGTACAGCCTGTGATCATTCGTCAGAGCTTCGTAACAATCCGTGATGGAAACAATTTGAGCGAACTCTACAATATCCACAGAGTTCATGGGATAGCCGCTTCCATCTAGTTTTTCATGGTGTTGAAGCGCGGTCAGCTTAATTCCAGGATCCGAAAATTTGCAACGGTCTATGATTTTAAACCCTTTTATGGTGTGCAGTTGAATTTCACGGAATTCCTTTTCGGTTAAAGGCCTGGGTGCCTGAAGAACCTTTGAATTAATATAAACTTTTCCGACGTCATGAAGCAACGCCGCTAAACATAAATTCCTTTTTATAGTCGGTTCTAAATTAGTATAATTCGCATACGCCAATGCCAAAGCCATGACATTGACGGAGTGAAGCACTGTGGTATAATCCGTGGTGGCGAGATCAAGAAGGGTTCTAATTAATTTAAAATCTCTGCTGTATTCATCAACCAGGACTTCGATCGTCTGTTTTAGCCCCTGGATGCTCCCGCTGACCGGTTCTTCAAGAGTGACCCTCATAATACTGTGAACAATGCCTCTGACAATTTCTGGATTCTTTCTATGAATAGATTGCTTAAGCTGATCGTTTAACTCTTGTTGAATTTCTTGAATGGCTTTGATTTTGTTTCGTTTCTCGATATATAGGTTTTTAGGTAGGAGCCCGTCATGAATCCTAATATCCTCAACAGCCACCCCGGCCGGTTTATACAGTAGAAAATCCCCATTACACCTTTGTAAATATAACGGAAATTTATGATATCGGTCATGATTGGATTCTTTTATTAGAACGAAGTCAGTATCCATAGATGCCCTTGTTGTGTCTAAACCAGACTGATAATTTATGAAGATATCTTCCAAATACTTTACCAATAATCCTTTTCAGTATTCCTCAATGAATTTATCAAAATCGATCTTCGAAAGAAAAAAGGTCTGAAAAGTCCCGGTTGTCCTGCCTCCCGCAATGTTCAATACACTGAAAAACTCAAGGTAACGCTTCTAAGCGTCTAACCAATAATCGACCGATTTTTTTTAATACTTTAGATATATTTGCCGATATACAAAATGAGGAAGAAAAATTTATAGGTCTTAAATTACAAGCACTTATTTTCAAAACCGGTCAAGATCTAAAATGACGTTATCCAACTGGCATTAACTAGTGCCCATCCATCAGAGGGTCTTTTACAATGATGGGCACCGGATGGTGTTTCCAATCCAGAAATGAGAATTTTTGCCCAAGATCAAGGAAATTAAGCGCTTGCGCGGAGGCGTAGCTTTTTACGCCGCACAAGCAAACGCGCAGATTGACGCCGAAATTGGGCAAAAAGGCCATTTATGGATGGAAACTAATTAGTGCCCATCCATCAGAGGGTCTTTTACAATGATGGGCACCGGATGGTGTTTCCAATCCAGAAATGAGAATTTTTGCCCAAGATCAAGGAAATTAAGCGCTTGCGCGGAGGCGTAGCTTTTTACGCCGCACAAGCAAACGCGCAGATTGACGCCGAAATTGGGCAAAAAGGCCATTTATGGATGGAAACTAACTAATGATGATCGCGACTCTAACCCGTCGCCTGAGAGAAGGAGATTGACGAATGCTAACTAAAACTGACAGGGGCATTCAAAAAACAAGTCTCGTAGGCGGCAATGACCGCTTGCGTTCAGATGTATTTCAGAAGCTGAGAAATAATCCTGAAAATCCGATGCTGATCAGGTACCAGGCGGACATCCTTAAAGAATATGGTGACACGAAAGGGGCCGCCGATCTGTATTGTAAAGCAGCCAGCCTTTTTCTAAAAGACAACAGCATAGTAGCATCTATTACTTTAAAGTTGCTCCAATGGGGGATGATTTCACCTACCAAAAGAGATTTTCAAGATTTCATATCAACCCTGAATCAGGTAGAAGTAGAAAATCAAACTATCCGTGAATTTCTCTGCAGGTTAACTGTTGAGGAGTCCGCAGCCCTTTTTTCTGCCTTTAGTATTACCTGCTTCGTGCCTGGCCGCAAAATCATCGGACTCAGAGACTCAGAAAAATATTTTCACATTGTGGTATCTGGAACATTAAAATGTTCCAAACAGGATACGTTGGAAAATCGGCAACAGACCCATGAGGAACCAATAGGATTTTTACATCAGGAAGATTATTTTGGCGATATTTATCCTTTTGATCTCGAAAAATTAAGCTCAAATTGTATTATTTCCGTCAACGAGGTCGAGCTATTAAGAATTTCAAAAAAAAATCTGCAGAAAATATTTGCGAAATACCCTCGAATTGAAAATTGCTTTAAGAATATGGTGAATTCTAAAAACGAAGTTGATCGAAGCCATTATCCTGAAAAAAATCGTGGAGCGCGCAGACTAGGCCTGAACATTCACTTAGGAATCGAGATTTCCCTTAATGATTCATCGCCAAATACAATTTACCTGGACGGCTACACCAGGGATATTTCAATTGGCGGGATATGTTTCACTATAAACAAAGCAGATTTCCCCCTGCCTCTAGAAGCGTCATTTTTAGAATACAGTTTGAAAAATGCCAAGGTTCAAGTGGATTTACCGGTAGAAGAATTGAAAATATGCATACCGGGGAAAGTCGTGTGGCTAGACACAACCTTTAATGGAGATAAAAAAATCATCGCAATCGGGATTCAGTTTGCGAAAATTTCACCAAAATTGAAAGGAATTTTATTGATGTTATTCAACTCATTTGAGAGTCATTGAGTTTGGAGGATAAATTTCCTTCTGGTATAACGGGCGAATCCAATATTTTTTTGAAATAAATCAAAATACTTTATAAGTCGTATTAAATACTGTTCAGGCTTATGCAAACCTTCTATATCTTGATCAGTTGAAGAAGGTGCGAAATCCGATTTTCAATGCAGCAGATTTGAATCTTCCAGTTTGATCTCCAGTCTCGCAATATCGATTTCCGAAAGGTTCATCAGCTCAGCCTCGGCCGTCGCCGCCAGAATAATGGATGGATTGTAACTAGTGCCAAATCCCAGTTTATTGCATACATTGTTCGACAGTCGCACGATAGTCATGAGGGCATCATTGGAATTCACGTCTTCCAGATGGTGATCTTTAGCGATTAAGGCGTATTTTGCTGGAAAATTCCAATTCATCATCAGCATATGACCGGAGTTAGCGTGCAGATTATCCAAAGCCCCGATCAGAATTTCATCCGAAATGAGTGTATTCAATTTTCCGGAAATCCTAATTTCGTCTATCACTCTCAAAATCAGAAGTTTGCCGACATCATGCAGCAGCGCAGCGAAAAAAGCCTCACTGGCGATTTCGAACTGGGACGCATTTTTGGCAATCCAGCTCGCGCTGATGGCACACCCCACCGAATGTTGCCAGAGTTTGCGCATAATTTTCCGAAAAAATGGATCTTTTGAGTGAAAATTGCTCTTGTGGGTTATCATAGTGACGATGTTCGCGACCTCATTGATACCCAGACGAATGATCGCCTTCCTGATGGTGGCAATCTCGGAAAACCCTTTAAAAAAAGAGGAATTTGAGGCTTTCAACACCGAACTGGTCAGGGCCTGATCACTGATTATCAACTTTTCTATAGAATCAATATTCGGTTCTTCCCTGGAAATTTCATTTTGTATTCTCATGGCAATAGAATGAAACACGGGGAGTTTCACTTCATCAGATGCCAGGTAGTTTTCAATTATGCTGACCAGTGATTTGCTGTCTTCCATCATAAGCCTCCGAGTAATCTTCGCAGTTCTTCCACAGACCTCGGCTTTTGCAGCCGCGGCAGACAGCGCAACACTTCCTCAAGTGTAGTAAGACCGGCGGCCGCTTTGTAGATGCCATCCTCCAGGAGGGTTATCAATCCAGTCGATTCGGTGCTTATTTTTCGAATCTCCTGACTGGTTTTCTGTCCGAGGATAGCTTCTCTTACAGCTTCGTCCAGAATAAGTAGTTCATATGCACCGACCCGTCCGCTGTACCCGGTGTATTGGCATTGAGGACACCCTCGGCCTCTTCGGAAATTTGCACCGGAAAATCCGCTGTGTTGGTAGCCGATACGCCGCAATTCGGTCAGATTGGGCCTGTAGTCTTCGGCACATACCGGGCAAATTTTTCTCAGAAGCCTCTGGGCCATTACGCTGACGACCGTTGACGAGATCATAAAGGCCTCGATGTTCATGTTCAGGAGCCTGATCAGGCCGCCGATGCTGTCTTCAGTGTGAAAGGTGGTCAAAACTTTGTGCCCGGTCAGTGCGGCCTGGACCGCGATTTCAGCGGAAAACTTGTCCCGTATTTCTCCAATCACAATAATGTCGGGGTCTTGGCGGACAATATGGCGCAGGGTCTCTTCAAAAGTCAGGTTGATTTTAGGATTGATCGAACACTGAGATATACCGTCAATCACGTACTCGACCGGATCCTCCGCCGTGACAATGCTGATATCGGGACTGTTTATCTTGTTGATACAGCTATATACGGTGGTCGTTTTTCCTGATCCGGTAGGTCCCGTGATCAAGATGACGCCGCTCGGCAGGTAGAGCGCATCTTCTTTGAACCGGTTCAGAGTTGGCGGCAAAATCCCGATCTCGTCGAGGTCTATCAATTGTCCCTGCCGGTTCAATATGCGCAGAACAATTTTTTCACCATACACGGTTATATAAAAGGATACCCGCAGGTCTAATTCTCCATGCGGATACTCGAATAAAATCCGCCCCCCCTGATGCCTTCTCCTTTCGGTGATATCGAGTTTGCACAGGACCTTTAACCGATTCGTCACCGGCAAAACAAGTTCCGACGAAAAGTTATTGTACAGAACCAGGACGCCGTCTTGGCGGAATCGAATTTGCAGCCTGTCTTTCAAGGGTTCTATATGAACGTCGCTGGCATTTCTGTCAACGGCCGACAGAATGATATCGTTTACGAATTTTACGACTGCATTCTCATCGACCGAGCTGTTTCTGACCGCATTTCTATTGCTGAGTATCTTTCTGGCTGCGCTCTGGATGTCACCCTTCGCCGCGACGGCCTTGACGATATTGCGGCCGAAAATTTCCTGTGCGGCATTAACTTCCTTATTGTCCAGAGGATCGGCAAAGGCGACGACGACTCCCGTGGTATCTTCTCGAATCGGTATGAAGCTGTGGGAATCATACCATTTTTCCGGTACCCTGCAGAAAAGCCTTTCGTCTATTTCGGATGCTCTAGGGATAATCTTGTCGATACTGAGCTGTATCGCAAGCATCTCGGCAAGAACATTTTCACCGATAAAATTTTTGTCGACCAGAATTTCTCCCAGCTTCTTGCCGTTTTTGCTGTCCGATTGAATGCGCAGTGCGACGTTCAGATTTTCCTCGTCGATATATCCCAACTCGACCAGCAAACCCCCCAATTTAATCGAAACATGGTGCTTCCGAATAACTTCCTCGATATCGGCATCCGAGATATATTTAAGCCCTTTCAGTACTTCGAGCATAGGCTTTTTATTTTCAAGCTTTGATTGAATCCGGGTGGCATAATCGATTTCTTTGCCTGACAATCTGTTTTCCTGCAGCAGAATCGTCAGAATTTGTTCCTTACTGGAGGTGGCTGCTCCGCCTTCGATCGGTTCACCTGTAGTATTCGCAGAGCTCTTTGGGGCTATTTCCATATTTTGCCGTCCCTTACGCTGTAGTTAAATTATTGAATTGGCGGTCCCGGATGTAACTATGAATAGGAATTCATCAGCCGATTCTCTCGACCTCGTTTGCGTCATAATCACCGATCGCCGCGAGATGTCTCTTACGGCTCGGGCCCAGTGCCTTTAAATTGTATGGACCGCCCGGATAATAGAGGCAGCTGAGACAGGCCTGATGGCATTGCCGTGATCTTTCAAGGAGCTTCGCAGTAACACTATCACGGCAGCAGAGATGATCAGGGGGTCTTGCCCTGGGGTGTCAGGAGCACTCGTGGGTCTGGATGCCTCCATGATTGATAGGAACGCAGTCTTTCAGTCTTTCTGCAAATATGCAGTATTAATGCCAAGTTTCAAAACTAATTGTGGATGCAAGATTTCCAGATGTTTCTCCGAGAAACGCAGCTTGTGAGGACCGAATCGTAAGCGGATCTGATGCGGGATCAAAAATGATGTCAATAAATTGACATCTTATGTCCAAACTCCCGTATTATTTTCTTCTCGATAGTTTGGGGCCAGAATCACATGGTATTTGCAATCCCGACCCAGGTATTATATTATGTTTTTAAACAGCTTGGGCTGCTTTTCAGTCTCCCTAAATCTTTCCTTCAAGAAATAATAGACTATTTAGTTTCTTGCTGAAACCATGGAACCGTGCCCGGTCCTAAACTATCTGCCTGAAGCCGAGGAAAAAGCTGAAAGATTTCAGACTAAAAAAGGAGAATGCAGGAAATGGTGACACTTACGGACGATCAGCAATATGTGATCGATGAAACCACGGTTAAAATCGTGATCGCGGATGGCACCCAAATTAAAGGGCTTGTCAATAAAAAGGGGCTTGAAAGGGCTTCCGATCTGTTCACCAAGGATCTTTCGCCCTTCATCACCGTCTATAAGGCGACCGCAAAAGGTAACGAAAACAGGGTTTATGTAGTTAATAAAAGTCAGATCCTGTGGGCTGAAGTGGATTCATGAATTTAATTCAACAACTTAATATCACGGAAATTTTGACAGCCTGAAAATCGTGTAAATATTATTGTTTAGTAAAAGCGATGTGCCAGAAAATTCCATATTGCCGACAACCTTGAATCCGCGCGTTGACGGACGAAAGGGTTTCGAAGCGAGCGAAAATATAAAAATATACTCTTGAACAAATAAAAATAACGAGGAAACGCAAATGAAACCGTTATGCGTGATATCCGCTATTGGACTGATGATTGCGTTTTTAGCACTGAATCTCTTCCTGCCGCTGGCTTTGGTTATTTTTGCGGCAGCCATCGCACTGGGCATATTTTGCGGGGTCGTCAGACAACCGGGCAAAAATGAATGCCGGTTTGGCGCCTGCTGAAGCTTGATTCTTTAGTGAAATGCGGGGATCCCGATGATATCCTGCCCCAGCTGCTCGGGTATGCATGCCGGCGGTACCCTCTAAGACGCTGACGGCCTCCAGATCGCAAAGGAGGCGAATGATGTGGTGGTCGGCCAGAATGCCGCGCCCTCCCAGGATGTCCCGTGCGATGCGTGCAATTTTCAGCGCCTCGCCGACATGGTTCAACTTGGCCAGCCAAATCAGCGACAGTCCGGTACCGACCTTCATCGAGCATCCGGCCCTAATGAAAGCCGACCAGCTGGGCTTGGGGGATTTCAACCAGTATCCGGGCCAATGGGTCCTGGACGAGCTGATTTTTCTCAATCGCCGTCGGCGCCATTGTTTTTCTTATCCGCAGGCCGGTTCCGCTCCTGCAGGCGCCGCCACCCGTCCAGCCGCTCTTTGATGATTTTTTCGTACCCCCGTTGGCTGGGTGTGTAAAACCTTTGCCCGGCGAGCTTCTCCGGTAAATAATCCTGGGGGGCATACGCGTCCCGGTAGCTGTGCGCGTATTTGTAATCCCTGCCGTAGCCCAATTCTTTCATCAACCGGGTCGGTGCGTTGCGGATATGAAGCGGCACCGGCAGCGAGCCGGTATTCCCGACGGTTTCACGAACTTTGCCGAAAGCGGTGTAAATGCTGTTGCTCTTGGGGGCCGTGGCCAGGTAGACGATCGCCTGGGCCAGCGCCAGTTCGCCTTCCGGATGGCCCAGGAACCGGAACGCTTCCATGGCGCTAAGGGCGACGGTCAGCGCCCGGGGGTCCGCATTGCCGATATCCTCGGAGGCAAAACGCACCATGCGCCGGGCAATGTAAAACGGATCTTCACCGGCGGCCAGCATGCGTTCAAGCCAGTAAAGCGCGGCATCGGGATCACTGCCCCGCAAACTTTTGTGAAGCGCGGAGATGATGTTGTAATGTGCCTCACCCGCCTTGTCATAGACCAGCGCCCGTTTCTGGATGGCATGCTCCAAGTGCTTGAGGGTCAGGCGGATGCACTCCGCCCGATCGGCGGCCGCGCGTTGGGTCTCCGCCAGGGATCCGGCAACCTCGAGATTGTTGAGCGCCACCCGGGCATCCCCGTCAGCGAGATCCACCAGGTACGTGAAGGCATCGGCTTCCAGCTCCAGATTCAACCGGCCGAAGCCCTTTTCGGGATCTTTCAGTGCTCTGTTGATGATGACACCGATATCCTCGGCGCTGAGCATATTCAGTGTTATAACCCGGCAGCGTGACAGCAACGGCGAAATGACCTCGAAGGATGGATTTTCAGTGGTAGCGCCGATCAGCGTGATCAGACCGCTTTCAACGTGATGCAAAAAGGCATCCTGCTGGGCTTTGTTGAAGCGGTGAATTTCGTCAACGAACAGAACCGTCTGCTGACGGTATAGCTTTTGCTGGTCGCGGGCCTTATCGATCACCCCCCGGATCTCTTTTACCCCGGACAGCACGGCTGAAAAGTGGATGAAATGCGCCCGGGTTTCATTGGCGATGATTCTTGCCAGGGTGGTTTTGCCGCAGCCCGGCGGGCCCCACAGAATCATGGAAAAAATCCGGTCATGCATCACGGCGCTGTGAATGAGCGTGCCCTCGCCCACCGCATGCTGCTGGCCGACGAATTCATCCAGCTTCTGCGGCCGTAAGCGCTCCGCCAGCGGCCGCGAGGATTCCGCGGCCTTCTGGGCGTGATAATCGAATATGTTCACCCTCTCTTCTTCCTTCCTTCCCGCTGGCGGAAAATGACCCGGATGGGTGTTTTGTCCAGGCCGGTTTCGGCCCTCAACTGATTGATCAGGTACCGCTTGTAGGAAAAATGGACGGCCTGGGGATAGTTGACGAAGCAAACGATTGTAGGCGGTTTGGCAGATATCTGGGCGGCGTAATAAAATTTGATCCGCCGACCCCGGAAAATCGAGGGCTCCTTTTTTTCCGTGGCCTTTTCCAGAAATCGGTTCAGTTGACCGGTCCCGATGCGGCGGGTATATTGCTCGTAGACGTCATCGACCAGCGCAAAAATCTTCCGGACCCGCTGACCCGTTAACGCCGAAATGGTCATCGCCGGTGCGAAGCCGAGAAATTTGGCCTGATACCTCAATCGTTCGTAATGCTCTTTGGCGGTTTTGCTGTCCTTTTCCACCAGGTCCCATTTGTTCAACAGTAAAATGCAACCGCGCCCCCGTTCGAATGCATAGCCGGCGATGCTGATATCCTGATCGGTGACACCCTCCGCCGCATCGATGACAATCAGCGCCACATCGCAGCGGTCCAAACTCCGCAACGCCTTGATGATGGAAAATTTTTCAAGCTTCCGGTATACTTTCCCCTTGCGCCGGATCCCGGCAGTGTCGACGAGGAGGTAGGATTTGCCATTCATCTCCCAGCCAGTGTCGATGGAATCCCGGGTGGTTCCGGGCATTTGGCTGACCAGCATCCGGTTTTCACCCAGGATGCGATTGATCAATGAGGATTTGCCGACATTGGGCCGGCCCACCACTGCGATCCGGATAACTTCGCGGGACCGTTCCACAATGGGTTCGGTGCTGAATCCGAGCGGCACTTTCACCACGCTATCCAGCAATTCCCCCACACCATAGCCGTGCGCGGCGGAAAGCGGATAAAGCGAAGCCAGCCCCAGGTGATAGAAATCGGACAGCAAGACCTCCTGTTCGGCGCCGTCTACCTTGTTGACGGCAAAAAATACCGGTTTGTCGATGACACGCAGAATATCGACAATTTCCCTGTCGTATGGTGACAGCCCATTTTTTCCATCCAGCAAAAGGATGATTACATCCGCATCGGAAAGGGCCTGATTCACCTGGAGTCGAATTTCATCGGCAAAATCATCTCCTTCGGAAAACCCGCCGGTATCCACCAGCGTGAATTCAACATCATTCCAGCGGGCATCTCCGTAATGCCGGTCCCGCGTGACACCTGGGAAATTATCGACCAGCGCATCTTGCGTGCGCGTGATCCGGTTAAATAGAGTAGATTTGCCGACATTGGGTCGACCGACGATGGCGACGATGGGTTTCATAGATCATGGCCTGAAATAAAAAAATGAATAATAAGCCCTCGGGGAACCGTTCGGACTCCCCTAAAGGAAGTCAACTGCCTTCGGCTAAAACCGAAGGCTTGGGTTCAAGGTTCCGGGGGTCAAGTAGAAAAAACTGGTCAGGCTTTTCCTTGAAACCTTGACCCCTTGAATCCTGGCCCCTCATCAAACGTCAAACTAAAGTCTTCGCCTGAAGGTGAGGGTTTTTCTCCCATTCCCGAGTGGGGCAATAATTGTGATGAAACAGGTTTTATGGTGACACAGGACTCGCAAACATGAAGCCCCCACCGGCCTATTTATGCAGGATCCATAAGAAATTGCAATAAATTCCTTTGTGTATCCCTTGCTCTATCGGTCGGGTGCTGATAACCCCGGCCGGCCACCTATTTGCTTGACAGCTTTATTGCAAAATAATATCAATGAATTATGTTTAAAAATAGAGTCGCCGGATCCCTGATAGACAATGGGGTGTTTTTCCGCCTGAAATGTGAACCTGCTCGCTTGGGAAACTTCAAATGGACGAATTGATCGCCTGCCACGAATGTGATCTCATTCACCGGGTCAAATCATTGCCCAAAAAAGCGACGGCCATGTGCAGCCGCTGCGGCGCCGTGTTGTACCGGAACAAACCCAACAGTCTCGAGCGCACTCTGGCACTGACCCTTGCCGGACTCATTTTGCTCGTTCTGGCCAACTGCTATCCCTTTCTGGGATTGAAAATAGAATCCCAGTACAATCAAGCCACGCTGATCTCCGGCATACTCGAGCTTTACCGGCAACACCACCCGGCACTGGCCATGCTGGTTTTGCTCACCACCATTTTGGCGCCCCTGACACAGCTGCTCGGCATACTGTATGTTCTGGTGCTCTTACGCTTCAACCGGGTTCCGCCCAAACTTGCCGTGGTTTTTAAAATCGTTCGCGGCATCCAGCCCTGGAGCATGATGGAAGTGTTTATGCTGGCCATCCTGGTGTCGGTCGTCAAACTGGCCAGCATGGCCCGGATTGTGCCGGGTATTTCTATCTATTCCTTTTTCGCCCTCATCGTGGTGCTGACGCTGGCGACCATCTCCCTGGATCCGGTGCAGTTATGGGAAAAATTGGAGGGCCACCAGTGACTCGGTCATACACCGCCCGCAACGCTTCGCAGATAAGCTGCCACAACTGCAACCTGCTTTCTCGAATTCCCCGGCAGAAAACTGATGCCAAACTGATCTGTCCACGCTGCGGTTCAACCCTGCACCAGCGCAAACCCCATAGTATCGGACGGACCTGGGCGCTGATCCTGGCGGCCCTGATTTTTTACATCCCCGCCAACGTCCTGCCCGTTACGATGTCGGTGTCCTTCGGATGGGCACGATCGGATACCATCATGAGTGGCGTCATCTACTTCATCACCACCGGCATGTGGCCGATTGCCTTGATAATTTTTATTGCCAGTATTATTGTGCCGATGCTGAAACTGATCATCCTGTCATTTTTGTTGATTACGGTGCAGAGGAAATCGACCTGGCGGCCGAAAGACCGGACCCGCCTCTACCGCCTGACGGAAATCATCGGCCGCTGGTCCATGCTCGATATCTTTGTGGTCACAATCATGGTTGCATTGGTTAACCTGGGTTCGTTGGCAACCATAAATGCCGGTCCCGGAGCGATATTTTTTGCCGCGGTGGTCGTTATCACCATGATCGCCGCCATGAGCTTCGATCCCCGGTTGATTTGGGACGCACAGGAGAGACGCGATGTCTGAAAAAGATACCGTTCGCCGGAACGATCGGGAAAACGAGCCCGATATCCCTGACGCGGTGGTCACCACCCGCAAACGCCAGATTTCGATCGTTTGGATCGTTCCAATCGTCGCCGCCCTTATCGGCGCCTGGCTGGTATATAAAACGTTTTCCGAAAAAGGCCCGACCATCACGATCACCTTCATGACCGCCGACGGCCTGGAAGAAGGCAAGACCAATGTCCGTTATAAAGATGTCGAGCTGGGACGGGTTACGGCCATTACCCTCAGCCCGGACCTCGGACATGTGGTGGTGGAGGCCCAACTTGTCAAACAGGCCGAAAAATTTTTGTCTGAAAACACCCGCTTCTGGGTGGTGCGCGCCCGGGTCGCAGCGGGTGAGGTATCCGGATTGCGAACGCTTTTTTCCGGCGCATACATCGGCATGGACCCCGGCAAACCCGGTGAGCCGGCCACCCATTTCAAAGGTCTGAACTCTGCGCCGGTGGTCACCACCGATCGACCGGGCCGCCATTTCCTTCTGAAATCCGCCCGGCTGGGATCTCTGGATATCGGCGCACCCCTTTATTACCGCCAGATCAAGGTCGGACAGGTAATCGGATACGAGTTGGAAAACGACGGCCAGGCGGTGGCCATAAAGATATTCATAAACGCGCCGATCGACAAATTAGTGCATAAGAACACCCGCTTCTGGAATGCCAGCGGCATCGATATTTCCCTGAATGCCAACGGCATCAAGATCGATACCGAATCGCTGGTCTCCATCATTATCGGCGGAATCGCTTTCGATACGCCGCTGAACCTGGAGCCCGGTGGTCCGGCCGCAGAAAACGAGGTGTTCAAGCTTTATGAGAGTTACGATAGTATATTTGAAAAAACGTACGCCCGCAAGAATTACTGGATCTTGAATTTCGACGGCTCCGTCCGGGGCCTGAAAATCGGCGCCCCGGTGGAGTTCAGGGGGATCCCCATCGGCCAGGTGCTGGATATCAACCTGGAGTTCGACTATGAAAAGGAAGGCTTTGTCATCCCGGTTCTCATCGAAACCGAGCCGGACCGCCTGTCGGCCACGGGAGGGATTCCAAAAGGCGACGGAAACAAGGATATCATGGATTATCTGGTGACCAAAGGTCTGCGGGCTCAGTTGAAAACCGGCAGTTTGATCACCGGCCAATTGCTGGTGGAATTGGATATGCACCCCACAGCCCCGTCGGCCAAAATCGATTGGAGCGGCCGCTACCCGACGTTTCCCACGGTGGCGACCTCCATCGATGAAATTACCACCAACCTCACCCATCTGCTGAGAAAGCTGGAAAAGCTGCCGATCGAACAGATCGGCAACGACCTGCGGGATTCGGTTTCCGGCGTCAGCGAGTTGATAAGTTCGGAGGAACTGCAAACATCGATGGTGGCGTTAAAGAAGATCCTTATACAAACGCAGCAGTTTACCGCAGTATTAAACGAGGGAATCGCCCCGGAGCTGAAGACCGCGGTTTCCAGTATGAATTCAACCCTCAAACAGGCCCAGAAGTTGGCCGATAGTCTGAATTCAGGTATCAGCGCGCAGTTGGAAGCCACCCTCAAGCAGGCCCAGTCCACCCTGCAAACAATCAGCGGTTCGGTGAGCAAAGATGCCCCCTTGTATCGCCAGTTGAATCAGGTGATGAAAGATCTCGCTGACGCCGCGCGCTCCATCCGTGAGCTGGCGGATTATCTGGAACGTCATCCAGACGCCCTGATATATGGAAAAGGAAGAAGATGATGATGACAGCAAGTCTCCGAAAAAGCATGCCGGTAATTGTGTGGGCGGCACTGACCGTGGCCGGCTGCCGCAGCGCCGCGCCGCCCGCCGAATTCTATGCCTTGACCCCCCTGAATATTCACGCTGCGTCGGAGGCGGCCTTACTGGACGATTCCCTGGCCGTGGGCATCGGCCCGTTGGTGATTCCGAAGATGATCGACCGGCCGCAAATCGTCCAGCGCACCGGTCCCAATAAAATCCGGGTGGATGAATTTCATCGTTGGGCGGGTGAGTTGCATGAGGATTTTCTGCAGGTGCTGGCCACGAATCTGACCGGCCTGCTTCAGACAAATCTTGTTGCCGCCTATCCCTGGGAAGATTATTTCGAGCCGGATTACCGCATTTTCATAGACGTGCGACGCTTCGACGGCGAACTGGGGCAAGATATTGTCCTGGACGTGACCTGGACGGTGACCGGCGGGTCCGCCAGGGACGTCTTGCTGGTGCGCCGATCGATGTTGCAGGCCCCGGTGGCTGGAATGGAATATAGCGATCTGGTCGCGGCCAACAGCGGCCTTCTGGCTGATCTCAGCAGAGAAATGGCCCGTGAAATCAAAATCCTGCACCGGGGCAGACAATAGTTTCGATTCACGGTGTCACGGGATATGCAGCCCCGCCGGCTAAAGAGCAACCGGCCGGATCGGAAAAGCAACTCAAAATAAGAAGTATGGAATTTTATCTCGAGCGCTACGGCTATATTGCAATTTTGATCGGCACTATTTGTGAAGGCGGCACCCTGCTGACCATGGCTGGCTTCGCAGCGCATCAGGGATATTTGACACTGGTACCCTGGGTCATTCTAACCGGTGCGATCGGCAGCTTTATCGATGCCCAGATCTGGTATACCGTGGGTCGTTCCGGCGGGGGAGCTTTCCTGAAGAAAAAACCCAAATGGCAGTTGCAGTTAAAAAAAATCAACACCTGGCTCAAGCGTTACGATACGGGATTCGTTGTACTTGCCAGATTCCTTCCGGGGTTCCGAACGGCAAGCAGCCTGGCCGTGGGAATGTCGGGGATCGGCCCCCTGCGATTCACCCTGTTGAATTCAGTGGGGGCACTGTTGTGGGCGGCCGGCGTGGCGCTCTCGGGATATCTTTTCGGTGGATTGCTCAATACACTTTTGGGGAAAATCAAACATCTCGAAGGGCCCATACTGATCGGCATCGCGCTGGTGGGCGCTGCAAGCTGGATTTTCATCCGCCATCGGCAGAACAAAAACAAAATATGAATTCATGGAACTGATAAATGGGAATGAAACCCACCTATACGGAATTATATCAACGCGCCAAAAAATTGGAACGAGAACTCAATGTGCTGACGCAGGTGGAGGGGACGTTGGAAAAAAATGAGCAACGCCTCAGACTCGCTCTGGAAGCAACCGAGGATGGGGTATGGGACTGGGACGCGGCGACCGGAAAAATATATTACAGCCCGCGCTATTTCACAATGCTTGGATACGAACCGAATGAATTGAAACCGGAATATGAAACATGGGCCTCTCTTCTTCATCCGGACGACAGGGACCATGCTGAACGGGTGGCCAGAGAGCATCTTGAAGGTGGAAATAGTAGTTTTGAAATGGAGTTTCGGTTGAAAACCAAATCCGGCCAATGGAAATGGATCCTTGGAAGAGGAAAGGTTGTTGATAAGGATGAGAAAGGCACACCGCTGCGGGTGGTCGGAACTCATTCGGATATTACCGACCGTAAAAAGGCGGAAGAAGCCCTGCGGTTGACCCAGTTCTGTGTTGACAACGCTCCAATCGGAGTTTACCGGATTGCAAACAATGGCAGGATCGTCGATGTCAATCATTACGTTTCCGATTACACGGGATATACCCGCAAAGAACTCTGCGGCATGACTCTCATGGACCTCGATCCGGCTGTTTCACCGGTTAAATTCCAGAGCAAATGGCAGCAGGTCAAAACCTCCGGCAGCTACCCGTTTGAAACGAGTCATCGCCATAAAAACGGATCGCCGATCCCCGTTGAAATCAACTATAATTTTATTGAATATCAAGGCAATGAGTTTATCATATCATTCGTCCAGAATATCACCGCGCGCAAGAGCTCCGAAAGGGCCTTGCACGAAAACGAGGATCGGTTGCATCAGGCCGTCCGCGTATCTAAAATCGGCATATTCGACCACAATCACATAACCGATGATCTGTACTGGTCGCCGCAGCTTAGAAAAATCTTCGGCTGGGGTCCGGATGAACCGGCAACTATTAAGGGCTATCTTGATCTCATCCATCCTGAAGATCGTGCGAGAATAGAAATAACCGTCCGGTCCTCACTCGATAAAGAAAGTACCGGTTCCTGGGATGTCGAGCATCGTATCCTTCGCCGCGACAAATCCGTCTGCTGGGTGACCGCGCGGTCCAATGTGTATTTTGATGGTGAGGAAGCAAAGCGATTTCCGGTCCGCAGCGTTGGGGCTATACTCGATATAACCGATCGAAAGCAGACTGAGGAAGCGCTGGAAAGACGGATCATCAAGCTGACCCAACCGCTGACTGCCGCGGAAAACTTTTCTTTCGAAGAATTGTTCAACCTATCCGATATCCAGCACCTCCAGGATTTATATGCCAAGGCATTCGACGTAGCAGGCCTGATTACATATCCGGATGGCACTCCCATCACCAAAGGAAGCAACTTTTGCCGTCTCTGCAGCGAAATTATCCGTAAGAATCCGCGAGGTATCAAAAATTGCAATTACTCCCATGCGTTGATCGGGCAGATCAATCCCTCCGGTCCCAATATTCAGATGTGCCTCAGCGCCGGTTTATGCAACGCAGGTGCAAGCATCATTGTCGGCGGACAGCATATTGCCAACTGGCTGATCTGTCAGGTGAGAGATGCGGCCGTAGACAAGAATAAAGTGTTGGAGTACGCCCGTGAAATCGGTGCGGATGAAAAAGAGTTTCGTGAGGCTTATCTCAAAGTTCCTGTAATGAGCCCAAAGAAATTCGAGAAGGCGGCGCAGGTCATTTTTGCGCTATCCAAATTAATATCCACTTCCGCCTATCAAAATATCCAACAGGCGCGTCACATAGCAGAGCGCAAGCGCACCGAAGAGGTTCTTCGCAAGTTTGAACGCATTGTCGCGTCGTCCCAGGATTTGATGGCGCTGATCAACCGTAATTACATTTATGAGGCCGTCAACGAGCGCCTGTTGAAGGCTCACAATAAGTCCCGCCGGGAGGTTGTGGGCTGCATGATGCCCCAGGTCATTGGAAAAGACGTATTCAAAAGAAAGATCCAGCCCCGACTTGACAAAGCTCTTGCCGGTCAGACAGTCCATTTTCAGGAACATTTTGACTTTAAAGGCCTGGGTCGAAAAATCGTGGATGTCAGCTACTTTCCCATGTTCGACAAGCAGGGCAATGTAAAAGGAGCTGTTCTGAATGCACGTGATATCACAGAGACCAAGAAACTTGAAGAACAGCTGATCCAATCCCAAAAAATCGAGTCCATCGGAACGCTTGCGGGAGGTATCGCCCATGAAATCAACAATCCGATCAACGGCATTATGAATTATGCCCAACTGATTCTGGACCAGATAAAAAACGAGGGGGCGGTCATGGAATTCGCCCGGGAAATCCTGCATGAAACCGATCGTGTCGCCATTATCGTGCGAAACCTTCTGACCTTCGCTCGGCACGAGAAACAATCCCACAGCCCGGCGCAATTTTCGGATATTGTCTCCTCGGTACTTTCCCTGGTCCGGACGGTCCTGCGCCACGACCAGGTTGATTTTCGACTGGAGATTCAAGAAGACCTTCCCAATATCAAATGCCGCAGCCAGCAGATCCAGCAGGTTTTGATGAATCTTATAACCAATGCGCGCGACGCACTCAATGAAAAATACCCGGGTTATAGCTCGGAGAAAGTGTTGCGTCTCTCTGTAAAGCGCATTGAAAAGCAGGACCGCAAGTATGTCCGGTCCACGGTTGAAGACTCAGGAACCGGGATAAAGCCGGAGAATCTGGACAGAATATTTGATCCTTTTTTCACAACCAAGCCCAAAGAAAACGGAACCGGCCTGGGATTATCCATCAGCTATGGCATTGTCAAAGACCATGGCGGGGAATTGATCGTTGAAAGCAAACCACACCGATTCACCCGCTTTTATATGGATCTTCCCATTGATAACGGCTGGGCGCTTCATGAAAAAGATGAAGAAAAAAATGAAAAGCATCCTTGTGGTTGATGATGAGCGCAGCATCCGTATTCCCGCCCAGGTTTTTCTTGAAGCTGAAGATTATTCGGTGGACATTGCCGAGGATGCCAAAGCAGCCCTGGAAGTGCTCCGCAGCAAATCGATCGATGTGGTCTTGACCGATATTATTCTGCCCGGGATGTCCGGTCTGGATTTGCTCCGGCGAATTCGAGAAATGTCACTCGATATCCAGGTTATCATGATGACGGGCGAACCGAACCTGGAGACAGCCTCGGAAGCGCTCCGGCTCGGCGCCCTGGATTATCTGCAGAAACCGATCGGCAAAAACGGCCTTTTAAAAGCCGTTCGAAACGCGCTGAAAATCAAAGACCTTAGCGATGAGAAGCGGCGCCTCGAAAAAGAAAACCAGAATTACATGAATCACCTCGAACAACTGGTCAGGGAGCGGACCCAGGCCCTGGCAAATAGTGAAACTTCACTCAGTTATCGCATCAAGGAACTGTCTGCTCTCAACAACCTTTCCCGCAAGGTGAATGAGAGTATCACGGTTGAAGATGTCATCCAGTTTGGATTGAGCGAAATCGCTCACGCCGCTGCGACTGATTTTACCGTCCTTTTCTTAGGTACCGGGGAGGATCTGACGCTCAAGTATATATCCCCGGAGAGCGTGAAGAATTTGTGGGAGCCCAAAGTTCTCCACCCCGTGGGAAACTGCTTGTGCGTGTTAGCCGCTAAAACAGGAAAACCTTATTACGCCTCTGACATACGCTCGGATCCCCGGTGTACCATGGAGGAATGTCTGAAGGCCGGATTTCATTGCTTTGCGGCAATCCCATTGTTAAGCGGCTCCGAAACCATCGGCGTGTTGGGATTCGGATCAATTGAAGGAGGGAATTTCCATGAACACGCTTCTTTTCTTGAGGCCTTCGCCACTGAAATGAGCATTGGGCTGAAGAAAAGCTTGCTGTATGAACAGGTGCAGCAGCATGCGTTTGACCTTCAGACGAGTCTCACCCGCACAAAAGAGGCGGAGGCCGAACGCATCAAACTTGAGAAACATCTCCAGCGGTCGCAGCGAATGGAAGCGATCGGAGTCCTTGCCAGCGGCATTGCCCACGACTTTAACAATATCCTCAGTGCGGTAATCGGCTATACCGAGCTTGCCATGATGGATATCGGAGATGCCGAAAGATCTCGCAGGAGTCTGGAGATGGTACTGACAGCCGGAGAGCGGGCCAAGGACCTGGTCAAACATATCCTGACTTTTGGTCGCCAAAGCGAGGACGCTCGAAAACCCATCCAGATGGTGCACATTGTCAAAGAAGTTATTAAATTCATAAGAGCATCGTTGCCGTCTACAATTGCAATCCATCAGAAGATGGATTCCGATATCCCCAATATCAGGGGCGACCCGGTACAGATCCATCAGGTCCTAATGAATCTTTGCACCAACGCCCATCATGCGATGCGGGAAAAGGGCGGTGTACTGGAGATTCGATTGGGGTCGGTTGATATAGGGTCCGAACGCGTATCTATAAATCCGGATTTCAAACCCGGTACCTATGTCCGGCTGACTGTGAAAGATACCGGGCATGGAATGGACCCGGCGACAGCGAAAAAGGTTTTTGAGCCTTATTTCACCACCAAGGAAAAAGGCGTCGGGACCGGTCTCGGTCTGGCGGTCGTGCACGGTATTGTGCAAAAATACGGTGGCGCTATTGAATTGACGAGCGAACCCGGAAAAGGGTCGATTTTCGACCTGTTTTTTCCTGCCATTGGAAAAGAGGGGGGAAAAACGCTGCTAAGGCGGCAAGAAATCCCAACCGGCCATGAGCAAGTCTTGTTTATCGATGACGAAAAGGTCCTTGTGGATATCGGCAGACAGATGCTTGAGTCCCTGGGATACACCGTTGAAGCCAGAACCAGCAGCATTGAGGCGCTAGCGCTTTTCAGAGCCCATCCCGATCGATTTGATATCGTCATCACCGATGTCACGATACCAAACATGGCCGGGGATGAGCTCGCCGTGGAGCTTATGAAAATACGGGCCGACATTCCCATCATTCTTTGTACCGGCCAGAGTGATAGAATTTCGGAGGAACGATCCAGGGCTATCGGAATCCGGGCGTTTGTGATGAAGCCGATTCTTATGGCGGAATTGGCCCGGGTTATTCGGGATGTTCTGGAAGAGAAACAGGCGGGCCGATAGAGCCAAAAGACTAAGGGGTCACAAAAGACTAAGGGTCAAGTCTTCATTCTTCACAGATTTAATCGTCCTTCCAAATCCTCAATCTTTTTTTTCAGCTTTTTTTTGTCTTCAATCTTATCGGCCATACGCCTGCACGCCTGTGATACCCCTGAGCCCCCTATGCCAAAATGAAAACCGATTTCCTTTAATTTATGGCCAGTGGATCTCTGGCATAGATATAGTAGTTATAGCTCGACCAGCCATAATCTTCCGGGGTTTCAACGTCTGTGAATTAATTATTTCGTGAATTCAATGTTAAAAATAAAAATGAAAGGATCAGAAGGTATCGCAGGTATGTCTATGAAGCCGGAGCTGTAAACCGGCCTGAGAAGGGCAAATCCAGGGTAATTGACGACAGGATTCTTGAAAAGGAGCGCAATCGGGAGTTCGAACTCAGCCGAAGCGATCGGTTCAGATACCGCACGCGCTACTTTACGGATTCGGGCATCATTGGATCAAAGGAGTTTGTGTTTAACAATTACCAGCGGTTTAAACATCTATTTTACTCAAAGCGTGAAAAAAAGCCCAGGCCAATCAGAGGCTTGGAGGGGATGTATTCCTTGAAGCGACTGTCTGAAATCGTATAGCTTATTTTATTCTCTCGATAATCCGCTTAACTTTTGATTTAAAATCAGAGATGTAAAACGAAAAGATAGAAATAAAAGGGCTGTCGCACAGAGCTGCCCTTCTTTTACCAGATCAATTCAATGGCATAGTCCGCCAAACGACTATCCCGACTCAATAATTTCATTTCTTCAACGATAGCCTGCGCTATTAACATACGGTCAAAAGGATCCCGGTGATGAAACGGCAGTTCCGTCACTTCAGCACAGTGTGTCATTTCAATTGGGAGCCACTGAATCGTGTTGATTTCTAATTCTTGTTGAATCGTCTGGAACCATCCATCCTTCAGGTTTATCTTTCCGAGGCTCTTTTTTATACAGATCTCCCACATACTGGCAGCGCTGAAAAACAGGCTGTTTTCGGTGTTCAAAAAAGTCTGCCGGGCATTATCGCTGAGTCGGTCTTCGTCAGTAATCAGCCAGAGAAATGCATGGGTATCCAGCAGCACCTTCATTCCATGTATTCCCTGAAGTCATCAAGAGGCTCGTCAAAATCATCGGCCATCGCAAGAATAAATCCTTTTGCGTTGCCGATTTTTCTTTTGCCTTGGGCTCCCGGCAAAACCTCTAGTCGGACAACCGGCTTGTTACCTCTAGCGATGATAACCTGCTTACCATTGAGAGCCGCCTGGATTAATTTTGACAGCTGAGTCTTGGCTTCATGAATATTTACCTGTAGGGTATCCATATCAGATCCTTTATGCAATGAAACGCTTTTAACTAGCTAATATAGTTAGCTAAGAATGATTTGTAAAGATAAAAGGCGATTCATCCGTAATTATTCCAAAATTTCTCGACGACACACACGTTTCTTTGTACCTCCAGAAAGCGTGCTTAAATTCCGTCGCGGGCACAATTGCCGATTTTGAGCAAAAAAATAGGTCAGCCTTTTAGGCTAACCTATTGGTTTCAATGGTACGCCCGGCAGGATTCGAACCTGCGGCCTACGGATTCGAAGTCCGGCGCTCTATCCAGCTGAGCTACGGGCGCATGTCTGAAACGGCAACTTGACATCCGGAAACCGGTCTTGCGGGTTCTCCGGAAGCGGGAATGAGTCTCCGGATATTGAATCAATGTCGCCGGAGAACTCTGAAATTATAACCGGGCTGAATGGCGGCGCCCGGCTTTAAATTTTTAATGGGGTGAGTGATGGGACTTGAACCCACGACAACCAGGGCCACAACCTGGGGCTCTACCAACTGAGCTACACCCACCATAATCTAAATGCGGAATTCGATATGCGGCCGTTCGGAGCCTCATTTCAACCCAAAAACGCCAACCAGTCGCGCTCCAAACAATCAAGGACTTATAGCAGATCGGTGCAGCGATATCAAGAAAAAACTTGGCATTGACGGTTGTTCCCAACTAATATAATAGTTAGACGAAGTATATCACTATCCAATCTCGAAACATTATCGGCCATTAAATAGAATTTGCCGCTTGGATCGGCAAAGGGAATGCGCGGTTGAGTCAGGCACAAATTTTTCTTATCAGGGCTATCATCGGCATCGGCATCGCCGTCATTTTGACACGGGCCTTCTACGGCAGGGTTCATCTGGTTTATGTCATCGGCCTTGCGGTTATAATGGTGGGGCTGGCTTATTTTGCCGAGTATCTCCGTAAACGGAAATCCGGATAGCCTCGATGGGTGAGGCCTCTTGCAATGCGGCCAACCCGGCCAAATCCATTTGAAACGTTGCCAAAAGGCTAATGACCGCGGCCGGCGGTTGCTGATTACCGGTTCCCGGGTTCCGTTGATTATCGGATGCCATCATCCCTGCCCTCCTGAATCGCCGGAGTCCGGCAACCTCCTCAAAATCGGCGTCCACCCGCAGAGACGGTGGCTTATGAATGGAGCTAAATCAATGAGCAATGCGGCAAAACAGGTTATTCTCGGTACGGCCGGACACATCGACCATGGAAAAACCCACCTGATAAAAGCGATGACCGGCATCGATACCGACCGTTTGAAGGAGGAAAAAGAGCGTGGCATCACCATCGAACTGGGCTTTGCCAGCCTGGATCTGCCGGGTGGCCGGCATCTGGGCGTGGTGGATGTCCCGGGGCATGAAAAATTCATCAAGAATATGGTGGCCGGCGCCACGGGGATCGATATCGTGGTCATGATCATTGCCGCGGATGAAGGGGTGATGCCTCAAACCCGGGAGCACATGGAAATCTGCACGCTCCTCGGAATCCGCTATGGTCTGATTGCCATGACCAAGATCGATCTGGTCGATGAGGAATGGTTGGAGCTGGCCCTTGAAGATATCCGGGATTTCAGCCAGGGAACGTTTCTGGAAAATTCACCCATTGTGCCCGTATCTTCCCTTACCGGCCAGGGCATCCCCGAACTAATCGCCGCCCTGGACCAGATCGCACAGGGGATCCCGCCGCGTCCGCCGTCCAGCCTGTTCCGTCTGCCGATTGACCGGGTGTTTACTATGAAAGGTTTCGGTACCGTCATCACCGGCACGCTGGTTTCCGGCAAGGTAAGCGTCGGCGACACCATCATGGTGTATCCTTCCGGCATTACCTCCAAAGTCCGCGGCATTCAGGTTCACAATCAGAGTGCCGATACCGCGGAAGCCGGTATGCGGACCGCGATAAATTTTCAAGGACTCGACCGGGGCGCGGTCCAGCGCGGAGAAATTCTGTCCAGCCCCGGTGCCCTGGTTCCGAGTTATATGCTGGATCTGTCCTTTAATTATCTGGCCAGCAATAAGCGGCCGCTTAAAAACCGGACCCTGGTAAGATTGCACGCCGGAACCAGCGAGGTACTGGGGCACCTCGTTTTGCTCGGACAGGAGGAACTGCCGCCCGGTCAGGCCGCCATGGTTCAGATACGTCTCAATTCGCCGGTGGCCGTCGTCAAGGACGACCGCTTTGTCATCCGCAGCTATTCGCCCGTGCGAACCATCGGCGGCGGGCAGATACTGAACCCGATTCCACCGAAGCACAAACGCTTGAAGCCGGAAATCGTCCAGGGGCTGCAACACCTGACCGATGAAGATCCTGAGGCGATCATCACCTATCACATTCAGGAGGCCGGCTACAGCGGGGTTTCCTATTCTCATCTGAAAATCATGTCGAATTTAACCGACAAACAGCTCGATACCATTTTGCAGCATCTGATGTCTCAACGCAATATTCTGCAGACCGACAAGGAAAATCGTATCTTCATCCATCAGGCCACCTTTGAGCAGTTAACCCAAAAGAGCTCGGAATTCTTGGCGAAATACCATGAAAACAATCCGCTCAAGACGGGTATGTCCAAGGAGGAATTAAAATCCAAGTTCCCCCGCCTATCGGATGTAAAAGTGTTCAACCTGGTGCTCAACCAGATGATCAAAAACAATCAAATCGTCCAGGAGGAAAACCTGGTGCGCCTCGCCGACCACCGGGTTTCTCTGGGGGTGGATCAGTCTGATATCCGCGATAAAATACTCACCATCTATCAAGACGGCGGGCTGCAGCCGCCCTATTTTCGGGACGTCGTCAAAACGCTGAATGCCGACCCCAAACGCACCCGGGATGTGCTGATGCACCTGGTGGACGAAGGCCGGATCGTAAAGACCAAAGACGATCTTTATTTTGATGCCCGGGCGGTCGATGACTTGAAAGGCCGATTGGTCGACTTTCTCAAGGCCCATGATGAGATCACCACCCCCCAGTTCAAGGACATGACCGGTGCGTCCCGCAAGTATGTCATCCCGTTGATTGAATACTTCGATTCCAATAATGTCACCCTGCGGGTCGGAGACAGCCGCAAACTGAGAAGGGGATAGGGATTTAGAGATTGAGGGATTGAGGAATTGGAGGCGGAGAACAGAATTCGGAAGTCGGAATGCGGAATGGGGAAGGAAGGGCGGGGTATCAGAGGTCGGAGGCTGGAAATTCAAGCCCAATGCTGAAGGCAGGGGGGATAGCGAGAAGACAGAACGGTCTCTGCGTTCAAAACGAACTTAACGATTCTCGCGTAGCGATTAACCCTTTTCTGCCTTTGTCTGCGTAAGTCCGCGCGGGTCTGCGGCGAATGAAATCAAAAGATCTAAACCAGATCAACGAAAGCCGCCGTGATGCCGTCTATCAGGGCCATTCCTTTTTGCGTCAAACGGCAGCGGGCTCCGGCAACTTCTACAAGCCCCTCGCTTTGAAAATCCGCGACGGTCTCCTCGAAGGTCTTCAGAAAATCGATGCCGAACCTGTCTCTGAAAGCTTCAAGGCCAAGACCCGCCGCAGTCCTGAATCCCAGGTAAATGGCTTCCATCATCATTTGCTCCCGGGTGAGCCGCTCCCTGCCGGCAATCGCTGATTTGCCGGTTTCAATCTGTTTGAGATAGGTCTTCAGACTCCGGTGGTTCCACCAGCGCTCCGGTTCCATAAAGGAGTGGGCGGAGGGTCCCAGCCCGATGTAAGGGGCATACGACCAGTATTTTTGGTTGTGCCTGGATGTTTTGGCCTGATTGCCCGGCCCCTGCCGGCGGGCGAAGTTTGAGATTTCATAATGCAGAAATCCGCGCCGGGTTAAAAAATCGATGGCGGTATCGAAAAGTTCCAACACCGCAACATCGGCCGCCGGCCGGACCAGGCCGCGTTTCACATCCAGATCCAACGGCGTGCCGGGTTCACAGGTCAACATGTAGCAGGACAGATGTTCAGGCCCCATGGCCGTCGCGGCAGCCAAGTCAGCCAGCCAGTTTTTTTCATCCTGGCCCGGCAGGCCGAAAATCAAATCCAGTCCGATATTGTCAAATCCCGCCTGACGCGCCCATTCGAAGGTCAAGCGGGCTTCCTCCGCGGAATGTATTCTTCCGAGGAAACCGAGATTTTTATCGTTGAAGGATTGGGCACCGATGTTCAACCGATTGATGCCGGACATGTGGTAGGCCCGGAGGATGTCGGGCGTCACCGTCGCCGGATTGACTTCCAGGGTCACTTCAATGTCGGATGCAAAGTTGAAATATCGGGCGGACGTGGCGATGATCTCACCGATGGAATCGGCTTCGAGCACCGAGGGGGTTCCACCGCCGACGTACAGGGTGTCGAATACCGGACCGACCGGGTCCATCTGCTGCATTTCCCGAATCAACGCTTTCAGGAAACGGGATCTGAACGAAAGATCGGTAATGGAATAAAAATCGCAGTAGCGACACTTTTTCAGGCAGAAAGGAATGTGGATGTACAGTCCTGCGAGTTGCCCGGCGGGATTATGTTTCATGCGCTCACCCTTGCGATTGCTGACAACGTTTTCAACGGACCCAACTTTATCCCGCTTGCCCAATGAAATATTTGTCGCCCTTATTTCAGCGGGGTTAATCCGGGTTTGCGCGTGTTTAACCGGGACCATCAAAACTCAAACGTTGCATAATTTTTTTTCAACCAGGCATGCGGGAAAACGTTTGCGGGTTGCATCTTCCCAGCAGATATTCGATGCTGGATGCTCGATGTTGCATAATCCGCGAGGCACGCATGGTTACATCCAAAGCCATCGAGTATCCAGAAACCAGTATCGAATATCGGCCAGATTTGGCAAGGCCTTTCTACGCAAAGGCTTAGCACAGGATGGACTTTTTAGGCGACAAAAGGGGAAACGCTCCTAACGGCCGCAACCAT
>CAVZEZ010000007.1:0-91687 GCA_963774425.1 uncultured delta proteobacterium | reverse complement strand
CCCACGATCTACTTGCGCCAACCTCCAATAAGGTGCATATGCAGATGAAAGATAACCTGGCCCCCACCCTTTTCCACGTTGAAAAAAATGCGATAGCCGCTGGCGGCTACCTCGTTTTGGCGGGCCATATCTTTAGCGGTCATCAGCATTTCCGCCAGGATGGCCCGGTCGGAATCGTCGAGATCGTTGATGCTGCGGATATGCTTCTTGGGTACAATCAGCAGATGAACCGGAGCGGCGGGGTTGATATCGCTAAAAACCGCCAGAACCTCGTTTTCGAACAAAATTTCGGTGGGGGTTTCCCCGTGGGCGATTTTACAGAAAAGACAGCTTGCTTGCATATTCGACATTCTTTCAACTCCTCGATTGTGAGCAACCGGCGGTGTCAATGTTGGGTATTTGAACTATACCCATATTCTTCGGACATCTCCAGCCAGAGCCACCGGATATCTGCCACGACGGCATCGATACCATATGTCTCCTCGGTAGCGGTAAAATCTCTTTTAATTCTCACCGCTACAGCCGACGGCGTTTGAATGGAGCCTTCGCGCGACCTCAGGGGTCCAGCTGCCCCGCCGGTGGGGGGTCTCCAAAGCGTGGTCGAGTTCATTCAAATACTGCGCCCGGGAAATCTCCCGGGCGCCGAAACGTTTCAAATGGGAGGTGGCAATCTGGCAGTCAATAAAGGCGAAATCCCAGACTCTCAGATGCTCCGCCAGCGCCACCAGGGCGACTTTGGAAGCATTGGTCACCCGGTTGAACATGGATTCGCCGAAGAAACATTTCCCCAAAGACACGCCGTAAAGTCCACCGCACAGACGGCTTTCATGCCAGACTTCAACCGAGTGCGCAAAACCAGCGGCATGCAGGCGGCAGTAGGCGGCGACCATCTCGTCCATGATCCAGGTCCCCTCCTGATTTTCCAGCCGCACCCGCGCGCATTCCGAAATCACCTTTTCGAAAGCGCAATCCATGGTGACATTGAAAACACCTTTATTGATGACCTTGTTCAGGGATCGGGAAACATGGAGTTCGTTCGGATACAACACCAGACGGGGGTCGGGCGACCACCACAGGATCGGATCGCCTTCCGAATACCAGGGAAAAATTCCCATACGGTAGGCTATCAGAAGACGCTTTTCACTGAGATCACCACCGACGGCCAAAAGGCCTTCCCGAGAGGCAAGATGAGGAGACGGGAATATGAGATCTCGAGATAAGCGGTAAACGGGCATTATAAGTTAAAGCGGTCCGACCATCGGACATCGATCGTGACATCGTCTTGTCGTCCGCCACTCCCCCGACGATGTCGGACGTTCGATGGTCTTTGTTTATCTCCGGTGCAGATCGGCAATTGTCATATTCATGAATAAGCCGAACGGGCCGCAACGCAGGCTTTATACGATGGCGGCTTCCTGTTCGGCGTCCTGATCACGGGTTTCTCCGGTCTTGGATTTACCCCTGGCCCCATAGTTGAAAACCAACTTGTCACCATCGAGTTCCACCCTGACCCGGCCGCCTTTTTGGATGCGGCCGAATAGAATCTCGTCTGAAAGCGCGTCTTTAATTTCGGTTTGGATCACCCGCGTCAGGGGTCTGGCTCCGTATTGCGGATCATACCCTTTTTCAGCCAGCCAGGTTCGTACCCGGCCGGAAATCTTCAGGACAATTTTTTTGGCAGCCAGTTGTCCGTTCAATTCTGCAATGAACTTGTCGACGACTTTTTCCATAATCCCCAGATTCAGGGAATTAAAGTTAATGATCTCATCCAGCCGATTGCGGAACTCGGGACTGAACAGTTTTTCAATCTCTTTTAGGCCCTTGGAGGCCGTGTCTTTTTTAACGTCTCCGAAACCGATGGTTTGCCGACTCATTTCGCGTGTGCCGGCATTGGAGGTCATCATCAGGATGACGTTTCTGAAATCCGCCTTTTTACCGGTGTTGTCCGTGAGCGTGGCATGATCCATGACCTGCAGCAGGATACTGAATAGATCGGGATGGGCTTTTTCAATTTCATCGAGCAGCAGAACCGAGTGCGGATGCCTGCGGATGCCGTCGGTTAACAGCCCTCCCTGATCGAAGCCGATGTAGCCGGGAGGTGCGCCGATCAAACGGGCCACGGCATGTTTTTCCATGTATTCGCTCATATCGTAACGCATGAACTCCACTCCCAGGATCATGGACACCTGCCGGGCCACTTCCGTCTTGCCGACCCCGGTGGGACCGGTAAACAGAAAACAACCCACCGGCCGCTGTGGTGTACCTAAACCGGCCCGCGATCTTTTTATGGAAGTGACCAGCGCCTTGATGGCATTGTCCTGACCGAAAACCACGCTCTTGAGTCCACTCTCCAAGCTTTCCAGCTTGACACGATCCGACGTCGAAACGCTCTGGGCCGGAATGCGGGCTATTTTGGCCACTATTTTCTCGATGTCCGACGGGTTTATTTTTTTGCGGGTGGTGGGGCCGGAAAGCCGAACAAAGGCGCCGGCCTCATCGATGACATCGATGGCCTTGTCCGGAAGGTAACGATCGTTAATGAATTTGGAAGACAGTTCCACCGCCGCTTTCAGAGCGGACTCGGTATAAGTAATGCCGTGGTGCTCCTCATAGCGGGATTTCAACCCTTTCAATATCCGCACGGATTCCGTGACCGGAGGCTCGAAAATCTCTATTTTTTCGAACCGTCGCGACAGGGCGCGGTCTTTTTCAAAATGGGATTTGTACTCCTCGAAAGTGGAGGAGCCAATGCAGCGGATTTCACCGCTGGTCAAGACCGGCTTCAAAATATTGGAGGCATCCATGGAGCCGCTGCTGGTAGCGCCGGCGCCCACAATGGTGTGAATTTCATCTATGAACAAAATTGCCTTGGGCCGCTTCTTCAGCTCGCCGATCACCCCTTTGAGCCGCTGTTCGAAATCGCCCCGGAATTTTGTACCGGCCAGCATACCGCCAAGATCCAGGGCGAATATTTCAACATCTTTAAGCAGCTCGGGAACATCGCCGCTTTGGATCTTCTGCGCCAGTCCTTCGGCCATGGCCGTTTTGCCGACACCCGGATCACCGATGTATACCGGGTTGTTCTTGCGGCGGCGACACAGGACCTGCATCGTGCGCTCCATTTCGGCTTTACGCCCGATAAGCGGATCCAGCTTGCCCACGGCGGCGAGTTTTATGAGGTTTGTCGTAAAGAGTTCCAGCGGATTGGTTTTTTTCTTGGTTTGCTCCCTGGAGGGTTTTACAGATTCAGCATCGGTTTCCTCATAATCCTTGGCAACATCGTGTGAAATAAAATTCAGCACATCCAGACGGGTGACCCCCTCGGCCCTGAGGAAATATTCGGCGTGAGAATCCTTTTCCAGAAAAATGGAAGCCAGGATATCACTGACGGTAACTTCCGGTTTTTCGGCCGACCGGGCATGGTTTACCGCCCGCTGAATGACGCGTTGAAATCCGATGGTTTGCTGGAGCACATACTCGTTGCCTGCCGGAATCCGTTCGATTTTCTCTTCGAAAAAATCTTCGATCGAGTTGATCAGATTTTCGACGTTGCCGCCACAGTTTTCAACAATGTCGATCCCGGTTGGATCGTACAGGATGGCAAACAGAATGTGCTCGATACTGACATATTCGTGTCGTCTTTTTTTTGCCTCTCTGACAGCAAAGCCAAGAGTAGCACTGAGTTCTTTGCTGATCATAATCTAATCTCTTTCCATAATGCATTTTAAGGGAAACCCGCTTTCACGGGCCAAATTTTCCACTGTATCCACTTTCGTTTCAGCGACTTCAAAAGGGTAAAGGCCGCAGACACCGATACCGATGCGATGTACGTTGAGCATGATTTGCATCGCCTCCTCCGTTGCTTTATTAAAAACATGGACCAGAACCTCCACCACGAACTCCATCGTGGTGTAGTCATCATTGAGCAGCATCACTTTATACAAATGAGGCTCCGTGACATCTATCTCGGTCTTGGAACTGATGCCCTCCTCTATTTCAGGATTGTACTGGCCCATTGTCACTCTGATAAAAAGATTTAAGGTTCAGCGTTCGGGTCAAGAAGGTCAACCTCCGCTGGAATCAATTGATGCCCTGGGAATCCACCCCCGATGGACATGATCGAGACCCGGTACCGATGAGTTTGTGCGATAGCAGGTTGAATGACTAATTTTACAATAAGCACTTGCGTGAACGGTTGTAAAGGGGTCCGGACATATTTGTTGCGGCCCGTCGGCTACTTGCCGCAGCATTTTTTATATTTTTTCCCGCTGCCGCAGGGACACGGCGCATTACGCCCCACCTTGTCGGTGGATCGGGTTTTCGGTCTTCTCTTCTCGCCTTCACCGCCGCCTGAAAAAACCATCTGCTGCTGTCGCGGACGCCGCATTTCATCGATGCGCTGTTGCTCGGCGATCTGAATGCGAAACAGAATTCCCAGAGTCTCTTCCTGGATTCTGCCGATCATGTCCTGAAACAGCTCGTAACCTTCCTTTTTATAGACAACCAGGGGATTTTGCTGGGCATAACCCCGCAAGCCGATACCCTCTTTCAGATGATCCATTGAAAGCAGATGGTCTTTCCACAGGCTGTCGACGGTCTGAAGCATCACCACCCGCTCCAGTTGTCGGTAATCCTCCGACCCGATGAGCGCTTCGCGTTCTTCATAGACGTGTTCGGCCTCCTGATAAATCATATCGGCCAGGCCCTGCCGGTCAAGTCCATCCAGAGTTTCCGGAGTAAATGAATTCAGCCGAAAATTAAACTGCTTGTAGATGGCATCATCAACCTGCTTGAGATCCCAATCTTCGGAGTGCGCCTTGTCGCCCACGGTCACATCGGCAATTTCATCGGCCTTATCGCGCATCATATCGAAAATCGAAGGCTTCAGGCTCTTTCCATTCAAGGCTTCGCGGCGCTGGCGGTAGATAACCTCGCGCTGCTGGTTCATCACGTCGTCGTACTCGATAAGCTGTTTGCGGATATCGAAATTGTGCCCTTCCACCTTGGCCTGGGCGTTTTCGATGGCACGGCTGATCATGTTGTGCTCGATGGGTTCGCCCTCCTCCATGCCCAGTTTTTCCATAATCCCCGTAATGCGCTCGCCGCCGAAGATTCGCAGCAGATCGTCCTCGAGGGAAAGATAGAACCGGGAGGATCCGGGATCTCCCTGCCGTCCGGACCGGCCCCGAAGCTGATTGTCGATGCGGCGGCTCTCATGCCGCTCGGTGCCGAGAATATGCAGCCCTCCCAGGTCCGTAACACCTTGCCCCAGGACGATATCGGTCCCGCGCCCGGCCATGTTGGTGGAGATCGTCACCGCGCCCATTTGCCCGGCCTGGGCGATGATTTCGGCTTCTCTCTCGTGATTTTTGGCATTGAGAACCGTATGCTTGATACCTCTTTTTTTCAATTTCTTGCTGAAATCTTCAGAAATATCGATGGAAATGGTGCCCACCAGAACCGGTTGACCTGTTTCATTCAGTTCAACGATTTCGTCCAGCGCCGCGTCGAATTTCTCGCGCCGGGTCTTATAGATCACATCCGGAGCGTCCCGGCGGATCATGGGCTTATTGGTGGGAATGACCACCACATCCAGGTCGTAGATCTTTTTAAATTCGGCCGCTTCGGTATCCGCCGTACCGGTCATGCCGGCAAGCTTGTTATACATTCGAAAATAGTTCTGGAACGTGATGCTGGCCAGGGTCTGATTCTCGTTTTCGATCTTGACGTTTTCCTTGGCTTCCAGCGCCTGATGCAATCCTTCACTGTAGCGTCGGCCGGGCATCAGACGCCCGGTAAATTCATCGACGATGATCACCTCACCGTTTTTGACAATGTAGTCCACATCGAGTTTGAAGAGCGCATGCGCTTTGAGCGCCTGGTTGATGTGATGCAACAGTTCGATATTGGCAGGATCGTATATGTTGTCGACCTTTAACAGATTCTCGGCCCTGGCGACGCCCTCTTCGGTCAGGATCGCCGAGCGGGCCTTTTCATCGATGGTGTAATGGGTGTCCTTGCTCAGCCTGGGAATCAGTCCGTTGATCTGATAGTACAAATCGGTGGATTTTTCCGCCGGACCCGAAATGATCAACGGGGTCCGGGCCTCGTCTATCAGGATGCTGTCGACTTCGTCCACCACGGCAAAGTTGAGTTCGCCCTGAACCAGGGACTCGCGGTTGAACTTCATATTATCCCGCAAATAGTCAAATCCGAACTCGTTGTTCGTCCCATAGGCGATATCGGAACCGTAGGCTGCTTTCCGCTCCTGATCGTCCAGGCCGTGCATGATGGTGCCCACCGACAGTCCCAGGAATTTATAAATATTTCCCATCCACTCGGTGTCGCGCCGGGCCAGGTAGTCGTTGACGGTGATGATGTGTACGCCTTTGCCGGTCAGGGCATTCAGATAAGCCGGCAACGTGGCGGCCAGGGTTTTCCCCTCACCGGTTTTCATCTCGGCAATCCGTCCCTGATGCAGCACAATCCCACCGATCAGTTGAGCATCGAAATGCCGCATGCCCAGGGTGCGCATCGCAGCCTCCCTGACGGTGGCAAATGCTTCCGGGAGAAGGTCGTCGACGCTTTCGCCCTGGTCAGCGCGTTGTTTGAACGCCGCGGTGAGGGCCTTGAGCTGCTCGTCGCTCAGCGCCTTGATTTCGGGTTCCAGGGAGTTGATCCTGTCAACCAGGGGCTGAATCCGTTTCAGCTCCCTTTCGTTTTTGCTGCCGAATACTTTTGTCAATAAGTTTAAAACCATTTACCTGGCACTCCCGCCGAATGAATTTTTCATGAAATCGGCTTTAATACATCCAACATTATAACAGATTTAAACCCTGTCTCAAGGATTTATTCCGATGTACGACAGGGTCTGCGCCGTCCCGGCCTGAAGCATAACCCTGCGGTTCATAGTCGCAACTGTATATAATAACACCAAACTGGTGAAATAAAAGACTGGAAATGATATTCGGAAGCGGGCCCTCTGGAATGAAGTCGCGGCGACGTCTGGCTGTCCCGGACAAATCGGTGCATACCCAGCGACGGGCTCAATTGAGAATATATTCGAGTTTCTTCCTATACGAAATGGAAGACGCTCTTGAGGGGCAGTCGCTCAATTTGGGTTTCAGGTGTCAGGTTTCGGGTGTCAGAAAACAGCAACCCGCCATGCAAAAAATCGTTCAAAACCCTCGGAAGATCTTTCCAGCCTGAACGCTGAAACCTGACACCTGACACCTGAAACCCCAAGCTGAGTGAGGACCTATCGACAATTACCTGCCAATGTGGTTTGGATAAGCGCCTAAAGCAGACCGAGTTTGAATTTTAGCGATTTTAAGGTGTTGACCATCAGCATGGTAACGGTCATGGGGCCGACCCCGCCGGGAACCGGCGTGATGCTGCCCGCTATTTCCCTGGCTGCGTCGAAATCGACATCACCTTTTAGAATCGCCACCTTCTTCCCCGTTTTCTCACTGATTTTTTCACCGACACGGTTGACACCGACATCGATGACGCAGGCGCCCGGTTTGATCCATTCGGGTTTCACCAGCCCGGGGACCCCGGCGGCGACAATCAAAATATCGGCTCGTTTGCAGTGTCCCGCCAGATCCTTGGTCCGGGTATGAACGATTGTCACCGTGGAATTGGCGCCTTTGCCTTTTTGCAGCATCATGTTTGCAATGGGTTTTCCGACAATATTGGAGCGGCCCACAACCACCACCTCGGCGCCGCTGGTTTCCACGCCGGCGCGAACGATCATTTCCTGGATCCCGGCCGGTGTACACGGTGCAAACTTGACCTCATCGCCGCCGATCATCAGACGGCCGACATTGACCGGATGAAAACCGTCCACATCTTTATCCGGATCGATGGCATTGAGAACCTTTTTTTCATTGATCTGTTTCGGCAGTGGCAGCTGCACCAGAATTCCATTGATGGAATCGTCCTTGTTGTACTTTTCGACCAGGGCCAGCAGATCCGCTTCGGAAATATCGACAGGCTGGCTGTCCTGGATTTCAGTGAATCCGAGCCGCTCCGCCGTCTTGATCTTCAAGGTCACATATGATATCGAGGCGGGGTTTTCGCCTACCAGTATGGTGACCAGACCCGGAACGACCCCATGTTTTTCTTTTATTTGCGCTACTTCCGCCTTAACTTCTTCCAGTATTACTTCACGTATTTCGGTTCCCTTGATCAACTTCGCTGTCATACCAGCCTCCTTTTTTCTGAAAAGTTTTGGATTGTTTTCCGAGTGTGATCTTTCTATAGCAATAATCCCGTCGTTTCCTCCAACCCCAGCATGAGATTCATATTCTGAACAGCCTGGCCCGCGGCACCTTTTACCAGATTGTCGATTGCCGATATGAGGATCAGGCGCTGGTTGCGTTCATCCAGCCTGAATCCGATATCGCAACAGTTGGTGCCGCGCACATGCAAGGTATCCGGCAGTCTGTCCGGCGGGCACAGACGGATGAAGGGTCGCCCGGAATAGTACCTCATATAACAATCGCGGAGATCCCGGTCGGTGATCGCGACCGCCGGTGTCGCGTATAGGGTGGTCAGCATCCCGCGCGACATCGGGACCAGATGGGGCACGAACGTGATGGAAACCGGTTTGCGGGCTTCACGGCTCAATATGGCATTCATTTCGGGATTGTGGCGGTGCACCGCCACTTTGTAAGCTTTGAAGGATTCATTGACTTCGCAGTAATGAGATGCTTGCGACAGGGAGCGTCCGGCGCCGCTGACACCGGATTTGGAATCGGCCACAATCGAGGCGGTATCCAACAGCCCTTCCAAGATCAGTGGAATGAGCGGCAGCAGCACACTGGTGGGATAACACCCCGGATTGCCCACCAGACGGGTCTTTGCTATCCGGTCGGTATAAATCTCGCTGAGTCCGTAGACGGCGGATTGCAACAGCTCCGGCGCAGTGTGCGGCTGATAGGCCGCTTCATATTCGGCGGCATCGTTAAACCGGAAATCCGCTGAAAGGTCGATCACCTTTTTATCCTGCCGCAGCAAATCCGGCACAAAAGCCATTGGAAGCCGATGGGGAAGCGCCAGAAACACGATATCGGCCCGGCTGCACACCCGCTCTGCAGAGTACGCCTCACAGACGAGATCGACCCTGCCGGCCAGTGCCGGATACACTTGATCGAATCTTTCATTCGCATATTGCCGGGATGTTAAAACGGTCAATTGCGTCTGGGGATGACCAGCCAATATTCTGACAAGTTCGGCTCCGGCGTATCCGGTGGCTCCTACGATAGCGATTCGTGTCATTTTGCCGGGCTCCTTTCATGGCGTAATCTGAAGGCGTGATATGAATGAAGCCATAGCAGAGACCGCCTGCAACTGCAAGCAGAATCGCGCTTATTCGATCGATACCCGGCGCACCTCTTTAATATCGGTCAGTCCTTGAAATACCTTGTGGATGCCGTCCTGTTTGAGTGTCGTCATTCCCTGCTCGACCGACTTGACGGCAAGGTCGTGGGAGGTCGCATTTTTTTTGATGAGCAGCTTTATTTCCGGGGTACCTTCCATTAACTCATGGATGCCTATCCGTCCCCTGTATCCCGATCCATTGCAGCGCTCGCAGCCCAGGGAACGATACAGATTTATCTGGGGCGAATAGGCATAGCCGGCCCGCGCCAATGCCGCTTTCCCATAATCGGCCTGAATATCTTCGAATTCTCCCTGGCTGGGGTGATAGTCTTCCCGGCATTTTTTACACAGCTTGCGGACCAGCCGTTGGGCGAGCACCCCAAGACAGGCATCTGAAAGGTTCAACGCATTGATGCCCATATCCAGCAATCGGGTCAGAGTTTCGGGGGCATTATTGGTGTGCAGGGTGGAAAACACCAGATGTCCGGTGAGGGAGGCCTCAATACCGATGGCGGCGGTTTCCCTGTCCCGCATTTCCCCGATCATGATAATATCGGGGTCGAGCCGCAGAAATCCGCGCATGATCCGGGAAAAATCAAGCCCGATTTTGGCCCTGGCCTGAACCTGCCTCAGACCTGGTTGGGTGATTTCAACCGGATCCTCGGCGGTCCAGATTTTAACCCCGGGGTGATTGACATGCGCCAACGCCGCGTGCAGGGTGGTGGTCTTTCCCGAACCGGTGGGACCGACGCAGAGAACCAGACCGTACGGGCGGGTGATTATTTTTTCCAGAATTCCCAGATTGCGTTCATTCAGCCCGATTTCGTTCAGCTTATAGGCCATGGAACTGGCCAGGATTCGCAATACCACATCCTCAAAGCCGCCGGCGGTCGGCATGGAGGAAACCCGCAGTTCGAATTCGGGAATTCCCTTGCGTTTCAATTTAATTTTGCCGTCCTGGGGCAGGCGTCTTTCGGCGATATCCATTCCGGCCATGATTTTAATGCGCGACACGATGGCCGGCGCCATGGCGTTGGGCACCTGTACATATTCATGGCAAACACCATCGGTTCGGTAGCGGATGAGCGTCTTGCGCGTTATCGGGGAGGGTTCGATATGGATATCGGAAGCTTTATTCCGGTATGCGGTGATCAGAACCTGGTCGACAAATTTGACGACCTGGCTGGACGATTCATCCAGACCGCCCGTATCCTCTTCGACCTCCTCTTCCTCTTCAAAGGCAATATCCGGAATGATCTCATCCAGATCTTCCAAATTCGTGGTGGTCGCCCTCTTCTCCGCCCTTGGGTCGAAAAAATGGTTGATATAATTATCGATATCCTCTTTAAAGCCGACACTGAAATTGATTCGCTGGTTGGGCATCAGGGCTTTGATATGATCCGTCTTGCGCAGGTCCTTCGGATCGTCGACGAGTATCTCCACACCTTTTTTGTCCCAGCTCAGGGGAACCCAGACATAATACAGCAAAAAGGATTTTTTCAATTTCCCGATCAGCTCGAAGGGGATGGGCAACTCGATGTCAAAATCCCGAAAGGAACATCCATAATACAGGGACAGGGATTTGCCGACATCCCCCTTGCCAACCTTGAAACGATCCACGAGCACGAACTCGATGCTCTTTTTCATTTTCTTGGCAATGGCCAGAGCTTCCTGAAGCTGATTCGTGGAAACGAGTTCTTTTCTGAGCAGGTAATCATACCGGGAACTGGATGATATCTTGGCCTGGACGGATTTCAGTTTGCTTTGAATTTCCTCGCTGGAGGAATCAATCTCAGCCGCGGTCTGAAAAAGCTCGTAGGCCAGATCGGGTTGTTCTTTATTTTCCATCTGCAAACCGAGCCAGAATTTGATCTTGGCGGTTTGCGCTTCCTTCAGACTGTGTTTATAGATAACTTTATAGGCTTCTTTGACGACCTCCTGGGGCTGTTTGACTTCCAGCAGGCAAGTCAGATAATCATAAATTATCTTATCGGGCGAAAAATCCAACCCGTCCAAATCGAATTTGCTGTAGTCCAGTTCCAGCAACTTTCCATATTCGGTGATGGCCTCTTCCATCAGGCCCAGTTCTTTCAGTGCCGCCGCACCGTCAAGCAGGGTCGGAAGGTCGTCATGGCCGGATAAGGTTTTCTTAAAAAAAGAGAGATCCTGCTCGGAAATACCGCGATGCTCGGCTTCGTGCTGCTCCTTGATCTCTTTTTTCAGTTGGGCGATCTTGAAGTCAACGGTTTCCCGCATTTGACTGCTGTCGTCCGGTAAATCCGCAAGAATCTGTCCATAAACATGAAGGGCTTCATGCATCATTCCCATGGAATGACACGTTTCGGCTTCCCTCATTTTAATCTCGATTTCAGTTTGTCGGACCGGCTGAATATCATTCATATATATCGATTCCGAAAAAAATTCTGCTTAATATCCATTTCGTGCTGGTGGTATCTTGGAGAATGCCTGTCATTCGGATCCATCGGATCGGCACTCAGGAAATAGAAAGAACATCGAATGCATCAAGGAAAATCAAGGTCCCGGCGATAGAATCCTGCGTCGCCCTGGCAGAGTTCACAGTAGCTATCGGATGTTTTTCACAAAACTTTAGGGTGTTAGAAAAAACCCTGCACCGGGGAAAATGACGTCAGACAATGCACGCATCCATTGCTGCGATTGCGGGGTCCCGCAGCGACCCCGAAATATGATGGGCGATCTTTTATAGCTTTCAATTTTGCTCATCTCTGCTATAATTTCGGTAGTAGGAAGGAAAAACATTAAAGCACAGCCGGACGTTCTTCAGGACCGAAACAGCTAACCACCGAGGCTGAAGACCGCTCATCCGGTTGGGACGCGATGAGGTTAGAAATGCCTGTTTATGAATATGAGCACCGAGAGCAACCCTGTGGACTGGGACATATTTTCGATTTCAGCCAGTCGATCAGCGACAAGGAACTCACCCACTGCCCGCACTGCTCGGGGCCGGTGAACAAGATCATTTCCCGTATCAATATCAGCTGCCCGAAAACCAACGGAGAATTGCGCGACCTCGGTTTCACAAAGCTCGTGAAACGCGATGACGGTGTTTACGAGAATGTGACGGCACGCAGGGGAGACAGCCGCTATATGGTCAACGGGAAGCCTGAAACCATTCCGAATCTGAGCAAAACAATCAGTGATTAATCGGGTGTGCACCCGAACCGGCGCCGCGGGCTAACGGGCAACTAGTCTGATCGAAAAAGAACCCGGACGATTTTGGTGTGGTTTCATAAAAGCCGCAATCCCTCCCTTTTGAGCCGTAGGCCTCCAGCCGGGGGATTGAGAGCGTAAGGGGACGGACCGGCCGGCTGAACGACCGGTCCGGCCGAAGATGTAATCCCGACCGCCAGCGAATCATTTATTCAGTTTGATCACCATGAAACCCGCATTTTTTCTCCAGATAAACATGTTGACCGGCTCATTGTCGCCTATCTTCTCCATGGCTTCCGTATAGTCTCTTACCGTTTCGATAATCCGGTGATTTATTTCTTTGATGATATCGCCCATCTGGATACCGGCTTCCGCGGCATTGCCGTCCGGTTCCACATTGATGACAATCACACCGGCGATGTCTTCGATGCCGAACCTCTGGGCGATTTCAGGGGTCAATTCCGCCACCTGGAGGCCGAACTCGTCATCTTCAGGTTCCTTGGCCGGGGATCCGGAGGCCAGTTTCTGATCGTCGCGTTTGGCGAGCTTGATATTAAATGTCTTGAATTTGCCGTTGCGGAACACTTCGACTTTGGCCGGCTCTCCGACTTTGAGATCGGCAATCATGGCGGTTAACTGTCGGCTGGTTTCGATATTCTGGTCATTGACAGACAGGATGATGTCTTTGGATTGAATCCCGGCCTCTTCGGCGGGATCCCCTTTGAATACATCGGC
The DNA here is from genome assembly GCA_963774425.1 of uncultured delta proteobacterium. GTDB lineage: Bacteria > Desulfobacterota > Desulfobacteria > Desulfobacterales > JAFDCJ01 > JAFDCJ01. The sequence goes on along the minus strand of CAVZEZ010000007.1, from coordinate 78,379 downwards.
GACCAGCACGCCTTTGCGGTCTTTGAGCCCGTAATACTCGGCCATTTCGCTGGTAAGATCCTGGATCGCAACACCCAGCCAACCACGGGTCACTTCGCCCTCGGACTTCAACTGGTAGATGATCTTTTCAGCCAGGTTGACGGGAATCGCAAACCCGATGCCCTGCCCGGCGGCTATAATGGCGGTATTGATCCCGACCACCTGACCGTTCATATTCAGCAGCGGCCCGCCGCTGTTTCCCGGATTGATGGAGGCATCGGTCTGGATAAAATTATCGTAAGGTCCCGAGCCGATCACCCGTCCCTTGGCACTCACGATTCCGGCGGTGACGGTCCGTTCAAGGCCGAAGGGGCTGCCGATGGCCACCACCCATTGGCCGATTTTGAGTTCGTCCGAATTGCCGAATTCAAGAAACGGCAAATCCTTTCCCGTTTTTATCTTGAGCAGGGCCAGATCCGTATTGGGATCGCGCCCGACTACCTCAGCATCGTATTCCGTGTCCCCGCCCAGTTTGACCTTGATCTGGTCGGCATCCTGAATCACGTGGTTGTTGGTGACCACGAAACCGTTTTTGTCGATGATGAAACCCGATCCCAGGCTGGGTTGTTTAAATTCCCGCTGGGTGTCGTCTCCGAAAAATTTCTCGAAAAAATCTTTAAACGGATCTTCGCGCCCCTGGGGACCCCGCTGGAAATGCCGGAAAACAGGTCCGCCGCTTTTGATGGTCTTCACCGTGCGGATATTGACGACGGCCGGGCTGGACTTTTCGACCAAAGTGCTGAAACCATCGGGCATCAACATGCCTTCGACGGATTTGGCATCAGCCGGTGCATCGAGGTGCAGGCCGGTGGCGATCATAAATCCGCTCAGCAAAATGGTTAACAAGACAAGCGGTTTCCCCTTCCCCTTCGTACTTCCCATGGCGCTCATGATGAATTCCTCCTCGGTTGAGTTTGCAGGCAACCCGGGTGACGGCGAACCTCATTGTCCAGATTCGATACACCGGCGTCCGCAGAAAATAATCATATTATCATTGAGTTGTAGCAAATATCCACATCAAATTAAGACCTTGACAAGGCGAATTTCATATATAATATTCGAGAACAAATTTCTCGACGGGCACCCCGGCAGGGCGAACACCCCTTATAATAATCCTGTTTTTCGACATTGCTACCTGCCGAGTGAAATAATCACGCCCGAAACAAATGGGCTAATTGCAAAAAATCCATGGACAGTCGGCCGGGTGATTACTGTCAAACCGGCAGGCCGGCCGGAGTGGTTCTCGATTATTTGAACGATCCCTTTAAGACGGAGCTCGAATATTGGGATAATGCGCAATTTTATTCATAGGAGAAAAGTATGATCCAGGTCAATAATCTAACGAAATATTATGGCGATTTTTGCGCGGTGGATCAAATCAGCCTGGACATCAAGGAAGGAGAGATACTGGGGCTTTTAGGACCCAATGGCGCCGGCAAGACCACGACCATGCGGATGCTCACCGGTTTTTTAGCGCCCACCACCGGAAAAATTCAGGTAAAAGATTATAGTATCGAAGATAACCCTTTGGATATCAAAAATATCATGGGTTATTTACCGGAATCGGCACCCTTGTATCATGATATGCTGGTGTTTGATTATCTGAACTATGTCGCCGACATCCGGGGCATCGCTAAAGCGCATAAAATGAAGCGGATCCGGCAATTGGGCGACCTGTGCGGCATCAACGAGGTCATGCATCAGCCCATCGACGTGTTGTCCAAGGGCTATAAACAACGCGTGGGCCTGGCGCATGCAATGATAAACGACCCCGAGATTCTGGTTCTCGACGAACCGACTTCGGGGCTGGATCCCAATCAGATCGTTGAAATCCGCCAGATTATAAAGGAAATCGGCAAGGAAAAAACCATCATTCTTTCCACGCACATCTTGAGCGAAGCCGAGGCCACCTGTGACCGGGTGGTGATCATCAACCGCGGAAAAATCGTTGCCGACGGCAGCACCAGCAGTTTGAAGGAATCGGCCGGCGACCGCAAATACCTTCATCTCCTGCTGCAAAATGCGGATTTCGCGGCCGTCGATACCGCCCTGGCGGGGATCGAAGGCATCACGAGCGTCACCCGGCTGACCGAAATGGATAACCAGCTGGAAGTCCGGCTGGGCTGTCGGTCGGCGGCCGATCCCCGTGCGGCGATTTACCGCAGCATTAGAGAGACAGACTGGATCCTGCTGGATTTCCACCTGAAGACCGAAACTTTCGAGACCATTTTTCGCGAGCTTACCAGGGAGAATGCCTGATGCGCCAATCCATCAATATATTCCGGAAGGAATTCAAATCTTACTTTGTATCGCCCATCGCCTACATCGTCATTGCGATATTTCTGCTGGTCACCGGGTGGTTCTTTTTTGCCACCTTTTTTCTCTTCGACCAGGCCAGCTTGAGAAACTTTTTTTCGCTGCTGCCGGTCATTTTTTCCTTTGTCATTCCAGCCGTCACCATGCGCTTGCTGTCGGAGGAACTGAACGTCGGTTCGTATGAAATTCTGCTGACCATGCCGGTGACCTTCAACGATGTTATTTTCGGAAAATTCCTGGCCGCGGTGGCATTTGTGGGCGCCATGCTGATCCCGACGCTGGCCTACCCCATCACGGTGAATCTGCTGGGCCAGCTGGATTGGGGACCGGTCGTGGGCGGCTACCTCGGCGGCGTTCTGCTGGGAGCGGCGTTTTCCGCCATCGGCTTGTTTGCCTCCGCTCTCACGCGCAACCAGATCATCGCCTTTATCACCGCCATGGCCATCTGTTTCGGTCTGACGCTGATCGATAAAATGCTTTTTTTCCTGCCCCGGCCCCTGCTGGGCGTGCTGTCATATCTGGGCGCGGATTACCATTTTCAAAACATTTCAAAGGGAATCATCGATTCACGGGACATCATTTACTTTTTAAGCGTCTGTTTTCTCGGGCTGTATGCGGCCCACCTGGCACTGCAGGAAAAACACTGATCTTTTATGCTTATTTGCTAAGAGGTTAACCAACCGACACCGAAAAATTGTCGATAAGTTGCCACTCGGCGTGAGGTTTCAGGTTTCGGGTGTCAGGTGTCAGCGTTGCGGTTGGCACCTAAACAGTCATTCTTGTCGAAAATGAGGTGCGAACCACGGAGATCCATATGAGCTATCAAACATCAAAGGTGCTAATTTCCTGAAACCTGACACCTGACACCTGAAACCTTTCGAGCAATTCTGCCCGTAGGGCCACTTTTTTCGGGCGTCGTCTCGAAAAGCATAAAGCGATAGGCAATTATTTTTTGCAAGGAGAATACCATGGCAGGTAAAAACAAACCAGGCATCTATGTGAAGTTTATCATCTACCTGGTTGTAACCGTATTGATTAACGTCGCCGGGATCACCCTTTTTTACAGACTGGACCTGACGGCAAATGACGCATACTCGATTTCAGCTGCCAGCAAAAAGGTCGTGAGCACCTTGTCCGAACCGCTCACCATCGACGTATTTTTCACCAAAGATCTCCCATCGCCGTATAACAATATCGAACGCTACCTGCACGATCTTCTGGCGGAATATGCCATCCACGCCAACAAATTTTTTAACTATCGCTTTTACGATGTCAGCCCGGAAGAAGGCGAGATCACGGACCGAACCCAGGAGAACCAGCAGTTGGCCAACAACTATGGGATTCAACCGATCCAGATACAGGCCATCGAGAAGGACGAAGTCAAGTTCCAGAAAGCTTACATGGGACTGGTTCTGATTCATGGCGATCTGATCGAGAGAATTCCGACCATCACCTCCACCGAAGGGCTGGAGTATAAATTGACCACCGCCATCCAGAAGATGAACAACAAGATCAGCGCCCTGTTGAGCCTGCCCGGCAAGATTGACATCAAGCTTTTTCTGTCCTCCTCCCTGGAAAAGGTTGGCCCGTATATGGGGATTCGAAATCTTTCCGGCATTCCGGAGGAAATTGAAAATATCGTCAAGAAAATCAACCAGAAAAATTACGGTAAGCTGGAATTCGAATTTTTGAACCCCACCGAGGATCAGGCCCTGGATTCGGTTGTCGAGAAGTACCATATCATGACCCTCTCCTGGCCGGCGCTTTCCGACGGTCAGATCCCTCCGGGAAAAGGCGCCATCGGCCTGGTGATGCAATACGGGGATAATTCCCTGACCGTGCCCCTGCTGCAGGTTATCCGGCTGCCGATCATCGGCACCCAGTACCAGCTCAGCGACATGACGGAAATGGAGGAGGCCATCGACAGCAGTATCGAAGGGCTCATCAATATCAATGAAGATATCGGATATATCAGCGATCACGGCACATTGAGCCTTTCAGGGGCTCCGCCCGCCAATCCCATGCAGCGCCAGGAACAGGATTCCGCTTCTAATTTCCGTAACCTGGCGTCGCGGACCTATTCCTTCAAAAACATCGCCCTCAGGGACCAGAACATTCCCGAAAACCTCAACTGCCTGATCATCGCAGGTCCCACGGAAAAATTTTCCGACTACGAACTGTATCAGATCGACCAGTTCCTCATGCAGGGCAAAAGTCTGGCCCTGGTCCTGGACCGCTTCAACGAGATCATGCCCGGGGGTCAGCAGGGTATGGGCGGGCAGCCCGTGTTCGTGCCGGTGGATACCGGACTCCAGCAGCTGTTGGAGCATTACGGTCTTCGCATGCAGCAGGCTTACGTGCTCGATGAAAACTGTTTTCATCAGCAGATGCCGGCCCAGTTCGGCGGCGGGGAACAGCCGATTTATTATGCGCCGCTGATCGAGAATCGGTTCATCAACGGCGAGTTGGGCTTCATGAAAAATATCAAGGTGCTGGTGGCCTTGAAAATCTCCCCGCTGGAATTGAACAACGAGGTCATCAAGGAAAGCGCACTGTCGCCGCACCGGCTGTTTGCCTCATCGGAAAAGTCCTGGCTGATGCGCGATCGCATCAATCTCAACCCCATGTTCATCAAACCGCCGCCTTCCCCGGACGAGATGCAAAGCTACCCTCTGGCCTATCTCGTGGAAGGCCGATTTGCCAGCTATTTTGGCGGCAAATCCATTCCGGTAAAAGAAGTCAAGGAAGAAAAGCCGGAAGATGGCGACAGCGGGTCCGATGCCGGGGAAACTCAGTCAAAGGCCGATGCTGCCTCTGATACCCCCTCTAAAATCGATGTATCGAAGATCGAGCGCGCCGGGCAATTTATCGCAAAGGGAAAACCTGGCAAGATATTTCTGATGGCTTCGGCGGACATGCTCAAAAACAATGTGCTGGACGAGGAAGGCAAGAGTTCCAACGCCACATTCGTCATGAATGTCATCGATTATCTGAACGGTCGGGAAGATATTGCGGTAATGCGCGGCAAGCAGCAACAATTCAATCCTCTGGAAGAGACCCAGGGCGCCACCAAAACATTTGTTAAAGCGTTTAATATCGCCGGGCTTCCGATCCTGGTGGTTCTATTCGGAATCGGCGTCTGGTTTCGACGCCATTCCCGTAAAAAACACATTCGGATGATGTTTGCAAAGTAACCCCCAGGTTAAGCGGTTCAGGCCGGCCCTGGCGCGACTGCTTTGATCATATGAGTGGCGTTAATTAGCTGTAATGGTTTATCTGAATGCTTTCATATCTGATCCAGGTCTGGGCCAGGGGTTCGGCGTTTCAGGTTGTTAATTCGCTGAACCGGCTGATATCAAAGACTGCGGACGACTTCAATGTGTTTTTACGACGCCTATCTATCGGGCGGGTGAAGTCGGAATTTGTTGGCCCTTAATCAAAATGGCTTGCAGTTTCAAACTGTTTTAACCTTTGAACTCTGAACCCGGAACCAATCAGTACAGGTAACGTATTTACACAACCGGTATACAAAGAGATTGAGAAGATGAAGATCAAGAAAGAATACATCATACTGGCCGTTATCATCATCGCTCTGTCCGTCTATCTGGTCATGCGGCACAGCGACCGCACGCTATACGAACTGCCGAAGATTCCCGAAGTTGCCGAAAAGGAAATCACCCGGCTTCAGATTACGCGGGGGGATGCCGTCATCGAGCTCAAGAAGAAAGACGGCAGCTGGTATATCGAACCGCTGGCCTATCCGGCCGACGGCGAGAAAGTCGAGCACATGCTGGAAAGCCTTGGAAACCTCACCCTGACGGCGCTGGTATCGGAATCTAATAATTATAATCTTTATGATCTTTCTCCGGAATCCGAAATACATGTCAAGGCGTGGAAAGGCGACGCTCTGGAGCGGGACATCGAGATAGGCAAAACCGCCCCGTCGTATCGCCATACGTTTGTCAAGCCGGCAGGCGACGTCCGGGTTTTTCATGCCCGGGGCAATTTACGCAACGCCTTCGATACGAGCCTTGACGAGCTCAGAGACAAGACCGTCATGGCGTTTACGCCGGCCGACATCCAGGAGATAGAAATCACAAACGACCGGCAGACCACCGTCTTGACTAAGACGCCGCCGCCCCATAAGGAGACGTCCGCTCCGGAGACCGAAAAAGCGGATGAGTCGCCGGCCGCCCCCAGAACCGTCTGGCAGGCGCCCGATGGCCGGGCCGGGGATGAAAACGTGGTAAACAGCCTGCTGAACACCCTCTCCAACCTGCATTGTGAAAAATTTCGCGCGGATGACGCCAAGGAAGCAATGAATGCCCCGCAGCTCACGGTTCGCCTCAAAGGGCCGCAGGGATACCGCCTCAACGTCTTTTCCAAAACCGAAGAGAAGGAGACGCTGTACCCGGCAACTTCCTCGGGAAGCAAATATGCCTTTTTCCTGCCCGAGGGCCTGGTGAATAACATCCGGGAAGATGCCGCCAAAGTCATAAAAACACCTGAAACTGACACCCCCCCGGCGGAAAAGACGGAATCCAAAGGTCCCTGAAAATCAGCGGCCACCCGCAGCGTGAGAAACCAGTTATTTTGCGATCGGAAGTGATTGGGCTCTCCTCCCGTATAAATCCTATATGAGCTAAGGTATAGGACCTATAAGCCATATAGGTCCTATAGTCCAATACCAGTCAACCGCCCAGATAGGCTTTTCTGACTTCCGGATTCTCCAGCAGGTCACTGGAAGGCCCTTCCAGAACCAGATGTCCGCTTTCCAGAACATATCCCCGCCCGGCAAATTGCAGTGCCATACGTGCATTCTGCTCGACCAGCAAGATCGTGGTGCCTTCCCGGTTGATCTCCTTCAAGGCGTCAAACATGCTCATCATCAATAAGGGGGCCAGACCCATGGATGGTTCATCCAGCAGCATGACCCGACGTCCGCTCAGATATGCCCTGCCGACCGCCAGCATCTGCTGCTCTCCTCCGCTCAAAGTGCCGGATTTCTGACCTTGCCGCTCTTCCAGCCGGGTAAAAATGGAAAATATGCGTTTGACATCCTGCTGGATCCGATCCCTGTCCTTTCGGGCGAAGCAGGCCAGCTTCAGATTTTCGGTAACCGTCAGGTTTTCAAACAGGCGTCGGCCTTCCGGCACATGGGATATACCCAGCTTGCTGACGACTTTATCCGCCGGGTAGCTCAACAGGTCACGGCCCGCAAAGGTCATTTTTGAACCTGCTTCGACCGGAACCATACGGGAGATGGCCTTCAGGGTCGTGCTCTTGCCGGCGCCGTTGGCGCCGATGATGCAGGCAATCTCCCCCTCCTCGATCTGGAAATCGAGTCCGTGCAAGGCTCTGATATTGCCATAGGACACTCTCAAATTTTCAACCGCTAATAACATTATTCGACGATCTCCTTGCCCAGATAAGCATCGATCACCTTGGGATTGCTTTGGATTTCAACCGGGGTTCCCTCGGCAATCACCTCGCCGAAAACCAGGGTTTGGATTTTCTGGCAAAGTTCCATAACCACCCGCATGCGGTGCTCGATAAGGAAAATGGCCAACCCAAATTCCCCATGGACTTGCCGGATGATGTCCATCATGTGGGCCAGTTCCTCCGGGTTCATGCCGGCCGTCGGTTCATCCAAAAACAACACCTTCGGTTCCATGGCCAAGGCCCGGGCCATTTCCACCCTTCGTTGGGCTCCGTAGGGCAGATTGAGAACGATTTGATCGGCAAAGCGATCGATCTTGAGCATTTTTAAAAGATAATGGGCTTTATGTTCACTTTCGGCTTCCTCCCGGTGCCGTCTTGGGGTGCCGAAAAACGCGCCGATCAACCCATAGGTCAGCTTGGAATAGCGGGCGAGTTTCACATGTTCCAGGACGGTCATGTGCCGCCACAACAACATGTTTTGAAAGGTCCGTCCGATTCCCAGGGAGGCTATTTCGTGGGGTGAGCGACCGTTCAATGGGATGCCTTGCAGCGATAGGGTGCCCTCTGTGGGCTGGTAGATCCCGGTGATGAGATTGAAAATCGTGGTTTTACCGGCGCCGTTGGGACCGATCAGACCCCGGATCTGCCCGGGTTCGATCTCAAGATTATAGTTGTAAACGGCTCTCAGCCCACCGAAGTAGTGCGTCATCTTGTCGATTTGAAGCAGCGCCATGGGGTGTCCCTTAATTAAAGCTACATCTGATAAAACAGCGAACCGCAGAATAACGAATGTTGAATAACGAATTTCGAAGGGTGAATCGCCGCCGGCTATATTTAGCCGGAGGCCGCCCTGCATTGGAACCTCATTTTTTCGGCTGAATCAATTTCCTGATATCAAATTCCTTGAAAGCGATCAGTCCGGTCGGCCGGAAAATCATGACCAGTATCAAAAGCAAAGGAATGATAATCCATTTAAAAAGCTCCAGCGGCCGCAGCATCTCTCCGAGCAAACTGATACTGCAGGCGCCGACAATCGACCCGTATACCGAATTGAGGCCACCGAAATAAACCATGGCCAGCATTTCGGCCAGCTTCTGGATCCCGAAAGTTCCTGGGTTCACGTATCGCAGGGCATGGGCGTACAGCCCCCCCGCCACACCGGCCCAAAAGGCTGCAAACAGAAAAGCGGTGATTTTGGTGCGCCGGGTATCTACGGTCATGGCATCCGCGGCCATTTCGTTGTCGCGCACCGCATTCATTGCCTTGCCGAGAGTGGAGCGCACAAAGTTGTTGATGATCCAGATGCCGACCGCAACGGTTGCGAATACAACCGGCCGATTGGCCCAGCCGGGTTGATCCCCCAGGCCCCGGGGCCCCCCCACGAATTCCAGATTTTCGATCAGGCTCTTGACGATAAACATGAATGCCAGCGAAATGATCGCCAGGTAATCGCCCCGGGTCCTGAAGGAGGGTATGGCCACCACCAGGGCCCCGATGGCGGCAACCAGTCCGCCGAAAATCAAAGCGGCCGGGAAAAAAAAGGGACCGATCCATCCAGGAAGGAGCGCCGCGCCCATCACCCGGTCGTCAGCGAACAGATAGAGCGTAAAAACCGATGAGGCATAAGCCCCGAGGGCCATAAAACCCGGGTGTGAACATGAAAATTCACCCATATAGCCATTGATCAGGTTCAAACTCAAGGTCACCAGAATGGCGATCATGGTGAACCGGAGCACATCCGCCCGATAGAGGCTCATATCCGACCACCAGTGCAGGATGGCATACAAGATCGCAAGGTGGATTAAAACCGGAACCATCAGGGGAAAATTGAGGAGCCGGCCGGCCAGCCGGTTGACGCTCGCAGCGCTCAGGCGTGCGATCGCGCAGATCGGAATCAGGTAAATCAGAAGGAGATAAAGAATGGCGCTGTGGATCAGCATCGGCTTTTTGAGCATGATGACGAAGCCGAAAAGCATCGGTGCCTTGCGCAGTCCGAGGGTCCGGGCAAAGGGTGTGCCGATGAAATGTTCCAGCGCTACCGCAACCAGGGCTCCCAACAGCCAGCTGAGCATGGGTATCGGTTCAACCAATTCCCGAATACGACTCGTTTGCCGATTCCCCTTTATCGCCCGCCCGTCGCGCGTCGCTTCCATGTCAGGTCCTTGTGTCCTTGTTTTAACCCCAATTATTAATTCATCCCCGCCCGCCCCATCCCGCCAGGGGCAACGAAAGCCCCTTCACTTACAGCCTCAATTTGGCACTGTACGGTTCACCGAAGAAGCCATGGGGCCGGAAAACCAGAATGAGCAGAATAATCGAATAGGCGATTAAATCCCTAAATGTGGACGGAAAAACCATGGGCACGAACATCTCGATGAAGCCCAGCAGAAATCCCGCCAGGGTAGCGCCCACAACAGACCCCCTGCCTCCCAGGATAGCGGCCACGAAAGCTTTCCAGCCGATGAGAACGCCCATATAAGGATCCAGCACCGGATAGGCGACGCCGAACAGAATACCGGCGGCCGCCGCCAAACCCGAGCCGATGGCGAAGGTGAGTGCCGCGATTCGATTGATGGGCACTCCCATCAGGGGGATGACGCCATAGTCGAAAGCCATAGCCCGCATCGCCATGCCCCAACGCGTACGGCGGATAAACTGATGCAGCGCCACGGACAGTGAGATGGACACCAGCACGATCAATATCTTCTTGTTGGTTATGAACACCCCGCCGAGTTGATAGGTCGATGTCTCGATCAAGGATGGAAAACTGACTCTTTGGGCACCGAGCAGGATCAGGTTGCCGGTCTCAAGGATGATGCCGATCATCAATCCGGTGATGGCAGCCGATGCCCGGGGCGCATCGCGCAGGGGCCGATAGCCGACACGTTCGACAAACATGCCGACAAAAGATGTCAAAAACATGGAAATCAGAATAGTCAAAACCAATATCAACCAGCCGGGAAGCGCAAAGGCACCCATGGACGTCAGGGCCACCAGGGCCGTGGCGACGCCGAAACCGATATAGGCGCCGACCATGAAAATATCCCCATGGGCAAAGTTGAAAAGCATCAGAATGCTGTAAACCATGGAATATCCCAGCGCGATGAGAGCGTAAAAGCTGCCCCATTGCAAGGCATTGATCAGGTTTTGAAAAAATAGCATCGATGTTCTCCCAGTCGGCAGGTCTTTCTTTTCTGCATTTTTAGGCGATAGAATTTACCAAACTCAATCAGGTCGAACCGAACGTACACTCCGGCTCTGGTGACATAAAATGTCCCGCACCCGGTGTCCGGAACCCGCTTGGACCTTTGAGGTCAAGCCGGGAAGTCCCCAATTTGCGGGAAGGCGCGTCCCGGAACTTTGAAAAGGCGGACGCGATGCGCCCGCCCGGCAGATACCGATTAAAACGCGGACCCACTTAAAACGGACCCCATTGGCCCGGTCACGGACAAACGGATTTATAGAATTCGAATTGCCCGCTATCGCTGATACGGACGATAACGGCACATTTGATGGGATCACCGTCCTCGGTAAAAGTCATTTTACCGGTAATCCCCCCGAAATCCTTGATAGCGGCCAACGCGTCGCGCACGGCCTGGCGGTCTTCTTCGAGGTCACCGGTCAGTTTTCCGGTGTCTTCAATGGCTTTTTGGATGATGCGGATGGAATCCCAGGTCAAAGCGGCGACGTCATCGGGAACGTAGCCGTATTTCTTTTCGTAGCGGTCGATGAAGGCCTTGGTCTCGCCCTGGGCGCCGGCCGCCGCGTAATGGGTGCTGAAAAATAGACCATAGCAGTCTTTGCCGCAAAGTTTAACCGTCTCGGCCGAACCCCAGCTGTCACTGCCCACGATCGGTTTGTTCCAGCCAAGCTGGTGAGCCTGCTGCACGATCAGGGCCACCTCGTTGTAGTATTGGGGCACAAACAGCACCTCGGCACCGGAGTTGTTTATTTTGGTGAGCTGACTGCTGAAGTCGGCGTCCTTGGTGGTGAAGCTTTCGTAGGCGACGACGGAGCCGGGCCCGTTCAGATCTTCCCAGGCAGCCTTGAAAAATTCGGCCAGCCCCTTGGGATAGTCGCTGGCCACATCATAAAGTACGGCCGCTTTGGTAAAGCCAAACTCGTTTTTGATGAATTTTGCAACTACCGGACCCTGGAATGGATCCAGGAAGCAGCCGCGAAACACGAAGGGCCGATCCTTGGTGGTGTCCGGATTGGTCGACCAGGGGCTGATCATCGGGGTGCCGAGTTCATTGGCCTTGCCCCCGGCCGGAATCGCCTGTTTCGAGGATTGGGGACCGACGATCGCCAGAACATCTTCCTCGGTAATCAGCTTGGTGGCCACCTTAACGGCCGATTCGGCCTTGGATTCATTGTCCTCGACAATCAGCTCGACCTTGTATTTTTTCCCCCCACATCAATCCCGCCGGCGCCGTTGACATCTTCCAGCCACATTTGCGCTGCATATTTGGTGCCCTCCCCAACCTTGGGGATGTCGCCGGTCAGCGGGGCATTGACGCCGATTCTGATGGTATCCGCTCCAAAGGCAACTCCCATGCTCAATCCCGCCATGACAAAGGAAATGATCGCTACGGCACATAAAGCTCTTTTCATCATTGACCTCCTTTTAAGAATCCCCGTCTTTAGAAGTTAGGTGCACAACAAACGACGGATAAAATCTCCAGCCGTGTTAGCTGCATATCATACACTTTCCCGTTTTTCAATATTGATGAATTCGCAAAAAGTTGAATTCATCATGGGTTTAGTATTTTGTGTTTGGTGTTTTGTGTCCGGACAAACTGTTTTGTAAAATTCAAATTCGCCGGCATCGTTGATGCGCACGATAACAACACATTTGTGGGGATCGCCGCCCTTCGTGAAGGTCATTTTGCCGGTAATTCCATTGAAATCCTGGATACCGGCCAGGGCGTCGCGAACCGCCCGGCGGTCCTTTTTAATGTCCCCGGTCAGTCCGCCGGTCCTTTCTATGGCTTTTTGTACGATGCACATGGCATCCCAGGTAAGTGCGGCGACCGCGTCGGGCACATAGCCATAGCGCTTTTCAAAGCGATCGATAAATGCCCTGGTTTCGCCCCGGGCACCGGCCGCCGCATAATGGGTGCTGAAAAACAGACCCCGGCAGTCTTTGCCACAAAGTTTGGCGGTCTCGGCCGAGTCCCAGCTGTCACTGCCGATGATCGGCTTGTTCCAGCCCAGCGCATGCGCCTGTCGCACGATCCCGGGCACCTCACTGTAATATTGAGGCACAAACAGGAACTCGGCCCCGGACTCGATAATCTTATTAAGCTGAGCGCCAAAGTCGGGATTTTCAGCGGAAAACCCTTCATAGGCCACTACGGAACCGGCACCATTGAGGTTCTCCCAGGCAGTCTTGAAAAACCCCGCCAGACTCCGCGGATAATCACTGGTCCTGGCGAACAACACCGCCGCCTTGGTAAAGCCGTATTCCTGCATGACAAACCGGGCGACGGCCGGACCCTGAAACGGATCGAGAAAGCAGGTGCGAAATACAAAAGGCCGCTCTCGGGTGGTATAGGGATTGGTCGACCAGGGGCTGATCATCGGCGTGGCCAGATCGTTGCACACAGCGCCGGTCGGCACCGCCTGCTTCGAGGACTGGGGGCCGACAATGGCCAGCACTTCGTTCTCCACAATGAGTCTGGTGGCTGCCATGACGGCCGCTTCGGACTGCGAGGCATTGTCCTGGATAACCAGCTTCACCCGGTATCTTTTTTCCCCCACTTGAATTCCGCCGGCATCATTGATCTCCTTCAGCCACATCCGGGCGGCCGATTGGGTGGCTTCCCCTACCTGGGCAATCGCACCGGTAAGCGGCGCGTTGATTCCAATTTTCAAGATGACCTGGGGCTCGGAGCCGCAGCCGACAAAGTCGAGCACAACCGCCACGCAGACAAACAAGGCGGAGTATATGGTTTGGCGTCTCACAAGGCGCTCCTCAAGGGGATACGGAATTTTCGGCTTTGTGAACTTTTATCCGGCAAAGTCGGATTTTATGGAAGATCGGACAAAACCGTCGGCGGGGACAGCCGGCGCCGGCCGCGGTAACCTGCAGCCTGCCCCTATAAATGCCGCAAAAAAATGATGGGGTCAAGGGGTTCGACAAGTGATCTGCGGCCGGCGCGCCCGGTCGACAATCCGCGAAACACCCTTTTCCCGGGTTGAATGGGCGGCAGGAAACACAAACGACTTTCCCAAACCGGAATTTCAGGCTAAATATTTGATGATTCCATAAAAAATAAAATTAATTATTGACAGTATCATCAATTTTATTTACAGCTTCCCACAGCAATGCATATCATGGCAGATTATATTAAAAACTTATGGATGTCGACGACCTCAATCTTTCGATTATCAAGCACCTTCGTAATGGACGCAAGTCCTACAGAAAAATTGCCGAAGAACTGTCGCTTTCCGAAAATACCGTTCGCACCCGGGTTCACAACCTGATCGAAGACGGGGTACTGGAAATTTCCGGACTGGTGGATCCGGATGTCATCTCCGGTCATCGGGTCGTAATGGTGGGTGTGAAATTAAAGACGATGGACCTGGTCAAAAAAGGAGAGGAGTTCAGTAAACTGAAGGGTGTGGTTTCCGTCAGTGTGGTAACCGGGCGGTTTGATCTGATTCTGGTAGTTCTGTTAAAATCCGGATTCGGGCTGCTGGAATTTTATACCGAAGAAGTGTCCCAACTCAAGAATGTTCAGTCTGTGGAGACATTTGTCGTCTACAAAAACTACAACCTGAAGCTGCCCTACATTTTGGATTGACCGGAATGCCGGGAATATTGATTGTTGAGAAACAACATCCGTACTTCACATCACCAGGAACTATTCAACAGCTATGGAAAGTTTTTAAGGAGGAGCGATGAAAGATATCAATGAATTGATTTTTTCGGATGATGTTCGCTATGCGGAGAGCCACGAGTGGGCCAGGTCCGAAGGAGAGAACGTGAAAGTGGGAATCTCCGATTATGCCCAGGACCAATTGGGGGACATCGTTTTTGTGGAATTGCCTGATGTCGGTGATACGTTTGAAAAAGGTGCTGAGTTCGGAACCGTGGAATCGGTCAAGGCCGTCTCGGAACTGTACCTTCCGGTGTCCGGTGAAATCATTGCGGTCAACGGCACCCTGGAAGATTCCCCGGAACTGGTCAACAGTGCGCCGTACACCAAAGGGTGGATGATCGAAGTCAAGCCGTCCGATCCGGCCGAGTTGGACGGCCTCATGACCAAGGACGCCTATCTGAAATCCCTGAAAGGATAAATTTCATGCGTTATTTGCCGCACACATCCGAAGATATCGAAAAAATGCTCAAAACGGTGGGTGTGAAATCCGTGGAGGATCTGTTTGAAACCATTCCCGACGATTGCCGCTGTCACTGTGAGCTCGATCTGCCGCAAGCACTGACCGAATGGGAACTGAACGATCACATCGACACCCTTTGCAGCAGCATGGCGGTTTCACCCGATTATAAGATTTTCTTGGGAGCCGGCAGCTACGATCACTATATTCCGGTGTCATTGCCCTATCTGCTGGGGCGCTCGGAATTTATGACTGCCTATACGCCTTACCAGCCTGAAGTGAGTCAGGGAACCCTGCAGGCCATATTTGAGTACCAGACCCTCACCGCTCGGCTGCTCGGAATGGACGTGGCCAACGCTTCCCAGTACGACGGCGCCTCCGCCCTGGCGGAAGCGCTGCTGATGGCTATCCGGATCTCGCGGCGCAAAAAGGTGGCGGTATCGCGGCTCATCCATCCCAATTACCGTCGGGTGATCCGGACCTACTTGGCGCCGACAGGATATGAAATCGTCGAGCTTCCCTATCTTCCGGACGGCACCACGGATCCGGCCGTTATCGACGCCCAGAAAGACCTGGCGGCAGTGGCTGTTCAGTCGCCCAATTTTTTCGGCTGCATTGAAAACCTCAAAGCCATCGGCGACATCGCACGGCAGAAAAAGGCCCTGCAAATCGTGGGTTTCAGCGAGCCGCTGGCTTATGGGTTGATCAAAAATCCCGGCAGCCAGGGCGCGGATATCGTGGCGGGCGAGGGACAAAGCCTGGGAATTCCGCGTTCCTTCGGCGGTCCGGGCCTGGGAATGTTCGCCACCCGCCAGGCATATGTACGCAACCTGCCGGGAAGACTGGTGGGCCAAACGGTCGACGCCGATGGAAAACGCGGATTCGTGTTGACCCTGGCCACTCGTGAACAGCATATTCGCCGGGAAAAAGCCACATCCAATATCTGCACCAATCACAGCCTGTGCGCCCTGGCATCGACCATGTACATGTCCTCCCTCGGCGGTTCCGGCTTCAGGGAACTCGCCCGTTTGAACTATGACAAGTGTGAATACCTCAAGGCTGCCCTGCGAAACAACGGTTTCAGTATCCCTTTTGGAAAAGCGACCTTCAATGAGTTCGTCGTCGATTTCGGCGGCGGCTTCGAAAAAACCCATGCGCGCCTGCTGAACGATAAAATCATCGCCGGCCTGCCGCTGGAGTGCTGGTATCCCGAACTGGCCGGACATTACCTGCTGTGTGTCACCGAGACCATCAGCAGAAAGGACATGGACGAATTGGTGAGCAAGATAAAATAATCCCCAACGTTTCCCGAAGGGTAAACAATATGGCAAAATCGACCCCATCCGTCGACTTCACCAAATGGGATGTCCAACGAGGGTTTGTTATTCTAAAATATCGGTTATAATTACGCGGCAATAACTTTCAAGCTGGCAGGGAGATCGAACCATGAAAGAATATCCGGGCGCAAGCGGCCTGATTTTCAACGAACCACTGCTCTGGGAAAAGGGTAGCAAGGGAAGATGCGGGTTTTCACTGCCGCGGCGTGATGTCGAATCCTATCCTGTCGCTGAAGACCTGCTGGGACACGGCCCGGATTTTCCGGACCTCAGCGAGGTGGATGTCATCCGCCACTACACCCGCCTGTCCCAATGGAATTTTGCGGTGGACAGCGGGATGTATCCCCTGGGATCCTGCACCATGAAATACAACCCCAAGACCAACGAAAGGCAGGCGGCCAGACCTGGTTTTGCCGCGGCGCACCCCATGCTGCCGCCGGATCTTTCCCAGGGTATCCTCAAACTCATGTTCGATCTGGAGCGCTTTCTGGTGGAGATCACCGGCATGCATGCCGCGACCCTTCAACCGGCTGCCGGTGCTCATGGGGAGCTGACGGGCATGCTCCTGTTTTATGCCTACCACCGCAGCAGGGGTTCGCAGCGCTCCAAGATCATTGTACCGGACACGGCGCACGGAACCAATCCGGCCAGCGCGGCCCTCTGCGGCTACCGCCCGGTCCCGATAAAATCCAGCGCGAAAGGTATCCTGGACGCCGAAGACGTGGCCAGGGTAATGGATGAAGAAACCGCCGGCATCATGGTGACCAACCCCAACACGCTGGGTTTGTTTGAAGACAACATTAAAAAAATAGCCGATATCGTCCATGCCAAAGGCGGCCTGGTGTACGGGGACGGGGCCAATATGAATGCGGTGATGGGGGTTGTCCACATGGGGTCGATCGGCATCGATGTGCTTCACTTGAATCTTCATAAAACCTTCTCGACCCCCCATGGCGGAGGCGGTCCGGGGTCCGGTCCGGTCTGTGTCATGAAGCATCTGGAACCTTTTCTGCCGGTACCCCGCGTCGTTGAAAAAGGAGGCCGGTATATTCTTGAGGAAAATTTTCCGGAATCCATCGGCAAACTTCACGCGTTTTACGGCAATGTCGGCGTCCAGATAAGAGCCTACAGCTATATTTTGAGCATGGGGCCCGAAAACATTAAAAAAGCCAGTCAGCTCGCGGTCTTGAATGCCAATTACATCAAAGAACGATTGAAGCATACGTTTCACCTGCCGTACGACCGCCCCTGCATGCACGAATGCGTTTTCAGCGACAAGTGGCAGCAGGCGCATAAGGTAACCACCCTGGATATGGTCAAACGGTTGATGGACTTTGGGTTTCACCCCCCCACGGTTTATTTTCCGCTGGTAGTTCCCGGCGCCATCATGATCGAGCCAACGGAGACGGAAAGCCGGCAAGACATCGACCTTTTTATCGACGCCATGGAAGCCATTGCCAAGGAAGCCAGAGAAAATCCCGATCTTTTGCATGCGGCCCCCACCCGATGCCGTCGCAGGAGGCTGGATGAAACCGCGGCCGCCCGCAAGCCCTGTCTGAGGGGATGAGGCGGAGGACGAATAAAATCGAGGGAAGATGGAAGATCAGTAGAGTCAGAAATTTAGGAATTAAGGAATTAAGGGATTGGGGGGCTTAAAAGCTCAAAGCTGAAGGACGAGTGCAAACGATCCAAGCCATTTAAACGATCCTAACGTTCAAAACGATCAAAACGAGAAATGAATTCAGATCAAACATTAAAATACTCCAGTCCGGGTTCCACCAAATCCGGATCGGCTGAACCCATTAAGACCGGGATATCGGATAGCTCTGCAAATGGGCACTCCCGATCAGCCAACCGGTATTCCCCTATTCCCAACCCACAACGTACAACTCACAACACACCGTGGTGTCATGCCGTGGATCTAGGCTTGATGGATTACAGTGCCGCCTGGCAGCTTCAAAGCGAACTGGTCGCAGCCCGCCGCCATGGCGCCATCGATAGAGATATGGTCCTTTTTGTGGAGCATCCTGCGGTTTTCACCCTGGGCCGTCGGGGCGGGTTGGAACATCTGCTGGTTTCGGAAAAATTTTTAGAATCCACCGGGATTCCCATTGTACCCGTGGAACGAGGTGGGGTCATTACGTTTCACGGTCCCGGCCAACTCGTCGTATATCCGATCATCGATTTAAAGGCGCGCAGACTCGGTGTTGTGGAGTTTGTGGAGGCCCTGGAAGCCGTCATGCTCGGCACCGCAGACCGCTGGGGCATTGCAGCCGAACGCAATCCCGCCAATCGCGGTATCTGGGTCGGCAATCGCAAAATGGGCAGCATCGGCATCGCCATTCGTAGAGGAGTCAGTTTTCACGGCCTGGCCTTAAATGTAAACCTCGACCTGACCCCGTTTTCATGGATTCAACCCTGCGGCCTGCAGGGAGTTTGCATGACCTGCATGCGACAGGAACTGGGCAGCGAGATCCCCATGATAGACGTGCGCGCCGCGCTGGAAAGGCAGCTCGAATCCGCTCTGAACCTGCGCCTTGATTTTACAGATCTTTCCGTCCTGCAGCACCGTCTGCGAAACTCAACCTGAAAAACAGTTGCTGATTGAAAATTTAGTGCTTATTTTGGCTATTCGTGCCAAAACGAGCAAAATGATTTTGTAGGAGTCCATATTATGACGCACAGATCGGATAACCCGGTGCGGCTGCCGAAACCCGCCTGGCTGAAACAGCGTCTGCCATCCGGTCCCGAATTTGAAAAAACCAAGGGTATGATTGGTAAAGACCGGCTTCACACAGTCTGCCAGGAAGCCGGCTGTCCGAATATCTGGGAATGTTTTTCGCACCATACCGCGACGTTTCTCATTATGGGTTTGCGCTGTACGCGCAATTGTCGCTTCTGCGCGGTCGTCGAAGGCCCCATCGCGCCCCCCGACCCGGCCGAGCCTGCCAGGGTCGCCGCGGTCGCGCGCCAGATGGGGCTGAAATACGTCGTGGTGACTTCCGTCACCAGAGACGATCTGCCGGACGGTGGCGCCGGTATCTTCGCCGAGACCATCCAAAGGATCCGCCGGGAGATTCCGGAAGTATTAATCGAGGTTCTGATTCCCGATTTCCAGGGCAGTCGGCCGGCTCTGGAAACGGTCTTAACGGCCCGGCCCGATGTCTTGAATCATAATATCGAAACCGTTCCGCGGCTTTACGCCGACGTGCGTCCCCAGGCGGATTATCATCGATCCCTGGAGTTGATTCGACGCACGGGCGAATTCGACCGGGCGCTGCTTACCAAGTCGGGGCTCATGCTGGGCTTGGGAGAGCAACCCGAGGAAATCGAATGCACCTTGAAAGATCTGCTGGAGGTCGGCTGTCGGGTGTTGACCCTCGGTCAATATTTACAACCCAGCGGCAATCACTTGCCGGTCGAACGTTACATCCCGCCGGAAGAATTTGATAAATGGCGTGAAACCGCCATGAACATGGGATTTGCGGAGGTCGCCAGCGGACCTTTCGTGCGCAGTTCATATCATGCCGGGGAATTGTTTCAGAAGATAAGCGGTGATCGGAAGACGGACGACAGAGGACGGACAACAGAGGACGGATAAGACCGATGGAAGATGGACGACCGCTGACGCTCGGACGAGGGACGAAAGGGCGGAGATCAAAGGACAGAAAAAAGTTCGATGGAATAAATGGCATAGACTTAATCCTTATCCAATAATCCTTGATCCTTACGTGCTTCTTCCCGCGGCGCAGGCCTAAAAACGATCGTGACCCCAAATGATTCTAACGAACATGACGATCTTAACGAACATAACGAACCCATCCAGCCTGACCGGGCTCAGGGGCTTACGGGCTCAACCGGCTAACAGGCGCAACCGGTACCGGAGCATGATTTGGAACCACCGGTAACCTGGGCTGAAATAGATCTGCAGGCCTATGCGCACAATATCAGAGAACTGAAGCGTATCACGCGCCCGCCGACCCGTTTGATGGCCGTGGTGAAAGCCAACGGCTATGGCCACGGTGCCGTCGAAGTCGCTCGCGAAGCTCTGAAAAACGGGGCACAGTATCTGGGTGTCGCCAGAATCGAAGAGGCCGTCCCGCTGCGGAAAGCCGGTTTAGCGGCCCCGATTTTGATTTTCGGATACACGCCGCCGGATCTGGCATCGACGCTGATCGAATATGAACTCTCCCAATCCGTCTATTCATGGACCTCGGCATCGGCGCTGTCTGAAAAGGCGGCCCGCTTGGGAAAAACCATAAAGGTTCATCTCAAGGTGGACAGCGGCATGGGCCGACTCGGCTTCTTGCTGGAATCGGATCAGGCCCCTTCCGAGGCCTCGGCGGAGCAATACCTGCTGCGCCGGATCGAGGCGATCACCCGTCTGCCCGGATTGACGGTCGAAGGTATTTTCACCCATTTCGCGACGGCCGACCATGCCGACAAATCGTACGCGAATCTGCAACTGGAACGGTTCCGGGACCTTCTCCGGCGTCTGCAGCAATACGGCCTGGCACCGGCCCTGAAACATGCCGCCAACAGCGCGGCTTTAATCGACATGCCGGAGTCGCACCTGGATATGGTGCGCCCCGGCATTGCCACTTATGGGCTTTATCCCTCCGATGAGGTGAACAAGGAAATCGTCGATCTGAAGCCGGTGATGACCCTGAAAAGCAGGATTGTTCATTTAAAGAAGGTGGCTCCCGGATTTAACATCAGCTATGGAATCACCTTCCAGACCAAGGACTACACCACGATTGCCACGGTTGCCGTCGGTTACGCCGACGGCTTCGACCGCCGGCTGTCCTCCCGCGCTCACATGCTGGTACACGGCCGCAGAGTCCCGGTGGTGGGAAGAGTGTGCATGGATCTGACCATGCTGGATGTCGGCGGGGTTCCCGAGGCGGCGCTCGAAGACGAAGTGGTCGTTTTCGGCCGGCAGGGAGAAGCGATCGTCACGGCGGATGAAATCGCCTCGAAGCTGCAAACCATCAACTATGAAGTTGTATCGACGATAACCGGGAGGGTGCCCCGGATTTATTTAAAATGAAAGAAATCATCCTGGTCAATATTACCGGCAAGGACAAGCCGGGTCTGACTGCCAGCCTGACCAATATTCTGACCCTCTACGACGTCACGATTCTGGACATCGGACAGGCGGTAATCCACGACTACCTGTCCCTGGGGATTCTGGTGGAGATACCGTCGGCCCACAAATCCGCTTCCATCCTGAAAGATCTTTTGTTTCAGGCCCACGAACTCGGCATTCAGATCCGTTTTAGCGCCATCGATGAAAAAAGCTACGCCAAGTGGGCGGCGGAATACGGTCAGGAACGCCGGATCGTCACCCTGCTCGGCCGCCGGTTGACGGCCGCACAACTCTCGAAGGTGACCGCCGCCATCTCGGCCAATCATCTGAACATCGATATTATCACCCGGCTTTCCGGCCGTGTGCGCCTGGATGATCCGGAATCCCTTGCCAAGGTCTGCGTGCAGTTTACGGTGTCCGGCAAACTCGAGGATGCGGCCCGTTTTCGCGCCCGGCTGATTAGAATTTCCGAAGAAACCGGGATAGACATTTCATTTCACGCGGATGACATCTACCGCCATGCCCGCAGACTGGTGGTGTTCGATATGGATTCCACCCTGATCCGGGGAGAGGTCATCAATGAATTGGCCGACCGCGCCGGCAAGGGTCAGGAGGTGGCCCGGATTACCGAATCCGCGATGAAGGGCGAAATCGATTTTAAAGAAAGTTTCATCCGGCGGGTCGCCCTTCTCAAAGGACTCGATGAAAGGATCCTCAGGCAGGTGGCTGAAAATCTGACCTTTACCGAAGGCGCCGAGCGGGTCATAGGGACTCTGAAAAAACTTGGCTACAAGATCGGAATTATATCCGGCGGTTTTGACTATTTCGGCGAATTCCTGCAAAGGCGGTTGAACCTGGATTACGTTTTCACCAACGTGTTGGAAATCGAAAACGGCCGGGTGACCGGAAACGTCACCGGCGACGTCATCGACGGTTTGCGAAAAGCCGAAATCCTCAAAACCATTGCCACGGTGGAAAACATCAGCCTGCAACAGACCATCGCCGTCGGCGACGGCGCCAACGATCTTCCCATGATCAGCACTGCCGGATTGGGCGTTGCGTTTCACGCCAAATCCATCGTCCGCAAAAACGCCCAAAGCTCCATCTCCAGCATTGGCCTGGACGGTCTGCTGTATCTGATGGGGATCAGTGAACGGGAAATCCAGCAACATTAACGGCGGATGCGATTTTTACGGCATCCTGTTCCAATCCTCCCCGGCTCCCGTTGTGAAAATACCTAATCACGCCTCCAGGAGATTGGAAATTCTGCGGCGGTCAAATGAAAAGACCGGATGATACATCCGGTCTTATTTTATCTATCGGCGAACGAAAGTGAAATGGTCAGCAGCGACTCTGAAACTCGCAACTCTTCATATCGGGTCCGTCACAGCAGTATGTCCCCACAATGCAGCCGCAGCCGTCTACGACCTGGTAACAGCAGGATTTTTCCGCTGACTGTTCGCCCTTTTTCTTTTTACCTTTGTCATCCATGACAACACCTCCTTGGTGTTTTGCATCTGGACGGTTAACACTTAAAGCGGAACGATCAACTGGGCGTGACCGCTCGCGGCTCCCAACAGCCGTTATATGGGCAATGGGAAACCGATTTCGCTTTTCAGGCTTCAAATACCTGACTAAGTTAAACTAATTCCCATTTCACCGTTAGTCAAATTATATCTGCGGTCCGGGAATCCGCTATCCGGCCAACCACCGGAGGGTAATCGTCGGAAACCGCCGGCCCTCGACATTTGCCCAACAAGACTTATTTTACTAGACAGCATGCCGGAAGCACCCTTTCAGGAATCCGGCACGGCCTTGATAAAATAATCATTCAAACATTCGTTTGAGGCGAAATATCGAAACAGCGCCAGGCTCAAAGGAGGTTTGTCATGTACGATAAAGCTGAGCTTTGCAATAAAATTCATGAAATCTACCCGGATATGGGCGACTGCGGCCAGGATTTGGATGTGGCGTGGGATGATGCGATGAAGGTCTGGGAGATTAATTTTGAAAGAGACGGAACCCACATAAAACATTATCTGGAAGATGAAGATGCCGCCCCCTGTGTGGAAGGTAAACAGTGCATCGGACTGGGCATCGAGTTCGGCCAGTTCCGCTGAGCATACTGTTCCAGAAATGCGCGACCTTTCATCACCTCCGGAAAAAATGCCGGGGTTGCTTACCTGACGGCCGTTATCTCCATCTAAAATTCTGCGATCCGCCTTTCCATTCGGCCCTTTTCCACCAACCCCAGGTAACCGGCGGCAGTCGGGCCGGCCAAATGGCCCTGGTTTTCGGCCACCAGGGCCCCTTCCACCCCGGTGACGCTGCCGGCGACAAACACCACTTTCACCCAGACCCGATGGGCCATACAGCTATACCCGCATGCCGTCTTTAACCGGCGTCAAGCAGGAGCGGACCTCCCCGTGGCCGTCTATCGTCACCCGGCATTCGTAATCATGGCCGATCCCGCTATACATACCCCGTTTCAAGCCGGTGGTGCGGTTTCTTCCGAGAGGGATATAACCGTTGGCGCCCAAAGAAGCATATATCGTTGCCTATTGTTCCTGGCCCTCTTCCTCCCGTTTTTAGGTTTGACATAACGTAACCGGCTGGGATAAAAATAGAGAATAGATCTGGTTGGCCGCGGAGGAACCTGCATGATAAAACATCGAGATCGACGAATGGTAAAATTCAGGCTGAAAACAGGCGTTGTGGCACTGTTGCTGGCGGCAGTCACGTGTATCGGCCCCCATTCAGCCGATCCTGCTCAGGAAAAAGACAACACCGTCACCATCGGGATGGAAGCTACAGCGGTCAATTCGTTGATCTATATCGCCGACGACCGCAAATTCTTCGTGGCCAACGGCCTCGAGGTGGTCATCGAAGACAGCTATCCGTCCGGTTCGGCCGCAGCAGATGATATTCAGCGGGGAAAACCGGACATGGCCACCACAGCCGAGTTCGCCATCGTCAGGCACGCGTTTGCGGGCAGAAATACGCGTATCGTCGCCAGCATCGACATGTTTATGCATATGAAGCTGATCGGCCGCAAAGACCGGGGAATCCGAGCGGTCTCCGATCTCCCCGGAAAGCGGATCGGGGTGCCGCTGAATACGGCGGCGGACTTCAAACTGGGCCGGTTCCTCGATTTGCACGGTATCGATAAAAGTAAAATAACGATCGTCGACGTCCAGGCCCCCCAGGTTCCGGATGTCGTGGCCAGGGCTACCGTCGATGCCATCGTCGCCTGGCAGCCCAATGTCATGACGATCCAGGATCGCCTGGGCGGCGACGCGGTGATCTGGGATGTCCAGAGCGGACAGCCGATGTACTGCGTTCTGGCCACTACCGAAACGTGGGCGGCGAAACATCCCGAACTGCTGCAAAGATTCTTAAAATCGCTGCTGCAAGCCGAGAACTATCTGATCGAAAACGGGGATCGGGCGCGCGGCATCGTCCAGAAACGACTGGGTTATAGTGAGCGGTATATCAGTACCATCTGGCCGGAACACCGGTTCTCACTCCGGCTGGAACAGTCGCTCATCCTGGCGATGGAAGACCAGGCCCGCTGGATGATTGAGAACAAACTGACCGCTGAAAATAAAATTCCCAATTTTCTGGAGTACATCCACGAAGACGGCCTGAAGGCGGTAAAACCGCCGGCAGTCGACATCATCCGGTGAATTATGACAATCTACCGGATGGGGGTTCAGAACCAGAAAATGGCCTTCAACGCCTCGTGACTGGCCCGAATGCTGGAGGAACAGGCGGACCGGCTGCAACAGAAACGACTCATTCGCCGGCGGACTTGCATATCGGCGCCCAGTGGTTATACATTATCATTACTCCATTCATGAGCCGCCCGGCAAGGACGCAATCTTTGCGATCAAAAAGCCGGCGCCTTGCGGCAGTTACAGCTCGTCGCCTCTTTGCAGGCTCCGGGCGTCACCAGAGAAAGGTTGCGGACGTGAGTCGGAAGTTCACTTCAAATAGCCTGACCATCGATGAACGCGCTGAATACCGACGCCGGATCAGGGAAGTTGAAGAACGATGCCACCGGGCGGAGGAGGCATTGCGCACGGCAGAGGAACGCGATCGCTTGTTGGGCGACAGTGCGCCCTTTGGAATATTTGTAGTTGACCCTGAAGGCCGAGTATTCGGCGCCAACCAAAGAGTACCGAATATGCTGGCCTGGCCCGAAAATCGGGATATCACCCAGCTGAATATTCTGGAGCACGTCCCCCTGGTGGATACGGGTGTGGCCGCCGCTTTCAGGCAATGCATGGAAACCCGAAAACGGGTAACCAGCGATCATCCCTGTCTGTTGGAAATCGAGGCATGCGTCCACTTGCGATATCATATCAGCCCGGTCATAGACAGGGATCAAATATTTTCGGGAATGATTGCATTCGTTGAGGATATCACCGAGCTCAAACGGGCCGAGGAGACCATCGTTGCCAGCGAAAAGAAATACCGGATGCTCTTTAAATCCGCGCCCATAGCCATGATCGAAAGGGACGCCAGCGAACTGAAAAAGCACCTGGAGAAACTTCGGCAGGATGGCACTTCCGACCTTCGCGAATACTTCGATACCCATCCGCAGGAGCTGGTGCACTGTATCGGACTTATCAAGACAATCGACTGCAACAGCGCCTTTCTGGACCTGATGGAAGCCCAGACCTGGGATGAGATCGACAACGGCATCCGAATGACCAACAGCCCCGAGGATTTTATGCGCATGGCACGCGAAGTCATTCTGATGATGGCCGACGGCAACATTTCCAGCGAGCGCGAGGAAACCTTTCTGACATTGAGGGGAACCAAAAAGAGCATTCTGGGTAAATCCCTGCCGCTTTCCGGGCATGAAGACACCCTGGCCCGCATTGTGGTCGCCATGGTCGATATCACCAAACGCAAGCAGGCTGAAGAAGCCTTGCGGGCCAACGAGCAACGCTTTCGCGAACAGGCCCTGCGCGACAATCTGACCGGTCTTTACAACCGGCGCTACCTTTACCAATCACTGACGGATTTAATCGAACAGGCCAGAAGCGCCCATTCGGTGGTATCGGTAATTTTTATGGATCTGGATCATTTCAAAGCTGTCGTGGATACCTACGGTCATCTCAACGGCAGCCACACCATCAAGGAAGTGGCCGGGGCCATACGGAAAACGCTGGAAAGGCCGGCCTACGCCGTCGCGTATGCCGGGGACGAATTCGTTGTGGTCCTGCCCGGCATGGATCAGGTTCCGGCCTTCGATCAGGCCCGTAAGATCCAGGATCGGATCAGGGAACAAACCTTTTTACGCGACAAGGGCTTGGAGATCCGCATCCGCTCCAGCTTCGGCATTGCCACCTTCCCTTATCATGCCGCCGACATGACGGATTTGCTGGCCGCGGCCGATCAGGCGCTTTTCGATGCCAAAAGCGCCGGCAAAGACAAGATTCGGTCACCCGGTCAGGAGGGGCAGGCGATGGTTTTGAAATAATCCTCGTTTAGGATTCCCCATGCCGGGGCCGGGAATTTCAACCACACCACTTTCACCATTCGGTCCAGCCTGTATTCAAGTAAATCCATCGGGTCTCTACATGGAAACGGAGCCCTTGCGAAAATCGGTTTTGCCGATGAGAGCGTTGATCAACACCGGGTGCCCGGCGGCAGCCGCTTTTCTGGCTGCGATGAAAACAGGTTCGATATCTTTTTCCTTTTCGAGTACAAACCCCTTGCCGCCGAAGCCTGCGGCGACCCGATGATAAGCAGTGTGTCTGAGCCCGGTGGCCACATCGTCGCCCAAAATGGCCGCCTGGTCGCGGGCGATCTGGGTCCAACCGGCGTCGTTGCCGACCAGGGCGATTATCGGGATCCGGTGGCGCACAAAGGTGTCGAATTCCTGGAGGCTGAATCCCGCCGCCCCGTCGCCGTATATCAACCATACTTCGGCCTGCGGTGACATCAGTTTGGCTCCCAGCGCAAATCCGGCCCCGACACCGAGTGTGCCGAAGGGCCCCGGATCAAGCCAGCTCAGCGGTCCTCTGGGTTTCAGAATATAGGCTGCCGTCCCGACAAAATCTCCGCCGTCGGCCACGATCAACCCCGATTCGTCCAGAAAATCATCCAGTTTTCTCAATAAGAGAAGCGGATTAATAAATTCGGTCTTTTCACGGGATGTCTCGACGATAAATGTTTCTCGCAGCGTATCATTTTGCTTTAGGATCTGCGTCCAGGAGTCCCGGTCGGATGATTCGTTGGAAATCACCTCCGCCAGAGCCATCAGGAAGTGGCATGGGTCTGATAAGACGGCCAGATCCGGCCGGCAATTCAATTTCAGATCATCTTTGCCGCGGTTGATCGAAATTATTCTGGTTCCGGAGTTGAATATCCGTCCATAACCCAGCCGGAAATCACAGGCCATCCCCGCCAGGATCACGAGATCCGCTTTTTTGAGGGCTTTGCTTCGTTGGTGGCGCATCTGCAATTCATGCGCTTTGCCCAGCAGCCCGCGCGCCATACCGGTGAGAAACACCGGAACGCCCAAAGTTCCCACCGCCCGGGCAAGCTTCGGCGTCATGGCAGGCTGGAGCATGGCCTGACTCCCGACAATCAAAACCGGTTTTTGGGCTCCGGCGATCAACTCCGCTGCCCCGGCGACCAGACCGGCATCGATACCAGGCGGGGCAGTGTCAGGGGCCGTGGACTGTATTTCCTCGAACTTGCAGGCAAACATGCGATCCACATGGTGCTTCAGATAGAGATTCAGCAGTTTGCTCCGCAATCCACCCCCCTGCCCGGCGCCGGGTTCGACGCCATACCACTGCCGCACCAGGGATTCGCCGTAGAGCATATCGATCGGGCACTCGACAAATACGGGTCCGGGTACCCCCGACATACAGACGTCGAAAGCGCTTTCCATTACGCGGATCACGTCGCAGTTGCGGCGGATGCTGACCGCCATCTTGACGACGGATTTTACAATAGACAGCTGGTCGATGTCCTGCAGCGCCCCCCTGTTTCTCAGCACCGTGGGCGCCGCCCCTCCCAGCAGAATCAGGGGGGTTTGTGCCAGCCGGGCATTCGTCAGGGCGGTCAGCGAATTGGTCACCCCGGGCCCGGCGGTCACCGCCGCCACCCCGGGCACGCCGCTGAGACGGCCGACGGCATCGGCAGCAAACACGGCATTCACCTCATCCCTGACATCGACGACCCGCAGGCCCGCCTTCTTGGCCCCGGTGAGTATGGGAGAAATGTGCCCCCCGCACAACGTAAATAGAAATCGGACACCGCGCTGGTACAAAACCTGACCGATGATGTCTCCGCTGTTTGGTTCCATGTGACCTCCAAAAATTTTAGCAAACCCTGAACCGTGCGGTATAAGCCGGACTGTTGCTCTGCTTATGGTATGGCAAAATGAATACGCGAAGTCAAGATTTTACAGGGGGCATTCGAATACCGATATCAGCCACGGGGGATCTCTAAGCATTTCCGTAAAGAGAAAAGAAGTCTCTTAGGAGATCCCTTCATAGCGGATCTTGGCTAAACGACAAAACACCCGCGCCGGCTTTCCGACGCAGGTGTCTATATTTCGGCTTTTAGCGAGTGCCCATCCATCAAAGGGGTTTTTACCAGGATGGGCACCGGATGGTGTTTCCAATCCAGAAATGAGAATTTTTGCCCAAGTTCAAGGAAATCAAGTCCTTGCGCGGAGGCGTAGTTTACTATGCCGCACAAGCAAGGGCGCAGATTGACGCCGAAATCGGGCAAAAAGGCCATTTGTGGATGGAAACTAGCTAAACCTTGAAGGTGGTCTCATAGATGTGGTTTGCTGCTTTGCCGGTGCCCCACAGATATGCGATGGTTTTTTGGGCGGTTGTTTGTGTCTGCCCCTATTCAATCACCGTTGCCGATTCCAGAATACTGAAGGGAATTTCGACTCCGAGGTTTTGGGCAGCCTTGGCATTGACGAAAAATTTCGGGTCGGGATCCACTTTGACGGGAACATCCTTGACCGCCTTGCCGTTTTTCAGAACGTCGGCGACGGATCGGGCCAGCATGTAGCCCAACTTTTCGTCATCTGCCGCAAATCCGCCCAAAGCGCCTAATTTGACCGGTTTTTCCGAATAGCCCAACACAGGAGTTTTATCGGCGGCTTTCACGACCTTATCGGTGTTGTCCAGCAAAAGGGCCTGGTTGCCGATGATAATGGCCGAAACCTTGTCCTTGAATTCTTGGGCTGCAGCCGTCGCCTCGGCCGGCGATGCGCAGAATTTCTCATGGTACTGAATTCCCAATTTGGCAGCGATATCTTTGGTTGCTTCCTGATCAATGAGCGATGACGGGTGCCCTTTTTCCAGCAACAAAAGCACGGACTGCATGTCGGGCAGAATAGCTTTGAAAATTTCAAACTGAGTTTCAATCGGAAGAAAATAGGTAACACCGGTGATTTGACCTTCCGGGTTTTTCAAATCCTTGACCGCACCCAATTCCGTCGGATTGTTGCACCCGCCGATAAACGTCGGGATCGCGGGCGGATTTTTTGCCAGCCATTTGGCGGCGTTCGATCTTAACAGCACCATCGCTGTCTTTTCCTTTTCCCACTTACCCGCCACTTGGGCCAGATCTTCAACGGATCCGAGCTCTTTCTGATATTCGATTTGGATATCCGGCGCAAACTCGGCCATACCCTTGTCAAATCCCTTGGCCACCCGGTTCGCCATACCGGATTTGCCGGCCCAGGCCACACCGATCTGGGTGGCGGCCGTCGCGGTTGACAGATGGCACATGATAACGAATACGCCGGCCAAAACAGACACAATTGTTCTCATCATTTTCATTCGGATCTTCTCCTTGTCCATAAATTTTATTCCGTTTTTGACGAATCTCAACCCACTGAGTTTCATTCATAAGGTCGATATCGGGCTATTCATATAAATTCTTTATTTTTTTCTTGCAAATAATCAGATCACATTTTCCAGGCGATAAATAAAGCCTTGACACCGTCCTCAAAAACCGCTAACCGATAATAGTTATCAATTGGAAGAATTTCTCATTATTTCCCGTCGAGAGGCAAGCCACCGCATGAACGATCCCCGGGGAAGATTTGACCGCATTGTTAAAAAGCTCAGGGAAAATGGCAAAAAGATCACCCCGCAGCGCCTTGCGGTTGTCAAGATCCTTGCCGTGAGCGACGGACATCCCACCGTTGAAAAGATATATGAAAAACTGCGGGACGATTTCCCGAGTATGAGCCTGGCGACCGTGTACCGCAATGTCATGTTGGTCAAATCGCTGGGAGAAGTTTTGGAGCTCGGTTTTCCGGACGGAAGCAACCGCTATGATGGAAACAAACCCTATCCGCATCCGCATGTGGTGTGCCTGAAATGCAGACGGATCATTGACCCCAAGCCGGCCAGTCTCAAAGACATGACCCAGGAAATCGCCGACGAAACCGGTTTTGAAATTACCACTCACCGTCTGGATTTTTTTGGAATTTGCCCCGAATGCCGGAAAAATTCTGAGCCGCGGGAGGCGTTGCATCCAAAAAGGCGTTGACCGCAAGGGAAGCTTTCGATTATATAAACAGCCGGTCCGAGCGAATAAATAAGCACCTTATGATGCTTAAGAATAAAAAATCGAAGGAGGAGAATATGGCTGAAAAAAAATTCAAGCAGGTTTGTGAGTGCAAACACTGCGGAAATGAAGCGGAAATGATGATTACCTGTACCCTGGAAAAAGAAGATGCAAATTCGATGACGGCCACCCCGAGCGTGGTGCCGCAAAACATGGGGAAAACAAAGGGACAGGCCGTCTGCAGCCACTGCGGCAATGAGGCGGACATCTGGCTGGATGTGTAAACGGACAGCGCTGCAAGAGTCAACTGCTTTCGGCTGAAGCCGAAGACTTGGGGTTCAAGGATTCAAGGGGTCCAGGGGTCAAGTGAAAAGACGGTCACGCCTTTCTTTGAATCCTTGGCCCCTCGACCCCTTGAATCCTTATCTCATCATCCAATTAATGCGGGAAGCGTGGAATTCACCGGTGCGTTCAGTCCACCTGGGGCCGGGGCAGAACCCTGGCCCGTTCCGCGATTTCGGGCACTCGGTGTTCCCATTCGATGGCCATCAGGTGAACTCCGGCAATTCCTTTCATTTCCTTGAACTCTTCAATTTGTTCACAGGCCATCCTGATGCCTTCTTCGGCAACTTTTCCTTTGCCGGCTCCCTGCAGCCTCGTGATAATTTCATCGGGAACGTCCATTCCCGGGACTTTGGTCTTCATGTACCGGGCCATACCGACACTTTTCATGGGCGTCACGCCCGCCAGGATGTGGACCTTCTCCGTCAACCCCATGTCATTGGCCTGCTGAACCCATTTACGAAATTTGTCCATGTTATATATGCATTGGGTTTGAATAAAATCAACGCCCGCCTTGACCTTTTTCGCCAGGCGGTGAACCCGCCAGTTAAAGGGCTCTGCAAAGGGGTTGGCGGCCGCTCCGATAAAAATCCGGGGCGGGTCTTCGATTTCGGCGCCGCCCAGGAACTTGCCGTCATCGCGCATGCCCTTGACCATGCTGATCAGCTGCATGGAGTCAATGTCGAAGACGCCCTTGGCGGTGGGATGATCACCAAATTGCTGGTGGTCTCCGGACAAACACAACATGTTCCGGATACCATGCGCATAGGCGCCCAGGATATCAGATTGCATCGCCAGCCGGTTGCGGTCCCGACAGACCATTTGATAATTGGGTTCCAGACCCTCCTGTATCAGGATCAGGGAAGCCGCCCAACTGGACATACGCACCACGGAGGTCTGGTTATCCGTGATGTTGACTGAATCCACGTTTCCCTTTAGGTGGGAGGCTTTTTTTCTGACCTCCTCGGCGTTGGTTCCTCGCGGCGGCCCCAGCTCTCCGGTAAATGCGAAATGGCCCGCTTTCAACACCTTCTCCAGATTACTTCCTGATTTCATTTCATTTTTCCTTTCTCACGTCTGCGGCGCCTTTTCAGGTTTTTTATAACCCGGCTGGATCAGGGTGCGCGGCACCTGATTGTGCCAGTCCATCGCCGGGGTGAAATCCAGGATACAATCCAGTCGGTTCTGTCTTTCAAGCCGCTCGTAAATCATGTACCAGGCACAGGGCTGTTCGGTATTTATTTCGCAGCTTCCCCGATTGGTTCCACCGCAGGGGCCGTTGTAAAGGCCTTTGGCACACATGGTGACCGGACAGATTCCTCCAGTCAACCCGAGTACGCAACTGCTGCACGAACGGCATCTTTCCTCGTACCATCCCACCGCCTGATTAACCGCCAAACCGGTGGTATCCACTGCCGGAAAAACCGGAATGTCCGGGTATCTTTCCGCCAGAAACTGAATGCCCACCCCGCAGGCCATGGATATAAGCGCCTCATAATCTTGAGCGATATCATCCAGTTCAGCCAGATATTCCCGGTCGCACTGACGCTCGACGGTCCGGGCACCCATCTCGATCGGGTTGTCCTCGAGCTTGCGGGCCATTTCCAGCTCGGCATTCAGGACATGCACTTCCTTTTCTCCACCGGCAAGACACACCGATACGCAGGTGCCGCACCCCACATTGAGAACTTTGCGGTAGTCCTTGAGCATATATTTTAATTCTTTAAAAGGTTTTCTCTTGGCAACGATCATATTTCCTCCTGTTGTGCCTTACTGTATGCAGGATTTGATTTAAAACATGTTTCCAGCCATCGCGGCCTTCTATCCGATGCAAAAGGCGTTTACCAAGCCATCGATGTTCCATGGACGCGCATCAAAGAAATGGATGGCATCACTTGGAACCGGAGAAACCGTCCACAAGGCAGCGGTCCTCCTGCCTTCATCGCGGCCCGTTATGCAGCAGACGACCCCGGCTGTATGGAATCAACCGCCGGCCGTTGCCGGCCGAAAGCTTTTGAGTCCCAGCGTCCGGCGGAAAGGGACCTGAACAGATCCCCTCGGAAACTGCTTTGTAACAATGTTTCCTGCCGACACCCCGAAATCTCCCTGGGTTACATCTCCGATTCGGGGTGGAAGACCAGTACATCCTTGAGGTCATCCTGCAGATAGGCCCTTTCATTCGGGCCCAGAATCCCCAGGGAAAGGCAGATTAATGTCCACATATGTACAACGCCGTAATTGGCGCCATAATGCTCGCTGAGCTCATGAATCTGGGCATGGCAGTTGTGGCAGCCGGCGATGCAGTAAGCCGCGCCGGTGGTCTGAATCTGCTGATCTTTCAGACGGCCGAACTGCAGACGCTCTTCTTTGAGGCCGGCTTGAAGGAAACCGCCTCCGCCGCCGCAACAGTAGTTGTTGGAGCGATTGGGCGTCATATCGATGAAATTTTCTTCACCCACCACCGACTTGACCACAAACCGCAGATCCTCGGCAATGGGGTCTCCAAAGGTCTTGCGCACGATCTGGCAGGGATCCTGTACGGTAAATTTAACTTTCAGGTCCTTGTTCCAGTCTGAATTGACTTTGAGTTTTCCCTCCCGGATCCACTTGGCGTAGTATTCGTAAATATTTTTGACGACAAAGTTGTGCTCGATGTTGAATTTTTTCAGTCCTGCCAGGACTGAGAAGGTTACGTGCCCTCATTCGGTGTTGAGATAGACCTTGCACCCCAGTTTATCGGCCTGGTTGGCCGAGGTCCGCGTGATGTGCTCCCAGCTCTGGTTGTCGGCGAGAAACATGCAGTAGTTTTCTCCGGCCCAGCCCTTGGAGCCATAGGTCCAGTCGGCCCCGACAAGGTGCAGAATTTTCCAGAGCGGCAGCATTTCGTCGGGTTCGGTCACCGGCTCCCTCGAATTCTGATTCAAGAAAAACTCGGCCCCCTGTTTGTCGATGGGCGCCTGCATATCCGCGAATTCAGGCTGTGCCTCGTGATATTCTTCCAGTACATCCTCCACCACGAATTGGAAATCCTCCGGGCTGGCGCCCATGGCGCTGGTGCTGTCGTTTTTCAAGGCCATGTCGCAACTGCCCAGAATACCCTTGGGACGATCCTCCCGGGGCCGCTTGCTCCTGATATTGTAGACCAGCTGAGGAATATCGATTTTCATCGGACAAACGTAGATACAGCGCTGGCACATGGTGCACATCCAGGGCCAATCCGACTTCAGGATCTCTTCGTCCAGCCCCAGAGCCGCCATGCGCAAAAATTTTCTGGGATCCATATCCTCCAGACCCGTCGCCGGGCAGCCTGAAGAACAGGCCCCGCATGTCAAACAAAGATTCAGATTACCGCCGTCGGGCAAAAGCTTTTTGACTTCGTCTATCAACATGCTTTTTTTCTTACCACCGAGAGCTATGACATCCTCTGGCATGATTGCCTCCCTTCCATGTCTTTTTTTGCTTTGATATTTTTACTTAAGGGGCTCGGCCCCAACGATTTGATATGTTCCGTCATCTCTTTGGCATAGGCGGCGAACGTCGGCCCCTCACCGGAAGAAAGATTGTACATTCTGACGCGGTCACCCTCCAGGCCGATTTCTTCGAGCAGCATACGGACATGCCCAACCCGTTCACGAGCGCGGAAGTTGCCTTCATTGTAGTGGCAAGTTCCCTCCAGACAGCCGACCACGTATACGCCGTCGGCTCCCATTTGCATTGCCCGCAGCAGGTGGATGACATCCACTTTCCCCGTGCAGGGCACCCTGATGATTTTAACCGCCGATGGGTATTGAAGTCGCATGGAACCTGCCAGGTCCGCGGCTGAATACCCTCAGTACTCACAGCAAAATGCTATGATGTTGGGTTCAAACTCGTCACTCATATTTTTCCTCGCTAAAACTATTTTCGCTAAAATCGTTTGGTTCGTTAAGCTCGTTTAGAACGTTTTGTTCGTTTGGATTGTTTCAAGCAAGGAGTCAGGAGTCAGGAGACAGAAGTCAGAATTCAGGAGTCAGAATTCAGAATTCAGAATTTTTTTCATATAGGCTTGTATAATTTTGCTGACTTCAGTCCTCTGACCTCCCGTCCCTCGTCCGAGCGAAGCGGTCCGCCGCCCTTTGTCTTCTATCTTCTATCTTCTGACTTCTGTCTTCTGTCTTCTGTCTTCTGACTTCTGTCTTCTATCTTCTGTCTTCTGAATTCTGGCTTCTGTCTTCCGCATTCTGCATTCTGTCTTCTGCATTCTGTCTTCCGCATTCTGCATTCTGTCTTCTGCATTCTGTCTTCTGACTCCTGTCTTCTGAATTCTGACTTCCGCCTTCCATCCTTCCTACATGCCGCCGGCAAGCAAGGCTTCAATCTTACACATGATCTGCTCATCTTCGTAAAAGCTCAATCCAATTGCCTGCCGGGGGCAGACACCGGCACAGATGCCGCAGCCATGGCACAGAGCGTCATCGATGTGGATCAAGCCTTCCTCGGCGTTAAAAACCGGCACCTCGAAGGGGCAGGATCGGACACAGGTCAGGCACTTCACGCAGTGATCCGTATCGACTTTGGCGGTAATGGCCGACAGCTTGATTTCCGGCCGGGCCAGAAACGTGGTGGCCCGGGAAGCCGCAGCCTGGGCCTGGGCGATGGACTCCGTGATAAGCTTCGGTCCGTGGGCGGTGCCGCACAAAAAGATGCCCTCACCCGGCATATCCACCGGACGAAGCTTGACATGGGCTTCGATGAAAAAGCCCTCCGGGTTGCGGTTCAACTTCATGATTCGGCTCAGCGCCTCGGTGTCTTCCGCTACGACGCCGGCGCTGAGGACCACCCGATCGGCCCGAATAGCCAGATTTCGCTGCAGAATATGGTCTTTGACCATAACCGTCATTCCCTCTGCAGCGGCGCTGACTTCCGGCGGCGCCTCGGGCGTGAAACGAATGAAAATAACGCCTTTTTCCCTGGCTTCCTTGTAGTAGTCTTCCATCAGTCCGTAGGTGCGCATATCACGGTACAGGACATAGACATCGGTGTCGGGGTTGAGCTTTTTTATGGCCAGGGCGTTTTTGACCGCCGCCTGGCAGCAAAGGCGCGAGCAGTTCTCATTTTCCTCGTTGCGTGATCCCACACACTGGATCATGACCACGCTGTTCAACTCCGCCGCTCCTTTTTCCTCCAGATAATCGCTCAATTCCAGCTGGGTGATTACCTGATCGCTTTCCGGATAGAGATATTCCGTGGGCTGATATTCCCGGGCACCGGTCGCGACGATAAACACCCCGTGATCGATGTTGCGCTCCCGGCCTTCGGAACCCACCGTCAGACGGGTGTTGAAATTGCCTTTGTAGCCGCTGAACCCGGCAATTGTCGCGCCGGTCAGGATTTCGATTTTTTCATGAGCGTTCACCCGGTCGATCAACTCCCGAAGGTAAGCACGGATATCTCCGCCCTCGATGGTGTGGTGCAGCCGATTGGCCATGCCGCCCAGCCGGTCTTCCTTCTCCACCAGGACCACTTCGAAACCCTGGTCGCCCAGCCCGATGGCGGCGTTCATACCCGCGATACCGCCACCGATTACCAGCGCCCGGCGGTTGACCTTGATGACTTTCTCTTTCAACGGCTTCAGCGCCGCAGCCCTGGCCACCGACATCCGCACCAGATCCTTGGCCTTGGTCGTGGCCTGCTCCTTGGTATGGGAATGCACCCAGGAGTCCTGGTTGCGGATGTTGGCCATTTCGAAAAGATATTTGTTCAAGCCGCAGGCTTCGAGGGTTTCCATAAACATCGGTTCATGGGTTTTGGGACTGCACGATGCCACCACCACCCGGTTCAGCTGTTGATCCCGAATAACCTCTTTGATTTTTTCCTGGGTATCCTGGCTGCAGGTAAAAAGGTTATCATCCGCCAGCGCCACATAGGGCAGGGATCGAGCGTATTCCCTGACAGCCGGCACATCGATCACGCCCCCGATGTTTATACCGCAGTTGCAGACAAATACCCCGATGCGAGGTTCCTGGCCGGTGATATCAAATTCTGCGGGAATTTCAACCGCTTCGATTTCGGTTCCCCGCGCCTCGGCCAGATTTCCCGTAGCGGCACAGGCCGCCGCGCTCGCTTCGGTGATCGATCCGGGTATGTCCTTGGGGCCTTGAAACAACCCGCAGGTGTATATGCCGGGACGGGAAGTCGCCACCGGAGCAAACGGATCGGTCTCAATAAAATTGTATCGATTCAGTTCAATGCCGAGCCGGGTGGCCAGCTCCACCGAGCTTTGCGGGATGCCCAGCCCGACGGAAAGCACCACCATGCTGAAGATCTCCTCGGCTTGTCGGCCGTCTTCGTCGACATATTTAACCTGCAGATCACCACTGTCTGGAATCTCGGTAATCGTATGAATGCGGGCTTTGGAAAACCGCACGCCCTCCTGGTCTTTGGCGCGCAGGTAATATTTCTCATAGTCCTTGCCGAAGGTTCGGATGTCCATGTTAAAAATGACACAATCCAAATCGCCGTGAGCGTGCTCTTTGGCAATCATGGCTTCTTTAATGGCATACATGCAGCAGACCGAAGAGCAGTACCCATTGCCGCAGCGGTTGGTGTCTCTGGATCCGACACACTGGAACCAGGCGATCCGTTTGGGCTCTTCTCGATCCAGCGGGCGCATGAGATGGCCGAAATACGGACCCGAAGCACTTAAAATTCTTTCAAATTCTTCACTGGTCACGACATTGGCGTACTTGCTGTAACCGAGAAAATCGAGTCCCGCAGGATCATAACCATCGCTGCCCGTGGACAGGATGACCGATCCCACGCTGATTTCGGTTTTGCGCTTGGCATCGTCGTAATTGACGGCTTTGGCCAGACACATGTTTTCGCACAGTCCGCAGCCGATGCATACCTCCGGATCGATGGAAAATGCCAGCGGTACGGCCTGGGCGTATAGAATGCTTGTCGCCCGCCGGTCATCCAGGGCCTTGTTGTAGGGATTCACCGCCGTCACCGGGCAATGCCGGGCGCAATCGCCGCATCCGGTGCATTTTACCGGATCGATATATCGGGGTTTGTTGGTCAGGGTAACCGAAAAATGTCCGGGTTCACCCGTGACGGATTCCACTTCGCTGTTGGTAATGATTTCGATGTTCAAGTGCCGGCCGACCTCGACCAGTTTCGGTGAGATCACTCACATGGCACAGTCATTGGTGGGAAACGTCTTGTCCAGCCGCGCCATCATGCCGCCGATGCTGGGAGATTTTTCCACCAGGTAAACCTTATACTCAGAATTTGCCAGGTCCAGCGCCGCCTGCATGCCGGCAATACCGGCACCGACCACCATGACTGAACCGCTTGTTTTTCCTTTTTCAACTTCCATGCTCACTCCTTCACCTATAAAGCCATAAAAACAGGCTTGCTGTCTTCCATGCCTTTGAAGGCAACCCTGTTTGTCTTTTCAAGATCCGCCAGCAGGTAGGACACTTCTTTGAGGTCAAGACCCGTAATGGCGCCGATTTTCCTGACGGACTCGCTGCCCCGCTCGATGGCTAGGTAAATAAGATTTTTATGGTATTCTCTTTCGAGCACACCGTCCATCACGACTTCATAGGTATTGACATCCCAGTTGCGTCCGTACACATCACCTCCGGCGGTGATTTTCAGCTCCTTGCTCACCATCCAGCGCAACGGCTCCCCACTGACCGTCATCAGGGCCGCTTCCAACGGCAGCTCAAGTGCGGCGGTGTCGAGCCGGCCTTGCTCCTTTACGGATTCCGTGACCTCGGTGGCAATTTGCGCAAACCGCTGGGCCTCAGCCGACGAGACCCATGCCAGCCGAAGCCGGTCTCTGCCGATTCCGGCCAGATCGAGCAAGACACGAATCAGGCGGGCCTTTTTTTCAGCATATACATTACCTTCCAGGTAATGGCAGTCGCCGATGTGTCATCCAGCCACCAGCACGCCGTCGGCACCCTCCTTGAAAGCACCGAGGATGAATGCCGGGTCCACCCGCCCGGAGCACATGACCCGCACCGTTCTCAGATTGTGCGGGTACTGCAGCCGCGAAACACCGGCCAGATCCGCTCCGGCGTAGGCGCACCAGTTGCACAGAAAAGCTATAATTTTAGGTTCAAAATCGTTCATGTTCACACCTGTTGTGTAAGCATTTCGGGATCCTGATATCTCCCGAAATTATTGTAGTTAGGTACCACTATCGTTGCACGGTAGAACTGGAATCCCAACCCATCCTTCCGACATTCCAAAATTCCATCATTTCACGATAATTCTCACGCATGGCCGATCAACTCCGGCTGTACCTGGGTTCATTCCAGCTCATTTCCCCGGCCTATGTCGCCGATTTCACCATGACCATGATCTGCTGATCACGGAAATGGAGCATATCGATCGCGTTGCGGGGGCAGCTTGACGCGCACAATCCGCAGCCCTTGCAGGATGCCGATATATTCCGGGCGCGAAATCCCCGCCCCTCGATCTCATCCAGTTCCAGCGCCCCGAAGGGACACACCTCGGCGCACAAACCGCAGCCGATGCATTTGTCGGTATCCACCTGAGAAACCAGGGGCGACACGGTAATGGATTTCTTGGCCAGAACGGTCGCAGCCCGGCCGGCGGCCGCCGTGGCCTGGGCAATGGTTTCGTCGATGGGTTTGGGGTAATGAGCCGTGCCGCAGACAAACAACCCGTCGGTTGCAAAATCCACCGGCCTCAATTTGGCGTGAGCCTCCATGAAAAAGTTTTCCGCATTGACCGGCAGCTTGTAAAAAGCCGCCACCTGGCTGTTCTCGCGGGGTACGATGGCGGTGGCCAGGTTGATGACGTCCGGCCTGATCGAAACTTTCCTCTGAAGAATCGGATCGAACGCCTGAACCTCCAGGCCATCCGGTCCTTCTGATACCACCGGCTTTTGGTCCAGGCTGTAGCGGATGAATATGACACCCTTGGCCCTGGCTTCTTTGTAGAGGACCTCCCGCTCGCCAAAAGTCCGGATATCGCGATACAGAATATAGACGTCGGTTTCCGGATTGCGGTTCTTGATGGCAATGGCTTGGGATACGGAAGTCGTACAGCAGATTCGGGAGCAGTAGGGCCGCTTTTCATCGCGGGATCCCACGCACTGGATAAATACCACACATCCCGCGTCTTTGAGGAGATCGGGATTCTGTTCGATGTCATGCCAGCGCATCACGTTCGGATTCCGGCCGTAAAGGTATTCTTCCGTACCCGAGGCTTCGGCGCCGGTGGCAATCACCGTGGCGCCGTGCCGTACGGGACGGGTCAGGTTTCCGGAAGCCACCCGGGTTTCGAAGTTGCCCACAAAACCCTCTGCCCGCGTCACCTCGGCATCGAGCATCACTTCTATATCCGGATGCTTTTCAATCCGGGCCGCCAGATCTTTCAAGAACGGTTGCACTTTTTCGCCCCGCCAGGTGGCGGCGATATCCAGGGCGGCTCCACCGAGCCGGTCGGAGCGTTCAACCAGCACCACCGGAAACCCCTGATCGGCCAACTTGAGAGCGGCGGTCATACCGGCGACGCCGCCGCCGACCACCAGCGCCCGTTTGTCGATTTCAACCGTAAGATCGCGTATCGGTTCGAGCAGCGCCGCCCGGGAAACGGCCATGCGCACGAGGTCTTTGGCCTTGGCAGTCGCAGCCTTCTTGTCCCCGGAGTGCACCCAGGTACACTGGTTGCGGATATTGGCCATATCGAACAGGTAGGCATTCACCCCGGCATTGCGGATGGTTTCCTGAAACAGGGGTTCATGGGTTCTGGGAGTGCAGGC
This sequence comes from uncultured delta proteobacterium, assembly GCA_963774425.1. GTDB lineage: Bacteria > Desulfobacterota > Desulfobacteria > Desulfobacterales > JAFDCJ01 > JAFDCJ01. The sequence continues at coordinate 37,122 of CAVZEZ010000007.1, read as the reverse complement.
CGCCACCACGATCCGGTTGAGATTTTGCTCGCGAATGACTTCCACCATTTTGTCCTGCGTATCCTGACTGCAGGAAAAAAGATTCTCTTCGGCATACGCCACGTGGGGCAGGCTGCGGGCATACTCGGTTACCGCCGGGACATCGGCGATACCGCCGATATTGATGCCACAGTTACAGACAAAAACCCCGATACGCGGCGGTTCATCGGAGACCTCGGTTTCCGCGGGAAACTGCTTTTCTTTGACCAATGTTCCCCGGGCGGACGACAGGATTGCGGCGGCGCTGCAGGCCGCTGCACTGGCTTCCATTACAGACTGGGGAATGTCTTTGCAGCCCTGGATAACACCGGCGACAAAAATTCCGGGCCTCGAGGTAGCCACCGGCGTAAAATCACCGGTGTTGACAAAATTGTACCGGTTGAGTTCGACGCCGAGTCTTTTGGCCACATCCACCGCCGAATCCGCCGGCTCCATACCCACCGAAAGCACCACCATATCGAAATCCTCGACGATGCGTTCACCGGCGTCGGTCACGTATTCCAGGGCCAGTGATCCGCCCGCCTCCGTCTGGTTCACCGTGTGAACCCGCGAGCGGACAAAACGAATGCCGTCGGCCTTGGCCTTTTCGTAATATTTTTCGAAGTCCTTGCCGTGGGTGCGCATGTCCATGTAAAAAATGGATCCCTGAAATCCGGAACCGAGATGCTCCCGGGCGATGACCGCCTCTTTTATGGCGTACATGCAGCACACCGACGAGCAGTATTCATTGTCGCATTTGTTCAGATCCCGGGAGCCGACGCATTGAAGCCAGGCGATCTTGGCGGGTTCTTGGCCGTCCGAGGGGCGTTTGACATGGCCGGCCGTCGGTCCTCCGGCGGACAGGAGTCGTTCGAACTCCATGCTGGTGACCACATCGGGAAAACCGGCATGCCGGTAATTGTCCAATGGCAGCGGATCGAAGGTTTTGAAGCCCGCCGTAACGATGATGGATCCCACGTTGATCGAAAGATCTTCTTCTTTGTCCTCGAAGTTGATGGCCCCGGTGGGACAGATCTTCTGACAGGCGCCGCACCGGCCTTTCTTGAGAAAAATGCAGCTATCGGGATCGATCGCATATTTTAAAGGCACGGCCTGGGCATACGGCACATAAACCGCCTTGCGCTTGACGATCCCCTCGTTGAAGTCATCGGAAGACTTGGCCGGACATTTTTCGGCGCAGGCCCCGCAGGCGATGCATTTATCCATGTCCACGTAACGGGGCGCTTTTTTGACGGTTACGGTAAAGTTGCCCGCTTCTCCCTCGATCGCGGTGAGTTTCGAAAGCGTGAGTAATTCAATATTCAGATGCCGGCCGACCTCGACCAGTTTCGGTGAAATAATTCACATGGAGCAGTCATTGGTGGGGAATGTCTTGTCCAGCCGGGCCATGGCGCCGCCGATCGCCGGCGACTCCTCGACGAGATACACGTAATATCCGCTTTCAGCCAAATCGAGTGCCGCCTGCATCCCGCTGATGCCGCCGCCGACAACCATCGCAGATCCTACTGTTTTATTTTTGCTCATAATATTCATCCTGTCCGTACAAAATTTACATTGTGGTACTTGAAGTTTATCGAATGCTGTCTTATTTAAACTTTATATATTTTCCTCCCGGGTTTTTGATCTTACCTCACGGCCGGAAAGCGCCGTTCAAAGGCTCGCGCGCGTTGAACGAGGTTATCAATTCTGGGTCCCGAAATTATTCCGACTATCGTCGGCAATCACGTCATTCATTATTCGTGCCGAATCGGTTAGGATATCACTCGAGCTGAAAAGATGTCAAGGATAAATATGTATTTTTTTTACCCCCCCCTGCATGAATATCATCAATAAATCAAACAAGGTATTCCCGCCCGGAACCCTTGAAATTCCTATTAAAACAGTCGTGAAAAAAAATTATTGAAATTATGGCGTAAACCGTTTATAAAGGCAGATCGCGGAAATCGTAATCACTTTCTCAACGTGGAGGTGGAGCATGCAGCTAAAACGCAAATTCGAGTCCGGAGAATTTGCCATTATTGCGGAGATGGAACCGCCCAAGGGAGTCAACACCTCCCGAATGGTTTCGAATGCAAAAAGAATCAAAAACGAGATCGATGCATTTCTGGTTCCGGAGATGAGCAACGCGGTCATGCGCATGAGTTCCCTGGGTGCCGCCATGATTCTGCAGGGCATGGGTGTACCCGCAATATTCCAGGTGTGCTGCCGCGACCGCAACCGACTTGCCCTGCAGGCGGATCTTCTGGCGGCATCCGGCTGCGGCATTTCGAATGTAATGGCTGTGGCCGGCGAGGATCCCGCCTACGGCGACCACCATCAGGCCCGGTCGGTCTATGACATCGATATTTTTGAATTGCTCCATACCATCCGGAAACTGCAGGGCGGAAAGGATATGGCCGGCATCGAGCTTGACGGCGCGCCCGAATTCACGGTGGGTTCCACCATCAGTGCCGGTACCCGGGTGAAGTCGCCGGAGCTGGAACTTGAGGAAATGAACCGGAAAATCGAGGCCGGCGCCCAATTCTTCATCACCCCGCCGTTGTTCGATATCGGGGCCATTGAACCGTTTCTGAAGCGCGTGGATCGTAAAAAGACCAAAATTTTACCGACCGTTCTATTGCTGAAATCCCTGGGAATGGCCCGCTACATCGCCCGCAACATGAAAGACGTGGATGTTCCCGATGAGATGATAGATCGCATCCGCAGGGCCCCGGATAAGGTCCGCGAGTGCGTCCGCATTGCCGGTGAACTGGTAAAAATGCTGAAGAAGGAAGGTTTTGACGGTGTTTTGATTTCCACGCTGGGTTGGGAGAACAAACTTCCTGAAATTCTGAACATCGTATAGGGCGGAATTCAGCTTTTTACAGATTAGTAAGTTAAAAATAAGATCTTGGATTTCAAGGCAAAACATGTTCATCACGAAAACACGAAATTTTGAAAACACGAAATCCTATTCTCTCTTTTTTCGTGCTTTCGTGCTTTCGTGATCAATAATAATTACCGTAAGGGATGGACAAACAATATGAAAAATCACGGCAAAGTCGGTTCGGTCATGGTACTTGGCGGTGGGATTGCAGGCATGCAGTCGGCCCTGGATCTTGCCAACTCAGGCTACTACGTATATTTAGTTGAAAAATCAACCGCCATCGGCGGTCTGATGTCCCAGCTCGACAAGACGTTCCCCACCAACGACTGCGCAATGTGAATTATCTCACCCAAACTGGTCGAGGTCGGCCGGCATCTGAACATCGAATTATTGACCAACAGCGAACTGCTGAGCCTTGACGGCGATGCAGGACATTTCAACGCCCGGGTAAAAAAGATCGCCCGCTACGTAGATCTTGCCAAGTGCACCAGCTGCAACGAATGCACGAAGGTCTGCCCGGTGGAGCTTCCCAACGAATATGACGAAGGGTTGTCCGTCAAGAAGGCGGCCCATAAAAAATATGCCCAGGCGATTCCAGGCGCCTACGCCATTCACAAAGGTGACAAGGCGCCCTGCCGGCTGGCCTGTCCGGCCGGTCTGAACGTGCAGGGGTATGTTCAGATGGTCAAACTGGGCAAGTATAAGGAAGCCCTTGAGATCATCATGGAAAATCTCCCGTTGCCGGGTGTGCTGGGAAGAATATGCCCCCACGGCTGTGAAGACGCCTGCCGCCGCTGTGACGTCGAAGAACCGGTCGCCATCCGGGATTTGAAGCGTCTGGCGGCCGATAAATTCGATTGCCGTGAAATCGGTATCGAATGTCCGCCCCCCAGAGATGAAAAAGTGGCCATTATCGGGTCGGGGCCGGCGGGGCTTTCCTGTGCCTATCAACTGGCCAAAAAAGGCGTCCTGTCCACCATTTACGAAGCCTTGCCCAAAGCGGGCGGCATGCTCAGGGTCGGGATTCCCGCCCATCGTCTGCCGCGGGAAGTTATCGATCAGGAGATCGAAGTCATTACCAACCTGGGAGTCGATATCAAAACGGATACGATGCTCGGCCCGGATCTGACCGTCGACGATCTGCTCAACGACGGATACAAAGCGGTTTTTCTGGCCCTGGGCGCTCACAAGGGTATCGAGCTGGGCATTCCCGGCGAAAAAGCCAACGGCGTCCGCCAGGGAGTCGAATTCCTGCGGGAGGTGAATCTGACCGGAAAGGCCGAAGTCGGCCGCAAGGTGGCGATTATCGGCGGCGGCAACGTGGCGATCGATGTGGCCCGCTCGGCGGTGCGCCTGGGAGCGGATGAAGTCAGTATTATCTATCGCCGTACCCGCGACGAGATGCCGGCCTGGGAAGAGGAAATCCAGGCGGCCGAGCTCGAAGGCGCCAAAATCACCTATCTTTCCGCACCCCAGGAAGTGCTGACCCGCGACGGCCGGGTAATCGGTCTGCGCTGCATCCGCATGGAGCTGACCGAGCCCGATTCGTCGGGGCGCAAACGCCCCGTTCCGATCCCGGGCAGCGAGTACGATATCGAAATCGACCAGCTGATTCCGGCCATCGGCCAGCGGCCGGACCTGGCAGCCATCGAGAATGTCTCCGGCCTGACGTTTTCCCGTTGGGGAACCGCGGAAGTGGACGCCGTCACCTATGCCACCGAACGCGAGGGCGTATTTGCCGGCGGCGATCTTCAGAGCGGTCCGTGGGTGGCCATCGGCGCGGTCGGCGCCGGCAAGGAGGCCGCCGAGTCCATTCTGCGCTATATCGAAGGCCGGGATATGGCCGCGGGAAGAGAGCCGGTGGTCACCGAAAATCCCATGTATCGACCGATCCCGGAAGATGAGCCCATCATGCCCCGCGCCCACATGCCCGAGCTGCCCGTCGAAAAACGCCGCGGCAACTTCGGTGAAGTGGAATTGGGCTACGAAGAAGCCGCAGGCCGGGCGGAAGCCGGGCGCTGTCTGAATTGCGGCTATTGCTGTGACTGCTATCAATGCGTCAAATCCTGTCTGGCCGAAGCCATCGATCACAGCCAACGAGATGAAGTCCTGGAACTCGAGGTGGGTTCCGTGGTGATGTGCCCGGGAAGCGAGCTCTATGATCCCGCCAAACTCGAAAATGTCTATCACTATAAAGCCTTGCCCAACGTGGTCACCAGCCTGGAATTCGAACGTATTCTCAGCGCTTCGGGACCCACCATGGGTCATCTGCAGAAACCGTCGGACGGCACGGAGCCCAAAAAGATCGCCTGGCTGCAATGTGTCGGCTCCCGGGATACCAACCAGTGCGGCAACGGGTATTGTTCATCGGTATGCTGCATGTACGCCATCAAGGACTCCATGATCGCCAAGGAACATGCCGGCGGAGACCTGGATTGCGTCGTTTTCAATATGGATATCCGAACTTTCGGCAAGGATTACGAAAAATATTACAACCGCGCCAAGGATGCCGGCATCCGGTTTATCAAATCCCGGATCCATTCACTCGACGAGGTGTTCGACACCGGCGAGCTCAGGATTCGCTATATGGATGACGCCGGTGAACTGCGGGTCGAAAACTTCGACATGGTGGTGCTTTCCGTCGGTCTGGAGGTGCCCGCATCGGTTGTCGACCTCGCCAAACGGCTGGATGTAAAACTGAACCATTACAATTTTGCGGCCAGTCATCCGTTTAGCCCTATCGAGACTTCGCGGCCCGGTGTATTCGCCTGCGGTGTATTTCAGGGCCCCAAGGACATCCCCAGCTCGGTGATGGAGGCCAGTGCCGCCGCCGGTCTGGCCGGTGCATCCCTGGCGGAAGTCCGCAACACCCTCACCAAAAGCGTGGAACTCCCCGCGGAACTGGATGTGGCGGACCAGGAGCCGAGAATCGGCGTGTTTGTCTGCCATTGCGGCATCAATATCGCGGGTGTCATCGATGTCGAAGCGGTGGAAGCGTATGCCAAAACGCTGCCGAACGTGGTATATGCCGGCCGCAACCTGTTCAGCTGTTCCCAGGATTCCCAGGAGCATATGAAAGAACTCATCGGGGAACACGGGATCAATCGCATGGTGATTGCCGCCTGTACCCCGAAAACCCATGAGCCGATTTTCCAGGACACCCTTGTAAAAGCCGGTCTCAACAAGTACTTGATAGAAATGGCGAATATCCGCAATCAGGATTCCTGGGTTCATTCCGCGGTACCGGTGGAAGCCACCGACAAGGCCAAGGAGCTGGTGAACATGGCGGTGGCCCGCGCGGCCACCCTCTATCCCCTGCAGGAAAAAAAGATTTCAGTAATTCAGCGCGCCCTGGTCATCGGCGGCGGGGTGGCGGGAATGAATTCGGCGTTGGGGCTGGCCGATCAGGGCTTTGAGGTCGTCCTGCTGGAAAAGGAAGAACATCTGGGCGGCATGGCCCGGCAGCTGACCGCCACCATCGAGGGGGCTGATATCGGCGAATATCTGGAGGGTCTGGTCCAAAAGGTGACTTCTCATTCCAAAATCCAGGTTTTGACCCAGTCGCTGGTGGTCGGTTTTTCCGGCTTCAAGGGCAATTTCACTACCGAACTTCTGGTCGGTCCCGGTATGTATGCGCGCAAAATCGAACATGGCGTCGTCATCCTCGCCACCGGCGCACACGAATACCGACCCAAGGAATTCCTGTACGGCGAAAGCGATCGGGTCCTGACCCAGATTGAACTCGCGCACCGGCTGGAGGAAAAGGGCGCGGCGGACTTGAATCAGGTGGTCATGATCCAGTGTGTCGGATCACGCAACGAGGAAAATCCCAATTGTTCCCGAATCTGCTGCCAGACAGCCGTTAAAAACGCACTGCACATAAAAAAGGACAACCCCGACGCACAGGTGTTCGTTCTTTACCGGGATATCCGGACGTACGGTCTTCTGGAAGATTACTACAAGGAAGCCCGAAAGCAGGGAGTGATGTTTTTCCGGTTCAATGCCGCTGAACCTCCCCGCGTGGAATCCTCCGGCAACGGCGTGACGGTGACTTTCAGAGACCACATTTTGAACCGGGATCTGATGGTCGAGCCCGATCTTCTGTGTTTGAGCGCCGGGGTGGAGGCGGAGGACATCGAAGAGCTTTCCGCCATCATGAAAACCGCGCGCACCGCCGAGGGATTCTTCATGGAAGCCCATGTCAAATTGAGACCGGTGGACATGGCCACCGACGGTATTTTCGTCTGCGGCACGGCCCACAGTCCCAAGCTGATCTCGGAGTCCATCTCCCAGGCACAGGCAGCGGCCGCCCGCGCAACCACGTTTCTCTCTCAACCCGAGTTGACGCTTTCGGCGGTGGTTGCCAAAGTTTCGCAGGAACTGTGCGCATCCTGTCTGGTTTGCGTTCGGTCATGTCCGTTCAACGTGCCCAGAATCAATGCCGACGGCGTCAGTGAAATCGATCCGGCGCTGTGCCACGGATGCGGTATCTGCGTATCGGAATGCCCGGCCAAAGCCATCGATCTGCAATGGTACGAAGACGATCAGATCATATGCAAGCTGGATGCGCTGCTGGAGGGAGTGTTGTAGAAGGCAGAAGGCGGAAGACAGAAGACGGAAGACAGAAGGCGGGAGACAAGCGGACGGAAGTCAGAAGACGGGAGACGGAAGACAGAAGATAGAAGATAGAAGTCAGAAGGCAGAAGATAGAAGTCAGAAGATAGAAGACGAAGGGCGGCGGACCGCTTCGCTCGGACGAACGACGAGAGAGCGGGAGGTCAGAGGACAGAAGTCAGCAAAATTCTACAAGCTTCTATGAAATTCTGACTTCTGACTTCTGACTCCTGTATTCTGACTCCTGTATTCTGACTCCTGACTCCTTGCTTCAAACGATCTAATCGAACATAACGAACATAACGGACTCAACGAAAATTACTTCAGCGAGGGAATCATGACCGAAGACTTCAAACCGATTATTGTTGCGTTTTGCTGTAATTTCTGAGGGTACACCGCCGCGGACCTGGCAGGTACCATGCGACTCCAATACCCATCGGATATTCGAATCATTCGTGTGCCGTGCACCGGCAAGGTCGATGTCATCCACATTCTACATGCTTTCGAAAAAGGTGCGGATGGTGCATATGTCGTCGGCTGCATGGAAGGTGAATGCCACTTCAACAAAGGGAACTTCAGAGCCCGCAAACGGGTGGAGCAGGCCCAAAAAATCCTGGAAACCATCGGCATCGGCGGTCAGCGGACGCGAATGTACAACCTGGCATCCAGCGAAGGGCCGCTGTTCGCCAAGTATGCTACCGAATTTGTAGAAGATATCCGAAAAATGGGTCCCAATCCCGTCAAATTGGCCAAAAAAAAAGCCGCATGAATACTGGGTTTGCCCGTTCGCCTGTTATCCGGTTTGCCGGGTTATTGGCAACAACATCAGAATCACAGTCAACCGGGCAAACAGGCTGAGGGGGAAAAACTGGAAAATCGTCCTATAAGAGAGGTTGCATCTTATGATTGTTGCCGACAAAAAACCGATTGAAGAAATCATCGAAGAAATCAAAGACAAGAAAAACATTCTGATTCTGGGCTGCAACGAGTGCGTCACCGTGTGTGAGGCCGGGGGAAAAAAGGAGGCCGGTGTTCTGGCCTCGGCCCTGAGGATGTATTTCCTCGGCAAGGGCAAAGATGTCAAAATCGATGAAGTCACCCTGGAGAGACAGTGCGACCATGAATATCTGGAAGAAATCCGGGATCGCATCGACCAGTACGACGCCGTCGTGTCGCTGGCCTGCGGGGTCGGCGTTCAATTCACGGCCGAAAAATACCATAGCACGCCGGTCTACCCGGGAGTGAACACGTGTTTTCTGGGGGCCACCGAAGAACGCGGCCTGTGGACCGAACGTTGTCAGGCCTGCGGAAGCTGCATTCTGGCAACCACCGGCGGCATATGCCCGGTTTCCCGCTGCGCCAAAAGATTGCTCAACGGCCCCTGCGGGGGTTCCACCGCCGGAAAATGTGAAATCAACCCGGAAATCGACTGCGGCTGGCAGTTGATTGTCGACCGCATGAAAGCGTTGGAAAAACTGGACGAGTACGAAAAAATCGCCCCGATCAAGGACTGGTCCAAGGACAGGGCCGGAGGACCCCGCAAAGTGAAAAGGGAGGATGTGCAGGAATGAATCTGAAGACACCGAGCAAACTCGAAAAAATTCTGGCCGCCGGTCACCTGGCCGTTACATCCGAGTGCGGCCCTCCCCGGGGCAGTGATCCCGAAGCGATCACCCGCAAGGCGGAGCTGATCAAAAACCATGTGGATGCCATCAATATTACGGACAATCAGACATCGGTGACCCGCATGTGCAGCCTGGCGGCCTGCATTCGCCTGAAACTCATGGGACTCGAGCCGGTTTTGCAGATGGTCACCCGGGACCGCAATCGCATTGCGCTGCAAAGTGACATACTCGGCGCGGCGTCCTTCGATATCAACAATATCCTGTGTCTGTCGGGAGACCACCAGAGCTTCGGAGACTGCGCCCAGGGACAAAATGTTCATGACCTGGACTCCATGCAACTGATTCAGACCGTGCGCCACATGCGCGATGAGGGCAAATTTCTCGGCGGTGACGAGATCAAGCGGCCGCCGCAAATGTTTGTGGGAGCGGCAGCCAATCCATTTGCCGATCCATTTGAAATCCGTGTGCCGCGTCTGGCCAAGAAAATTGCGGCCGGAGTTGAGTTCATTCAGACTCAGTGCATATACAATCTCGATAAATTTGAAGAATGGATGAAAGGCGTCCGTGATCGGGGGCTGCACGAAAAGGTTTACATTCTTGCCGGATTGACCCCCATGAAAAATGTCGGCATGGCCCGCTACATGAAAAAAAGGGTGCCGGGGATGGATGTTCCCGATGAAATTATCAAGCGCCTGGCTGACACACCCAAGGAAAAGCAGGCTGAAGAAGGCATCAAAATCTGTGTGGAATCCATTGCGCGGCTCAAACAGGTGGAAGGTGTCGCCGGCTTTCATATCATGGCCATCGAATGGGAGGAGAAGGTGCCCGGCATCGTAGAAGCGGCCGGCCTGTATCCCCGCCCGCAGGTTGATTGAGAGAAAGCTGAGACCTTTGGGTTGATTTCTCCGGGTCTATTGGTTTATAGCTTATCTGAATTTAACAAATTGCTGCAAATCGTGCTCTCGCAAGGTTACTTGAAGCAAAGGAGGCTCAAATGAGTGATAAAAAACGGATTCTCGTCGTGGATGACGAACCTGATTTCGCGGGCATCGTTCAGCAGAATCTGGAGAAAGAGGGATTCGAGGTCGAGATCGCTTACGACGGACAAGAAGGACTTGAAAAAGTGTACGCCCATCCACCCGATGCCATTGTGCTGGATGTCATGATGCCCGTCAAAGACGGCTACAAGGTTTGCTCGGAATTGAAATCCCAGGAGAAATATGCAAACATCCCGATCGTTTTGCTGACCGCCGTAGCATCCCACGTCACCTCCACCCGCTATTCACATGCCGATGGAATGAGCACCGAAGCGGACGACTATCTTGCCAAACCGGCATCCGCGGAGCAGATCACCGACAGTATCAAAGGGCTTCTGGATATGTAAACCGCCTGATGAAAATTTTCTGCATTTTAAGTGACGAACGGGTGTATGGGTTGAAATCGCCCGCCATGTTTTGTAAAGTCCTGCAACGAATCGGCTTGCAGGGTGTGTATGTACCGTTTAAAATCGATCCGGCCAATGTCGGGCAGGCCCTGCACAGCCTTAAAGTATTAAACATTGCCGGTGCGAATGTCACCGTGCCGTACAAGGAAAAAGTCATCCCCTACCTGGATGAATTGTCCGAAGGCGCCCATATTATCGGGGCCATCAACACCATCGTATGCAACGGGGATACGCTCAAAGGGTATAACACCAACGCCATCGGCTTCATGGAGGCGCTGAGCGATATCGGATTTGAAGTCGCGGGAAAGTCGGCACTGGTTTTCGGAACCGGCGGCGCCGCCAGGGCGGTGGTGTTCATGTTGAACTGGCTGCGGGCCCATGTCATCCGGGTTGCGGGTCGCAACCCGGATAAAACAGCGGAAATCGCCGGCCAATTCGACGCGCAGGCCTGCACCATCGACGAGCTTATCGCCCAGCCCGTGGCGGTCGATATCGTGGTGAATGCGATGTCGGTATCCAGTCCCCGGGAGGCTCCGGAATTGGCCGCAAAGATGGAACAGTTTCAGGTGCCTGACTGTAAACTGGTAATGGATCTGAATTACGGCCGCCGCCAGAATATCTGGCAGGATATGGCCCACCGCAACGACGTCCTGTTTGTGGACGGTCTGCCGGCCCTGGCCTATCAGGCCCGACGCACCCTCGCCCTGTGGACGAAAGTGCAGGTTGCTCCCCAGGAATTCTTGAAGGCCCTCAAGGAAATGTAGGGGGAGAAAAAGTTCTACCAGTCTGAAATCTAAATGTTCTATGATCCAAAAAAAGTTAAATTTAAGGCAAACTCTGGATATTATGCTTTAAATGCATTTTGGTGCTGATTCGCTTCCAAATCGAAATCGGGATCGCTATCGAAATCGATTTCGATCCCGATAGCGATTTCGATTCCATTTTTTTTGTATCGACCTTTTTTTGTTCATAGTTCCGATTTTTTATGCCGGCGGCGCTTTATTCGCCGGTTCGATCCATCTTTTATGTTCTCCCTCCATTCTCCTTGAGCGGTAGGGTGACCATAAACACACTTCCGCTTCCCGGCGTGCTTTCCACATCGATAAACCCACCCAGGGAATCCACCAGACCCTTGACAATGGGCAATCCCAGTCCGGTGCCGGTTATGAACCGCGTATTTTCATCCTTCACCCGATAAAACCTTTCGAATATCTTCTCCAGATGCTGGGCTTCGATCCCCAACCCGTTGTCAATGACACTGACCCGGATGCTAATGCCCAAGAGCTCCGCCCTGACCTTGATCTCGCCCCCCGCAGGGGTGTAATTGAGGGCATTGGTGATCAAATTGCCGTAAATGCTCTCCAGCGCCAACGGATCAGCCATGAGTTGAGGCAGCGGTTTTTCGGGCAGCTCCAGTATCAGAGACTGTTTTTTCGCGTGCGCCTGGGTGGAGAGAAAATCGACGATGCTTTTCAGCAGCTCGTCGACCTTTACCGAGGCCGGCTCCTGGCAGACGGTCCCCGCTTCGATTCGAGACAAATCAAGCAAATCGCCGATCAGGGAAATCAACCCGTGGGTTTTTTCTTTGGCCCGCATGAGAATATGCGAATTGGCCGGGGAGGATTCCTCCACCATTTTGCCCAGCACTTGTACGAGTTGTTCATGGATGGTGGAAAGCGGCGACCGCAGTTCGTGGGACACTTTGGCCACAAATTCGGATTTCATGCGATCGAGGATCTTGATGTTCGTTATATCCACAAAAGTCACCACGGCGCCCAGACACTGCTTGCGCTCACCCAGCACCGGTCTTCCCCGGGCCTGCAACACTTTTTCATCGGATATCACGAGTTCGTAGGCAGGGATGTCCTCATAATCCACATGCCTGCCCTGCGAAATCTCTCGGACCAGTTTGCATAAGTCGGCATCCGGAATATATTCTTCGATCTTTTTGCCGGCCGTTGTACCGGGTTCCAAACCCAGGTGGTGCAAAAAAGCCGGATTCATCAAAACCAGTTGACCTTCGGCGTTGACCACGCCGACACCATTGGGAAGCGATTCAAGAATGGTGTGCAGTCGACTTTTTTCAGTGTGCAGGTCCGACAGCGTTCGGTTGCGCTCCAGTTCCAGATTTTTGGCCTCGCGGGTAAGCTGCAGCTTTTCAGCGGCCCGATTGACCACGATGCGCAACTGCTCGGGCTCAAAAGGTTTGGGGATAAAATCATAAGCGCCTTGTTTCATGGCCTCGATGGCCGTCTCCACCGTGGCGAAGCCGGTAATCACAATAACCAGAATGGATTCCTCGAGTTCCCCAATCCGCGACAGCACCTCCATTCCGTCCATCCCCGGCATCTTCAGATCGAGCAGAACAATGGGCACGGTTCGGTCGGACAGGATATCCAGTGCTTCGGCTCCCCGGGAAGCCGTCAAAACCTCATATCCGGCCCGGGAGAGAATTCGCCGGCATCCGTCCCGGATATTCTGTTCGTCGTCGACGATCAAAACCTGGATGCGTTCATCAGCTTTCGACAAGTTGGCCTCCTTCACTTTCTTGGGAAGCGATCGGCAGCTCGGTGGTAAATACGGCGCCACCGCCCGGATGGTTTCGGGCGTTTATAGTGCCCCCATGATTTTCAACGATCCCATAGGCCAGGCTGAGTCCCAGACCGGTCCCCTCGCCCTCCTCCTTGGTGGTATAAAACGGCTCGAATATGTGGGCAATGACATCTTTGGGAATTCCGGGACCGCTATCCGAGATTCCGACGCCGAGCCGGTCCCTGCCGGCGACCTTATAGGTTTCAATTTTCAGCCTGCCATGGCCTCTCATGGCCTGAGCGGCATTGAGAACGATATTCATAAACAGGTGATTCAACTGCTGGATGTCAGCCTGCACGGGCGGTAAGCCGTCTGCCAGTTTTTTTTCAATTTCGATATTTTGGAACAAACTCTGATTTTCGAGCAGAAACAGGGTGCGGGAAATCACCGTGTTGATGTCATGCGGCCGCATGAGATGGCGGGTTTGGCGCGTAAATTCCAGCAATTCCTTAACCGTATCCCGGCACCTTTCCGCATCTTTGAGAATCCGGCCCAAATCCTCCTGCAACCCCTCTTCCACTTCATAATCTTCCAGGGCCAGCTTGGCATACAGCGTGATTCCCCCCAGAGGATTGTTGAGCTGATGGGCGACACCGGCCGCCAGCTTGCCGAGCGATGCCATTTTTTCCGACTGCAGAAGCTGCAGTCGGGTTTTTTCCAGCTCCGCATCCATGCGCAATCTTTCACGCAGATCGTGAAAAAAACCGATGGTGGCTGTTTCGCGTCCATCTTCGTAGATAATTGCGGCATACAGGCTGATGGGGATGCGTTCCCCGTTTTTGGCCACCGCTTCCGTATGGTAGGTTTTCAGTTTTCCCCGGCCGCCATATTCTTCGCTGCGCAGTTTGCTCATCACCTCAAAAGCCTGGCCATCGGGATACACATCCCGGATATTCAGACTGTTGAGCGCTTCCTCAACGGTGTAGCCGAATACCTCGACCGCAGAGTCGTTAAATATGAGAATTTTACCTTTCCTGTCCGCGGCAATCACGCAGTCCACCGCACTGTTTATCAGATTACTCATGAATGAGTGGGTTCGCTGGAGCTTTTCTTCGAGGGCGTCCAGGGCCGGAAAATCAAAATCCAGCATGACGAACGCCTCGATCGTCTCGCCCGCAAAAATGGGATAAGAATATAAACAGGGCACCTTGCCGCGATAGGTGGCGGGATGATAGCCGGCGCTCAGGGCCGGTTGGCGTTTGCGGCCGACTTCCAGGGTGGGGCAATCCTCGCAGGGCATATTCCGGCTGTAGAGAATCCGGTAGCATTTCTGGCCGAGGACATCGGCCTCGGCCGATCCGGCGGTCTGCCCCCGAAGGGCAAGTATCTTAAAATCCGGGGAAACCACCAGTATCCGCCGATTGAAGGCGGCGACCGCCTTCAACATCATTTCATTGGAGTCATGCATATTCACGAAATCCTTATGTGTACGTTTTTTCGACTGATTTTGAAAATAGGCCAAAAACCGGGAATTGGCAAGTAATAATCAGCTTCACGGCAGCATGGGGACCCACCGCTGATTCAACATGCCGGCAGCTTCAGGTCGCTGCTCGGATGAAACTTCCTAGTTTCCATCCAAAATGGCCTTTTGGCCCAATTTCGGCGTCAATCTGCGCCCTTGCTTGTGCGGCGTAAAAAACTACGCCTCCGCGCAAGGACTTGATTTCTTTGAACTTGGGCAAAAATTGGCATTTCTGGATTGGAAACACCCTCCGGTGCCCATCATTGTAAAAGACCCTTGATGGATGGCACTACCTGTAGAGCCCATCTTGGAAAACGATTTCGAGGTGCGCAATCCGTCACTCCGGCAGGGTTTTAGCCGGAGTCCAGCCCCACGGCCAACTTCCTGGATTGCGGCTAAAAGCCGGCCGCAATGACGGGGGTTGGATTGGGTCCAAATTCTAATAAAGGTTGTTCCTTTGAAGTGAATGTTATTGACTTGAGTTAAATTGCTGTCGTGCGGGAGCGGCTTGCAGCCGCGAAAAAAATAGAAACGCAGCAGCTTCCAACCTGCGGCTCCGCGATCATAAAAGAAGCTTGAAACAGCCGGGACCCCATGATAATCTGCAGACAACCGATCGAATCCACCTGGACTCAAACCCGCTCTTTCTGGAGTAGATACCCTTGCCAAAAAAAGAACCGACCATAACCAACATCGCGCTGGTGGGCGGAGGGGAATTGTGCCGAGAAATTCTGGAAAAGACCACCTCCGTCTATGAACGCGAGGGTGTATACGCACCCATTCTGGCGGTGGCAGATCCCGATCCCCGAAGTCCCGGGGTCGAGCTGGCGGATGACCTGGGCTTGCTTACCTTCACTGATTTTCGCCAACTGTACGACCGGCGCTACAGCATCCATCTGATTATCATCCTGACGCCGGAGCAGGAAATATTTGAAGACATCCTGCGCACCCGTCCTCCCCGCATCCGTCTGCTCTCATACAATGTCTTTAAAATTTTCTGGAAGGCCATCGGCCTGGAGGAACGCAAGCTGCGGGAGCGAACCAAAGAGATGGAAACGATTCTGAATGGGATTCAGGATTTCATCATGGTTATCACTCCCCAGATGGAAATCATCGACGTCAACGATGCATTTCTTGCCAAAATGCATTACAACCGCAAAGATGTGATCGGCAGAAAATGTCATGAAGTTTATCACAAAATCGACTACCCCTGCAAAGCCGGACAGGCCGACTGCCCCCTCTGTGAAGTGGTCAGCAATAAGCGGCAAATCCGCAAAATACAGACCCGGATGATGCCCGATGGTGACAAGCGTTTTTACGAAGTCAATATCTATCCCATCTGGGAAAAGGATGGAAAAATCCAGAAGTTTATTCATATCAGCCGCGACATCACCCAACACAAGCGAGAAGAGGAGGAAATCACGCGCCGCCTGGAGCAAATGGTGGAAGACCGCACCCGTCAGGTCAAGGAAACCCATGAGAAGTTGCTGCATCAAGACAAGATGTCCTCTTTGGGAAAACTGTCGGCCTCGGTGGTACACGAAATCAACAATCCCATCGCCGGAATTTTAAACCTGATATTGCTGATGCAGCGTATTATAACGGAAGACACGCTCGGCCCGCAGCAAATCCAGCAGTTTCAGCACTACCTGAGCCTCATGGAAACTGAAACCCGCCGAACCAGCCGAATCGTTTCCAATCTGCTGGCGTTCTCCCGCCAGTCCAAGATGGAGCCGAAACGACTCAATCTCAACCGATTGATCGAACAAACGCTGATGTTGAACTCCAATATGCTGAAAATGGATGGGATCAAGGTGGGAACCGAGCTCGATCCCGATTTGCCCGATCTCCAAGGGTCCGAAGACCAGTTGCAGCAGGTTTTCATGAACCTGATATCCAATGCCGGCGAGGCGATGGCAAACGGCGGGGGTGTGCTGACCATTGAAACCAGGCACTTGCTGACCGAAGACAGGCTGCAGATCAACTTCACGGATACCGGCTGCGGCATCCCCGAGGAAAACATTCCCAAGCTGTTTGAGCCGTTTTTTACCACCAAGAAAAAAGGCAAGGGCGTAGGATTGGGTTTGTCGGTGGTTTATGGAATCGTTCAGGAGCATGGCGGTTCCATCTATGCGAAATCCAAGGTGGGGCGAGGCACGACCTTTCAGGTAAAACTTCCTCTGAAATCAGTGATCGGAAGAAGTATGAAGTTTGCCGCCGAAACGTCGGGGTAAGCCAAAATTCTTCGGATATCTCCGGGCATCAGTCACGGGCATCTGCCCGGTATGCACCCATGAGACGGGTCATCCCGGCAGCGATAGTACCCCATCTTCTGCGTTGCCAGGGAATTGCGGCAGGCCACCTACAGCTTCACCCTGGGACGCCTTGTAGCTGGGCGACTCTCGACTTTCGCTCAATTAGGGTAGTGCCTTTTCGATTCCCGCCGCAAGAGCCGGCGGCTTATGAATGGAGTTAGGAGGTCTTCGTGAGCAATGCAAAAATATTGATTGTCGATGACGAACTGATCCTGCGGGAATCCCTGGCCGGTTGGCTGCAAAGGGATGGACATGCCGTCGAGACGGCCGGCAGCGGGGAAGCGGCCCTGGGAATGTTAAAGGACGCCCGGTTCGACATCATGCTGGTCGACATCAAAATGGAAGGCATGAGCGGCCTGGACGTTTTACAGCATGTCAAGGAAACTGACCCGGACGTGGATGTGGTCATGATTACCGCCTTCGGCTCGATTCCCACCGCCATTGAAGCCATGAAAAACGGTGCCTACGATTACATGCTCAAACCGTTTGATCCCAATGAGCTCGGGGTGCTGATCGACAAAATCATCACCCATCAGAACCAGCAACGTGAAATGCTGTTTTTGCGTGAAGAACGCAAGGAACGAAACCGGTTCGAGAGCATGATCGGCCAGTCAAAACCCATGCAGGAGGTATTCGATCTCATCTGTGATGTCGCGCCCATGGATTCCACGGTATTGATCACCGGCGAGACCGGCACCGGCAAGGGGCTGGCCGCCAAGGCCATTCACACCAACAGTCCCCGCTGCAACGGCCCGTTCGTGACGGTCAACTGCGGCGCCATTCCCGAACACCTGATGGAAAGCGAGCTGTTCGGGCACCAGAAAGGAGCTTTTACGGACGCTAAGGAGACCAAAAAGGGGCGCCTGGAGCTGGCTCATGACGGGACGCTGTTTCTGGACGAAATCGGTGAAATCAACATGCGCATGCAAATCGATCTGCTGCGGGTTCTCGAAGACCGGGTATTCTATCGCGTGGGCGGAACCCAACCCATCGAGGCGGATTTCAGGGTGATCGCCGCCACCAATCGGGACCTGGAGAAGGCGATCCGGGAGGCACGCTTTCGCGAGGATCTCTTTTACCGACTCAATGTGATCTGCATCCAGATGCCTCCCCTGAAAAAGCGCAAGGAAGACATCCCGCTGCTGGCTGAACATTTTCTGCACCGCTTCCTGCAGGAAACCAATAAAGATATCGATAAATTCGACCGCGAAGCCATGGATGAACTGATGCTCCATGATTGGCCGGGCAACGTCCGTGAACTTGAAAATGCCGTGGAACGGGCCGTGGTGGTCGGCAAAGGACGCAAGATACTGCCGGAGCACCTGCCCATATTCTGCCACCCGCCCCTGCATCTTCCCCGCAACAACCGTCTGGAGGAAGTCGAACGCGCACACATCCGGCAAGTCCTGACGGATAATGACTGGCATATCAGCCGGTGCGCCAAAACCCTGGGCATCGACCGCTCGACCCTCTACCACAAAATCAGACGATATGATCTGCATAAGCCCGAGTGACTCTAAATGACCATAGGATCCTGATTTCTCCGGTCGAAGCGCTGAATGCCGACCTGTTGGAAGCCATCGCCGCTGAAATCGAGCGGGTATTCGGGTTTTCCACCCAGACCGCCCCCATTCTGCAAGACATTTCCTTCGCGTTGGACCCCCGTCGCCATCAATATCATTCCACCGCGATTCTGAGTCGACTGGCCGCCGCGCGACCACCTGACATCCTCAGAATACTGGCGGTCACCCAGGTGGATCTGTTCATCCCTATTTTAACTCATGTATACGGGGAGGCGCTGCTGGGGGGTGCCGCCTGCATTGTCTCGACCTTTCGTCTGAACGAAAATCCCCCCGGCCGCAGCATCACCCGCAAGGGCGTCAATCGGATCGTGAAGGAAGCCGTACACGAGATGGGCCACACCTTCAACCTGCGTCACTGCCCGGATCACGCCTGCATCATGCATTATTGCCGCAACGAAGATGATGTGGACCGCAAATCCGATCAACTCTGCCGCTATTGCGCCATCATGCTGCACGATGAGATTAAAAGACTGATTACATAAAATCCGGTCATTCGGAAAAGCCCCGGGAATTCCCCTGAAAGGATCATGACCACTGCTTTTTTCTCCCAATACGAAATCCGAAACACGACAAAAGATTCGAATCCGAATATTCGGTATCACGGCCTTCGCTGCTATCCTTTCGGAAGAGAAAGCCGCCGGGCGTATTCTCGCACCCGATCGATAAAATGCTGCGTTTGGCCGAGATAGTTTTCAGGCTTGGCGAGCGCCTCCCAATTTATGCTATTCCCAGGTGCGATTTGGCCGAACAGCTGCCTGACAACCTCGATCAACGGCCGTTCCTGCGCGACGGCGATTGCGCAGCCTTTCTTGACCAGTGCATGCGCTTCAGTCGCAGGAATTTCGGTCGACAATGCCTGCACCGCCGCCTCCGCCAGTGTCAGATAATTCAACCGTTCGATGTTTTCGCGCATCTTCTCAGAATTTACTTTCAGGTTTGCGGCCAGAAACAGGGCGTTTTTAAGCGCCCCGCCCGTCAGGACGGTCATCTGGGAAAGGGTCAGCCACTCGACCTGCCAGCCGTGGGTCCCACGCTCGTGTTCCTGGATCATGGCATTGTGCACTGCGGACAAGAGCGACGCGTTGGTTCGCGCGGCTGCGATGATGTATTCACTGAGAATAGGATTTTGTTTTTGCGGCATGGTACTGCTTGCCCCGTGCCCCCTTTCGCGGGATTCCACGACTTCATCGACTTCGTTTTGGGCCAGGAGAATAATGTCCTGGGCCATCTTTGCCAGGATTGCGGTCAACATGCTCAGCCAACCGGCGAACTCGGCAAAACCGTCGCGCTGATTGTGCCACGGCATGAGGGGCAAATTCAGATTCAATTCATCCGAAAGTCCCTTCATGACTGCAAGTCCGTTTTCAGCGAGCAGCGCCAATGTGCCGGCCGCCCCGCCGAACTGTACCAGCAGCAAGGTCCCGCGCAGGTCGTCGAGGCGCTTTCTGTGCCGCAGCAGCGGCGCAAGCCAGCCGGCGGCTTTCAGGCCGAAGGTGATCGGAAGCGCCTGCTGCGAGTGGGTCCTGGCCGCCATCACCGTCGCACGATGACGATGGGCCAGACCTGCAAGGCCTTCTGCCAGATCTGCAATCCGTTTCTCAAATATGCCGACTGCGGAACGGAATTGAAGCACAGTCGCCGTATCGATGATATCCTGGCTGGTTGCGCCCCAGTGGACGTAGGGTGCCGCCTGGGTGCCCACCGCTTTACGCAGGGCCTTCACCATCGGGATGACGGGAACGCCGCTGGGTCGGGCAGCCCTCCCGATTTTCGAAGGATCCGGCGAAAAGGCAGCAGCGACTCTTGATATGTGTTCTCCCGCCGCCGAAGGGATAATACCCAGTCCGGCTTCCACCCGCGCCAACGCGCCCTCCACCGCGAGCATCGTGCCCAGATAGGCTTTATCGTCGAAAAGACCGCTGATCTCGTCATCCCCGAACAGCGGCGCGAAAATTTTGGAGTCGAGTGCCAGTACCATCGCTTTATTTTCCTAATTCCTTCAGTCGCAATCACCGGAAGGCTCTGATCATCTCTGCAACTTTTTGAGTGATTACAGTGAATAAGAAAGCAAAAAGGTGTCAGGTGTCAGGAAATTAGTAGTTTTGATGCTGGAATGCCCATATGGATCTGCGTAGTTGGTAGCCTTTTTTTCGATCAAAATGACTGATAGTTGCCATAGGCGCGGCTGACACCTGACACCTGACACCTGAAACCTGACACCTGAAACGTCAACCAGGCTCAATCACCTTATCGGCCATTTCTTGTCGATATCGATTGGCTTATGCGCCAAGCTGTACCGGGAACGCTCATGCATCGAAAAAAACTGTTTCGTTTTCACCTTGGAGGTGAATATCGAAACGGTATACAATTTTTCCGTTTGACGATCCCAGCCGTTCTGCCAGAAGGGATTGTCGCCGCGTTTCGTCCTCAACACTCTTTAAAACGGGGTCTTGCGCATTGCGTGCGTCATCTTCAAAATAAATTCGCGTGAATGCATGCACGGGCATGCCGCGGGCGAACACGATGGTATTGATATGCGGCGCCTGGATGGAACTGCCCGGCCCCGGAACCGGGCCGGATCTGATGGTTTCAAACCAATACCTTCCATCCGAATCGGTGGCTGCACGTCCATAGCCCCGGAATCCTGTATCCACCGGTTCATCCAGCGGGTGATGGTAGCGGCCGTGTCTGTTGGCCTGCCATATTTCAATCAGGGCATCGTCCACCGCTCGCCCCGCGCCATCGGTAACCTGCCCTTCGATCCGGATCCGCTCCCCTTGGGTGCTTTCGGTGGTCAGCACGTTGGTTATCAGGTTATCGCCTTCACGCACAAGGCCCTGAGCAAAATAGGGACCGACCGTCTGTGACGGGGTTTGCATCATTCTGGTACCGTCGAATTTCATATTCAACCCTCAAATGGTGTCTTTGCAGGGCCCCTGAGTACGAGGTCGAACCGGTATCCCAGCGCCCATGCCGGCACGGACAGATCGTGATCGAAAGCGGCAACCAGATGCTGCCTGGCTCTGGGATCCGGAATCCCCAGATAGATTGGGTCCAGCGGCAGCAGCGGATCTCCGGGAAAATACATCTGGGTCACAAGGCGGGTGACAAAAGCCGGACCGAAAAGCGAAAAATGAATGTGAGACGGGCGCCAGGCGTTGGGATGGTTTTGCCATGGATAAGGTCCCGGCTTGATGCTGATAAATCGATACTCTCCCTGCGGACCGGTCAGGCATCGGCCGGCACCCATGAAATTAGGGTCCTGGGGCGCATCGTGACGGTCGTCCCGGTGGGGATAACGTCCGGCGGCGTTGGCTTGCCATACTTCGATAAGGGCATTGGGCACCGGGCGGCCGTTGTCCTGCAGCACCCTGCCCGCAACGATGATCCGTTCGCCGATCGCCGGCATGCCGGTGCCTGCGTTGGTGGTGAGGTCGTCGTCCCCGGCCCGCACGGCATCGTTTCCGAAAACGGGGGCCGTCTGCTCGGACCGTGTGTGGGGCAGCGGCAGCAACGGCTTTCGCGGGGATCGCAGCACCGTCGACCTGTACGGTTCGTAAAGGTACGGCGGATGGACACTCCAGTCCCGACAATTGTATGCTCCGAGTCTATTTGCCTCTTGTCCGCAGAATCGATCATCAGCCATCGCTGATCTCCGCGAAAAAATTAAATGGATGGGTTGCCTTGTCGATTCGGTCAAGATTCATCGGCCGCTCTCACGATAGGATCTGAGTTTCGACACGCAGATCGGGTCGGGTGACTACAAAAAAGAGTAACCATTCGTAAACGATTATCAAGTGGAGGAAAATACCCACCCCCGATTCTCTGCGAGCGCCGCGCCCCGGGCAGCAAAAGGCATCTGAATAAACGCACCGGGGATCAAATACTCGGAGGTTTTGCCTCCAATATGCAGCTTCAAACCTGCAGCAATCACGTTGAGTTGACTATCGCACCGCAATGCTTATAAAAGAGAGTGTACTGTGAGTCGGAATAAAGCCGTTTAAATCTGGCATTTACATCGCGGCTGGAAGCCGCTCCCACAGGACAGAAATGAATGCTCAGCCAACTATGACAATCTCGTAGAAAGTTAAAAAGCAATTATAGTCACAACCGATTTATTGAAGTTTCACCCAAGAGAATCCCCAACACCGGGAGCTATATCTATGCGGGAAGAAACGAATATCGGCATCATCGGGGCGGGTCCGGCCGGCTTGTTGCTGTCTCACCTGTTACGGTTGGAAAACATCGATTCCGTGGTGCTGGAATCTCGCAGCCGTGAATACGTCGAGCAGCGTGTCAGGGCCGGCGTGCTCGAACAGGGCACGGTGAACCTGTTATGCGCCACAGGGCTCGGAGAGCGGCTCCAACGTGAGGGACAGGTGCACCGCGGCATCGAGTTGCGCTTCGGCGGCCGGGGGCACCGCATCGCACTCAGCGAGCTCACCAATGGCAGGGCAATTTATATCTACGGCCAGCAGGAGGTCATCAAAGATCTGATCGATGCCCGTCTGGGGGCCGGCGGTTCAGTTCACTTCGAGGTCGACAACGTCAGGCCGGCCGGTATCGAGACCTCCCGGCCTGTCATCGAATACCAAAAGGACGGCCGGGATCACAAACTGGCCTGCGACTTCATTGCCGGTTGCGACGGGTCTCACGGTGTGGCCCGGGAGGCTATCCCGGCGGGCGCCCTGCGCACCCATCGTCACGATTACCCATTCGGGTGGCTGGGAATTCTCGCCGCCGTCGCACCGTCCACCGAGGAATTGATTTACGCGCATCACGAACGGGGTTTTGCCCTGCACAGCCTGCGGTCTGAGAAGATCAGCCGCCTTTATCTGCAGGTAAAAACAGACGAGGACATGACCTGCTGGCCCGACGATCGCATCTGGCAGGAGCTGCGCCTGCGGCTTTCCACCGACGACGGCTGGACACTAACCGCCGGCCCCATTCTGGAAAAGGGGATCACGGCGCTACGGGGCCTGGTGGTTGAACCGATGCAGTTCGGCCGATTGTTTCTGGCAGGGGATGCCGCGCACATCGTGCCCGCCACCGGGGCCAAGGGGCTGAATCTGGCGGTCCAGGATGTGCGGGTGCTCGCCGAAGCGCTCACCACCTGGTACCGCACCAGCGACCGCGAGCCTCTGGCGCAATACTCCGCTACCTGTCTGCGCCGGGTCTGGCGGGTGCAGGATTTCTCCGCTTATATGAGTCTTCTGCTGCACAACCTCCCCGGAGCCGATGACTTTCAAAACCGGCTCCAACTGGCTCAACTGGAATATGTCTGCAGTTCCGAGGCGGCCGCACGGAGCCTCGCGGAAAATTATGTCGGGCTGCCGCGGGTTTAACTTCACTTTGTGGTTTCAGAAGATATCGTTGTAGCTCGTAAGCTCGTGAGTTGATAAGTTCGTGAGCGCTTACGAACTTACGAACTCAAGAGCTCATTTTCAGATAGCGCAGTCAAAGCACTTCCCTGAGAAAGCGACGAATAGCCCGTATGTGCGCCAGAGACCCGATAAAAGGCGATAGCCGATGATCTCCTTCTTTACAAATGACATCGGACAGGGTCGGATACTCTTGCAACAGTCCTGCTATCGCCATCGTCGTTTCGCCATCCAAGAAAATCTGCAAATAATATTTACCGGCCTTGAATTCACAAGAAAGAAATAGAGGTGTGACGATGGAAACGTATCGTGTCAGAACGGGCGACACCCTCAGCAAAATTGCCAAGTTCTATGGAATCCCGTTGAACCGGCTACTGGCGGTCAATCCTCAAATCGTCAACAAGAATAAGATTTTCGTCGGGCAGGCCGTCAACGTCCCCGAAGCACAGACAAAAGCAGGGACCTCGATCCATCGCGAGGCGGTGGGCGATTCCGAAGCGGCCTGGTTCGCGATTGCAATGCGCGAGATGGAATCCGGGGTGGACGAGGTGGCCGGTCCGGAACACAATCCGCGCATCGTCGAATACCATCAGAGCACCAGTCTGCGGGCAACCGATGACGAAACTGCGTGGTGTTCGTCATTCGTCAACTGGTGCATGGAACAGGCCGGGGAAGTAAAAACCAATTCGGCGATGGCGCGCTCGTGGCTGAAATGGGGAGAAGAATTGAAAGTACCGCGCCGGGGATGCGTGACGGTGTTCTCCAGGGGGAATATTCCCACTGCCGGGCATGTGGGGTTTTACGTCGAAGAGATGAACGATCGCATCCTGCTGTTGGGCGGTAACCAGGGCAACCAGATAAATATCAGTTCTTATCCAAAATCGAGTTTGCTGGGGTATCGCTGGCCAAAGGCGGCCGCTTCAGTGGAGGCGCTGGATTCCGGGACGGTAACTGCCGCTCAACTCGGCCAGATCATGCCCCATGCCGCCATGTCTAATATTCGAAAATATGCAGCTCCGCTCAATAAAACCATGCTGAATTACGAAATCAATACCCCCCTGAGAATGGCGCATTTCATTGCACAACTCGCGCACGAAAGCGGCAGCTTTCGCTATTCGGAAGAGATCGCCAGCGGCAGCGCCTATGAGGGTCGCAGGGACCTGGGCAACACCCAACCCGGGGACGGCCGGAAGTTCAAGGGCCGGGGGCTTATCCAGTTGACCGGGCGGGCCAATTACCAGGAATACGGTCGTGACATCGGCCGGAACCTGCTTGAAAATCCGGAGGTGGTCGCCACGGATGCGGACCTGTGTGTCGATGTCGCCGGGTGGTATTGGAATCAGCGCGATATTAATATTTTTGCTGATGCCAATGATATCCGAACGGTGACCCGGAAAATAAACGGCGGTCTCAACGGATTGATCGACCGCATGGATTACTTCGAGCGTGCGCAACATGTCTTGCTGTAGTCACTGATTTCAATGCATGGCAGGCGGCATCCCATTCACCACGAAATACAGGAAAATCACGAAAATCGTTTTTATCGCTATATCCATCGCATTCGGTAAAGGGTGAGAAATCGTCCGGCGGCAATCGGCTATAATGCATCAGGGCTGCATAGGTTCTCAGCTCTGGCAGCCGCACGACCGCATTTTTTACAGACATATTGCGGATTGCGAACGTATTCTTTATACTTTTCAAGATTTTGCTTTACAAACCCCACATTTTCAGCCATGCACAAATGGGCTTCATGTCCCGGATGCGGCTCTGTCAGGTGCTGGGGAAGCGGAAACCATTCGGCCATAATTAACCTCCTTCGAAGTTTTTGGTTCATTCGGATGATTCGGATGATTGGCGACTCAAAACCCAATTTAAATATAAGCGTATACACAACGGTGTCAATCGCTGCCGCCAGGGAAGCAGTTTTCCGCCGTCGAAAGGTTAAAGCCGCAAAACCTCGATGAGCGCCTGACCGTCCCAAAACGGCCACGACCACACCATCGGCTCGATATCTAGGCTAAGCGCTAAGCTTCTGAATATATAAATTTTCTCAATTGCAACACGAAGTTCAGTCCTCGGTCGTGGCGGGAACCGCCGGTTCCGCTTTTTTTGGCGATCAGAACATCGGGTTCCCGGCCGCATCTCGATTTCAGCGGCCGGATCCTTTGCGAGACCTGCGCCCGACAGGTTAATATGGTGGTATCTTTTTGTTTTCAGTAGCTTACGAAAATGATCGCTGCCTGCAGCACCCACAGATCTTCCGGATGTTGGATGGCACAGGCATTGCTTTCCAGGGATTTGCATGGATTCCCTGATTTCTCTAAATACACTGATAACCGGTTCACTTATTTTCCTGGCCCGTATTACCGACGTGTCACTCGGCACGGTCAGGATCATTGTGACGGTGCAAGGCAGAAGCGTCATCGCGTTTTTTCTGGCGATTTTCGAACTTCTTATCTGGATAATGGTGGTGAGTACGGTCATTCACAAAATAAACGAGCAGCCGGTGCTGGCTTTCTTTTACGCTTTCGGCTATGCTACCGGTAATGTCGTCGGGATCCGTCTGGAACGTAAGCTGGCTCTGGGATTTATCATTTTAAGAGTTATCAGCCGCACGGCGGGCCGATCCCTGGCTGCGTGTATCCGGGCCATGGGGCAGCCGGTCACCGTTTTTCAGGGCGAAGGCATGTGCGGGCCGGTGGATGAGCTATACATCGCCTGCCGGCGGCGACAGTTGAAAAAAATCCTGGATGTCGTTAAAAAGGAAGATCCCGATGCCTTTTATCTGACCGAAATGGCTCACGAGATCAGAAAAACAGTCCGGCTGCCCGTCACGCCGTTCAACGGCCGCCGATTGCTTTTGAAGCGACGCTGAAATTCTTGTCGATAATATTTGGCTAAGGGTTCACGAAAAAATCAATTCACAGATTCAGGCGCTGAGGCGCCTGTCGGGCAAGGCGCGAAAACGCAGGAATATCTGGATATTTCGAGCTTTCGCAACATATAGGCCAGGCGGGATGCATCCGCGTATAGAATGTGAAGTTATTTTTGAGTGAGCCCTAAGCGCCTCTACGGGGAAAACCGACGATGATGCCCGCGCGAATGCAAGAATATCTGTTGGATCACATCCCGGAAGCCGCTGTGAAAAACCGCACCATCCGGGAAAACGGCCGGTGCTATCTGGAGCTGAATCATTCCGACGAATACCTGCTTTCCCGCATCGGCATCAACCGCGACCGTCTCGGTCCGCGACTGGTGGTCGGCATGTGGGACGAAGCGTCTCCGGAAGAAATCGGCGGCTATCTGGTGGTGGACAATCTGGCGATGGGGACTCCCGCCATGGGCGGAATCCGAATGCTGCCCGATGTGACACCGGCGGATATTTATAATCTGGCTCGCGGAATGACCTTGAAAAATGCGGCCGCCGATCTTCCTTACGGCGGCGGCAAGGCCGGCATTGTGGCCGAAGCCGGCGCATCCGCTGCCCAACGCACTGAAACCGTAAAACGCTATGCGCGCCTGCTTCACAGGTATCATCACCTGTATGTGCCCGGCCCTGATGTGGGAACCGACGATGCCGACATGAAAGCCATCGCGGTGGAAAACGGCCTGGACCGGGCGGTTTCCAAACCCGCCGACATGGGCGGCAGCCATATCGATGAGATGGGAGCCGCCGCGGGAGGTCTGGTCATCGCACTTGAACGGCTGCTGGAAATCCTTCCCCGGTTGACCGTTTTGCCTCAATTTGTGCACGTGAAACCACCGCCGGCGGAAGAGCTGACCGTCATCATTCAGGGTTTCGGTGCGGTCGGCGCCCACACGGCACGGATTCTCGGCGAAAGGCTGCCGGGTGCCAAAGTCGTGGGCATCAGCGATCTTCAGGGATACGTTTACAATAAATCCGGTTTGCCGGTCGACAAACTTCTGCAGTTGTCGCGGCACGGCCGTCTGGTAACCCATCAATTTTTTGAAAAGGAAATCGCTTCCCAGGCTCACCGGTGTCCCTCCAAATTTTCAACCGATGCCGATAATCTTCTCAGGGAATCGGCCTTCTGTTTCATTCCGGCGGCACCTGTTTTCAATTATCTGGGTACGAGTCCCGCGGATATGTGCGCGATCACGGTGGAGCAGACCGGGAAATGGTCCCTGATCATCGAGGGCGCCAATACCTATTCGCCGGACCCCAACCGCAAAGCCATGCGGACCCGCATGGAACGGGCCGTTTATCGCCGCAAGGGGGTGATGATCGCCAGCGACTATCTGGTCAATTCCGGTGGCGTTATTTTCGCCGCCCAGGAACACCTGATCCCCACACCGGCCCATCTGCAGATTCCTGCGGAAATGCTCGGAAACCGCGAAACCGTAGAAGCCTGGCTGATCCAAAACCAGGCCGAATTCGAAGAATTGTCCGCCCGGCGCCTGGAAGCCGGTACCGCCTATCGGAACCAATCGATTCGGCGCAATATGACCGAATTGGTCGACACGCTGGCCGCCAGTGTGGAATTGCTGCCTTGCCAGGCAGCGGAACGCATCAGCTTGCGCCGGCTGGCTGAAAAGGAAAGCAAACGCACGGCGAGGGATATTATGGAACCGATGCCGCTGATCGACATCCACGCCGGTCTCCATGAAGCAGCAGCCCTGATGGTCGAAACCCAGAGCAGCATCATCGGGGTGTTGTCCGCAGACGACAGACTCGCCGGCGTGCTGACCACCTGGGACATAACCCAGGCAGCGGCCGAAGGCGCAGGTGAAAGAAGCGTGGAAACGATCATGACCCGTGACGTCATCGCGGTCAATCCTGCTGCCGGTATTCTGGACGTTCTGAACGATCTGGAGCAGAACCGGATCTCGGCGATGCCGGTGGTCGACGAAGGCCGGGTTCTGGGCATGGTCAATTCCGACCTGCTCGCCCAGCGCTATCTGCTGCGGCTGCTGCGCGCTGACTCGCATCCGGATTGATAACGATCGATGCGACCCGGCTTAAAATACGAATACTAACCAACAGCCGAAAGCAAATCAGATCTAACAATTCCTGTTTTCCGGAAGATAGGAACTTGCAGTTCGTCCTGCACCACACCTCTTTCCGGAAATACACCAAAAATCACGTGGAAATACATGCTATCCCGCATTTTAACCGCCCGAAGCGTATGTTAAGGGCATTACCGACAAAGATGATGCCGCTTTTTGGCCGCCAAAATTGATCCCAGTTGTTGTTGGAAATTCATCTCCCCGGTTTTTCCGGAAAGGGCGAGTTGCATGCAGGGACAGACGGCTGAAGGGCGAATCGCGGTCTTCCGGACAGCTGCAAGGCCATAAATTTCAGAACTTCCGGTTCCCGGATCATCGGGCCTGAAACGTTACAACTATCTTAAATTATTTTATTTATTATGATGGCATGCTTATTGCTGAAGTGTTCGGTAAGATTCTGAGAATGATGGCCATTTCAGCTGAATTCAACTTCAACAAGGAGAATAAAACAATATGCAAGAAAACATCTGCTGTCCGGAAGAGGCGGAGCCTCCCGGTACGATGCCGGCGGCACCATCCCAACCGGCCGCCAAACTATCCAGTGGTATTGACAACATTCCGCCTGACAGCAACCGCTCCAGGTTGACATCCTTGACCGGGGTTTCGGTTAGCCGGTATCTGCCGGAAAATCCGCGCACCCGGGAATTCCGCGAATTCTTTTATCCTGAAGTAACAACCAGCCAGTGGAACAACTGGCGCT
The DNA here is from genome assembly GCA_963774425.1 of uncultured delta proteobacterium. Taxonomy (GTDB): domain Bacteria; phylum Desulfobacterota; class Desulfobacteria; order Desulfobacterales; family JAFDCJ01; genus JAFDCJ01. The sequence goes on along the minus strand of CAVZEZ010000007.1, from coordinate 7,473 downwards.
GGCAGCTTCGCAACCGGATCACAACAATCGGCGGACTGGAAAGAATTATCCGCCTCTCAAACGATGAGCGCCGGGCGCTCATGCAAGAAGAAAATTCGCTGCCGCTGGCCATCACTCCCTATTACGCCAGTTTGCTGGAAAAACACGATCCCCGCCAGCCTCTGCGGCGCACGGTGGTACCGACACCGACCGAGAACCTGCGGTCGCCGGGTGAATCCGAGGATCCGCTGGGTGAAGACCAGGACAGCCCGGTGCCGGGAATCATCCACCGCTATCCGGACCGGGCGCTTTTTCTGGTGACGGAGTATTGCTCCACTTATTGCCGCTATTGTACCCGTTCGCGTCTGGTAGGCAAATGTCACCGCATGGTCTTTCAGAAAAAACAGTGGGACCAGGCCATCGCCTATATACAGGCAACGCCGGCGATCAGAGATGTACTCCTGTCGGGCGGCGATCCGTTGACCCTGCCCGACCAGAAACTGGAATATCTTCTGTCCCGTCTGCAGCAAATCCCGCATGTTGAAATGCTGCGGATCGGCACGAAGGTACCCATGGTGTTGCCCCATCGGATCACCCCGAGCCTTACCCGAATGCTCAGACACTATCACCCGCTCTGGATGAGTATTCACTGCACCCATCCCGACGAGCTGACCCCGGAAGTCCGGGAAGCCTGCGGCCGTCTGGCGGATGCCGGCATCCCGCTGGGAAGCCAGACGGTTCTGCTGGCAGGAATCAACGACCGGGTCGAGACCATGAAACGTCTGTTTCAGGGCCTGTTGCGCATCCGAGTCCGTCCCTACTACCTTTACCAGTGCGATCCCATTCCGGGGTCTTCCCATTTTCGGACACCGGTTCAAAAAGGATTGGAGATCATTCGGGGACTGCGCGGACATACCACCGGTTATGCCGTGCCGTCATTTGTCATCGATGCTCCCGCGGGCGGCGGCAAAATTCCGCTGCTGCCGGAATATGTGCTCGGCCACGAAGGTTGTGATCTGCTGCTGAAAAACTATGCCGACCGCATCTATCGCTATCCCGACACGGTGGGTGATACCGACGGTACCGATTCCACGATGGGAGGTGAAATTTCATGAAAGTGGGACTTGCCTATGATCTGCGCGCGGATTACCTTACCCTCGGATATACCGAACAGGAAACGGCCGAGTTCGACCGCGCGGATACCATCGACGCCATCGAACAATCGCTGCTGGCGCTCGGCCACACGACCGAGCGTATCGGCAATGTCTGGGACCTGACCGGCCGCCTGGCTTCAGGAGCACGCTGGGATCTGGTGTTCAATATCGCCGAAGGATTGCGGGGGTTCGGGCGCGAAGCCCAGGTACCGGCGCTGCTCGAAGCCTACGGGATTCCCTATACCTTTTCCGATCCCCTGGTGATGAGCCTGTCGCTGCACAAGGCCCATACCAAGCGCGTAATCCGCGACGCCGGTCTGCCGACGCCTGATTTTGCCCTGGTGGAAGACAGTCGGCAGGCGGTGTCGGTGAACTTTGACCTGCCCTGGTTTGTCAAACCCGTGGCGGAGGGAACCGGCAAGGGGATCACCCCGATGTCCATCGTCAGACGCGCCCAAGAATTGGCTCCGAGATGCAGCGGCCTGATCGATGCCTATCGCCAGCCGGTGCTGGTGGAAGCTTTCCTGCCCGGGCGGGAATTCACCGTGGGTTTGCTCGGAACCGGCCCGGAAGCGGAAGCCGTCGGCACCATTGAAGTGCACCTGCGTCCGGCCGCCGAGACGCTTGTCTATTCCTACCAGAACAAAGAAAACTGTGAAGAACTGGTGGAGTACCGGTTGGTGGATGGAAATGGGGATGCCACGGTACGGGAATCCGAGGAACTTGCCTTGCGAGCCTGGCGCGTTCTTGGCTGCCGGGACGCAGGCCGGATCGACATCCGCTGCGATGTGTCCGGCAAGCCGAATTTTATAGAAGTCAACCCCCTGGCCGGTTTGCATCCCGAGCATTCCGATTTGCCGATCATCTGCAATCGCATCGGAATGTCTTATCGCACCCTGATCCAAAAAATTGTGGCCTCGGCCAGCCGGAGACTGGTACCGCAACGCGCGGAGGAACCTGCCGGACAAATCGGCGAATCCCGCTGTTTTGCGACCGGACGGTCTGCATAAGAGATGGTGCTGTCTTTTCCCCGGATCGGAAAGGCTTATGTGAAACTACAAGTTCAAGGTTCAGGGTTCTGGATTCTGGGTTCAAGGGTTCAAGGATTCAAGGGTTAATACAGCCGATCGAACTTGCCCATGAGAAGAAATCCCCCTCGATCCCCCTTTAGAAAAGGGGGAAGGCGCTGCTTCCCTCCCCTGGCGGGAGGGACTGAGGGAGGGGGTAAAATGGAGCCGATCCTTTTAAAAAGTTTCTTTATTGATCAGACTGGCTGCCCTTTCGCTAGCGGTCCCGGCTATGAAACTACACTTGTGAAAAGGTATATATTCGATTAATTCACCCTCACCCGGCCGCTCCCATCAAGGGAGAGGAGATTTCTTCCCTCCCCCGGCGGAAGGGATTGAGGGAGGGGGAAAAATGGAGCCAATCCATTTAAGATGTTTCTTTTTTGATCAGACCGGCTGCTCTTCCGGCCGTAACGCTTATAGAAATGTCGTATCATTGGGAGTGATAATCCGTGCGCGTATCCGTGGTTCATAATGCCGTGGCCGATGAAGGCCCGGCGGACGAAAAGGATGTTCTGATTCAGGCCGAAACGGTGGTAAAGGCCCTGCTGGATTTGGGGCACGAAACGGCTGTCTTTGCCGCCGGGCTGGAACTGGGGCAGTTACGAAAGTGTTTGGAGGATCGGAGAACCGATCTGGTTTTCAATCTGGTGGAATCCCTGGCGGGCTGCGGACGGCTGATTCATCTGTTTCCTTCCCTGCTGGAAGCCATGGCCCTGCCCTACAGTGGCTCACCGGCGGAAGCAATCCATCTGACTTCCCACAAGGTAATGGCCAAACAACGAATGGTATCGGCCGGCCTGCCCACCCCGGCCTGGATCGGACCCTGGCCGCGGGATCTACCGTCCGGATCGACCCATGGAGACGGCGCGCAACGTCGGTCCTCCGCGAGGCGCTGGATCCTCAAATCCCTCTGGGAGCATGCCTCGGTGGGACTGGAAGCCGAAAATATCATCGACGCTGACAGCATTCGGGATTGGGAACAGGCGTTGGAACTGCGCGCCCCCTCTTTGGGGGGGAGCTGCTTTGCCGAGGCTTTTGTCGAGGGTCGGGAATTTAATTTGTCGCTTCTGGCCGGGCCGCAGGCGCCGCAAGTCCTGCCGCCGGCCGAAATTATCTTCGAAGGATTTGACCCCCACCAGCCCAAAATCGTCGGATACCGGGCCAAATGGGATGTCGACTCCCAGGAATTCCGCGGCACACCCCGCAGCTTCGATTTCGGGCCCGCGGAACGGGGGCTGCTGTCCCGACTGCGAACTTTGGCCCTGAAATGCTGGCACCTGTTCGGTCTGAGAGGATATGCGCGTATCGACTTTCGGGTCGATGATTTTGGAAATCCCTGGATTCTGGAAATTAACGCCAACCCGTGTCTGAGTCCTGACGCAGGGTTTGCCGCGGCCCTCGCGCGGGCCGGAATCGATTTCACCTGGGCGGTAAAACGGATTGTCGCCGACAGTACCGTCAGTCGCCAAGGCCGGATTTTTCATCCGGACAAGCCGCTTTTGAAAAGAGAAAAGAATTCGGAAGATGCTGCGTATCCGTCGTATTTATGATGACATTTTGCCGGTCAATCAGGAAATTCTGCGTCAGGTTAAAAATATTTTAAAAAGCAGATTCAACGAGGCCCCGGCTGAAGAAATTGAACTGATCGGAGAAAAGCTGCGCAATCCCTTCAAACAGCGTTTTCGCAGCATCTTGTTTGTTGCCGAGAATATGCGCCGGCGCGTGTCGGGATTTGCCATGTTGCTGAACGAGCCCCAGATTCAGTTTTGCTTTCTCGATTGGATTGCCACCGTCAAGGGTCAAGCCGGCGGCGGTATCGGGGGGGCCCTGTATGACCGTGTTCGACGCGAGGCGGTGGCGCTGGAATCGATGGGGCTTTTTTACGAATGTCTGCCCGATAATTTCGAGGCCTGTCCGGACAATGCCCTGCTGAAGGGGAACCGCGCCCGTCTGCGGTTTTACGAACGTTACGGTGCACGCCCCATTATCAATACGGAATACGAATCGCCGATCAAACCCGGTGACGAATGCATGCCGCACCTGGTGTTTGACGGGCTGGATCGGATCGCGGCGCCACCGCGCGATTTCGCACGGAAGGTGGTACGGACTTTGCTGGAACGTAAATATGCCGCCTACTGTTCACCTGAATATGTGACCCGGGTGGTCGATTCCTTTAATGACGATCCCGTGCGACTGCGGCCATTGCATTATGTCAAGCCCGAGGCCGTGCGTGCCACGGTGACGGCCCAGTCCGATGAACAAATCGTGCTGGTCGTAAACGACCGTCATGACATCCATCATGTTCATGAACGGGGGTATGTCGAGTCTCCGGTTCGCATCCGCAGTATTTTGAAAGCCCTGATGCCCCATGGTCTTTTCATAGATGCCAAACCCCGTAAATTTCCTGACAAACATATCACCGCTGTGCATGACTCCGATTTCGTGAACTACCTGCGGCGCGCCTGCAATGAAATCGAGGATAAAAAATCCCTCTATCCCTATGTCTTCCCTATCCGAAACAAATCGCGCCCCCCGCATGAACCTTCCGTGCTGGCCGGTTACTACTGCATCGACACCTTCACACCCATCAGCCGCAATGCCTATCCGGCGGCCCGCCGGGGAGTCGATTGCACCCTGACCGCCGCCCGCGAGCTGCTGGAAGGGCGCCGGATCGCTTATGCACTGGTGCGGCCGCCTGGCCACCACGCCGAACGGCGGTCCTTCGGCGGCTTTTGCTACTTCAACAACAATGCCATCGCAGCCCAATACCTGACCGGGTTCGGCCGGACCGCTATTCTGGATATCGACTATCATCACGGCAATGGACAACAGGATATTTTTTATCGCCGCAGCGATGTCCTGACGGTGTCGATTCATGGCCATCCCGATTTTGCCTATCCGTATTTCAGTGGTTTCAAGGAAGAGCGCGGCGAGGCCGAGGGGGAAGGATTCAATCTGAATCTTCCGCTGCCGGAAAATGTCGACGGACCCGCCTTTCTAAAGGCCCTGACCACTGCCCTGCACCGCGTGGATGATTTCAAGCCTGATTTCCTGGTTGTGGCTCTGGGTCTGGATACGGCCAAAGGAGATCCTACCGGCACCTGGAGCCTGAATGCCAAAGATTTCGAAGTCAATGGCCGCCTGGTCGGAGAAATGGGTTTGCCGACGCTGGTTGTCCAGGAAGGCGGATACCGCACGCGGAGTCTGGGAACCAATGCGCTGCATTTCTTCAAAGGTCTTTCCGTGGCTGCGCTGAGCTGGGAAGACAGTCGCCGGGGCGATTTTCAGCAAAGGCTGAGCGGCATCCAACGGCGATTTGATCTTCAGCCGGAAGATCCCGATCGAATTCGTCGTCTGGTTGAAATTACCGGCTTTTTTTCAGAGGAAGAGGTGGAGGTGGCCGCAGAACTCGCCCTCGAGCGATTGGCGAAGGGAACGGCCAGCGGCTATTATTTCGTGATGGTTGAGCAGTACGGTCGGCTGGTCGGATATACCTGCTACGGTCCCATCCCGGCCACAGCCGGCAGTTTTGACCTTTACTGGATTGCGGTCCATCCGGACATTCAGGGTAAGGGACTGGGGCAAAAATTGATGAAACAAACCGAACGTCTGGTAAAGGAAGCGGGCGGCAGCCGCATGTATGCGGATACATCCCAGCGTTTACAGTATGCCAGCACCCGCGCCTTTTACGAAAGCATCGGCTATCGCGTGGATGCCGTGCTCGAAGAATTCTATGCGCCCGGCGACAGTAAGGTCATATACAGCAAAAGGCTCGTGTAAAGCTTCCCTGGCGCTGCCATTTATAGCAATTGATTTTTTGCCATATTCGATTATTCCATTTTTCCATCATTTTGCTTGTTTAGGTATTGGGCAAAAAGGCCATTTGTGGATGGAAACTAGGTAGGTTTTAAAATAAGGAGATCATCCATGTTCATTGAAATAGAAGACAAAGTGGCTTCCCTGATCGGGTTCGTATATGAAATCGAGGAAAAAGGCTGGGTAAGCGGCCTCGGCATTTCCACCGGGGATGAAGATTACTTGATTGAAATGAACGATCAAGGCGAGAAACTGCGCAATGAGATTGAAACCGATATCGAAGCCACCGGCACGATCACCATCGATCCGCAAGGCAAAAAACGAATTACCGTAACGGAATATAAAATACTATATAAGGACGGCGATTATAATCTTTCCCGCGATACAAATGAGGATGAAGATTTTTAGGCGCCCTCTAAACAAGATGGAATCGCTTCGCTCTGACGTTTAACCTTATCGACAGGAAATATCTATCATTTTAGCATCGTGACGCGATGATGAACAGTATCTTGATTCGATCAGACTGGCGGTTCTTTAGCCAGAGGCGCCCGCTCGTATGAAACTACAAATTCCAGGTTCAAGGTTCAAGCCTGCCCTGGCGCGACTGGTTAAAGCGGCTTAAGAAACATCAAGTAATCTGTCCTTAAAATTAATCCATTGGTATCTGATCCAGGTCTGGGCCAGGGGTTCTGGGTTCTGGGTTAAAAAGGCATTTTGCCATTTTATCAACCTCACCCGGCCTCTCCCGTCAAGGGAGAGGAGTCAACTTCCCTCCCCCGGCGGGAGGGATTGAGGGAGGGGGTAAAATGGAGTCGATCCTTTTAAAAAGTTTCTTTACTGATCAAACTGGCTGCCCTTTAGCCAGAGGCGGCCGCTCGTATGAAACTACGCCAGAATGGCACAGTTTCTGTCTTTGATCAAACTGGCTGCCCTTTAGCCAGCGGCCGCGGCTTATATGAAACTACCTGAAGGTTTCAGGTGTCAGGGGTCAGGGGTCAGGTGACCAGGAAAAGCGAACCGTAGAATATCGAATAACGAATAATGAATTTCGAAGGGTAGAATCGCTGCGCTCTGGCCTTAAAAAAAGAATCGACCGCATTCCTTCCTTCGTCACTTGTCACTCGTCACTATTTATTTGTTACTTGTTGTTCGGAGTTTCTTTATTGATCAAACTGGCTGCCCTTTAGCCAGCGGCCGCGGCTTAGAGCCGGACAATTTAGCCAAAAAAAAAGCCCGGAATCACAATGCGATTCCGGGCTAAAAAGATTTCGGCGGCGTCCTACTCTCCCACATAGCCTCCCATGCAGTACCATCGGCGCTGAAGAGCTTAACTTCCGTGTTCGAGATGGGAACGGGTGTCGCCTCTTCGCTATCGCCACCGAAAACCGGTATTTCCTTCAAAGATTATAAAACCAGCTTTCTTTACGAACTACAATTTATTGTTGACACGAAAC